>CAVPTS010000014.1:0-210225 GCA_963708695.1 uncultured beta proteobacterium
ACACCCTGCTTCAGCGCGAGCGCGGTATGAAATGCGACCGCCCACTCGCTGGCGTTCGTGACCGCATTAGTCAACAGCAGGGTCTGGATCTGCGCCTCCGTAAGACTGCTCGCATGCACGCGCTCGAACAGCCCTATGAACCCATTGATCAGGACCGGTGAAGTGGCCATCGCGCCTGCAATGTTCGGGATCAGACCGAACGTCTGTTGCAGTTGCCGCAGGATGGGCATCGACTGCGCGGGGGCTGACTCGATTGTATGAACGGGATAGATCGACATAGTATCTCCTTGACGATGAGCGCCACCGGGTTGGTAGCGCGACAGCCAGAGAGTAGAGGCGTCGGTGCGGTCCGCCAATTACATCGGATGTAATCGAGGCGCCGCGAGTGAAGCATGAAACGGCTTGGGTTAACTCGGCCGGCGGAGCAGAGTGGTGAACTCAGCTTCGGGCAGAACGCGTTCGGCGGGTGCCTTTCGCCGGACACACAGGTCAGCGAGACTGAGCGCCCATACTGCCACTCCGCCACCATTTGGGCGTTGCCCAACCCGGCTGTCGCGAGCGCGATCGTGCCGTTCCCGCGCAGGCAGTTGGAATCACGTTGAATCATTCGGCTAACATACCGAATGGCACCGAGTGGCACCGAGTGGCAAGCGGGGGCCGGCGTCATGCGGCCCCAAGCGAACGATCATGCGCCATCGCCTGGTTTTTGAGAGGTCGACGCGCCAATACCAGTACACTTGTTGATTTGTAAGCAAAGGGTCCGGATCAGATACGCATGGGTCCGGTGTTCGGTTGTTGAAAGAGGGAAATGTTCGTGGCCAATGACAAGATGCTGACGCAAATGTGTGAAAAGCAGGGGTTTATCGCTGCCCTTGACCAGAGCGGCGGGTCAACCCCTGGCGCATTGAAGCAATATGGAATCCCGGAAAACGCGTACAGCGGCGACGCCGACATGTTCAAGCTGATGCATGAAATGCGGGTCCGCATCATCACCGCACCTGCCTTTACCGGCGAAAAGATCATCGCGGCCATACTGTTCGAAGCGACCATGGACGGACAGGCGCAAGGGAAACCGGTTCCAGCGTTCCTGTGGGAAGACCGGGGTGTCGTTCCCTTCCTGAAGGTCGATAAAGGCCTCGAAGCGGAAGCGGACGGCGTTCGTCTGATGAAGCCGATACCCGGGCTGGATGCACTGCTCGACCGCGCGGCAAAGCTCGGAATTTTCGGTACCAAGATGCGCTCGGTCATCAACCTGAGTTCGCCCGAAGGTATCGCGGCCATTGTGAAGCAGCAGTTCGAACTGGCCGCGCAAATCGACTCGCACGGCCTCATGCCGATTCTGGAACCCGAGGTTTTGATCGCTAGTCCGGACAAAAAGGGCGCGGAAGCCCTCCTCCTCGCGGAACTGACCAAAGGCCTCGACGCCCTGCCGGAAAGTCGCCGCGTCATGCTCAAGCTGACCATCCCCGAGATTGCGGATACGTATCTTCCGCTGATCGAACACCCGCGTGTTGCACGGGTGGTAGCGCTCTCCGGCGGCTACACGCGGACCGACGCCTGCAAGCGCCTCGCGAGAAATCATGGGATGATCGCCAGCTTCTCCCGGGCCCTGATCAACGAGCTCAAGCAGCAGATGAGCGACAGCGAGTTCGACGCAACGCTGGCGGCGTCCGTCGACGAGATCTATCAGGCTTCTGTCGTGAAGGTCTGAAACGAGTTTCTCCGGGAGCCGTGCTTGACGCCCAAGCACGGCTCGACGAAAACCGTCTTTTTGAGCTTCCAGGAATTTCCGGCGATTCGAGAGAACCGCCGGGTTTTACCGCGCGACCATTCCGGCTACCAGTTGCGCCGTCGCGGCCGACAGGGTCCATCCGAGATGGCCGTGTCCGGTGTTGTAGTACACGCCTGGCTGCCTTCCCGCCGCAACCTTCGGCAGCATGCTGGGTAACATCGGCCGCAGGCCGCTCCACGGCACCACTCTGGACGTATCAATCGCGCTGAAATGACGGCGCGTCCAATCGACCAGCGGCTGGATACGATCCGCCCGAATGTCACGATTAAACCCATTGAATTCCGCCGTTCCCGCCACCCGAAATCGATTCGCGCCAAGCCGGCTGGTGACGATCTTCGCGGCGTCATCGAGCAAGCTGACCCATGGCGCACCTTCCTGGCTCTGTTCATCGTCAAGACCGACGGTGATCGAATAGCCTTTGACAGGGTAAACGTTGACCCGGTCGCCGAGCATCGCCGCAAAGTGCCGGCTATTCACCCCCGCGCACACGACCAGCCCGTCGAAGCGAAGCTTGTCCGGCTCGCCACGCTGTGCCGCTGGATCGGTCAGACCTGCCTTCATGCTGATGGAAACATCGAACTGTCCGCCTGCCCGGTCGATGGCTTCGATGGTCGCATCGTGCACGAATTTGACGCCCCGGCGCGCGCAGGCATCGGCCAGTCCGCGCGTGAACTTGTGAATGTCGCCGGTCGAATCCGAGGGCGTGAAGAACCCGCCGTGGTAGCGCCCGGTCATCGCAGGCTCAATCCGTTTGATCTCGTCGCTCGTGACCGCATGACGATCCAGTCCGCCCGCCTGCAGCAGTTGATTGACCCGGGCGGCTGCATCGAAGCTCGTGCTGTCGTGATACACGTGAAGAATGCCGCGACGCTCGAGATCGAACTCGATGTTTTCACGTTCGGCAATCGCGAACAAGTGGCGTCGGGATTCGATCGCGAGACGAGTCGTCTCAATCGTGTTGCCACGATAGTTCCGGATCTGTCCGATGAACTCGGCCATCCATGAATACTTGTGCCACGTCGGATAGGGATTCAAAAGCAGAGGCGCATCGCGTACGAGCATCCAGCGGATGCCTTTCAAAACGGTCGCGGCGCTGTTCCATACCTCGGCATTACTCGCTGATAGCTGACCGCCGTTCGCAAACGAGGTTTCCATTGCCGCATAACGATGGCGATCGATGACGGTGACGTCGAAGCCGCGCTCGGCGAGCGCATAGGCGGTGGTGACGCCGGTAATGCCGGCGCCGATGATGGCGATATGGGACATAGCAGTTCCAGATGTGCGTTTAAGACGCCGAATAACGGCGGTTACGCCCCATCTGTCTTGGTACCTGAGAGCTTCACCCTGCTAGTTGCCTAGCGAGAGATCCCCTTCGGTGGGCGCTTAATCGCGCCACTCTCCAGATGTTCTGACTTAGCGGTCCTTTGGCCTGAGAGTTTCCGGGGCGGTTGCTCCATCGGCGCCACGCGTATGCTATGCGTGGTCTCTCCCACTAAGTCGTGTAGAACAATGCGGAGAATAAACGGGATTGGTATGCATTGCAAACGAAAATAAAATGGCCTCGCTTGCTGCATTGCTGCTGGCTTGTTGCTGCACTAAGTCAGGCCCTTCGTTACCTCCGCAGCCGCCAGCAAGTGCTCTACAAAGACCCGCAACACGCGTGCGGATTCATTGCCGCGTCGCGCGATGATGCGAAAATCCAGATGCGTTGCATAGCGCTTGGGATCTACGCGCCGCAATAGCCCTTCTTCAACCCAGGGTTGCGCGTAATGCGGCGGCAAAAAGCCGATGTAGTTGCCGGAAAGAATCAGCATCGCGCGACCTTCCACATTGTCGACCGATGCTGCCGCCAGTTGCATGCCAAGCAATTCTATCTCCCGCGTCCCGAGATACGGGCGGCCCGCAAGCTTGAAATCCCGCAGATCGGACGATGCAACCGGACCATCGGCACGCGCAAAGAGCGGATGCGTCGACGCGCAATACAACCCCTGCTCTTCACGATAAAGCGGCGTGTAGCTTAGCCCGGGAAGCTGGGTTGGAAATGGACCGATCGCCAGATGCAAGCGGCCATCCAGCACGTGTTGCTCCATGCTCATCGGCGTCTCGACCTGGACCTGCAGGTGGACATCCGGCGCGGACTGCCCGAAGGTGCGGATTGCAACAGGCAACGGCGAGCACTTGTCCGTCAGTGTCGCTTCAATCATGCCGAAGCGCAGCACGCCGTGCAGTTGGTTGCGCAGCGCGCCGGCTTCCATGTGAAAAGTATCGACGGCGCCGAGCAGCCGTTGCGCGGCGGCATGTAGTTCCACCCCCTCATCCGTCAGGCGGAAGCCGGCCCGGCCGCGCTCACACAGCCGCATGCCGAGCCGCGCTTCCAGTTGAGACATGTATTCGCTGATGCTCGACGCGCCGATGTTAAGCATCGCCTGCGCCGCAGCGAAGCCGCCGCAGCGGACAATGGTTTCGAAGATGCGCAGCAGCTTGAGATCGGTATCCTGGATTTGCATGACATCCTCACAGCGTGGAAACTCCGGCGGGAGCCTCGTCAGCCAACCAGTTTACCGGCTAAATTACCATCTCAATGCCTCATCTCAAGTCCGCGTGGCCAAGCGCCCGCAGCGAGATCGATCAAACGTCTACTTTCCTCTCAGGAGCCCGGCTGCGCTGCTGCGTGTCCCAGTTCTCAGCAAGACCGACCGGTGCGTCCGACGACGGCAGCATCCGCCTGCCACGGATCAGATCGGCTGCACGCTCGGCCAGCATGATGGTGGGCGCGTTGAGATTGCCGTTCGGCTCGCTTGGGAACACGGATGAATCAACCACGCGTAGTCCTTGCACGCCTCGCACGCGCAGTTGCGAATCGACCACCGCCATATCGTCCTCTCCCATGCGGCATGACCCGCACGGGTGATAGGTGCTCTCAAGATTCTTGCGCACGAAAGCGTCGATCTGCGCGTCGGTGCGAACCTCCGGTCCCGGCGCGATTTCACCGTCACGGTAGGGATCCATTGCCTGCTGTCCGATGATCTCGCGCGTGAGACGCACGCAGCGACGGAAGCCGTCACGGTCCTCTTCGCGCTGCAGGTAGTTGAACAGGATTTGCGGATGGACGTAAGGATCGGGAGAAAGCGCCCGCACATAGCCGCGGCTCTTGGGCTTGTTCGGTCCGGTCAGCACCATGAAGCCATGCCCCTTGATCGGCTTGTTGCCGTCGTAGCGCATTGCCGCCGGCAGGAAGTGGAACTGGATGTCGGGCCAGCGCAACCCCACTTGAGAGCGGATAAAACCGCCAGCCTCGAAGTGATTGCTCGCGCCAAGACCGTCCTTGAATAAGAGCCAACGCAATCCGATCATGAACTTGCTGAAGGGGTCCATCTTGCTGTTGAGCGTGATGGGCTGCTTGCAGGCGAACTGGATGTAGATCTCAGCGTGATCCTGCAGGTTTTCCCCGACACCCGGCAGATCGTGCGTCACGGAAATGCCCGCTTTCCCCAGCACACCGCCGGGTCCGATGCCCGACAGTTGCAACAGATGCGGCGAGCCTATCGGCCCGGACGATACGATCACCTCGCGCGTACAACCCACCGTGTGACTCTGGCCGCCGCTCTCATAGACGACGCCCACCGCGCGCTTGCCTTCCATCACGATCCTGCGCGTCATCGCGTTGGTCACCACGCTCAGGTTCGGGCGGTCCATGGCGGGGCGCAGATAGGCGTTGGCAGTGGACCAGCGCACACCATCCTTGACTGTCATGTGCATCGCGCCGAAGCCTTCCTGCATGTGTCCGTTGCAGTCATCGGTCTTGATGTATCCCGCCTGCACGCCCGCTTCAACCCACGCGCCATACAGGGGATTGGCCATGTTGTTGCCGTTGTTCGTGTGCAGCGGTCCGGCTGCGCCGCGATAGTCATCGCCGCCGAACTTATAGTTTTCGGCGCGCTGGAAGTACGGCAGACAATTCCGATAGCCCCAGCCTTTCGCGCCGAGTTGTTCCCATTCGTCGAAGTCGTACGCGTGGCCGCGGATATAGACGAGACCGTTGATCGATGAAGAGCCGCCCAGCACCTTGCCGCGTGGGCAGTGAATCCGGCGCCCATCCAGATAGGGTTCCGGATCGGTTTCGTAACGCCAGTTGTACTTCGTGGTGTTCATCGGGATCGAGAACGCGCTCGGCATCTGGATCACGACGCTGCGGTCGCTGCCGCCGCATTCGAGCAACAACACGGTGACGTCCTTGTCTTCGCTCAGCCGGTTCGCGAGCACGCAACCAGCAGACCCTGCCCCGACGATGATGTAGTCGACCTGGTGTGGTTGTGTCGACCCATGATCGGAAATGTGTTGTGCGCTCATGCTTGCCTCCCTTCTGACGTGCTCTGACGCGGCTTGACGAACATCCTCGCCTGCTTGTTTCCAGTCGTGTATTGCGGTGAAACTTTCTCGATGTGACGAATCACGGCGTCCTCAAGCTGCAGGTCGAGCGAGCGTGTCATCCAGTAGTAGACGACACCCGAAACAATCAGTCCTACCAACCATGCAACATCGATATTACCGAGCGCTCGGGCCAGCGGACCGACAAACACTTCGCGCTGCTCCACGCCGTCGTAGACATAGAAGAACGGAATCATGCTGGCGAATCCAATCGCATAGGAAGCAATGCCGCGAATGCCCCAGGCGCCATAAATGTTGTCTTTGGGCATGAAGAAGTGCGGGATGGCATAACGGCCACGGCGAACGAAGAAGTAGTCCGTCAGATTGACCGCCGTCCAGGGCACGAGGAAATACAGCATCACGACCAGATAGATGCCAAGCACCGAGAGGCCTTTCCCGGTATTTTCAATGCCGATCGCCACGCCGAGTTGCAACAGGACCACGAAGCCTATCGCGATGACGCGACTGCGGCGTGTCGGCTTGATGTGGATCAGGGAGTCGACGCTCGTCAGCACCGTCAGCTTCGCGCTATAGATGTTCATCGCAATCACGGGCAGAAAAGCCAGGATTGTCACCATCACGACTATCGTGCCAAGGCGCGGAGAAAGGGCCATCCCCGCCTGGTTCAACGCGACGAGCACATCGGTTGCGTGCAGATGATCGGCAAGCCAGCCACCCACCGCAATCATCCATGCGCCTGACAAAGAAGCACCCAGAAAGACCACGGCGATCAACTTTCCGCCCGGCGTATTCTTCGGCAGATACCGCGAGTAATCCGACACGTACGGTGCATAAGCGATGTTGTAGCTTGCTGCCGCGGCAAACTGCGCAATAAAGCCCGTCCAGTTGAATCCAAGCGGAGGGACCGCTGCGGCACCCGGTGCGGCCGGCGCAACTGCTGCGTCGGGTATCCAGTGCATCAGGACCGCGAGCGTCACGAATCCGTACAGCGGTATGGAAAGGAACAACGCCCATTTGAAGCTGCGATGCATCCAGTCGTGCCCGAGGATCGCCAGGATCGTGGCGGGGATGGTGACAACAAGAGCCACCGCCACGGGGTTGAATCCAAACAGCGATTTAAGGCCCTGCATCATCAGGACGAGATTGACGATGTTGAAACCGGCGAACACAAATAACGTCGCCAGCAGAACCAGGATCACCCCGCGGTAACCGAATTGCGCGCGCGACTGAATCATCTGCGGCAACCCGAGATGCGGACCCTGCGAACCATGAAAGGCCATGAAGAGCGTGCCGAACATGATGCCGAGCGTGCCGGCGATGGTGGTCCAGAACGAAGTCAGCCCTACGCTCGGACCGACAAAGCCGATCGTCATCGTGAAGAACGTGAAGTTACCAAGGAACCAGAAAGGACCCTGACTCGACAACTTGTCGGTGCGTTCGTTTTCTGGAATGAAATCGATGGAATGCGACTCTACCGCCGGCTTCTCGATGTGAGGGGGCGCGCTAGCCACAGTGTTTGTCTGAATTTGCACGATGTCTCCTGACCTTGTTAGGGACGACGACGTTGCGAACGCAACGTGATCCTGTTTCGGGTAGTTTTTTTACGTCGGCACTTTTGCAGTGCCGATCGCTGGATCGCTCATACGCAACGATCAGGGCAACGTAATCCACACCGCTTTGGTTTCCATCAGATAGTCGAGTTGTTCGGGACCCAGGTCCTTGCCAAAGCCGGATTCCTTGAAGCCCCCAAACGGCATCGACGGATCGATCGTGCTGTGCGCGTTCACATAGACCGAACCGGCGTTGAGGCGAGGAATCAGGCTATGCACGCGCCCGAGGTCGTTTGAATAGATCGCTGCGGCGAGGCCGAACGGGGAGTCATTGGCAAGCGTCAGCGCCTCTTCCATGTCGTCGAAAGGCGCGGTCAACAGCACCGGACCGAAGATCTCTTCCTGAACGCAACGCATGTCGTTGCGGCAGTGGGCGAAGATGGTCGGTTCTACAAAGTATCCCGGGCTTGGCGAACTGATGCCGCTGCCGCCGCCGTAGACAAGCTCGGCGCCTTCCTTCAATCCCAGCTCGATATAGGACGTGACGCGCGCTTTTTGATCGGCGGAAACAAGCGGGCCGATGAAACAGTCAGGATCGAGACCCGGTGCGACCTTCAGCGTGCGCGTATAGGCGATGAGCTCCTGCAGGAACGCGTCGTGAATACTGCGATGCACATAGGCACGGGTGCCTGCGTCGCAGACCTGCCCCGAGTTGAAAAATACGCCATTGGCCACGGCGCGAGCAGCCGCCGCAACCTCTGCATCGTCGAGCACCAGCACCGGCGACTTGCCGCCGAGTTCCAGCGTCACGCGCTTGATTTGCTCGACAGCGGTGCGGCCCACGGTGCGGCCGACCGGCGTCGAACCCGTGAACGTCAGCTTGTTGATGCCTGGGTGGCTTGCCATCGCCGCACCGACCACGCTGCCGCGTCCGGTCACGATATTGACCACGCCCGCCGGAATGCCCGCTTCCTGCACGAGTTCACCAAAGCGCAGCGTGGAGAGCGACGTCAACTCGGCCGGCTTGACGACTGCGGTGCATCCGACCGCCAGCGCCGCCGCCAGTTTCCAGGCCATTGTCTGCAGCGGGAAATTCCACGGCACGATTGCGCCCACCACGCCTATCGGCTCCTTGCGCGTGTACGCCAGGTAGTTGCCCGGGAGCGACGGCTCCACGGTCCGGCCATGAATCTTGGAGGCCCAGCCGGCGAAGTATCGAAAGGTATCGATGGTCCCCTGAATGTCGACTTCGCGCGCAAGTTTGACGGACTTGCCCACGTCGATTGATTCGATCTCGGCCAGTTCATCCGCATGAACTTCAATCAGGTCGGCAAGGCGATGCAGTAGACGCTCGCGCTCAAGCGGTTTCATGCGTCGCCATTCACCGCCGTCGAACTGCCGCCGCGCAGCGGCCACCGCCCTATCCAGATCCTGCGTCGTGCCAAGCGGGATGCGCGTGATCAAGCCGCCCGTCGACGGTTCGATCACCTCGATGGTCTGTTCATCGGCGGCAAGCGTCCACTCGCCGCCGATAAACATCTTGTGCGTTTTGGCGAGAAAGCGCCGGGTTGCTTCAGACACTTCGAAGCGCTCAAGGTACTGCTTAACGACTGTATCCATCATCTCCTCCAATATCTTTTTCGACGTCGCTTGTCATGCGTGTATTCAGGTCATCGCATTGCTGTGCGCTTGACCTTGCGCTGGTGCATCACCCGGCCGATGAGGTTCAGCATCAACTGTGCGGCGAGGATGCTTGTGGAACCCGAGTGGTCGTAGTCGGGAGCAACTTCAACGAGATCGATACCCACTATGTCGCCTTGTGCGGCGAGGCCGGCAAATAGCTCCATGCCTTCGTAGTACAGCAGGCCGCCGTGGCTTGGCGTACCGGTTCCGGGCGCGATGGAGGGATCGAAGCCATCGATGTCGATCGTCAGGTAATAGCGCACGCCCTTCGGAATACTGTCCAGTACGCCCTGGATCCCGAGCCTGCGCAAGTCGCGGACCGAAATGATGTCCGAACCCATCTCGCGTGCCTGCGCGTAGCCTTCGCGCGCTGTCGAAGAAACGTTGCGGATGCCGATCTGGGTCATGCCGGACACCACGCTCTTTTCTGCTGCTCGCCGCAACGGGTTGCCATGGCCGTTGCGCACGCCGTGCCGCTCATCGACGAAATCGAGATGCGCGTCGATATGTACGATGTGAAACGGCTCCTGTCCTTCGAACGCGTTGATGCACGGAATGTTGATCGAGTGGTCGCCGCCGATCACCACCGGCAGCGCACCGGCCTTGAGGATCTTGCGCACGCCGTACTCGATGTTTGCGTGGCTCTTCTCGGTGTTGGTGTGCACCATGTCGGCGTCGCCGATATCCACGATGCGCACTTCATTGGTCGGCAGATAGACGACGTCGTCTTCGAAGTCGTAGGCGCCGCCGTGGCCAAACGAAAACAGCGTCGATGCTTCGCGAATCGAGCGCGGGCCAAAGCGTGCGCCCGGCCGCCATTGCGTGCCGCAATCGAAGGGGGCGCCCATTACGGCGACGTCGGCATCGATCGCGTCCCAATCGAGACAGATCGGCGACTTTCCGAAAGTGCAGATACCGACGAATGGCAAGTTGAGGCGGCCGTGGTCGTAGTTGTTTTCAGACATGGTTCACTCATGGTTGAGGGCGATGAGGCTGCGCCGCCGGTCTGATGTCGCATGTTCGCGAGCCATATGCGTGCATGCATGAGACGCCAAGGCGCAGGGGATGAATGGCATTCTGGGTAAACAAATTCGCCAGTAAAATATGAAGTTAGCGAAATGTGTTTCGGAAATTGCCGAAGTAAACGCGCGTCGATAGACGGGGCGCTGTAATTCCTTGGCGGAGGCTTGCGGTTTGAGCGCGAGGCCTTATCGGACAAGGCTCACAGGAATAGAATCGGAACGCGACAATTTGAACGAGAAGCGCCGCATTCACCGCAGCTTCATCGAATGCGCTGTGATCTGCATCAACAGGTATGGCGCGGCAGCTTCTACACTCTGATTGGGAGCACGCGATCGAGACCGGCGCAAGCGCCCTCACTGACGCCACTACGGACCCCGCTGCAGTCGATGACCCTACCCGAATTGATTTCGCAACAGAGCCACGGAGAACCAGCCATGTATAAACGCATTCTTGTGCCGATCGACGGCAGTGCAACGTCGGCGGGCGCTCTCGACGCCGCCCTTAAACTCGCGCGCGAACACGACGCAGAACTCAAACCCCTCTATGTGGTAGATGCGCCGCCGCTGATGTTTTCCGGGGCCGCGTTCGATCCGTCGATCTTGCGCGATGCCTTCGTCAAGGACGGTGGGCTCGTGATTGCAGATGCTACCGAGAAGATGCAGCGCGAGGGTGTCAAGGGTACGACGCTCGTGCTTGAAGTCAATCCTGTGGGCGACGACATCGCGCAGCAGATCACGCGTGCCGCGAGGGCGTTCGATGCCGATCTCGTGGTCATGGGCACGCACGGACGCCGTGGCTGGCGCAGGCTCGTGCTCGGCAGCGTGGCCGAGCGCTTCCTGCGCATGTCGACGCGCCCGGTGCTGCTTATCCCGCGGCATGAGGGAGAGGAAGATGCACCGCATGAATCGTCGGCACCCGACGTCCCGGGGGCGTGGCTGTGATGTGCTGACTTCGCTCTGACGCATGATGCGAAACCGATCAGACACGCACTACCTCAAGGACCGCCGCGCCATGCACGCGGCCTTCGCGCAAATCGGTGAGTGCCTCGTTGGCGTCTGAAAGACTATAGGACGTAGTCGCTACGTCGAGCGGGAATTCATTGGCGATGCGCATGAAAGCGCTCCCGTCTTCGCGAGTGAGGTTGGCCACCGACACGACGCGCCGCTCGCCCCATAGAAACGAATAAGGGAACGACGGGATATCGCTCATATGGATGCCCCCGCAGACCACAATGCCGCCCTTCGCCACCGCCTTTAGCGCGGCGGGGACCAGCGCACCGACCGGTGCGAACAGTAAGGCTGCATCGAGTTGTTCGGGCGGCGTTTCGCTGCTGCTTCCTGCCCAGCGCGCGCCGAGCCGCATTGCGAGCGCTTGAGCTACGGTGTCACCCTCGCGCGTGAATGCGTAGACGCTGCGTCCCTGATGCCGCGCGATCTGCGCAACAAGATGCGCTGCCGCGCCAAAGCCGTAGATGCCGAGCCGTTTCGGATCGCCCGCCATCGTCAGCGTGCGATAGCCAATCAAGCCCGCGCACAACAATGGCGCCGCTTCGATATCCGAATACCGCTCGGGCAAGTGCAGGCAATAACTGCTCTCGGCGACCACGCGCTCTGCATAGCCGCCGTCGAGCGTGTAGCCGGTGAATCCTGGCTGGTCGCACAGGTTTTCACGGTCAGCGGCGCAGAAAGGACAATGCTCGCAAGTGTGTCCGAGCCATGGCACGCCGACCCTGTCGCCTGGACTGAAGCCCGAGACACCTTCGCCGAGCGCCGCCACCGTACCCACTATTTCGTGGCCCGGGATCACCGGCCGCTTCGGCTCGGGAAGCTCACCGTCGATTAAATGAAGGTCCGTGCGGCACACGCCGCATGCACGCACATCGATCAGCAATTGTCCTGGTCCCGCGACCGGGTCTGGCACGCTCGTCTCACGCAGTACCGGTGCGCTGCCGTCAAAAACCATCGCACGCATGTTGAGTCTCCCAATGTCACCTGATGCTGCCCGCTCGCGCTTGATCCAGTCAGGTCTTGCCGCTGCGACGCTGACACGATCGAGACACGAATCCACTGGAACATGGTGATACAAAATGCCGGCGCTTGCACCCCGCTTGAACTCAACTACGCATTAAACATCGACGAAGACAGTCGCGAATTTTCGATGCGGCCATTTAAGCGCTACCGCCGACCTGTTGCTGTTCGAAGGGATACAGGTGCTAGCCGCGTTGTAACCGGCCGCGGTTATCGACCAGCAGGACTTTATGTTCTGCCATACTGTTGACTAGCCCTTTCTCCCGGCGTCGTTCCAATAGATGCCCGAGCGTTATCGCAACGTTCCGAACGCTGCATCAATGCAGGAACACAATTTGCGGCTCGGCCACCGCGCGTATTAAAGCAATAGCATCAAAGCAATATGGCCCTGCCCTTGGCTGGGAAGCCCCGTGCCGCTTTTGCGACTAAGCACCCGCATGCACGAGCAGCAGTACCGGCTATTAGGTCACCATCAAGTCCATCACCTGATGTTCTGGAGGACACCATGCGTATCACGATCAAACTGGACCAACCCGCAAACGCGGACGCGTTTGCCGTGCTTTGGCTGGACCTGAAAACGCATCACTGGTCGCGGGAAATGCACAGCGGAGTGGACATGCCGTCCTGGGGCCTCATGCGCGCGGCTCCCGGCACCACGCTCATCTGTGCCCCGGATTCACCTGATTCGCTTTGTGCGCTCACCGGTCTCGACCTCGAAGACCCGACTTGTCTGGTTGAAAGTCAGTCCGGACAAGTATCGTGGCATCGCGACTCAGGCCCGGGCGCTCGCCTGGACCGCTGGCATGTGCAATGCATCGAGTCCAACTCGACTGAAGCCGAGCACGAGGTTTTCGATGAATAAAAAGCGCGTGCTCGCCACCGCCGGCGGGAATTACGCTGTGTTCACTCCTCGTCCGGCGGATTGAGCATCACAACAAGCAGCGTGACTCCTACGATGATCGCGACGGAGCCCCATCGCAGGAGAGGCGGCTCGTCGAAGATCAACCCGTGAAGGGCCGTGGCTACTCCGGCTAGCGCGACAAAAACGGAAATCGCTGCAACGACAATTCTGGGCTCGGTCCTGATCATTGCTACCTCCCCTAGGCATCCGCTGACTTTTTTTGCTTATTTTTTTGCTTACCTTCCTTCGGGCTATCACTCTTTTTGAGCAGACGCACCGCAGCAGTGAAAGCTGCGCGGACCGCTTCTTGCGAATCGCTGTTATTTATATGCTCAATCGGAACCAGGTTTTAATCGGGCGTCATACCGCCGCGCGACATTGAATTCAGGTAGCGCCTTCACCGCCGGATGACAGTCTGCGACGCCGCGCGCAAAGCTTCCTGCACGCTTGCCTCCGGCTTATTTCCGCAGACGCGACCACGCCCAAATAAACAATCTCCATTTCCAATACCCATCACATTACTCCTTCGATCACTAATGCGATGCTCCTTCGCGACGCGCGTTTTCTTAACGCCTGTGGGCGGGCCAAAATCCGCCTTTAGCGGTATCACCGCTCCTTGTTTATATCTACGGACGAGTCTGCATCGACTGCGGCAAGCGCTGCATGCAGTGTTCCGAAAATGCGTGTTTCCCCGATTGCCGCCGTAATGCCATGTCGATCCATATCCGATCGTAGATACCGATTGACCCGCGCAAAGATGACGTCAACACCGCGTTGTTTCAGACCCTCACAAAAATCGGCAATCGTCCTTGCCGCCGAATAGTCCACGTCCGTAATGGCAGCCGCATCGACGACGAACCAGCGGACAGTGCTCGGAGCCTGGTCGAGGAGCCGACGAACATCGTCGACAAAAAAATGGTCGTTCGCGAAGAACAGATCCGCGCCGAAGCGATAGACAATCAGACCCGGCGACGTCTCAGTGCCCGGCGTCGCGGGCACGGGCAGCCAATGTCCGTTGGAGTCGGGCGCCATTATCATGGTATGCGGGCGATAGCTATGGCGAACATGGCGCAGCAGCGACAACGCGACTGCGAGGAGTATCCCCTCCTCAACGCCGATCACCACCACCGCAGCGGCCGTGACAAGCGCGAGCGCGAATTCGCCGGGACTCTCACGCCAAATCGCGTACAGGCTTTTCACGTCGATGAGTCCGATCGCGATCGTGAACACGATGCCTGCAAGCACGCAGTGCGGAAGATACTGAAGCGCGCCGGTCAGAAACAACAACACCACGACCACAACGGCTGCGAAGACGAGTTGCGCAAACTGGCTACGTGCGCCCACGGAATCGGCCATGGCGGTCTGCGTCGGACTACCGTTGACGACGAACGCGCCGGTAACGGCTGCGACCGCGTTTGCCGCTGCAATGCCGAGAATGTCGGCATCGGCATCCACGGGTTCGTGATAGCGCTCGGCAAACCCCCGGCCTGCTGCAACGCTTTGCGCGATGATCACCACAAAGCATGAGGCGACCACCGGCAGAAGGTCTCGCATCTGTGGCCAGGTGGCGACCGGCATGCTTAGGGTCGGCAGGCCGCCCGCTACCGGACCAATGACTGCAATACCGTGTCCGGAGAAATTGTAGGCGTAGCTTGCGCCGATCCCGCCAATTACCGCGAACATGGAAACCGGGAGCCGGGGCAGGAGGTGTTTGAAGCCTAGAATGCAGCCCACCACGAGCACTGAGATACCAAGCGTCGGGAGGAAAACCTGCGGAAGGTGATGCATGATCACACCGAGCTGCTCGACGGTACGGGACGACGACACCGAAATGCCGAGCATGTCGCCCAGCATGCCCACGCCAACCTGGACCCCGACGCCAGCCAGGAATCCGATGAGTACTGTACGAGACAGGAAATCAGCGAGGAACCCGAGCTTGAAGATTCGCGCCACTAGAAGCAGCGCCGCCGTCATGAGCGCTACCATTCCCGCGAGCGCTACGTACTCGCCGCTTCCGATTGGCGCCATGGTGGACAAGCGGCTTGCAAAAATGGTGGCGGTTGCCGAGTCGGCGGATACCACGAGGTGGCGCGACGCGCCGAAAACCGCGAACGCTACGAGCGATACTAACGCGGCATACAGGCCGCTCACTGCCGGCATGCCGGCGATGCGTGCATAGCCCAGGACTTGCGGAATATCCATCGACGCCAGCACCACGCCGGCCAGGGCATCGCGGAGGGCCGCTGCGCGGCTCAGGGGTAAAACGCCCTTTAATACTCTAAGTCGCATTGACCGTTTCCTAAGCGTTTTCACGCAGAGATATCGCCGGTGTGGGGGCGACTTTGGCGCGTCGCCGCGGGGCGCGGTGGATTAGCAGGATCATATACGCGAGGGGGGATCGTTGGCACTCGGGGTTTTGGGGGGGCGTGCTGGGGGCGGGGGCGGGAGTGGTGTCGGGGTCGGGGTCGGGGTCGGGGTCGGGGTCGGGGTCGGGGTCGGGGTCGGGGTCGGGGTCGGGGTCGGGGTCGGGGTCGGGGTCGGGGTCGGGGTCGGGGTCGGGGTCGGGGTCGGGGTCGGGTTGTTACTGCGTACGTTAGCGCGAGTTCTATGTTGGCTATATTTTTTATCACTATTAGCCACTGTCCGTGGCGGGACTTCATTTCTTTGTCCAACGGCGACAAAGAAACGAAGCAAAGAAAACGCCTCCCCACAATCTGTATTAAGTGTCCCCAGCGTGCAGACCTCTGCTTTTGGTTCCCGCGTAGCACGGTGCTCGCAAAACCACGGACACTTGAAACCCTCCTTCTCGCGAATCCTTACATCCCCACGCTTCGCCACCAGTGCTCTCGGGCAAGAACCGTGGACCCGCCAACTTGTACGGCCTCACCCCTATTTGCGGTTGGCTGAAAAGCTATGGGGTACGTAGTTGTTTCTGGCGCGGTTGCTCACGCCTCGCGTGAGGCGTTCCATTATTTTTCTGGCGTAACGCCCAAACGTATTACTCGCCACGCGCTTCCCTCGCTTCAATAGTCGCGCTGATCACGCAGTCCACAAACCTGTAAAGATACGTGAGGCCATATTGGCCCGTGGGCCAT
Source organism: uncultured beta proteobacterium (assembly GCA_963708695.1). Taxonomy (GTDB): domain Bacteria; phylum Pseudomonadota; class Gammaproteobacteria; order Burkholderiales; family Burkholderiaceae; genus Caballeronia. Next base: position 16,461 of record CAVPTS010000014.1, read on the forward strand.
CGATCTCGCCCGAGAGCACTGGTGGCGAAGCGTGGGGATGTCAGGATTCGCGAGAAGGAGGGTTTCAAGTGTCCGTGGTTTTACGAGCACCGTGCTACGCGGGGACCAAAAGCAGTGGTCTGCACGCTGGGGACACTTAATACAGATTGTGGAAAGGCGTTTTCTTTGCTTCGTTTCTTTGTCGCCGTTGGACAAAGAAATGAAGTGCCGCCACGCACAGTGGCTAATAGTGATAAAAAATACTGCCAACATTAAACCCGCGCCAACGTACGCAGCAGCAACCCGGCATTGACCCGGACCGCCGCCGGTAGCACGCCCCTTAAAAACCCCGCCCGAGTGCGAACGAAATCAACCTGGCTAACATTAAACCCGCGCTACCGTAAGCAGCAGAAACCCAGACCAACCCCACCCCCCTCAAAAACAGTGCGAACGACCCCTCACTGCCATCCCCCGCCAAGCGCCAGAAATATCGTAATCTGGTCACTATTCACCTCCGCCTCCGCCGACGCCACCGCGACCTCGCTATTGACCCACGTGCGCTCGGCATCGAGCGCGACCAGGCCCCCTACTCTCCCGCCTCGCCTAAGCTCGCTCGTACTTCTGTTGACGACCAACGCCTGGTCGCGTGCATCCTTGAGCCGCTGCAACTGGTCCAATGCGCCAGCATACGTGTCGAGCGACGTTTCAGTTTCTCGCAGGGCCGCGAGTACGGTGCTGTCGAAGTGCGCCAGACTCGCGCGAGTCTGCGCCTGAGCCGCGGAGATTCGATCGCGAACAGCGCTACGATGCAAGTCCCAACTGACAAGCGGACCAACGGCGAACCGGTTTGTCAACGGATCAAAGCCGCTCGAGACCGCGCCCGTCGATCCCAATGAAGCACCCAGCTTGATGTCGGGATAGAGCGCCGCCGTCGCGACACCAACTTCCGCCGTCGACGCGGCGAGCCAACGTTCGGCAGCACGCACATCAGGCCTGCGCCGGAGCAGCGCACGTCCGTCGCCGGTTGGCAGCAACACGCCAAGCGCCAATGGTGTGCGGCACGCGAGCAAGGAGCGATCGTAATTCTCGGGCGGCTGCCCCATGAGTGTCGCCAGACGGAATGCCGCATTGAGCTGGCGCGCCTTTAAGGGCGCAAGTTGCGACCGGCTGCTTTCTATGGGACCTTGCTGGCGCGCCTGGTCGTACGCAGCCGCACGGCCGTGCGCGATCAATTGCCGCGTGAGCGCAAGACTCTGCTGCTGGACCGATATGACCCGCTTGAGCACCTCGATCTGGTTGCCCGCGTTGCACAGGTCGGCATAAGCGCGCGCTGTTTCTGCCGCCACGTTGATCCGCACAAGATCCCGCGCCGCGACCACGGCCTCGTTCTGCGCGGAGGCTGCTTCTATGCCACGACGGATGCCACCGAAAAGGTCCAGGTCGTAGCTCATCGTGATCCCCACGTTGTAGATTCCGTGCCGCGGAGGCTCCACGTGCGAAAGCACCGCCTCGGCGGATTGCTGGGTATAGCTGGTTTGCGCATCGGCGGCGACGCGTATATCGCGCTCATCGCGAACCTCGGCAAGCAGCGCATCGCTACGCTCGAGATTGGCCTCCGCCGCTCTTAGGTCCACGTTGCTGGCCAGCGCCTTCTCGACAAGATCATCCAGTACGGGATCATTGAAAAGACGCCACCAGTGGTCGGGCAGCGGCGCGTCAGATGCTGCAGCCGTGCCGGCAACGAAAGCACCATTGGCTTCGGGTGCATTGACGATCGCACCGGCCGGCGTCTTGTAGTCCGGGCCCACCTCCGCACAGCCCGTCAAAGCGATCAACATGCCGGCGGCAATATGCTTGCGCGCGTTCACCATGGCAGGCTCCGCTTCACCGCGATCTCACCGGATCGCGAGTGAATTTCCACTGAAGCGGTCTGACCGGGTACAAGGCGCACACCGGGTGGAACGGAGTCGATCGCGATCCGCACGGGGATGCGCTGCGCGAGCCGCACCCAGGTGAACGCGGGATTCACATTGGCAAGCTGCCCGTTACCTCCCATTCGCTCGCGATCTTCAACGCCACCGGCAATGCTTTCCACATGGCCGCGGATTTCATTTGCCACGCCCATCAAATAGATGCTCGCCGGGTCGCCCACATTGACGGCGGGCAGCTTCGTCTCCTCGAAATACCCCTCCACGCGCAGTGAGCTTGTACTCACCAGCGCCATGGCCGCCTTGCCTGCGTTCAGGTAGACGCCCGGCTGCAGATCTACGTTAGACACCATGCCGTCAACCGGCGCGCGGACCAGCGTCCGCTCCAGGTTAAGCGCCGCGAGCGCGCGCGCAGCCTGCGCCTGCTTCACGCTTGCATGCAACTGTTCTACTCTCGCAATGCCCTGCTCTTTCGATTCGGTTGCGACCACATCGGGCATCGAGCGATTGCGCCGGTCCTCGCGCTTCGCCTCGTTGAATTCCGCCGTTTGTTTCTCGACATCGGCGTCGGCCAGATCAAGTGCGATCCGGTATCGCGACGGATCAATGACGAGAAGCACTTGTCCCGTCTTGACGACCTCGTTGTCGTGAACGCGCACGTCGGTGACCAGACCGCTGACATCCGGGGCAATGGGTACGATATCTGCGCGCACCCTGCCGTCGCGTGTCAATGGCTCAACCTGATAGCGCACCCACAGCGCGTAGATCGCAGCGAGGATGCCGAGTATGACCACGGCAGTCGCAAGAGCGCGGACCAGATTGGACAGTCGCAACATGTCAGGAAATGAACCCACGAGGGAGAAAGGCATCAGCGAGGCGTGCAATACCCCACCAGAGCAGCAGAAAGATCGCCAGTTCAATCAGTGAGGGTTGCCAGAGAACGGCGTGAAGCGGCAGTCGGAGAAGCGGCCCACGCAGAAGAGACGTAACGACGAGCGCGACAACAGCCCAGACCAGGCCCGCTGGCAAATAGACGCCGAAGATGTGAATCTCCTCAACCATCACGCCGCACTCCCGCTGGACCGCAAGATCGGAAACAGGTTGCAGCGCATGCCGACAAGTGCCAACAACATCGCGTCACAGGTGGCCGACTGCTGATCCCTGGTTGCCTCGATGGCCCTATCCAGCGCACGCATCAGCGACGAAGCGGAGGCGACGGCCGCGCCTTTCCGCTTTCTCGCGCGATACAGATCGGACACTTCGCCGAGTGCAGAATGAGTCGCGAGCCGGGCATGCTCGCTGACATCTGCGAGCGCCTCGCGCGCTTGAATGATGTTTCGGCCGATGCGAAGGTCGATCAGGCCATCGGCTGCGTGCAGTGCGTCTTCCGGACCCGCGAGCGCCATGCGCGCCGCGATCTGGCCCAGCCGATCGACCGCTTTCGCGGTCCAGGCCCGGGCATCGAGCGGGGTCCGCATATCGGCAAGCTGCGCGAGATCCGCCCAGTTCTGGTGAACGATTCGATAAGCTGTCCAACGCGCATTGGCGGATCGAAACAACTTGGTAACGGTGAGTGTGGTGAAGATACCGACAAGCTGTGCCAGCCCCGTGTTGAGAAACACGGCGAAGTCCACTTGAAAGCGATCAAGAAAGCCCATCGCGACAATAAAGCAAGAAAGCATGGGCAAGGCACGTGCAGAGCGCGCCGGATCGGCCTGAATATAGCCCATCCAAAGCAGCGCCGGCGCGAGTGTCAGCAGCAGCATCCCCACGCCATCGACCCTCGGCAGGACGACGAACAAATACAGCGCTGCAAGTGGAAAAGTCGCGAGCGTCGACATAAGATACCGCCCGATTACCGGTGCAGGATCATCTTGCGCCGCGAACGAACACGTTACAAGCGCGGCAAAGGCCGCCGTAGTCGAGCCGCTTGGCCATGCAAGAAGGATCCAGAACGTAGAGTAGAGAATGACGGCAACCGTCGTTGCAGCGCCTGCGAGCAACGCGAGGCCGTGATCCCGGGCGAGAGAGAATTCGCGTGTTCCACCCGGGATCTGGACCAGGCGTGAAACGTCGGAATTCTGCTCGCCTATCGCGCGAACCAGTGCACGCGCCTCATGCAGCGTATCTACGAAAGCGGCCATCCGGTCACACAGGCTTGCCGCCAGAAGCGACGTCCATTCGCCATCGCGCAGATGCGTGGCCGCGAGCGCACGGCAACGGGACGCCAGCTCAATATCGAGCGTATCCGCAATGTCCAGTGACCCGTCTAGGCTGGCGGCAAGCGACTCGACCAGCGCGGCAGTTTCGGCGTCGACGGCGTCGAGCGCACGCAAGCGGTCAAACCTGTCGGCCGCGGCTGACGCGAGAGAAAGAAGCGCCGCAAGCCGATGCTGGAGTTCCGAAACAATCTCGCGTGTCGCGCTCGCAAAGCGCTGGTCGAAGGGAAGATTGCCGGCCAGCATACCGAGTTCGGTGACATCGGCTGCAAGCTTGCGGCGATGTTCGTACTCAAGCTTTGCATGGCGGGTGCCGAGTGCGTCGGCGGTCCAGCGGGACGCATGATTCAGAAAGGATACCGCTCGCTCGCGGATCACGGGGCGTACGTTTGTCGGACGCAACAACATATGCGTGACGGTCACGCAGAGAATTGCCACGGCCATTTCCTCCACGCGGGAAATGGTGGTCGTAAAGAAATCCGACAGATCGTAGAGGTAAGGAAAACTTATGATTGCCATGCTGAACGACGTCATCTGGAACAGAAAGGCGCGCGGCGTGCGATCGAGCACGGCCAGGTAGATGCAGAAGCCGATAGCGAGTGCAAGGCATAGCACCAGAAGGACCGGCGAATTTTGCAGGTTGGGAACGAGCAGGATGCTGAGCGCCGCGCCTATGGCAATCCCGCCAAGGCGGTAGAGGACCTTCGGGCGGAATGCGCCGGCCATCGGCTGGGCCGTCACGTAGACCGTCAGAAGCGCCCACCATGGGCGCGGCAAGCTCACTTCGAATGAGACAACAAGCACCAGTGCTGCCGCGACAAACGTGCTCAGGGAGAAAGTCAGCTTTTTAAGGTCGATCGCGAGAATATCGCTTGCGCGCGGCCGGTTTGTGAGAGTTTGCGACATCACAAGTACCTCCTAACGGATCAAGCACGGAGCCGCCGCAGGCGATTCCCGGCAAGGATAGTCGATTCATCGGTTGATCGCATTGTGTGCCTGCTGATCCAGGGACTGGGTAGCGGCGCGCGGGAGGTGTCTATATCTTCGGAAGGTATGCGCTCGCTTCGGCCGGCGCGTATTAAGTTGCTGGCGGGGGGGGTGCTGGCGAGTTAACGCTTGAAGGATGGGGTGAGTGCCGAGTTGGTGCTTTCGGCGTTTCTGGCCGGAGTTAGTTCACAGAGCACCGCCCGCCGTATCGACATCGACCCGGCATCGACCCGGCATCAATCCCACTGGGGAATCTTTTCACAAAAACGCCAATCGACTTGCCCATGCACGTCGCAGCCTCTTCGCCAAATAAGGCCCGTTCGAATGGACACCGTGCGGTCTTAATCCTGGCAAAGCACATCACCTGGATATTCCCAAATGGAAACAATAAAGAACAGTTATATCGATATGGGAAAATAGTCCAATGCGTATCCTTAAATCGCCTTCTGAAATTGAATCATCAAGGCTTTTAGCCGGCTCTCCCGCAGAATTTATCGGAATCAAAAAAGAAGTCCCACACTCCTTTTCACCTCGATCCAGACCCGTCGAGCCTTTGGCACCGTGTGCGACGCATGCTAGTATGAATCGCGCTCGCGACTGTTATTGCCGACGTCGCGTTGGTCATCGCGCAACCAAGCTTCCCCCTGAACTAGCCGTGCGACCTCTGCGTAGTCTTTGTCATGTGCGACCTCGCCTCGGCTACGACCTAGGAGTCGAAATGGATACTACAAAACCGCAGATTCGCGTTGAGCGTCGCACACCCGCTTATTGGAAAGTGTTCCTTGAGAATCCGCCCTTTAACATTTTTGGCCCTGACACCATCCCGCAACTAAACGAGGTCATCGTTGCGCTTGAGACAGATGCCGAAGTGAAGGTCGTGGTTTTCGAAAGTACAGTGCCCGACTTCTTTCTGACCCACTACGATTTCACGCGCCCCCTTGAAGACTCCACGAGTCTTGCGCCAGGCCCGACAGGCATGCATCCGTTGCCCGATATGCTGGCGCGCTTGAGCCGCGCGCAGGTGGTGTCAATATCCTCAATACGAGGGCGTGCAACAGGCGTTGGCAGCGAACTCGCGCTTGCAAGCGACATGCGCTTCGCCAGTCGAGAAAAGGCCCTCCTGTCGCAATGGGAAGTAGGAGCGGGGCTGGTTCCCGGGGGTGGACCGATGACCAGATTATCCCGTCTCATTGGACGTGGCCGCGCGTTGGAAGTATTGCTTAGCGGCCAAGACATCGACGGTAATCTGGCGGAGCTTTACGGCTATGTGAATCGCTCCTTTCCGGACGCGGAACTTGACCAGTTCGTCGACAGTCTTGCATCGCGAATTGCGACCTTCGACAAGCAGGCAATTACGACCATAAAACGTATCGTCAATGTCGCGACCCTCCCAAGCGACGCAGATATCAACGCAGAGTGGACCGCCTTTATAGCTTCGGTACAACGACCGAACGCCCAGCAGAAAGTCAAACGGCTCATGGAGATGGGGTTGCAGACCGAACCCGACATTGAGCGACGACTAGGCCACTTTGTAGGTACCCTTGGGACCTGATCCCGGAGCAAGTGTTGCACGAGAACATGGGTAAGGCGCTCAGGTTGACTAACAAAGAAACGTGAAGTTTGCGATGAGCAATGCGCGCAGCAGATACCTTTTCAGCGGAAGCAGTTGATGCCTGTTTTTCGCCCGGTTGTTCAACAGGGCGACTGCTTTCACGAACATGGGCTGAGCGATGGCAACCACTTCGAGTATTACCACCGGCGATGGCGGTTGCCTGCAACCGTACCGGCTGGAGCCTGAGGATATCAGCGATAGCGAATTCAATATCCCTGTTGCATTAGTGCTTACCGCGCTCGCTTTGCTTGAGCGATCTCGGTTGCCCTTTTGCAGTAACATGGTCGCCACTGCACAGGAGGTTTCGACATGACCGCAAAACCGCTAACACTTGGAATCGATCACGTTGGCTTGACCGTTCCCGATCTGAACGTCAGTCGTGACTTTTTTATCAATTGTCTTGGTTGGACGCAGGTCGGAGAAAAGCCGGACTATCCTGCGGCATTTGTGTCCGACGGTCATGTGATGCTGACGCTGTGGGAGGTCAAGAATCAGTCGGGCCGTGTGAAGTTTGACCGCAAGACGAACGTCGGTCTTCATCACCTGGCTTTACGCGTCGGGAGTGAAGAGGCGCTCAACGAGATCTTCGCGCGAGTATCAAAGTGGCCTGGCGTCGAGGTCGAATTCGCACCGGAAGCGCTGGGCGCCGGACCTAAGCGTCATACGATGGTTTATGAACCGGGTGGGATCCGGCTTGAATTCGACTTCGATTCCCGGGTGAAAGCGCCATAAGCGGGGGAGGTTCGTTCGCACTCGGGGTAGGTTCGTTCGCACTTGGGGTTGTGGGGGGGCGTGCTGCCGGCGGTGGTCGGAGTAGGTGCTGGGTTGCTGCTGCTGACGTTAGCGTGGGTTGTATGTCGGCTGTATTCTTTATCACTATTGGCCAGGGTATTTTCGTTCGCACTCGGTCGGGGACTGGTTGCTGGGGATTCCAGGGCCTATAGTCGGGTTCGGTGCTGGGTTGCTGCTGCTTACGTTAGCGCGGGTTCAATGTTGGCTAGATTTTTTACCACTATTAGCCACTGTCCGTGGCGGGACTTCATTTCTTTGTCCAACGGCGACAAAGAAACGAAGCAAAGAAAACGCCTCTCCACAATCTGTATTAAGTGTCCCCAGCGTGCAGACCACTGCTTTTGGTTCCCGCGTAGAACGGTGCTCGCTAGAACCACCGATGTTTGAACCCCTCCTTCTCGCGAATTCCTACATCCCCACGCTTCGCCACCAGTGCTCTCGGGCAAGTTCGATGGCCCACGGAATTGTTTGGCCTCACCCGTATTTGCGGGGTGAGGCGGACTTTCCGAGCCGCAGTGACTCTCCGGGCCGTACTGACTTCAAGGGAACTTGTTCACGCCTGGCGCTGGGCGTTCTACAGTTTTCTAGTGTGCTGGTGCCCGAAACGTATAACGCGCTATGCGCGCCCCTCGCCTAAATGGTCGCGCAGATCACGCAGTCCACCGACCGCAAATGCGGGTGAGGCCGCGTAGGTTCGTGGGTCCACCGATCTTGCCCGAGAGCACTGGTGGCGAAGCGTGGGGATGTAGGAATTCGCGAGAAGGAGGGCTTCAAGTGTCCGTGGTTTTGCGAGCACCGTTCTACGCGGGAACCAAAAGCAGTGGTCTGCACGCTGGGGACACTTAATACAGATTGTGGAGAGGCGTTTTCTTTGCTTCGTTTCTTTGTCGCCGTTGGACAAAGAAATGAAGTCCCGCCACGGACAGCGGCTAATAGTGATAAAAAATTTAGCCCACATACAACCCGCGCTGACGTACGCAGCAGCAACCCAGCATCAACCCCGACCACCGATCAGCCCCGCGCCCAAAACCCCGCCCGAGTGCGAACGAAAATACCCTGGCTAATAGTGATAAAAAATTTAGCTCACGTACAACTCGCGCTAACGTAAGCAGCAGCAACCCAGCACCAACCCCGACCACCGACCATCAGCCCCGCGCCCAAAACCCCGCCCGAGTGCGAACGAAAAAACACGGCCAATAGCAAACTCGCGCTAACGCGAGCAGCAGCAACCCAGCATCGACCCCGCCCCTCCACCAACCCCTCGCCCTATCAATCTCCGACGTCCAGGCAAGCACCCGAACGCCATGATGAAACCTACTGCGCTCGCAATACGGTCAGCGCATGCTCGAGCTGATTTCGAGGGATGAACCCGGAACTGATCCGCGTCAACTTTCCACCCTTCTCAGCAAAGACCGTCGGGAAGCCTGTAACTCCCAATGCCGCCGTTCGCTGGAAATCCGCACGCGTGGCGTGGATGACTTCGGGCGACGACCATGTTTTCAAAAACTGTTGGACGCTGACATCGACATTTGCATCGGTCAGCGCAGCTACGCCAATTTCGGCAAGAACCTGGCCATCCGTTGTGTCCAAGCCGTCAATGTAGAAGGCCTTTTGAAATGCATGAAAGAAGTCCAGCTCGCTCGCGGCTGGAGCAAGTTTTCGAGCGGTTACAACTGCACGGCAAACAGGCTCCGTGTCGTACACAAAATTCTTCCGCGCCATCAACGCGTCACGATTAAATTGCGCGCCGCTCGCCTGTTCGACTCGCGCCCAATTGCCAAGCCGAAACTGCTTGCCTGCGTCATCAAGGACCGCCGTACTCCCGGCGCCCATGCCGCCGACAATAATCTCCAGCTCCAGGTCAGGTGTCTGCGACACAACCGATGCCAGCTCATGTGCGAATCCATAACACCACGAACACATTGGATCACCAACAAATACGAGTTTCATGTTTTACGTCCTTTGATTAGTGCCTCTTCAGTCTTGCCATTTTCCAGCAGCTACTAACGGTTACCAACGATCGCGCCGCTAAGTCAGAACATCGCATCAATGCCATGGCGGCCGACTATAGGGCGTAAATGCATCGCGAAAAACGCAGTGGTGAGCAATTCACTCATTACATGGCGTAACGATTAATTTTCCTCAGGCCGAGATTGCATCCGTCAACGGCCAAGACGGTAAGCGCCGATCTGGACTTTCGTCGCGGCGTAGATGTAGACCCGACGAGCGGCTATCTAGGGACAATGATTGGGACCGGACTCGAACCTATGCGGCTATTGATCGCCGCGGAATTTTCCCGCCCCGGTCTTCGGTAAGATGCCGGATGGAGCGAGACACGAAGACGACGTCGTCCTGGAGGACTTGGTGGAAAAACCCCAGCGAACGCCCCGGTGTCAAGGCGACAGATTGTGAATGCGACCTCACGCTGCGGCAATGAAATCACCCCGACTTGAACGTGGCAGGTTATCAAGCAAGCTTGTGGCGGAGCTTCTTGCTAAGCGCTGCCATCACGGCCACATATGCAATGCGCGCAAGTGCAAGCGCATGCGACTACGGGCCGTCTTAGCCATCGTAAGGCTTGAGACTGTGACTTCGAAAATTGATGCTGGACCGCCCCGGTCCAGCCATATGGGCTCTGCTCAACGGTGGTTGATGAAAATTTGGCGGGAGTCGCCCCCCAAATGATTCGTAACCCGAAGCAAGTGAAACGCTCTCGCCAGCAACCACCAACAGCGAGAGTGTCCAACTCTTGGTCAACAGGCCTGCAGGTTAGACGAGCGTAAGCGTTACGTCGATATTGTTGCGCGTCGCGTTCGAATACGGACACACGACGTGTGCTTTGTTAATCAGGTCCTGAGCTGCTTCGCGCTCCATGCCTGGCAGCGATATTTTGAGTTCGGCTTCTATGCCGAAACCATTAGGAATGAGCCCGATGCCGACACTCCCGTCAACCGAGGCGCCGGCGGGCATGGCAATTTTGTCACGCGCAGCTACAAATTGCATGGCGCCGATAAAGCATGCGCTGTACCCGGCTGCAAATAGCTGTTCCGGATTGGCGCCTTGCGCTCCACCGCCCCCAAGTTCTTTCGGCTTGGTCAGCTTCAGATCCAACCCGGCTTCCGGCACCACGGCACGGCCGTCACGCCCTCCGGTTGCCGTGGCGTGAGCACGATAGAGAACTTTTTCGATCGACATTGCGAACTCCTTTAGTGATGTCTTGCTTACTCACAGAGACAATGAGGCAAACGAGAGGCATGTAAGCCCCCTTAGATAGCGCTCTCTGCCCTGCCTCGGACCACATCTGCTCCACCCGCATCGCAAACCACCGCCCGGCGGTGACGGCTACTTCAACCCACGCTGCTTGCGATACACGTCAGTCGGCAATCCGCCCCAGCCCCAGTTTTCAAGTTCCACTTCTTCGATGACCACGAAGGTCGCCTCGAGAGGCTTGTTCAGCACGTCGAGCAGCAGCTGACTCACGCCTTTGATGAGCCGAGCCTTTTCCTCTGCCGTGACGGAGTCGGCGCCAGGCTTGGTGCCTTCGCGGGTTACCTGTATCGTGACAATAGGCATGCCTCTCTCCTTATCGTGATGGACGCACAGGGCGTGGGCAGCAGCGCCCAGGTTCATTAGTGGCCCGCGCTCTGGCCACCGTCGACATGCAGGATTTCGCCCGTCACGAAAGGCGCCGACTCCAGATACAGGATGGCGTTCACGATATCGCTCATCTCGCCCATATGGCCGATCGGGTGCAATCCCCCGAGCGCCTCGTGGGTTTCCGGAGCGTGCATCGGCGACTTGATGATGCCCGGCGCAACTGCGTTCGCGCGAATGCCGGCCTTGGCGTATTCGATCGCGAGCGATTTCGTGGCCGCGTTCAGACCGCCCTTCGTCAGCGACGCCAGTACCGAGGGCACACCGTTGATCGCGTGGTCGACCAGAGTGGTCGAGATGCTGACTACATGGCCGCTCGAATTCTTTTCCATTTCGGCAATGGCGAGCTGCGTGATGTAGAAAAATCCCGCAAGATTCACGCCGGTAATCGCTGCGTAGTCTTCAGCGGTGTACTTTGTAAATGGCTTGGCGATGAAGATGCCGGCGTTGTTGACCAGCGTATCGATACGGCCAAAGCGTGCCACGCCTTCTGAAATCACGCGACGCGCGGTGGCCGGGTCGCCGATATCTCCTGCCACTGCCAGAATATTGGGGTCATCCGACGGCTTGATGGTTCGCGCCGTGGCGACCACGCGGTAACCGAGTTGGCGGAAACCTTTGACCGTCTCCGCGCCAATGCCTTGCGACGCACCGGTGACCACAACGACCTTTTGCGACGTGCTCATAGTAGACCTCAAGATAGGTTGATTTGGCTCTCTTGCCGATCGGGCCGCGGCTCCGACAGCTTCTAAATTTAGGCGCTTTGCCGTGAAGTGCGAATACCCGCCACAGACAAACAATCTTGCGTGGCAGGAACAAATCTAGCGCTCGCGTCTGGCGATCTTGTGTTTGAGCAAGCCCTGAGAGATGCCGCGCTCCTCCGCGCGGAATGCCGCCGTGTCCGACTTTGCGTGGCCGTCCTGCACCGCAATGTGCATGCATGAATCGCGCCCTGCCGAGCCGTACACCATACAAATCCGGCGGGCATCACCCCGGCCTGTCGCCACTGCGGCGCAGCGAAGGCAGAGCTTCAGCTTCCGAGCCGGTAAAGGGCTCCTCTTACGCCATCAAAGGCATTATATTTTTCGCGCGCGCTGAAGAAATTTTCCATTTGGTACAAACTGTCTGCTATTCGTGAACAGGAGTAGCCCATACCGGCCCATACCCGGCCCTACCCGCTAGCGGACCGTAAACCAGCAAGCAGGCCAGACTCCGATCCTTGCTGGTCGATCCGATAGCTTGACGCGGGCGCTAAAGAGCTATCGGACGTTTCTTGATATGCTCGTTCTTGGGAATTCCGGGATTTTCTCCCGGAAATTACGTGCGACATCAGCACACCGAAGTGTTGGAATAACAGGGGTTATTTATGGCAAAAGGATATTGGGTTGTTGCTTACCGTTCGGTCTCGAAACCGGAAGTGCTCGCGGAGTATTCGAAGCTGGCCACACCTGCAATAGCTGCTGGCGGAGGACGAATTCTCGTGCGGGGCGTTGCAACCGCAGTCGAAGGCGCGGGAATCCTGGGCCGAACCGTAGTCACCGAGTTCGACAGCGTGGAGCAAGCAATAGCCGCGCTCAATAGCGACGCCTATCAGGCTGCTGTTGCAGTGCTAGGTGACGCTGTGGAACGCGATTTCCGTATTGTCGAGGGTGTGGAGTGACCGCCATTGGCTGAGAGAACGCATCTACAGGCCCTCGTCGGCCTGGGCGTCTGAGTTACGATATAACACCCCTACGGCTTGGCGCTTGCCCCATTGTTCAGAGCGCCAAGCACTCCGAGGCGGCGCCATTGCACGGACTAGCTATGCCGTGGACATCGCCCACAATGCGCCAATCCGGGCTCTGAGCCGGGGCAACTCCATGCAGTTGCCCCGCTCCAAATCCTGGTGCATCGCCGCCGTCATGGTCCCGGGAAGATAGCATCCACATGATTTCCCGACGTTACGCCATGAGCTGGCTATCTAACGCGCTTCACCTGTCACTGCGAACGTGACTCCATGGCTGCCCAACTTACCGCTTCATCCAAATACATACTGGAAAATGTAAATTTCGAGCGGCTCCATTTATTCACAGCCAGCTTATGACTATAGTGGGTCTAGTATCCCGAATCCGGAATCCAGAGCAGGCCAATGTCCACCCGCAAGACATTGGCAAATTGGCAGCCCGAGGAGCTTTTGTCAGACTTTTCGAAGGACACGCGCGAAGCAATTCGCTCATCGTGGAGGAGTTAAAGCTTGATCCATGTGGCCACTGTGGCTAATACATTAACTCGAAGTGGAGTCGCGATATGGACCCGTCATCAAACGTTGACCCGTGGTCGCGGGCGTTAAATATGCTTCTGCATTTCTCGCAACCCCCGGCGAGTAAGCGTGGTGATCGCGCGGCCACCGATCAATGTTTTATAGGCAAAACGAGTAGACGAAAGCGTGGATGCACTGATCATTCAATGCAGCAACCGCACGCGCACATCAACGTGCAGGTGGTCGAACGATTGACCGAGACCACGATATCTGTGACTTGGCATGACTCGACGTCGGTCAACTACATGGAACAGTTGTGGCTGCTAGGCAGCGCGCACGGCGCAGGTATCTGCTCACTCACCGGCGCGCCCATCTCGCGCGGACAGTCCGTGTACAGGCCAAGACGAAACGGCAAAAGACCTGCGCTCAATCAGGACGCAATGATCCTGAGCGACATGATTAGTCCCGCCTGTACACAAGGTGCGGCGATTTCAAGAGATCTGAATGTTTAGGAACGCCGCGGTTGATAGACAGTGCAGATAGTGCAAGACAGTGCATGTTCAATGCGGGCAAACCCGTTTGCTGTCGTTCTACCCGCGTGGGGAGCGTCACGCTTGGGTTGTGGTGCTTTGCAGGTCTCGCCACGGTACCGTGTGGCCGAGGATCGTCCGGTAGGCTCGTCCGGTAGACGTCAGTGCGGCAAACGTCCTTCGACCTTTGCTACGCCCGCCTGCGCACACACCTCGTCCTTGTCTCCGCCCGGCGCACCCCCAACCCCGAGCGCGCCGACCATCTCGCCCTTGACAGTGAATGCTACCGCTCCCGGGAGAGCCATGACGTTGTGCACCGTTGCCAATTGAGGCGCGTATGGGCTCGTCTTCATCAACTCAAAGAATCCGCTAGACCTGTCAAAACCGAACTCGGGTCCGAGCGTGACTACGGTAAAAGCTTTCCGCAGGCTCGACTCCGCTGTATGAACAGTGCTTCGGTCGCCGCGAAGCACTACTTGCGGAACGCCATCCATGTCCAGGACAGTTGCGGTCACCCAGTAATTCTTTAACGCACAGACGCGAATCGCTTCTTTGGCCGCGTCCATTGCAACATCGAGCGGCAACACGTAGTGATAGCCGGACGCTTGTGACTCCTGCGCCCGAGCGTGCAAGCACAATACTGACGATGCACACAGCAGCGCCGCGGCGAGTCTCAGTTTCATCTCGACTCCTTTTCATAGTTTGACGATTAAGGTTCCACGAGCCTCTTCATTCAGAGACACGGATCCAATGGTTTTGAATCTAAGGTGTTGGGCTCGTTTCGCGGGCAATTCTCACCCGATCAACGCACGACGACTTGACCTTCGAATTGAAGGAGTGCACACGCACAGGGGTGAAATCGACCTTTGCCAATGGAGCCTGCATTGATCGATGCAGCAGCGCTTCGTTAATCACTAAGCGAATGACGCCCGAGTCTCCATACGTCACAAGTCGATCGAATAGTCGCGAATGACGTCCATATTCGGCTCTAGTCCTAGTCCCGGACCTTGAGGCACGGCAATGTGTCCTGCCTTCGGAATGATTGCTTCGCCATAGAGTTGCACCGCCAGGTCGAAAAAGCGCCACTCTATGAGAGATGTTCCGCCACCCAGCGCAGCACTCGCGTGAACACCTGCAAGGAGACCCGGGCCATCATAGAACGTATGTACCATCACGGTCGCGTTATGAGCCGCCGCCAGTGGGAACACCTTTTGCAATTCTGTTATGCCGCCCATCTTCGCCGGGCTGGGCTGGATGAAGTCAACCGAAGCCGCCTCGAGTAGATGCTGGAAATCCATCAGCGTGGAGGCATTCTCACCTGCGGCCACCGGGATCCCCCCAAGTTTCCGCACCATGGCGAGTCCCGCATAATTTTCCGGCGGCCATACCGGTTCTTCGAGCCACTTCAGATTGAATGGACGAAATTTATCCGCCATGTCTATTGCTTCTCGGACCGACCATGGACAGTTCACATCCAGCATGATCTCCACGTCGTCGCCCGCGGCTTCTCTGGCGGCGGCCACGGCTTCAACCGTAATTTCGTGAAGCTTTATACGTCTATAACCGGCATCGACTGCGCGCTTTACGTTTTGCGCGACAAGCGCGGGTTCGGAGTATCGAATCAGGCTCGCGTAGCACGCAAGCTCGGTCTGCGCACTGCCCCCGAGCATCTGGAACACCGGTTGTCCAATCGATTTTCCAGCAATGTCCCAAAGTGCTATATCGATTGCCGACATGGCGTACAGAAGCGCGCCGCTTCGTCCGAAAATATGCAGTTTCTTTTGGACCTCGAGCATCGCCAGTTCACGCTGAGACGCATCACGTCCGATGTATTCGGGGCCGACGACTTTATCGACGGCCACTCGCACTGAAGGAATGGCAGTAAAACCGAAAGTTTCCCCCCAGCCGACAATGCCATCATCCGTTGTAACCTTGACGACCAGGGAATCAACGGTCTGCAGGTTGCCGCTTCCCCATGCCGCCGCGGCCGACTTTCCGCCAACGGTGAACGGTATACGCAGGGGAAATGTTTCTATATTTTCGATCTTCATTTCCAGTCATCCAGGAATCCGCCGTAATCACAAGATTCCCTATCGGGCGGACCCTGCAATCACACGGTGTTGTTTGACGTCCCAACTGACGCCCCAACCACTCATGAAGCGGAGCCAAGTCGACATAGAGTACTTTGCACACGCGACTACATTCTAGGCAGTTGTTCAAGTGCAGATTCGCATTAAGTTGGAAAAACACTTTTGCCTCGCCTTTACAAATCTTCTCCGGATTGAACCATGAGCCGCTTTTCCTTTGCTATTAAGGCGAGTCAGTACTTCCTGAAAATTAACCGTTCAGTATTGAGCGCATATCGGCCTTTTTCGAAAATCTATTTGTGCATGTCTCTGCTAGACTGGCCAAATTTTCTACGAGCCTAATGAGCCTGATGAAACTCAACGAGCCGTGCGTATTCGACCGCTCGTGAACAAATAAAGGCGTTAGTGGAGTGGTAAGCGGAACAGTAAGTGGAACAATAAGCGGCGCAGGCGATCCTCTTGCGATCGACCGTCCAAGCAAGGTGCGCCTCCATCCAGTCAACATACTTGTGCACATGACATCGCGGATACACCACGTGATGAAAGTGCCTACTACAGCGAAACAAATCCATGTTCGAGCGAATTGTTGGACCACTTCTGCCAGTGGCCTTCGTTATCGCCTTGGGCTATATCGCCGGAAAGCGCCGCAGGCTCAGTCAAGCCGATAGTCTCCTGATAAGCCGGCTCGTTCTAACGTGGATATTCCCGTCCCTGCTTCTCATTGGAATGGCGAACACTCCGCGCGCGCAAATCCTTGATTACCGCTTTATTGCAGCGACATTCGTGGGAGTCATGGGCATGTTCCTGCTCGTTCTTGCACTGGGCAGGTGGCGTCATCGCAAACTCGACTCAGCAACAATCAAAGCGCTTGTTTGTGGCTATCCTGATGCGGCTTTTATGGGAATCCCCATTCTGCAAAGCATGTTCGGCCCCGGCAGTATCTATTCCGTCCTGGTTCTGAATATCATCGCTGCATTGGTGATGATGCCGCTGACCACCATGCTCCTCACTATGACGCAGGGCAAGCAGAGTGGCGGCGCCGCTTTCATGGGCAGCTTAAGACAATCGCTTGGCAAGCCGCTTGTCTGGGCTCCCGCGCTTGGGATAGCGGTGTCGCTGCTGGGAATAAAGGTTCCGCCTGTTCTGGCATCGAGTCTCGATCTGCTGGGGAAAGCCACGCCGGGCGTGTCGCTGCTGTGCCTGGGACTCATCATGTCTTCGGTCAAGCTCACGATGTCTCGGGAGGTGGTCGCCAATCTTGGGCTCAAGCTAATAGCGCAACCGCTGTTGATGTACGGTGCAACCATTTTGTTCGCAGTCAAAGGCGAGTTTGCTCACCAGATGATCCTGCTATGTGCGCTGCCTTCGGCCACCATTTCCGCGATGTTCGCAAACGAAGCCGGTGTTTATCGAAGCGAGGCTGCTACGTCCATCCTGGTGGGCACGGTATTGTCGGTCGTCACTTTCTCGATTGCGATTGCGCTGACTTCGTCGTAAAGCATCCCGCAAATTCATTCAATACTCCAATCAGCGGTTCGACCCATTTTGCAGGCTGTCCGCATTAGTTGTTATCAAGGAACTACCGCATGCATAGCTTTGTAACCGTCGCAGCCGCCAGAGTGATGGCGGGTGCCATGAATGCGTTGGCCGGAGGCGGCTCATTCGTAAGCTTACCGGCGCTGATTGCGGCAGGTGTCCCCTCTGTACTTGCAAACACGTCGAGTACCGTCGCACTCTTTCCTGGCGGCCTGACGAGCGCTTGGGCCTACCGCGACGGCGTCGGACCCGTCGGACCTGTGGCTGTATGGAAACTCCTGGTTGCAACCCTGATAGGTGGAACCATCGGTGCAATCCTGCTGCTGGAGACCTCCTCCAAGACATTCGACTTTCTTTTACCCTGGCTGTTGTTGATTGCAACAATCGGGCTGGCGTTTGGCCGCGGAGCGGGCGAGTACATGCGCGCGCGCTGGCGCATCCGGCCCGCGTTGGTACTGGGTGTCCAACTAGGGCGTGTTGACATTAGACGAGCCATATAAATGCGGCGGCTACCTCGTTAAAGGAGGCAAAGCGTTCGGCTAGCTTGTCATAGCGGGTGGCGACACGACGAAACTGTTTGAGACGGGCAAAGTAGCGCTCAACCAGGTTACGCGAACGATAGGCATGTTTGTCCAAAGGGCGTTGTACCCGGCGCGATTTGCGGCTTGGAATAACGGCGGCGGCACCGATGGCCTCAAGATGCGCGAGGATTTCGCCGCTGTCGTACGCTTTATCAGCGGCCACGCTCGCGGGTTTGAGATCCCCCATGAGGGGCAATGCCTGGGGGCTGTCGCCAGCTTGGCCGCCGCTTAGTCGGAACTTGGCCAGCATGCCCAACCCCTCGACCAGCGCGTGAATCTTGGTGCCCCAACCACCCCGCGATCGGCCAAGCGCCTGATCACCTTTTTTTTGGGGCACCTGCTGCGTGCTGATGAGCACGCACAATGGTGCTATCAATGAAGACTTCTTCGAAGTCTGCGTCAACCGCCAACGCCGCAAAGACGTCGTGCCATATGCCGTTGCGTGACCATCGGGCAAAGCGCATGTACACACTATTCCAACGCCCGAAGTCAGCCGGCAAGTCCCGCCAAGGAGCACCCGTTCGTGCCATCCACAGCACGGCCTCAACGAACAGTCGATTGTCTGCCGCCGTTCGCCCCCGATCTCCGGCTTTGCCCGGTAGCAACAACGCGACGCGCTCGTATTGGTCGTCTCGCAACATCATTCGCGGCATGCCTGTCTCGCCCAAAAGACAGGATGTAAACAGATTTCCCGAAAAGTTTAACAGCGAAATCTGCGTCAGATATGCGTAATGTCAACACGCCCTAGTCCTTGGAATGTATGGAGGCTATTTTGGAGGTGCTGTAGGCATCATGATGCTTGCCGTCTGGGGTGTGCTGGATGGCCGCGACCTCAAGGCGCTGAATGCACCTCGCACGCTGATGGTCAGTGCGGCCAACGCTATGGCGGTCCTCATCTTTATTTCGGGCCATGCGGTTAGATGGCCCGAGACCGTCGTAATGCTGATCGGTGCGGCGATTGGCGGATACGTTGGCGCGCACTTCGGACGCAAGATACCCGCTCATATTGTTCGTGCGGGAACACTGACCCTCACGACAATAATGACCTTGATGTTCTTCGTACGCGCTTACCATGCGGCGCAGCATCCGACTCTTTGAGTCAAAGGCGCTCGCCCCGCGTGCCCCATGCACGAACTTTCCGAAACGCGAAAATCTCGTCGAACCTCAAGGGTTCTGTCGCGTCGGGCGGCTCACGGTTCAGTGCAAGTCGACAGCCGTGAGCAAACGAATTTTTCTTTGACGGCCTACGACGGAGCAAGTTTCCAGCTGCGCTGTGGAGACATCGGAACGAAAGAATTCTGCACAAAAGTCGATGAACGTCCTGAACCTTGCGGGCAATAGCTCTCGATGGGAGTAGAAAAGGCAGATCTCGTCGCTCGTTTCGGATGTCGAACAATGCGGCAGAATTTGCGTCAGGTGCCCCAACAAAATATCCTCCCGGACCATAGCCTCAGGAAGCGCCGCGATACCTGTGCCAGTGAGCGCTGCTGCTCGCAACAAGACTTCGTTGCCGTCCATCGACGACATTGGAAGCACGCTGACCCGCTGTCCATCCTCGAGAAGATCTATGTAGTTCGTCCCTTTCTTCCTGGATTGCGGATCGAGCAACAGGAAGTGCCGGGACAGGCAAGACGCGTCCGGGGGCGTACCGTACTGTCTCAGATAGCCCGGTGAAGCAACGAAGACTCTCGATGATTTAGTCAAGGTTCGGCGGATGACCGCGGACTGTTCGACGAGATGAGGCGGGAGTATTGCCATATCGAAATGCCCATCGTAGAGATTGATTGCACCTTCCTGTACCGAGATCATCAGATTCACGTTTGGCGCTATGGCGAGATAGCCCGACACGAGACGCGAAAAGGTTTCGCTGACCAGCATGGGATGGACTACAAGCCGAAGCCTTCCGCTGTCTACTTCTCGTTCCCGAGTGATGCGCCGATTCGCTTCGTCCAGTTCTTCGAGCAGGCGGCAGCAACTTAAATAGTAAGGTTGTGCCTCCTCTGTCAGCATCACTGAACGTGTTGTCCGATGAAGCACCCGCATCTGGATATTTGTTTCGAGTTTCGCGATTGCTTTGGAGATAGATCCGGTCGTCACGCCTAGCGACTCGGCAGCTTTGCTGAAGCTTCGATGCTGGGTCGCCGCGACGAAGGCCCGCAACATGTAGAGTTGATCCATGACCCATCTCCCGGCAACGTTTCTGATAAGGAATATTCTCGGCCGAACACGGTACGCTCTATTCGCGCGCCAGGATCGGCGCGGTCAGCGTCTAGCAAGATGAGCGATGTGCGGGCGTGACGCCGAATACGAAGCTGCTTGTGGCTTCGCTTCTTCGCTCCAATGGTCAATCCCACGTTTTGCTCCCGGCGGAAAGGTCCGCAGGACATGCCCCGGGTTATATCGGCTCGTGCCTGATCGTGCCTATGGGCACTTAGGGTTGTGGTCGAACACAAGCCTCTCAAGTCGCTGGGTATCCGCCTCGTACGCTTGTCCTGCTCTCGGACTGTGGCCGGTCTGCCGAACCTCATCATTGCGACGCAGTCTCCAGAGTCGTAGCTTCTCACCTCGCGATCCTCACACGCCCGATTGCCATTCGTGACGTTCGTGCCGTTCTTCGTGACCCTCGCTTGGCAAGTCAGCCTCGAGGCACTTTATACTAAGCTCGCTTCGCATTTGATCCTTGAGTCACTTATGTTAGGTCGGAAAAAGTCTGGTAACAAGCCAGACTTTTGCTCAATCGAATGTCCTCTTCGGATTTCGACCAACCCTGCAATCTCCCTACGGACGTATTTTTTATCCAGGGTATTTTCGGGTATTTTCGTTCGCACTCGGGCGGGGAGAGGTGGGCGCGGGGCTGATGCTCAGGGGTCGGGGTTGGTGCTGGGTTGCTGCTGCGTACGTTAGTGCGGGTTTTATGCTGGCTATATTTTTTATCACTATTAGCCACTGTGCGGGGTTTGGCACTGCATTTCTGATGTCCGGCGGCATGGGTCAGCGCCGGGTTGCTGCTGCTGACGTTAGCGCGGGTTCTATGCCGGCTATATTTTTTATCACTATTAGCCACTGTGCGTGGCGGCACTTCATTTCTTGGTCCTTCGGCGACAAAGAAACGAAGCAAAGAAAACGCCTTTCCACAATCTGTATTAAGTGTCCCCAGCGTGCAGACCCCTGCTTTTGGTTCCCGCGTAGCACGGTGCTCGCAAAACCACGGACACTTGAAACCCTCCTTCTCGCGAATCCTACATCCCCACGCTTCGCCACCAGTGCTCTCGGGCAAGTTCGATGGCCGGCAAATCTATATGGCCTCGCGCGTCTTTACGGATTGCTGACAAAGTAATCCGCGCGCTACTTAGGCGAGGAAGAAAACGCACAATATGTTTGGGCACCGACAGACTATAAAAATAGTTAACCGCCGCGCTAGGCGCGAATAACCACGCATGAAATCACTACGCAACGAATGGCCTCCCCGCTAACGACAGCATAGGTGAGGCCGTAGAGACTCGTCGGTCGTCGATCTTGCCCGAGAGCACTGGTGGCGAAGCGTGGGGATGTCGGGATTCGCGAGAAGGAGGGGTTCAAGTGTCCGTGGTTCTAGCGAGCACCGTGCTACGCGGGAACCAAAAGCAGTGGTCTGCACGCTGGGGACACTTAATACAGATTGTGGAAAGGCGTTTTCTTTGCTTCGTTTCTTTGTCGCCGATTGGACAAAGAAATGAAGTCCCGCCACGGACAGTGGCTAATAGTGATAAAAAATTCAGCCAATGTCAAACCCGCGCTAACGTAAGCAGCAACAACCCGGCACTAACCACGACCACAGCACCTGCCCCACGCCCCAAAAACCCGACCGAGTGCGAACGCAAACAACCTGCCGCCACGCACAGTGGCTAATAGTGATAAAAAATACAGCACACATAGAACCCGCGCTAACGTACGCAGCAACAACCCGGCACTGAACCTGACCACAAACGCCGAAAGCGGCCGCCCAACCCCTCCCGCCCCATCCCCCACACGCCGCGCATCCCCGCTCACTTCATCGCCAGCGCACTTGCACTCGCCCGCGTGTCCCTTCCCTGCTCAGCCACCGGCACCACCCCCGATGCCAGCATCATCCGTGGCTGAAGCAGCAGCGCAACCAGCCCGCTCCATCCCGTCTGATGCGAAGCCCCCACCCCACGACCGTTGTCGCCATGAAAGTACTCATGAAACAGCACGAGATCCCGCGATCGCGGATCAGCCTGCAACACCGGGTATGCCGCCATCACAGGCCGCAAGCCCTCCGCATCCTTGAGAAAGAGCGTCGTCACGCGCCGCGCCAGTTCGTCAGCAATCTCCCGCAATGAAAACTTGTTGCCCGAGTTCGTCGGATACTCGACGCGAAACTCATCTCCGTAATACCGATAAAACTCATACAAGGACTCAATCAACAAGTAATTGATCGGCATCCACACCGGCCCGCGCCAATTCGAATTGCCGCCGAACACAGTCGTGTCCGATTCCGCAGGCTGGTATTTGACGCAAAAGCTCGCACCGTCGTGAAGGAAGACAAAAGGTGCATCACGATACGTACGCGACATGGACCGCACGCCGTGATCGGAAAGAAACTCGGTCTCGTCTAGCGCACGCCGCAACAGCGCCTTCATCCGCTTTCCGCGCAACAGCGACAGCAGCACCGTGTTGCCCTTGCCCGCCTCAGACCAGCGCGACACCAGCTTTGCCAGATTCGGCCGATGATCAAGGAACCACGCCAGCCGCTCGCGCAGTCCCGGCAAATCGCCATACACGCGCTCTTCAAGCACATGGACTGCAAAGAGCGGAATCAGCCCAATCACGGAACGTATGCGCAACGGCACCCGCCGGCCATCAGGCAAATGCAGCACGTCGTAAAAGAACTTGTCCTGGTCGTCCCATAGGCCCGTGTCGCAACCTTCGTCGCAACTCACCGCTTCCGCGATGTACAGAAAGTGCTCGAAGAACTTCACGGCAATATCGATGTACGCCTTGTTCGCCACCGCCAGTTCAAGCCCGATGCGCATCAGGTCGAGCGCATACGCGGCCATCCACGCCGTGCCGTCTGCCTGATCGAGACGGCCGCCGGTCGGCAAGGTTGAAGACCGGTCGAAGATGCCGACGTTGTCGAGGCCAAGAAAGCCGCCCTGAAAAATGTTGCGGCCTTCGGCATCTTTTCGATTGACCCACCAGGAGAAATTAAGCAGGAGCTTGTGAAACATGCGTTCGAGAAAATCGCGGTCTCCGATGCCGGTCAACGCGCGGTCGATTTCGTAGACGCGCCAAGTCGCCCAAGCATGGACAGGTGGATTCACATCGCCGAACGCCCATTCATAAGCCGGCAATTGCCCGTTCGGATGTTGATAACGCTCCTGCACGACCATCAGCAACTGCTTCTTCGCGAAGTCGGGATCGATCAGTGCGAACGCGGCCGCGTGAAACGCCAGGTCCCACGACGCATACCACGGATACTCCCACTTGTCGGGCATCGAAATGACATCGCCGTTGCACATGTGCCGCCAGTCTGCATTGCGGCCACGTCGACGCGCCTTCGGCGGTTTCGGCTGCCCCGGATCGCCGTCGTGCCAGCGCGTCATGTCGAACTGGTAGTACTGCTTCGACCACAGCATGCCCGCGAGCGCCTGACGTTGCACGAGGCGCGCGTCGGCATCGACAATGTCATGCTGAAGAGCCGCATAGAACTCATCGGCCTCGGCACGCCGGCGCACGAACAACGCATCCATATCGAGCGGCGTGTCATCGGCGGCCGACTCGGGACGCCACCGCAAATACAGCACCGAACGCCCTAGAGGCGCGAATTCCAGATGCACATGCGCGGCGGCTCGCGTACCAGTATCGCGCCTGATGGCTTCTTCCTTGCCATAGACAAGATAGTCGTTGAAGCCGTCCTTGAACGGCCCCGCCTTTTCTATGCCGAATATGCGCTGCACATTCGTCTCGTTCTCGCAGAAGAGCCACTCGATGGCTTGATCTGCCGAGGCCGTCACGATGATCGGTTCATACACTGGATTTCGTGCCACCACATGAGGCCCATGCGGTCCGCCTAACTCAAGGGTCAGCGACGGCTTCCCGGGTTTGCCCGACCACGCCCACCTGTTGCGCGCCCAGAATTGCGGCATGACATGGAGCGTAGCAGGCTGATCCGCGCGGTTTTCGATGGTCACACGCATCACGACGTCATCGGGCGTGTGCTTCGCATATTCGACATAAACGTCGAAGAATCGATTGTCGTCAAAAACACCGGTATCGAGGATTTCATATTCGGCCTGGTCTGCACCGCGCCGCTTGTTTTCGGCGATCAGGTCCTCGTACGGGTAAGCTGCGTGCGGGTACTTATAGAGCATCCGCATATAGGAATGAGTCGGCGTGCCATCGAGGTAGAAGTAAAGCTCCTTTACATCTTCACCGTGATTGCCCTCTTCGTTTGCCAGGCCAAAAAGCCGCTCTTTGATGATCGGATCAAGCCCGTTCCACAGTGCGAGCGACACGCACCAGTCAAGCGGATCATTGCCAAAGCCGGCCAAGCCATCCTCGCCCCAGCGATACATGCGGCTGCGCGCATGATCGTGCGGAAAGTAGTCCCATGCAGTGCCGCCCTCGCTGTAGTCTTCGCGGACGGTGCCCCACTGCCGCTCACTCAGATACGGTCCCCAGCGCCTCCATCGCTCACGCTCGGAGCCGTGAAGCCGGGAGCCTTCGCTCGATTCAAGCAGACCAGTAGCGCGCGACGGTGGCATGAAAGCTCTCCGAGCTGTGCTGACAATCTTTACAATTTAGCCGATTCGGCGAGCACACGCGTGGCGTGCGAGTGAAAGACGGCGCATTTGGAGCTAAACGAAATACGCGCAAGTCACTTCATAAAACTTTGGGTAATTAAAACGCAGCGCTATATACGTATATTAGGCAATGGCATCGTGTTTTTCTTGATCTAGTCCATCTGCCCCCTGTAGAGCACCACGCGAATGTTGGCCTCATCGCTCAACCTATGCAGCCGGAAACCGCCTCAATGCTAGACACTTAGCCCCGTCGCCCCGGAATCTTTAGTGCTCTTTGAGCGACTGACGCTTAGTTTCAGTTCGGACTATTGATAACACCGCCAATTTAAAAATAAGCTCTTGTCCGGTCGCCACCTTGAGTTGGCCGATTTCATGCGCGCCGCATCGAGATCAATCCAGCGGAGATCCACAGATGCGAGAGGATAAAGCACAGGCTGCAACCAGTGCCTCGGTGCACGAACCGGACAAACCAAACGAAATGGGGTACGAATGTGCGCGTGCGAAGCACCCGCATTTCAATATCCGGGCTTCATTGTTGTCAAATTCAAAAGGGTGAATTCGCCCCCGATCCATTGATGTATACCCTAGAAGGCCTAGACTAGCTTCACGGTTCGCCGACATCAGCGTACCGACTCATTCGAACAGTTCTTCGGCGCGGAGTATCAGATGGACATCCTCGACATGGCTCGAAAGGCAGGAATGGCGGTTGTTCTTGACGCGAAAATCGGACGTCAGGAATACCACACGGTGCACGGATCGGTTACAGCGCTTGAACATTTTGCAGAGCTGGTCGCAGCGTCGCAATGCGAGTCGCTGAAGCAGGATTGACTTTGATGCTTGTGGTTCAGACATTAGTTTGGATTACGAAGCGAGTGCATTAAGCAATGTTTCAGGCAACGTTACAAGCCCGTCCCTCGCGGTGGGCTGGAAAAGGAAAAACCATGAACCACGACTCCTCTATTTTCCGCAAACGCGGTGTATTAAACCGTGCGAGTGTTGACGGCGACGCGCTTTCGCAAACGAACGTGACCTCGCAAAAGAGTAGCGACACGCATGCACCGGTACGGAACTGGGCGTGGGCGCACACGACCGATTCGTATGACTGGATGGACTCGCACGGTCCGTTCTGGAGGCTGGGCTCGTCGGACTAAGCACGGCTTGTCAGTTGCAGATCAAAGCAGCGGCAGCGGCATCTTTGACGAATCGACAGTCTTCACGAAATCGACAAAGACCCGCAACGGTGCGGGCAAGTGGCGACGCCCCGGATAATAAAGAAACGTCCCCGAAAAACGCTGCCACCACGGCTCCAGGATAGGCTCCAGCGCTCCGCTCTCGAGATGGGGCCGCAGCATATCCTCGAACAGGTGGACGACGCCCACGCCCGCTACGGCAGTGCTGATCGCAAGGTCAACTGCGGCACCGGGCCTGACAAGGAGAGGTCCCGGCGGATCCAGCCGCACCACCTCCCCGTCGCGCTCGAAATCCCAGGTCGGCGTCGCGCCGCCGGCGAATTGGCCGCGCAAGCAGGCATGCGAAAGCAGGTCGCGCGGGTGCTCGGGTCTGCCATGCGTGTCGAGATACGCCGGCGCCGCGGCCGTGGCGAAACGCTGCACACGTGGCCCGATTGGAATGGCGATCATGTCCTGTTCAAGGCGCTCGTCATAGCGAATACCTGCATCGCATCCGATTGAAAGCACGTCCACAAACCCATCCTCAACCACGACCTCCACGCGAATGTCGGGATAAGCCTTGAGGAACGGCGCGATGATGCTTGGCAATACGATGCGCGCCGCACTCGATGGCACGTTGAGTTTGAGCGTGCCGGTCGGCTTATCCCTGAATCCGTTCAGGACATCCATCGCCGCTTCCATCTCGCTGAACAATGGCGTCAGCTTTTCGATCAGTCGCAGCCCCGCTTCAGTCGGGGCCACGCTGCGTGTGGTCCGGTTGAGAAGCCGCAGATCGAGCTTCGACTCAAGGCGGCGCACGGCGACGCTCAGGCTCGAAGCGGAGACACCGCTGATTCGCGCCGCGTCGCGAAAGCCGCCCGCGCGAGCAACTGAAACGAAGGCGGCAAGATCATTAAACTCCATGGCGATTGTTCACTTTTTTAAACAACCCGTGCAATTTAGATCGGATTATCTAACAACGCAATCGCCTCCATACTGCGCTCAACATCCACCAAGGAGAGCGCCATGTCGAAGTTCACGCCAGAAAACACGTTTGCATTTGCAGGTCGCCGGGTGTCCCGCATGGGTTACGGCGCCATGCAGCTTGCCGGACCCGGCGTATTCGGGCCGCCGAAGGATCGTGACGCCGCCATTGCCTTGTTGCGCGAAGCAGTGGAGTCGGGCGTCAATCACATCGATACGAGCGACTTCTACGGACCCCACATTACCAACCAGATCATTCGCGAAGCGCTCCATCCCTACCCGGACGACCTCGTGATGGTCACCAAGGTCGGCGCCTTCCGTGGTGACGACGCCTCATGGATACCGGCGCTCGAACCGGAAGAGATCAAGCGTGGTGTCCACGACAACCTTCGCAATCTCGGCGTCGACGTGCTCGATGTCGTCAACCTGCGAATCTTCGGCAACATCCACACCCCCGCCGAAGGATCGATCGAAAAGCAAGTTACGGCCCTTGCCGAACTTCAGCGTGAAGGTCTCGTGCGGCACATCGGCCTGAGCAACGTGACTTCGGCCCAGGTCGCCGAGGCGCAGGGTATCGCGGAGATTGTCTGCGTTCAGAACCTGTACAACCTGGTCCAGCGAGAAGACGACGCGCTGGTCGATGAACTGGCGAGCAAAAGCATTGCCTACGTGCCCTTCTTCCCGCTCGGCGGCTTCACGCCGATTCAATCGTCAGCGCTTTCGAAAGTCGCTGAAGGAATCGATGCGACGCCGATGCAAGTGGCGCTCGCCTGGCTTCTCCATCGCGCGCCGAACATTCTGCTGATCCCGGGCACTTCGTCGCTCGGGCATCTGCGTGAAAACATGCAGGCGGCGCAGTTGAGCTTATCGGACGCGGTGCTTGCTGAACTTGAAGCGATAGATGGAGTTAGCCCGAAACACTGAAACGCGCAAATTTCTCCGCAGGCGCTAAATGATCGGAAGCCTGCTCACATCGGTTTGCACGCCATGGGCGAACGGCACTGAAACGTGCGGCTGAACTTCAAGCAGACAGACGACATCAAGCCACGAGCGCTGCCTCAAGGTCCCGGCGCCTTGCTGGCGCGATCGTTGCCCTCTTCACGCCCTTGTGCTCTCGCGGCTTCCGTTCTGGCCCGTTCGCCGACATGCAGCAACGCGGGTGCAAAGAAACAGCCCATGACTGCGGACAGGATAATGAAAATCGAGGCCGCATCGACCAGCAGTCCGAAGCGGATGAAAATAAGGAAGCAGCACAACAGATTCAGCAGATGCAGCAAGACGCCCAGAATGGTGGAACCCTTTGGAACGGCTCTTAGGAATATCGCAAACCGCGATTGGCCGCGGGGCACATACCAGATGATCAGCAGATCCGAACGTCATGATAAAGGCGCTTTCTGCCCATTTCAGCCAGGTGGGGCGCCGCAGGAACCGTCCCTCGAAAATCGTCTCGATCACCTGCGCCTGAATTTCGATACCCGGCACCAGTTCCCCCAACGCGGTCGTGCGCATGTCAGTCACGCCGGTGCCGGTCAGTCCGACCAGCACCAATTTGTTTCGGAACCGTTCCGGATCGACTGTTCCCTGCAGGATGTCGCGTGCCGACACATAGCGGCTCAGCGTCGATCGAATGGACGCGAAATGCAACCAGATGTCGCCGCCGGGTTGCGTAGGCACCAGCACATCCGCGACACCCACCGCCTGCACGCCCGATGTGTCGGCAAAGACGTCGATCGCCGATGAATCCGTGGCGAGGCGGAGCATTTCCATCGGCAGACTGGGAACCAGTTTCTCCCCCAAACCCATGATGAGGGGAATATGCCGGACCACGCCTTGTTCGAGCGCCACGCTCAGCATCGCCTGCCCGTGGGCCGCCGCCTGCAATTCCGGCAGGCTGGCGAGCACATAGTCGAACCGTTGCACGCGGCCGAGCGGGTCGGTGCCATGCACGAGGATCGGCGCGCTTCGCATATCGGTGCTGGCGGCGAAGGTGGGATGATCGAGTGCCGCAGCACCCAGTATGGTCGGCGCTGCGCGCAACGAACTGGCGAGAATGGCTTCGTGACTGGGAAGCGCCCGCAAGCCGGCGGCGAGCGCCGCGGCCGATTTCCGGCAGATTGGCCGGCCACCTTGTCGGGCGAGGTCTGGTCCGGCTCCGGCATGTAGATGTCGAGACCGATAGCCAGCGGTTTCAGCGCCGCAATGGCATCGACCAGATTCGCGAGCCGATTTCGCGGCCAGGGCCATTGACCGACGGCTGCCAGCGTCGCGTCATCAATCTCGACAATGGTCACGGGCTGCGCAGTCGGAACTCGCGGGAAGCGACGTTGATACTGATCGAACAGAAGTTGCCGGGCCGTTTTGAAGGAGTCGGGAAGCGCCTCGTCAAGCGCGGCCACGAAAGCCGGACGCGCTATGTCGCTGGGCCATTCGCTGGACAGGTTGACGCAGGCTCAGGCCGAACAACACCACCAGTGCCACCGGACGCCCCTGGGCCGCCTTCACCAGACTCTTGATCCGGGCACGCCATAGGTCGTAGTAGCGTTTCATCGAAGGAAAGGCCGTTCACCGTCGATGACTGGCGCGGATCATTGGATGGTGATGACGACGCGTCGGTTCATGCGATTGGGAACACCATCTGCCGTGTGGACCAGTGGCTCGCGCTTGCCCCGGGCAGCGGTCTCTATCTGTCGGGCAGGAATGCCTTGCTTGACCAGGAACGCTGCAACCGTCTGCGCCCGCCGCATGGACAGTTTGTCATCGAAATCCTGCGAGCCCGCCAGATCGGTGTGGCCGACCACCACAAGCTGTGGCGCAGGCCAGGTCGCCAGGACGGCTTTCAACTCTTTAACCGTGGCGAGCGACTCCGGCGCCAAGTCGGTGGCAGAGTCAAAGAGAAAGAAAATCGTGAATGTCCTGGGGCGAGGAGGCCGGGCCGCGAGTAGCTGGCTATATCGCGTCTCCACGCTGGATTGGCTATCCATCGTTTTTTCGATGGCGCCGCCCTTGGTGACGTCGACCCCGGCGTAAGCCTTGTTGATTGTTTGCTCTCCGGTGGCGCTGTGGACAATGACCGCTCCGACCTTGCCCTCCGGATCCGGCAATAGAATGATTTTGTCCGGGGGCGTGCTGCACGCGGCCAGGAAAACCAGCGTGACGAATGCCGCTGCAAATGCTCGCCCGTGACGTCGGATGACGGCCTTCAACGTGCACCCTCCCCTTTACCGCCGACTTCGATGATAAATGCAGTGCCGCGCACGCCCAGCGTGGTGGTCGGCGTGCTGAAACGGACGGCATCCGGATTCGCCTTCGCCAGCTTTCCGGAAATCACTGCCAGGGAACCGCGTTTGATCGTGGCATCGAGCACCCCGTCATGGGTCGTGGTATTGAACGCGAATTTGTTGAGCTCGAGGATGGAATTGGCGCCGGCCGAGAGTTGGGTATCGTCACGCAGCGTGATACCGACGGAGGATTCCGGGCCGGTCACTATGCGATCGCTGCCGTAAACCTCACTGCCAATGGCCGCGCCCGAACTTGCTCCCGCCCGCTCGACCTGCACCGTGCCCTTGACGGTCTTGACGACGCCGGCATCGCATCGGCGGCAAGTGCATCGCGGCAACGCGACGCCATGCACCCGCAGGCAAGAATCAAGGCATATCTGATGGCTTGGAGACGCATCGGTGGCACCTGATTGCGTAAGCGCGTGTCAACGCTGCTTGCGCGCGGCAGCGCGGCTCCCCGATGTCGATCCGGTGTTGTGAGGGATCATTCCCCGATTGCTCGAGGAGCTGGGGCTTGTGAAGGACTTGCAGAAATACTGCTCGTGGAACTCAGGTGGAGACGATTTCTGCGCGTAGCGAAAGAGTATGGCCCCGACCCGAATGACTCTGTGCGCTTCCGCGCATATCGCCACCGGCCAGTCACTGCTGCGCAAGGGTTTGCCCTCGCGGTCGTCCGGAACGTCCTTGGGGCCGCGCGGCGGGGCGAAGTTCTGGCGGGCCATGCCGGACGCGTCATCCAATTCCGAATGCTCGCGCGATCAACAGCAACCCTGCCCCGACAACGACAGCGCCGATAACTCGCGCGACGCGCTCACCGGCCGGCGCGAGACGTTCGACGGTGATGGCTGCCGTCACCGGCGCCATCGCGCGCAGGTCCATGACGCCGATGACGAGGAGGACCGCCGTCAGGCCGGCACAGCAAGTGCTGCAGTGGAGGCCGAGGCTGAGGCCTGTGCCGAGCGCGTGGTGCCAGGCAGTGCCGGCGTCCGCCGGCAGCTTGCGGCCGCACCCCGGCGCCTCCCGGCAGCAGGCAAGGTGATGCGCCTTCCACGCGGTGAACTGGAGCGCGCCGGCGATCAGGACGACCACGCCGGCCGCGATCGGAACGGCGCGCGCCAGCGCCGGCAACTGCATCTCGAGCGCCGCCAGCGCCGCGCCCAGCGCAAAGACGGCCAAGCCGAACGCGCTCCACACGAAGAAGTACCCCACGCCCACCAGCGCGGTCAGCCGGCCGAGGCGCGTCTCGCCGGCTTGCCGACGGCCTGACGGTAGCGCCACAGCATGGGCGCGAAGGATGGCAGCATCATCGCCACCATCATCGCGACCCACATGCCGAGGAACGACGCCGCAGCGCCGGGCCACGTCTGTCCGCACATCCGCATCCACGCCATCGACATCGTCCAGCCGCCGGGCATCGGCATCTCGCCCATCGCCGACATGGACGCGCACCAGACGATCGTCACCGCCGCGCTGGCGGCGAAGAGCAGCGCCGAGACGCCGAAGAAGGCTCGCTGGGAAACTCGCTCGGAAACCATAGCCTTGTGACATCTCTCCTTCCTCCGGTTGCGCACGATGACCACGTCGGCTCAGCGCTTGTCGTATTCGTCGTGGCGCTTCCACCAGACGCCCGTCTCGTTGCGTCCCCTTGGGCGCGCGGTCGAGCCACTGGTACATGCCCCAGAGGCCGTCCACGCCGCGCGCATAGGTGGAATAGGTGTGATAGACGACGCCGTCCTCGAGCACGAACGCGCTCATGCCCGGCCTGTCGCGCGCGTAGGTGGCCGCGTCGGTTCCGGACATGGCCGCGAACGTCGGCGACGCGCGTCGGGCGTCGTGCGCGATTGCGTCCGTCGCGTAGGCGCCGTCGCGGCGGTAGTTGTATTCGATGCCGCCCTCGCGCTGCTGCTCCTCCGTGAACGAGACGTTGAAGTCGAAGTTGAAGTCGCTGCCGAGCGAGGACGCCCAGGGAAACGTCCAGCCCATCCGCCGCCGGTACGCCTGCAGCTTCGCGAGCGGCGCCCGCGACACCGCCGATAGCGTGACGTCGTGGTTCGCGAGGTGGACGACGAGGCCGTCGAACCCGTCCGCGATCGACGAGCAGGACGGGCATCCCGCCGTGTAGTCGGGCCCGAACATGAAGTGGTAGACGAGGAGCTGCGAGCGTCCTCTGAAAAGATCTGCCAGCGAGGCGCTGCCTTCGTCGGTCTCGAACCGGTACTCCTTGTCGACCCGAACCCACGGCAGCTCCTGACGTTGTCGCGCCAGTTCGTCGCTCTGCCGCGTGAGCTCCTTCTCCGCCTCGAGCAGACTCAAGCCGCGCTGACAAGCCATTCTTCACGTGTCCCGGTTATGTGTGTCGTCATCGCGCTTCTCTCCGTTAGGTATGCTTCATCGATCGTTCAGTTCGTTCAATTCTCGATACGACAAAGTGGTTAGTGCGTCGTGATAGATTAGTTCCGGGCATCGAACGATGGGAGTGACAAGTGTGGCGGGATTCGAATAGACCATGGACTCGCTAATCACGGCCGCGGCGCGTGCGCTCGCGGCGGGGGACCCGCTCGGCGCACTGAACCGGGTCGCCTTGCGCGACGACGCGCCTGCGCTCGCGCTTCGAGGCATCGCGATGGCGCAGCTCGGCGATCTCGTTCGAGCGAAGGCGCTCGTGCGCAGTGCGGCGCGCGCGTTCGGTCCGAAAGAAGCCGTGGCACGCGC
The DNA here is from genome assembly GCA_963708695.1 of uncultured beta proteobacterium. Classification (GTDB taxonomy): domain Bacteria; phylum Pseudomonadota; class Gammaproteobacteria; order Burkholderiales; family Burkholderiaceae; genus Caballeronia. The sequence goes on from CAVPTS010000014.1 coordinate 49,551, forward strand.
GAGGTGTGTCGTCGCCGAGGCCGAGATCGCGCTCGCCTCAAGAGACCTGGGCTGGCCCGCGAAAACGCTCGATGCGGCGCGGGCGACACTCGAAGCGCACGGCGACCGGGTAAACGCCGCGCATGCGCGGTATCTCGCAGGTCCGGCGCCTCCTCCTGATCGGGCGTCTCGATGAAGCCGAGCGGGCGCTCGCCAGGCTTGACCCGACGCTCCTTCCCGCCCGCGTTGCGGGCCGCCCACGAGCTGGTCGTGGCAGGCATCGCCATGCGGCGCCTCCAGACAAAGCCGGCACGCGCCGCGCTTGCTCGTGCCGAACGCGCCGCGCACCTCGCAGGTATTCCGGCGCTGACGGCGGAGGTCGAAAGCGCATCCCTTGTACTGAATACGCCTGCGGCGCGCCTGATTTCGCATGGCGAGGAGCGGCTCCTCGCTGCTCGAGGAAGTTGAAGCATTACTGGCGTCGAAGGCGCTTGTCGTGGACGCATGCCGTCATGTCGTGCGTGACGCGCGCACGGTGGTCTCGCTTGCAGGCCGTCCGGTGTTGTTCGCGCTCGCACGCGCGCTTGCAGAAGCGTGGCCCGCGGACGTGCCGAGGAACACGCTCGTCGCGCGGGCATTCCGGGCAAAGCTTGCCGATGAATCGCATCGCGCGCGGTTGCGGGTCGAAGTCGGGCGCCTTCGCACGGAGCTTCGGACGCTGGCCGACGTGAGCGCGACCAAGCAAGGGTTTGCGCTGGTGCCGCACGGCGCACGCGAGGTCGTCGTACTGGCGCGGCCTGTTGAAGAGAAGCATGCGGCGGTGCTTGCCTTCCTCGCCGATGGCGAGTCGTGGTCGAGCTCATCTCTCGCGCTCGTGCTTGGCGCCAGCCAGCGCACCGTGCAGCGAGCGCTCGATTCGCTTGCGGCAGTTGGCAAGGTGCAGTCGTTCGGTCGCGGGCGGGCGCGTCGCTGGCTGACGCCGCCCGTGCCGGGATTCGCGACAATCTTGTTACTCCCCGCTCCACTATCAACTGATTAGGATGAAACCATGAAGCGATCAGCTGCCAAAATCATCCGTGAATATGGGCCCTTTCCGGGTATCGATAGCGTGGGTGGGGTCACGTATGACGGCCAGCAAGTCTGGTTTGCCGGCGGAGACACGCTGAACGCCTTCGATCCGGCGAGCGGCGAGAAGCTGCGTTCGATAGACGTCGCCGCGCAGGCGGGAACGGCCTTCGACGGCGAGCATCTGTTTCAGATCGCCGGGAGTCTCATCCAGAAGATCGATCCTGAGACTGGACGTGTGCTCGCCACGATCCCGGCGCCCGGCGGCGGCGGTGACTCAGGGCTCACTTGGGCCGAAGGGTCGCTGTGGGTGGGGCAGTATCGGGACCGGAAGATCCATCAAGTCGATCCTGAGACAGGGGCGATTCTTCGCACCATTGAGTCCAACCGCTTCGTCACGGGGGTTACGTGGGTGGACGGAGAGCTTTGGCACGGCACCTGGGAAGATGACGAGAGCGAATTGAGGCGAATCGATGCTCGCACGGGAGAGGTTCTGGAGAGACTTGAGATGCCGCCGGGGGTGGGGGTGTCGGGGCTTGAGTCCGATGGCGGCGAGCAGTTCTTCTGCGGGGGCGGGAATAGTGGGAAGGTGAGGGTGGTGGAGGGCCGTGGGAATCGTGGGGTTGGCGGCGACGCCGCGGGTTCTGTTGATTCTGCTGACAAGTGAGTTAAAGGTTGCTCGCGCCGGTGGACGAGGTTTGGGTGGACGGGGTTGAGTGGGTGGCGCTCGTGGTCGTGGGTCAGTGCTGGGTTGCTGCTGCGTGCGTTAGCGCGGGTTGTATTTTGGCTATATTTTTTATCACTATTAGCCAGGGTATTTTCGTTCGCACTCGGTCGGGGTTTTGGGCGCGGGCTGATTGTCAGTGGTCGAGGTCAGTGCTGGGTTGCTGCTGCTTACGTTAGCTCGGAGTTTATATGAGCTAAATTTTTTATCACTATTAGCCACTGTGCGTGGCGGCACTTCATTTCTTTGTCCAACGGCGACAAAGAAACGAAGCAAAGAAAACGCCTTTCCACAATCTGTTTTAAGTGTCCCCAGCGTGCAGACCACTGCTTTTGGTTCCCCCGTAGCACGGTGCTCGCTAGAACCACCGACACTTGAAACCCTCCTTCTCGCGAATCCTGACATCCCCACGCTTCGCCACCAGTGTTCTCGGGCAAGTTCGGTGGACGCACGAACTTGTACGGCACGCACCACCTCATTCGTATTCGCGGTTCGCGGTTCGCGGTTCGCGGTTCACGGTTCACGGTTCACGGGCTGCGGGCTGCGGGCTGCGTGATCCGCGCGATGATGTAGGCGAGGGGCACGCGTAGCGCGCAATATGTTTGGGCACTGGTACGCCGAAAAAATCGTGAAACGCCTCGCGCCAAGCGCGAATGACCGCGCCTGAAATTGCGACGCGCTGAGTAGCTTCAGTCAACCTTAAACAGGGGTGAGGCCGAAATAGTCCGTGGGCCATCGATCTTGCCCGAGAGCACTGGTGGCGAAGCGTGGGGATGTAAGGATTCGCGAGAAGGAGGGGTTCAAGTGTCCGTGGTTTTGCGAGCACCGTTCTACGCGGGAACCAAAAGCAGTGGCCTGCACGCTGGGGACACTTAATACAGATTGTGGAAAGGCGTTTTCTTTGCTTCGTTTCTTTGTCGCCGTTGGACAAAGAAATGAAGTCCCGCCACGGACAGTGGCTAATAGTGATAAAAAATATAGCTCACATACAACTCGAGCTAACGTAAGCAGCAGCGACCCAGCATCAACCCCGACCACCGATCAGCCCCGCGCCCAACCCCCCCGCCCGAGTGCGAACGAAAATACCCTGGCTAATAGCAAAAAAATACAGCCAACATAAAACCCGCGCAAACGTAAGCAGCACCAACCCAGCATCAACCTCGACCGCCAAGCTCCCCCCACCCCCGTCCACCGGCGCGAGCGAAAAAACGTCCACGAACATCATCCCCAAAAATCTGGCACGATTTGCCCCTCGCCAAAGCGAAAAAAAACCGCAAACCAATTCAGAACCCTGAGCACCATAAACCGGAGATTGCGTCATCATGGAATATCGTCAACTCGGCCGTTCAGGCCTCAAGGTGTCGACCATCACGCTCGGCACAATGACAATGGGCGGCAAGGGCAAATTCGCAAGCGTCGGCGAAGTCGGCCTCGACGATGCGCGCCGGCAGATCGACATGTGCATCGACGCGGGCGTCAACCTGATCGATACGGCGGACGTCTATTCGAACGGCGCGTCGGAGGAAATCGTCGGCGAGGCGCTCGGCGGCAAACGCAAGGGCGGCGTGCTGATCGCCACCAAGGCGCGCTTTCCGATGGGCGACGGCCCGAATGACCGGGGCCTGTCGCGGCATCATCTGATCCAGGCTTGCGAGGCAAGCCTGCGCCGCCTCAAGACCGATGTGATCGACCTCTACCAGGTTCATCAATGGGATGGGCTCACGCCGCTCGAAGAAACGCTCGAAGCGCTCGACCAGCTGGTGCGGCACGGCAAGATCCGTTACGTCGGCTGCTCGAACTACTCGGGATGGCACCTGATGAAAGCATTGCACGTGAGCGAACGCGACCGTCTGCCGCGCTTCGTGAGCCAGCAGATCCACTACACGCTCGAAGCACGCGAAGCGGAATATGAACTCGCACCCATCGCGCTCGATCAGGGAGTCGGCATTCTCGTCTGGAGCCCGCTCGCAGGCGGCCTGCTCTCAGGCAAGCATCGCCGCGACGCGACGCCCGAAGGCACGCGCCAACTCGCAGGCTGGACCGAGCCGCCGATCCGCGACGAGGAACGCCTGTGGTCGATCGTCGACGTACTCGTCGATATTGCCGGCGAGCACAAAGTCTCGGCCGCACAGGTCGCGCTTGCATGGACGCTCGGGCGTCCCGCAGTGGCCTCGGTGGTCATCGGCGGACGCAACGAGACGCAACTGCGCGACAACCTCGGTGCGGCGAATCTCACGTTGACCGCCGAACAGCGCGATCGGCTCGACAAGGTAAGCGCTCCGCCCCTGCTCTACCCGTACTGGCACCAGGTGCAGACCGCGCACGATCGGCTCGGAAAAGCAGACCTGTCGTTACTCGGACCGCATCTGAAGGCATAGGCCGGTCCGCGCTGGCGTTGGCTGTCGGTCACCCTGCCAACGCCGTTCGCCGTGGAGAAGGCGCTCACCTTAGCGCCGCCTCGGGCGGTGACGCGGCCTTGCCGTCCACGTACGGACTTAGAGTGCTGTTTCACCGCCGGGCCGCTCAGAGCCGTGAGCGATTCAATCAGCGTGCTCGCCTTGCGAAATAGCGCGCCGGCAGATCCGTATCGAGGCCGATCATCGAGCAGTTGCTCCCTGCGTGGCGATTGCCGCGTTCATGTCCTCAATCGAGACGGGGTCCACCGGTTTGCGGATAATGCCCTTGAGCGCGGTAACAGAGCGGATGGCAGACACCACCTCGTAGCGCCCGGTTTCATCGTTGAGGATGAACTCGATACGATCCCCGGCCGATATCCCAAGATGGTTGCGCACCTCTATCGGAATTGTTATCTGGCCATTCGATGTCACAGTTGCAGATGTCATTTCACATCCCTTTCAGAATGGTAAGGCTGAAAAGGCAATGCTTCCGGTGCCCGTATTTCGGCACAGAAAGGCTTTTCCGTATGTTGATCGAAGCTTTGTGGAGGCACTGATGCACGGTGGGTGACTCTTCCACGTCAAAGGCGCCTCGTAGCACTGCGATACCGACGTCGATATAGCGCCGCGTGATGCAACCATCCGTTACCAGTCTCGTGGTTTTCGTCACGAGCCCATGCTTCAATGATCGCCAGCGCCTGCATTAGCAGACCTGTTGCTCGAGACGTGTCCGGTCGTGGATTTGAAAGTCCGGAATAAGTCCGAAACGATGTTCTCGTTAGACGTTCCAATTCGAGCGCCAGCGACTTGGCCGCAGCACTCTTAAGAAATAGGACGCGCAATAGATTTAGATTTTGTCGCGATGTCGTTCGAAGATTTCGGCGGCGATGACTTCCTACGCTTTGATTGCGGAGCAACCCCGGCATGAAGGTGCATGAAGGCTCAAACACTCCTGACAAGCGCGCCGCCGACAGCAAGCTCCGCGCAGTCGCGCGGAGTGGCCTTGCATCATTACTTACAGATTACTTGCCGATTACTCGACGTGCTTCGGTCTCGGCGAGTTCGAGCGCAGCCTGCTCGCTTTTCACCGGACGCCCACATCCGCGTCCAATCGTTTTCCCAACGGACACGTTTCCGCGGTCGGTAACGACTCGGATATAGCCCTTGAACATTCCGCCCGGTGCGGGCTTGACGCACGCCTCGACGGTCCTGTTGCCCTTCGTTTCTTTGAATGCCATTGCGGCCCCCTGTTTAATAGTGGGCGGATCGTATCATGAAGGAGCGTCCCGCCCTTCTCAGCGGCGACATGGTTCGCGCGATATTGCGCGACACCGGACTTCCGCGTGCATCGAGCAAGCTTGCATGCCGGAGGCAACCGTAATCCGTGCATCTTTTGAAGCGACGCTCAGGACTGGACAACAATAAGTAAATACCACCCATGGCGCCTGCAGCGTGAGGACGCGCTAACCCAAGACGCGACGAAACGGCGTGATAGTTACGGATTTGGATCGCCGAGACTGGCTGCGCGCAATCGATCGAAATCCAGAATGGCGATTTCTCCGGACTTCAAGCTCAAGATGCGCTGATTTTCGAGGTTCCTGAGCAGCTGGTTAGTGGTCTGTCGCGACAACGACACCATTGCAGCGAGGCTGTCCTGCGAGATCCTGATCTTGCTCTGCGCGGCGTTGAGACCACCATAGCCCCCGGCAATCATGAGCAATCGGTTCGCCACCCGCTGTGCCGCGGGCAATAGCGCTATCGCCTCCGTGTTCTCGAACAAAACCCGAAGTCTTTGCGCCATCAACAACGCAAATTCGCGCCAATAGCGGGGCGTGGACTCGAGCAGGCTTTGCAGCGCGGCCTCAGGCACATGCAGCAAAAGTGTCTTGCTGACGGCGGTGGCATCGTTTGGACGTGGCAGCCCATCGAACAGCGAAATTTCTCCCAGCCATGCGGTCGGCCCGAGCACCGCTAGCAACGCCTCTTTGCCATCCACCCCGACCGTGCCGATAGCGAGCGCGCCGCCGAGCACCGCGTACAGGCCATAAGACCGTTCGCCACGCCGATACAGGAATTCGCCCCTTTCCAGCGTGACCAGGCTGGCATGGCCGACCAGATAGTCCCGCAACTCAACAGGCAAGCCACGGAACCACGAAGTCGTTTCGAGCTGTGACCGGTAGCGGAGCTGGCTGGATTCCATTGGCGTGTCGACTTGTCGGGTACCTGACAGATTTCAGGCGGGTTCGCGGACATCATAGGGACTCGCATCAGACCCGCAACGACTTTGACCCTTGCTGCACGTGCTGCACCTGCTGCACCTACTGCGTCGCCGCGACCGAACGAGCGATTTCGCAGAGCGCTATTCCAAGTGTATTTCGGATTATTCCATTGCTTGAACCACTTGCTTGAACCATTTATTAAGGAGTGTCGACATGGCCTCATCTGTTTTCAGCCTGAAGAACGACGTATCACCTGCAGAATGGGAAGCGCGGGTCAATCTCGCAGCGGCGTACCGCCTCACGGCGCTGTTTGGCTGGGACGACCTGGTTTTTACCCACATCTCGGCGCGCGTGCCCGGCCCCGAACACCATTTCCTGATCAACCCGTACGGCATGATGTTCGATGAAATCACCGCGTCTTCGCTGGTCAAGATCGACCTCGACGGCCGCAAGGTTTCCGAATCCCCGTATGACGTCAACCCGGCGGGTTTCACGATCCATAGCGCTGTGCATGCGGCGCGCGAAGACGCCCTTTGCGTGATGCACACTCACTCGGTCAACGGCGTTGCCGTGTCGGCGCAAGAGGCGGGGTTGCTGCCGCTTTCGCAGCAGTCACTAGGTGTGCTGGCGTCACTCGGCTATCACGACTACGAGGGCATCGCACTCAATGAAGCCGAGAAACCTCGCCTTGTACAGGACCTCGGCAGCAACACGTATCTGATGCTGCGCAACCATGGCCTGCTCACGGTCGGCGCGACGCCGGCGGATGCCTTCGTCGCCATGTACTTCTTTGAAGCGTCCTGCATGATCCAGGTGCGTGCCCAGGCAGGGGGTTCGAAGCTGATCCCGATCGCACAGCCGCTTCTCGACGGCATCAAGGACCAGATTCAAAAGGCGACGAGGGGCGTCACGCCAGGGGCGCTGGTGTGGCCCGGGCTGCTGCGCAGGCTTGATCGCCGCAACCCCGGATACGCCGACTAGCACGTTCCGTTCGGCCCATTCACGAAGTCATGGGCCGAACGAACGGCGTCAGCATCATCGACCGCTTTTGCTGATTCAATGCATCGCGGATGTGTGAGTAGGTAACGAGAGAACCTGTGATGGCAAAAATTTTTATCTACGGCGCCGGCTCAATTGGTTGCTATGTCGGCGGACGGCTTCTTGCCGGGGGCAGCGACGTCAGTTTCATCGGGCGCGCACGCATAGCCGAGCAGTTGCGCAGTCAAGGCATCACGCTCTCGCGGCATGACGATAGCCGCTGGCACGTGCCGCCGGAGCGGATCGATGTGTCGACGGACGCGGCCAGCGCCGCCGCAGCCGATCTCGTACTTGTCACCGTCAAGTCCGCCGCCACACCCACGGCCGCGGCAGAACTGGCGAACGTGCTTCGCCCCGGTACCATTGTGGTGAGTTTCCAGAACGGCGTTGGCAATGCAGACGTGCTGCGCGCCGCGCTGACGCAGCACACGGTGCTTGAGGGAATGGTGCCGTTTAATGTCGTCGAACGCGGCCCAGGCGGATTTCACCAAGGCTCCGCGGGCGAGCTGGAGATCAGGCATACGCCGGCCATGCAGCCGTTCGTCGACGCGTTCAGGCAAGCGGGTCTGCCGCTGAACCAGCACGCCGACATGCTGCCGGTGCAGTGGGCGAAGCTGTTGCTCAACCTTAATAATGCAATCAACGCGTTATCGAACCGGCCTCTTAAGGAGCAGCTCTCGCAACGGGCCTACCGGATCTGCCTCGCGATGGCGCAGAAAGAAGCGCTCGCGCTTCTGAAGCGGGCCGCTATTCGACCCGCCAAAGTGACGCCACTTCCTTCCACCTGGATACCCCGGGTTCTCAGCGTTCCCGATGTGTTGTTTGAACGTTTGGGCCGCGCGATGCTGACGATCGATCCGCTCGCGCGCTCGTCGATGTCCGACGACCTGGCAATGGGGCGCGCTACGGAAATAGACTGGATCAACGGCGAGGTTGTGCGCCTCGCTCAGCGCCTCGGACAAAAGGCACCCGTGAACGCGCGGCTGAGCGAACTCGTGCGGGAAGCAGAGCGAGCCGACGTGCGCCCTTCATGGTCGGGCGAAGCACTGCTGGCTGAGCTACGGGCGGCGACGGGTGCCTCGTCGCCGGTGTACGCCGGAGTCTGAACGCCGCCGCACGCGCACCCGTTCTTCTACCTCGGCTTCAGCGATGGTTATCGGCCGATCAACTTGCCTTGGTTCCCGGGCTCACAAGTTTTCTTGCTTTCCGTGGAAACTCCCAATGAGTTTAGAGTCGGAAGGCGCCTGTGCTCTAGTCACGCGACCCGCACGCTCCTCACCCGTGAACGCGTGAGGAGGCCATCATCCGGGCACGCCTTCGCATTTCAACGCTGCGGCGGTTCGACGTCGAACGCAATCCGTCCTGCGGGCAGGAACGTGAGCGAGATGACGGCACCGCCCTTGGCTTCCGGAAAGTGGTGGCTTCCGGGCGCCGGTGCCGTCCAGCCGCCATAACACCAGCCGTTCGGCCCTGCTATCGCAGCGCCTTCATTGAGCGGTATCACCAGATTGAACTCGCCATACGGGTGCAAATGATAGCCGCCGCGGAAGCTGCCTTCGGGGTTGTTCTGGTTGTTATCCGTGCTGTCCATCAGCACCGCTGTGATGCTGAAGAAGGACGTCTCGTCCGAAGGCGCAGCGAGTCGCGAGCGGCGATAGCGCGGACCTGCGATTTCGGCATCGGCTGCCCAGCCTTCCTGCACGCCGAGGGTAATCAGGCGCGCCAGTTCCTTGTACAACTCGCTTTCAACGCCATACTTTGTGTTCAGCCATTGCTCGACCTCGGTGCTCGTGGTCATGTCCTTGACCTCTTGCAGCAAGGGGATAAAGCAGGCGAAAAGTTCTTCTTTGGTATTTGTGGATTGCGTCTGGGACATGCCGGTTCGTCCTTGGATTAAGTGTGATGCACATCCGGCACGCGGAGCGCTGCCATCGTTCGACTCACGCCGGATGCGTTACTGCAAGTTCGCGTTGAGCGCCTAGTTACCATTACGAGGCATGCTTTACTCGAGGAATTAGTTGTGTGACCTGACACCGGCCCACCCGATCAGGCCGATCGCTCCGAGAGAGTCGAAGGGTTGCACTGGCTAGGCAAGACCCCGTGATTCGATTCACCGTGAACCGTGCCCGGCAGGATCGGGATCTTCTGGCCACCAATGGTAACAGTCTACGTTTTAAGGGTTTCCAGCGATGCGCTGATAGCGATGGTTTTGGGGCATTCCGTGCTTGTTTTGAGCCATCACGTCAAATTTCCAAAAAATTTGTGTATACGCGAGGTCGATCAGTTTGCCACGCAAGGCGCCGATAGCTGAGTGAGTTGAATGTGCTTGTCAGCCAACGAATACGACTCCAAGCTGGGGCAAGCGCTCGGCCCCAGAGTCCCCAAAAAAACAAAGATCCGACAACGACCCAGTCTTCAATGCCTCATCAGCGCCAATCATGAAATTCTGAACAACGAAGTCAGATTCGGTGTGAATGCCCGAATGCCCTATAAAACACGAATACCGCGTGACCGTCGGGGTATGCTGCACTGTAGGTGTCAACAACCTGAGGTGGAAAACCGGAGGACGTTCATGGTCGCGTTTGCTAAAAGCATGGGTAACAACAGGCCGTGCAAATTCAGACTGATGTTAGATATCCTGATCGTATGCTGCCTGTGTCATGGCCTGCTCGCTTGGGGAGCGGACGATGCAGCGAGCTTGCGCGACAAATACCAGAGCTTGGAACCACAGCTCAAACACAACCCCTTCCAACGTCCGCTGTACCTTGAATCGGCAGAGTCGCCTTCCACGCTCAAGGGCGACATTTACGCAGTGGTGGACTATCCATTCGCTGTGGTCAACGGTGCGCTCAATAACCCCACGCAAGGCCCTGCCAACTGGTGCGATGTGCTGATACTGCACCTTAATACGAAGTACTGCCATGCCTCGAACAGCAGCGACGGCTACATCCTTAGCGTGAATATAGGCAGAAAAACCGAACAGAAACTCACGGACAGTTACCGCGTGCAGTTCCATTACCGAGCGGCAGCCACGAGTCCAGGATATTTCCAGGTGGATCTAAACGCCGACAGCGGTCCGCTAAGCACAAAGGATTACCGTATCGTGCTGGAAGCGGTAAGCATAAGCGGCAACCGGACGTTCCTGCACCTCACCTATTCATACGGCTATGGCATGGCCGGGCGCATCGCCATGAAAGGCTATCTGGCTACCATCGGCAGCGACAAGGTCGGTTTTACCGTCGCTGATGGTTCGTCCCCGGGCAAGACTGAATACATAGGCGGGGTTCGCGGCCTGGTGGAGCGCAATACCATGCGCTACTACCTGGCGATAGACGCGTATCTCAGTGCGCTGTCCAGCCCGCCTGACAAGCGTCTGGAACAACGCCTGACTAACTGGTTCGATGCTACCGAGCAATATCCACGACAACTGCATGAGGTGGATCGGCAGGACTATATGCAGATGAAACTCAAGGAATATGAACGCCAGCAGACGGAACAATAGGCGGGCGGCGCACAAGCCCCGCGCGGCACGATAGCGACTGTTTGCTTCTCTCGCTGAACACGATCTCGAGACGAACTTCCGTCGTTATTCAGGTTGGTGTGTTCAAAGGTAATGAGCGCAACACCGGTTTGATTCGAGTTGGGAAGCGCGGCCACGGCCGCCGTTTTGGACGATAAACCGGTCTTACGCGAAGCTTTCCATCAAGCCGAGCATTTGACGCTCAGTGTCCAGCACTCACTCGCGCGTCGCGGCGCGAAAACGCCCGGTAGAGTATTCGGGGCAACACACGCTAGCGCCGTAAGTCGTTCGACGTGTTACACGGCACCGTCCAAACGCCCTCTTCAATCGAACACAGGCGAAAGCACAACGCTTACTTCGAGGCGCCGTGCCGGCCTGCCCCGGCGGTAAAGCGCGCCGCACCCGCAACACCTTCCGCGAATACTGTCGCATAGCCGCCGGCTCCTTCGCGGCGCAGCGCGCCGGTTATATCGTCGGCGAATGCGTTGTCGTAGACCGAGCGCCGATCGGCGCGCATCGCTGCTTGAGGCAAGGCCGCCAGTTCGCATGCGAGCGCCTCCGCTGCCGCGCGCGACTCGCCATGCGCCACCAAGCGATTCGCGAGACCGATCGCCAGTGCCTCGGCGGCGTCGACGGGCCGTCCGGTGAGAATCAGATCCAGCGCGCGCGACATACCGATCAACCTTGGCATCCGCAGCGTGCCGCCGTCGATGAGCGGCAAGCCGAAGCGCCGGCAGAAAACGCCCAGCACGGCGTCCTCTTCGACAACCCGCAAATCGCACCACGCCGCGAGTTCCAGACCGCCTGCCACCGCGTGTCCGGCGATGGCCGCAATCACCGGCTTGCCGAGCATCAGCCGCGTGGGTCCCATCGGCCCTGGGCCCGCGCCGTCGGGATGAATCTCGTTGCGGCGCACATCGTCGTTGAGCGCGGTCAAGTCTGCGCCCGCGCAAAACGTACCACCCGCGCCCCACAGCACGGCTACGGCCAGCGAAGAGTCGGCGTCGAAGGCTTCGAAAGCAGCTCGCAGCGCATCGGCGACCGGCCGATCGACCGCGTTACGGCGCTGCGGCCGTTCGAGCACGACGGTCGCAACGCGCGGGTCCACCGGATGCAATTCGAGCCGGACGTGTTCGCCGACGTGAGTCACTGTGGGCACGGGCATTGGCGTGGGCGTCGCATGGGACATCATCTTTCTCCATGAGTAGGGCAGACCTCGATGAAAAAACCCGGACTCCGAATCTGTATGGTCGGCGCCGTGGTAAGGAGCCGCGCCTTGACCTTGAATTCTTTCGTCCCGCAAATGTTATGAAAACCGCGGGCTTATACACCAGCAGAGCCGCCTCATTCTCTGGTCATCCGGGTTCCACCAGATGCTCGATCAAAGGCCGGCCAGAATGATTCAGTTGAAAACAGACAACCGAGATAGTCTTCACTGGCAATGCTGGCAAAATAGATGTTAATTAACGCGACGTTCGGTAAATCATACAGGATCATGCATCATGAGCATTCAACAGCGGAACAATGTTCACGCAAGCGGTGAGGGCTCCCCGACGATCGTTTTTGCCCATGGATTCGGCTGCGATCAGACCATGTGGCGGTATCTGCACCCGGATTTTGCCGACCGACACAAAACCGTTCTTTTCGACCTGGTCGGAAGCGGCCAGTCGGACCTCTCGGCCTATGACTTCGCCAAGTATGGATCGCTGCATGGATATGCTGCGGACTTGCTTGAAATCATGGATGAGTTTGCGAGCGGGCCGGTCATTTATGTGGGCCATTCTGTCAGTGCGATGATCGGCATGATCGCGGCGATAGAAGCGCCCAGAGCGTTTCGTCGCAAACGTCATGGTCGGCCCTTCGCCCTCATTCATCAATGATGGTGAGTATGTTGGCGGATTCACTCGCAGCGATATTGATGGCCTGCTCGAAACGCTGGAAAGCAATTACCTCGGGTGGTCAAGCACCATGGCGCCTGTCATCATGGGTTCACCGGATCAACCCGAGCTTGGCGTGGAGCTGACCAACAGCTTTTGCCGCACGGATCCCGAGATCGCCAAGCATTTCGCAAGAGTCACATTTCTCGCGGACCATCGCGCCGATCTGGCGCGCGTCACCACGCCCACGCTGATCTTGCAATCGAGCGACGACTTGCTGGCGCCGCTTTCGGCGTCGGTGAATTCATGTAGGCGCAGATACCTGGCAGCACGCTCAGCGTGGTGGATAACGTCGGACATTGCCCGCATCTGAGCGCGCCCTGCGCCAGCGTCGACGCGACCAAAGCATTCCTGCGTCAACTTGGTCTCACCGACCATGGATAGCGAGCAGAGGCCGCTTTCTTCGATACACGAGGCTTTCGAGGGAGCGCCGTGCGGTCTGCTTGCGACCACTGTTGACGGCATGATCGTGCGGGTCAATTCGACGTTTTGCGGGTGGGTTGGATATCAGGCCGCAAGAGCTACTGGAAAAGCGCCGGATCCAGGATCTGCTGACGATCGGCGGCAAGGTATTCCATCAGACACATTGGGCGCCACTGCTGCAGATGCAACGATCGGTGGCGGAAGTGAAGGTGGACATGATTCATCGGGACGGGCGCAAAGTGCCGATGTTGATCAATGCCGCCCGCCGTCGGCACGGTGATGTTGAATACAATGAATTCGCAGTGCTAGTGGTCATTGACCGGCATCAGTACGAGCGCGAACTGCTTCGTGCCCGCGAAAGAGCCGAAGTCGCACTCGAAGAAAAGCGAACCGCCGAAGAGGCATTGCGCGAGGCCGATCGACGCAAGGACGCCTTCATGGCTACGCTCGCCCACGAGCTCAGAAACCCTTTGGCTCCCATGCGAAACGTGGTCGATCTATTACGCCTCAAGGATTTCGCAGACCCGCAGTTGCTGTGGGCACGTGACGTACTCGATCGTCAAATGATCCAGATGACGCATCTGGTCGACGGCCTGCTGGAAGTGTCCCGGATTTCGGAAGGGAAAATTACCTTGCGCCGGGCAGCGCCTCGATTTGGCTACCGCCTTGAAACACGCAGCCGAGGCGTGCCAGTCGATCCTCGCGGCGGCGTCCCATACGTTGACGGTGGAATTGCCTGACCAGCCCATTGCCATCAATGCGGATCCAACCCGCTTTTCCCAGAGTCGTTCAGAACCTGCTCAACAATGCCGCGAAATACACGCCAGACGGCGGGACTATCTGGCTAACAGGCCGCTGCGAGGACGAGCAGGCTGTGATCTCGGTCCGTGACAACGGCATCGGCATAGCAACCGAACACTTGCCCTCGTTGTTCGAAATCTTTTCGCAGCTTCGCCCGGGTCTTGAACGATCTCAAGGGGGACTGGGAATCGGGCTGTCGCTGGTTCGCACGTTGACAGAGTTGCATGGTGGGTCGGTATCGGCCCATAGCGCGGGCGCTGGTTTGGGCAGCGAGTTCATCGTTCGCTTTCCGCTTTCGAACGAACCCGGCGCACCCGTGGTGTCTCACGTACCCGATCCGCCGGCTCGCAATGCGACACTGCGTCGGGTGTTGATCGTCGACGACAACAAAGATGCAGCCGAGAGCCTGGCAATGTTGTTGCAAACAGAGGGATACGACACTCGTACAGCCTCCGATGGAAAAACGGCAATACGGGTAGCCGATGAATTTGTCGCGGAGGCCATCATTCTGGACATCGGGCTTCCGGATATGACTGGATATGAGGTTGCGCAGGCGGTCCGTCAAAATCAATCGGGAAAAGCGGCCCTCGTGATTGCGTTGACCGGCTGGGGCCAGAAGCAAGACAAGCAAGACGCGAAGCTGGCAGGATGCGATTTCCATTTCACCAAGCCTGTCGATCTGGAACGGCTGCTAGCCATTCTCGCTAGCAGCCGCATGGACCCGGAAGATTGACGTTTTTCACAATCCGTCTTTGTTCATGGGTCTTTCCACGAGCGCCATTAAAAGGCGCCCGTCGACCAGGCTTGCAATACAGGCTTGCAATAACGCCTCAGGGCAAGGCCTTGAGGATGGCCGTTCCGTCCGGCGTCCCGAGGCCTGTGCATGCGTCCCAGCCGGTGCCGGCCTCGTAGCCCTTGACCGTGTTCTTGATTGCGTTCGTCCCCGATGTCACGTCATGCACCGTACCTTCCGCCGCGCTTGAGTACAGGAACGGATTCAGGAATCCCACATTCTTCTTTTTTGCCTGGTTGAGCCGCACCACCAGTGCGGCCATCAATGGCGCCACCGCGCTGGTTCCGCCCGACGCGCCTTCCGCCGTGTCCACGCGCGAGAAATAGTTCGTCGCGCTCATCGCGATATCCGGCACGCCGCGCCCCGGCTTGCCGGTATCGATTGAAACCGGCAGCTTCGCGTTCGCCTGGTAGGACGGCACGGCGAAAACCGTGCTGATGCCACCGCCGCTAGCCCAGCCGCCGCCGCCCTGCGCATTCACGTCGAACGGCGTTCCGTCGTTCCACACCACGTCCTTGCCGGAAGTGATCTGCGTTCCACCGCAGCCGAGCACCATGTCGTCGCAAGCGGGATGGTCCACGTGGATCTTCCCGTCCCAGTGGCCCGAATCCTCATCGGCCGTGCCGTGGTCACCCGACGCGACGCACACGGTGATGCCCAACGCACCCGCGGACGCGAACAGCTCGTGGTAGGCATTGATGCCTTGCTGGTCAGTGGAAAGCTCCGGGCCGCCCCAACTGATCGAGATTGCGCTGGGCTTTCGTTGCGCGTCGTGCACCGCCGCGCTGATCGCATCGACAAAGCCTTTGTCACCATTGTTCGGCGCGAAATACACGGCGAACTTCGCCTTTGGCGCAACTGCTCCCGCCACTTCGATGTCCAGCATGACTTCGCCGTCGGCGGAATCCGGCGTGGTCGGGTCGTTGCCAGCATGATCCACCGAGATCGATGAAACCTTGGGGGAGCTCACGTTGATTTCCTTGAAGAACGCCTTGAGGTCGCTGCTCCGGTAACCTCCTCCGAGCTCGATGATCGCGATGGTTTGTCCGGTGCCATCAGTGTTGGCGGGGAAGTTGTACCTTGAGGCAAATTCCGTAGCCGCCACACCGTTCTGTCCGCCCGGCCCGCTATGCGCCGCACTCTTCTGCCGGTGCGGCGCGCGGCGCTTTGGACGTGTGTCGAAGCCGAAGATACCTGTCACGACCTTGCTCAGTTCTTCCGGCAGCGTGATCTCGCCCTTCCTCCCTCGATAGGTTCCCGCAGCGTGATGGTAGATCTGCACGTCGGCGTGAAAGGCCGCCAGCAAATCGCCCAGCTTGCCGTTGAGCACCAGCGAGCGCTCCGCCGCGCTTCGGTGAACCACGCTCAGGTCGTGCTCCTGAGCAAAGTGCTCGATCATGTCGAGGTCTTCCTGAGACGCGCCGTGGTGCTTTTCCAGTTCCTCGTGCGTCAGGTATTTTCGTTCGGCCATAGGCGTGCTGGCGAGTTCGTACGCTTTTTTTGCCAGCGCCTTGGGGTCTCCTACCGACCGCACGCGCACGGTTACGCTCGCGATCGCGGACGGATCAACCGGCCCCGCGGCCCGGGAATTTGGCAATAGAACCCGCCGGCTTCCTGGCAGAGGTACATAGATGGCCATAGTGAGTCTCCTGATTAACAAAGGAACGTCAAACGATCACCGCGTTGCCGCTGTGATGAAGTGCGGCGAAATTCTCGCGACAGAACCGAGCAGGTATCACGCCATTCTGGATGGCGATCTTCCTTGTATCGTCGGCATTTTTGCGCGCAGTTTTTCACCGGAAAACACACGTTCAGAGGCGGCGGAAACAGACTGAGGTGTCGGACCATTTCAGAGTCGCTTGATGCCGCTTACTAGCGGCTTTCATCAGGTACGTTCGCCTGGTGCGCCTGGCATCTCCGCGAAGCCTTGCCGTAGCGTGATTTCATGCGAAGCGTAGTGCGTCCCAAGTAAAGGCGTTATGACGATCTTGCTAACCTGATAGGACAATCTTGCGCTGGCATACTGGACGCGAATTTGCCGAGCCCGTGCGCGTCGAACCTAAGGAGTTCAGGACAGCGGTTTGCTGCATTCGATTCCGCTAATTCTCGTACAACCTCGCATTGGTCCGATCGCACTCGCAATGATGGGCTCCAAGGCATTGAGCTGACTCCGCCCATCCTTGCAAGCAAAAGTCACGTTGCTGTCAATTCGAATAATCCCATCCGGCTCGTGAAGCTGCTTCAGCGGCAGCTGTCTTACATCCTAGTCACCGTGCAAATGACGCGCTATATTTGTCACGCGCCACGCCCGGCCGGTCTGCAATGCCTCATGCATTGAGCCATGCATTGACTCATGCATTGCCGCCGGGCGCGGCGCGAAGCATGCCCGCGGTGCTGGATCAATCGCCCCGTTTTTTGCGCAGGGCTGGTCGGGGCTCGGGACGGTGGGGACAACGAAAGAAGAGTCCACCTGGAGCTGACGTGAAATATCAACTAGGCGCATTCGTGCTTATCGCAGCCAGTACGGCTGCATCGGCACAGTCGAGTGTGACGCTGTATGGACGCATCGACGGTGGTGTCGAATACCTGAATCACATCGCCAACGGCACGGGCGGCACCTCGACACGCTGGAGCGCGGAAGGGGGCGACTGGGGCACGAGCATGCTCGGCTTCAAGGGGACCGAGGACCTGGGCGGCGGCAACAGTGCGTTGTTCGACCTCGAAACCGCGCTGCAGATCATGAACGGCACCACGGGCGGCGGCCTGATGTTCTCGCGCCGCGCATACGTCGGCTTGAAGAATGAGACCTGGGGTCAGTTGCAAGCAGGCCGTAATCTTTTCATCGATAGCGACGGTGTGTGGGAATTCGATCCGTTCGTGCAGGAAGCGGTCTCGTCGGCATCTCTCGTGCGCGGGCGCAACTGGCAGCAGACGAGCAACAACGTCGAATATCACAGCCCCGTCTGGCACGGCATCGACGTGCAGGGGCAGTACGCGTTCGGCAACCAGGCGAGCGGCTTCAATAACGGCGCCCAAGGCCAGTTCGGCCGCTCGGACGGCATCATGCTCAGTTATCACTCGCCGTTGCTCGACCTGCGCGGCATCTACGACGAGTTGCGTGATTCGAACGGTCGCCTCTCCAACATCTTCACGGCCTCGCGCGAGTACTTCGCCGGCGCCAACCTGCGCGTGCAAAAGTTCAAGATCCAGGCCGCCTACACGCACTACGCGGCGCCCGATTCCCCCCCGGGCGTGGCCGACAGCGCCAACTACTACTGGCTCGGCGCCACCTATCAGGCCACGCCGCACTGGGCCGTGACGGCGGCGAGCTTCTACATCCGCGTGGGCGACGGCGGCGGCGACGTCTCGCACGATCCGAACAGCCACGCGATGCTCTATGCGCTCGGCACCACCTACAACCTGAGCGCGCGCACGTTCCTGTACGGCACCGTCGCTTACGCGAACAACAGCAAGAACGGCAACTTCTCGGTCTTCGCCACGCCGCGCGATTCGAGCTCGCCGACGAACCCGTTGGCCGGCGAATCCCAAACAGGCGCGTACATCGGTGTGATGCACGTGTTCTGACACGACTGTTTTTTCCGCTTTCCGGCATGCCCGAGCGCAACGGGCCGGCCGGATGCCTCGCCGGCGTTCGCGCCGGCCTGCCTGCGCTGCGGGCATCGCGTGACAAGCGGTGCGAGCGGCATCCTCAAAGGAAGGTTGAGATCATCATGTCCAGACAGTCGACGTCGCCCGGCTTCATCAGCGTCATCACCCTGCTGTTCACCGCGCTGACCGCGCTCTATCTGCTGATAGGCGGCGCATGGCTGCTCTCGCTCGGCGGGTCGGCGTACTACGTCGTGACCGGCGTCGTGCTGCTCGGCGTGACCTGGCTGTGGTACCGCCGCAGTCCGGCAGCGCTCGCGCTCTACGCGCTAGTGCTCGTCGGCACGGCGATCTGGGCGCTGTGGGAGTCGGGTCCCGACTTCTGGGCACTCGCGCCGCGCTCCGGTGTGCTCGTCGTGTTCGGCGTGTGGTTGCTGCTGCTCGTTAGCTGGCGCCTCGACGCGCCGCGCAAACTCGGCGTGAGCTCGCTCGTCGGCGCGCTCGTGGTCTGGGCGGGCGTGCTGGTTTACGCGAGCTTCAACGACCCGCAGACGATCAACGGCACGCTGATGACCGAGGCCGGAGCGGCCGGAACGCCTGCGGCGAACCCCAACGGCATCGATCCCGCCGACTGGCCCGCCTATGGCCGCACCCAGGAAGGCACGCGCTATTCGCCACTGCAGCAGATCACGCCGGAGAACGTGAAGAACCTGCAGGTGGCCTGGACCTTCCGCACGGGCGACATGAAAGGCCCGAACGATCCGGTCGAGATCACCAACGAAGTCACGCCGATCAAGATCGGCGATCTGCTCTATCTGTGCTCGCCGCATCAGATCCTGTTCGCGCTCGATGCAAAGACGGGCGTGCAGAAGTGGAAGTTCGACCCGAAGCTGCAGCCTGATCCGTCGTTCCAGCACGTGACCTGCCGCGGTGTGTCCTATGTCGATCTCTCGGCGAGCGCCGCTGCCTCGGGAGCAACGGCGGCATCGGCGGCATCGGCGGCATCGGCGGCATCGACAGCTTCGACGGCATCGACGTCCAGCGGCGTCTGCACGCGCCGCATCTATCCTGCCGGTCAACGACGGCCACCTCTACGCGCTCGACGCGCAGACGGGCCAGCGTTGCGCGGGCTTCGGCAACAACGGCGACCTCGACCTGCAGCACGGCCAGCCGGTCACGACGCCGGGCATGTACGAGCCGACCTCGCCGCCGATCATCACGAGCAAGGTGATCGTCGTGGCGGGCGCGGTCGAGGACAACTTCTCGAGCCGCGAGCCCTCGGGCGTGATCCGCGGCTTCGACGTGCGCACCGGCAAGCTGCTGTGGGCATTCGATCCGGGCGCGAAGGACCCGAATCACGATTCCGGGCGCGGGCGAGCACTACACGTTGAATTCGCCGAACTCGTGGGCGCCCTCCGCCTACGACGCGAAGCTCGACATCGTCTATCTGCCGATGGGCGTGACGACGCCCGACATCTGGGGCGGCAACCGCACGCCCGAGCAGGAGCGTTTTGCGAGCGGGCTGCTGGCGCTGCATGCCTCGACGGGCAAGCTCGCCTGGTTCTACCAGACCGCGCACCACGATCTGTGGGACATGGACCAGCCGTCGCAGCCCACGCTCGCCGACATCACCGGCAAGGACGGCAAGAGCGTGCCGGTCGTGTACGCGCCCGCCAAGACCGGCAACCTGTTCGTGCTCGACCGCCGCACCGGTATGCCGGTCGTGCCCGCACCCGAAACGCCGGTGCCGCAAGGCGCTGCGCCCGGCGACCACGTTTCGCCGACGCAGCCGTTCTCCGAGCTCACGTATCCGCCACGAAGAACTTGCTGACCGACGCCGACATGTGGGGCGCGACGATGTACGACCAGCTCGTGTGCCGCGTGATGTTCCACAAGCTGCGGTATGAAGGGACGTTCACGCCGCCTTCGCTGCAGGGCACGCTAGTGTTCCCGGGCAACCTCGGCATGTTCGAATGGGGCGGCATTGCCGTCGACACCGACCGACAGATCGCTGTTGCCAACCCGATCGCCCTGCCGTTCGTCTCGCGCCTGATCCCGCGCGGCCCGGGCAACCCGATCGAGCCGCAGCCGGGTGCGAAGGGCAGCGGCACGGAAGCCGGCATCCAGCCGCAATACGGCGTGCCGTACGGCGTGACGCTCAACCCGTTCCTTTCGCCGCTCGGCTTGCCGTGCAAGCAGCCGGCATGGGGCTATATCTCGGCGATCGATCTGAAGACCAATGAGATCGTGTGGAAGAAGCGCATCGGCACGGTACGCGACAGCTCGCCAATTCCGCTGCCGTTCAAGATGGGCATGCCGATGCTGGGCGGTCCGATCGTGACGGCGGGCGGCGTCGTGTTCATTGGCGCGACGGCGGATAACTATATCCGTGCGTTCGATGTGAACAACGGCCGCGAACTCTGGCAGCGCGCGTCTGCCCGCGGGCGGCCAGGCCACGCCGATGAGCTATTCGGTCGACGGCCGTCAGTACATCGTGATCGCCGCGGGCGGCCACGGCTCGTTCGGCACCAAACTTGGCGACTACGTGATGGCTTATGCACTGCCGCAGTAGCCGACTGATCGAGCGCGGCGCAGTGCGCTCGACGCGGCACGGCGACGTCCGGTTCAGGACGCGCGCACTTCTCCTGCAATCCTAAGGATATTTTCATCGGCGCTGAACTCGGACGCAGGTCTCGTCCGAACGCCATCTGGCCCGTGAGGCGATGGCGATCGCAGCGTTCTCGCGATGCGGTTGATCGGCGCCGAGCATGACGATGTTCATCCATCGACAATGACACCAAGCTCGCGTCGATCATCCGTGCGGAGAACGGCGCGTTCTTTAGCGGTCCGCCGACTCCGGCGGCAACTTCGAAATCGTTCGAACGCCCGGACCGGCGGGATCAGGATTGCCGAAGCGGGGAATGCTGCCATCGAGGCGCGCGCGTTCCAGTTCGGCGCGGACCTGCTCGCGGCTCTTGGGTCCCGGCGACGGTGCCACCGGCGCAGGCTCGGGTCGTACTGTCTGTTGCACGGCCGGCAGGGATGAAATCACAGGTGCCGGCGTAGGTGCCAATTCCGGTGCAGGCACGACCGCAGGCGCAGCTTCGACCGTGGGCGTCACCCCTTGTAGGGGCGCGGGCTTGTCGATCACCTTTGGTACCGTAGCGACCGTAGCGACCGGATCGGCCATTTCAACCGCCGTATTCCTGGACGCTGGCACTTCGGCAGGAAGATCGGTTGCATCGCGTGCGTGAAGCGGTACACCTTTGCTCCGTCCGCGTGTTTGCTCAGTTCGATTGACCGTGCGTGCAGTCCGGGGGATGGAGCGGG
The DNA here is from genome assembly GCA_963708695.1 of uncultured beta proteobacterium. Taxonomy (GTDB): domain Bacteria; phylum Pseudomonadota; class Gammaproteobacteria; order Burkholderiales; family Burkholderiaceae; genus Caballeronia. The sequence continues at coordinate 71,382 of CAVPTS010000014.1, forward strand.
ATTCGGCTTGCGGGACCGTGGCCACGTCCGTAGCGATTGCGGCCGGCGGCACGGTTTGCGTCTGCGTTTGCGTCTGATTCCTGCGCGAATCCAACTCGTGTTGGAGAGCGACAGCCTGTTCGTTATTGATGTCGAGCGCGCGTGCCGCGCGCAACAGCACTCCGGCCGATTCCAGGTCGTTGCGCTGAAGGCTGTCGCGAACTGCCTGAAGAATGTGCGCCGGAGAGGCGTCGGAATGCTTGTCCGACGGCACGGTTTCGGACGTCCGGGGCGCGTCAGGCGTGCCGCCCGCAAAGCCGGAACTATCGTAGCCATCGCTCGCGGACTGATCGGTGTGAAGAGCGTTATGCAACATTCGAGGGAGAAACGAAGCAACCGCGAGTGCTACGACGAAGATGCCTGCAAAAACCAGCCTCTTGGGATGAGTAACCATGACGTCTGCCCTGTTGTAATGCGCGCACATCCACGTCCGCCGGGCCGCGCCGGTGCAACCGGTCCGAGGAATGGCTGGCAGAGACGAGAGCGCTTGCCCAGCACATGAAGGGCAGTATCCCGCCACGAGCAACGCAATTGAGACGTTACGTCGCGCGCCAGCATTTGGATGCGCCAATGTTTAGGCACTTTCGGCCAACGATGAGTATGGCGATTGGCTCAATACAGACACGCAGCCGATTGTTCCGATGAGATGAGTTGCAGCCATTGAACTGCCGCACGAAGTGTTCCAGATGACACCGCGCCCTCGGGATATCGATCTAAACGATCATCGTTATTGGGGCGGAAAGCAGCAGGAGTCGGACCTACCAGAGAGCGTCTGACGCCCTCTACTGAGTTTGAAGCCCAGCCGCACCACCGGATGCGAATGCCTTCCTTCGATCACCGAAGCTTGTCGCGAACCGCAGGAAACGCCATAAGCGGCACATCCTCCTCGCTCGCACGTTGCATGCAATAGCTTCTCGCTCAATACCGCGTCACATTCTCCCCGATTTGGCCGTGGACAACAACGGCATCAATGATTCCCCATAGAGTATCCATATCCTGCCGAAACCTCTTGTAGAAAATTAGCCGATACGGCCCCGGCGACGCAGTTGTGCCCCAATCTCCTTGATCCTGGCTTCCCCCGCATGCAACGCCTCTGACGACGTATGAACCGAATAGTAGCCAAGCACGAGACTGTGCGGATGTGGGACAGCTGAACCGAGGACGAACTCCGAATCTTCGTCGGCTGTAATTGCCAAAACGTCTTCGGACTCACCAAACACCACAAGCTCGTTGGAGATGCATTCCTCGCCGATGCGTATTGCGCCGCGTTGAATACTTAGCCAGGCGACGCTATGGCCCGCGGGCGGCGTGTACTGCCACTGCTCTCCAGCCGAGAGCCGCACGAGCAGATAGTTGATGCCTGCGGGTGCGGGCACCGGACTTTCAACGTTTCCATATCGACCCAGGACAACGCGGGCCGGACCGATGCGGGGAACTTCACTCTCGGATAAATACCGGCTAAGGGGCACGCCAAGTTCAAGCTCAGGTGGCAATGCGACCCACAACTGATAGCCACGGACCGGCCTGTCGCCTTTCGCGCGGCCGTCATGCCACACGCCGCTGCCCGCATTCATCCACTCCACGCCGCCCGCCGGCATGGTCCCTGATGCGCCCGTCGTGTCTTCATATTCAACTTCACCGTCCAGCAGCACGGTCGTTGTGGCGAGGCCCGAATGGGGATGCATGGAAAACCGCATTTCGGCTGCCACCGAGCTATCGAAATAGTCGAGAAAGACAAAAGGTTTCAGCACCTCTCCTAGGTCGGATGGGCTGACGAGCCGCTTGACGGGACCGTGTTGCCGGCCAGTCGTGCGCGAGACTATCGTTTTACCCCGCTGCAGGAGACCGGACGATTGAACAGTAGTTTGCATATCTAACAATACTCCATGATCTGCTTACCTTGACGACGAAATAACTTGGCGACGAAACGATCGCGCGCCGGATCAGGTAAACGATCGCTTCGACGAAACATTCTTCTCAGCTCGCCTTCAAGGGCGAAACACGCAACACTACGCGCCCGGAGCGCGCGTCCAGACTGAATGCGCCGGCGCCGAACCAGGTGATCTGCAGGAGGCCACCGGCCATCATCACGTTCTTGAGGAAGTGAATCATCTGGTTTTGATCCGCGAAGTTGTGGTGAAAGAAAATCGCAGTGACCACGCAGAACACCGCCATCGCCAGCGACACGACCCGCGCCCTGTAACCCGACATCAGCAGCAGGCCACCGCCCAGCTCAGTCAGCACAGCAACAACGAACGCGAGTGGCGGCACGGGCAGACCCATGGCCGCAATGTAGCCAACCGTCGCGCCATACGCCGCTAGCTTGCCTAGCCCGCTCATGACAAACGGCCCACCGATCAAAATGCGGCCCAACAGCGGAAGAAATTTGAAGCGTTCCATCACAATCTCCTGAAATGAATTTACGGAGGTGGAATACAAAATGGGATTAGCCGGCGTCCACCATCACCAGCTCAGAATCTTCGAGAGCGGAAATCTGCGCCGCAGCAACCTTCGTGATCGCCACGCCGTCCAGCGGCCCGACGGGCTCGCCATTCACTTCGATGCGTCCCGAGGCCACGACGAGATAGGCGCGACTCGCGGGGCCCAAATCGTATCGAACGCTTTCGCCAGCCTTTAGCATCGCGCCAAGCACACGCGCGTTGGCGCGAACCGGTAGCGCGCCTTCATCGCCGGCGAAGCCGCTGGCGAGGACGACGAATCGTCCAGACCGGTCGCTTTTCGGAAACGGCTTGGTATCCCACGCGGGTTCACCGCCGGCTTCACGAGGCAGCAACCAGATCTGAAAGAGCTTGAGCGGCACCTCGCCCCGATTGAACTCGGCGTGGCGTATGCCCGTACCGGCGCTCATGACCTGGACATCGCCCGCCTGGATCGTTCCTTCGGATCCCAAAGTGTCTCGATGCCCGAGCAGGCCCTGGCGTACATAGGTGATGATTTCCATGTCACGGTGGCCATGCATGGGGAAACCGCTGCCAACCGCGATCTCGTCGTCGTTCCAGACAATCAGGGGGCCCAGGGCGGCGTGCGCGGGATTGCCCTCGGCGCTGACCACGAAATGATATTTCGCGCGCAGCCAGCCGTGGTCTGCGCTGTCCAACGACTCCCAGCGTCTGTGTTTGAGCATGTCCGCCTCCGTTTCCGCCCTTGCAAATAACGACGCTTGTCACCTGTGCCGCCTGCCAAATTCGAAGCTGGTTACACGGATGAGACGAATGCTATATTTGCAATGAAACCGCGCATATATCCTGGATCGGAACGCATCATTGCCGCGGATAGAACGATCAGAAGGATTTGAGTCTGCCCATGAACTCAATCACTGACCTCAATGACCTTCGGCTCTTCGCAGAAGTGGTCGAGCATGGAAGCTATACGGCAGCCGCACGCAGCCTCGGCCTGCAGACGTCGAAACTCAGCCGGCGCGTTCGCGCCCTGGAAGAAGAACTTGGCGTCCGCCTGCTCAATCGCACCAGCCGCAGCCTGTCGCTGACGGAAACCGGGCGGCAATTCCACCAGCATTGCGTGGCGCTGGTGGCGGAAGCAAAGGCCGCCAAAGATATCGTGGACCGCACGCGCGCAAGGCCGCAGGGCACCGTGCGCATCGCCTGCCCCGTGGCCTTGCTGGAGTCGGGCATCTCCACGATCATCGCGCGATATCTTCAGGACAACCCTGATGTCCAGGTTCTGCTGGATGCAACCAATCGCCGCGTTGATGTGGTCGAGGAAGGCTTGGACTTTGCGATCCGGGTCAGGCTTGCCGCCCTTGGAAAATACCGATCTCGCCGTCCGCCAATTGGGCTTGTCGATCCACGTCCTGGTTGTCAGTCCTGAATTGGCGGCGCGACATCCGGTGCCCAATTCGATCGAGTCCATGAAGGAATGGCCGACCCTCTCCATGGCCAGCAACAGCGAGCGATTCGCCTGGAATCTGGTCGACGCTGAGGGACGCGTGACCGCTTGGGCGCATCAGCCGCGCCTCGCAACCGACGACCTCGCCAGCCTTCGGGTTGCGGCACTCTCTGGCGTCGGCGTGGCAATGCTGCCCCGGGAGCTGGTCGATGCCGATATTCAGGCCGGCCGCCTGCAGCACCTGCTGCCGGGTCTGGCCACCACGCCGGGCCTTATACACGCGATCTTCCCCACGCGTCGCGGCATGGTTCCGGCCGTCCGGCATCTGCTAGACGCCTTGGTTGCGGGATTCGAAGAACTGAACCGGACGCGATAATCCACGCCGTCACGTGCAGGAAGGAAAACGGGCCACGTCGAGGCCTGATAGAACAGTTCCAGTTCGCGCTCGAACGTCAATTCGGGCTGCCGCCACGCACCACTGCGCTTGAGCGAATAGCGTTGATTCATCTCGCTACCATCGGCATCGCGTTCATGCTGCTTGAACGCCAATGCTTTGTAAGCGTGGTAACGCCTTTGGCTCCAAAATGCTGCCGGCCATACACGAGGGCGTTCATATCATCCACATGTCAGCGCTGTAATGTTCCGGTCACCTTCGAGTAAGTGCCGCGCCCGCACACTGTCTCCATCACGAAGCCCTGCCGCCCCCTGGCAGCGCCAACGTCCTGGAAACCGCCATGTGGATCGTCAGACTTGCCTTGCACCGGCCGTATACCTTTATTGTCGTCGCGATCCTGTTGTTCATCCTCGGTCCGCTCGCCATCATGCGTACCCCTACGGATATTTTTCCTGACATCGATATCCCGGTGGTCAGCATTGTCTGGTCGTTCAACGGATTCTCAGCCGAGGACATGGCGCACCGCATCACCTCCATCTATGAACGCGCATTGACGTCGGACGTCGACGACATCGAGCACATCGAGTCGCAATCGCTTAACGGCGTTGCGGTCATCAAGGTCTTCTTCCATCCGGGCGCCGACATCAATCGCGCCATCGCTGAAGCTGCCTCGAACTCCGCCTCCATCCTGCGCGTGCTGCCGCCCGGTACGCTGCCGCCGAACATCATCACCTACAACGCATCGACGGTGCCGATCCTGCAACTCGGACTCTCCAGCAACACGCTGCCCGAACAGACACTCTACGATCTCGGCAACAGCTTCATCCGCACGCAGCTCGCCACGGTGCAAGGCGCTGCAGTGCCGCTTGCCCTTCGGCGGCAAGATCCGCCAGATCATGGTGGACATCGACCCGCGCGCGCTGCAGGCGAAGGGCCTCGCGCCCATCGATGTGGTCAATGCCGTCAACGCGCAGAACCTGATCCTGCCGGGTGGCACGGCGAAGATCGGCGCACGTGAGTACAACGTGCAGATGAACGGCAGCACCGAGAGCGTCGCAGCGCTCAACAACCTGCCGATCAAGACCGTCAAAGGCGGCGTGGTCTACGTACGCGACGTGGCGCAAGTGCGCGACGGCTACGCGCCGCAAACCAACATCGTGCGCAGCGACGGCAAGCGCGCGGCGCTGCTCAGGTCGAAAAAAGCGGCAGCGCTTCGACGCTCGACCATCATCAGCCAGGTCAAGGCGATGCTGCCGAAGATTGCCGCGGGCCTGCCGAACGCGCTCAAGATCACGCCGCTCGGCGACCAGTCGGTGTTCGTCAAGTCCGCGATCACCGGCGTGGTGCGCGAGGCCGCTGATCGCCGCCGGCCTGACCGCCGCTGATGATCCTGCTGTTCCTCGGCAGCTGGCGCGCGACGCTGATCATCGCGGTCTCGATTCCGCTCGCCGTGCTGACTTCGCTGATCGCGCTGTCGGCGCTCGGCGCAGACCATCAACATCATGACGCTGGGCGGCCTCGCGCTTGCGGTGGGCATTCTGGTCGACGACGCCACCGTCGCGATCGAGAACATCACGCATCATCTGGAAAACGGCGAGCCGCTGCACGATGCGATCCTGAACGGCTCCGGCGAAATCGCGGTGCCGACCTTCGTGTCGACGCTCGTCCATCTGCATCGTGTTCGTGCCGATGTTCCTGCTCTCCGGCGTCGCGCGATATCTGTTCGTACCGCTGGCCGAGGCGGTGGTGTTCGCGATGATCGCGTCGTACTTCTTCTCGCGCACGCTGATTCCGACGCTCGCCATGTACCTGCTGCGCGCGTCGCCGAAGGACGGCGAGCCGGCACGCGGACCGGTTCGCGTGCCTGATCGCGCTTCCAGGCGGCTTTCGAGCAGCGCTTCGAACAGCTGCGCCACGGCTATCACGGCGTGCTGCAACGCGCGATCGAAAATCGCCGCCGCTTTCTGCCAGTCTTCCTGCTCGTGCTGCGTGGGCTCGCTCGCGCTCGTGCCGTTCACGGGCCGCGACTTCTTCCCCGCCGTCGATACCGGCGAGATCCGCCTGCACCTGCGCGCGCCCACCGGCACACGCATCGAGGAAACCGCGCGCCTCACCGACGAAGTCGAAGCGAAGATCCGCACGGTGATTCCGCAAGCCGGATCGAGGCCGCGTTGCTCGACAACATCGGCGTGCCGGTGAGCGGCATCAACCTGACCTACGACTCGTCGGACCCGATCGGCTCGGAAGACGCGGACATCATGATCACGCTGAAGCCCGGAGCACGCGCCCGACGGCGGACTACGTGCGCGAAGCTGCGCAACGTGCTGACCGACGCATTTCCCGGCGTCACGTTCGCCTTCCTGCCCGGCCGATATCGTCAGCCAGATCCTGAACTTCGGCCTGCCCGCGCCGATCGACATCCAGATCGTCGGCAACGAGCTCGACGAGAACCGCGTGGTCGCGAACGACCTGCTGGCGAAGCTGCGCAGCGTGCGCGGCCTCGTCGATGCGCGCATCCAGCAGCCCGGCGACGAACCCGCGATCAACGTCAACGTCGATCGGACCAAGGCGATGCAAGCCGGCCTCACGCAGCGCGATGTCGCGCAGAACCTGCTGATCGCGCTGTCGGGCAGCTCGCAGACCACGCCGAACTTCTGGCTCGATCCGAAGAACGGCGTGAGCTATCCGTTGATGACCGAAGTGCCGCAATACGATATTCATTCGCTGCAGACGCTGGCCAACATGCCGCTGACGACGGGCGCAACTATCAGCGTCGCCGCAGAACCTGCTGGGCTCGCTCGGCACGATGTCGCGCGGCACGCAGCAAGCCGTGGTCTCGCACTACAACGTGCAGCCCGTGCTCGATATCTTCGCGTCCAGCACAAGGGCGCGACCTCGGCGGCGTGGCGAGCGACGTGTCGCAGCTCGTCGATCCAGGCGCGAGGCGCAAGCTGCCCGCCGGTTCGTCGATCGTGATCCGCGGCCAGGTGCAGTCGATGAACGAATCGTTCTAGCGGCCTCGGCGATAGGACTCGTGTTCGCCGTCGCGCTGGTCTACCTGCTGATGGTCGTGAACTTCCAGTCGTGGATCGATCCGCTGATCATCATCAGCGGCTTGCCGGCGTCGCTGGCGGGCATCGCGTGGATGCTGTTCGCCACGCACACCACGCTCAGCGTTCCGGCGCTGACCGGCACGATCCTGTGCATCGGCATTGCCACGGCCAACAGCATTCTCGTCATCAACACGGCGCGCGAGATGCTGCAAGGCGGCGCAGCGCCGCTGACCGCTGCCCTCGAAGCCGGCTTCAGCCGCTTCCGTCCGGTGCTGATGACCGCGCTCGCCATGCTGATCGGCATGTTGCCGATGGCGCTCGGTCTCGGTGACGGCGGCGAACAGAACGCGCCGCTCGGTCGCGCGGTGATCGGCGGCCTGGCGATCGGCACGGTCTCCACGTTGCTGTTCGTGCCGGTCGTGTTCGGCATGGTGCACACGTGGCTCGCGAAGCGCCGGGCGAACAGCGTGCCCGCGCAGACGCCTGTCTCCGCTCAATGAACCCATCCATCGAAGGAACCGCGATGAAACCGCACGACGAGCATATCGACACCAGCGAATCCGCAGGACCGCCCAGGGCGGTGAGACGCCGTTATATGGGACCGTTCCTGCTGATCGCACTGGCGGCCGCGCTGCTGACCGTGGGCATCGTGCCGCGGCTGCATGCGAGCAGCGCCCTGACGCAGCAAGTCGCCGTGCAGCATGCGCTGAGCGTGGCCGTCATCAGGCCGGTCAGCGCGCCAGCGCTGCAGGAACTGCTGCTGCCAGGCTCTGTCATGCCCTTCGCCGATGCATCGATCTATGCGCGCACCAGCGGCTATCTCGAACACTGGTACACGGATATCGGCACGAAGGTGACGACCGGCCAGACGCTCGCCGTGATCCAGACACCCGAGCTCGATGCGCAACTGGCACAGGCCCGTGCCGACGAAGCCACCGCGCAGGCCAACTTCAGCTATGCCCGCGTGACCTCGCAACGCTGGCAGCAGATGCTTGACGACACAATCCGTCTCGCAGCAGGACGCCGACACCCGGGAGAGCGACATGCAGGCCAAGCAGGCGATGCTGCAATCGGCGCAGGCCAACGTCAAGCGCCTCACTGAACTGGTCTCGTACGAGAAAGTGACCGCACCCTTCGACGGCGTGGTGACCGCGCGCAACGTCGACGTCGGCGCGCTGGTGACGGCGGGCGGCGCACCGGGTCTCGCCGCCACGCCGGGCGAGCTGTTTCATGTCGAGCAGACCGACATGCTGCGTGTGTTCGTCGACGTGCCGCAAAACGATGCGCAGTACATCACGCCAGATACCAGCGCGTATCTGAGCGTCCAGCAATATCCCGGGCGCAAGTTCGCTGCCAAAGTTGCGCGCAGCACGGGCGCGATCGATCCCACGAGCCGCACGCTGCGCGTGGAAGTGGACGTCGACAATCACGCGGGCGCGCTCCTGCCGGGCGCCTATGTGCAAGTGCATCTCGCGCTGCGCAATGCAGCCCCCGCGCTCGAATTGCCCGTGAGCGCACTACTGTTCCGGCCCGATGGCGTGACCGTGGCAGTGGTGGACAAAACAAACAAGACGGTGCTCAGGACCGTCACCATCGGCCGCGATTTCGGCACGCGCATGGAGGTGACGACCGGGCTTGCGGCGACGGACCGTGTGATCGACAACCCGGGCGACTCGGTCACGGCGGGTGAGCCCGTGCATGTCGTGTCGTCGGCTACGTGAGGAAACGGATCATGCGAACCCTGCCCCTTGCCTTCTGCATGGTGGCCGCCGCGGTGGCCACATTAAGCGCCTGCTCCACGCTGCCCCCCTACACCAAGCCCACGGTCGACGTCCCGGCGCATTACGCCACGCAGCCCGGCTGGGCGCTTGCCGCACCCGCCGACGCCAAGCCGCGCGGCCCATGGTGGACCGCCTTCAACGACGCTGACCTGAACCGTCTCGAAGCGCGCGTCGAGACATCGAACCAGACCGTCAAGCAAGCCGTCGCGCAGTTGCAGCAGGCACGGGCGATGGTCGACTTCCAGCACTCCGGTTTCTTCCCGACGGTCACGGCGGGTGTGTCGCAGGAGCGCTTTCGCACGTCGCAGAACGTGACCGGTCACTCGCTCGCGGGCAAGACGGTGCCGGACTATTCGACGGGATTGAGCGCATCGTGGGAACCGGACTTGTTCGGCCGCGTGAAGGACGCGACCGTCAACGCACAGGACAATGCACAGGCGAGCGCAGCCGATCTCGAAGGCGTGCGCCTTTCAATGACGAGCGATCTCGCCGTCGACTACTTCGACCTGCGCTCGCTCGACACGCAAAAAAAGTTGCTCGACGACACCGTGACTGCCTATGCCGCCGCGCTCAACCTGCTGCGCCAACAACTGGCCGATGGCGCCATCGACGCCTCCGCAGTCGCGCAGGCCGAAACGCAACTTGAAAGCACCCGCACGCAGGATACCGATATCGATGTGCAGCGGGCCCAGTTGCAGCACGCCATCGCAACTTTGATCGGCGAACCGGCGTCGAGCTTTTCCATTCCGGTGGCGACGCAAACCGCCTCCTTGCCGCAGATCCCGACCGGCCTGCCTTCCGAACTGCTTGAGCGCCGCCCCGACATCGCGGCAGCGGAACGCCGCGTAGCCGCGGCCAACGCGCAGATTGGCGAGGCGCATGCTGCCTTCTTCCCCGACCTCGTGCTCTCGGCAAGTGCAGGCCTCGAAAGCTCGTTCTTCGCGCCGTGGCTGACCGCGCCAAGCCTTTTCTGGTCGATTGGCCCGCAGCTCGTCGGCACGCTGTTCGATGGCGGCAAGCGTGACGCAACGCTCAAGGGCGCAACCGCGCAGTACTACGGCTCGGTTGCCGCTTACCGGCAGACGGTGCTGGTGTCGTTCCAGCAAGTGGAAGACAACCTCTCCGCGCTGCGCTCGCTCGCCGACGAAGCAGAGAGCCAACAGCGCGCCACAACGGCCGCCAAGCTGTCGCTCACGCTCACGCAGAACCGCTATCAGGCGGGCGCGGTGAGCTATCTCGACGTGGTGACCGCGCAGACCATCGCATTGAACAACGAGCGCATGCAGGAGCAGATCGATGGACGCAGAATGGATGCAAGCGTCCTGTTGCTCAAGGCGCTCGGCGGAGATTGGCAGGGTCTTAGTGCCGCGCAAACGTGAGGATGAAACGCGTGCCTTGCGCATCGCTCTCGGCATGCACGCGGCCGCCGTGCAATTCCATGATGGTTCGCACGATCGCAAGCCCGAGGCCGGTCGATCCGCTCGAACGCGCGCTGTTGGTGCGCGAAGGATCGACACGATAAAAACGATCGAAGATGCGCTCCAGCAACGCGGTGTCTATAGGTTCGCCCTCGTTCGCGACGCTCACACGTAGCCCGTCGGCGCCTTCGGCCGCCGCCAGCGTGATCTCGCCGCCGCGCGGTGTGTAGCGGACAGCGTTCGCGAGCAAGTTGCTCACCGCGCGCCGGAACAGTTCGACGTCCGCCTTGAGGTGCCCGCCGCCGATAACGCGAATCCGCACGCCAGCATCCTCCGCGATGCCTTCAAAATAATCAGCAATCCTGCTCAACTCGTCTTCGACGTCGAAATCGCGCATGTTCTTCGCGAACTGTGGATGTTCGGCGCGGGCGAGGAACAGCACATTCTCGATCATGCGCGAGAGGCGGTCGCATTCTTCGAGGTTCGAGGCCAGGACGCCCTGGTATTCCTCCGCCGAGCGGGGCCGCGCGAGCGCCACCTCGGTCGCGCCGCGCAAATTGCTGAGCGGCGTACGCATGTCGTGGGCGAGGTCGGCGGTGAACTGCGAGAGCCGCTGGAAACTGCGCTCGAGACCTCCGAGCATGCCGTTTAGTGAATCGACCAGCGCTTGCAGTTCTTGCGGCACATCGCGGGCTTCAATACGTGTATCGAGTTTATTGACAGTTACCTCGCCTGCGCTGCTGGCAATCATGCGCAGCGGCTTGAGCGACTCCCGGACCAGCAGATAGCTCATCAGGAACGCGAGCAGCATGCCGGCGAATCCGGCTGCGTACAGGCGCTCGCGGTAGTGATCGAGCAGCAGCCAGCGGTCGCTCATGTTGCGCGCAACGATTACCGTTGCGTGCGAATGGTCGCGCAACTCGGTATCGATGGCGATGCCTCGCACGGGCGTTCCGTCCGGTGTATGCCATTCGACGATGTGGTCCGCGGTGATGCGCTGCGACGTCGCGACGAACTTCGCCGCAGGCCATGCGGGTTCCACCAGGCCTGCGGCGTTTTGCGCGATCAGCAGGTTCTGCTGCGCATCGCGCACCACCATCGACATGGCCTCGTTGCCGAGTACCTGGCTCGTCAGCCGTTCGGCATGAGAGCGCACGTCGGGGAGTGTGTCGAGTTCCTGCGCGAGACGGCGCGTATGGCGGGCCGCGAGGACGATGTCGAGATCGTCCTGCACCTTCACCTGCCGGTCGAGCGCGAAGTAGACGAAGCTGCCGACCAGCGCGAACACCGCAAGCGTGGTTCCGGCGAAAGCCAGCGCGAGCGTGGCTGTCAGCGAACGCGAACCCATCAGCCGGTCTCTTTCGAGTCGATCACATAGCCGACGCCGCGCACCGTCTGAATCAGCTTGATAGCAAAATCGTCGTCGACCTTGGCGCGCAGGCGCCGGATCGCGACTTCGACTACGTTGGTGTCGCTGTCGAAGTTCATGTCCCAGACATACGACGCAATCTGCGTGCGGCTCAGCACTTCGCCCTGCTTCCGTGCGAGCAATTGCAGCAGCGCGAACTCACGCGGCGTGAGGTCGATGCGCTTGCCGGCGCGCCGCACCTTGCGCCGGTTGACGTCGATTTCGAGGTCGCCGACCGTGATGAGTTCGCTTTCCCGCGGCGGCCCGCGTCGCGCCAGCGTGCGCACGCGCGCGAGCAGTTCGACGAACGCGAATGGTTTGACGAGGTAATCGTCCCCGCCGAGTTCGAGTCCGCGGACGCGATCGCTGACGTCATCGCGGGCGGTGAGAAAGAGTACGGGGGTCGCTTTCGTGGCGCGCAGTGTTTTGAGTACGGCCCAGCCGTCCATGGTCGGGAGCATGACGTCGAGCACGATGACATCGTGATTCTCTTCCTGCGCGAGGATCAGGCCTTCGGCGCCGTCGCGGGCGATATCAACGGAGTAGCCGGATTCCTCCAGGCCTTTTTTCAGGTAGGCGCTGGTTTTTTCCTCGTCTTCGATTATCAGGATTCGCATTACAGGACTCTCCTGGCTCAAGCTGTCGGCCTTCTTTGCAATTTTAAGCTTGAACGAAGGGGCGGAGATTACAAAGCTGTTATCTTGGGCCGGTCATAGTCGGGCGGGAAAGTAGCGTCTGGCTTGTTCGCAGCCGCAAGCACTATAGCAACTCCAGCCACCGGCTGTCCGTGCGTATCACATGCAGTTCACGGTGAAAACGTGTGTAGCCAACACGATCGAAGAATTCCAGGACCTGGATAGCACGCTTGCGGCCAAGCGCAGCGGCATCGCGAAATGGGGCGGCGGCCAGCTTGCCCCCGTTCTTTTGCGCTTCAGCGGCCACCAGGATTGCCAGTTCCCGAATCGCCTCGCGATGATAGAAAAGATCTCGTACAACCTGGAACACCTCTCCTTGGCGCGCAAGCTTGCGCATCAATTCGCGTACCCGCTCTTCAGAAACGTCGTGCGTGGCCGCGAGATCGCGAACCCACGGAGGATCGAAGCGACCCTTCTGCACGGCGGGCAATAGCAGGCCGGCAAGCGCCTGCTCCGCATCGTCCAGCGTGACCGTGTGACCCGGCAGATGCAGCCACGGCCCGCTTCGGACGATATCTCCACGCATGCAGGCATCGTCGATTAGCGCACGCCATAACGCGTCGTCCGCCAGCGGCGCCACGATCCGCCGCAAGCGCGAGGCGTCCGGCCCCTGCTCGTCAGGCGAGCGTTCATGGTATTGCGCCAGCGCGGCAATCAGCTTGGCGCTTAATGCACGCCATGCCGGGTTAGCGATCAGCAGGGCATCGTCGCGGGCTAGTTTGACTGTATGGGTATCGGCGGGAAGATGCAGCGCCTCGGCCGGCATGCCGCTTAAATGTTCCAGCAACGAGCGCGGCAGACCGTTGGGCGCGCGCTCGAACAACGCATCGAGCGAGCCTGTGTCGAGCATCGTCTGGATTGCATCGAGCCATGCGCGTCGCTCGGGTGTACGTCTCTTGCGCGCCGGGCCGAACGGATCAAGTACGTGGCCACCGCCGACCGTCCGGCTCGCCTGAGCGTTTCTTACGATGAAGCGGTCGCCCGGCAGTGCGCACATCGGCCGGTCGAACACGAGTTGTACACGTGCCGTCTGACCGGGACCCAGCGATTCGGTGTCGAGCAATGCAACATGTGCGACCTGATGCTGCGTCCCAAGATGCACGTGCAACGGTGCCCAATGAAGCAAGGTAAGTGCGGCGTCGGGTAACAACGTGATCTGCGCGTCGATACGTTCCGATGACCGTGAAAGACGCGGATCGACAATCCAGTCGCCTCGGTCGATCGACTCCTTATCGATACCAGCAAGATTCAGCGCGCAACGTTCGCCCGCGCGGCCCGTTGGCGCGGCACGATTCTGCGCATGAATACTGCGCACGCGTACCGGTTCGCTCTTCGGTGCAAGCAACAACGTCTCGCCCACGCTGACACGCCCCGCTACCACCGTGCCCGTCACAATCGTGCCCTGCCCGGCAAGCGTAAACACGCGATCGATCGCGAGCCGGAACAAACCATCATTGCGACGCCGCCGCCACGCTGCGGCCGCCGCGCGCAAGTGCGTATTCAACGCGGCCACGCCGGTGTCATTGGCAAGCGTAGCGTTGGTATCGAAGATGGGCGCATCGTGCAACACGCTGCCGCTCAAAAACGATGCGATCTCCCCGTGCACGTCGTGCAGCCGCTGCGCTTCCACGCGATCAATCTTTGTCACCGCGACCGCGCCGTGCTTCACGCCCAGCAATTGCAAAATCGCCAGATGCTCGCGCGTTTGCGGCATCACGCCGTCGTCGGCGGCGATCACGAGCAGCGCATAGTCGATACCGCTCGCGCCCGCCGTCATCGTATGCACGAGTTTCTCGTGGCCCGGCACATCGATCAAACCGAGTACGTCGCCGTTGTCGAGCGGGATATACGCGTAGCCGAGTTCAATGGAAATGCCGCGCAGCTTTTTCTTCTTTCAGCCGGTCCGTATCCACGCCTGATAACGCGCGGACCAGCGTAGTCTTGCCGTGATCGATATGCCCTGCGGTCCCGACGATCATCCTTTACCGTCCGATAACTGCGCGACCAGCTCCGCTTCATCCGTCGCTTCGAGACAGCGCAGATCGAGCCACAAGGCGTCGTCGGCGATACGACCGATGACCGGTCGCGGCATGTCTCGCAAGACCTTTTCGAGCGCGAGCAACTGACGGCCGCCCCGTTTTCCATCAGTCATCCTGATGACAAGACCGTAGCTCGGCAGCACGTCGACCGGCAAAGCGCCGCTGCCGATCTGGCTGAACATCGGCTCGACGGCAACGGTATAACGCTCGCCTATCACGCGTTGCAAAACAGGCTGGACGCGCTCGGCGGCAGCGCGCATGGCATCGGCGGGGCGGGTGAGCAAACGCAAGGTGGTCAGCCGCTCGCGCGAGCATTTCCGGCGCGCGATACAACTGCAACACGGGTTCGAGCGCGGCGAGCGTGAGCTTACCGACGCGCAACGCACGTTTGAGCGGATGCTTCTTGATCTTTGCAATCAGCTCCCGCCGGCCAACGATCAGGCCGGCTTGCGGCCCGCCAAGCAGCTTGTCGCCGCTGAACGTGACGAGATCGGCGCCTGCGAGAATCGTTTCACGCACGGTGGCTTCGCGAGGCAGGCCCCACTGCGTGAGATCGACCAGCGTGCCGCTGCCCAGATCGACCGCGATGGGCACGCCACGCGCTTCGGATAGCGGCACGAGCTCGGCCACGCTGACCTCCTTGGTGAAGCCGCTAATGGCGTAATTGCTCGTATGCACTTTCATCAGCAACGCGGTTCGTGCGTTGATGGCTTCCTCGTAGTCCTTGAGATGCGTGCGATTCGTGGTGCCGACTTCGCGCAGCTTCGCGCCCGCGCGGCTCATGATGTCGGGAATACGAAACGCGCCGCCAATTTCCACCAGTTCTCCGCGCGACACGACCACTTCTTTCTTCGATGCCAGCGCGGACAACGTAAGCAATACCGCCGCCGCATTGTTATTGACCACGGTCGCCGCTTCGGCGCCGGTCAGTTCGCAGATGAGCTCGTCGATCAGGTCGTCGCGGTCGCCGCGCTTGCCGGTGTCGAGATCGAATTCGAGGTTTGCCGGCTGCGTCAGCGCGAGCAACGACTGCGCTCACCGCTTCGTCGGGCAAGAGCGCGCGACCGAGATTGGTGTGCAACACCGTGCCGGTCAGGTTAAAAACGCTGCGCAATCTGGCCCTCGTGCGCTCGCGCAGAATTGTTCCAACCGATACCGCGAGCTGGGCCGCATCGAGTGAAGCCACGCATGCCTGACCTGCCTGCGCAGCGGCGCGCCACTGGTCCAGCGCGCCGCGCAGCGCGGCCAGAACCTGGCTTCGGCCGAACTCGTCCGCCAGCTTCAAAAATCCCGCCGATGCCATCACCTGTTCCACCGACGGCACACGTGCCATTAGCGCGCGCAGTTCGGCGCTCGTTACGTCGCTCACAGGCCGATCCTTTTTAATTGGACTCGCCGGGTTGGTCAGTTCTGGGTTGGTCAGATTTTTCGTCGACTTGTTCAGGCCAGAGCCACGGATGCGGCGATGCGCGCCGGTAGCCCTCCTCTCCCATCAGCAAATCCAGTGTAAGGCTAGCGAGATCATCTGCGAACGGCTCGAAATCGTAGTCCTTGTCCTGATAACCGATCTTGCGATACGTATGGCATTCGTCGCACGATTCAGCTTTCAGCGGCGCCTTTTTCGATTCGGCTTCCTGAGTTTTCGCGTCGGCATCCGGTGTTCCCAGTGCATGATAGGCGATGCCTTTTGTCGAGTCGCAATTCGAGCATTTCGAGCGGACCATATGCCACTCGGTCGCGCACAGCCCGCATTGCAGGAAGCGGTAATTGTCATACACGCCGCCTATGCGCACGGTGCTCGCTACCGGATGCGAGCCGCAGACCGGGCACAGGCCGAGTGTTTCCAGATAGGGCACGTCGCGTTTGTCGATATCCGCGGCGAGATCGGTCCATACCACTTGCAGCGCGGCCGAGATGAACGGCGCGCTTGCCGGATCGACTTCGATCAAAACGCTGCGCGAAGATCGCGTCGGCTTGCGCTTCCAGGGTCGCGGCATCGGCTGATTTGAGTCTCTCGATCAGTTGCTCGAGCGGCGGAGTGAGCGGGCCGGCGGCTTTCAGCTTGTCGAGCAAATTTGTTAAAACGTCTTGCCAGGCGGGATCGCGCACGCCGGAGCAGCGCAGGAATCAAGCGGCATGGAATGTTGCTGCGCGCTCGCGATCGACTCTTGGCTAGGAGGCACTGCCTTGAAACTGGAGAGCGCTGCATGTTGCGCGTCCGCGAGCGCGGCCATCAGGCGCAAGTACCCTGCTATGGGGTTGCTGCGCGCGGCGAGCTGCCGCAGCCGCGTGGCACGCGCGAGGAACACGGTCGCGCGTTCCGGCGTGCGAATGCGGGGAATGGCGGATTGATCGAGCGACTCGATATCACCTGCTTCCAGAATGCGTTGAACCACGGTATAGACCTCTTGAAAGCTAATGAGCCGCCGCGTTCTCCCTGAGTGAAGAAAGGCGGCGGCCCGGTGTACTTCGGGCTTCCCGTCTGACTCACTTCCCGATCGATTTCCTTGAACCATCTCGGATGATGCTTTTTCGCCCAGCCATACGTCACGGTGCCGCGCGTCATCGCCCCGATCGATCCTTTGATCCACAACGCCGCATAAATATGCACGACGATTCCGACGATCAGAACAAACGCCGCGGCCGCATGCACAACCGCCGCCAGGCGAATGATCTCGATCGGAAAATAGAACGAGAAATACCGCCGCCAGATCACGATGCCGCTGGCCAGCAGCAGCCAGCAAGCACATCACCATCGTGAAAAACAGCAGCTTTTGCCCTGCGTTGTACTTACCAATCGCGGGCAATTTTTCCTCGCGATTGTTAAGCACGTCGTCGATCTGCCGCATCCACTGAATGTCGCTTTGGTCGAGATAGTTGTGATGCCAGAAACGCAACGCAAGAATAAGGAACGAGAGAAACATCACGCACCCGACGAACGGATGCAGGATCCGCGTCCATTGTCCGCCGCCCAGAAGCGCATACAGCCACGACATGGCCGGATGAAACATCGCCAGCCCGGACAGCGCCAGCAAGATGAACGTGATCGCCGTGATCCAGTGATTCGTCCGCTCATTCGGCGTGTAGCGCACGATCAGCCTGTTACCTCTCACGTCCCTCGGCTACAACGTCTTTATCGTGTTCCATCGGATGCCTCCCGTGAACGGCGCGCTTCCTCGGCTTCATGCTGCGCTTCGGCTTCTTCCGCCTCCGACACCTCGTTCGGCCCGACCCGCGTGTAGTGGAAGAATCCCGCCAGCGCCGCGATCGCGATACCGGCCAGCGCCAGCGGTTTCGCGATCCCCTTCCACAGGTACACCATCGGACTGATCGTCGGATTCTGCGGCAAACCGTGATAGAGACCGGGTTTATCGGCGTGATGCAGCACATACATCACATGCGTGCCGCCCACGCCGGCCGGGTCGTACAGCCCGGCGTTCTCAAAGCCGCGCTCCTTCAGATCGACGATGCGGTCCGCCGCCTGCTGCTTCATGTCCTCCTTGGTGCCGAACATGATCGCGCCGGTCGGGCAGGTCTTCACGCAAGCCGGCTCCTGCCCGACCGCCACCCGATCCGAACACAGCGTGCATTTGTATGCGCGATTGTCCTTCTTCGAAATGCGCGGCACGTTGAACGGGCAACCCGTCACGCAATATCCGCAGCCGATGCAGTTCTCCTCGTGAAAATCCACGATGCCGTTCGTGTACTGCACGATCGCGCCCGGCGATGGACACGCCTTCAGGCAGCCCGGGTCCTCGCAATGCATGCAGCCGTCCTTGCGGATCAGCCACTCGAGATCGCCATTCGGCGTTCTCGTACTCGGAGAAGCGCATGACCGTCCACGAATGCTCCGTCAGGTCGCGCGGGTTGTCGTAGACGCCGATGGTGAATCGCCGATCTCATCGCGCAGGTCGTTCCATTCCATGCAGGCCGTCTGACACGCCTTGCAGCCGATGCACTTCGACACGTCGATCAGCTTCGCGACCGTGCCCGTGACGGGCTCGCGAACTTGCGGCTCGGGCAGCGTCGTGGCGGAGAGGCGTTTGATATCCAGTGATTGCAGTGCCATCTCGTCTCCTTATGCCTTTTCGACCTTGACGAGGAACGACTTGAATTCCGGTGTTTGCGAATTCCCGTCGCCCACGGAAGGCGTCAGCGTATTGATGAGATATCCCGGCTTCGTGAGTCCCTTGAAGCCCCAATGCAGCGGCAATCCGACCGTCTGCACTTTCTTCCCCTCGATCATCAACGGCTTGATGCGTTTGGTCACCACCGCGACGGCCATGATGTGACCGCGATTCGACGACACCTTCACGCGATCTCCCGCGACCACGCCGACTTCCTTCGCAAGGTCCTCGCCGATCTCCACGAACTGCTGCGGCTGAATGATCGCGTTGAGGCGCGCGTGCTTGGTCCAGTAGTGGAAGTGCTCGGTCAGCCGGTACGTGGTCGCCGTATGCGGGAAATTCTCGTGCGTGCCGAACGCCGCCCGGTCGTCCGGAAACACGCGCGCCGCCGGATTGCTGACGACCGCCTTGTTGTCCGGATGCATCGGGTTGTAGCCGAGCGGATGTTTCAAATGGCTCGTAGTGCTCGGGGAACGGCCCTTCCGCCATGCCGTCACGCGAGAAGAAACGCGCTACGCCCTCCGCGTTCATGATGAACGGATTCATGCCGTTTTCCGGCGGCTCGTCGGCCTTGAAATCGGGAATGTCCGCTCCTGTCCACGCCGTGCCGTTCCACGCGATCAGCTTGCGGGTGGGGTCGAACGGCTTGCCGCTGAGATCGCATGAAGCGCGGTTGTAGAGAATCCGCCGGTTCGCCGGCCACGCCCACGCCCAGTTGAGCGTATTGCCGATGCCCGTCGGGTCGGAGTTGTCGCGGCGGCCCATCTGGTTGCCCGCCTGAGTCCACGACGCCACAGAAAATCCAGCACCCGCTCGCGGTGCTGCCGTCGTCGCGCAAGTTGCGCGAAGCTCGCCAACTGCTCGCCCTTCTTGGCGAGCATCTTGGTTTTATCGGCGACGTCGGTCACGTCGGCGAGCGCCTGGCCGTTGAACTCCATCGCGATTTCTTCGGGCGTCGGGCTTTCCGGATCGGCGTACGGCCAGTTCATGTTGAGAATCGGATCGGGATATTTGCCGCCCTGCTCCTTGTACGCCTTCGCGCATGCGCAGCCACAAGCCCGGACATGATCTCGAGATCGCTCTTCGCTTCACCCGGGCCTTGCGCGCCCTGCCAGTGCCACTGCAAGCACGCGGCTGGAACTCACCAGCGAGCCGCGCTCTTCCGCAAAACACGTGGTCGGCAAGCGGAACACTTCCGTCTGAATCTTCGCTGGATCAACGTCGTTGAACTCGCCGAAGTTCTTCCAGAACTCCGACGTTTCGGTGGCAAGCGGATCCATGACGACGAGCCACTTCAGCTTGGCCAGACTCGCGCCGATCTTCGCCTTGTTCGGCGCCGCCGCGAGCGGGTTGAAGCCCTGCGCGATGTAGCCGTTCATCTTGCCCTGATTCATCAGCTCGAACACTTGCAGCAAGTCGTAGGACTTGTCGAGCTTGGGCAGATAGTCGAAACCGAAGTTGTTTTCGGCTGTCGCGTTATCGCCCCACCACGATTTCATGAAACTCACGTGGAACGCACGATAGTTGCGCCAGTAGCTCAGTTGGTTCGGCCGCAGCGGCTGAGGTGCGCGCGCCTTGATGAAACCTTCGAAGTCCTGCTCGGCTTCCAGTCGGCAGCGTCATATAGCCCGGCAGCAAGTTCGACAGCAATCCGAGGTCGGTCAGTCCCTGGATGTTCGAGTGTCCGCGCAATGCGTTCATGCCGCCGCCCGAAATGCCGATGTTGCCCAGCAGCAATTGCACCATCGCGCCGGTGCGGATGATCTGCGCGCCGACCGAATGATGTGTCCAGCCGAGCGCGTAGAGGATCGTCCCGGCACGCCCCGGAACGGCCGTGGATGCCAGCATCTCGCACACCTTCAGGAACTTATCTTTCGGCGTGCCGCAAATTTTCTCGACCTTCTCGGGCGTATAGCGCGAGTAGTGCTGCTTCAGCAGGTTATAGACGCAACGCGGATGCTGCAGGGTCGGGTCGACCTTCGCGTAAGCCGTCGTCGCCGCGTTCGTAGTCCCACGTCGATTTGTCGTACCTATGTTTTTCAGCGTTATAGCCGGAATACAGACCGTCGGTGAATGCGAAATCCTCGCGGACGACGAACGGAAAGTCCGTGTAGTTCTTGACGTACTCGTGCTGAATCTTGTCGTTGGTCAGCAAATAATTGATCACGCCGCCCAGGAACACGATGTCCGAGCCGGTCCGGATCTGCGCGTAATAATCCGCGACCGAAGCCGTCCGCGTAAAACGCGGATCGACCACGATCAACCTGGCCTTGCGATGTGCCTTCGCTTCCGTGACCCATTTGAAGCCGCACGGATGCGCCTCGGCCGCATTGCCGCCCATCACCAGAATCACGTCCGCGTTCTTGATGTCGACCCAATGGTTCGTCATCGCTCCACGGCCAAACGTCGGGGCAAGACCTGCCACCGTCGGGCCGTGTCAGACACGCGCCTGATTATCGAATGCGAGCATGCCAAGACTGCGAACAGTCTTGTGCGTCAGGTACCCGACTTCGTTGCTGGCGGCCGATGCGGCGAGCATGCCCGTGGTCAGCCATCGATTTACCTTCTTGCCGTCTGCCGTCGTCTCGACAAAATTGGCGTCGCGGTCCTCCTTCATCAGCTTGGCGATGCGATCCAGCGCGTCTTCCCACGACATGCGCTTCCACTCATTCGATCCCGGCAGCGCGATATTCCGGATACGTCAGGCGGCTTGGGCTGTGAATGAAGTCAATCAGGCTAGCGCCTTTCGGGCACAGCGTGCCGCGATTGACCGGATGATCCGGGTCGCCTTCAATATGAATAATGCTGGACTTGGCGTTCTTCGCGTTGTCACCCAGGCCGTACATCAAGATGCCGCAACCTACAGAACAATACGGGCAGGTATTGCGGGTTTCGGTGGTTCGCGACAGCTTGTACTGACGGACTTCCGCCAGGGCGGGTGCCGGCGAGAAGCCCATCAGGGTAAGGCTCGACCCTGCAAGCGTGCTCGCGGAGAGTTTCAGGAACTGTCGTCGGGACATTTGTAACATCGCACGCCTCAGCTCTTTGGGGGACTGAAACTAATTATAGAGTCGGAGTGCGAAATTGCGCAGGGAGCTTACGCGGTGGCGTTAGACAGGGGATGCGGCTCGGATTCTGGACATCGTGGGTATCGAGCGGGCATTAATTCTGCGTGAGAAGGCGATGTATCTACCTCGACATTCCTACTTTTCCGCGCTTATGACACATCGATCTTTTCTTTCCAGTTCCTCAGGACATACGTGTGCGGCTCTTCGTGCACGCTCGTTGACCGGCGCTGTGGCACTCGTGCTTGGCAGTGCGCTGCTCGTAGCGAGTAGCCATTGCGTCGCGCAAATCCAGCAGGGTAGCGGCTCCTCGGGTTCCTCTGGGCAGGAGAATCGAACCTCGTCCACGGGTTCAACGCCCGGGTCGTCGGCCACTGCGGTTCATGAGTCACTCAAGCCGCAGTCCAGCGACGCGGCAGGCAATGCGCGCGGTGCCACGACCGGAAAGGGACACAAGACCGATGGCGCCGGCGGTTTCAATAATGGTTTGTACGGGACCGGTGCGGGGAGCAACAAGTAGTCAAAAGTGAGCATGGTCCGCTGAGGTCTGATTTCTACAAACCTACCGCGGCGGGATTCATCTCGATGTGCAAAACGACTAACCACAGCTTTGGGCAATCCGGTGCGATCTTGAGCGCGGGATTCGTTTTATTGACGGGCGTGATGCATCCCTTCTCACGAGCCAGCAAGTAGGCACGCCGCGCATCCGTCTGCAGCCATATGCTTACGAGGCCGCACGTCAAAAAACTGAAAATCGTGGTGATAAGAGTCGGAGCGCTCGGGTCCAACTGTTCAACGGCGTAGGCAAACGCGGTCGTCAACACCTGGTTTGCGACTATCGCGACACAGATCACTTTTGCCGTTCCTCTGATTCGCATGGCTGTATGAAGCTTCAACACAATTTTTGCACTCTCGACTGAACGCTAGTGGATGGCGTTTCTTTGTTTCTTTGATGGTTGTCTGGAAAAGCTGCTTGGTGTTCATTGCGCAAGCAGCACGAGTTCTTCTGCCTTATTTGCCTGCGTCCGCCGTACCAGACGGCGGACGCCCCGGCCACGCCTGCTAATGCACGCTTTAATGAAGCATCGTCACCGGCGTTTTAGTGCTCCGCCATAGCTTGCTCATCATCCACCACCGCGCGATAAAGCCCAGGTGGCTGGCATCGACCAGGACGACGTCCGATTGTTTTTCGGCTGCACGTTCGGCAATTGTTTTTGCCACCGGTCCAAACACGCGTACCCAGTGATAGGGGATGCCGGCATCGTCGAGAATAGCGCGCGTATTGTTTAACGCGCTCAACATTGCCCGCTTTTCCTGCAGACGCAGCATGCTGCGAGAGTGAAACGCACTTGCTCGCCCCTGGTCCGGTGGATCGAGCACTTCCACCACTTCGACCTCCGACACGCAATGCTCGGCGAACAGAAATACCGCATGCCGTGCGGCTTGGAGTGCGCCGTCCTTGTCTATGACTGGTATAAGCACTCGTAACATATGAGGTTCCTCGTTGCAGCAACGGCTACATCTGAATTACAGCAGATGCGGTATCAAGGCAAAGAAGAATTCCGGGTGCGTCGCGTAAAAATCCTGTCAAGGCGACCTGACCAGCGCGACCTTCGCTAAATCTTCCTGAGGCGTGTGCAGGCTGGCCGAGAACTGGCGCATGTGAAAAGCCACACGTTGCGCATAGCCTCTTCCCCCGCCGCTATAACGTTTTAGCGCCGCATCGAGATCGCCACCTGATGCATCGAGATATTCGCGCAGGATCGAGGAGCCCATTCGCACATTCTCGGAGGGTTCCGTGATGTCCTTGCTTGCGGCGACCAGTTGCGGATGTGCAGCCGGGAGAATTTGCATCAGGCCTTCCGCCCCGGCGACGCTGACCGCTTGGCGGTCGAAACCGGATTCCGTCGCGATGACTGCGAGCAGCAATACGGGCGATACCGCATATTGGTTTGCTGCGCTTAGCACTGCTTGTGCGATCAGTGTTGCCTCTTGTCGTGCCACTCGGAATTGCTGCCATAGGACCAGGGCTACGTTTGCCACCTGCGGGACTGGTGCGATGCTCGCGGCAGTTTGTCCGGTGGACGCGGGTGTTTCGTCGGTTGCGTGAGCTGCGCTCGCTATCATCAGCGATATTGCGACGAGTGCGAGCTTCGTGCGTACATGTCGGCGTGGTTCGATCGCTACGCGTGCTTCAAGTGTTTTATCTTTGTGCATCGCGGGGTGTTGTTGTTGGTGTCCGGGAAGGCTATCCCGGTTAACGTATCGATTGAGATAAATGTTGGAGGCGCAACATTAATAACGCGTTAAAGGTTTTCGTTCGCGCCGGGGACGGGGGGGAGTGTGGTGGGCGGGGGGCGGGGAGCTCGGTGCCGAGTTGTTGCTGCTGACGTAAGCGCGGGTTGTATGCTGGCTAAATTTTTTATCACTATTAGCCACTGTGCGTGGCGGCAGGTTATTTGCGTTCGCACTCGGGCGGGGTTTTGCGGGGCTAACGGCGGTGGTCGGAGTCAATGCCGGGTTGTTGCTGCGTACGTTAGCTCGGGTTTTATATTGGCAGTATTTTTTATCACTATTAGCCACTGTGCGTGGCGGCACTTCATTTCTTTGTCCAACGGCGACAAAGAAACGAAGCAAAGAAAACGCCTTTCCACAATCTGTATTAAGTGTCCCCAGCGTGCAGACCACTGCTTTTGGTTCCCGCGTAGAACGGTGCTCGCAAAACCACGGACACTTGAAACCCTCCTTCTCGCGAATCCCTACATCCCCACGCTTCGCCACCAGTGCTCTCGGGCAAGATCGGTGGACCCACGAACCTACGCGGCCTCACCCGCATTTGCGGTCGGTGGACTGCGTGATCTGTGCGACCATTTAGGCGAGGGGCGCGCATAGCGCGTTATACGTTTTGGGCACCAGCACCACTAGAAAAATGTAGAACGCCCAGCGCCAGGCGTGAACAAGTTCCCTTGGAGTCACTGCGGCCCGGAAAGTCACTTAGGCTCGGAAAGTCCGCCTCACCCCGAAAGTACCGGTGAGGCCGAGCGAATTCCTACGCGTATGGAACTTGCCCGAGAGCACTGGTGGCGAAGCGTGGGGATGTAGGGATTCGCGAGAAGGAGGGTTTCAAGTGTCCGTGGTTTTGCGAGCACCGTTCTACGCGGGAACCAAAAGCAGTGGTCTGCACGCTGGGGACACTTAATACAGATTGTGGAAAGGCGTTTTCTTTGCTTCGTTTCTTTGTCGCCGTTGGACAAAGAAATGAAGTCCCGCCACGGACAGTGGCTAATAGTGATAAAAAATACTGCCAATATAAAACCCGAGCTAACGTACGCAGCAACAACCCGGCATTGACTCCGACCACCGCCGTTAGCCCCGCAAAACCCCGCCCGAGTGCGAACGCAAATAACCTGCCGCCACGCACAGTGGCTAATAGTGATAAAAAATTTAGCCAACATACAACCCGCGCTAACGTACGCAGCGCCAACCCGGCCTCAACCCCCGACCACCGCCAGTAGCACACCCCACCCCCGCACCGCGCCCCCCGGGAGGGCTCCTCCCCTACTGCGCCCCAACCAGCCTATACCCCACCCCAGTCTCCGTGACTATATGAACCGGCTGCGTCGGATCAAGCTCGAGCTTGTGCCGCAAGTGCCCCATATACACGCGCAAATAATGCTGGTTTTCAACATACGCAGGCCCCCAAACCTCGCGTAGCAACTGCTGATGCGTAATCACGCGCCCCGCATGGCGCACCAGCGTCGTAAGCAACCGGTATTCAATCGGCGTAAGGTGAATCAACTCCCCTTCGCGCGTAACGCGCCTCTCCGACAAATCCACCGACACACGCCCAAACCGTACCTGCGGCGTTTCCTGCTGCCCGCCCCGATTACGTCGCCGTAATTGCGCGCGAATTCGCGCAAGCAACTCCGACACGCCAAACGGCTTGGTGAGGTAGTCATCCGCACCGGCATCCAGCGCCGCGACCTTGGCGTCTTCATGCGTGCGCGCGGAAAGCACAATCACAGGTTGCTCGGTCCAGGTGCGCAATTCGCGAATGACATCCGATACCATCCGCGTCGGGCAAACCAAGATCGATCACGATGAGATCCGGCAGACGAAAAGCCGCTTCCCGCAAACCCTGTTGCCCGGTTTCCGCCTCGAACACCGTCATGCCCTGCGCTTCCAGCGTGCTACGCACGAAACGGCGAATCTGCTTGTCGTCTTCTATGACGACAATGGTCAACGTCGGCTCGCTCATGGCGTGTCCGCGTCAGCAGCAGCGTCGAGGAACTCATCACCGCCTTCATCGGGAGGCGCCTCGAAGGGCGGCGTCTGACTGGCCGGCAACGTGAACCAGAACCTCGCGCCCAGCACGTTGCCGTCGCCTGCCAAGCCGATTCTCAGCGCCGATCTTTCCGCCATGCGCCTCCACGATCGCCCGGCAAATGGCAAGGCCCAGCCCAATGCCGGGCTTGGCCGATTCCTTTTCTCCACGCGTGAATTTATCGAAGAGCGTGTGCTGTATTCCCGGCGGCAAACCCGGCCCGTTGTCGTCGACGCAGACCCTGCACGTAACGCTCGCCGGCATGTTCCTCAACACGCCGCATGAATGAGCAGCGACGAGTCGCGTCGGCGTGTATTTCGCCGCGTTCTCAAACAGGTTCGCAAGCAGCCGTTCCATCAGCACCGCGTCCAGTTGTATCAACGGCAGATCGGCCGGCACGCGAACCTGCACCGGGTGGCCGGCAAGCGTGCGGCGGCAGACGCCCAGCGCCGCGCCAACCACCTCCTCCAGCATCAGCCATTGCCGGTTCAGACGTATGCTTCCGGCCTGCAGCCGCGCCATATCGAGCAGGTTCGTCACGAGCCCGCTCATGCGCAGCGCTTCTTCATGGATCGCGTGAACCAGTTCGCGCGAACTGTCCGAGCGATGCATCGGGTTCGCGCCGCTGCTCTTCCAGCATCGAAGCAAATCCGACGATCGAGGTGAGCGGCGTGCGCAGGTCGTGCGAGATGGCCGACAGCAGCGAGTTGCGCATGCGCTCCGACTCCATGTTGACTAATGCATCTTGGGCGATCTCCACGTAGTGGACACGTTCGAGCGCAAGCGCAATCTGCGACGCAAACGTGTCGATCATGCGCTGCTGTTCCGGCACCGCCAGTTCTGCGGCATTTCCGGTGATGAGCGCGAGAACGCCGCGTGTGCGCATCGGCGCTTTCAGCGGCAGATAAAGCGCGTTGCTGGCCGGCAACGTGTCCGTGCCGCGCCCCGCCGGTTTTTGCTGGTCGTACACCCATTGCGCTATGTCGATGTCGAGATCGGCCGCGTCGAGTGTCACCTGCGGATTCGGATCATCGACTTTCTGCCGGACCTTTTCCCCGCTGTCAGGAAGCAGGATGGCGACCTTGGCCTGAAAGACTTCCCCCACATGGCGCGATCCCGATTTCAATGATCTGTTCAGTCATCAATGCACCGCCCAGTTCACGCGTCATCGCGTACATGGCGCCCGTGCGCCGCTCGCGCAACGAGGCAACACGCGCCTGACGCCGCAAGATTCGAGGTCAGATGGCTGATGGTCAGCGAGGTCAGCAGCATGACAAAGAATGTCAGCAGATACTGCGTGTCCGAAACCGCAAAGGAGAGCTGCGGCGGAACAAAGAAGAAATCGAACGCCGCGACGCTCAGGAACGAAAGCAGTACGCCCGGGCCTCGCCCGAGCCGGACCGCGGCAAACACCACGCCGAGCAGATACAGCATCACCAGGTTCGTAAGGTCGATGTGATGCGACAACAGCACGCGCCAGCACCGTAATCGCAACGCCAATTGCAACCGTATAAAAATAGGCGTTCGGCGGTGAGCGCGCTTGTCATTACGCACGCCGGCAAACCGCGGCACGCTTTCACGACGCTCGCCCGGCTTGCCTGGCCGCTCGCACGCCGACAAGCGTCACGTCAATATCATGTCGCATGCCGAACAATCGATTCGACCACGGGTTGATCGAAGACACGGCGCCAGCCGGGCGCATCCGAGGCACCGGCCACGATCTTCGATACATTGCGCATGCGCGCGTACGCGACCAGCGTGGCGGCCGCGTCGGTGCCATCCAGCGTGACGGTCTCAGCGCCCAGTTCGGAGGCGAGCTTGAGCGCATCGAGCGTGCGTTTGCGCCATGCGTCGGGCAAGCGTTGCAGCTTGGGCGTCTCGACATAGACCGCCAGCCAGTCCGCCTTGAGACTTGCGGCAAGACGCGCAGCGGAGCGAACCAGCGTGGCGCTTTCAGGACCCGGCCCAATGCACGCAATAAGCCGCTCGCGCGCCTGCCAGATCCTGCTGATCGATTGATCCGCCCGATACTCGCGCATCTGCGCGTCCACGCGGTCGGCGGTACGGCGCAGCGCCAGTTCGCGCAACGCGATCAGGTTGCCCTTGCGGAAAAAATTCTTTACCGCGTTCGCGGCTTGCTGCGGCATATAAACCTTTCCGTCTCTCAGCCGGTCAAGCAGCTCTTCGGCCGGCAGGTCGACGAGCGTGACTTCATCGGCGAGATCGAACACGCGGTCAGGCACGGTCTCCCATACGCGGATGCCCGTGATCTGCCCGACGATATCGTTCAGGCTCTCGAGATGCTGGACGTTGACGGTCGTGTACACGTCGATGCCCGCATCGAGCAGCTCGTACACGTCCTGCCAGCGTTTCAGATGACGCGCGCCCTGCACGTTCGAATGCGCGAGTTCATCGACGAGGATCAGTTGCGGCTTGCGCGCGAGCGCTGCGTCGAGATCGAACTCGGGCAACTTGCGGCCGCGATACTCGTAGTGCGTAAGCGGTATCGCATCCAGCCCTTCCACCAGCGCCAGCGTCTCCTTGCGGCCATGCGTCTCGACAATGCCGACGACCGTATCGACACCCTCTTCGCGCCGCCGATGCCCGGCCTGCAACATGGCATAGGTCTTCCCGACACCAGCCGATGCACCGAAGAAAATCTTCAGCCTGCCGCGCTGTTTCTTCTCTTCGTCGCGCTGGATCTTGTCGAGCAGCTCGTCGGGGTCGGGACGGTCCATCAGCTTGCGGGTTTCAGTTCGTCAAGCGCCAGGTTCAGCTTCAGCACGTTCACGCGTGCTTCGCCAAGGATGCCGAACTGACGGCCGCTGGTCGCGCGCTGAACCAGCGCGTCGACGTCGTTATGCGAGAGCTTGCGCGCCTTCGCAACACGATCGATCTGATACGCGGCGGCGGCCGGGCTGATCTCGGGATCGAGACCGCTGCCTGACGACGTCACGAGGTCGACGGGAATCGGCGCCGTGTTGGCGGGGTCCGCGTCGTGCAGCGCGCTGATGCGCCCTTTCACTTCATCGGCGAGCGCCGGGTTCGTCGGGCCGAGATTCGAAGCCGCCCGAGCCTTGCGGGTTATACGGGTTCGGCGAGGTCGCCGAGAGGCGGCCCCAGAAGTAGCCGCGGTGCATCGAATTGCTGGCCGATCAGCTCGGAGCCGACCGGCTTGCCGTTCTTCTCGATCAGGCTGCCGTTGGCCTGGCCGGAAAACGCAGCCTGAGCGACCGCGGTGACCACGACCGGATACACGAGCCCGGTCACCACGGTCAGTGCCGCGAACAACACGAGCACGGGACGAAGGATGTTTTTCATGATTAATCAACCCAGTAAATTTCAATGAACCTGCGGTGTCAAAACGGCCGGGCGGGCAAAGGTATGTGCTTCATATGTCTTACCCGCCCGGCGCGCCAAGTCTGGAATCAGGCCCAGCCACACGCCGTCAGAATCATGTCGATGATCTTGATGAACGGGAACGGCAGCAAGATCCCGCCGAGGCCATACACCAGCAGATTGCGGCGCAAGCAGCGACGGCGGCGCCCAGCGGCCGGTACTTCACGCCCTTCAGCGCCAGCGGAATCAGCACCACGATGATCAGCGCATTGAAGATCACCGCGGACAGGATGGCCGACGACGGCGACGTCAGATGCATCACGTCGAGCACGCGCAATTGCGGATACGTCGATGCAAACGCGGCCGGGATGATGGCGAAGTACTTGGCCACGTCGTTGGCAATCGAGAACGTCGTCAGCGAGCCGCGCGTCATCAGCATCTGCTTGCCGATCTCGACGATCTCGATCAGCTTGGTCGGATTCGAATCGAGGTCGACCATGTTGCCGGCTTCCTTCGCCGCCTGCGTGCCGGTGTTCATCGCCACGGCCACGTCGGCCTGCGCGAGCGCCGGTGCGTCGTTGGTGCCGTCGCCGGTCATCGCGACCAGCCGTCCTTCCGCCTGATAGCCGCGGATAGTGGCCAGCTTCGCCTCCGGCGTGGCTTCCGCGAGGAAGTCGTCCACGCCCGCTTCAGCTGCAATCGCCGCAGCGGTCAGGCGGTTATCGCCCGTCACCATCACGGTCTTGATACCCATCTTGCGCAGTTCGGCGAAACGCTCCTTGATGCCGCCCTTGACGATGTCCTTCAGCTCGATCACGCCCAGGACGCGCGCGCCCTGCTTCGCGCCGGTCGGCCACCACCAGCGGCGTGCTGCCGCGACGCGCGATTTCCTCGACCGCATTCGATGACTTCCTGCGGATAACGGCCGCCATGACGTTCAACGTAATTCTTGACCGCGTCGGCCGCGCCCTTGCGAATCTCGCGGTCAGGCAAATCGACACCGCTCATGCGCGTCTGCGCGGTGAAGCCCAGGAAGGTCGCATGAAGCGTAGCCATCTCGCGCTGGCGAATATTGAAGCGCTGCTTGGCGAGCACGACAATGCTGCGGCCTTCCGGCGTTTCATCGGCAAGCGACGACAAGTTGCGCTGCATCGGCAAGCGTCCTGCTCCGTGAGACCCGGAGCCGGCACGAAGCTCGACGCCTGACGGTTGCCCAGCGTGATCGTGCCGGTCTTGTCGAGCAACAGCACGTCGACGTCACCCGCGGCTTCCACCGCACGGCCCGAAGTCGCGATCACGTTCGCCTGCATCATGCGGCTCATGCCGGCCACACCGATGGCCGACAACAACCCGCCGATGGTGGTCGGGATCAGGCAGACCAGCAACGCGGCCAGCGCGGTAATCGTCACCACGTGACCCGCCTTCACTGCTGCGACCGAGAACATCGAGAACGGCAGCAGCGTCGCGGTAGCGAACAGCAGCACCATGCTCAGCGCGACCAGCAGGATCGTCAACGCGATTTCGTTCGGCGTCTTCTGACGCTTCGCGCCTTCGACCATCGCGATCATGCGGTCGAGGAACGCCTCGCCCGGATTGGCCGTCACACGCACCACGATCCAGTCCGACAGCACGCGCGTACCGCCCGTCACCGCGGTAAAGTCGCCGCCCGATTCGCGGATCACCGGCGCGGATTCGCCCGTGATGGCGGACTCGTCGACCGAAGCCACGCCGTCGATCACTTCGCCGTCCGCCGGGATCACGTCACCCGTTTCCACCAGCACGACATCGCCCTTGCGCAGATCGGTTGCCGTCGTGATGCGGATCGGCGACTTCGGATTGCGGCGTCTCCAGCTTCTTCGCCATCACGTCGCGCTTGGCGCTGCGCAGCGATGCGGCCTGCGCCTTCGAACGGCCTTCGGCCAGCGCTTCGGCGAAGTTCGCGAACAGCACCGTGAACCACAGCCACAGCGATGACCGCGAGAATGAAGCCCGCCGGCGCTTCGGCCTGGCCCGACGAGCGCGGCGACCCACAGCACCGTGGTCAGGATACTGCCGATGTACACGCAGAACATCACCGGATTGCGCAACTGCGTGCGCGGGCGCCAGTTTCCTGAACGAGTCCGCAATCGCCGGCATGCACAATGCGCCGGGTCGAACATCGAACGGGCTGCCGAGCGTGAATGGCTACCCTGGCTCCGGCATTTTCTCCGGTGCCTTGTTCGGCGTTTTCACTGGCGGTTTGACAATTGTGTTCATACTTTCCTCTGTATCAGTGACCGCTTATTT
This sequence comes from uncultured beta proteobacterium, assembly GCA_963708695.1. GTDB lineage: Bacteria > Pseudomonadota > Gammaproteobacteria > Burkholderiales > Burkholderiaceae > Caballeronia. The sequence goes on from CAVPTS010000014.1 coordinate 103,217, forward strand.
GCCCGAGAGCATCATCAGATGCTCGACCACGGGGCCCAGCGCGAGCGCGGGCACATACGTCAGTGCGCCGACCAGCACCACCGTGCCGAGCAGCAACACGACGAACAGCGGACCGTGTGTCGGCAAGCTGCCGGCGGTCGTGGCAATACGCTTTTTAGCGGCGAGCGCACCGGCAATGGCCAGCACCGGAATGATCGAGCCGAAGCGGCCGAACCACATGGCAATGCCGGTCGAGATGTTGTAGAACGGCGTGCTGACCGTGAGGCCCGCGAAGGCGCTGCCGTTGTTGTTCGCGGCCGAGCTATAGGCGTAGAGAATTTCGGAGAAGCCATGCGGCCCGGGGTTGGAGATGCCCGCCGTGCCCGCCGTCGTCAGCACGCCGATCGATGCACCGAGCAGCACCAGGAACGGCGTCAGCAGCACGACGATCGCCACCATCTTCATCTCGTACGACTCGATCTTCTTGCCGATGTATTCAGGCGTGCGGCCGATCATCAGGCCGGCGACGAACACCGCGAGCATCGCGAAGACGAGCATGCCGTACAAGCCGGAACCCACGCCGCCGAAGATCACTTCGCCGAGCTGGATCAGCAGCATCGGTACGAGGCCGCCCATGCGGCGTCAGCGAGTCGTGCGTGTTGTTCACCGCACCGCACGATGCCGCCGTCGTCGCGACCGTGAAGATGCCCGACTGCGCGATACCGAAGCGCGTTTCCTTGCCTTCGGCGTTGCCGCCCGCCTGCATCGGCGATGCGCTCTGATCGACATGCAGCGAGGCGAACAGCGGATTGCCCGCCTGCTCCGACGAGATTTCACCCCAGCATGCAACTGGCAAACGCGATGGTCATTGCCGCGAGAACGGCGTAGCCCTGCCGCCTGTCGCCCACCATGCGTCCGAACACCACGCACAGCGCCGCCGGAATGATCAGCATCGACGACCATCTGGACGAAGTTGGAGAACGGCGTCGGGTTTTCGTACGGATGCGCGGAGTTGGCGTTAAAGAAACCGCCGCCGTTCGTGCCGAGCATCTTGATCGCTTCTTGCGAAGCAACCGGGCCCATGGCGAGCGTCTGCTTGTCGGCCTTGTTGTCCACCATCACCGGATTGCCCTTGGCATCCTTGACCGGGTTGCCTTGCGCGTCCGTCTTCGGCGTCTGGTACGTCGTCACCTGAAGCGTGGCGACGTCCTGGTACGCCTCGAAGTTCTGGATCACGCCCTGGCTCACGAACACGAGCGCGATGACCGTCGCCATCGGCGCGAGGATGTACAGCGTGATGCGCGTCAGGTCGACCCAGAAGTTGCCGATGGTCGTCGCGGTATGACGTGCGAAGCCGCGAATCAGCGCGACGACAACGGCAATGCCGGTCGCGGCGGACAAGAAGTTCTGCACGGTCAGGCCGACCATCTGCGACAGATAGCTCGCGGTCTGCCTCAGGCGTGTAGTCCTGCCAGTTCGTGTTGGTCACGAAGCTGACAGCCGTGTTGAACGCGGCGTCCGGCGTCATCGGACCGAAGCTTTGCGGATTGCGACGGCAGCCACTGCTGCAGCGCGCAGGAATCCGAACACGACCAGCGCGCCGAGCGCGTTGAACGCGAGCACGGCGAACGCGTAGTGCTTCCACGACATTTCCGACTTTGTCGTCGACGCCGGCCAGCTTGTACAAGCAGCGCTTCGATCGGGCGGCCGATGCGGCGAACCACGACAGACGAACCGTCGAGCACGGACGGTCATATACCGGCCGATCGGAATCGCGAGCGCGATCAGTACGACGATAAAAAGGCCCGTTTGAAATAGGGTATTGGCGTTCATTCCAGATCCTCCGCACGCAGCAATGCGTACACGAGGTACACGAACAAGAGCAGTGTCGAGGCACCGGCCAGCACCAGCATCCAGGTGGTCATGGGCGACCTCCCGGAGCGCGACGCAGCTTGTCGCAACCGATGGTGAGAGCCGCGCACACAGCCCAGAAGGCGATGATGCCGGCGATATAGAGCAGGTCCATTGTTTTGATCTCCCGTAGCGGATTCGGACGTGCTGAAGGTTAGTTGATCGTGCGTAAACGGCCGGCAAAGAGAACTGCCTGGGGTGTAAAAAAGGTGTAAAGATGCGCGGGGATGGGGCGGGAGGGGATGGGGCGGGAGGGGATGGGGCGGGAGGGGATGGGGCGGGAGGGGTTGGGGCGGGAGGGTGGGGCTTCGGCGCTTGTGGTCGGGGGTCAGTGCTGGGTTGGTGCTGCGTGCGTTAGCGCGGGTTCTATGTTGGCGATATTTTTTATCACTATTAGCCACTGTGCGTGGCGGCTGGTTTTTTGCGTTCGCACTTGGGGTTTAGGAGCGTGCTACCGGCGGCGGTCGGGGTGAATGCCGGGTTGTTGCTGCTTACCTTAGCGCGAGTTATACGTTGGCTAATTTTTTTATCACTATTAGCCACTGTGCGTGGCAATGCTCCCAACTTAAGCGTTAAAGCGCTTGTAAACGTACGCTATACGGCGTAACCTTCATTCACTAACCCATTGATAAATAACGATATGAACTCAAACACAAGCCTCTTCGCGCCTGCTTAACGAGTTCGCCAAATTTCTGCATTCTTCCGCGCTTACCGAGCGCGTTCGCCTTTCTCCTAACGCATTCACTCGCCAGCGCACGCTCAACTTGCCGCGCATCGCCGCGCTCATGATCTCGGGCATGTGCGCGAGCGTGCAGACCGAGCTTGATGGCCTGTTCGGCCAACTCTCTACTCATGGCGGCATCGCCCCGCGGGGTGTAAGCGCGCAGGCTTTTAGCAAGGCACGCCAGGGTTTCTCGGCCGAGTTGTTCAGCCTTGCGAACGACCATTTGCTGGAGTTAGCCAAGCCAAGGATTGATCGCTCTGACTGGCATGGCTTGAGGCCGGTGGCCGTCGATGGCACGCGCCTGCGCGTGGCCACGCGCAAGGGCTGGCGCATTGAAGAGGCGTTCAAGCGGCTCAAGCATCGCTTGCATCTTGAATCCGTCACAGGCCTGAACTACCTCGCCTTGCAGCAGGACTTTGGGGCACGTATTCTCGCCGATAACCTTCACACGTTGCTCGTCGATATGGCAGATCCAGATATGGATTGCGCCACCAGTCGGCCCAACCGGCTTTATGCGCTGGGCGTGCTCAAGCCGGTCCTGGCTCCAAGTCTGCTGCAGCTCGAGCGATACATTCAAAAGTTTTGCCAGGCGATAAGCGCGGCCATCAAGAACCGCTGCCGCATTCAACCGGGTCGAACTCACAAAAGACCGCCCAGAAAAGCCAAACCTCATCCGGGTCTGGCGTATAAAAATGCTCGCTAACCGGGGCTTAAGTTGAGAGCATTGCAACGCACAGCGGCTAATAGTGATAAAAAATTTAGCCAAGATTGAACTCGCGCCAACGTACGCAGCAGCAACCCAGCACTGACCCCGACCACTGACCATCAGCCCCGCGTCCAAAACCCTGACCAAGTGCGAACGAAAATACCCTGACCAATAGTGATAAAAAATACATCTAACATTCAACCCGCGCTAACGTAAGCAGCAGCAACCGGACATCGGCCCCGACCACCGCCCCCCACCCAAACCGTCCACCGGCGCGGGCGAACCCCTAACCGATTGGCTCCTTGCCACACGAAAAACAGTACCGCGCAAAGGCATTTTTCCGCGTCTGACAAAAACCACATGCATCAAACAAATTGATCCCGCAGTGCATGCAGAAGTCAAGTTTCGGATTGCCAAGGTCGACCTTGCGCTCGCACCCAGGACAGATGCCCTTCGCAAAGCGACTCTGCGCAACGTCATAACTCAACGCCTGCCGACGCTCGTTGTCGGGCAAAGTCTCGGCGGATTTCTGATTCTGCAGATAACGCTGCAAGCCATTGATCGAGTAACGTCCAACCAAAATTGTCACGATCACGCCGACGATGTACCGGACATAACCGCCGTAGTCCGGGAGGTACGGGACCAGTTCGACAAAAAACGCAAACAGCGCGAAAAATATGAAACCCCATACAAAAGGCCAATAGCGGTTCTTGCGATGCCTGGCAAACAACCACCCGCCAATAGCAAGCAAGGGCAATGTGATTGCAAGGCGAACGAAGAAATTTTTCATGTCGATGCCGCGCTGAAGCGCATCGAGTTTTTCCTCAGCCTGGGTACGAAGTGCCTCCTTGGCCGTTTGCTCCTTCTCAAGCGTATGCCGGTTCTCTGCGTTGTCGTGCTCTATCCGGTCAAGCGCCTTTTGCGCGCTTCGAATGGTGTCATTGAGCGTCTCCAATGAACGGGTGCGACTGATCAGTTCCTTGTTTTGATCAGCCTGCGCGGTCGCCGTGCGAGTGGCAAGCCAGCTCGCAAACGTATCGTGCGCGCTCGCATATTCGGCCGTAGCAGCCTGCAGCTTGAGCCGTGCGGACTCCTCGGCTATCGCACCGTCGCGCGCATTGCTTTGCGCTTGGCGAAGCGCATTTTCTATCGAGGCACTTGCTGCGGGATCGATCAAAGATTCCAGGGTAGGCGCAGCGTGGACGCCGGGCAGGTTCCCCACGACAAGCCCGCCGAGGCCAATCAAGAACCCCGCAAACGCAAAAGCGATCAACCATAGCGCACGATGAAACCATTTTTCAGACACTCGCATTGGTTGCATTAATTAATTCCTGTATTGAAGTTGCTGGATAGAGCACCCTGCTTTCCGGATGCACGCCCAATCTCGGCATTTGATTGTGCTGTCGATGAGGGTGTTCTGGAAAACCAGAATTTCCGTTCGCGGGATCATAGCGTAAGGACTCTGAAAGAGATCGCTTCGACGGGGTCAATCTCAACACCTCCCGCTATGTCCGGAATGAGCGGCCGGTACGCACGTCCGATCAACGGTATCTCGGAGCGCGCTGCTGTCGAACCCCTGCTGCCCCGCTAATCACAGCTTTTTAACGCGAACAGCACAAAATGCTGCGGGCGCGCTACAAATCGCGGCATTCACGCTCTTTGGCGAATTTATTAGGGCGTCGCCCGCCTGCCATCTTTCACTAGACTGGAACAGTCATCAGCCCTCCCCGCGACGAGAAAATTCCATGTCGATCCAATCGCTCATTGAAGCCGACCGCAAGCATCTGATTCATCCGGTCATCAACTACCGCGCGCACGAAGCCCGCGGCGTCACCGTGCTGGAATCCGCCAGCGGCGCGTTCCTGCGCGACGCCGACGGCAACGAGCTCCTCGACGCGTTTTCCGGGCTCTGGTGCGTGAATGTCGGCTACGGACAGCAGAGCATCGTGAAGGTCGCTGCCGAACAAATGGCGCGCCTGCCCTACGCCACCGGCTATTTTCACTTCGGCAGTGCGCCCGCGATCGAACTGGCCGAGAAGCTCGTCGAGTTGTCACCGGCGTCGCTGCAGCACGTGTACTTCACGCTCGGCGGATCGGATGCAGTCGATTCCGCCGTGCGTTTCATCACGCACTATTTCAACGCGACCGGCCGGCCGTCGAAGAAACACATCATTGCGCTCGAACGCGGTTATCACGGCTCGTCGGCCGTGGGCGCAGGGCTGACCGCACTGCCGGCGTTCCATCGCAATTTCGACTTGCCGCTGCGAACGCAGCATCACATACCGTCGCCCTACGCCTATCGCAGCAATTTCGCCGACGATGCCGCGCTGATCGCCGCTTCCGTCGCGGCGCTGGAAGCGAAGGTCGCCGAGTTGGGAGCGGGCAACGTCGCGGCGTTCTTCTGCGAGCCGATCCAGGGCTCCGGCGGCGTGATCGTGCCGCCCGTCGGCTGGCTGAAAGCCATGCGTGAAACCTGCCGCAAGCTGGACATCCTGTTCGTCGCTGATGAAGTCATTACGGGCTTCGGCCGGACAGGCCCGCTGTTCGCCTGCCAGGGCGAGGATGTCGAACCGGACCTGATGACGGTCGCCAAGGGCCTGACGGCGGGCTACGCGCCAATGGGCGCGGTATTGATGTCCGATGCCGTCTATCAGGGCATTGCCGACGGCGATGCCACTGCAATCGTCGGACACGGCCATACGTATTCGGCGCATCCGGTCAGCGCGGCGATCGGCCTCGAAGTGATGCGCCTGTATCACGAAGGCGGCCTGCTGGCGAACGGCATTGCACAGGCGCCGCGTTTCGCGCGCGGCCTCGATGCGCTGCTGGATCATCCGCTCGTCGGCGATTCGCGCCATCGCGGCTTGCTGGGCGCACTGGAACTCGTCGCCGATAAAAACAGCAAGCAAGGCTTTGACGTCTCGCTCAAATTGTCCGACCGGATCACGGCCGCCGCGTACCGCAACCGTCTGGTGTTCCGCGCTTTCGGCGACAACATCCTGGGGTTCGCGCCCGCCCTGAGCTACACGGAAGCGGAGTTCGACCTGATGTTCGAGCGCCTCGAAAAAACGCTCGACGATGTCCTCGCCGAACCCGAAGTCCGTGCTGCAGTGAGCGTGAAAAGCAACGTAGCTGCGTGATAAGATCAAAACGCAATTTCGAGATGATGCTTAAGGCGAACCAAGCGACGATCCCCTCACCCGGAGAGATGCCCTGACGATGAGCAGCGACGGCAACAAGCTTGATCGGATAGATCTGCGAATCCTTTCGCAATTGCAGAAGAAAGGTCGCATCACGAACGTCGAGCTTGCCGACGCGGTCGGGCTCTCGCCGAGCCCGTGCCTGATCCGCGTGAAACGGCTTGAGAAAGCCGGTTATATCGTTGGGTATGGCGCGCAGATCCAGTTGGAAAAGCTGGGTGACGTGCAGATTGTGTTCACTGAGGTCACGCTTGCCGACCATCGCCGGGAGGATTTCATCAAGTTCGTCGCGGCGATCAAGGACGTGGATGAAATCGTGGAATGCCATTTGGCGAGCGGCGGCTATGACTATTTGCTCAAGTTCGTCACTCGGAGCGTTAGCCACTATCAGGGCATTATTGAAGGCTTGCTGGAGCGCGATATTGGCATTGAGAAGTACTTCAGCTTCATCATTATCAAGTCGCCGTTTGTGAAGAATCATTACCCGTTGGAGAGTCTGTTTTCGCAGAATCACAGCTAAGGGGGAATGTTCGGTTGTTTGCGTTCGCACTCGGGAGGGGGTTTGGGTGCGAGGCCACGCGCAGTGGTCAGGGTCGATGCTGGGTTGTTGCTGCTTACGTTAGCGCGGGTTGTATGTTGGCTTTTTTCTTTATCACTATTAGCCACTGTGCGTGGCGGCACTTCATTTCTTTGTCCAACGGCGACAAAGAAACGAAGCAAAGAAAACGCCTTCCAACAATCTATATTAAGTGTCCCCAGCGTGCAGACCACTGCTTTTGGTTCCCGCGTAGAACGGTGCTCGCTAGAACTACGGATGGTTGAAACCCTCCTTCTCGCGAATCCTTACATCCCCACGCTTCGCCACCAGTGCTCTCGGGCAAGATCAGTGCGCCCACGAATTTAGTACAGCCTCACCACGTTTTTGGTTGTTATGGTTAGTTGTAGAGTTTTTCGGCCTTAGTAGTTTTCGGCCTTGTAACTTAGCTCCTAGTTATTCCAGGCGCGGCTGTTCGCGCGTAGCACAGGGTATTCCTCTATTCTTGTGCAGTATTAACGAAGCATACCGAAGCGACTGACCGTGCAAACCGTGGCGTCTGTACTTGCCCGAGAGCACTGGTGGCGAAGCGTGGGGATGTAAGGATTCGCGAGAAGGAGGGTTTCAAGTGTCCGTCGCTCTAGCGAGCTGGAGTTGACCCGGTTTCGTGGACACCTATTCTTTAGAACAGGAGGTGTTCACCATGCAGAAACATCACAAGCCGTACCCGGCGGAATTCCGGGCGCAAATGGTAGAGCTGGTACGCGCGGGGCGTACGCCCGAGGAGCTCGCGGAGGAATTCGAGCCCACCGTAGCGTCGATCTACAACTGGCTGGCTCAAGCCGAGCGCGACGCCGGCAAGCGTCACGATGGTCTGACTACAACGGAGCGTGAGGAACTGACCCGGCTACGGCGCAAGGTTCGCCAGCTCGAAGTTGAGCGGGAAATCTTGTCAAAAGCCGCGGCCTGGTTCGCCCGGGAGACCGGAACTTTGCCCGAGAAGGGTTCGAGTTCATGAAAGCGAATCAGGCCACCTGGCCCATTGCCACCATGGCGCGGCTGCTGAAGGTCTCCACCAGCGGCTTTTACTCCTGGCTCAAGCGCAGACCGTCTGCGCATGCGCTTGGCGATGCGGATCTGCTTGGGCGCATTCGCGCGATCCATGCGCGCGCGCGGGAAACCTATGGGATGCCGCGCATCTATGCCGAGTTGGTCGAACAAGGCATTCACATCTCGCGCAAGCGGATAAGGCGCCTGATGAACGTAGCGGGCTTGTGCGGCGTGAGCCGGCGGCGCTGGAAGACCACCACAAAGCGTAAGCCTGATGCTCGCCCGGCCCCGGATCTGGTGCAGCGGCACTTCCGCGCCGATGCACCGAATCACCTCTGGGTGGCCGATGCGACCTATGTGCCGACCGTGGTTGGGTTCCTGTACCTCGCGGTGGTGCTGGACGTGTTCAGCCGGCGCGTGGTGGGCTGGGCGACGGGTTGCCGCCTGCGCACCGGGTTGATGCTTCAGGCGCTGAACATGGCGATAAAGGAACGGCGTCCCCACGGAGTGATTCACCACTCCGATCAAGGGTGCCAATACACCTCGATCAGCTTCGGCAAGCGCTGTCGTGAAATGGGGGTGCGCCCCTCGATGGGCACGGTGGGCGACTGTTTCGACAACGCCATGTGCGAAAGCTTCTTCGCCACGCTCGAGTGCGAACTGTTCGCGCGCGTGCGCTTCGAGACGCACAAGCAAGCCCACACCGAGATCTTCTCGTTCATCGAAGGTTGGTACAACGTGCATCGCCGTCACAGCGGCATCGGCTATCGTTCGCCGATCAACTTCGAGCGGGCTTATGCAGAAAAAAACCGAAGGTCGTCTGCAAGCGAGTTGCCCACCGCCGGCCAGCGTCATGGTCGTAATAGGCGACCCGCCGGCCGGCCGTGGACAACTCGCAGCACCTCGTCAAATGGAGGAAAATCACCTATGCAAAACTCAACTGCTTAACTGTCCACCGAAGCGGGTCACCCCCAAGCACCGTGCTACGTGGGAACCAAAAGCAGTGGTCTGCACGCTGGGGACACTTAATACAGATTGTGGGAAGGCGTTTTCTTTGCTTCGTTTCTTTGTCGCCGTTGGACAAAGAAATGAAGTCCCGCCACGGACAGTGGCTAATAGTGATAAAAAATATAGCCAAGATTAAACCCGCGCTAACGTAAGCAGCAGCAACCCAGCACCAACGCAGTACCACAGACATAGAAATGAAGTGCCGCCACGCACAGTGGCTAATAGTGATAAAAAATATAGCCAACATTAAACCCGAGCTAACGTAAGCAGCAACAACCCAGCACCGACCCTCGACCACGGCCGCCCCCACGCCCCCAAAACCCCGCCCGAGTGCGAACGAAAAGCCCCCCAAAAACCCAGTGCAAACACTGACCAACGGAGCCCCTCATGAGTAAAACCTACAAAATCGCAGTAATCCCCGGCGATGGTATCGGCACAGAAGTCATGCCCGAAGCCATCCGCGTGCTCGACGCCGCCACGAAGCGCTTCGGCATAACCATCGAATACCAACACATAGAATGGGCCAGTTGCGCCTACTACCAGCAACACGGCCAAATGATGCCCGACGACTGGAAGTCGCAAATAGAGACCGCCGATGCAGTCCTCTTCGGCGCTGTCGGCTGGCCCGACACAGTCCCCGATCACATCTCCCTGTGGGGCTCGCTGCTTAAATTCCGCCGCGAATTCGACCAGTACATCAACCTGCGCCCTGCCCGCTTATTCGAAGGCGTTCCCTCGCCGCTGGCAAACCGCAAGGCCGGCGACATCGATTTCTGGATCGTTCGCGAAAACACCGAAGGCGAATATTCATCGGTCGGCGGCGTGATGTTCGAAGGCACGGACCGCGAGTTCGTCCTGCAGGAATCGGTCTTCACGCGCCACGGCAGCGAACGCGTGCTGAAGTTCGCATTCGACCTCGCGCAACGCCGCGAAAAGAAAAAGATCACGGTCGCCACGAAGAGCAACGGCATCGCGATCAGCATGCCATGGTGGGATAACCGCGCCGCCGAAGTGGCGGCGCTCTATCCGGACGTCAAATGGGACAAGCAGCACATCGACATCCTGTGCGCACGCTTCGTGCTGAACCCGGACCGCTTCGATGTGGTGGTAGCCACCAACCTCTTCGGCGATATCCTCTCCGACCTCGGCCCGGCCTGTACCGGCACGATCGGCCTCGCACCGTCGGGCAACCTGAATCCGGAGCGCAAGTTTCCATCGCTGTTCGAACCGGTGCACGGATCGGCGCCGGACATCGCGGGCAAGAACATCGCTAACCCGGTCGCCATGATCTGGTCGGCAGCCATGATGCTCGAGTTCCTCGGCGACTCTAAAGGCCCGGAACGTGAGGCGCATGACGCCATCCTCGCGGCCATCGAAGCAACACTTAAGGAAGGGCCGCATACCGGCGACCTCGGCGGCAAGGCAAGCACAACGGATGTCGGCCAGGCAATCGCCGCCCGGCTGGCTTGATCAGGAGCATCTTCATGACACGTCTATTTGAGTTGAAAGAGCTGATTCGCTCAGAGAATTTTATCGATGGCCAATGGCGCGCCGCCGCTGACGGCGCACGCTTCGCCGTCACTGATCCGGCCACCGGCAAGACCATCGCGCAGGTCGCCGACAGCAGCCCCGCCGACGCGCGCGCCGCCACCGATGCAGCCGCTCGCGCGGCGCCTGCCTGGCGCGCGTTGTTGCCGAAAGAGCGCGCGGTGATCCTCCATAAATGGAACGCGCTGATCATGGCGAACCAGGACGCGCTCGGCACGCTGATCTCGCTCGAACAAGGCAAGCCGCTGGCCGAAGGCCGGGGTGAAGTGGCGTATGGCGCGTCGTATGTGGCGTGGTTCGCCGACGAAGCCACGCGCATCTACGGCGACATCATTCCGCAGCAGCAGCGCGGCAAGCGCATGAGCGCGGTGAAGGAGCCCATCGGCATTGTTGCCGCCATCACGCCGTGGAATTTTCCGCTCGCGATGATCGCGCGCAAGATCGCGCCGGCACTTGCGGCGGGTTGCACGGTCGTTGCGAAGCCCGCTGAAGATACGCCGCTGACGGCTTCCGCGCTGGTCCTGCTCGCGCACGAAGCCGGCGTGCCGGCGGGCGTATTGAACCTGATCACGGCGTCCCGCGATCACGCGGTGGCGACCGTCGCCGACTGGCTTGAGGATTCGCGCGTGCGCAAGATCACGTTCACCGGTTCAACGCCCGTGGGCAAATATCTGGCGCGCAAATCGGCGGCAACGCTGAAGAAGTTGTCCCTGGAACTGGGCGGCAATGCGCCGTTCATCGTCTTCGATGACGCCGACCTCGACGCCGCCGTCGCCGGCCTCCTCGTCTCTAAGTTCCGTAATGGCGGCCAGACCTGCGTATGCCCTAATCGCGTGTATGTGCAGGCCGGCGTCTATGAAAAATTCGCGCAGATGCTAAGCCGCCGCGTAGCCGAACTGAAGGTCGCGCCCGCCACGGACCCCGACGCGCAGATCGGTCCGATGATCAATGTGCGCGCGCTCGACAAGATCGCGCGTCACGTCGATGATGCCATCGAGCACGGCGCACGCGTGCTCGCAGGCGGCAAGCGCCTGCCCGAACTCGGCCCGCAATACTTCGCGCCGACCGTGCTCGCCGATGCCACCCACGAGATGCTCCTGTGCGGTGAAGAGACCTTCGGACCGGTCGTGCCGCTGTTCCGTTTCGATGACGAAGCCGAAGCCATCAAGGCCGCCAACGAGACGCCGTTCGGCCTCGCGTCGTATTTCTATAGTCAGGATCTGCGGCGCATCGACCGTGTATCCCGGGCGCTGGAAGCGGGCATTGTCGGCATCAACGAAGGGGCGCTCTCAAGCGAGGCTGCGCCTTTCGGCGGCGTGAAGGAATCAGGTTATGGACGCGAAGGCTCGAAATACGGCCTCGACGACTATCTGTCGATCAAGTACCTGTGCCAGGGGAATCTCGAATGAGCACGCCTACTGAAAACTATCCGATCGAGCTCACGTTCCCGGATATCTCGACCCATGCGAATTCGGAGTCGGGCGTGCCGTACGTGCATACCTTCGATTCCGGTTTGCCCGGGCCGCACGTGATGATCAACGCGCTGACGCACGGTAACGAAGTATGCGGCGCGATTGTCGTCGACGAGTTGTTGCGCCTGAAATTGCGGCCGCGGCGCGGGCGCCTCACGCTCGCGTTCGCCAACGTCGCGGCGTATGCCAGCTTCGATCCGTCGAACCCCGATGCCGCCCGTTTCGTCGATCAGGATTTCAACCGCGTGTGGAAAAGCGAAGTGCTCGACGACATGTCGCGCACATCGAGCGAGCTCGCACGCGCGAGAGAGATGCGCCCGGTTATCGACACCGTGGACACGCTGCTCGATCTCCATTCAATGCACGAGCGAAGCGCGCCTCTGATTGTTGCGGGGCCGCTGGATAAGGGCATCGAATTGTCGTTGCAACTTGGCACGCCCGCCACCGTGATCTGCGATGAGGGCCATCCTGAAGGTCGCCGGATGCGCGATTACGAAGGGTTCGGCGCCACCGATAGCCCGAAGAATGCGTTGTTGATCGAATGCGGACAGCATTGGGAACAAAACGCGGTGACGGTCGCCCGCGATACGACTGCGCGTTTCCTGCTGCTTTCCGGCGTGATCGACCGCGAGGATTTACCCGCTGACTGGTTCGCAGCTTTGCCGGAGATCATGCACGTCGTGCGTGTGACGGAACCGGTCGTCGCGAGCAGCATGGATTTTCGCTTCGCCGGTCCTTACACCGGCCTGGAAATTTTCCCTGAGGCGGGGAGTGTTATCGGCTGGTCGAATGGCGAGCCGGTCCGCACGCCTTACGACGATTGCATGCTGGTGATGCCGTCGCTGCGACAGTTGCGCCCGGGCGTGACGGTTGTGCGCTTAGGGAAGATCGAGCGGAAAGTGGCGGCGAAAACTTCGACTTAGCATCACGGACAGCGAACACGAAAGGACAATATGAAGGTTCAGCAAATCAAGCAGAGCGTCGGCCTGCAAAATCTTGAGGATTGGGGCACTGCCGGCCTGCCTGGCACCGCCCCGATTCAGGTGTCGGGGGTGCAGCGCGTGATCGAGGGCAGTGAAGCTATCGATACCGGTATTTTCGAATGCACGGCGGGGACGTATCGGCGCTCGGTCAAGCAGGCGGAGGTCATGCATTTTCTCGCGGGGCGCGGACGCTTTACGCCGGACGGTGAAGATACGATCCACTTCGCCGGTGGTGACACGCTGTTTTTTGAGGCGAACACTGAGGGATTGTGGGAAGTGGAAGAGACAATGCGAAAGGTGTACGTGATTTTTTAGAACTCAAGGTTGTTTTCGTTCGCACTCGGGCGGGGTTTTGGGCGCGGGGCTGATGGTCGGTGGTCGGGGTTGGTGCTGGGTTGCTGCTGCGTGCGTTAGCGCGGGTTGTATGTTGGCTAAATTTTTGCGTTCGCACTCGGGCGGGGTTTTGGGCGCGGAGCGGGTGCAGTGGTCAGGGTCGATGCTGGGTTGCTGCTGCGTACGCTAGCGCGAGTTGTATGTGAGCTAAATTTTTTATCACTATTAGCCACTGTGCGTGGCGGCACTTCATTTCTTTGTCCAACGGCGACAAAGAAACGAAGCAAAGAAAACGCCTTCCAACAATCTGCTTTAAGTGTCCCCAGCGTGCAGACCACTGCTTTTGGTTCCCGCGTAGCACGGTGCTCGCAAAACCACGGACACTTGAAACCCTCCTTCTCGCGAATCCCTACATCCCCACGCTTCGCCACCAGTGCTCTCGGGCAAGTTCGGAACACCCACGGACCAGTACGGCCTCACACCTGTTTAGGGTTTAGTAGAGTTGCTCGGTGGATAGTGGGTCAGGCGCAATTGTTCGCGCATGGCGCGGCGTTCCACTATTTTTTCTGATGGGCTGGCGCCCAAACGTATGCGCGTTATGCGCGCCTCTCGCCTAAAAGGTCACGCGGATCACGCAACTAATCCATAAAGACCCGTGAGGCCATATTGATCCATGGCCACCGTTCTTGCCCGAGAGCACTGGTGGCGAAGCGTGGGGATGTAGGGATTCGCGAGAAGGAGGGTTTCAAGCGTCCGTCGCTCTAGCGAGCACCGTGCTACGCGGGGACCAAAAGCAGTGGTCTGCACGCTGGGGACACTTTATATAGATTGTGGAGAGGCGTTTTCTTTGCTTCGTTTCTTTGTCGCCGAAGGACCAAGAAATGAAGTGCCGCCACGCACAGTGGCTAATAGTGATAAAAAATATGGCTCACATACAACCCGCACTAACGTAAGCAGCAGCAACCCGGCACTGACCCCGACCACAGCCGGTAGCCCGCCCCAAAGAACTCCCGAGTGCGAACGTAAATACCCTGGCTAATAGTGATAAAAAATTTAGCTCACATACAACTCGCGCTAACGTACGCAGCAGCAACCCAGCATCGACCCCGACCACTGCACCCGCTCCGAGCCCAAAACCCCGCCCGAGTGCGAACGCAAAAATTTAGCCAACATACAACCCGCGCTAACGTACGCAGCAACAACCCAGCATCGACCCTGACCACCGACCATCAGCCCCGCGCCCAAAACCCTGACCGAGTGCGAACGAAACCCCCCCTCCATTACCTCAAGTTATAGGCACTCAAACAATTGCGGCATTGCCATGCAAAAATTGGCCCTCTATATTTTATCCATACGAGGCGTGCGACCGTCGCCTGCACTGCACCAGCGAGACCATGTCGTTTCGCCATGCGAGGCAAGCGCAGGAAAAACTTGGCATTACATTGACAACGCATCAAGCCACCTCCGCAAGCGCACGCGTCCCATCGCGCCCCATGACCTATCCCTCAACCATCCAGGACCGCCGTCGATGAGAAACCTGCCGCTTCGCCCCGTCGCACTGTTGCTGCTAGTCGGTCTCGCCTCCTCCGGACCCGTTCTGGCGGCTGGACAAATAACCTTCGTCTCGCAAGGCGGCAGCCTACCAGGAAGCCCAGACCAAGGCCATTCTCGATCCCGCCGCGAAGCTGCTCGGCATCACGGTCAACCAGGACAGCATCCCCGACGCGTGGCCGGCAATCAAGGCACAGGGCGCGACCGGCAAACCGATCTGGGATGTCGTCGATACCCCGACGTCGAACTGTCTGCGCGGCGGCCGCGAAGGCTTGCTGGAGAAGCTGGATTTCTCGAAGCTGCCAAACGCCGCTGCCATGCCGGAGCAATACCGCACGCCGTATTCGGTTGCGTACGAGTTCTATTCGACCGTGATCGGCTACAACAAGAAGTCGCTCAAGAAGGTCCCGCAAAGCTGGGCCGATTTCTGGAACGTGAAGGCGTTCCCCGGCACGCGCGCGCTGCGCAATGATCCGCAAACGGTGCTGGAAGCGGCATTGCTCGCCGACGGCGTGCCGCGCGACAAGCTCTATCCGCTCGATGTGGACCGAGCCTTCAAGAAGCTCCAGCAGATCAAGCCGGACATCACCGTCTGGTGGACGTCGGGCGGCCAGTCGGCGCAATTGCTGCATGACGGCGAAGTGGACATGGAGATGATCTGGAACGGCCGCGCGAGCGCAGTGCAGAAGGACAATCCGGATATCGCGTTCACGTACAACGACGGCATTCTGCAAAACACGCAGTTGTGCATTCTCAAGAACGCGCCGAATCTGCCCACGGCGATTCAGTTCGTGAACGCGGCGGTATCGCCGGAATTGCAGGCGAACTTGCCGCTTTATATCGACTACGGTCCGGGCAATCCGGCCGCATTTAAAACCGGCAAGATCACCGTGAAGCGCGCAAGCGAATTGCCAAGCTCTCCGGAGAATGCATCCAAGCAGGCGTTGATGTCCGAAGACTGGTGGGCATCCGAACCCGGCGTTCAGGCCAAGGCGCGGTGGCTCAAGTTCATGCAGTGAACACGCTGAACGATCGTTGCGTTGACGCTTGATCGATGTCTTTGTTGCGCCCGGGAAAGCAGTAGCATCCCGGGCGCTTTCGTTTGCACGCCGTCGTGAACACTCTTCCGTAAAACGTGATCGATTACCTCATTCTCGGCGGCGGCTCGGCGGGTTGCGTGCTGGCTGCACGCCTGTCCGAAGAAGCCGGCAAGACCGTATGCCTCATCGAAGCCGGTCGCAATATTTCATCCGCCGACATGCCTGCGGCCATTCGCAGCCGCTATCCCGGCCGCGCGTATCTGAATACCAGCTACATCTGGAAAAGTCTTTCAGCAAGGATGAACAGCGTGGCGCAAACGCGCCGCTATGAGCAGGCGCGCATTCTCGGTGGCGGTTCGGCGATCAACGCTTTGATGGCGAATCGCGGGGCACCTGCCGATTACGACGAATGGGATGCCCTCGGCGCACGTGGCTGGACATGGACGACTTGCCTGCCCTACTTTCGCAAGCTCGAAACGGACACCGATTTTAATGGCGACCTGCACGGCAAGACCGGGCCGGTCCGCATTAAGCGCACGGAATGGCCGCGCATATCGCCGTTCGTGCAAGGCTGTGCTTGCCACACTGGACCGGCGCGGTTACGCGAAGCTCGACGATCAAAATGGCGCCTGGAAAGACGGCACTTTTGTTGGCGCGATTGCAATCAGCGCCGAAGGCGAACGGATTCCGACCTCCATTTGTTACCTCACCGACGCAGTGCGCCAGCGACCCAACCTCACGATAAGAACGGACGCGGTGGTGGATCGCGTGCTGTTCGACGGCACGCAAGCAATCGGCGCGCGCCTCGGCTCCGGCGAGGAAGTACGTGCCACTCGCGTGATCGTCTGCGCAGGTGCGATCCATAGCCCCGCGATACTGCTGCGCAGCGGTATCGGCGCCGCCGATCAACTCGCTGCATTACACATTCCGCTGGTCGCGAACCGGCCGGGCGTCGGCGGCAATCTGATGGAACATCCGTCCATCGCTGTCTCGGCTTATCTGCCCCGCGCCGCACGCACGCCGTTCCCCGACGAACATCACGAGCAGGCCATCGTGCGCTTTTCATCAGGCCTGCCAAACACCGTTCAAGGCGACATGCACGGCGCGATCCTGTCGCGTTCGGGCTGGCATTCCATCGGGTATCGGCTGGGGACAATCTTCTTCTGGGTCAACAAGTCGTACTCGCGCGGCCGGGTCACGCTGACATCGGCGAATCCAGACGATGAACCCGCCGTCGAGTTCAATATGCTCTCGGATTCACGCGACCTCGACGCGCCTGAAGCTTGCCGTTCGCTTCGGCGCCGAGACGCTCGCGGACCCTTCCATGAAGCGTTATCGGAGCACGATCTTTCCGTCGAGTTATTCTCCGCGCGTGGCGAAGGTCGCCGTGCCGGGAACCGCAAACGCGATTCAGCGCGGGGCATTGAGCGCGTTGCTGGATTGGGCCGGGCCGTGGCGCGCAGGATTGATTCGCCGGCTGGTGACGCAAGGGGTATCGATCATCGATCTCCTCCACGATGACCGCGCGATGACGCAGTTCGTCACGCGCTCGGTTGGTGGCACCTGGCATCCGTCGGGAACCTGCAGGATGGGCGCCGCCGACGATCCACTAGCCGTGACCGACGCAACGGGCGCCGTCTACGGCGTGCAGGGTTTGCACGTCTGCGATGCCTCGCTGATGCCGTCCATTCCGTGCGCGAACACGAACATTCCGACCATCATGATCGCCGAGCGGATCGCCGACATGATCCGCTCCGGAGCCGCTTCAGGCGCCGTAACCGACGATGCCCTTGACCTCGAGGAACGCTTCAAGTCCCCATTCGCCGTACTCGCGGCCGTTGCCCGATTGTTTGTAGCCGCCGAACGGCGCGCCTGCGTCCCACTCGGGATAGTTGATATGGACGCTGCCGGCGCGCAAGCGGAACGCCACGCGGCGCGCACGTTCGAGGTCGCCGGATTGCACATAAGCCGCCAGGCCGAACACGCTGTCGTTGGCCATGGCGATGGCGTCGTCCTCGTCGCGATACGGCAGGATCGACAGCACCGGGCCGAAGATTTCATCGCGGGCGATCGTCATGTCGGGTGTCACGCCGGCGAACACGGTCGGACGGACGATAGTAGCCGCGCGTCGAGTCCTTCGGGCCGGCCCGGGCCGCCCGTCACCACGCGCGCGCCCTCTTCCACGCCGATCTCGATCAAGCGCTGAATGCGCTCGAACTGCAACGCGCTGACCACGGGTCCGAGCGTCGTAGCGGCTGCATCGGCGGGACCGACTACATGGGCCTCGGCCGCCCGACGTGCAATCGCCACCGCTTCCTCATGACGCGCGGCAGGCACGAACATGCGCGTGGGCGCATTGCACGACTGGCCGCTGTTGCCGAAACACGCATTGACGCCCGAGGTCACGGCGGCGTCGAGATCGGCATCGTCGAGAATGAGGTTGGCCGACTTGCCGCCCAGTTCCTGATGCACGCGCTTGACCGTCGGCGCAGCCAGCTTGGCGATCTCGATACCCGCGCGCGTCGAGCCGGTGAACGACACCATGTCCACATCGGGATGACTGCACAGCGCGGCGCCGACTGTCGGGCCATCGCCGTTCACGAGATTGAACACGCCCGGCGGGACGCCGGCCGCGTCGAGTATCTCGGCGAACAGGAGCGCGTTCAACGGCGAGACTTCGCTGGGCTTGAGCACCATCGTGCAACCCGGCGGCTATGGCGGGCGCGACCTTGCAGACAATCTGGTTGATCGGCCAGTTCCACGGCGTGATCAGCGCGACCACGCCGATGGGCTCATGCGTGATCAGCGTCGTCCCTTTGCTGCGCTGCCAGGCGAAGGTCTCGCAGGTCCGGATCAGTTCCTTGAGATGCCGCGTGCCGAGGCCGGCTTGCCAGCCGTGCGCCAAAGCGCGCGGCGCGCCGATCTCGCGCGAGATGAGAAGCGCCATCTCGTCGTAGCGTTCTCCGTACGCCTCCAGAATCTTGCGGATCAGCGCAAGCCGCTCGTCGGGCGTAGTCAGCGCAAACGACGCGAACGCGTTGCGCGCCGCCGCGACCGCGCGATCGACATCGGCGGGCGTGCCCATCGCGATCTCGGCGAAGGCTTCTTCGGTGGATGGATCGATGACAGGCAGACGCGCATTGCCGGCCGGCGCGACCCACTGCGCCGCCGATATAAAACTGCAGTTCATGGCTCATTGAAAGCTCCGGTTGAGCAACGATTAAGCAAGCACTCAAGCGCGTGCGGCCGACTTGCGGCTCACCACCACGATCATCACGAGACACAGCGTGAGCGCGGTCAGCATGGTGCTGATCGCAGCGATGGTCGGATCGATCTCGTCACGCAAGGTAACGAACATGCGGCGTGTGAGCGTCTGGTTCGTGCCACCCGAAATAAACAGCGCGACGACCGTCTCGTCCAGCGCCTGGATGAAGACGAACACCGCGCCGGAGATCACGCTCGCCTTGATCTGCGGCAGCGTGACCGTCATGAAACTGCGCAAGCGGTTCATGCCGAGACTGCGCGCGACCATCTCCTGGGTGGGATCGAAGGTGCGCAGATCCGCGCCCACGGAGATGAGCACATAGGGCAGGCCGAGCATGGTGTCCGCGACAATCAAACCGCCCAGGCTGTTCACGTAACCCGCTTGCGAGTACACGAAGAACACGCCCACCGCGACGATGATGATAGGCACCATCAACGGCAACATGAGCACGGTGCGCAGATAACGCATGCACCGGTGCGTGCCGTTCTGGATCGCGTACGCGGCTGCCACGCCGAGCGGCGTGGCAATCAGCGCGGCGCTGGTCGAAGCAATCAGCGTAGTCCGCGCCGCATCGATCCAGGCCGGATTGCCGAAGAACGCGTGATACCAGCGCAGCGAGTAGGCCGGCGGCGGGAAGGTCATGAAGCGCGTGTCGGAGAACGACAGCGGCACGACGATCAGGATCGGCACCATCAGGAACACGAGGATCAGCACAACGGCGAAGCCGAGCACGATGCGGCCGAATGAAAGCTGTTTCATGTCGATCTGCTTGATTGCGTTCATTTCGCGCCCAGGGTTTTTTCAAGCGGAACCACACGGCTCGCCGCGTAGAAAATAGCGAACACGCAGACCAGCAGCACGACACTGACCGCGCTCGCCGCGCCCCAGCTATTGTAGATTTCGACGTTACGGCTCACGACCATGGACACCATG
Source organism: uncultured beta proteobacterium (assembly GCA_963708695.1). GTDB lineage: Bacteria > Pseudomonadota > Gammaproteobacteria > Burkholderiales > Burkholderiaceae > Caballeronia. The sequence goes on from CAVPTS010000014.1 coordinate 123,455, forward strand.
ACCGACTTGCCGCCGCCCATCAGTTCGGGCGTGATGTAGAAGCCGAGACACAGGATAAAAACGAGCGTCACGCCCGCGATGACCCCGCTCATCGATAACGGCAGGAACACGCGCGCGAATACATGCAGCGGCGAGCCGCCGAGACTCGCGCCGGCTTGCGACAGGTTCTGCGGGATTTTCTGCATCGCTGAATAGAGCGGCAGCACCATGAACGGCAACAAGATATGCACCATGGCGACGACCGTGCCGAAGCTGGTTGTACGCGAGTTGCAGCGGGTGGTCGATGATCCCGCTCGCCATCAGCGACTTGTTGACCACGCCGGTGCGCTGCAGCAGCACGAGCCATGCATAGGTTCGCACCAGCACGCTGGTCCAGAACGGCAGGATGACCATGCCGAGTATCAGCGCGCTGACCTTCGGCGGCACCGACGCCGCCAGATAGGCCACCGGATACCCAAGCAGCAAGGTCACGGCCGTCACGATCAAGCTGAGCTTGAAGGTCAGCAGGAACGTGTCGAGATACACGCCGGTAAAGATGCGCCGGTAGTTCTCGAGCGTGAAGCCGTGGTTCCAGATGGATTGCCACGAGAGCCATGCAAGCGGCACGACCAGCAGCAACACAATCACCACCAGCGCAGGCGTCATCAGCAGGAGCATGGTGCGGTCTTCGCGCCGCTGATAAAGAATGGAAGGATCCGCCGATGAAGCGTGCATTGCAGTCTGTCCTTCAAAAGTCCGGGTAGCGCTTCGCATCATGCACCTACGGCATCGAGGAACTGGTACCACGCAGCGACCAGGCGAACGCCTGGCGCGCGCAGCGAATGGAACGGCACGGGGTTCAGTCCCGGCGCCGCGAGCAACGCAAGCTCCGGGGTGTCGCCAAGGGCAAGAGCCGCCGCTTGCTGGCCCAGCAAACTGGCCATCGCGATCCCGGCGCCGTTATAGCCGAGACAAAAAGTCGTGGCGTCGTCACTGCGGCCCACATGCGGCAGCGAGTTGAACGTCATGCCCACATAACCCGACCATTGATACTCTACGCGCACACCGGCCAGATCTGGAAACAGTGCAATCATGGCGCGCTGCAGCGCATCGAAGCCGGTCGTCTGCCCTTCCTTGCCGAACGCGTCGCGGCCGCCGAACAGCATGCGGCCATCGACTTTGCGAAACCACTTCATCATGCGCCGCGTCTCCGTATAACTGCGGCGCTCGACCATCAGGCGGGCATCGAGTTCGGCGGGCAGGCGTTCGGTTGCGATCATCGCGCTGCGAAACGGCACCAGCTCGCGTTGATAAGGCGCGGTCGCCGCCGTCAGATCCGAATAGGCGTTGGTGGCGACGATCACCTGCTTCGCACGGACCGTGCCGTTCGGCGTGCGCAAGGTCACGCCTTCGTTACCGCCCGAGCGAATCATGTCCAGCACGGGCGTCGATTCGTAGATATCCACCTTGCGCCGCGTGAGCCCGGCCGCGAGTCCGCGCACGTATTCAAGCGGCAGGATGGTGCCGGCGTCGGCGCTCAGCACGCCGCCGACAAACGCCTTCGATCCCGTTTCGTGCTCGATCTGCGGCACGCGATTGAACCGTCATCGTGGTGTCGCCGAGTGTATGCTTCACCCAGTCCGCCTCGGCGCGAATGGCTGCTAAGGCGCGTTCGGTATGGGCGCAACGCAGGCTGCCGGTGTGTTCGAAACGGGCGCTGTCGAGCTTGAATTCATCGATGAACTGTTCGACCACGCGCACGCCGTCGTGCGCGAGCCGGTGCATTGTGTCTTCGCGGTATCGAGGCCATGCAGGCGTTCGATTGCCGGAAACGACAAGCGGAACTTCGACGACACCACGCCGCCATTGCGTCCGCTCGCGCCCCAGCCGACCGGATTGGCGTCGAGCACGACCGTATGCACGCCGCGCTTTTGCAGCGCATACGCCGCCGACAAGCCCGAGTAGCCCGCGCCGATCACCGCCACGTCCACGACGAGATCGCGTGCGAGCGGCGCGCCCGTGCTGACGGGCGCATCCGCTGCGGGCGCAGCGCCGGCCATGTCGATCCATAGCGATGGCGCAGCCGGCCGGATCACGGCGCTGTTGCATCATGCGGCGCGCGCTTCGGCTTCCACCGCGTCGGCGAGTGCGGCGAGCGTCGGGAAATTGAAGGTCGGCGTGGTGACGGCGGCGGGCGTCGGCGTCGCGCCGAAGCCCTTCATGCCCTGACGCCGTTCGATCCAGCAGGTCGAATAACCGAGTTCGGTCGCGACGCCAATGTCGTGATACTGGCTTTGCGCCGTGTGCAGGATCTCGCCGAACTTGTAGCCGAACGCCGCCTGACGGCCGCGGTTATAAGCGAAGAATTGCGGGTCCGGCTTGGCGACGCCGGTTTCGTCGGCAGCATACGGTGTCGTCGAACGGATCGCCGAGCGTGTGGGCATACGCCGACAACGCCACGCGATCCGCATTCGTCATCGCCACCAGCCGATAGTGCTTGCGCAGCCGCTTGAGCGCCGCCACGGAATCTTCGAACGCCGGCCAGTCGAGCACGTCGCGCTGGAATGCAGCGGCGGTCTGGTCATCAGCGGGCAGGCCGAGTTCCTTCGCGAGCGACTGGTAGACGCTCGCCATCGCCTCGCTGGAACGGCCGGGAAATGCCGCGCGGCCGCGCATGTACGGCTCGAAGATCTGGTCATCGGTGAGATCCTTCGCGGCCGCGCCGCCCAGACGACGCACCGACGCCAGCACGCCGCTTTCGAAGTCGATGAGCGTGCCTACAACGTCGAACGTCAAAACCTTAAAGTCGCTGAGCTTCATGATTCGTAATCCTCTATAGTTCGTTTGAGATCGTCGCTGAGAATGCCCGTGCATACGGGCTTATGTAAAAGTCAGAAAGAAAGTCAGGCCGGCACGACGATGGTGTCCTGCGGATCGAGCAACACCGTCATCTCGGCGCCCGGTGCGGGAATGCGCTGACGCGCGTCGTGACTGCCGGGTTGCCTGAGACTGATTGCCGTGCCGTCGGCGAGCGTCGCGAACACGCGCAGGCTCTCGCCCTGATACAGCACTTCGGTGACGCGGCACACCAGCCGGTTCACGCCGGGCTTTTCATGCCCGTCGTCGATCACTAGCTTTTCGGTCTGCACCGCCAGCAAAAGTTTGTCGCCGCGCGGCAACGGATGCGCGGTTCGCAACACGATATCGCCGAGCTTCACGGCGTCGTCGCCGGCGCGGGTCACGTCGAGCAGCGTCGCCTCGCCGATGAAACTCGCCACGAACGCGTCGCACGGGCGGTCGTAGAGGCGCTCGGGCGTGTCGATCTGCACCAGCCGGCCATTGCGCAGCACGGCCACGCGGTCGCTCATGGTGAGCGCCTCGCGCTGGTCGTGCGTCACATAGACAATCGTCGCTTCGAGCTTCCTGTGCAAGCGCCGCAATTCGATCTGCATGGTCTCGCGCAACTGCTTGTCGAGCGCGGAAAGCGGTTCGTCCATCAGGATCAGTTGCGGCTCGAACACCATCGCGCGAGCCAGCGCCACGCGCTGGCGCTGGCCGCCCGACAACTGGGCGATGCCGCGGCTTTCATAGCCGCCCAGTTCGACCATCGCCAGCGCATCGGACACCTTGCGCGCCCAGCCTGCTTTCGGCTGACGCCGCGCGCGCAACGGGAACGCGACGTTCTCGCCGACCGTCATATGCGGGAACAGCGCGTAGTTCTGAAACACGATGCCGATGTCGCGCTTGTGCGGCGGCGCGTATGTAATGTCCCGCTCGCCTACCCAGACCGCGCCGGAACTCGGCTGCACGAAGCCGCCGAGAATGCCGAGCAAGGTGGTCTTGCCCGAGCCGGAAGGCCCGAGCAGCGAGACGAATTCGCCGGGCGCGATATCGAGCGATACGTCGTCCAGCGCGACCACGGAGCCGTAGCGTTTCGTGGCCGACCGGATCGATACACCTGCTTTCGCTCTTGCATCCATACCCTGTTTTCTCGCCTTGAAGGTCATCGGTTGATCAAAATATACGGCGCGATATTATTGGCGGCAATTCCCGAATTGTTGGATCAGGCATAACATCAGGTCATGCCCAATCTACGCAAAAAACTGCCGAGCGCCAACGCGCTGTTCGTCTTCGAGGCCGCCGCGCGCTGCGGCAACTTTACCCGCGCGGCGCAGGAACTGTACGTCAGCCAGCCCGCGGTCAGCCGCATGCTGGCGCGCATGGAAGATCATCTCGGCGTGCGCTTGTTCGAGCGCGTGCGCGGCGGCATCGAGCTGACCGAGAACGGCCGGATTCTCTACCGGAAGATTTCCGAGGGCTTTAGCGGCATTGAAGGCGCGATTCGCGAGATCGAGGCGCGCTCCACGGGCGTGGAGTCGGTGACGTTATCGGTATCGACTGCTTTCACCACGCACTGGCTGATGCCGCGCATGAACCGGCTGAACCAGGCGTTTCCCTCCGTCGACCTGCGCTTTCAGTTGATATCGGGGCGTATTGGCGGGCCGCTTGTCGATGTCGATCTTGGCATGCGCTTCATGACGCAGGACGAGATAGGCGCGAATAGCGTGCTGGTGATGCCGGAGGCGCTTGCTGCCGGTGTGCAACCGGCGGTATCACGACCAGGCGCTGATGGATGAGGCCGACACGCACGGCGATACGGTGATCGTCATGGACGATGGCGAGCGCGGCTGGCATGACCGCTTCGCGGCGTTCGCCGGGCATAAGCGGCGCGCGGCCAGCATGCTGAGCTTCAACGATTACGCCATCGTCGTGCAGGCCGCGCTGCTTGGGGCAAGGGATCGCGCTTGGGCTGGCTTAACGTGGTTTCGCACTGGCTTGCGGAAGGTGCGTTGGTGCCTGCGGAGCAGGAGTTGCTGGTGACAAACCGGCGCTGCTGCCTGGTATCGCCGGAGAGCCGGCCTATGCGGCCGGTGGTGGGGGCGATTCGGGACTGGATTGTTGAAGAGACGCGTAGCGATATGCGGACTGTTGATCGCGCCTACCCGGCGTTGGGGATTCGCGATGCTTTGAAAGGGGCGGGGTTAATCGTGGGGTGAGTTTGCTCGCGCCGGTGGACGGGGGGTTGGGGTCGGGATGCTGCTTACGTTAGCTCGGGTTGTGTGTTGGCGATATTTTTTCGCAATATTAGCCACTGCGCGAGTTGTTTGCGTTCGCACTCGAGGTTTCTCTGGGGGCAGGCTACCGGCGGTGGTCAGGGTCGGTGCCGGGTTGCTGCTGCGTACGTTAGCGCGGGTTCAATGTTGGCTATATTTTTTATCACTATTAGCCACTGTCCGTGGCGGGACTTCATTTCTTGGTCCTTCGGCGACAAAGAAACGAAGCAAAGAAAACGCCTCTCCACAATCTGTATTAAGTGTCCCCAGCGTGCAGACCACTGCTTTTGGTTCCCGCGTAGTACGGTGCTCGCTAGAGCAACGGACACTTGAAACCCTCCTTCTCGCGAATCCTTACATCCCCACGCTTCGCCACCAGTGCTCTCGGGCAAGTTCGATGCGCCTACAGACTGGTACGGCCTCACCGCTCTTGAGGTTCACCGAAGTTATTCGTGCGCGCGCTACCAGGCGCAGTTGATCGCGCGTAGCGCGAGGTGTTCTCGTTGCCGCAGACGAAATCAGGCCCACACCGTGCCGACCTTCGTTGCAGTCAGGTCCGTTCTTTGGCGCGTCGATGCCATTCGGACGTTACTGCAAAGCCCTTCATTCACCACGCTTGAACGTCACCGCCCGCACGCCCATCTGTTTTTAAGATGGGCGCGCGAAAAAGTGCGTTAGCGTTATCCCGTTTCCACCGACAAAAAGACAGGATGACACACGAATTAATGCGCAATGGCGGCTATCGATATCTGCTCTACAAACGATGGGATTTCGCGCCGCACGGGAAAGGAGAACTGTTTTGATCTCGCAGAAACCCAAGGGCGTTCTTATTACGTTCGATGAACCGAATCAGAGTTTCAATATTTGCACCGTACCGCGCGCATCCGTTGACGATCTAATGAGCCGCGCGCTTGTCGTGCCGTGGGCACTTGCAGAGTCAAATTTTAAGCTTGATGACGAGGTCGCACGAGGTATCGGCGGCCTGGTGTTTCGGTTGCTTGCGACGGCACAGCCTGAACTAACACCGCTTATTACCGTGACGGATCACCCCGACGCGAAGAATCCGCCCCCAAGCAATTAAGAAAAGGTCCGCACCCGTGCACGCTTGTGACATGTTTAACATTGACGCAAGCGGCACGCCGTTAGGCGACGCCGCGCCGTTTGAGTACATCAAGGTCACGACATCCGAGGTTAACGATACCGTTGCAGGAGTCTTTCTAACGCTCGCAGAGGAAGCAGAATGCATGCTGCAATACAACTTGGATATGGCTCAGTGAGCGCCTATTACTCGATGCAAAAATCATCATGAGGTATGTGCTCTGATCGAGCGTCGCAACGCTTGGCGCGTTGTGTTACAGGCAAGGGGACTATGTGATGGGCGAAAGGAATGCGGTTTGTGTGCTGATTGCATACGACGAAGACGGGCAAAAAATCACGACTTGCACCGTAGACCGTGCGACGGTCCTACCAATGATGAACAATGCGCTTGTGATGGATTGGCCGTTGCAAGATATTGGATTCAAGCTAGACGATGAATTCGCGCGGCTGATCGGCGGGATTGCGTTCAAATTGTTGGCCACCCGCCAGACCCAGCTGACTCCGCTTATCGCAGTAACGGAAGACTCCAATTCGGAAGACAGCCCGCCAAGCAATTAAAACAAACGCCCGCACCGTGCGCGCGTTTCTTCGTCAGTAGCGGCGTGGCGGCCTTATGCCGCGTCGCTAGCACTATTGTCATTCGCGGGTTGCTTCTCAAAACGCTGTTCCCATGGTTTTGCGCTGCCTCGCTTAGTCGCATAAAAAATCGAGCCGACATACAACCCGCGCTAACTTGAGCGGCAGCGACCCCGCACCGGCCCTTCCCCACATTCTCAACACTTGTGCTAACGTTAAAAGCGTCGAACGTTCACTACGGGAGGCCCCAAATGTCAGTGATCGCGCCAGACGAAAAGGCGAACTTCGTTGCCATCTTGCATCGCCGCCGAGTCGATGAGGCCGATTTCCTGCTTCAGGAAACCGCCACGCCCGAGATCGTGGACGACGTCTACCCCATTCAGGGCTACGTCAGCGTCGTTCGCAAATCGACGCTCAAGGAAAAAGAGTACCGCATCGGACACGGCACCGAATGGACCGCCGAATTCGAAAAAGACCTGAAGCGCGGGGCGTTCGGCTGAATTGAATCGGCTTCTCCAAACGTCAGCTCTGCATCGGTCGCGAAGTCCTGCTCACAGCTCGCGCAAGCTTTTCATATAGCTGACGGCCTCTGCTGCACCATGCCCGGCAGGGCCGCAGCATCGGTCGCGTAGTGCTGCCCAAAGCCCGCGCCAGCTTTTCATATTACTGACAAGCCCTGCGGGCTCATGCCCGGCAGAGCCGCGGCTCGTTGCAGCACGGTCATCGGGCCTAGCCGTCTGATGACTTCCATCCGCGCTGCGTCGCGCACAAAAAACGATCCCGCAAATCCCAGCGCATTCACCGAAATTCCTTCGACAAATTCCGCAGACCTCGGCACAAGCAGCATCCATCGGCGAGTGACAAGCAGGTTATACGGCGCCGACTGACAAAGTTCACCATTCACCTCGATCGCCTTCAGCCCAAGCGCATCAAGCAACGCGTGGTAGCAATCAAAAGCAGTCTGCGCTGCTTGCGGCGCGGCAGCAGTACCCGCAGCACCCGCAGTACCCACAGCACCCAATTCCAGACGGGCAAACGCATGCCGAAAAGTCAGCCCGGGTACGGTGCCCACCGGGTCTTCCATGCGCGCAGATTCCAGAACAGATTCAATGGGAAGCGCCGGGCTCGATGCTCCTAGCGGCAGCGGCACGATCTGCAAATGTTTGTGGGGTTGACTCGCGCCAGCCTGTGCGCCGCCATTGTAAAAACCGATTCCATCGAACTCCGCCATGCAGGCAGTCAACGCAGCAAAGTCCGCCAGATCCAGCAACGCTTCCTGCAATTTGAAGCACCGGGTGACAATCAATAGATGATGGTCGATTACGGGGAACTTGTTGAGCAACGCGATATGAGTCTCGGAGATATCGGCGACGAAGAGGTCTGCTTCATAAGGAAGGAAAGGATTGAACACGCTGCCTTTCACTACATTGACATCGACTTTTGCCTCGCGCTCCGCCCGGATTTGATCCTTGCGAGTGAGGCTTGAAACCTGACGAACCTGGAACCGCACGCCACCTTCATCGATCATTGTCTCGGTCGTTTCGATCGGCCGCAGCGCACCGGAACGCAGCGCATGCTCCGTCTGCCGCAGGATGGCCGGCCACAAAGTGCCAGGTTGTAGACTTAGATTTGCCATAGTCCGATAAAAGCACGCACGGTCACCGTCACGCGCAATGACGAGTCACAGCACCGTTAAATGCAGTCCAACGCGTACAGGAAGGCCGGCGCGCGGTTTCGCGCGATGACAACCGCCGCGCTCAAGCTTTGTAACCAATAGCGCGTAACAGATCCTTGCGCCATTGAACGTCTTCCTCATTTTCCACGCCAAGCGGCGAAAAACCGTCGACTACACCCACGATACCCCGCCCCTGGTCCGTTTCTGCAACCAGAACTTCCGTGGGATTTGCCGTGGCGCAGAAGATCCGGCATACCTCCGGCACTGTTTTTATCGTATTGAGAACATTGACCGGGAAAAATCCATCGCCTAGAAAGATGATGAAGCTGTGACCCGCAGCAATAGCCATCGCGTTCTGGCACGCCAGCTCGATCAAGCCGGCATCGGTGCCGGAGCGGCGTACGAGGCGCTTGCCCGAAGCCTCGCAGAAAGCCAAACCAAACTTGATTCCCGGGACGGCACTGAACATCGCCTCGTGGAGATCTTCGACAGATTTGATGAAGTGGCTTTGGCCCAGAATGAAGTTCGTCGCTTCAGGTTTAACGATGGGCACCGTGAGCATTTGCATATCGAACCTCGCTTGGGGACTCAGGAAGCGGAAAACCACCGCCCCGTTTTTGCAGGACCAGAACGAATACTTTATCTCTATCGCCGGCTGCCGTCCGTGCTAACTATCCCGGGCAATTTCCTATCAGGCACAAAAAATGCTGATAGAACCTGTTCTAAAAAGAGGAGTAACTATGAAGTTTGGATATAAAACGCTTTTGATCGCCGCCGCTCTCTCAACCAGCATCGGCGCGCACGCGCAGGTCGCCGGCACACAACCGCTGAGCGTGACCGTCCAGCAGTCCCAGGCTCTGCTTGCGGGATGGAGCGTCAAGAAAAGCGTGCTTGGAAAAGCCGTATATAACGACAACAACGAGAAAATTGGTTCCGTGCTTGACCTGGTGATAGCGCCGGATAACTCGGTTTCAGCGGCTATCGTCGCTACGGGTGGATTTCTTGGCGTAGCAACGCACGACGTAGCGGTACCAATCGCCGCGCTCGATATTCGCAACGGCAACTTCTATCTGGCGGGCGCAACGAAAGATGCGCTGAAAGCGACGCCGGCATTTGAATACAACAAGATTCAATCCCCGCCGAAGCCGCGCCAGATCAAGACGCAATAAAGCAAAATAAAGCGAACAACAACGGGATGCAGCGTACAAACCTGCATCCCGTTGCCGCTTTCACTTCATGCCGTTTGCCGGCATAGCGCGCTCTGATCTGAGAATTCATTCGCATTCGTTGCGCCGCGCAACGATCCGGTACTGCCTTGCAACAAACTTCTCCCCCGCGCCCGCTTCAAATACATGCTCGGCGTCATCCCGCAAAAGCGCTTGAAATGCCGCGCGAAATGACTTTGATCGAAGAAGCCGACTTCAGCCGCGACCACCGATCCCGGCACGCCCGCAAGCAACAGCACCTGCGCGCGCTCAATTCGCAGTCCGCATAAATACCGGTAAGGCGATGAACCGAACTGCTGCCGGAACACGGTCGCAAACCGCGACACGCTGAGCGCCGACAACTCGGCAAGTTGCGCAAGCGTCACGGGTTCATCGAAGTGAGCTTCGATGAACGCGCGTGCTTCAGTCAGCGGCACGGAAGGTTTCATGGGGTCGCCGCCACGGGTTGGGCCTGCTGTGCAGAGGCGAACCGGGCGACCGAAAATGCATCGAGCGGAATTGGCGTGCTGCCGGTATCGATAAGCTCTGCCAGCGTTTCGCCCACGCCCGGCCCAATCTGAAAGCCCGAGCCGCAGAAACCGAACGCATAGAAAACGCCATCGGTAGTCGAGCTGCGGCCCGATCACCGGTTCGCTGTCGGGCAGATACCCTTCCACGCCGCTCCAGACGCGGATCACGTGCAGCGGCGCCATCGCCGGCACCAGCCGGCGCAGTTGCGCCATCTGCCGCACGGTGTTGATGGGCAGCACGGATGCGCGTCGCGTGAGGGCATCGGCGGGACCGGGCGGCCCGCCGCCCACGATGATGTTGCCGCGCGGAATCTGGCGAAAGTAAATGCTTTCCTGCTTGATCGATGTGAAGACGCCCATCGACGCCTTGAAGACATACGGCACCGGTTCAGTGACGGCCATTTGCGGTCCGCTTGCGCGCATCGGCACGGGTTCGCCGAACTGCTCGGTCAGCCGGCTCGCCCACGCGCCCGCGCAGATCACGATCTGCGCCGCCCGATAGACCACGCCCGCCGCGCTTTCCACGCGAAAGCCGTCGCCGTCCTTCTCGACCCGCACGATCTCCGTGTTCTCCACAACCTGCGCGCCAAGCCGCGCCGCCGCCCGGCCGAAGGCCGGCGCGGCGAGGCGCGGATTCGCATGGCCGTCGAGCGGCGAGATGGAGGCAGCCAGCACTTCGCGGCCGAGAAAAGGGAAGCGTTCGAACATCGCCTTGCCGTGCAGCACTTCGAGTTCGAGGCCGTAGGCGCGGGCATCGACGGCATAGCGATCGAAGTTCTCCACGTCGTGCGCGTGATAACAGACCCGCGTATGGCTCGACGGCAGGAATTCGACGTCCTCGCCCAGCAGTTCCTTCGAACGTTGCCATGTCTTGAGCGCGCGGTTCGCCATCGCGAGTTGCGGCAGCGCGCGGCCTTGCCGGCGGATGCCGCCGAAGTTCACGCCGCTCGCTTGCTGGCCGGTCAGGCCGCGCTCGAGCAGGATCACCGAACGCGAAGGGTTGCGGCGGCGCAGGAAGAACGCGGTGGTCGTGCCCATGATGCCGCCGCCGATCACGATCACATCGGCTTGGTGATCGAGCATTGTTCGACGTGGCTCATTCGTCGGGTTCCTCTACGAGCGCCACCGGCAACGGCTTGACGGGCGCCTGCCCACGCAGCCGCCCAACCGAAGACAACGGCACGGAAGCCGCCGCCGCGATGACTTCCGCGCCCGCGTGAGCGCAATAGCGGCCCTGGCAGCGGCCCATGCCGACGCGCGAAAATGCCTTCGCGCGATTCGCTTCCTTCGCGCCGGTCTCGCGCACGACGCGACGTAATTCGCCCGCGGTGATCGCTTCGCAGCGGCACACAATCGTTTCGTCCGGCAGCATGCCGGCGAAGCCGCGACGGCCACGGAAAGGCCGCGCGCAGGCCTGCGGCGAAGCGGCTGAAGCGCTGCAGTTCGTGTCTCGCAGAACGGCCATGCCTTCCACCTTCAGGCCGCCGTCCTGCATCGCCGCGAGTGCGGCGAGACGGCCCGAACGTTCGGCGGCATCGGCGCCACGCACGCGCGCGCCGTCGCCGGCCAGATAGACGCCTTTGACGCTGCTGCGGCCGTCCTCATCGATGGCGAGGAAGCCATTGCTGCGCGGCTTCGTCGAAGGCGAATTCGCAGCCGGCCAGATCGGCGAGCTGCGTTTCGGGACGCAGGTGATAGCCGAGCGCGACCGCATCGCAAGCTCACTTTGAACGGCATGCCGCTTTGCAACGCGACTTCAACGCTGGCTCACGCCGTGCTCAGGCGATCCCGCTGATTTCAAGCGGCCGCACACCGCGATACACCCGCACGCCGCGCCTTCCTGAGCACCGCGCATCAACGCGATGCCTTTCTTCAGCGCGGCAGGAATGGCGAGCAGCTTCGGCAAGCGCGGCGAGCCGTTGCAAGAGCGTGGAGGTATCGAAGCACGGCGGACACCGCAGCGCCCGCTTTCACGTATTGCGCCGCGACGAGATAAAGCAGCGGCCCGGTGCCCATCAGCACGACCCGCGAGCCGATCGAGCAGCCCTGCGATTTCAGCGCGACCTGCGCGCCGCCCAGGCTATACGTCCCGGCGTAGTGCCAGCCTTTGACAGGCATCAGACGATCCGTCGCGCCGCTGCAAATGATCAGCGCATCGAATTCAAGCGTGCGATAGTGCGTACCGCTAACCAGATGCACGGCGTTCGCCGAGATGTTCCAGACGAGCGTTTCCGGCAAGTAATCGATACGGCTCTTGAGCGCATCGAAGCTCGCATGCAGCGCGGCGGCGCGCGCACTCTCCGTGCCATAGAGCGTGTCATACGAGCGCGTGAACCCTTCCGGCTGCCGTCGATAAATCTGCCCGCCGTCTCGTCGCCCTTCATCGATCACCGTCGGCCGCAGCCCCGCTTCGACCAGCGCCTCGGCGGCCCGCACGCCTGCGGGCCCGGTGCCGATCACGATCACCCGCGCGGCCATACGCCCTCCCCCGCTGTAGCCAGTTGCGTGACGATCGACATGCCCGCGGCCACCGGCGTCGTACAGGCGCGCAGCCGTTCGCCGTCAGCAGTCCAGACCCAGCAGTCCTGGCACGCGCCCATCAGGCAGAAACCGGCACGCCGGCCATCGCCGAATTCGGAGTCGCGCAAGGTCTTCGCGCCGGTCAGCAACGCGACCATCAGCGTGTCGCCAACCGACGGCCTGCCGCGCCACGCCATCGACGGTAATCGTTAATGTCTTGCGCTCCGTTTCCGCCAGCCGCACGAACCGTCCGCTCATGCTTCAACTACCTCGATGGTCTGCAGCCGGCTCAGTTCGGCCGCCGAATGGTGGCAAAGAATTTCCGCGCCCGAGGGCAGCTTCTTCATGGAAGGCGGCGTGGCATTGCACTTGCCGTCGATACGAACCGGACAGCGCGCCCTGAAGCTGCACAGTTCGGCGATGTCAGCGCTCGCGCCCATTTCCGGCAACGCAGCGCTGCCGATAATGCGGCGTGCGTCGAGCCAGCCCGGTTTCAGCGCCGGCACGGAATCGACCAGCAAGCCCGTGTACGGGTGATACGGCGGCGCCGCGAGCACGTCGCGCTCGCCCGCTTCCACGCGATGTCCCGCATACAGCACGATCACTTCATCGCAGATCGAACGCACGGTGGAGATGTCGTGGCTGATGAACATGTACGAGACGCCCAGCTCGCGCCGCAGTTCCGCGAGCAGGTCGAGGATCGCCGCGCCGACCACGGTGTCGAGCGCGGACGTGACTTCGTCGCAGAGGATCAGCGCGGGATCGGCCGCGAGCGCGCGCGCCAGGTTGACGCGCTGCTTCTGGCCGCCCGACAAACCCGCCGGCGTGCGCGTGGCAATCGATGCCGGCAGCTTGACGAGATCGAGCAGTTCCAGCGTCCGCTTGCGCGCCGCCGACCCGCGCAGATGATGATAGAAAGCGAGCGGCCGGCCGAGAATATCGGCGATGGAATGGCTCGGGTTCAACGCGGTATCGGCGTTCTGGAACACGATCTGGATCTGCCGGTATTGCTCAGGAGTCCGGCGCGACAGTTGCGCGGGCAGCGGCTTGCCATCGAAGAATACTTCGCCGCGCGCCCGGTCGACCAGACCCGCCACCACGCGCGCAAGCGTCGTCTTGCCCGAGCCCGATTCGCCGATCACGCCCAGCGTGCTGCCGCGCGCAATGGAAAGACTCACGTCGTCGAGCACGCGCACGGCCGGCACGCCGTAGCGGTCGATACGGCCATACCCCGCCGCCAAGCCACGGATTTCGAGCAACGGCGGAGCGATTTTCTGCGCCGACGGTCTGCACCGACAACACCGGTTCCGGCCGCCGCGTGGCGGCCAGCAATTGCTGCGTGTAAGCGTCGACGGGCGCATCGAGCACTTGCGCCACCAGACCGTTCTCTTTCACGCGGCCGCCGTTCAGCACGACAATCCGGTCCGCCATCTGCGCGACGACCGCCAGATCGTGCGACACGTAGATGGCCGTCGTGCCCAGCTCGCGGATCACCTTCTTGAACGCCGCGAGCACTTCAATCTGCGTGGTGACATCGAGTGCGGTCGTCGGCTCGTCGAACACCACCACTGCTGGATCGGTGATCAGCGCCATGGCGGCCATCAAGCGCTGCAACTGCCCGCCCGAGACCTGATGCGGATAGCGCTCGCCGATCGTGTCCGGCTCCGGCAACGCCAGCGCGCGAAACAGCTCGACCGCTTTGCGGCGCGCCGCGTCACGCGTCATCAGCCGGTGCAGCAACGCGGGTTCCGTCACCTGATCGATGATCGTGCGCGCCGGATTGAACCCCGCCGACGCGCTCTGCGCCACATAAGCCACGGTCCGCGCACGCAGCGCCCGGCGGCCTTGCTGATCGAGCTCAAGCACTTCGACTCGCCGATCCGCACCGAGCCGCCGCTAATGGAGCATCCCTGCCGCGCATAGCCAAGCAGCGCCAGCGCGATGGTCGTCTTGCCCGATCCCGACTCGCCGATCAGCGCAAGCACTTCGCCCTTCTTCACCGAGAAGTCGACGCCCTTGACGATCTCGGTCACCGGATCGGGCGCTGCGCCTGCCACCACGCGCAAGCCCTTGACCTGAATCATGTTCGATCGCGTCGGTACTCATTGCGCAGCCTCCTTGCCCGCGGCCGCCGCGGCGGCGCAGGTTATCGATCAGCAGATTCACGCCGATAGTCAGCGTCGCGATCGCGATGGCCGGCATCAGGACGGCGAGCGCGCCTTCCGCCAGCCCGCCAATGTTCTCGCGCACAAGCGAACCCCAGTCGGCATTGGGCGGCTGCACGCCGAGCCCCAGGAAGCTCAGGCCGCTAAGCAGCAACACGATGAACACGAAGCGCAGGCCGAAGTCAGCGAGCATCGGATGGATCATGTTCGGCAGCACTTCCACGCGCGCGATGTAGAAGAGCCGTTCGCCGCGCGCCCGGGCGACCTGTACGTATTCGAGCGTCATCAGGTTGACCGCGAGCGAGCGCGAGATGCGGAACGCGCCGGGAATGTAGGCGAGCGCGGCGACGCCGGTCAGCATGGGGATGGACGAACCGAACGCCGCGATCACGACCAGCGCGAGCACCTTGCTCGGAATGGAGATCAGCGCGTCGAACAGGCGGCTCAGGATTTCATCGACCCAGCGCCCCGACACGGCGGCGACCAACCCGAAGAACGTGCCGATCACGCTCGCCATCAACGCGGCCGCCAGTGCCAGCCCGACCGTGTAGCGCGTGCCGTAGAGAATCCGGCTCAGCATGTCGCGGCCGAGATAGTCGGTGCCAAGCGGGAACGCGTGGCTGGACCCGGCGAATATGTCCGTCGATGAAAGCGCGCCGCTTTTATAAGGCGCAATCCACGGACCGATGACCGCGATCGTCAGCCAGAACACCACGAGCACGAGGCCGATCAGGCCAAGCACGGAGAAGCGCCGGTGCAGCCGCTTCAACACGCCCGGTTTTGGCGCCGCTACTTCGGGAGCCGGCACGGACGGTTCAATGATCGAGTTCATCATGGGCGGCGTCGTACAGCTCGGTGCCGGCATGCGGAATAGAGGAGTTGGCGGGTCGGTTCATCGTTGACGCAGCCTCGGGTTGGACACGATTTGAGCCAGATCGGCAATCAGCACGAGCAGCAGGTAAGCCGCGCAGAACACCATGACGCAGCCCTGCACGAGCGGCATGTCGCGGTTCGTGACGGCGTCGACCATGAGGCTGGCGAGGCCCGGATAATTGAAGATCGACTCGACAATCACCACGCCGCCGAACAGATACGACAGGCTCAGCGCAACCGCATTGGCGATCGGGCCGATGGTGTTCGGCAGCACGTGGCGCAGGACCACGCGCATCGGCGATGCGCCTTTCAGGATCGCCATCTCCACATACGATGCAGTTGAGCTGGTCGAGCACGGCGGCGCGCGTCATGCGCGCCATCTGCGCGACGAGCACGCAGCACAGCGTCATGACGGGCATGGCGTAGATCCGCAGCAAGCCGCCGAACGACGACACCTCGGACAAATACGACAGCGCGGGCAGCCAGCGCAGCTTGACGGCGAACACCAGCACGGCGATGGTCGCGATCAGGAATTCCGGCACTGCGACCGTCGACAACGTCAGCACGTTGAGCACGCGATCGAGCAGCGAGCCGCGAAACATGGCCGACGAAATGCCGATCAGCAACGCGACCGGCACGGACACCAGCGCCGTCAATCCAGCCAGCACGAGCGAGTTCGGCAAGCGCGTGGCAATCAGCTGACTGACCGGCAAACTATTCGACAACGACGTGCCGAAGTTGCCGGTGACGACCAGATACAGCCACTGGAAGTAACGTGCAAGCGCCGGCTGGTCGAGCCCGAACTGGTGCCGCAGCGCGGTCACGGCTTCGGGGGTGGCCGCCTGCCCGAGCGCCTGCTGCGCGGCGTCGCCGGGAAGCAGGCCGGTGATGCCGAACACCACTGCCGACACGAGCAGCAGCGTCAGCAGCGCGAGGCCCAGGCGAGCGGCGATAAGTCGTGACGCATGTGCTTTCATGATTTCGCCTCCGGGGTTGAAACCGCACGCCCCGCGACGGGCGGCGTGCTCTACTACTTTAGTACTCTCAGCACTCTCAGTACTCTCACCATTCGGACCCGCTTCAGCTTCCAGCCAGACATGCTCCGCGAACATGAAGCCCATCAGACCCGCCAGCGGAATCGATCCCAGGCCCTTGAGCTTGGTCGTGTGACCGTCGAGCGAGCTCTGGAACATCGGAATGCCGATGCCGCCGGTTTCATGCACCAGCACCTGCATGTCGCCGTAGATCTTCTTGCGCTTGGCGTCGTCCGGTTCGCCGCGTGCCGCGAGCAGCATCTGGTCGAACTTCGGGCTCTTCCAGTTCGCTTCGTTCCACGGTGCGTCCGACTTGAAGAACTGCGTGAACAGCACGTCGGCGCTTGGGCGCGCATTTACGATTGCCAAAGCCGAGCGGATGCTTCATCCAGTGATTCGACCAGTAACCGTCGGCGGGTACACGCGTGACCTGCAGATTCAGGCCCGCAGCGGGCGCGGCCTGCTGCAACAGCACCGCCATTTCGACCGAACCTTCAGCCGCCGGCGATGCAAAAATCTGCACGGGCGCGCTGCCCACTTTCGCCTTCTGGAAGTAGAACTTGGCCTTCTCCGGATCGTAGGGACGTTGCGGAATGCCGGGCATGTAGTACTTGTTGGTCGGATCGATCGGCTGGTCGTTGGCGATCGTGCCGAAACCCTGGAACACCGCGCGGCGAATCTGCTCGCGATCCATGAGATAGAACATACCCCGACGAAAATCGTCGTTGCCGGTAATCCCGCCTTCGTCGCGAACAATCAGGTCGGTGTACTGGCCCGTCTTCGTCTCCAGCACCGTGAAACCCGGCGTGCCCTTGATGCGCCCGGTCGAGCGCGGGCTGACCGCGTTGATCAGTTGCACGTCGCCGGAAAGCAGCGCATTCACGCGGGCGGATTCGTCGCCAATACCAATCAGCTCGATCTCGTCCAGATGCGGCAGGCCCGGCTTCCAGTACTTTTCGTTCTTCACGCCGACCGTACGCACGCCCGGCGAGAAATCCTTGACCTTGTAACGGGCCCGTGCCAATCGCCGTCTTGAAGTCGGTCGTGCCGTCCTTGATGATCAGGAAGTGCGATGTCGCCAGGATCACCGGCAAGTCGGCGTTCGCGCCTTCCAGCGTGATGGTGACTTCGTTCGGGCCGGTGGCCTTCACTTCCTTGAACTGATCGGCGAGCGTCTTGGCCTTCGATGCCGTCGCCGGGTCCTTGTGGCGCATCAGCGAATAGACCACGTCGGCGGGCGCGAGCGACTTTGCCGTCGTGGAACTGCACGCCGCTGCGCAGCTTCACGATCCACACGGTCGCGTCTTTCGTTTCCAGCGATTCCGCCAGCGCCATCTTCGCGCCGAGATGCGAATCGAGTTCGGTCAGGCCGTTGTAGAACATGTTCGCGCGCACATAGTCCGTGCCGAGCGCGCCCTTTGCCGGGTCGAGCGTATCGGCGGCGGAGGCGGACTGCGTCGCCACGCGGATCTTGCCGCCCTGCTTCGGCTTCTGCCTGCGCGAACGCGGCGCCGCTCGCGGTGAGCAGACCCGCGCCGGTGAGCGAGGCCATGCCGGCCGCGGCCAGCGCACGCAGCACCTCGCGCCGTGACGCGCCCCGGCGCGTCAGGCGCTCGAGTTCGGTCACTGCGGTCCCGGCAGGGGCATCGGCGTGTTGCAGATTTTCTTTATTCATCGAACTTCTCCGCGAGGGTGGCTGGGGTTGGTTTTGTGGTATTATATCGGCTGATCGGCAGAAAGTCGCTACGAACTCAATAAAACACGTCCTTGATGCGGTAGTACGTGCCGACGAGCGGCAGGAACCAGGGCTTGCCGGTGTGGCCGGGAATCGCCGGCCACTCGAATTCACGCCACGGATTCGCGCTCTCGCGGCCATCCATGACATCGGCCATGACCTGGCCCATGTGCGTCGACATCTGCGTGCCGTGGCCGCTGTAACCCATCGAAAAATAGATGCCTTCATGCTGGCCGGCACGCGGCAGACGGTCGGCGGTGATATCGACGAGACCGCCCCAGCAATAGTCGATACGCGCATGCGCCAGCGCCGGGAACATCGCCGCGAGACCGTCCTGCAGGATGCGTCCGCTCTTCGCGTCCGAGGGCTGCTCGGACGCCGTGAAGCGCGCCCGGCCGCCGTACAGCAAGCGCGAATCGGGCGTGACGCGGAAATAGTTGTGCATCAGCCGCGACGTCGTATAGGCGCGGCGATTCGGAAACACCTGCGTGCACCAGTTCCGCGCGGCAGCGGCTCCGTCACCACGATGAACGAACCCACCGGCGCCAGACGCCGCCGGTACCAGCCGAACGGCCCTTGCCGCGACGGTCCGGTCGCGACCAGCACCTGCTTCGCGCGGACTTCGCCACGCGCCGACACGATCCGGTACCCGCCGTCGCGTCCTTTTCTATCGACGTCACGCGGCGCGTTCTCGTAGAGCTTCGCGCCGTGACGCGCGGCGGCATCCGCCAGACCGACGGTGAATTTGCCCATGTGCATCTGGCCGCCATGCCGCTGCAGCAGACCGCCGAAAAAGCTGTCCGACTGCACTCTCGGTCGCGATCCGGTCGCGGCCGATGATCTCGATATCGGCATCGACTTCACGCCGGATCACTTCCGCCGTCTTCTCCAGATGCGCGAGATGATGCGGTTTCGACGCCAGCTTCAGCTTGCCCGACGCAAGGTAATCGCAATCGATCTGCTCTTCGCGGATCAGGCGTTCGACGGTATCGACCGCGGCCGCATACGCCCGATAACAACCGCGCGCCTTCTCCACGCCAAGCTGCTCGACCAGCGCGGCGAAATCCTGCGCGACGCCGGTATTGACCTGACCGCCGTTGCGCCCCGACGCACCGCCGCCGATCCGCCCCGCGTCCAGCACCGCCACCGACGCGCCGCGTTTGCCCAACGCCAGCGCCGCCGACAAGCCCGTGAAGCCCGCCGCCGATCACGGCCACGTCGACACGACCATCGACCGGGCCATCGCTCGCTGAAAGCAGCGGCGGCGCGGTATCGAGCCAGTAGGAGTCGAGCTTCATACGAGCGTCCTGTGAGCGCGCGTCAGGACCATGGCCGCTTACAGGCCGAGCATGCGTGGCGAGATGCGGGATGTCGTTGACTTCGGTGTACTCGTAGTACGGCGTCGACGGCTCGTGGCCGCGCTTGACGAACGCCTTGTGCTTGACGCCCATGTCGTGCGCGGTCATCAGGTCGTAGCGCAGGCTCGACGACACGTGCAGCACGTCTTCCGGATTGCAGTTCAGCTGGTCGAACATGTATTCGAAGCCTTGCATGCGCGGCTTGTACGACTGCGCCTGCTCGGCCGTGAACACGGCATGGAACGGCGCGCCGAGCTTGTCGACGTTGCTCTGGATCTGGTTGTTCGACGCATTCGACAGGATCACCAGCTTGTACTTCTTCGCCAGCCGCGAGAGGCCTTCCGGCACGTCCGGATGCGGGCCCCAGGTCGGCACGGCGGTATAGAACTTTTCGGCCTTGGCTTCATCGAATTCGACGTTCATGCGTTTGCACGCCCGCTTGAACGCATTCACGATCACATCGCGATACGGCTTCCATGCGCCGAGCACTTCATCGCGCCGATAACCCGAGAAGAACGCGATCAGCTTGTCCATGTCTTCGCCGCTTCAGCACGTCGCCGTACATTTCGCGCGTCATGTCGGCGAGGCGGAATTTGGTCAGCGTGCCGTAGCAATCGAAGGTGATGTACTTCGGTTCGAATTCGATCATGGTTGATAGTCCTATCGTTGAATCGTTGATATGAACCCGCGACGGGGTTCAGTGGCGAAAACAGGAAAAGCCAATTCCTGTAAAAGATTTAATCAGCGCAAAAACATAGATGTCCCTGATTCGCGCATGCCAAAAACATAAAACATGCGTTTTTGAGGGGGTCCGGCAGCAGAGTCTGCGGTGCTTTTTAAGCGGTTACAGAAGCTCAGGGTTTGCGCCTTCAGGGGTTCTCCTTACTTCTGCTTGTTTACCTACGCGCTCATTGCCGCAGATCGATCAGCACGCTCTTGAAGCGCAGGTTCGCTTCATACGCCTGCCGCCCCAGGTCCTTGCCGATTCCGGAGCGTTTGTAGCCGCCGGTCGGGATCATGAAGTCGGACGTCCTGCCGTAGCGGTTGACCCACACCGTGCCGGCTTCCAGCCCCCGCACCAGCCGCAGCGCCCGGCCCAGATCCGCGGTGTGCACGCCAGCGGCGAGACCATAGTCCGGGTGCTGCGCGAGCGCGAGCGCTTCGTCTTCCGTATCGAAGGTCTGCAGCGTCAGCACCGGCCCGAACACTTCTTCGTGAACGGCTTCCGAGCGCGGCGTGACGCCGGTCAGCAGCGTCGGCGCATAAAACGCGCCGCCCTCGCCGGCATCCGCCGGCACGCACGCCGCCGCAGCGCAAGGTCGCGCCGCCCGCCAGCGTGCGCCCGACGATCGCTTCGATGCGCGCCGCCTGCGGTTCGGAGATGATCGGCGAGAGGGTGGTGCCCGGCGTCCAGGTGCGCGCCCGCTTTCAGTTCGCTGAATACGGCCTGGATGCGCTCGGCCAGCGGCTCCGCGAGCGAGCGCTCGACCAGCAGCCGCGAACCCGCGACGCACACCTGCCCCGCATTGCCCGAAATCGCCCCGGCGATACGGCGCGCGACATCGTCCAGACGCGGGGCATCGGCGAATACGATTTGCGGGCTCTTGCCGCCCAGTTCCAGCGTGACCGGCTTGGTGCCCGTTTCGGCGCACGCGGCCATGATGGCGGCGCCTGTGCGCGTGGAGCCGGTGAACGTGACCTTGGAGATCTTCGGGTGGCGCACGAGCGCGTCGCCGGTCGATGCGGCCATCGCCTTGCACGACGTTGAAGATGCCCGCCGGAATGCCCGCGCGGATGGCGAGTTCGGCGAGACGCAGCACCGAGAACGGCGTCATTTCGGAGGGCTTCAGCACCACCGCATTGCCCGCCGCGAGCGCCGGCGCGATCTTCCACGACGCCATCACCAGCGGAAAATTCCACGGTGCGATAGCGCCGATCACGCCGTACGGTTCGGCGATCGTCATGCCGAGATGATCGTGATCGGTCGCCGCCACGTCGCCGCCGATCTTGTCGGCGAACTCCGCGTAGAAGCGGATGCCTTCGGCGGTGAACGGCACGTCCCAGGCGGTGGCATCGCGGATCGGGCGGGTCGAGCCGAGCGATTCCAAAGGCGCTAGCGTCTCGACATCGGCGGCGACCAGATCGGCGAAACGGCGCAGGATTCTTGCGCGCTCGCGCGGCGCCATGCGTCGCCAGCCGCTGGTGCGAAACGCCTGCCATGCGTTTTCGACAGCGCGGTCAACCATTGCCGCATCGGCAATCGGCACCGACGCATACACCACGCCATCCGACGGACGCGCGACCTCGATACGCCGCGCGCCTTCATCCACGTACTCGCCGCCGATAAAATGGCCGCTGCGCACGGTCACGGCGGCGGGATCGAAGCTGTCCATATGAATGTCCTTTGATGTTCTTTGATGTTCTTTGAGTAGCGGCCGCGAAGCTGCGCGGCCTGTTGAAATCTTAGGGCCGGTAGCACAGCATTTATCGCCGACAAAAACAGCGGCTCAGCAGATCACACTCGTTATGAAAGCGCGGACAACCGGTTTTGCATTGAAGTTTGGGTTGTCGCGCTGAAGTACCCCCGATGAACTCCCGATGAAAGGATCGTCCTAGTCACGTTGCGCGCCGGATGCGAGAGTAAGGGCGTGAGGAATGGACGTTATTACTGCGCTTGGTTTCAAACGATGAGTCAAGCCATTGAGGGAGGTCGGCGTGTCTGAACAAGCCAATGAACAAGCCAATGAACAAATTGCCTATAGAGCCTTTACCGCCGACGATATCGCCGCGGCGCATGCGCTGACCGTCGAGCTCAAGTGGCCCCATCGCGCGGAAGACTGGCGGTTCGTGGCGCAGGCGGGCGCGGGTTTTGTCGCTGAAACGCCCAATGGCGTGGTCGGCACGGCGTTGTACTGGACCTACGGCACAGAGCGCGCGTCGCTTGGGATGGTGATCGTCTCGCCGGCTTGGCAGGGTCGTGGCATCGGTAAAAAACTGATGGAACTCGTGCTCGATGAACTCGGCGGGCGGGTCACCTTTCTGCACGCGACAGCCGCCGGCCAACCGCTCTACGAAAAGCTCGGCTTTCGGGCCGCCGGCACGCTCGACCAACATCAAGGCGCCGCATTCCAGCCGCCGCTAGTGTCGTTGCCGCCGGGCGAGCGGCTGCGTCCGCTCGGCATCAACGACACGCCCCGCCTCATCGAACTGGCGTCGCGGGCAAGCGGGCTGGATCGTGGCGAGGTATTGCCGGCGCTGCTCGACAACGCCGATGGCATTGCACTGGATCGCGATGGCGAATTGCTCGGCTTCGCGCTCTTCCGGCGCTTCGGGCGCGGTTTTGCGATCGGTCCCGTGGTCGCTCCCGACGCGCCCGATTCCAGCCGTGCGAAGGCATTGATCAGCCATTGGCTGGCGTTGAACGAAGGGGTGTTCGTCCGTATCGATACCCCCGGCGAAAGCGGCTTGACGGAGTGGCTCGACGGACTTGGGCTACCGCGTGTCGATACGGTTGTGAAGATGGTGCTGAACGGTCCGGCGGGCATAGTGCCGCCGTTTCCTCCCGCCGATCCGGAGTGCATGCAGTTCGGCATCGTTAATCAGGCAATGCTCTAGATAATCATCATGGCGTTTCTCTATAAAGGCAGTCCCGAACGCGGCGAGCAATGGGCGAAACTGTTTGCGCAAAAAGCGCCGGACCTGCCGTTTCGCATGTGGCCTGAAATTGGCGATGCCGCTGACATCCGCTATCTCGCCGCGTGGCAGCCACCGGAGGACCCTGCTCATACGTTACCGAATCTCGAAGTCGTGTTTTCGGTTGGAGCGGGCGTCGATCAATTCGATTTGTCCGGCGTGCCTGCGCATATCCCGGTGGTACGGATGATCGAGCCGGGCATTGTGGAGGGGATGGTCGAATACGTGACGCAGGCGGTGCTCACCATTCATCGCGATCTCTTTGACTACCAGCTTTTGCAACGGGAGAAGACGTGGCGCGAGTTGCCGGTGCGAGCGGCCGCGTCGAGGCGCATTGGCGTGTTGGGGCTTGGGGTGCTTGGTACGGCTGTGCTTGAGCGGCTGCGACTGTTTGGTTTTGAGTGCGCGGGCTGGAGCCGCTCTGGAGGGTCGATTGATGGAGTGCGGTGTTATGCCGGCGCTCAAACACTCGATTCTTTTCTTGCCCGGAGTGAGATCCTGATCTGCCTGTTGCCGCTCACCGATGCAACGCGCGGGATGCTGAACGCCGCCTTGTTCGACAAGCTTCCGCGCGGTGCGTCGTTGATCCAGACCGGGCGCGGGCCGCATTTGAATCAGGACGACTTGCTGGCGGCGCTTGATGGCGGGCAGTTGCAGAATGCAATTCTCGATGTCACCGATCCGGAGCCGCTGCCGGCTGAGCATCGGTTGTGGGTGCACCCGCGGGTGCGGATTACGCCGCATATCGCCAGTGTGACGCGCTCGGAGAGCGCGGTGGAGGTGGTGTTGGAGAACCTGCGGCGGTATTGGGAGGGGATGCCGATGGTGGGGGAGATTGATCGTAACCGGGGGTATTGATCGCTGGCGCTTGGGGGTGGGCGGGGCGGGGTTGCTGGTGCTGACATTAGCGCGGGTTCAATGTTGGCTATATTTTTATCACTATTAGCCAGGTTATTTTCGTTCGCACTCGGTCGGGGTTTTGCGGCGTGCTACCGGCGGTGGTCGAGGGTCGGTGCCGGGTTGTTGCTGATTACGTTAGCGCGGGTTCAATGTGGGCTAAATTTTTTATCACTATTAGCCACTGTGCGTGGCGGCACTTCATTTCTTTGTCCAACGGCGACAAAGAAACGAAGCAAAGAAAACGCCTCTCCACAATCTGTTTTAAGTGTCCCCAGCGTGCAGGCCACTGCTTTTGGTTCCCGCGTAGTACGGTGCTCGTAAAACCACGGACACTTGAAACCCTCCTTCTCGCGAATCCCTACATCCCCACGCTTCGCCACCAGTGCTCTCGGGCTAGAACAACGGCTCACAGACCTACACGGCCATTCGGCGCTCCGGCACACCCGCACACCCGCACACCCGCACACCAAAATATGGCGGAACACCCTGCGTTACGCGCGAACTAACGCGCCTGAAATCTACGTCTGAATCGCTGCACACCGAATAGCTTTGCAGCTCACTGCAGCATGGGTGAGTCCGTCCTATTCTGCGGGCGCACCGATCTTGCCCGAGAGCACTGGTGGCGAAGCGTGGGGATGTCAGGATTCGCGAGAAGGAGGGTTTCAAGTGTCCGTGGTTTTGCGAGCTGGAGTTGACCCGGTTTCGTGGACACCTATTCTTTAGAACAGGAGGTGTTCACCATGCAGAAACATCACAAGCCGTACCCGGCGGAATTCCGGGCGCAAATGGTAGAGCTGGTACGCGCGGGGCGTACGCCCGAGGAGCTCGCGGAGGAATTCGAGCCCACCGTAGCGTCGATCTACAACTGGCTGGCTCAAGCCGAGCGCGACGCCGGCAAGCGTCACGATGGTCTGACTACAACGGAGCGTGAGGAACTGACCCGGCTACGGCGCAAGGTTCGCCAGCTCGAAGTTGAGCGGGAAATCTTGTCAAAAGCCGCGGCCTGGTTCGCCCGGGAGACCGGAACTTTGCCCGAGAAGGGTTCGAGTTCATGAAAGCGAATCAGGCCACCTGGCCCATTGCCACCATGGCGCGGCTGCTGAAGGTCTCCACCAGCGGCTTTTACTCCTGGCTCAAGCGCAGACCGTCTGCGCATGCGCTTGGCGATGCGGATCTGCTTGGGCGCATTCGCGCGATCCATGCGCGCGCGCGGGAAACCTATGGGATGCCGCGCATCTATGCCGAGTTGGTCGAACAAGGCATTCACATCTCGCGCAAGCGGATAAGGCGCCTGATGAACGTAGCGGGCTTGTGCGGCGTGAGCCGGCGGCGCTGGAAGACCACCACAAAGCGTAAGCCTGATGCTCGCCCGGCCCCGGATCTGGTGCAGCGGCACTTCCGCGCCGATGCACCGAATCACCTCTGGGTGGCCGATGCGACCTATGTGCCGACCGTGGTTGGGTTCCTGTACCTCGCGGTGGTGCTGGACGTGTTCAGCCGGCGCGTGGTGGGCTGGGCGACGGGTTGCCGCCTGCGCACCGGGTTGATGCTTCAGGCGCTGAACATGGCGATAAAGGAACGGCGTCCCCACGGAGTGATTCACCACTCCGATCAAGGGTGCCAATACACCTCGATCAGCTTCGGCAAGCGCTGTCGTGAAATGGGGGTGCGCCCCTCGATGGGCACGGTGGGCGACTGTTTCGACAACGCCATGTGCGAAAGCTTCTTCGCCACGCTCGAGTGCGAACTGTTCGCGCGCGTGCGCTTCGAGACGCACAAGCAAGCCCACACCGAGATCTTCTCGTTCATCGAAGGTTGGTACAACGTGCATCGCCGTCACAGCGGCATCGGCTATCGTTCGCCGATCAACTTCGAGCGGGCTTATGCAGAAAAAAACCGAAGGTCGTCTGCAAGCGAGTTGCCCACCGCCGGCCAGCGTCATGGTCGTAATAGGCGACCCGCCGGCCGGCCGTGGACAACTCGCAGCACCTCGTCAAATGGAGGAAAATCACCTATGCAAAACTCAACTGCTTAACTGTCCACCGAAGCGGGTCACCCCCAAGCACCGTTCTATTCGGGAACCAAAAGCAGTGGTCTGCACGCTGGGGACACTTAATACAGATTGTGGAGAGGCGTTTTCTTTGCTTCGTTTCTTTGTCGCCGTTGGACAAAGAAATGAAGTGCCGCCACGCACAGTGGCTAATAGTGATAAAAAATTTAGCCAACATTGAACCCGAGCTAATGTAAGCAGCAGCAACCCAGCATTAACCCTGACCACCGACCCTCAGCCCCGCGCCCAAAAACCCGACCGAGTGCGAACGAAAATAACCTGGCTAATAGTGACAAAAAATATCGCCAACATACAACCCGCGCTAACGTACGCAGCAGCAACCCAGCACCAACCCCGACCACGAGCCCGCCCGCCCCCAAACGCCCCCCGTCCACCGGCGCGAGCGAAACATCCCTCCGCCAGCGAAACCCCATGGCCCGTGTCACGAATATTGCTGCCAAGACTTCTTGCCGAAGCAAGGCACAAACGACCCCGACGCAGCCGCGCAAGCGGCACCTGCCGAAGGGCTCAATCGCATACCCAACCTCGACGGGGAAAATTATGGATGTTCAATTGTCGGAAGAGCAAATTCGCACGCTTGCGTTTTACCTCTGGGAACAAGACGGCAGTCCGGAAGGACGGTCAGACGAGTATTGGGACAAAGCCCGCCAGCAACTGACAACGGGAACCGCTTCAGAAAATTCGTCCAACGGCGAGGCCACCGATGTCGAAGAGAAACCCGATGCAATGCTCAATCGTCCGCTAGCGGAATAGTTGGAACTGGTTGAATAATAAACGGGGCCCATGGAAGCGCGCCTCACATTACGCAAGAGTCAATGTAACTGCGCTCCGCGGCCCGGAAAGGCCTTTATCCATCTGTGCACCACGTACGCATCGCGCAACCGCCGCATCGCTATCACGTGGTCGACTATTCCCTGACTATTCCCTGATCTCGCCGGCAAGACGGTGGTCGCCAAACAGGGAACGATCTCAGAGCGCATCCTCATGAAGATGCATCGATGAACACGCAGATCACCAGCGCAACGCTCCAGCCCGGGAGCGCGGGCACTTACCCGATGGACGACGTGTTGCTTATCGGAACCCGGTCGCTTTCCGCGAAACCATCGGGCTGGGTCATTGTGTGCATCCCGCAGTCATCTAAGACCTTGGAGTTCATGCTGCGAAATGACGACCGGAAATTCAAGAAGCTCGTCGACGACGCCATGTGCCAAGCCATGAAATGCGCCGACATCGAAACCCTCTACGACAAGTGGCGCCCGAAACCCGTGCCGTCCCAACATCCGCTTTGACTTCCCCATAGCGAGTTGCCGCAAAAGCTCTTCGCCTCCATACGACATTGCGCTCGAATAAGGCTGAACCCTCATGCTGCCGTCGCTCGCCTTTGAACGGCTTGGCAGCCGCGCTGCCTGCCCTTTCACTTGCGCTTCATGAATGAAGACTCACTTGGCTATAGGCGCATGAATGTTTTCCGATGCCGGTCGTTTTCAGTCAATACCCCCACAGTGCCTTAGCCACCTGCATTGTGTATTTCCGCACTAAGCGCGGGTCATCGCGCTTATTTACATCGCGCACACTCAATCTGTCGTGCCGTTTCAAAACAGCGTCCGTCTGACCGAACTGAATGAATCGGCCGAACTCTGCTCGTCAGCATGATCACGAAACCTGTTTAACGGATCGATCGACGGCCGGCCCGCGTATAGCAAATTCTCAGCGTCCGCACGCCTATAGTGTTGCCGCAAACATACGCTTAACGCTGGTCAGGCCTTGTCAGTGCGGGTTTACGCGGCTGCATTGGTAACTCTACCGATGTCCTGAAGCGTCCGGTTGGCGCTTACTGGAAGAACACGAGCTGCGGCTGTTGCGTAGTGCGTCACATTGGGCTCTGCGGTTTCAAGCAGGTCTCTTCTGAACAAGCCGTCGTTTTTCGCTGATAACTATCGAAGTGGTGTTCAACATGAATACGTTCAATCAACTCAATGCTGCAGTCGCAACGTTTGCAGGAAGTCGTGCCAAAGCATCGGCATCGGGGGCCAAAACCGAAAAGCAAAACTCGTATATGTCGATGCTTCAGGCCCCGATGACGGTGCTGGCTTGCAACGTATCGGACCGTGCCGACATTACTGCCATTGCGATCCTTGGCTATAACTAGACTCGCTTGCCCTGTTGGACATGGGGCAGCATGACCCTGCGCCGCCGACGCAGGACCCGGTTACGACTGTGACGTATATGGTCGGACGCCCGGCAATCCTGCGAAAGCGGTGCATCGAAGAACAAGCCTGTCAGTTCAGGCAGACCTCGGGGCTTGGTATGTCCGATGCCGTACATCCGGCACTTTCAAAGTGCGCACCGATATGCGTGTCTCCCCAACCTGCCTTAAAATTCCGGCTCAAACCGTCCCTCCCACCTGTTTGCATCTCGGGAAATCCGGAAAGTGATAACCGGTGTTCATGTCCTGCAGCCGCATTCGTAAAGGCCGATAATATAGTGAGGGATGCGCAGTAATGCCGGCATGCAAGCGCACAAATCAAGGGCAACGGAGGACGAGCAATGGGGAACCGGTATGAGCGCTCGCGCATGTCGCGTTCGTTCACATACAAAGGCATTCAATACCATCCGGGAGTACTCCTGGTTCTTGCATCGCAACTGGTCTGTCTGAGCGCGTTTGCGTTTGCAGCGGACAGCGGCAGCCATGACAAGTGGCTATCTGTGCCCATAGCTTTCAGCCTGCTATTCGGGCTGATCCTGTCACTCGGTTTTTTCGGCACGTGGAGTCAGTTCAGGGACGATATCGATCTGTGGACATTCCTCAACACGAACCCGGTTGAATCTGCCGTCGCGATAGCAACGGCAGGCGAGTCTCTGGCGATTCTGATGGGACCGCTAGCTTAAAGGTTAAAGGCAACAAGCCATGGCATGGCGCCGGATCTTTCGGTGGCTAAGCCGGGCGCGCCTGATACTCACTCGCCCTCAAAGCCCCTTTCCCTGTTTCAAGGCATCTCTGGAAAGCGAAATTTTCCCCCGCCAACGGGTTTGGCGGCGGCGAGGTTTGCGCTTCGCAATGCCCCCGACCCCGAGTGGCCGAAAGAATGGATTTAATTGTTGAGCGAGGAATCTCTCACTTACGCGCCACCGAAATGAAAATGAAAGAAAAAGGGTAGCCGACGCCCGGTCACGGCTTCAAAGGGGCACGCCGATTTTGGGTAAGCTTTTTATTTGGCCTCTAGACAAGTACCGTCGGCTAAAAGCGAACCGCGCCGCACGAGAGTAGGATTCGAAACACTGTCGACGATGATCGTATCGATGCGCTTGTCAACAACGCGGGGTACCTGGGGTATCCGGGGTATCAATACCTGGCGGCGATCGAAGAAGGCGAAGACCTGGTGTCTCATCCCGGGTCGCGGAAGGATATCGGCGTTATGTGGCTGAGACGTGCTTGCACAATCCTTATCCTCTAGATGAGGGCTCATGAGACACCATCTGGCGTTGAAATTCGCGGCGCTCGCCGGGAGCACTTTCGGAGCGGCATTCGTCCATGCGCAAAGCAGTGTGACGCTTTACGGGTCAGTCGATGGCGGCCTCGCGTACATCCACAACGTCGCCGGCGCGAATGGCGCCAATGTAAGTTCCGAGTACCGTTTCGCGAGCGGGACCTTGCACGGCAACCGCTGGGGATTTCGCGGCAGCGAAGATCTTGGTGGCGGAGCGGCGGCCGT
Source organism: uncultured beta proteobacterium (assembly GCA_963708695.1). GTDB lineage: Bacteria > Pseudomonadota > Gammaproteobacteria > Burkholderiales > Burkholderiaceae > Caballeronia. The sequence goes on from CAVPTS010000014.1 coordinate 153,694, forward strand.
CTTCGTACTTGAAAACGGCTTCGATATTGGCACGGGCGTCTATAACCAAGGGGGCCGGGAATTTGGCCGGCAAGCAGCCGTGGGTCTTGCCGACAAAACATTCGGAACGATCTTGCTGGGCCGGCAATACGATCCAAACGTAGACCTGGTTCTGCCGCTTACAGCCGATCCCGTTTTTGGAAAGAGCTTCGGCACACCTGGCGATGTCGACAACTACGACGACACCGTGCGCGTCAATAACTCGGTCAAGTATGTCAGCCCGACTTATCGCGGGCTGACATTCGAGGCCATTTATGGCTTCGGAGGGACGCCGGGCAGCACCGGGCAGGGACAGACTTACGGCGCAGGCGTTGGGTATGAAAAAGGTCCGATCGGACTCGCCGCAGCTTACTACTACGCCAACGGCGGCAGCACCACCGTCAATGGGGTACGCGTCTGGAACGGCTCATCCGATTCGATCTTCAACTCGGTTATCGATTCAGGGTATGCATCGGCGAAGTCGGTGCGCATAGCGCGCCTGGCGGCGCGATATGCCAAAGACGAACTGACCGTCGGTGCATCGTATAGCAACACTCAGTTCGCCTCCGATGCCATGTCCGCTTTTACGGGCAACGAAAACTTCAATTCGGTCGCCGTCTTTACGATATACAAAGTCACGCGAGCGACCGGCCTCGGGCTGGGTTACATCTACACGAAGTCGACCGGCGCGGCTTCAGCGACATACAACCAGTTCAATCTTGGCTACGACTATTCGTTGTCCAAGCGCACGGAACTGTATGCGCTCGGCGGATGGCAGAAGGCTAGCGGCACGACCCTGAACTCGGCGGGTAAAGTCATCGCGGCCGATGCGTCGATCGGTTCATTCGCCGTGAATTCGGGGACTAATACGCAAGGGCTCGTTGTGCTGGGAATTAGGCATCGGTTTTAGGTCGTTCGCACTCGGGGGTTTGGGGGGGCGTGCGGGTCGGGGTCGGGTTGCTGCTGCTTACGTTAGCTCGGGTTATATGTTGGCTAGATTTTTTACCACTACTATTAGCCACTGTGCGTGGCGGCACTCCATTTCTATGTTCGCGGGCTGGGCAGTGCCGGGTTGCTGCTGCTTACGTTAGCGCGGGTTGTATGTTGGCGATATTTTTTATCACTATTAGCCACTGTCCGTGGGCTGGGTCAGTGCCGGGTTGCTGCTGCTTACGTTAGCGCGGGTTCAATGTTGGCTGTATTTTTTATCACTAGTGTCCGGTTTATTTTAGAGTGCCAGATCGCACAGCCAATACCAGATTGGATTTCAGAGGATTACTGGGTGTCCACGATTTGAATTTCCAGATTTGCGATGCTTCCGGATTTGACCGATCCGGGGTGACGCATGAACGTGGGCAAGACGCTGTTCGCGCAGGTCATGGAATACGTTCCGTCGAAGACGTTTGGGCGCATCGTCAATCGGTATAGCGGCGACGCGGGCGGGCGTACGCTGGGCTGCGCCGACTTGTTTCGAGTGATGGCCTTCGCCCAGTTGACGTGGCGCGAATCCTAGCGCGATATCGAGGTGCGCCTCACAGCCAATCAGAGCAAGCCCTTTCACATGGGCCTGAAGAACATTCCGGCCCGCTCGACCCTCTCGGATGCCTTGAATCTGCGGGACTGGCGCATCTATCACGACTTGGCGATGCGCTTGATTTCACGCGCACGCACGCTTTATGCCGATGAGCCTCACGGCATCGAACTCAACGCGACGGTCTACGCGCTCGATGCAACCACCATCGATCTCTGTCTGAGCCTGTTCGACTGGGCGCCATTTCGCTCGACCAAAGCCGCTGTAAAGATGCACACGTTGCTCGACCTGCGCGGTGCCATTCCGACGTTCATCCACATCAGCGACGGCAAAATGCACGAGGTCAAGGTCCTGGATTTCATGCCGATCGAGGCCGGTGCCTTTTACGTAATGGATCGGGGCTACGTCGATTTTTCCCGACTGCACAAGCTGCATCAGGCCGGGGCTTTCTTCATCTCACGAGCCAAACGCGGGATGAACGCAAGACGCGTGTACTCAAGCCAGACTGACCGAGCCACCGGCGCGATCTGCGACCAGAAGATCGCGCTCAATGGTTTGTACGCATCGAAGCACTATCCCATTCATCTGCGCCGGGTTCGTTACAAGGACCCTGACTCGGGCAAGACACTGATCTTTCTGACCAACAACATGAGCTTGCCACCGCTGACCATTGCCGCGCTCTACAAGCGTCGCTGGCAGGTGGAATTGTTCTTCAAATGGATCAAGCAGCACCTGCGTATCAAGCGGTTTTTGGGCACCAGTGAGAACGCTGTCAAGACGCAAATCTGGTCGGCCGTGGCGACCTACACGCTCATCGCCATCGTCAAGAAGGAGCTCAATCTCGATGCCTCGCTCTACACATTGCTACAGATCCTATCGGTCTCAGTTTTCGAGAAAACCCCTTTATTTCAGGCCTTTTCTGAAGCCATCTACGAAACTGAACCAGATGACAGCTCTAACCAATTGAATTTATTCGATTTTTAACCGGATAGTAGTGATAAAAATATAGCCAACATACAACCCGCGACGACGTACGCAGCAGCAAACCAGCATTGACGCACGACCACCGCCGGTAGCAAGCCCCCCCACCAAACCCCGTCCGAGTGCAAACGAAAACAACCTGGCTAATAGTGATAAAAAATACTGCCAACATACAACCCGCGCTAACATAAGCAGCAACAACCCGGCACTAACCCCCGACCACCGCCCGCAGCCCCGTAACCCCAAAGTGCGAACGAACTAACCCATTAATCCGGATTCGGCGCATAAACCGGCGCCCGATCGGCAAAGAAAATACCATGCGGCGACCGCCCCACCGCAATGGTATCGATCAGCTTATAGCTATTGAGATCAATCACCCCGACATGACGCGCAAACCGGAACGTCACCCAAAGCGTCTTGCGGTCGGCGGACAATTCCATGTCATCAGGACCGGGTAATAAACCCGTAATGTCCGCAACTTTCTGCAGAGTGGTGTAATCCAGAATACTGATCGTGCTGGCGACACGATTCGTCACAGCCACATGTTTGCCGTCGTCGAGATTGCGGAAGTTGTGCGCGCCCTTACCCGTCGGAATGCGTTTGACGACTTGTTGCTTATGCCAGTCGACGACCGCCACATCGTCCTCGCCCGTCATGCCGACCAGCAAATCCTTGTCGCCCGGTGTCATCCAAAGACCCGCAGGCGTATTGCCGATTGCAAGCTTCCACTTCACCGTCTGCGTGGGAAGATCGATTGCCGCGAGCTCGCCCGAATCCTGCAAAGTGACGAAAACCGTACGAGCGTCCGACGAAAACGTCATATGACTCGGCGTTTTGGCAAGGGGAATGCGTTTCGCAAGCTTGAAGTCGTGGCCGTCGTACTGATAAATGTCGACCCGATCCAGTCGCAAGCCCGCCGTGACAAACCACTTATGATCAGGGGAAAACCCGAGTTGATAAGGGTCTTCTATGTCTTCCAGGCGCCTTTGCACCTTGCCGCTGTGCGGGTCGATAAAGATCAGATCGTTCGATACCGAGTCGGCGACAATGAGCGAATTGCCGTCAGGCGTCACCATCAGGTGATGCGGCTCCTTGCCGGTCGGCTGGGTGCCAACGACCTTACGCGCGGCTTCGTCGATCAGCGTAAGGCTTGCCTCGCCGGAGTCCAGCACGATGACTTTCGACCCGGTGTGGCTGTCGGCGAAAGCGACGTTGTGGAAAAGCACGCTCGCAAGCGCGGCCATTGAAAGGTTTCTGATTGCAGTGCGAAGCATATTGAAAGAGAGTAACTTCAAGGACGTCCGAGGGAGACAAAATTGTGCTTTGATAGCTTAAACGATCATTGCAAGCGCTCATTTACTGGCAGCCGAATCTTAAGCTATTGAAGCACCGCACGTTATACAGCTAATGCTGCGTCCAAAAAAGCGAGCGCTAATTGCTCGCTTCAGGCGAACCCTTATCTTTAACGTATCGAGTCAAATAATGGATGACCGGGCGCGCGACGAAACTAGTCAGTCCATGAGCGAAAGCACGACCCTCGCCATGCAAGAGGTGCTGGACGGGCGCCGAACCGGCTTGTCCGTGCTCATGCCCTTTGCGGGACCAGCTGTGGTTGTCTCCGTCGCCTACATGGACCCCGGCAACTTCGCGACCAATATTCAGGCCGGCGCGCGCTACGGCTACGGATTATTGTGGGTCGTGTTACTGGCGAATGTCATCGCCATGCTATTTCAGGCACTTTCCGCAAAACTGGGCATCGTCACCGGACGTAACCTGGCGGAGTTATGCCGGGATCACTTTCCTAAACCCCTCGTTTACCTCATGTGGGCGGTTAGCGAAGTTGCCGCCATGGCAACCGATCTCGCAGAATTCCTTGGCGGAGCGATCGGCCTTAGCCTGCTTTTTCATATGCCGATTCTAATCGGCATGATCGTTACTGCCATCGTCACGTATGGTTTATTGTTCTTTGAGAAAGCCGGATATCGTCCGCTGGAACTGGTGATCGGCGCGCTGGTCGGCATTATCGGATTGTCTTATCTGGCGGAGCTTTTCATTGCGCCGGTAGCGTGGGCACAAGTCGGGCTGCACCTGTTTTCGCCTTCACTGCCCGATGCGCAAGCGGTGACTATCGCGGTCGGCATTATTGGAGCGACCGTCATGCCGCACGCACTTTTCCTGCATTCGGGGCTGACCCAGCGGCGTCTGCCTGCGCGGACTGACGCCGAGCGCAAGAAGGTGGTCATGTTCTCAAATGTGGAAGTAGTGATCGCCTTGACCATTGCCGGGATGATCAACATGGCGATGGTGATCATGGCGTCGGGCGCATTTCACTCGGGTCATCCGGAAGTGGCCGAAATTGAAACCGCTTATCACACGCTTGCGCCGCTTGCTTGGCATCGCGGCTGCCGGCATTTTTCTCTTGTCGCTGATCGCGTCGGGAATTTCGAGTTCGGTCGTGGGAACCATGGCCGGTCAGATGATCATGCAGGGTTTTGTCGGATTTCGGATTCCGCTGTGGCTGCGTCGCGCGATTACGATGCTGCCAAGCTTTGTCGTGGTCTGGATGGGTGTGAACGCGACGCAAGCGCTGGTCATGAGTCAGGTCGTGCTAAGTCTGGCGCTACCGTTTCCAATGGCGGCACTGGTCTGGTTCACCTGCAGGAAAAAAGTCATGGGTTCGTACCAGAATGGAATGCTGGTCAGGTTGGCGTCAATTTTCGCGGCGTTCGCAGTTCTGTCGCTTAATGTGATTCTTCTACTGCAGACCTTTGGCGTGGACATTCCCGGATTGCCAGATGCTTGAGTCCAGGCCGCCCTATGGTTCCGGTGTCCTGGTCTTTAATCTGCTCTTTTTTTTGCGGCTTTGACTGCGCCTGTAGTTAGCGCCTGTAGTTAGTGCCTGTAGTTAGTGCCTGTAGTTAGTGCCTGTATTTCGCGCCTGTAGTTAGTGCCTATGGTTAGCGCATGTCGTCAGTGCCCCGAACTCCTGATGCACTGCGAGAATCTTGTGTAAGCGCTCCCCTTCCGGCTAGGGCATTACCCCAACTTAACAGGCGATTCCGGACGAGGTTGAGGCAATTTCCAAAGAGGGATTTTTTCGAGTAACTTGTTGAGAATGACCGAGTACTCGATCAGCGTGACTATCTCATTGACACGAATCGACGAAGCCAATCTTTATTTGCTTACAGCACTGAACTGGACTCGGACTTTCTCGATCGGCCTCGGGCGTCGCCAATTACCGCGGCTTACTTGGAACCGACCTGCGGACGCCGGACGAAGAAAGTGGCGCTTGGAGCAGAGGCAGTTGCGGTGTTCTCGATCTGCGCGAGCGTGGGATGGCCAAGCGAGAGTGCCACGCCTGCTCCCGGGTTCGAAACTCGGCTTATCAAAGCCGTCGACGCAAAGGCTGACTATTTTGTCTTCTCGGGTATTTGAGAGCCATATTGGTAGCTGATGATTGATTCCGATTTGAGTCGTCGCCTTGAATTGAGAAGATCCATGAAAAAGTCGTGAGCATTCTTAATGACAAGAGTACTTTAAGCAGCTTCCCCAATTGCGGAGTACGTGGCATAGTGCGGCCACATCCATTTAAAGAGATCACAATGCCAACCCTCGAACAACTCCAGGAAAAAATGAAGAAGCTGCAGACTCAGGCTGACGCGTTGATTGCAAAAAAAGCGCAAGCCGCGGTCGATCAGATCCGAAAAATCATGTTGTCCCACGGTTTAACTACGCAAGACATCGAGGCTAAAGCAAAGGCAAAGCGCGAAGCGAACGCGGCTAGCAGGAGTGCTTCAAACGTCAAGGCGAAGGTTGCTGGCAGTCCAAAAAGCGCAGGCTCGCCGAAGTATCAGCATCCCAAGACCGGTGCCACCTGGACAGGACATGGTCGGGCGCCGGCATGGATCGCCAATGTCAGGGACCGCACCAAGTTCCTGGTTGCAGGTGGTGTAGAAAGCGCTGACGCAGCTAGCGTGGGTAGTGTTGGGAAGGCAAAAGCCGTGGGCAAGGCGAACACTGTGGGCAAGGCAAAGGCCGTAGGCAAAAAGGTCGCAGCAGGTGCAGGCGCAGTGCGTCAAAAAGGACAGCGCCAGGGTCCGCAGCCGGCGAAATACCTCGACCCCAAGACTGGGGCAACATGGAGTGGACGTGGTCCGGCACCGGCGTGGCTTGCGGCAGCAAAAGACCGTTCGAAGTTCTTGATTGCCGGAGTGGGCGACGTTGCGGCTGAGATTAGTCCGGCGCGCAAGGCGGGTAAGCCGAAGTCTTCGGCTACAAGCGGCGCTGTTGCCAAAAAAGCTGCAGCCAAGAAGGCAGTGGCAAAAAAAGTGAGCGCTAAGAAGGCCGCTCCTGCGAAGAAAGCATCACGGAAGAACGCGGCGGCAGGTGCTTCTGTGGTACCGGTTGCGGCCGGCGACGCGGCGACGCTCTAAGTTGTACGTGGGGCGGGATCCCTACCGCCTCAAGGAGTATGCTCGCGCCGGTGGACGGGTTCTGGTCTTGGTCTTGGGGGCAGGGTCGGCACCGGGGCGCTGCTGCGTACGTTAGCGCGGGTTATATGTGAGCTGCATTTTTTATCACTATTAGCCAGGGTATTTTCGTTCGCACTCGGGCGGGGTTTTGGGCGCAGAGCTGGTGCAGTGGTCAGGGTCGATGCTGGGTTGTTGCTGCGTACGTTAGCGCGAGTTGTAGGTGAGCTAAATTTTTTATCACTATTAGCCACTGTCCGTGGCGGGACTTCATTTCTTTGTCCAACAGCGACAAAGAAACGAAGCAAAGAAAACGCCTTCCCACAATCTGTTTTAAGTGTCCCCAGCGTGCACGCCCATGCTTTTGGTTCCCGCGTAGCACGGTGCTCGCTAGAACGAAGAACACTTGAAGCCCTCCTTCTCGCGAATCCCTACATCCCCACGCTTCGCCACCAGTGCTCTCGGGCAAGATCGATACGCCCACAGACCAGTACGGGCTTACGCCTGTTTGAGGTTGACTGAAGTGGTTCGGTGCGTAGTGATTTCAGGCGCGACTGTTCGCACGCAACGCAGGGCACTCCGCTATTTTCTCTGGAGTGCTGATGCCCAAACGATTGCGCGCCAAGCAGGCGCCTCACCTGAGCGGTCGCGCGGATCGCGCAGTCCAGTAACCCGTAAAGACGCGCGAGGCCGTATTGGTTCTCGGGCCATTGATCTTGCCCGAGAGCACTGGTGGCGAAGCGTGGGGATGTCAGGATTCGCGAGAAGGAGGGGTTCAAGTGTCCGTCGTTCTAGCGAGCACGTGCTGGTGCCCAAACTTATTGCTCGCGATGCGCACCCTACGTCTAAAAGGTCGCGCGGATCACGCGGTCCACCAACCCGAAATACGCGCGAGGCCGTGTTGGTTCGCGGACCGTCGTTCTTGCCCGAGAACACTGGTGGCGAAGCGTGGGGATGTCAGGATTCGCGAGAAGGAGGGGTTCAAGTGTCCGCGGTTTTGCGAGCACCGTTCTACGCGGGAACCAAAAGCAGTGGTCTGCCCGCTGGGGACACTTAATACAGATTGTGGGAAGGCGTTTTCTTTGCTTCGTTTCTTTGTCGCCGAAGGACCAAGAAATGAAGTCCCGCCACGGACAGTGGCTAATAGTGATAAAAAATTTAGCCAAAATACAACCCGCGCTAACGTAAGCAGCAGCAACCCAGCACCAACCCCGACCACTGCACCCACCCCGCGCCCAAAACCCCGCCCGAGTGCGAACGCTAACAACTGGTTAATAGATAAAAATATCGCCAACACATAACCCGCGCTAACGTAAGCAGCAGCCCATCACCGCCCCCAACCTCCCCTACCCCTCACCTCACCGTTCCCCTGACTCCGGCTCGCTCCCTCCCGCGAACAGCTGCGCACAAACCTCCCGTCCAGATTCGCTAAGCGCGGCCGTCGGCGCCCCCGCATCGGAAACGGTAAACCAGACCAACCCCGCATCGGAGAGCGCCGTAACCTGACGCTGCAAACTACTCATCGGCACGCCCGATTGCTTCGATAACTTCGCGAGCGACCACGCCCGCTCCGGCGTTTCCTGCGCCGCGCGCCACAACTGCGCGAGGATCGCGATCAGCGCCGGATCGATTTCATCGTCCATGTTTTGTCCCTCTTTAGTCTCTGATTTCGCGCGCCATGCCGGCGACCAGCTCGCCCAGCGTCTTCAACGCCGCTTCCGTCTGCGCGCTCCAGGGATAACTGTAGTTGAGCCGGATGAAATGGCGGAACGCATCGCGCGATGAAAACATCGTGCCCGGCCCGATCGTAATCCCGCGCGCGAGCGCCGCCTGATAAAGCTGCATGGAATCGACGCTCGCCGGCAATTGAACCCACAGCACATAGCCGCCCATGCGGCGTGGACGTGTGCGTGCCGGCGGGAAAGAAACGCTGGACCATCGCGATCATGAGCCGCGCCTGCTGCCGGTACACCTTGCGCACATGCCGCAGATGACGGTCGTAACCGCCCTGCCGCAGATAGTCGGCCACGGCGACTTGCGGCACCGACGGCGTGGTCAGCGTGTTCAGGAACTTGAGCTTTTCCACCTGCGCGGCGATAGCGCCCGGGCATCGCCCAGCCGATCCGGTACGACGCCGTCAGGCTCTTCGAAAACGACGCGCAGTGCAGCACCAAGCCCTTTTTATCGAAGTTCTTCAGCGCCGACGGCCGCGCGTCGCCGTAGTACAACTCCTGGTACACATCGTTTTCGATCACCGGAATCTCATGCGCGGCGAGCAGGCCGACAAGCCGCTCCTTGTTCGCATCGGACATCACGAAACCCAGCGGATTCTGGAAGTTCGGCATGACCATGCACGCGGCAATCTTATGCTCGCGAATGATGATCGCGAGCGCGTCGATATCGATGCCTTCGGCCGGATGCGTCGGCACTTCGATCGCCCGCATGCCAAGGCGCTCGATGGCGTGCAGCATCGCGTAGTAGGTCGGCGATTCGACCGCGACCGTGTCGCCCGGTTTCGCGACGGCCTGCAAGCTCAGGTTGATCGCCTCGGTCGCGCCGACCGTGATGATGATCTCGTCCGGATCCACCGGCACGCCGTTCTCCGCGTAACGCCGCGCGATCTGGCGGATCAGTTCGGGGTTGCCGGGCGGCAGGTCGTCCATCAGGTTCCAGCTCGAATGCCGCCGCGCGATGGCGTTCGCCAACTGGTTGATGCGGCGCCACGGGAACAGCGACGGGTCGGGATAAGGCGAGCCCAGCGGCGTGGCGTCGTGCGAGCGGATGGAGCGAAGCGTGGACAGCACGAGGCGGCTGACATCGACTTTCGATGCAACGGGCGGCGGCTGCGACGCGGCCTGGTTCGGCGGCCTGCGCCGCCGGCAGTTCGCGCACGAAATAGCCCGACTGCGGCCGCGTTTCGAGCACGCCCCGGCTTTCCAGCAGCGCGTAGGCATGCAGGACCGTCTTGATGCTGACGCCGTGCTGCGCGCTCGCCTGACGCACCGACGGCACACGTTCGCCCACCGCGAACACGCCGCGGCGCACGGCTTCCTCGATCTCGGCTGCAAGTTTTTCGTAGAGCGTCAGGTGGGTTAGCGAAAATGGCCTGACGGCAACGATGACAAGCCGCCAACTGTACTCCTTGTCTATCTATTTTTCTGTGTACCGCACGATTTGTGGAACACAGTAGCCTTGCGTCATCGGCGAAAACGCCTCGTGAACCTGCGGCTGGCATCGTGAAAAACTCATGAAAAAACCCGAACCTCGCATTGAACCGTACACGCACCCCGCCGCCGGCTGGGGCGCGCTGAAGTACGTCGCCATCAATCTGCTCAAGGAGAAGGTCTCGGGCGGGAACTACCGCACGCTGTTCGGCCAGAACCAGCCGGACGGCTTCGATTGCCCCGGCTGCGCGTGGCCGGATCGCGAACATGCGTCCACGTTCGAGTTCTGCGAAAACGGCGTCAAGGCCGTGGCCGCCGAGTCCACCAGCAAGCGCGTCACGCCGGCGTTCTTCGAAGAACATACCGTCGAAGCAGTTGATGGCGCAGTCGGACTACGAACTCGAACAGCATGGCCGCCTGACCGATCCGCTCGTCTACGATGCCGCCCGCGACCGCTACGTGCCCATCGCGTGGGACGACGCGTTCGCGCTGATCGCGCGACCACCTGAACGCGCCTCGATAACCCCGACCGCGCCGCGTTCTACACCTCGGGCCGCGCGAGCAACGAAGCCGCGTTCCTGTACCAGTTGTTCGTGCGCATGTACGGCACCAACAACTTCCCCGACTGCTCGAACATGTGCCACGAAGCCACCAGCCGCGGCTTGCCGGGCACCGTGGGCGTCGGCAAGGGAACCGTCACGCTCGAGGATTTCGAACACGCCGATACCCTGCTGCTCTTCGGCCAGAATCCGGCGACCAACCATCCGCGGATGCTCGGCGAACTGCGCGAATGCGCGAAGCGCGGCGCGACCATCGTCTCGATCAATCCGCTGCGCGAACGCGGCCTCGAACGCTTCGCGAGTCCGCAGCATCCGGTCGAAATGCTCACCGGCGGCAGCACGAAGATCAGTTCGGTGTTCATCCGGCCGAAGATCGGCGGCGATTTTGCGTTGATCAAGGGCGTGGCAAAACGCGTGATCGAACTGGACGACGCAGCGCTCGCAGCAAGGCTCGCCGCGCGTGCTCGATGTCGAGTTCATCGCCGAGCATACGGTCGGTTTCGATGCCTTCGCCGACGATCTGCGCGCCGAAAGCTGGGATGCGATCGTCGCGGAATCGGGCGTGCCGAAAGACGAAGTGCTGCAACTCGCCGATATCTACGTCACGCGGCCGCGCCGTGATCTCGACGTGGGGCATGGGCCTCACGCAGCACAAGAACTCCGTGCCGACGGTGCAGCTCCTGTCGAACCTGATGATGATGCGCGGGAACATCGGCCGGCTGCGGCGCGGGACTGTGCCCGGTGCGCGGGCATTCGAATGTGCAGGGCGACCGCACGGTGGGTATCGAAGAACAGCCGACGCAAGCGTTCCTCGACCGGCTCGGCGCGGCCTACGATTTCGAGCCGCCGCGCGAACATGGCTACGACGTCGTGCGTTCCATTGAAGCGATGCTCGCCGGCAAGGTGAAAGTGTTCATCGGACTGGGCGGCAATTTTTCGATCGCGACGCCGGATACGCCGCGCGTCTGGGAAGCCATGCGTTCATGCGATCTGACCGTGCATATCACGACCAAGCTGAACCGCAGCCACCTCATTCATGGCCGCGATGCGCTGATCCTGCCGACGCTCGGCCGCACCGAGATCGATATGCAGAACGGCGTGGCGCAAGGCGTGAGCGTCGAGGATTCAATGAGCATGGTGCACATCTCGTACGGCATGAACCGGCCGGCATCGCCGAATTTGCTTGTCGGAGATTGCGATCGTCGCGCGCATGGCGCTGGCCACGCTCGGCAGCGCGAAGGTCGACTGGCTCGCGCATGCAAACGACTATGCGCTGATCCGCGATGGCATCGAGAAAGTGATCGACGGCTTCGAGAATTACAACGAGCGGCTTAAGCATCCGGGCGGCTTCCATCTGGGCGTGGCATCGCGTGAACGGGTCTGGAATACGCCGAGCGGCAAGGCGCAATTCCTCGTGCACGCGCATTGAATTCGATACGCCGATTCACCGCGCCCGGGCCCTTCATGGCGAGCGGTTGATGACGCTGATGACCACTCGTTCGCACGATCAGTACAACACGACAATCTATGGTCTCGATGACCGTTATCGCGGGGTGTATGGGCAGCGGCGCGTGTTGTTCGCGAACGCAGCTGGACATCGAGATGCTGGGCTTTGAAGCGGGACAGCGGGTGGATATCACGAGCGTATGGGACGATGGTGTAGAGCGGCGCGCGGACAGTTTTCTGCTGGTCGACTACGACATTCCGCGCGGCTGCCTGGGCGCGTATTATCCGGAGACGAATCCGCTTGTGCCGCTGTCTAGTGTTGCCGATGGCGCGGGGACGCCGACGTCGAAGTCTATTCCGGTTTTGTTGTGTGCTTCGGAGAAGCAGTTGGAAGCGGCTTGAGGGGCCATGGGTAGGGGGTGGGGGCGGTTAGCGTTCGCACTCGAGTTTAGGGGGGGGCGTGCTAACGGTGGTGGTCGAGGGTCATTGCCGGGTTGCTGCTGCTTACGTTAGCGCGGGTTCAATGTTGGCTAATTTTTTTATCACTATTAGCCAAGGTATTTTCGTTCGCACTTGGGACTGTTGAGGGTTGGCTACCGGCGGTGGTCGAGGGTCGGTGCTGGGTTGCTGCTGCTCACGTCAGCTCGGGTTGTATGTTTGCAATATTTTTTATCACTATTAGCCAAGGTATTTTCGTTCGCACTTGGGACTGTTGAGGGTTGGCTACCGGCGGTAGTCGAGGGTCGGTGCTGGGTTGCTGCTGCTCACGTTAGCTCGGGTTGTATGTTTGCAATATTTTTTAGCACTATTAGCCACTGTGCGTGGCGGCACTTCATTTCTTGGTCCTTCGGCGACAAAGAAACGAAGCAAAGAAAACGCCTCCCCACAATCTGTATTAAGTGTCCCCAGCGTGCAGACCACTGCTTTTGGTTCCCGCGTAGAACGGTGCTCGCAAAACCACGGACACTTGAAACCCTCCTTCTCGCGAATCCCTACATCCCCACGCTTCGCCACCAGTGCTCTCGGGCAAGAACGGTGGCCCACGGAACAATACAGCCTCAAGCGTCTTTACGGGTTGTTGCACTGAGTGATCTCTGTGACCTTTTACGCGTGGAGTGCGCATAGCGCGCAATTCGTTTGAGTACCAGCACGCCGGAAAATTAGCCGGACGCTCCGCGCTACGCGCAAACAACCGCTCCCAAAATTACTACGCACCGGAAACTCCACCTCACCCCGCAAATGCTCTGGATTCCGAACTAAAACATCGGCAAACAGAACTTGCCCGAGAGCACTGGTGGCGAAGCGTGGGGATGTAGGGATTCGCGAGAAGGAGGGTTTCAACTATGGGTGGTTCTAGCGAGCACCGTGCTACGCGGGAACCAAAAGCAGTGGTCTGCACGCTGGGGACACTTAATACAGATTGTGGGAAGGCGTTTTCTTTGCTTCGTTTCTTTGTCGCCGTTGGACAAAGAAATGAAGTCCCGCCACGGACAGTGGCTAATAGTGATAAAAAATATAGCAAACATTCAACCCGCGGTAAGGTAAGCAGCAGCAACCCGGCATCGACCCCGACCACCGACCATCAGCCCCGCGCCCAGCACGCCGCTAGCAGCGCCCATGATGCTCGTAGTGATCAATCCTCGTTTCACAACTCTCCTTCTGGTTATCGGAAAAATCAAGCGGGCGCCGGATCTGCCTATTCAAAACTGGCACTGATCGAGAGCTGCACGCCATCTCCCTTCGGTCGTCTGCTTGCCTCAAACTCACTAACCCATCGCAAGGTCGCGGACAGGGGCGTGCTGTAAAGCTTTCCCGACCACGTCACCATCGGGCCGATACCAAGCGCGTGGCCGCTGCCACCTACAAGATTGGCTATGCCACCGCTGTCGTTACCTATCTGCTGAATCCAGCCTCCCACAACACCGACACCCCACCCGCTCTTGAAGCGTTTGAGTGCAAGCAGGTCCAGAACGCTGACCGGCGCATTGTGATAATGCGTCTGATCGTTAGGCGTATAGAACTCAAGTCCGTAGTTCGCGGATAACTCAATGTCTTGCGACGGTATGAGGTGCGTGTAGGCGATGGTCGGAGTGAACGTCCAGGTGTTCTGCCCGGCATTCGCAAGCTGACTAGTGTTATAGGCTCCAGTAGGTGCATAGATCTGGACGCTCAGCGCAACGTGGTCGGTCTTGGTCAAATGGTAGCCGGCAACGATTGGCGTAAAGAAGATATCAGCGAACTGGGTTGCATGATCATTCGGAAGCAAGCCATGGAAGCTGGACACGTTCGTATATTGAAACGGCACGCCGAACGAGGAAGCGAAGTTCCAGCCGCCAACCGTGACACCCCAGGTCTTGACCAGGTTCGCAATGGTGTACACAACCTGGTAGTTCAGGCCGGCCGTGACGGTGCCGGCAATCGGAATGCTCTTCGAAGCGCCTAGCGAACCTTGATAATAAATGGTCGCGAGAGTGACAATCCAGTCGGACGTCGGAGGCACTATTCCCGCATAAGGCGTGATCTGTTCGCCTGTAATCGGGCGGCCGACGCCTCCTTCCGTTGCGTACGCCGTGGCCGTCGCTGTCAGGCCTATGGCTGCGGCGAGCATCCATCGGCCGGAGCGAAAGACGCGCGATCCACCTTGCGATAACTCAGGAGCATTCATAAGCGCCTCGAACGTCAAGTATTGATCCTTTCGTCTAGGACTCCACAGAACTGGTGCCACTAATAATCGAAAATGCGAAATCTGTCTCGGTTTTCTTGAGCGAGGAACTATTCTTTTTAACTGTTTGCTTAATTTGTTAGCCGGGCTTAGCCGTCGCAAACATTTATCGGTATTTCGCTAAAGCGTATATACTGTTTATACCTTTACTCAACTGGAGACTCCATGCCCGCACCCGCTACGAAGGCCCCTAGCAAGAAGGCTTTTCATTTCCCCAAGACTGCCGAAACCGACTGCTGCCGAGCCGACAGTAAGCAAACGCAAGACGACGCCAAAGCAGCGGTCGAAGCGGCTACGAAGTCGCAAGGCAAGGCAGCGCAGGCGTCCGTCTAAATCGAAGGCCAAAGCCGGCGCCCGCCGAGTCGCGCCCCCGAAGAAAAAGTCAAACGGGCGAAAAAGGAAAAGGTCGTGCGTGACAGCTTCACGATGCCTAAATCCGATTACGACAAAATCGGCGCTGCTGAAACAAAAATGCCTCGCTAACGGCGTGCATGTTAAAAAAGGCGAGTTCTTGCGGGCGGGATTGCTCATACTTGAGCGCGGCGAACATCGAGCAACTTACTGCGGCTGTCGCTGCTGTCGAGACAGTCAAGACAGGAAGGCCTGGCAAGTCCTGAACCCGTCCGGCGCAACAAGGCGGCGGCTCCCGGCCGCTGCCACCATGCATTGCATCAGCATCAGGTAAGCATCGTAGATAACAGGCCTTTGGCATGAGCACATTACGCGTTGCTTCCGAAAGCTTTGCGGAGTTCGATGACCTCAATGCCATCCTCGACGGCGGGCGCCGCGCGCTTCGAGATCGCGCACGGTCGGCGAAGTCCGTGCCGGCGCGCGCACCTTCCCCATCCTGACCGCGACCATCGGATCGAACGATCCCGACGCGCCCGCCATCGGCTTTTTCGGCGGCGTGCACGGGCTCGAGCGCATCGGCACGCAATTGATCCTCGACTACATGCGCGCGCTGCTGCGCCGCCTCGAATGGGACGAACTGCTGCACCAGCAATTGCGCTCGGTGCGGCTCGTGTTCATGCCTATCGTGAATCCCGGCGGCATGTGGGCGAATACGCGCTCGAACCCGAACGGCGTCGACCTGATGCGCAACGCGCCGCAAAACGCCGAAGGGCGCGTGCCCTTCCTCGCGGGCGGCCAGCGAATCGGTTCGTGGCTGCCGTGGTATCGCGGCGCACGCGACGGCTCGCTCGAAGTCGAAAGCGAGGCGTTGCTCCATGTGGTGAAACAGGAGTTGATGAGCCGGCCGCTAAGCTTCGCGCTCGATTGTCATTCCGGCTACGGCTGGGGCGACAGCATCTGGTTTCCCTACGCGCGGACCAAACGGCAAATGCCGCATCTCCCCGAGATGTTCCAGCTCAAGACCATGTTCGAGCAGGCGTATCCGCATCACGGTTACGCGTTCGAACCGCAAAGCCATCAATACCTGCTTCACGGCGACTTGTGGGACTGCGCTTACGACCAGACGCCGGCACCCAACGTCTTCTTGCCAATGACGCTGGAACTCGGCTCGTGGCGCTGGATCGGAAGAACCCAAGCCAGATTTTCTCGCGCCTCGGCATGTTCAATCCGGTGAAGGCGCACCGCGTCGAACGGGTATTGCGCCGGCATGCGAACTTCCTGGACTTCCTGACGCGCGCTGCATTCGCATCGAATCGATGGCTTCCCCAAGGCGATGCCCGGGGCCTGATTCTCGAGCGCGCGATGGAACACTGGCAGCGCAAGTCCCCGCAATGAGCACGTGGATCTTGCTGCGCGGACTCACGCGCGAGGGTCGTCACTGGGGCACGTTCCCGAAGCAACTTCTTACGAGCGCCGGGTTTGACGAGGATCGCGTGACGCTCCTGGACCTGCCCGGCAATGGCCGTGAAAACGAGTTGCCCGCGCCGCGCAGCGTGGCCGATATGGTCACGTTCGTCCGCTCACGCGCGGCCAACGCGGGAGTCAAGCCGCCATACCGGCTGCTCGGGATGTCGCTTGGCGGCATGGTCGCAACAGACTGGGCGCAACGCTATCCGCAAGAGATCGAACGGCTCGTCCTGATCAACACCAGCATGCGGCCGTTTTGCGCGACGAGCGAGCGTCTTCGAATGGTGGCATGGCCACAGTTGCTCCGTGCCACCACTATGTGGGCCGACCCTCTGCAATGCGAAGGAATCATCCACGGCCTGACGTGCAACCGCGTGGACAGCTTCGACGAGGACCTGGTCGCGTGGACCACGATTCGCCGGACCGCTCCCGTGAGCGCGACAAACGCGCTGCGCCAACTGTGGGCTGCAGCGCGCTTTAATGCCGATCAGCGCCCGCCGCGCTGCCCTACGCTGCTGCTTTCATCGACGGAGGATAAATTAGTCGATCCTGTCTGTTCCGAACGCATTGCGGGCCGCTGGGGCGCGACGCATGTGCAGCATTCGTGGGCGGGCCACGATTTACCGCATGATGATCCGGCATGGACCGCCAAGGCCATCGCTGACTGGCTGAACACGCCCACGGAATAGTGGTCTTCAGTCGGGCCATTCAAGCGAACCGCTTCTTGAATTAATATTTTTAAAGACCCGCCAGAGGACGTCCTTAGCACGCCCGTTATTCAGCCGGTCTCTTCCGCACACTGCGCCTCGATCAGTTTGGCGAGGATCGTATTGAGCGCCTCGCGCTCGGCAGGACGCAGCGGAGCCAGTATCTCGTCGTTACGCGCTTTCGCAATAGCCGCAGCGCGCGTGTAAGTCTTCTTGCCTTTCACTGTCAGCGTAACGACCACGCCGCGCCCGTCCGTTTCGCTCGACGCTTTCTCGACCAACCCCTTCCGCTCAAGAATGTCCGTCGCGCGGCTCGCCTGACTGCGGTCCAGGTTGGAAGCCTTGCCGAGATCGGACACCGAAAGCGCGCCGAATGAGCCGATGCTCAGCAAGACGCGCGCTTCAGTCAGCGTCAGGGCTATTTCATCAGTAAAGGCTTCATTCATTGTCCGATCTGTCTGCTTCTTAAGCACATGCATCCGATAAGTAAACAGCCCTTCGATCACGTTCGTATTCTTCATTCTCTCCCTCGAGTCTCGGTTCCTGACGGCGGTGTTGCTCGCAGCATATTACCTCGGACGCCTCGTGCTGTAAGCGTTTTCTCCATAAATATATGCTTGCGCACGCATCAATATTTGACTAACATCGCTTTAACTTAACCTCCCTTCAGGAAGTCTCATGGTTCAGATCGCGGCTCAAGTATTGAAAGCGCAACCCTATCAGGCAGGCAAGCCCATCGACGAGCTTGCACGAGAACTAGGTCTCGACGAAGCGAAAATCATCAAGCTCGCATCCAATGAAAATCCGCTTGGAATGTCGCCGAAAGCGCGCGACCGTGCGCAAGCGGCTTTAGCCGATTCAGCCTTCTATCCAGACGCGAACGGCTTCAGCCTGAAAGCCGCGCTAAGCAGTGCCTTCAACGTGCCGCCTGAATGGCTCACGCTTGGCGCGGGGTCGAATGAAATCCTTGAACTGATCGCCAGCACCCTGCTCGTACCGGGCAAGTCAGCAGTCTTTTCGCAATACGCATTCATCGTTTATGCGCAGGCTACGCTGCGCGTCGGGGCTGAAAGTATCGTGGTGCCGGCTCGGGATTTCGGTCACGACCTGGACGCCATGCTGGCCGCGATTCGCGAAGACACAACGGTGGTGTTCATCGCCAACCCGAACAATCCGACCGGTACTTACCTCACGCATGAGGCGTTGGACGCGTTCATCCGGCAAGTGCCCGAGAGCGTGCTGGTCGTGCTCGATGAAGCGTATAACGAATACCTGCCGGAGAATCTTCGTTACGACAGCGTTGCGTGGGTACGCGAGCGGCCAAACGTTCTGGTCACGCGGACGTTCTCCAAAGCCTATGGTTTAGCAGGCCTGCGTGTGGGTTATTCGATTTCATCGCCGGGTCTCGCTGAGTATATGAATCGCATCAGACCTCCGTTCAATGTCAGCAACGTGGCGCAGGCAGCGGCTATCGGCGCATTGGAAGATGTGGCGTTTCGCGAGCAAACATTCGAACTCAATCAACGCGGACTCCAACAATTGTCAGACGGCTTTCGTGCGCTTGGCATCTTGTTCATTCCGTCTTACGGCAACTTCATTCTTGCCCGCTTCGGTGACGCGTCCGCGCAGGTCAATGACTTCTTGCTGCGCCACGGCATTATTGTTCGTCCGGTGGCGGGGTATGGACTCGGCGACTGGCTGCGGATTTCCGTCGGCACTAAAGAGCAGAATGAACAATTGCTCCAGGTGACTGGGCGCGCGATTGCGGTCTAAGGAGACACACCGTGACTCATGCTGAAGATATCGCTGCGCCCTCGCCCTCCTGGTGTTCGCCTGAAGAGTGGGACGCCCGGCAGAAACTCGCCGCGACGTATCGCGTGTTCCATATGCTGGGTTGGACGGAGCTGATTTTCAATCACATCACGCTGCGCGTGCCGGGGCCCGGCAAGCACTTTCTGATCAACCCTTTCGGGCTGACTTTCGATGAAGTCACGGCGTCGAACCTGGTCAAGATCGACTTGAGCGGCAACATCCTGAGTCCCTCGGATCATCCGATCAATCCGGCGGGCTTCGTCATCCATAGCGCTATCCACGAGCACGTGGAGAACGCGCATTGCGTCATGCATACTCACACCACTGCGGGACTATCAGTCGCGTGCATGGAGCAGGGCCTGTCGTACACAAACTTCTATGCCGCCCAGCTGCACGACATGGTTGCGTATCATCCGTTTGAAGGCATTACCGTTCACAACGATGAGAAGTCGCGGCTTCTCGCGTCGATGGGCGACAAACGTCTGCTCATTCTTCGGAACCACGGGCTGCTCTCGCATGGAGCGACGCTCGCTCACGCGTTCGCCTTGCTGTGGACCCTGAACCGCGCGTGCGAGATTCAGGTCGTCACGCATTCCATGCGGGGCAACCCAATGCCCATCAGCCAGCACATCGTGGAAGGCGCCACGCGGGATGCGCTGCAGTTCTCGCCGGCGCACGGCGCGGGTGAGAACATTCTTGCCGCGCTCATCCGGCGCGTCGATCGTATCGATGCTTCGTACAGGAGATAAAGTTGACTCAGCAAGACATAATTCAGCAAGACATGAAGATCACGGTGGTCGGCGGCGGTGCTATCGGCGGTATCGTTGCAGCTCGGCTCGCGCGCGCCGGCGCGCCGGTCAATCTGCTGGCGCGCGGCGCGCACCTTGATGCCATACGACGCGGTGGGCTCACCATCGTCGAGGGCGACGACCGCTATGTGGTCAACGTCAACGCGACCGATCAACCCGGCACGCTCGGCGTACAAGACTTGCTGTTTATTTGCCTGAAAGGGCCCGCGCTGACCCAGGCCGCAAGTTCGCTGGCGCCGCTGGTCGGTCCGGGCACGCACATCGTCTCGGTCATGAATGGCGTGCCATGGTGGTTTCTCAATGAGTTTGGCGGTCCGCTCGAGGGCCAGCGCCTGGAATCGGTCGATCCGGGAGGCGTGGTGTCATCGGCACTGCCGCCATCGCAAGTCTCAGGGTGTGTCGTGCATCTCTCCTCGTCAATTGCCGAACCCGGCGTTATTAGGAAGGGCAACGGCAACCAGCTCATCATCGGCGCTGCGTGCGAACGAACCCGCGCCCAGGCAGCGCATGCGACCGAACTCTTGCGGCTCGCCCAATTCGACGTCACCGCCTCGAGCCAGATTCGCAGCGACATCTGGATCAAGCTATGGGGCAACATGACCATGAACCCGATCAGCGCGATCACGCGTTCGACCGCCGACGTGATTCTCGATGACCCGCTGACGGAGAGCCTCGTCGTCTCGATCATGGAAGAAGCGCGGCAGGTCGGGAAAGAAATCGGGATCGAGCTGACCATGTCCGCTCAGGCGCGAAATGCGCTGACGCGCAAGCTCGGCGCGTTCAAGACGTCGATGCTTCAGGACGTGGAAGCGGGTCGTCAACTGGAGATCGAGGCGATTTTAGGCGCACCTTATGAGATCGCCGTGAAAGCAGGAATTGCTGTACCGTTTCTTGGCATGCTGTATGGACTCGCAGGGCAGTTAAACGCGAATCTGGATGGCCAGGCGAACGCGGCCAGGTAATCAGGTGCGCCGGGCGGCGTCGACCCTCGATCCATGCACGGTAGTCCGCTTTTCGAGTCAGCGAAACCATGACCGATCGTTTCGAGTCGATGTCCGTTCTGATCGCCGTCGTTGAAGCGGGCAGCTTCTCGGCTGCCGCGCGCCGGCTCGACATGCCGCTGCCAACCGTAAGCCGGAAGGTCGGGGAACTGGAGTCGCTTCTGCAGACACGGCTCTTGCACCGCACGACTCGCCAGCTTGTGCTGACCGAAGCCGGCCAGTCGTATGTTGCCGCATGCCGCCGCATTCTCGAAGAAGTGGGAGAAGCCGAACGCGCGGCATCGGGTGAATATGCCGCGCCCAGGGGCGATCTGGTTATCGCCGCACCCATTGTGTTTGGACGGCTGCATGTCTTGCCGGTGCTCACGGACTTCCTGAGGGCCTATCCGGAGATCAATGTCCGGCTGGTGCAGTCCGACCGCGTGGCGCATCTGCTGGACGAACATATCGATGTCGCGGTGCGGATAGGAGAGCTTCCCGATAGCAGCCTCGTTGCAGTGCGGCTGGGCACGATTCGCCGCGTCGTGTGCGCGAGTCCCGCTTATTTTGCGGAGCATGGCACACCCGCCGAACCGCGCGAACTCGCGGCGCATCACTGCATCAGCTTCGAAGGACTGGTGCCTGAACGGACGTGGACCTTTGCGTCGGGGAAAGAAGACGTAACAGTTGCCGTTCATTCACGGCTGGTCGTCAATACCGCCGAAGCCGCTATCGATGCGGCGCTGGCCGGCGCCGGAATGACTTGTGTGCTTTCTTATCAGGTTGCCGCCGCGAAGCGTGCCGGAACGCTTGCCTTGGCGCTCGAGTCATTCGAGCCGCCTCCCAGGCCGGTAAGTCTTGTACGTGCCGGCCAAGGGCTTATCCCGCTGAAACTGCGCGCCTTCCTCGACTTCGCTGGGCCGCGCTTGAAGAAGCAGCTGCTGGAGGAAGGTGGGTAGACAGCGGGCGCGGCTAAAGCTTAGGGGAACTCAAATCAGAGCCCGCTACGCCCTCCTCTCATTTATTGGAAGGATGCTTACCAGTTTTGCCGGATTCTCTTTAAAAGTGAAAGTCGGTAATCTGCGGGGTGTCAACTCCGACAACGTCTTAAGAGGGATTCACCATGTCCCACATCCCGACTCCCGCCGCTATCGCCGATGCTCCCGCTGAGCTCCAAAAAGGCGCTGCAATGCCCCGCCCTCACCTGTATCCAAGTGACGTCGCCTTTACGCCGTCGGTAAAGGCCGTTCAAAGCCGCAACGGTTCGCGCACGGCTTATGCCCGCATGGAAGCCAGCCGTGGCTGGCAAACTCGCATTCCGCCTGAACTCGTTGAGTTTATCGAGCAGCAGACGAGTATTTTTCTTGCGACGGCCAACGACGAGGGACAGCCTTATATCCAGCATCGCGGCGGCCCTGCGGGTTTCCTGCATGTCCTCGATGACGAGACCATCGCCTTCACCGATTACGCGGGCAACCGGCAATACATCACACTGGGCAATCTCGCGGATAACCCGAAGGCGCAGCTATTCCTCATCGATTACGCCACGCAGCGGCGCGTCAAGATCTGGGGCGAGGCGAGAGTGGTGGAAGACGATGCCGCGTTGACGCAAAAGCTCATGCCAAAGGGCTACAAGGCGCGCGGCGAAAGGGTCATCGTATTCAAAGTGAGCGCGTGGGATATGAACTGTCACCAGCATATTCCGCAGCGTTTCGAAGCGGCGGACGTGGCTGAGGCAATCAGGGAACGCGACCGTCGGATTGATGCGCTCGAGGCGGAAGTCGAGCAATTGCGCAAGCGGGTGAACGCTGTGAAGGCATGAAACCCGATGTTTGATCTTGCAGTTCGGCGGCCGGTCACTTTGATCGAGCCGCCTCGTGTCGTTTAGAAAATCTTTCCCGGATTCATGATGCCGTGGGGATCGAAGACCTTTCGAATCTCGCGCATGAGACTGATCTCCAGCGGGTCTTTATAGCGGCTAAAATACTCGCGCTTGAGTTGTCCGATACCGTGTTCGGCACTGATGCTGCCGCCATAACGTGCGACTTCATCCAGCACTTCGGCGGTCAGACCCTCGCCGTGTTGCGCGAAGAAATCTCGTGGCGTGCCGGCCGGGCGCGACAGGTTGTAGTGCAGGTTGCCGTCGCCGAAATGACCGAAGACGATCAGCCGCACGCCGGCATGATGCTGGTCGATCCGTTCTCCCGCCGAGGCAAGAAACGCAGGAATCGATGCAATCGGCAACGACACGTCATGCTTCACATGCGGCCCGTCGGCGCGCTGCGCCTCGGAGATCTCCTCGCGAAGCCTCCACATGCTGTTCACTTGCGCAATTGATTCGGATACCGCAGCATCGGCGCACAGGTCACGTTCAAGCGCCTCGCCAATCACGGTCTCCACGAGTTCGCGCAAGGCCCCTTCATCTACAGTGTCTGCCAGTTCGATCAGCACGTAAGCCGGATGTCGCTCGGCAAACGGAGCGCGAATGCCCTCGACCTGCGCCAGCACCATGTCCAGGCATTGCGCCGTGAAGAACTCGAATGCCTGCATGCGCGGGCCGCCGCGTTCGAACAAAAGTTCGAAGAGATCGAGCGCCTGTTGCGACGAGTTCACCGCCGCGAGCACAACCACACGCACATCGTTACGCGGATACAGCCGCAGCGCCGCCGCGGTAATAATGCCGAGCGTTCCCTCCGCGCCAATCAGCAACTGCTTCAGGTCGTAGCCGGTATTGTCCTTGCGCAGCGTGCGCAGCCCGTGAAAGATTTCGCCGTTCGGCAAGACCGCTTCGATTCCGAGCACCAGTTCACGCGTCATGCCGTAGCGCACGACATTGACGCCGCCCGCATTGGTCGACAAATTGCCGCCCAGCTGACACGAATCCTCGGCGGCAAGACTAAGCGGCAGCAACCGATGCTTGTCCTCGGCCGCGCGCCTCAGGTTGCCGAGAATGCAACCGGCTTCGGCGACCAGCGTATTGCCGATCGTATCAATACTGCGAATCGCGTTCATGCGATCCAGGCTCAGGATCGCGTTAGCGGGGCTGGCATCGGGCGTCGCCCCTCCGCACAGGCCAGTGTTACCGCCGCGCGGCACAACGGGTACGCGGGCCTCGGAGCACAGCGCAATGCATGCAGCGACATCGTCCGTATTCGATGGGCGAACGACCACCTGTGCGTGGCCCGTGTACATGCCACGCCAGTCCGACAACCACGGTGCGATTTCGTCGGCGGCCGTGATGACGGCATCGGGTCCGAGCTTGTCGATCAGACGTTGGGGGAATGAGAGTTCAGTCATCTATGCGGTGCTCAGGGCGGTCAGGGTAACGGCGCCGGTCTGCGGGTCGCGACCGGAAATCGACAGATTGAGACGGGCGGCGGCGCGTTGCAGATGCGATGTCGCGGCAAGGCGCGCAGCCAGCGGATCGCCCGCGCGGATGGCGTCGAAAATGCGCACATGCTCGCGATGCACTTCGTCCGGGAGCTGCTGATGCCCGAGCGAATGCGTGCGCGCCGTCTGCACGGCCTGGCGGATCTGGAGATTGAGATACTGGAGCAGGTCGACGTAATAACGATTGTGGGTGGCATCGGCGATAGCGACGTGAAAGGCGATATCCAGCTCCACGGCCTGATCCGGGGTGTAGAGGTTATCCGCGAGGGATTTCAGAATGGCCGCCAGCGCGTCGATGTCCGTTTCGGTCCGGCGCGCGGCGGCGAGCGCCGCTGCCGCGCCTTCAAGATCGAGTCGCAGTTCGTAGACTTCAGCGAGGTCGGCGAGATCAGCACGGTCCGCACCGAGCGCATGCGGCACGCGAAAGCCGCCGGTTTCTGTGCGCGCCTTGACGGTGCAGCCAGCGCCTTGCCGACTGTCGATCAGCCCATGTGAACGCAAGCGCTCCGTCACCTCGCGGATGACCGACTGGCTCACGCCGAAGCGGGCTGCGAGTTCCTTGCCCGAAGGGAGTTTGGTGCCGACCGGATACACGCCGTCGCGAATCTCGCCGGTCATTTGCTGCGCGACTTGTTGCGTCAAAGTCAGGGCCGTTGTCACAAGAGTATTTGCCGTCAGCTTATCCGGTTTGCATGTTATATGAAAACTTTGGACGAGTGAACGTAGGGGTTTTCCTGAATGCTTCGCCTCACAACCTGACGCAGTATCTGCGCGAACATTGCCTCCCCGTCGCGATACTGGATGTATTCTGCAATGAGCATCACCGACGTACACATGACCAGTACACACGATCAAGCGACGTGCCAGCCTCCCCACTTACACCACGCACATGACTACAACCGACGACACCACCCCATCACCGCGCCTTCGCAGTCGCCGCTGGTTCGACGACCCATCCAACCCCGGCATGACCGCGCTCTATCTCGAGCGTTACATGAACTACGGCATCACCCGCGAAGAATTGCAGTCGGGCAAGCCGATCATCGGCATCGCGCAGACGGGTTCGGACCTCGCGCCGTGCAACCGGCATCATCTCGATCTGGCAAGCCGCGTGCGTGACGGCATCCGCGACGCCGGCGGCATTCCGCTTGAATTTCCCGTGCATCCAATACAGGAAACCGGCAAGCGTCCCACTGCCGCGCTCGATCGCAACCTCGCCTATCTCGGTCTCGTCGAGATCCTGCATGGCTATCCTATAGATGGCGTCGTGCTCACCACCGGCTGCGATAAAACCACCCCTGCTTGCCTGATGGCCGCGGCCACCGTCAACATTCCCGCCATCGTGCTCTCGGGCGGCCCCATGCTCGACGGCTGGTATCACGGCAAGCTCGCCGGCTCCGGCACGGTGATCTGGGACGCACGCAAGCGCCTGTCCGCCGGTGAGATCGACTATTCCGGCTTCATGGACATGGTGGCGTCTTCAGCGCCATCGGTCGGGCATTGCAACACGATGGGCACTGCGCTTTCAATGAACTCTCTCGCGGAAGCGCTCGGCATGTCGCTGCCGGGTTGCGCGGCGATTCCCGGGCCGCATCGCGAGCGTGGCTGGATGGCGTATGCCACCGGCAAGCGCATTGTCGGCATGGTGGCCGAGAATTTACGCCCCTCCGACATCATGACCAAGGGCGCATTTGAGAACGCCGTGGTCGCGGCGGCCGCGCTCGGCGCTTCATCGAATTGTCCGATCCACATGATTGCGATCGCCCGCCACATGGGTGTGGAACACACACTGGAAGACTGGCAGCGGCTTGGCCCCGAGGTGCCATTGCTAGTCGATTGCCAGCCGGCAGGACGTTTTCTCGGCGAGGCGTTTCATCGTGCAGGCGGCGTGCCGGCTGTGATGAAGGAACTGCTCGATGCAGGTCGCTTGAATGCGGATGTGCGCACGGTCACCGGCCGCACGCTGGCCGAAGATCTCGCCGCCGTGCCCGCGCCCGATCGCGAAGTGATTCGCGCGTATGAGAACCCGTTGAAAGAATCGGCGGGATACGTCGTGCTGTCAGGCAACCTCTTCGACAGCGCCGTGATGAAGGTCAGCGTAATCGACGACGCATTCCGCAAGCGCTTCCTCGCGGACCCCGATCACCCGGATGTGTTCGAAGGCAAAGTGGTTGTATTCGAAGGGCCGGAGGACTATCACGACCGTATTGAAGACCCGGAAACAGGTGTCGATGAACGATCGATTCTCGTGATCCGCAACTGCGGTCCCGTCGGTTTCCCGGGCGGCGCGGAAGTGGTTAACATGCAGCCGCCGGCTGCGTTGCTCAAGCGCGGTATCGACACCCTGCCAACGCTTGGCGATGGACGGCAAAGCGGGACATCGGCGAGTCCGTCCATTCTCAACGTGTCGCCGGAAGCGGCAATTGGCGGAGGGCTTGCATTGCTCGTATCGGGCGACAGGATTCGTATCGACCTGAAAACGCGCAAGGTCGACTTGATGATTCCCGAGGCCGAACTCGCACAACGTCGCGCGGCATGGAAGCCGCCGGTGCTTGCGAACATGACGCCGTGGGAAGAGATTTATCGCAGCATGGTCGGGCAGCAAGGCAGCGGCGCGTGCCTTGAACCGGCGACGCTGTATCTCAACATCGTCGAGACGCGCGGCGAATCTCGGCACAACCACTAAGGGATGCTGACGTTCGAGCACCGGCACTGCAGGGACGCGCGATCATTTTGTTCGCGTGTTTTCGTGTGAGTCATCGATGCGAACGGTCTGGATATTTCTTGGCAAGAGAGAAGGCGATGTTGCCCGGCATGCGTATGCGGGATGATCGCCGAGCGCGCGTGAAACGCTCAGGTGAAGCGGCTCATTAGCATGAACGACCCGTGAGCGACCCCTTAGCAACGCTCAGGTGTCGCTCACACACGTCCTGGCGGAACACCGCCAGGAACGACCGACCGTTCTTACTGGTTCACCAGGTCCTTGAACGCTTTGCCGGCCGTAAACTTGACCGTTTTCGCGGCGGCGATCTGGATGGTATCGCCCGTCTTCGGGTTGCGGCCGGTGCGCGCGGCGCGCTGGCCCATGCTGAACGTGCCGAAGCCGACGAACTGAACGCTGTCGCCGCCGACCACGGCTTGCGTCACGGTGGAGATAAAGGCATCGATGGCTTCGCCGGCTGCTGCCTTGCTCGTGCCAGTAGCGGACGCCACGGCGTCAACGAGTTCTTGCTTGTTCATTTCTGTTTTCTCAAAGATTGGTACGACTCACTGCCCATGCGAGCGCACGGTGGAAGCGTCACCTTACCGGACGCAACGGCCGGAGGCAAATCCGTTTCTCCCCGGAGTGGGTGGTCATTTTGCCCGAGGGGCCGCCGCAATTCGGGCGCCCTATGAAGGTAAACCAGCGCGAAAAATCATATGGCGCAATGTCCATGTAAACGTGGTGTTTTGCGGAGCGTTAAAGCGATGGTCGCGTTCGTGCTGGCTTCGACATCGAAACAAATCGAAAACATCGGTAATTTCGCGCTTCTAGCGTGTTTCGCACTCGCTCGTTTTGTCTGTTTTTTTGTGTGTTTATGCGCTTTGAGCACCACCCCTCGTGCAGAAACGGCCCCTTCTACATGCGTACAACATGAATTAAGCCGCCACGAAAGTTGCCACATCAATCACAAATTGATACATCTGCGCGTACCAACCTGAACATTACCTTGAGCTTTCACACCCACTCAGTCTGTAGAAACTACCAGGCCGTAGTAGTTCGATGCGCATTTACCGCATTCACGGCACCGGCATCGAAAAAAAGTGCCGTCGGAATTTCCCGATGTTCAGCCCATGTCAGCTCGGTTCGATCGTCAGAATCAAAGCTTGCGATCTGCGGAAGATTGATTCGGTCTCCAAAGCGTATCAAGATAGTTATCACGTATGCCGCGACAGGTTCCGATGAAACGACCGGCAACGGCAGTCGGTCCAATCCATCATGGGGCATTTGATGTCCGCCGAAATCGCGTTTGGTTGCCGCTAAGGACCCGGCCAAGCCGTTAGTCCAGTTTCAAATTCCACTAACAGGCTGTGCAGATCGCTGTATGCATTGTCTCGCTGGAGCGTACCTTGCATCATGTTCACAATCAGCCTGTCACGCACTGCGCCGGTGTTCAGAATCGAGACGATCAAGTGCTTGCTCTCCACGGAAGCAATCGACGCAATATCAAGTCCGAGCAGTCTCGGACCCGCACGCTCAAAGGCGTAGTCGCACGCGGCAAGCAGGATCGCTTCCTCACCATAGAGACGATCGACATTCCCCGCGTCCGCATAGTTTTCAAGCAAATAGCGGACGTCGACGGCATCCTTCGCGTTGACGTGACCACGGTCGAGCCATGCGGTGAGCTTTGTCATTACGAGGCCGGGAATCGACGCAACCGGGATCACGAGTTGGGGGTCAATACTGACGCTGACCGCACTCTCCAGCGCTTCGGCATAGCCTGCGACGTTCATGACAACTTTCATGTCCGGAGGCCACGCGACGGTCACGGAAGGCGCTTCCACGCCGCCAAACGGAACGAGATCGACGGGAAACCCATCACCTGTTGCGGGCATGTAGTGAAACCGGTGAACAATCCTCGCATCCGGCCTGAAGCCCTGTTCATCGAGCAGTGCAATTCTAACTGTCTCAAACGCGTCCCAGCTCTCCACGGCAATCGCAAAGTCAATATCCGGACTCGCTCGATTCACCGGGAATCCATGAAGGTGGTACATCAGGATATCGCGGGCAGTCGCGCCTACGACGAAGTACCTTAACCCAAGCGAACGGGCGACGCGATCCATCACGCGCAGCAGCGCGTGTTGTTCACGCGGCAGCGGTATTTTAAGAACAATAGCGCTCATCTAGGTGCTCCATTGTTCTCGAATCAAGGCGGCCGCTTCGAGATTGCGAGGCTCTCGTGTACGCATCAAATCCGCATACACCAGCAGCGAAGGCGCGCTCGTGAGGTGGCCGCTCTTATCGCCGAAGTCCCAGAATGCATCGAGGATTTCAAGCGAGCCGGACGGATCTGCGCGCAGCCGGTGACGCTTGACGAGTGCCAGCGTGAGGGTCTGCCGGTCTGCAGGATTGATATAGAGCGTCTGCGTCATCGCCCGGAGTTGCCGGGTAGATGCCGAAGCGGCAACCTCGCCTCCCCACCACGCCTGGCCGGCTGGAATGCTTGCTTTCTCCCACCACGTCGGGTCCTGCGCGGTGAATCGCTGCACGTTGAGCTTGGGCATCAAGCGGATGGGATAGTTCGTTACCCATTCGTCGCGCAGTGTGCCGGGATTGAGCAGGTGGCGTCCGTGGCGTTCATCCTTGCCACTGAGAAGACGGCGCTCGCGCAAATCATCCAGAACGGCGCCGACCGTACCCAGCGCAATACCCGCCGCGGCCGCAATATCCCGGTACGGCTGGTTGAGGAGCTGCGGCTCGCACAACAGCGCGAAAATCATCCTGAGCGCGGACGCGCTCGCGGACGTGATCGAGTGACCAGTGGTCAATTTCAGTCGCTTGATCTCGTCAGTAGGTCCCCGGCCTATCACGAGCACGTATTGACCCGGCACATGAAGGTGCATGTTCCCGGCCAGATCGATAAACTGCAAATCCCGCCGGACGCACTCTTCTGCAAGCGCCGCGGTCAGATGTGGCGTAATCAATAATGTGGGAAAAGACGTGCCGAGTCTCGACAGGCTTGGGGGAATTGCTGCGTCGAGTTCGCTGCGACCCCGGATTCGCGTGCGAGTGCGCACGTTGTATTGCTGGACGGCGCCATTCAGTTCGAGGGTGAGACACGTCTCTCCGGCGGAATTGCCTGCACTTTTGCCGCCGGCTTGCAGTTTTTTGGCATTCAATTGGAGAGACGCCGGATGAGCGGCGGCAGAGATTGCGCCCCGAATCAACTCTTCGTTGTTCATGACTTTCACTCGTTCAGGTTGTATGAACAAGAAATAAGTATGAACAGCAATGCGGGTTTGTTCAAGTTTTTATTTCGATCATCTTTCATGAACAAATCAGAAACATGCACACCTGGCCGATCGGGGTTTTTGTGGCGATCCGCTCCAGTTCCGGATGCGTATCGACCGCAAGCATGAGTGCGATGATGCGCGGATCCGTTTTCGCGCCACCAAGCGGCGACGCTGCAAAGCAGCACCTTGCCATTTCCTCACACGAGCCGGCGCTTCGCGAGGCTTCAGCATCATGAGCGATCCATTGAAAACACATTTAAAAACACCGTTGAACGTGGTCGTGATCGGCGGTGGTTTCACAGGCGTTGCCTTCGTCATTCACGCTATTCGTGCCTGTCCCGCCGACGTCGATCTCGACTTCACCATTGTGGAACCATCGTCGGAACTGGGTCGCGGCATTGCCTATGGAACCTCGGAGCCGCTGCATCGCATCAACGTACCCAGCGACCGCATGAGCCTGTTCGCGGGCGACTCCACACACGCCACACGCTGGCTCACCGAGCACGACGCGCTCGATGCCGGCAGCGGCGACGACCAGGGCTACCACTACGTAGCGCGCGCGCGATACGGCGAGTACGTCGCCGCGACCTTGCACGACGTCGCGGCCGCGGCCGCGGCGCATGTGCGCGTGCGCCATCGGCGCGCAAGCGCAACCGCTCTGCATAAGAACGGCTCGGCTTACGTCGTCACGCTCGACGACGGCTCGCGTCTGGAGGCTCATCGCGTCGCGCTATGTTTTGGTCATACGCCTTCGAAGCCGCCGGGGGACATCGACGAAGCGGCGCTGCGCGATTCCCGCCTCATCACGCATCCGTGGGCACACGATGCATTGCGGACCATTGCGCCAGACGCATCCGTTCTGCTTGTCGGCACCGGCCTGACGATGGCCGATGTCGCCGCCACGCTGATCGAGCGCAAGCATCGCGGGCAGATCACGGCGATTTCGCGACGTGGCTTGCGAGCCCGGCCGCACGGTCTCTTCTCCGATGCCGCCGATTTCCTGGATGACGCCGCCCCGCCCGCCACGGCTCGTGAACTGGTGAGCAGGTTGCGGCAGAGGATTGCGCGCGACGAGGCGCGCATCGGCTGGCAACCCGCTGCGGATGCGCTGCGCTTCGATCTTCCCCGGATCTGGAACGCGTTGCCCGTGGTCGAGCAACGCCGCGTGGTCAGGAAGCTGCTGCCGTTCTGGGATGTGCATCGCTTTCGCATCGCGCCACAAATTCACGCTGCCATCGAGCGGGCTATCGAGACTGGGCAGATGAATGTGACCACGGCGGGTATCGGGGAAATCAGGCGCAATGCGGATAGTTTTCGCGTTGGCTTCAAGCGCCCGGGCGGACAGCGTGAAGAGCACGACTTCGACGCCGTGGTCTTCTGCACGGGGCCGGCACGCGACATCGACAGGAATCCGTTCGTGAAGTCGCTGCTGGACAGCGGGCTCGCGCGGCTGGATGCAGTGCGAACCGGGCTCGATACCGACCTTCGAAGCCGCATCAGGAACGCTGACGGCAACGTAACGCCGGGCCTGCTCGCGTTCGGTCCGATGACACGCGGAAGCTTCGGCGAGATGACCGGCGCGCCCGACATTGCCCGGCATCTCGAACGCGTGCTGCAGGACGGCAGCCTGCTCGACTACACGTCGCACTGAAAGCAAGCCTTCTGGATTGCTGTGCGGTGTGTACGAGCGCAAACAAGTGCGAGCTTCAGTGCAGCGCGGAGGAAGAAAACCAGACATGCTCGTAAGCGACCACCGCGGTCGGGTCGGGCGCGCAATCCGAGGTCAGCCACGCGGACCTGACTGAATATGCGCTGCGGACACTCGGTGCCTTGACCAGCATATCGGCAGCCGATGCACCTCCAACGCAAGGGATGAACCACGACGACATGAGCGGTTTCACTGCAAAGCCCGCTTCAGTTCGTGTGATCAGCAACGTCAATCCGACCTCGTCGGACGGCCGCCAGGGGAAGATCAAGCGCCCTCGAGGCCGCAACGCCTGCAGCCAGGAACGAGGCGGCGCCACGACGCCCGCGTTCACGTAGATCAGGTCCGATGCAGGCAAAGGCAGCCTCGTCGCATCACCTTGGGTGACGGTAACGCCCTCGAAGGCCTGCAAGTTCTTGCTCGCCCACGTAGCTAGCTCGGGTTCGATTTCGAACGCTTCTACACGGCCGCCGGGAGTCGCCAGCACGGAAAGGATCGCGGTGTAATAACCCGAGCCGGCGCCGATATGGCAAATGACTTCGCCGTGCTTAGGCGCTGCCGCACCCATCCAGGCAGCGTGTAGAAAGGGCTCCCCATTGTTGATACCCTTGGCGACGTCGAGTGCAACCAAGGCGTTCTGGTAGAGGTAAACAGGATCTGCATCAGGCGTCTCGAAGTACTCGTTGTCGACCATGATCAACCAAGGCCCGGGCGGAAGAAATGCCTCACGAGGCACTAGTTCGAACACGCGTTCTAGCCGCGGATCATCGGACTTGCTTGCAGCAGCCATGAGCTTCGCGTAGAACTTCCTGGCTTCCGCAATATTCGTTTTTTCCTTACGAATCACGAGAACCTCTTGCCATCGGATGATTTGAAAGCTGACGGGCTACGGTGAACGCGATCGGCGCCGGCTTCATCGATCTCATCTATGCTGGCAATGCCCACGCGTTGCGTCAAGATGCACTCGTGAGACGGCGAGCCGCGCGTAAGGCCGCGAAAAGCTTGGGCTATGCGCTTTCTTTATGCGTGAGTTGTTTCTAATAGATATGCAGATATGCGGTGACGGAAGCTCTCCGGTTAGCGATCGACATGACCCGCTTGTGCCAACGGCATGCCCTCTCACTAAATGGGAGAGCAACGCATAAATAGGGAGTCGGTCCGGTAAGGTCGCCCGGTTTCCGCATTGTGGCTAATTCAAATCGGATAAATTTACTTATTTCGCTTAGCGCCCGCCACCACCGGGCTAGGGTTCCAACGCGCGCTATTGGCTGAAAAAATACCGCCCGTTCGCTGGACCGCTTGAACGTGCGTAAGATCAAACCGGAGAAACCCTAAGTGCTGACCATTAGCGGCGCTCAACAATAGCGAACCGTTCAAATGGCTTGTCTGACCAAGCGTTTCCAAGGCTTCAGCCAAGCCTGATTATCTGTGCTGAGCTAAAAACTTCGCGTAGTCCGTACGCAATGCATCTTTTCCGGTTTGGAAAGCTTCAATAAATATTGGCACGGCGTACAATTGAATCGCCATAATTCCGAGAGCGTCTAGCCCGTAGCGATTTTCGTGACGGACTCGTTTAAGGAATTAGCGAAGTCTTGTCACAACAATGCAATGCGACGCGACTCGGCGCCCTGGTTTTATTCTCACTCGTTAGCTCTAAATTTTCTGGACACACTCATGGCAACCGGTACGGTCAAATGGTTTAACGACGCAAAGGGCTTCGGCTTCATTACGCCCGATGACGGCGGCGAAGACTTGTTCGCGCACTTCTCGGAAATCAAGGCAGAAGGTTTTAAAAGCCTTCAGGAGAATCAAAAGGTGACGTTTGAGGTAAAGCAAGGACCGAAGGGCAAACAGGCATCGAACATCGTGCCAGCCTGAATGACGTCGGGCCGCCGCACCGTTTTGGGTTCACCGGTTACAAGGTGAAAGCGGTGCGCGGCCAGATTGGGCTGCGCGAAAACCGCGCTCCATTGCGTGCAATGGAGCGCGGCGATTTGCCAAGTGCGCAGAAGAAATGTGGGTTTGACCAATCCACAGCGGTGGCTTTGTTTGTTAGTTTTGCTTGTTAGCTTTGTTCGTTAGTTTTGTGCTTGTATGTTTATTTGCCAGCTCTGGCGAATGCTCCTTCCTGAACTAAAGAGTTATCTCCACGCGCTCCTGGCTTGAAGGAAGGCATAGCGGTATCCGCCAAACCATGAGCGAGGCTGAAGCGCTCGTCGGGCTCGGTTCCATTCAGATAGTAGTTCCCAACAGCAGCCTCCCGCTGGATCGCAGGATTGTGCGAGGCGATGACGCGCGCATTGCGCCAGTGGCGGTCGAGCCTGCGCGCTTCGCTCGTTGCCGATGCGCCACCCACTTCGAATAACAGCGTCGCTGCCTCGAGCACTTGTTCAAGCACTATCTGCTGTGCCTGATAAGCCTCAATATCGACAGCGATGTAATCCGCTGTTGTCGCCGTGCCCGCATTGCGCGCCTGATGCACCCGCTCGAGCGCCGCGGCCACGGACTCGACCAAAGCTTCAGCCGAATACGCGAGACTTGCCAGACGTCCCACGACCCGATGCACAAGCGGATTGTCACGCGGGCTTGACTGCCCCGCCACGCCAAACGTCCGGGTACGGCCCTGAACAAATGCGACACCATCCCGCAACACGGCGCGTGCAATACCGGCAAGCGTAGCCAGATGCACGGTTTGATAGAACGCGGTGAGCAATGAATTGCGACGTGGTTCTGAAGCTTTGTAGCGCGTCAGGATCTGGTCTGCCGGAACACTCACGTTATGGAAGCGCGTTGTGCCGCTAGCGGTCAGGCGTTGACCAAAACCGTCCCAATCGTCATTGCGCGCCACGCCCGGCGCGTCACTGCGCACGAGCACATGGAGATCAGTCTGCCCATCGTGCGCGGCCACGTTGATCCATTCCGAATAGAGCGTACCGGTGCAGTAATACTTCTCGCCATTCAGAAGCACGAAGCCGGGGTCTGCATCAGGGGTAATGGTCACGCTATTGTGCGTGGAGCCGGTGCGCTCGGAGGTGGCCGCACCAATAGTCTCGCCTTTCGCGATGCATTCGAGCCAGCGCTCACGCGCCGCCGCGTCCTCACTTTCAAGCCGCTGTTCGACGAAACCCGAATGCGCCCTGATGATTTGCGGCAGGTTCGAATCCGCTTCGCCAAGGCGCGTCAGCAGACGAAAATACTGCGGCAACGAGACGCCCGCGCCACCGTATTCGCGCGGCACGCGCAACGCGGTGAAGCCGCTGTCTTTCAATTCCTGGACGGCATCGCGAGCAAGTTCCCGACCCTGTTCACGCTCGATGGCGCCTTCGCCAATGCGTTTGAAAATTTCCGCGAAACGCGCGGACAGCAAAGCGTCCGTGGGTACTGACGTCGTCATTCACTTCTCCACAATTTGAACAGGTTGCGAGGGAGGATAAGTGCCATGACTTGCTGCCGGCAACGAACGATGGGTGCTAACCATATGTGTTTGCCGGGTTTCCTGCGCATCGCGCACAAAGAGGGTGATGACAATTGACTTAAGCTTCGCCGCGATTTCGCTTATGGGCTTCGCGAGCCAAGCCGAAGAGCCTTTCGTTTGGTGATTTCGCTTGGTGCTCTCGCGAATATCGATTGGCAAATTCATTCGTCGCGTTGCGCGGTGGCACGACCGATAATTGATTTGCATACCCGATCAAATCGTGGACAACACCGAACACTGGTTCAAGACCGGCCCCGCCGACATCAGAAGCCTCGGCCGCACATGCTACGGTGCGGCGAACACATGTTCGGTGTCGCGCTCTTACACCATGCGCCCATCCTTGAGCACTAGTATCCGAACGCTCGGATGACGCACGGCATCGAGATCATGCGAGATGATCGGCGAGCGCGTATGCGGCCGCGCCTGCAACTACACCAGCAAGTCCAGGACCTGTGGCGCTATGCGGACATGCGTGGTCAGCAACCTGAGCCAGGCATCAATCCTTGTAGTCGAGTTTCGGGTACCAATTGCTCGCTCGCCCTTCCGGGGTCGTATCGAGGACGGTCCAGATCGGCATCAGGTCCGGAGCGCCACGCGGATCCTGGCCGGGGTCTGCGGTTTCGAAACCCATCTCTGCGCTCCAGAAGTGGCGGACGGTCCCATCGCGCCGGGTAAATACATTGAGTGCGGGATCGTCGCCGCCCTCCTTGCCGATGGCGTGGTAGTCACGGCTGTAGCGACCGTCGGTATCGGAATACAGCCTGAGGTCGCGCCAGCCGCGTTCCTTCTTGAATGCGATGAGACGCTCGATTGGCGAACGAGCGACCACAGCCAGCGCCACGCGCTGTCCGATGTCACGCGCCTCGCCGTCCCACGCGCTCAGCAGCGACGTGCACATCGGACAGGGACGCTCGCGCTGCGGCCCGAACATGAAGCTGTAGATGACAAGGGTTTGTTTGTCGCCGAACAGGCTTACGAAATCGAGCGGTCCGTCTTCGCCCTGAAAGCGATAGTCGCCGATTACTTCTCCGCCAGGAGGAAGTGCGCGGCGCTGCTCGGCGACACGTTCGATATGCCGGCGAAGTTCGATTTCTTGCGCGAGTAGCGCATTGCGCGCACGGCGGTACTCGACGCTTTCGTTCGGGAGGGTTATGCGGTTGCGCTTAACAAGTTCGACGGCGGGAGCGAGGGTCTGGACGGTTGCCATGATCAGTCTCCAATGAGTGGTGGGTGCATTGATTGCACGCGTCGCTAGACGCAATAGGTGCACTAGTCGCCCTAATCGCGATCGGGCGCACCGAGCGGAAACAGCGGACGATACGGGCGTGCTTCGTCGACGGCGCGTGCAAATGACGGACGCGCCAGCAGTCTTTGCCGATAGGCGATGACATGCGGGAACGATGATGCAATGCGATGCGTCCAGTCCGCGTAGAACAGGAACGGAGCGGCGCCGCAATCGGCGAGGCTGAAATTATCACCGGCAGCCCATTCGCGGCCTGCCATGGTCTTGTCGAGCCAACCGTAGGCGGTCTCAAGCATCGCGCGGGCATCGGCGACGCCGCGCGGGTCGCGCTCGGCTGCGGGCCGAAGGCTGTCGGCGACGATTTTCTGCTGTGGCGTCGAGATGTAGTTGTCGAAGAAGCGGTCCATGCTGCGGACCTCCAGCGCGGCGCAGGCGTCTACCGGCAGCAGCGTCACGGGCCCCGGACGGAACAGGCCAAGGTGCTCGATGATGATGGTCGCCTCGGTGACCGTGCGGTTGCCGTCAACGAGCACAGGAAAGCGCTTGAGCGGCCATAGCGCCGCTAGTTCCTGGAACACTTGCGGGTCTTCGTTCGATAATCTGCGCCACTCGAAGGGCGTGTCGTTTTCGTACAGCGCGACCAGAACTTTCTGGCAGTAGGAGGAGAACGGGTGTGCGTAGAGCTTCAATGGCATCGTGAGTCACCTCGGG
Organism: uncultured beta proteobacterium; assembly: GCA_963708695.1. Lineage (GTDB taxonomy): Bacteria > Pseudomonadota > Gammaproteobacteria > Burkholderiales > Burkholderiaceae > Caballeronia. Next base: position 191,229 of record CAVPTS010000014.1, read on the forward strand.
CGGGGATAAGCAGCGGGCCTGCTTTACCTGACGACGAACAAGGGTGGACGCAATCGACATCAAGGGGAAATTTTTTTGTTCCGGCTATACGGAAGGTTTTCCGTTCGCACTCGGGTGGGGGTTTGGGCGCGGGGCTAATGTCGTGGTCGAGGGCCAGCGCTGGGTTGCTGCTGCGTACGTTGGCGCGGGTTATATGTTGGCAATATTTTTTATCACTATTAGCCAGGGTATTTTCGTTCGCACTCGGGCGGGGTTTTGGGCGCGGGGCTAATGTAGTGGTCGAGGGCCGGTGCTGGGTTGCTGCTGCGTACGTCGGCGCGAGTTCAATGTTGGCTAAATTTTTTATCACTATTAGCCAGGTTATTTTCGTTCGCACTCGGGCGGGGTTTTGGGCGCGGGGCTAATGTCGTGGTCGAGGGCCGGTGCTGGGTTGCTGCTGCGTACGTTGGCGCGAGTTCAATGTTGGCTAAATTTTTTATCACTATTAGCCACTGTCCGTGGCGGGACTTCATTTCTTTGTCCAACGGCGACAAAGAAACGAAGCAAAGAAAACGCCTCTCCACAATCTGTATTAAGTGTCCCCAGCGTGCAGACCACTGCTTTTGGTTCCCGCGTAGAACGGTGCTCGCTAGAACCACGGATGTTTGAAACCCTCCTTCTCGCGAATCCTGACATCCCCACGCTTCGCCACCAGTGCTCTCGGGCAAGTTCAAAGCGCCCCGGACTGGTACGGCCATTCGCCGCGGCGCCTGCGACCAGAAAAATAGTAAAGCCTTCCCGGTCGACGCGCGAATAACTGTACTTTAAATTTGCGCCTAAAATTACCTGCACGATGAGTCTCGCAGCCAACCGCAAATGCGTGTGAGGCCACACAAGTACATCAGCGTTCCGATCTTGCCCGAGAGCACTGGTGGCGAAGCGTGGGGATGTCAGGATTCGCGAGAAGGAGGGTCTCAACTGTCCGTGGTTTTGCGAGCACCGTGCTACGCGGGAACCAAAAGCAGTGGTCTGCACGCTGGGGACACTTAATACAGATTGTGGAGAGGCGTTTTCTTTGCTTCGTTTCTTTGTCGCCGTTGGACAAAGAAATGAAGTCCCGCCACGGACAGTGGCTAATAGTGATGAAAAATATAGCCAACATTGAACGCGCACTACCGCCAGCAGCAGCAACCCAGCGTCGACCTCGTACCACGGACATGGAAATGAAGTCCCGCCACGGACAGTGGCTAATAGTGATAAAAAATTTAGCCAACATTGAACCCGAGCCAACGTAAGCAGCACCAACCCAGCACCAACCCTCGACCACTACACCAACCCAACGCCCAAAACCCCACCCGAGTGCGAACGATGACTCCACCGACCAAACTGGTCCTCTTCGACATGGAAGGCGTACTGTCCCACTACGACCGCTCCGCACGAGTCGATCACTTGTCGGTCGTATCAGGTCAGACGCCAGAAACCGTGCGTCAAGCCATCTGGGGATCCGGGCTAGAAGCCCGCGCCGACGCAGGACTGATCGACGATGACGAGTACCTAAACGCACTAGGCAACCTGCTCAACTGCCCCATCACCCGCGATGACTGGCTTGCCGCTCGCCGCGCATCCATCACGCCCAACACGGACGTGCTCGCGCTCGCCGCAAGAGTGGCCGAACGCCATCGGATTGCAGTGCTGACAAACAACTGCCGCCTCGTCAGCAACCATATCGGCTATCTGAATCCTGCAGTGGCCACGCTCTTTGGTCCCGACGTCTATGCAACCGCTTCGTTCGGCGCTACGAAGCCGGCGGCACAAGCCTATCTTCGCTGCGTGGCAACGCTCGGCGTCAGCGCGGCCGAAACCTTTTTCATCGACGACACCGACGCCAACGTAACAGGAGCTTTGAATGCCGGCCTTCTTGCTTACAAGTTTGTTAGCGCCGACGCGCTATCGGACGAGCTGGAGCGTCGCGGCTTTACGTAATGCGCAGCCGATGGTCCTGACTATTTCCCTTTCGTAGGCATCGGGTTACCTCGGCTAAAGTCGGCATTAAATTCATAATTATTTCAACTCGCTGCGATCAGCCGACATTATCTGCTTGACACACTCGTTCGCGCATTGAACGGGAATATTGTTTTAAAAATCAAAGAGAAAAATTTCAATAACTCAACCCGCGCCGTATAAAACCGGATATCTTTAAAACCTCTAAAAATAAGCTATTAATCGATATGGTCATTGAAGATTGCTCCGTAGAAAATCGCTATTGTCGGATCTGAAATAATCAGTGAAATTTTAAACAAACCAACACCATACAAATCATCACGAGCGGTATTCAACCGAATACGGCCGATCCGCATGCGGAGTTGACCCCATGACCCAATGCATCAAACTCATTCTCGTTAATCTGCTCTTGCTGCTTGCGACCTCCTGCTCGACTTCGCAAATACCCACATCGGCAGCAGGCGACCCGGCCCTGGAAGCGAAGGCCCGCATAGCGTTGCAGCAGTTGTACAACACCGCGCCCAATGCGAAGCAGCTCCGGTCTCAAGTGAAAGCTGTTCTCGTATTTCCGGAAATCCTCAAGGCGGGTTTAATCGTTGGAGGTGAGGAAGGAAATGGCGTGATGTTCGGCGCGGATGGCAAAGTCCTCGGCTACTACAATGCAACAGCCGTTTCGTATGGCCTTCAGGCTGGCGCGCAATCATTTCAGGAAGCCATGTTTCTCATGACCGACTCTGCGATCAACTATCTGGCGACTAGCGACGGGTGGTCAATCGGGGCGGGCCCAAGCGTTGTAGTGGTAGATTCCGGCACGGCCAGATCGCTGACATCGACCACTTTGAAATCGGACGTCTACGCATTCATTTACGGTCAGCAAGGACTCATGGCCGGAATAGGAATTCAAGGCCAGAAAATATCGAAACTCAGTAAATAAAAAAGGGCCCGCCTGTGTGAACTACAGCGGGCCGTTTCTTTACTCAGTACACCACCTCAATCCGCCGCGCGCAGCTTCGCCACTTCGGCATCCGACGGCTGAACGCTCGCGCCATCAATATACCGATACGACGTCATCACACCCTTGCCGTCCTTCAGCGCGGTCGTGCCGACATACGCGCCCATCGTCGATTGATGGTCTTGTGCGCGGTATGTTATCGGGCCGAACGGAGTGTCGACGGACAAGCCCTTGAAGGCGTCCGAGAGCTTGTCGGAATCGGTCGATTTGGCTTTCCTCAGACCGTCCGCAATCGACATCAGCGCCGAATATCCCACCACCGATCCCACTCGCGGATAGTCGTGGTATTTCGCCTCATAGGCCGTGACGAACTTCTTGTTCGCCGGGGTATCGATGGAATACCACGGATAGCCCGTGACGATCCACCCGACCGGCGCCTCAGCGCCCAGCGGATCGAGATACTCGGGTTCGCCCGTGAGCAATGACACGACCGCCCGGTCCTTGAACAAGCCACGCGTATTGCCTTCGCGCACGAACTTGCCGAGGTCGGCACTGAACTCGACGTTGAAAATGGCATCGGGCTTGGCGTCGGCCAGCGCCTGCGTCACGGCGCCGGCATCAAGCTTGCCAAGCGGCGCGGCCTGGTCTGCAACGAATTCAACATCGGGCTGCGCGGCTTTCAGCAAACGCTTGAACGTCGCTACCGCGGACTGGCCGTACTCATAGTTCGGATACACCACAGCCCAGCGCTTCTTGTGCAGCTTCGCGGCTTCCGGCACGAGCATCGCGACCTGCATGTAGGTGGATGGACGCAGCCGGTACGTGTACTTGTTGCCATCCTGCCAGACGATCTTGTCGGTCAGCGGCTCTGCGGCAAGGAAGAAAATCTTGCGCTGCTTCGCGTAATCGGCAAGCGCCAGACCTGTGTTCGACAGGAAGCCGCCGAACAACAACGAAACCTGTTCGCCGGTCACGAGTTCCTGCGCCACGCGAACCGTATCGCCGGGATTGCCGTTGTCGTCGCGAGAGATCACTTCGAGCTTCTTGCCGTCGATACCGCCCGCCGCGTTGACTTCATCCAGCGCCATGTTCCAGCCGTTCTTGTACGGCCCGAGGAACGCAGGCTGCGCCTTATAACTGTTTATCTCGCCGATCTTGATGGTCTCTGCAGCAGCGCCCGCCGACGCCAAGGCTGCAGCTAACGGCGTAACCATGAAGACGGCTAAGCGCAGCAACGATCCAACACGCGTAGTCATAGTTGTTCTCTCCGGATTGTGTGATTTGCTTGAGGCTGGTTCGGGTTCTGAAAAAAGAATTAGACGCTCAGGTACGCGCGCCTCACCGCTTCGTCGCGCGCGAGTTCGTCTATCGTGCCGCTAAACCGGATCTGCCCTTTTTCGAGCACGTATGCGCGGTCGCTGACCAGTTCGGCGAAGTGCATGTTCTGCTCGGAAAGCAGAATGGACAGCCCTTCGCGCTTCAACTCGAGAATCATGTTCGCCATCTGTTCGACGATGATCGGTGCCACGCCTTCCGAGGGTTCATCGAGCAGCACGAGGTACGGATTGCCCATCAGCGTACGCGATACGCTCAGCATCTGCTGCTCGCCGCCACTCATCTGACTGCCCGGGCGAGTCGGCATCTCGCCAAGATTCGGGAACAACTGGAACAGCTTTTCCGGCGTCCAGCGGGGTGCGTCCTCTCGTGGCGGCTGGCGACCGGTATCGAGATTTTCCATCACCGAGAGGTCGCCGAAGACGCGCCGGTCCTCCGGCACGAAGCCCATGCCAAGCCGCGCGATCCGATACGGCGGCAACATCGAGATGTCCTGCCCGCGAAAACTGATCGCGCCGCGCCGGGACGGCAACATGCCCATCAGCGCTTTCATCGTGGTCGATTTGCCTGCGCCGTTACGTCCCATCAACGCGACCACTTCGCCGCGCCCGACTTCCAGCCCGACGTCGAACAGGATCTGCGCGCGGCCGTAGAACACGTTGAGGCCAGTGACTTTCAGCATGGTTTTGTCAGACGGGATGGCCGGGGTCATGGCGCCACTCCATCGGCCGCAAGCGATGCGCGCGGCGTGAAGGATTTTCCCGTGCCGAAATAGACCTCTTGCACGCGCGGGTCATTGCGTACCGTCTCCGCATCCCCTTCGCGAATCAGCTTGCCGCGCGCGAGCACGATCAGCTTGTCGGCGTAGGCGAACACTACGTCCATGCTGTGCTCTGTGAACAGCACGCCGAGCTTGTGGTCGATCACCAGTTGTTTTGTCAGCGCCATCAGGTCGTGGCGCTCCTTGGGCGCCATGCCGGCAGTCGGTTCATCCATCAGCAAGAGCTTCGGCTTGTTGGCAAGCGCGATGGCAAGCTCCACGCGCTTCACATCGCCGTAAGCTAGCACGCCGCACGCGCGTTGAGCGTGCGCTGCCATGCCGACCTGTTCGAGCAGCGACAGGGCTTCATCGGCGTGAAGGGACGGAGCGGGCTTCCAAAGGTTGAACAACTGACGGTTTCGGGATATGAGCGCCATCTGGACGTTTTCGATCACCGTCATCGAGTTGAAGGTCGCGGCAATTTGAAAGGTCCGGCCAACGCCAAGCCGCCAGATATCGCGTGGACGTTTGCCGGCAATCTCGTGGCCATCGAAATGGATCGAGCCTGAGCTCGGTTTCAACTGGCCGTTGAGCATGTTGAAGCAAGTCGACTTGCCCGCGCCGTTCGGCCCGATCAACGCAAGCAACTGGCCGGCGGCCAAGTCGAAAGAAACGTCGTCGACCGCCTTGACGCCGCCGAACGACTTCGCAAGATGCGATACGCGCAGCAGCGTCACCGTGCCTCCCTGGCGGGTTCGGGAGCAGAGTCGGAGTCGGCATCCACACGTGAGCCAAGCTTGTCCCGCACAAAGCCCACGATCCCCTGAGGGAACGCGATCACGAGCAGCAGGATCGCCGCGCCCAACAGCGCCTGCCAGTAGTCCGTCTGACGCGCGACCGTATCCTGCAGCCACGTGAACACCGCAGCGCCGACAACAGGCCCGGTGAGTGTCTGCAAGCCGCCGAGCAGCACCATCACGAGACCGTCGACGGAGCGTCCGACGCTGATTGCCTCGGGCGAAATCGAACCCTTCGAGAATACATACAACGATCCGGCAAGGCCGCAAAACAAGGACGCGATAATGAATGCCACCCACTGAACCCGCTTGACATCGATACCGATAGCCTCGGCACGCAGCGTCGAATCCCGCGATGCGCGCATGGCGTAGCCAAGCGGCGAAAACAACATGCGCCGCAGAAGCCAGACACCGGCGACCGAGAACAATAACGTCAGGTAGTAATACGCCGCCGGTGAACTGAGCCAGGCCGATGGCCACAAGTTGAGAATGCCGTTGCTGCCGCCGGTCACTGCGTCCCACTGGAACACGATCGACCACACGATCTGCGCAAAGGCCAAGGTCAGCATCGCGAGATAGACGCCGGACAAGCGCACGCAAAACCATCCGAATACGAGCGCGCCGATACCCGCAAGCAATGGGCCTAACACCACGGCGGCTTCCATCGGCAAGTTCAGGACTTTCAGGAATAGTGCTGCGCCGTAGGCTCCAAGTCCGAAATACGCGGCGTGACCGAATGAATGCATGCCGCCCGGCCCCATGATGAAATGCAGGCTCGTTGCAAACAAAACCGCGATGAGAATTTCGACAAGCAGCACAGGCATGTACGGAAACATGCGTGACAAGAGCGGTGCGAGCACGAGCACCGCGAGCACGATGCCGGCGAACACCTTGAAGCGGCCATCGGCCAGACGCAGCGGTGTTTCAGCGATAGCCATGGAACGCACTGCAGCCTGCGCACGGCCGAGCAGACCCCAAGGCCGCACGACGAGCACGATCGCCATCACGACAAACTCCGCCACCAGCGTGAACTTGCTCAGCGAGAAGACCACGCCGCCTAGTGTCACGTCGCCTATGCCGATGCAAAGCGCCTTGATCTCGGCAATCAGCAGGGCCGCCACGAACGCACCGGGAATCGAGCCCATTCCCCCCACCACCACGACGACGAATGCATTGCCGATGGTATCGAGATCGAGCGACAGATTCGCCGACATGCGCGGCACCTGAAGCGCGCCGCCCAGTCCCGCCAGAAACGCGCCGATAAAAAACACGCCGGTAAAGAGCCATGCCTGATTGATGCCGAGTGCCCCGAGCATCTCCCGGTCGCTGGTCGCCGCGCGCACGAGCGTGCCCAAACGCGTGCGCGTGAGGCCGAACCAAAGCAAGGCAAGCACCACGGGTCCAATCACGATCAACACGATGTCATAGGTCGGCAAGGCGTGGCCGAGCAAGCTGACCGCGCCGCCAAGATGCGGCGCACGCGGTCCGAACAGGTCCTCGGGGCCCCATATATAAAGCGCGGCATCGCGAAAAATCAGCACTAACGCGAAGGTGGCCAGCAAGTGAAATAGCTCGGGTGCCTGGTAGATCCGCCGCAGGACGATCATTTCGACCAGCGCGCCGAGCACGGCGACAACGAGCGCCGCTGCAAGCATCGAAAGCCAGAAGCCCGCAACGGTCGAACCGAACCGGCTGGCAATGCTGTAGGCCACATACACGCCCAGCATGTAGAACGATCCGTGCGCGAAGTTGACGATTCGCGTCACACCGAAGATCAGCGACAAGCCGGACGCGACAAGAAACATGGCGCATGCATCCGCTAGTCCGTTGACGAGTTGCACAGCCAGATTAGAAAGCATCGACGTCTCTATCGCTCGGGTTTCATTTTGCAATGAGCATAGCTGGTTTCCACATAGCGACCCGCACTCGCGCGTTTGTCGCGCCGCTCGTGTCCAAACTTTGCAGCGAGGCGCATCTTCACACAAACTCGTCGAGAGCGCTCTTGGGCGGGATTCCGGCGCACTCTGTCAATTTTCAGAGCTCACCTGGCGCTTGATCCCCAGGGCCGGATCGAGCACGCCCGCCAGCTTTTCAAACGCCGGCTCGATGTCTTCTTCCGGCACGCATCCATAACCGATGAGCAAGCCCGACACGTCCAACACGTCAGCATTCCCCGGTCTCAGGAAATAACCGGACAGCGGCCGCACGACGATATTCACCGCCAGCGCCGCCTTCGCCACTTCCCGGTCGTCGACGCCATTGGGCAAACGCAGCACGAGATGCAATCCGGCATCGCCTCCGACAATCGGCAAAGCGTCGCCATAACGCCTCCTGATCGTGTCGAGCAAGATCTGGCGGCGCTGCCCGTAGATCCCGCGCATGCGCCGTATATGCGACGTGAAATGCCCCTCCGCGATGAACTCGGCCAGCACCGCCTGCTGCAACAACTGTCCCTCGCGGTACAACTCCGCCGAAGCCGTTGCAAAGCTCGCCGCCAACCCCTCCGGCACCACGATGTAGCCAATCCTCAAGCCCGGGAAAAGCGTTTTGCCGAAGCTGCCGACGTAGATCACCTGACCGTCTGTGTCGAGCCCTTGCAGCGACGCCAGCGGCCGGCTGCCGTATCGAAACTCGCTGTCGTAATCGTCCTCGATGATCCAGCAACCGTTCTGCCGCGCGAATTCGAGCAGCATGCGCCGCCGCGCAAGGCTCATCACCATGCCCAAAGGGTATTGATGCGACGGCGTGACCAGCATGAGTTTCGGCGGGTCGGCGAGATCCGCGGCGGAGGGATTGATGCCTTCCGCATCCACCGCGATGGCCTTGAGCGACAGGCCCGACACCTGCAACACGCTGCGCACGCCCCAGTAGCAGGGGTCTTCTGTCCAGATCACATCGCCGGAATCCGACAGCAGGCGCACCGCGAGATCGATGGATTGATGAATCCCCGTCGTCACAATGATCTGCTCCGGCGTGCAACGCACCGAACGCGACGTGCGCAAATAGTCGGCCAGCACCTGACGCAACTTGGGCAAGCCGCCACCCGGCGCGTAAGTCAGCAAATCCGGCCTGAGCCGGCGCCAGTATTTCGACTGCAAGCGGCTCCATACCGCCGATGGAAACCGCGACACATCCGGCACGCCCGGCATGAACGCGCCGCCTTGCCGCTCCGAGACGCCGGCGCCCTGTAACAAGCGCGCGCCGCGCGTGGACAGGACGCGTGGTTCCATGGGTGAAGACGCGTTGAACTCGGATGAATCGTTGCCGAGGATTTCATCCGGCGCGCTATCCGAGACGAACGTGCCCTGCCCGGTCGCCGACCACACATAGCCTTCCAGCGCCAGTTGCTCATACACCTGCGTGACGGTGTTGCGCCCGAGGCCCAGCTCGCTCGCCAGCAAACGCGACGATGGAACCTTCGTCCCGGCCGGCAATTCCCGCGACAGGATGGCTTGCTGCAAGAGGCCATACAACTGCCGGTAAATGGGCTGTGCCCCGTTTCGTTCGATCCGCTGAGCCAGCCAGTCGGACAACATGCTTGCGCGCATCGCAGAAGTGCTCCCAGGAAGTGGCTCCTATAAAAACACGGAAATGGCTCTGATTTAAAGAGCCAAATCTTACTATAGTTGATACAGAGCCTGAAGAACTAACCAACGAACCAATCACCCCAAGGAGCGATGCCGTGAGCCAGACCCTGAAGAACGCCGATCTCAAAGCGCGCAAAGACGCCGCCACCCCGCGCGGCGTCGGCGTGATGTGCGACTTTTATGCAGAGCGTGCTGAGAACGCCGAGTTGTGGGACGTCGAAGGCCGCCGTTTTATCGACTTCGCGGCGGGGATTGCGGTCTGCAACACCGGGCATCGGCATCCAAAAATAGTCGCGGCAATACGCGCGCAACTCGAGCGCTTCACGCATACGGCCTATCAGATCGTGCCGTATGAATCGTATGTCTCGCTCGCCGAGAAGATCATCGAACGCGCGCCCGGCGACTTTCCGAAGAAGGCCGCCTTCTTCACGACCGGCGCCGAAGCCGTGGAGAACGCCATCAAGATCGCCCGCGCGGCCACCGGCCGGCCCGGCGTGATCGCGTTTTCCGGCGGCTTCCACGGCCGCACGTTCATGGGCATGGCGCTGACCGGCAAGGTTGCACCGTACAAGATCGGCTTCGGGCCGTTCCCGTCCGATGTCTTCCACGCGCCGTTCCCGAACCCGCTGCGCGGCGTCACCGTCGAAGATTCGCTGCGCGCCATCGAAACGCTCTTCGCCGCCGATATAGAAGCGAAACGCGTCGCCGCGATCATCTTCGAGCCGGTTCAGGGCGAAGGCGGTTTCTACCAGGCGCCCGTGGAATTCGTGCGTGCGTTGCGCAAGCTCTGCGACACGCACGGCATTCTGCTGATCGCCGATGAAGTCCAGACCGGCTTCGCGCGCACCGGCAAGATGTTCGCGATGCAGCACTACGATGTCGCGCCGGACCTGATGACCATCGCCAAGAGTCTCGCGGGCGGCATGCCGCTGTCCGGCGTAGTCGGCCGCGCGGACTTGATGGATGCAGTCGCGCCCGGTGGCCTGGGCGGCACGTACGCCGGCAATCCGCTCGCGGTGGCGTCGGCGCATGCGGTGCTTGAGATCATCGATGAAGAAAAGCTCTGTGAGCGAGCTGTTCGTCTTGGTGACAAGCTGAAGGCCACGTTGACGACGCTCAAGGCAGACGTGCCGCAGATAGCCGATGTGCGCGGTCCCGGCGCGATGGTCGCGGTCGAGTTCTGCAAGCCCGGCACGAACGAAGCCGATGCGGCCTTCGCCAAGCGCGTTCAGACTCGGGCGCTTGAACGCGGCCTGCTTTTGCTGATTTGCGGCGTGTACAGCAACGTGATCCGCTTCCTGTTCCCGCTCACCATTCAGGACACCGTATTCGATGAAGCGCTCGGCGTTCTGGAACAAGTTCTGACCGAAGAAGTGGGTGCCACAGCATGAGCACGCAAATTTCGCTGATCCAGCTTAACGACCCGACGCTGCTGCGCCATGAAGCGTTTATCGACGGTGAATGGCAAGGCGCCGATGACGCCTCGACCTTCGAAGTCGTCGATCCGGCCACCGGCCAGTCGCTCGGTTACGTGCCGAACATGGGGGCGGTGGAAACGCGTCGCGCGATTGATGCCGCCAACCGTGCATGGCCCGCTTGGCGTAAGAAGACGGCCAAGGAGCGCGCGGCCATCATGCGGCGCTGGTATGAATTGATGCTGGAAAACGCCGACGATCTTGCGATGATCCTGACGCGTGAGCAAGGCAAGCCGCTTGCCGAAGCGAAGGGTGAGATTGTCTACGCGGCGTCGTTTATCGAATGGTTCGCGGAGGAAGGCAAGCGCGTTTCCGGCGATACGCTTGCCTCGCCCGCTGCCGATAAACGCATCGTGGTGACGAAGGAACCGATCGGCGTTTGCGCAGCCATCACGCCGTGGAATTTCCCGAGCGCGATGATCACGCGCAAGGTGGGTCCGGCCTTGGCTGCGGGTTGTCCGATCGTGGTCAAGCCCGCTGAAGCAACGCCATTTTCCGCGTTTGCCATGGCTGTGCTGGCTGAGCGTGCCGGGTTGCCGAAGGGCGTGCTGAATATCCTGACCGGCGATCCGAAATCGATCGGCGCCGAGTTGACGAGCAATCCGGTTGTGCGGAAGCTGTCGTTCACCGGGTCTACGCAGGTTGGTCGTTTGTTGATGGCGCAAAGCGCGCCGACGGTCAAGAAAGTGTCGCTGGAACTGGGCGGTAACGCGCCGTTTATCGTTTTCGATGACGCCGATATTGATGCTGCCGTTGAAGGTGCGATTGCGTCGAAGTATCGGAACAGCGGGCAAACTTGCGTCTGTACGAATCGGTTCTATGTGCATGACCGCGTGTATGACGAATTTGCCGAGAAGTTGGGTGCGGCTGTTGCGAGGCTTAAGGTTGGGAATGGAGTTGACGGCGGGGTTTTGTTGGGACCGTTGATCAACGATGCGGCCGTGCAGAAGGTCGAATCGCATATTCATGACGCGGTGGAGAAAGGCGCTCGGGTGGTGATCGGGGGGAAGCGGCATGCGCTGGGTCATGGATTTTTCGAACCGACGGTCTTGGCGGACGTTACCTCAGCGATGAAGATCGCTAAGGAAGAAACGTTCGGACCGCTCGCGCCGTTGTTCCGGTTTTCCTCCGATGAAGAAGTGGTACGGATGGCTAACGATACGGAATTTGGGCTGGCTGCATACTTTTATAGTCGGGATATCGGGCGCGTTTGGCGTGTTGCAGAGGCGCTTGAATATGGCATGGTCGGGATCAATACCGGGCTTATTTCGAATGAGGTCGCGCCGTTTGGCGGGGTCAAACAATCGGGGTTGGGGCGGGAGGGGTCGCGGTATGGGATTGAGGATTATCTGGTGATCAAGTATTTGTGTATGGGGGTTTGAGGGTGAAGCAGACTTGCTTGGTCGATGATGTGGATTAGTTAGGATTTGATTTGCTTGAAAACAGCCGCGCTCAGTAGTGAGCGCGGCTGTTTGCGTTCGGAAGACGTTGAACTTGGTTCGTGGTGAGCTTCCGTTGCCAATAAGCGTCGTCGACCCACTCCGACCCTTCGGGTTGGTGAGGCGTAGATAGCCTTCGGCTAGGGTCCCGTCGGGATGCAGCGGTCATCCGTGTCCTCGTATCGGCAGGCCAGTACTCGGGCTTAGCTGCCATTGGGACGGGCCCGGTTCTACTCCGGCAATATGGCGGACAGCTGACAATGGCGGCATCAAGCAACTCGGCAGCAGATTCCTGCGTTGGCGAACTCACACTCTCGACCCGTTACTGCCGGTCGCAATCTTAGGCGTCGCGGGACGCGTTTCGGAATAGAGCGGCCATTCGCTGGAAATGTTTGGCCAACCTGCGGGCAAGTGATTGTGAGTTCCTTGACTAAAAAAGCCCCAAACTTGCATAGCGGGGTTTTCTTTCTTCCGTCGAAATGCAATTTTAATTCAAGGCGGGTGAACTTCACGCGATTGCGGAAACGGGGCGACGTGGCGTAATAAGTTACTACGCCGCCCTTCGAGCATTTATGCTACTCGACGCTTTCGTGCGCGCTCGATGCATCCTCAACTTTTGAGGCTATTTTCTCGCTGCTTCTCCGCAAGCTCCGTTTTATTCGCGCTCTCGTTCTTCGCGTCCTTTCTCGGATCGTCGTTCGCGTGCCTCCTCGCCAGCCCGCACCATGTTCTGCGCACGTTCACGTTGTTCGTCTGTCATCAAATGCGAACCGCGATCCAGATTCGACTTGGCCATATGTCCCGCCATCTCTGGCGCGCGCTTGACGACTTCGACGCCGACCTCAGCTGCGAGCATGCCGACATTAGCTGCCGATTTCCCAACCAGCTTTGCTACGGCCGACAGCTTATCCGAGCCGCTTCCATACGAGAAAGTGTCCCGCGCCTCGTCAAAGGCTTGTTTAAGCTTGAAATACGGCAGTTTCATTTCAGCGTTTCTCCACGCGCCTCAGATTGAACTCGTAGCCCGGCTTATCCCGACGGCCTTTTGCTTCGGCCATCTCAATGGCGGTACGTTCCGATTCACATTCGGCAGTATGAGAATACACCGCTGAGTTGGAACCTTTTCGCATTTCATAATGCACAACATATTTAGCCACGGTTACGTCCTATCAAATTGTTATGGGTACAAGGAATGACGGCAGGTCTATCGAGTTCATTAGCATCAATTTAAAAACCTTCTGCGGCCCCTGGTGCGCGCAGGAATTCAACCAGGACATTCGTTCGACGAGCCTCCCCTTCACCTCCCGCATTCGGCGGAGCTTCCTACAAGACTGGCGATTTCGTTATATCCGATATCCGGCTCTGTACTTGACGGATTAAAAGGTTGCTTTTTGGCTCGAAGCTGTCGCTTGAATGGCTGCGCGGTGATGCCAGCGAGCGGCAGTGACTGGCCGAATTTGTACATTCGACAGCGCCGAAAGCTCGTCACGCGAGGGCGGTCGCGGCGTTCCAAATGCGAGACGATTAGCTGAGCGGCGTTGCCGCCTGGTCGCGGTTTTCTCCATGGCTGCGACGGATGCCACACCCGGGATAATCAACCACTGCGTGCGAACCCCACCCTCATCTTTACAGATCCCCCCTCAACCTCCTCATGCGCATCGGCCGCGAGCGGTCTTCGTTGCCCCGCCCGTATGCAGATCCAGCTTGATATTGACGAAAGCCTTCGGCCCTTCAATTTTAGACTTTCGAACATCTCGCTCTCCATTTTTTCGCCCTCATTTGATCAGCATAACCAATTTCGCAAAAACGGTATCACGTGATTCCCCAAAAAATCCATCGAAACCCTACTCAGAAAAATCCGAATTTCGACTTGCGACCAATCGTGACAAAAAGCACTTTCCTCTTTCAGCAAGTTCAACGATCATCCACGAGTTTGACTGTGCAGAGAAACAATGAGGGCGAGCGTTCCGTGTTTTGCATCGGTACACGCAGCTCAAAACGACGTAGACGCGGCGACTTTCCAGAACATATTCGAGAGCAAAAAAGATGGCCGAAACTGATCAGCAAGCGCAATGGAAACGCTCGCACGGCTCGCGCGTAACGGGCCTGCAGGCGTATCACGTTGATGTGCCGAGTGCGGCAAACGCCAAGCACATTTCGGTAGTCTCGTATCACGCTCGCGAGGGCATGGCGTCGCCCTACGAAATCACGATCGAATTTACGCATCCCGAACTACTCTCTCGCGCTGACTATCTCGGCCGCGATGGACACTTCACGATCACCGCCGAAGACAGCACCGAACCGCGCATCTATCGTGGCGTTATCGTGAAGTTCAAAAGGGTCAAGAAGACCAAGGACTTCTTCCGCTACACCATCGTCATCGAGCCACAGATAACGCGCTTGCGTCTGTTACACGCAACCCGCGTATTTCAGCACCAGAGCGGACCGCAGATCATCGAATCGATACTGCTGCGCGACACCTTCATGGACCATCAGTTCGACTTCAGGCTGCGCCGTGAATATCCGGTCCATGCCTTCCGATTCCAGTATCAGATGTCGGACTACGACTACATCCGCCTGATCTGCGAACAGGAAGGGATTTTCTTCTATATCGAACAGGGGAAGCATGGTGATGTGATCGTGTTCGGTGACGATATCGATCACTATATTTACACGCCTGAACTGAAGGTGCCGTATCGCGAGAACGCGGGGCTTGAGGCGGGAATTGAAGCGGTGTTCGCGCTTGAGACGCACGCGGAAGTGGTGCCGCAAGCCTTTGTCGTCGCGGACTACAACCCGCTGCAGGCATGGGAGCGGTTCAAGGCGGAGGAGAACGTAGCGCTGAGCGACGAGACGACTTACGGCAAGCCCTATGTCTACGGCACGAACCATCTGAACCAGGCTGGAGCTGAGTGGGAGGCGCAGTTACGGCACGAGGCGGCGATTGCGTGGCAGGTTGTGTATCACGGACAAAGCAATATCCTGGAGCTTCGGCCGGGTCGCATTCTGCGCATCGATGAGCCGTTGCCCGATGCGCCCACTGGACAGGTGATTATCGAGGTGGAGCACTCGGGTGGCCGAGGCGTGGCTTACAGCAATTCATATAAAGCCATTCCATCGGACCGGCGCTTCCGGCTGAAGATCGACGAAAGTAAGTGGCCGAAAATTCACGGCGCGCTGAGTGCGCGCGTGACGTCGCCGCAGAAATATCCGTATGCGTATATCACGCAGGCCGGCCACTACGTTGTCCGCCTCGATCATGATTTCGATGAGTGGAATCCCGGTGGCGAAAGCGTGCCGCTGCGACTGGCGAAGCCGTTCGCTGGTGCGCTACAAACGGGCTTTCACTTTCCGGTGCTCGATGGCACTGAAGCGGTCATCATGGCGCGCGATGGGGACCCGAACAAGCTCTTCATTTCGCAGTTTCATCACAACAGCATCCAGTCTGACCTGATTCACAATCAGGATCGATGGATGTCGCGCAACGTGATTCGCACGCAGAGCAACAACAAGTTGCGCATGGAGGACTGGGAAGGCGAAGAGCATATCAAGCTGTCGACGGAGCATTCGGGCAAGAGTCAGCTCAACCTCGGTCATATGGTCGATAGCAAGCGGCAAAAGCGCGGTGAAGGTTATGAGCTGCGAACCTCCGGCTATGGGGCGATTCGAGCCGGTAAAGGCATGTTTATATCGGCCGACGATCAGCCTGCCGCAAACGGTAAGCAACTCGACATGGCTGCGGCGGAGGCCCTGCTTGAACAGGCACTCCGGCAGATGCAGGCGTTGGCCGAAGCGGCCAGCGCCGCGCAGGCCATTGCGGCCGACTACGAAAAGCAAAAGACGCTGCTTGAGAGAACGCTTGAGGAACCTGAGGAGCGCGGGAATTTTAGTGAGCGCACCGGCAGGGATTGCGGTGACATCGGGCAGTCATCTGCAATTGACGGCTGCTGACAATCTGATTGCGACGGCTGGCGGCAATGCGGATATCGGCGTGATCAAACGCTTCACGGTCGCAGCGGGAGAGTCCGTCTCGCTGTTCGCGCAAAAGCTCGGTATGAAGCTCTTTGCTGCCAAGGGCAAGGTTGAAATCCAGGCCCAGAGTGATGAGATGTCGCTCGCTGCGCTCAAGGATCTGAAGATCACAAGCACGGACGGAAAACTGATCTTATCGGCGGCGAAGGAAGTCTGGATCGGTGCGGGGGGCTCGTACATCAAGATTAACGCCACAGGCATAGAGAACGGCACACCCGGCGATATTCGCGAAAAATGCGCGTCGTGGGACAAGCAAGGCGCCAACTCCATGCGGTTGAACCCGAGTTTCCCGCCCCCAAAGGATTTTCAGTTCAAGGGAAAAGGCCCGTTTAATTTTTCGCAATAGACCGGCGCTTCCGAACCTCACGTCACCTCGCAAAACTTGTCGTCTGAATTTGGCGACACGCAAAGGATGCAGTCATGCCCCTTAGTTTCAAGTATCCGATCACCAAGGCAGATGGTAGTGAATTCAAGTCCGCGAAGGAATTGTTCAGCCAGCTAAGTGGCGAGTCGGCGGGGTTCTACCTGCTTAGCACGAACGGCTTCTGGCATGGCGGGTTGCACATTAGCGATGACACCAGCGGCTATGTTGCGGACAAACACCCCGTGCGGTCGATGGCAACCGGAGAAGTCGTGGCCTATCGGCTGAATGACGACTACTGCACGTCAACATGGGGTAAAACGGCTAATGCACAGACCTTAAAATACTCGACGTCGTTCTGTCTGGTGCGTCACACTTACACGTCACCGCACAAGCGGCCAGCAGCGCCGGCTACTTCGGCTGCCACCGCAGCGCCCGATCAGGGACCGCAAAACACACTACTGTTCTACTCGCTTTACATGCATCTGCTCCCGTATGTGGGATATGCGCAGCGTGTTGTAATCCAGGGCGGGTCGGCCGTCGCCTACCTGCAATTCCCCGGCACAGGAGCTAACGGGTCGCCCGTCGCCCCGCCAGTTCCGCTTCTCTCGGGCACTGAGCTTTCGGTGCTGGATGAGCTTGACTGGGTTTCTGGCAACCAGACAACCAAGTTGCGCTACGTAGTAGTGAGCATGGTTCCTACTCCGAACGAAGCGGCGCCCATCGATGCGAACGGTCCATCGCGCGCTTCGGCGGTGACGGTTGGGCAACGTTATTGGGTCGCAACCAACGGCTCTCAGCTAGGCACTGTCAAAGGGACGGCCGGCAGGAAGCGTCCGGGGTACTGGAAGTGCAGTCGTAAAGCAGTTGGCACATTGATCCGCCCTCTTGGTGCCTGGCGTGATCCGGCAGGCCAGAATGCGGGAGCACTCATCCATTCGATACCCACCGGCACCAAGGTGCGGATCGAGCGCCAGCAATTGCTTAAGCAAGGTGGCAAAAAGAAGCCTTTCGCGCAGGTAACTGTACTAAGCCTGGGTGAGGGAGTTGCCGGGTCTGTCGCGCCCGGGAATGCGGTCTGGATCAGTGCCGCAGAAGCCGACCTTGTGTCGAGCCTGTCATCCCTGACCGGTTCAATAGCGTCGTAATTTGCGATCCCCCAATACCCATTGAAAAGCCGGAGGCACGATCGGCTATCTGGGGTTGTATGAAACGCCGGGCGCGGGCAATAGGGGCAAGATTAGCCGCCAGCAGGTCCATGTGGAAGATCTTCACCGGCGATCCGAAGTTCGATGACTTCTTCGCCAATGCCGCAGGGCTGACTGAAGGCAAAAAGTACAAGATGGCCGGGACGGATGGGGCTCCGCGAGTGCATCCACGAGCGCTGGCGTGAACACGTTTATGCCCGGCACAGATCCGTTGCTTCTGCCTGTCGCGGTGGACACCACTCCGTCATTAGCGAAGCAGGATTCTTTGAAGAAAAAGTGGTTCCCGGTGGAGGGCATCGGCGATAGCGGCGTGCTCAATGGCTGGGTGCCCGAGAGCCGCTCAAGGAAGTGGTGCAGTACGACTGGGAGAAGCTGGGCTTTCGGAAAGTCGAGGAAGCCGACGATAACGCCGACGGATATATGAACCCGGAGAAGATGCCGGCGTTCTTCAAGAAGATTTACAAGCTTATTCACAAGAGTACTGACGGTGAGGTTACGCCGGATGAGTTGATTGCTGCCAACCATAATTCAGCGGTGCCAACGCGCTCGCGCATGTCGTGGCCAGACACCCGAGCGAATGGCAGGGGAAAGCTGACGCGGCGAAGTGGAACGTGATTAGAGAAAACGAGGCGCTGCTCAAGAACGATCCCAAACGGCTCAAGCATGAGTTGGAGCGGATTGGTGAATTGTCTTGGTGGGATGATATCCAGGGCGTTAAGAATTTTCCGGTGCCGTCGAATGTTTGGCATTTTAATCCGGTGATGTTTGTTGAAGTGATTGGAGGCGAGTTCAGGTTCACATTGGAAATGATGAAGCGCATTTTCCCCAGTGTCGCCGATGTTCGGGTCTAACGACCTTCAAGCCATTGCCGATGAGTTGAATTCTCATCTTCGTTTCTATCAATTGGATACCCCCTTAAGACGCGAACATTTTTTCGCTCAAGTGATGCAGGAAACCGGTCAAAGTCTTTCTGTCGAAGAAGGTTTTGTTTGGAAGGCGAGTGCTCTCAAAAGCTCATTCTCATATTTTAGACATCAGAATTTTAAAATTGAAGCTGTGCGGAGGAAACAT
>CAVPTS010000015.1:0-166257 GCA_963708695.1 uncultured beta proteobacterium
AACGGCGACAAAGAAACGAAGCAAAGAAAACGCCTTCCAACAATCTGCTTTAAGTGTCCCCAGCGTGCAGACCACTGCTTTTGGTTCCCGCGTAGAACGGTGCTCGTAAAACCACGGACACTTGAAGCCCTCCTTCTCGCGAATCCCTACATCCCCACGCTTCGCCACCAGTGCTCTCGGGCAAGTTCGGTAGGCCTGCGAACGGGGTACGGCCTCACCCCTGTTTAAGGTTGACTGAAGTTATCCGGGGCGTAGTGATGTCACACACGGGCGTTCGCACGTAGTACAGGGAACTACGCTATCGCTATCTTCCTATCTTCTCTGGTGTGCTGGTGTCTAAACGTATTGCGCGCTATGCGCGCCTCTCGCCAAAATAGTCCTGCGGATCACGCAGTCCACCACCCGCAGAGACGCCTGAGGCCTTATTGGTCTGTGGGCCACTGATCTTGCCCGAGAACACTGGTGGCGAAGCGTGGGGATGTAGGAATTCGCGAGAAGGAGGGTTTCAACGCAGCGTGGTTCTAGCGAGCACCGTTCTACGCGGGAACCAAAAGCAGTGGTCTGCACGCTGGGGACACTTAATACAAATTGTGGGAAGGCGTTTTCTTTGCTTCGTTTCTTTGTCGCCGTTGGACAAAGAAATGAAGTCCCGCCACGGACAGTGGCTAATAGTGATAAAAAATATAGCCAACATACAACCCGCGCTAACTTAAGCAGCACCAACCCAGCATTGACCCCGACCACCGACCATCACCCCCCGCGCCCAACCCTGCCCGAGACAACCCGCGCTCACGCACGCAGCAGCAACCCGGCACAGATCACCGACCATTCAGCCCCGCGCAAAACCTACGTCCATCCCAGTTCCATAAACACCGCGCATAGCGCCTCCATCCCCTTGGCATCATCGGCATCAAACCGATCAACCCCCGGACTATCCACGTCCCACACCCCGACCAGCGTCCCATCCCGTGCGATCAACGGGACCACAACCTCCGACTGTGAAGCGGAATCACATGCAATGTGCCCCGGAAATTCATGAACGTCCCGCACTACTTGCGTAAGCCGGGTTTGCGCCGCCGTTCCACACACACCCCTCCCCAATGCAATACGAACACAGGCAGGCTTGCCCTGAAACGGCCCGACTACAAGCTCGACGCCATCGAAGAAATAAAAACCGCTCCAGTTCAAATCCGGTAGCGTGTGATAAACAAGCGCGGAAAAATTCGCGGCATTGGCAATGCGATCGGTTTCATCGCTAAGAAGCGAGCGGGCCTGAGCAAGCAGTTCGTCGTATTGCTCCGCTTTGGAACCATTGGTGCGCTGGATGGTGAGAGACATGTTAGCAATAGTGAGCGCCATAACCATTCACGAAGTCATGGCTGTTAAGAGAATGATCTTTTCAAACATAGCACAGCGCGCAAAAGCCAGCTTGCTACGCACTCGACTCGTTCGTGCTTATGGTGAAGTGGTTCGAGTGATGGTGCGTTCAATGCGTGCATCGAGCCGACGCGTACCCGCAGTTGATTGCGCCTGGGACGCGGCGCTTGAAAACGGCATCCGTAACCAGTCTTTGCGACCGTAACGCAATGTGCCGCTGCCGGCGTCAGGCGAACGCGGATCGTCGGACTCCGAGTCGGACAGCAGCGTGTACGCGTCCACATTTGCCTCTCTATCCGACGCATTAGCGACGCCGAAACGCACCGTTTGCAGGTAGCTGTTTCCAAGCAGATTCGACCCATCCGGCGCGACCGCGCCGCGCTGCGGTAAAGCGCAGGCCGACGTGAAATAGCCCGGCTCACTGCATCCGCCATAGAGCGGGACGCGTTGCCCGTTCGCCATTACGAATAGCGTGTCACCCGTCGCCGCATCCAGTGCGATGCCGCGTTTCTGCAAGTCCAGTACGGCTCCTCCCATTGCCTGACCCAACAGCGCGTTGTCAGGCTTGAGTCCGCGCGGCGTGTGAACCGCGTCGGCGGGATCGAAGGAAATCGCATACAGTTGCGCGCCATCGATCTTCTCCGCGCGCGCCCAGAATGCGTTCCAGAGCGGCGCGCCGCGCGAGCCCGCATCACCCGTGTTGTCCCACGCGCGCAACACGCGGCAAGCCGGGGCAAGATCGACCTGACGTGGCGGCTGGAATGTTTCGCCGGTCAACATGTCTTTGGCGATATCGACCGGCACGCCATTGCAGAGTTGCGCGAGAGCCGGCGCTTTGAACAACTCGGCGGACAACGCGCGGCTATTAAGCGCGAATTGCCGGACGGTGTCGCCTGTCGCGCGCTTGCCCACATAACCATCGGTGCCGGCAAGGCGCTGCTCGACCAGCAGATAGCCGAGCCTCGCGCGCAGGCTGAGTTGTTCCGGCGCCATGCCGAACACGCGTGGGTAACCGGTCAAGGGCTGCGCAGGATTTGCCAGCCAGTAGCTGTTGTTCATATTGGCGATGTAATCGGTGCGCAACAGGCTTGGCATGCTGCGCGCAGGAAATGCACCCGGCTCGACCGAGTCGGCGTCAGTACGCCACTCGCAGGCGGCACGCGAACCATCGAGAAACGGCACACCGGGCGCACCTTTGGCAAACGCACCGCTAAGTTTCGTCGCGCATTGCGCAGCCAATTCGTCGGGCACATTGGGAACCGCGCCGATGTCGGCATACCAGACGCGCCGGTCGTTGCGCGCGATCGCAATCGTGTTGACCCAAGGCAGCGCCGTCAGCTTGCGCTGGATCTGCATGAATTCATCGAGCGAATGCGCCTGGTTCCAGGCAAGGAAATTCTGGAAAACGCGGAAGTTGCCGGCGTTGATATCGCGAATGGCAAAGGCCTGCTTGTCATCCCATTTGAATGCGGGCGACAACGTAGAGAGGTTGACCAGCGGCCCAAAACGGGTTCGATACAGCGTGCGCGTTTGCGTGACAATGCTGCCGTCCTTCTGCAACGCCGCCACCTTTAGCGGTATGGCGGTCATCGGCTCGGGTTTGCCATCGTAGAGATAGGTGGTCGGCGCGCCCGCTTCCAGCGTGAGCTGAAATATGCCGAAGCGCCGCGCGCTCGATACGGTGTGCGTCCACGCAATGTCGTCGTTAAAACCGATCATCACGAGAGGCACACCCAGGAGCGACGCGCCGCTTACGTTCAACTGGCCGGGGATGGTCAACTGTGCCTGATAGAAACGGTCCGGGCCGCGCCAGAACCAGTGAGGATTGCCAAGGAGAAGCGCTTGACCGTCGGCGGTCGTGTCGCCACCGAAGGCAATGCCGTTGCTGCCGAGACCGGTACGTCCGCCGGCCTGGAAATAGGTTTGTGCAAGGCGGCGCGATGCGGCTTCCAGTGCAGCCTCCTCGCTTAGCGTTTCATCGCGATCTTGGCTGGAAACTGCCGGCGGCTGACTCAAGACTGGAGCCGTTGCGTTTGCGATTGCCGTGAGGAAATGCGTATAACCGCCTGCAACGTTAGCAGCAAATAGGCGCCGATAAACGTCTGCATCGGCGATCTCCGTCAGCCACGGTTTCGACCTGCAAGCCTGATGCATCTCTGGCGATTGCCCCGAGCGGACCTCCTTCAGATAGCGGTTATAACCTGCCGCGAAACCGTGCACCAGTTGCTGCAACTCGGGCGGCTGCGCACGGCGGGATTGCTCGACGACGGCATCCGTATCGATGAACTTGAAAAAGAAATCGGCATCGATATTCTTCGGCTGGCCAAGCGTCGATTGAACAGGTAAATGCTCGTCCGCGCCCAGATAGCGCGAGCGTTCGCCACGGTAGGTGAGGAAAGCGTCGGCCATGGTGCACAGATTATCGGTAGCTTGCGCGTAACCGAAGCCGTAGCCGAGACTTGTCCAGTCATTGGCGACGACATGCGGGATGCCGTCCGTCATCCGCTGGATTTCGACATGGACATTGTCCATCTGTATTGTTGTGTTCGCGGTGTTCGCTGTACAGCCGGCGACGCCGGCGAGAGCCGCGACCACACCCAGAGCGATGTAGATTCTTCGTATGCTTCGTTTAGTGCAGGGAAGTCGCAGGAACGTCATGTCGCGGTCCTTTAAGGTTGAGTTTTCCCGCAATCCTCTTAGCAGCAGCTTTAGGCGCTTAGCTTAGACCTTAGTCAACGCACCGCAAATGACCAAAGGCCAGCGCCGCCGCATAGCCATCCAGTTCTTCGAGCCAGGTAAATTCCAGAGTAGGCGGAATGCGTGCGTTCGCCAGATCGATAGACCTTAACCCCTCGCCGATACCCACGCCAGTCGCCTTCAACAGCGCCTCTTTCGCGGTCCAGCAGCGATAAAAATCGCGCACGGTAAGAATGTGATGCGCTTCTTCGGGCGCACAAACGATGTCGATCATCGAGCGCCAGTCGAGCGACGGAATGGCCACTTCAATATCCACTCCCACCGTTCGCGCCATCGACAAAGCGATCAACACACGCTCTCCCGAGTGCGAAACGTTGAAGGACACCTCAGAATATGCAGGAAGCGCAGGCCTGCCGTACTCGCCTGTCGCAAACTCGATTTGCGCCGGATCGCAGGCGAGGCGCTCGCCCAGGAGCTCGCGCAGAATCGACCGGGCAAGCCCAAACCGCACGCGGTCTGCGCGCTGTACATAACGTGCCATCCGCTCATGCTCGCTTGCGCTAAGGAACCGGCACGCACCGGCCGTATCGATGTCCATATCCAGCTCCACGCGCCAGAGTTCGACGTCGGACGGCCAGCGTCCTGCGGACAGCATCTGGATCGGTGCTAGTAGCATAGGCGGTCAATTCGGAAAGGGCGTTTGCAGGGTCTAAGCATAAGCATCTATCATAACCTTGAGAGAGCTTCGTGACTTCGACACGCCAGTCCGATGCTTGCCTCTTCGGCAAACAGCGAAGTTTCGCAAAAGACGCCCACCGTAGCGTAGAAGAACTTCTCTTTGATCCGGCGTTACAAGATTGGCTTCTTCAAGCCATAGATCAATGTTCGCGTTGAGAGAGTGGAAACTCGGCCCACTCTTGAGATCGCGCGACGGCCCGGCCGTTCACCCGGGCGCCACGACGGTTCCGGTTCAAATGCTCTGCATGTAGTCTCGGTCCTCAGCCGGCAACGATGAAAGCCAACTACTCTCGGAGCCGGGCTCGGGCAAGACATGTCCATACTCGACCATCTGTGCCGGTGGCAACTCCGACAAATAAGCCCAGATAAACCGTTTGGCGACGGAGGTCGTCTTCGACACCGCGTCAACAATGCCCTCCAGCAATTCGCGCTTGCGTTCCGGGCTCCTCCCTGCGCGAATGTGTCCGTGCACGAAAATCTGCTCAGACCGAAGTGGACTGCCACCCACAAAGTGATTGCCCTTCGGCACTTCGTTGAAGATCACCTGGGCGAAGAAACCCTGCGCGCCGGTCGCCTCGTTGTGAATCCTGGTTATATCTTCTGCGATGCGTTGTTTAACATCTGCTGAAAAACGGTCGCTGGTTGCGGAAACTATATAGGTAGGCATGTCACCCCTCCGTTGTTGATAGAGCCAAGCGTTCGTTACGTTCGTTACGTCCTCTAGTCCGATGCATATGCAACTATCCAGCTCCGCAACGGATTTGAATCATCCACGGTTGTACCTGCAACTAATCTGACGATCTACATGACGTCACAATGGTTGTACCTGCATCTTATTGATTGAACCGACTGTAAGGTACAAGCGTTTACCCGCAAATTTTCGCTACACGCGGCGGTTGAGCGTCAACTGAACCGCTGCACAAGCATCAAGCGTCGTTCCCTGCATGCTGGAGGGTTTCGAGCGCCTCAAGCAATCGCTTGTTGGCCGGTCCCTTCATGAACCGCTGAACTTCGCTTTCTACGCGAGTCTGAGCCACCTGCCAGTGAGGCTCCGCACGCCGGAGCATTTTCACCCCCTCCTTGCTCAACGTCGCCACCTTGAAGCGAGCGTCCTCCTCAGCTCCTGATCTTGACCCAACCGGCATCGACGAGCACTTTGAGGTTTCGCGAAATGGTCGTCTTGTCGAGTGCAGCCTCCACTGCGACCTCAGTGAAGGTCGCCGAACCAAGGCGCTCGAGCGCGCGAAGGAGGGAGAACTGCGTGATTTTCAATCCGATGGGCCGAAGTGCGTCATCGTAAACGCTTGTCAAAGCGTTTGCGGAGCGACGAAATTGCGTGCAATAACAGTCCGTGAACATGACATTCCAAGGATAACGATTAGCCAGGCAGTGAATCAGATGCATATGCAACTGCCTTAGTATATCGCTTCTTTTGGATGGATGGTCAATGGCTGAATTTGCGGACGAGGACGAACGCTCGCCGCGAGTGGCGAGCGCGTGCTTTTCCATCCAAGGCTGCCTAAGGCTGTCCAAGGCGGTCTAAGCCCGCAGGGAGAAATTCGAGAGCTTGTCAAATGTGAAAACTCGATCGTTGGACAGGCAACAGTGCAGGCAACGATCGCGCCGTTCGAGGACAACCCCGAAGTAATATTTATTGAGCGTGAAGCCGGAACGCTACTTACGCGCTCACCAGAAAGTCCTCGCGGTTTTTATCGGCGATCCAGTGTGGAGCACGTCCGCGTCCGGACCAGGTCGCGCCGCTCGTCGCGTCACGATATTTGGGGAGTGCGACCGGGGTAGGCACTTTGGCTTGAATGGCGTGTCCCATCAGCTCCGAAAGCGAAATCTTGTATTCGCCCATCTTCGCTACTATTTCTGAAAGGACGATTTCGGACTGACGTTGTCGAGCAACGTTCAATTGATCCTGAAGCGCTTCGCGCTGCGCAAGCAATTCTTTAAGGGTGGGCATTTCACTTTGCATTATAAAAATTCGTTTTTCGAAATCACATTGATGTTTGATAGCGCTGCGTCCGGCAAAGGTCATTGCCGGGGGCCCGCTTTTAGATCTGGTTGTACGTTTCGTGCTCAACAAGGCCATTCAATTTAGCCGCGTCAAAGATCACCGGACACGTCCGACGTATTGATACGACGCGGATCTCATACAAAGGGAGCCCAGTCTGGGCCTCATTTATCCGGATCTCATGTAGCAGCAAACTCATCAACGGGTCAGCATGCCAGGGCTTGTCGGCGGGTGAAAAAACGTGGCCTGAATGCAAGGCGATTTCACGCTTCTTCACTGCAACGTTGGCAAGTGTACGCGTTTTATACCACGTCGCGTGAACCGCAACAGCGGCCAAACTCAATTGAAGCATAAAAGCTGGCGGCGCGGCACAAAGAACCACGCAAAAAACCAGGTTTTGGCCGGGATACATTTCACCGGACTCAAAGTCCGAAACGGAAAGGCGATCATCCACGCTTTCAGCTTGCTAAGTGTAACGTATGACCGCAATGGCATGGATAAGGCACTCATCACGAGCGTGATCCGATGCTTAGAACAAGGTTAGATAAAGCCCATTAGCGAATTCAAACGTTTGCCAGCCGCTCGATAACCAGATCAAGCAGCGCGCGCAATCTTCCAAGCCGGCGCAGGTCGCGATGGTAGCCGAACCAAACGTCGCGGCCGGGCGGCGCTTCTCCAAGATCAATGCGATGTATGCCGGCCGTATTGTCGCCGAGCGCACAAGGGAGGACCGCAAGCCCAGCTCCTTCCGCGCACATTCTGGCCTGTGCGCCGCGATTGTTGCTGCCGAACGCCACATGCGCTTTCGGCAGCATGCGTCCTCACCCAGTCGACGTCGGGCAACGTTCCGAAAGCGCTGTCCATGGTGACGAGGCTGTAACCCTCGCCGTCGCCGGCCTGCGGCGGAACCATGTCGACGGGGCCGTACAGCGCGTAATTCATATGCATGAACTTTCGCTGAATCACGTCTGCTTCGTCGAACTGCGTAATGCGAAACAGCAGGTCCGCATCGCGCCTTGCGAGATTGAATCGGCGGGAATCGGTCACGAGTTCGATGGCAACGCTGCGGATGGCTACGTCAGGAATTCGGCGAAGACCGGCGTCAAGACATGAATGCCGAACCAGTCCGACGATGAGACCCGCAAGCACGCCGGTGAGATGCTGCTCCTTGCCGGCCAACGAGCGTTCGAACGCGAGCGCGTCCTCCTCCATTCGCTCCGCGTGCACAGCACGGCGGAGCCTTCATCGGTCAGAACAAAGCCGTCGGCGGTGCGCTGAAACAGGGTTTGGCCTACTGCTGATTCGAGGGCTCGCAGCCGGCGCCCCATCGTCGGTTGAGTTTGACCGGCCTGCTTTGCGGCCGCGCCAAGCGAACCCGTGCGGGCAATCGCCAGAAAGATCCGAACATCGCTCCAGTCCATTTTCCCTCATGCATAAATGTTTGGCCGTCGTGCAATAACGTCGATTGCCGTAATTTCCCGCATGGACGAATATGAATCAAGCAAATTCGATCCACCACCCGGAGAAACATCATGAACATGCAAGCGCTGGTTCTGCACCGCTATAACGGCCCGCTTGAACTGACGCGAACTTTCCCGCCCCACCGCGCAACCGGGACAAGTGCTGGTCCGCATTAAAGCGAGCGGCCTGAACCCACTGGACACGAAGATTCGCGCCGGGAGCGCCGCCCATGCCAGGCACCCGCTGCCGCTGGTGCTGGGTATCGATATGGCTGGCGTGGTCGAAGCGGTCGGGCAAGGCGTCGCGCAGTTCAAGGTCGGGCGATGAGGTGTACGGAATGACCGGCGGCGTTGGCGGAATCCAGGGTTCTCTCGCTCAGTTCGCAGCCGTCGATGCGCGGCTGATCGCGTTAAAACCCTCTAACCTGTCGATGAAAGAAGCCGCAGCCCTCCCGCTAAGCTTCATCACTTCTTATCAGGGAATAGTGGACAGGGCGCAGTTGAAAGCGGGGCAAACCGTGCTTGTGCAAGGCGGAGCGGGCGGCGTCGGACACGTGTCCGTGCAACTCGCGCAAGCGTTAGGCGCTCGCGTTTTTGCAACGGTGAGCAAGGGCGACGTCCGAACTGATGGCAGCGTTATGGCGCGACTGGCTATCGACTATCGTGAATACTTCGGTCGAGCAATACGTTCAGGAATACACGAACGGGGAGGGTTTCGACCTGGTGGCGGACACGGTTGGCGGAGCAACGCTGGACGCGTCGTTTTCAGCGGTCAAGCAATTCGGGCATGTCGTGAGCGCGCTCGGCTGGGGGACGCACGCGCTCGCGCCGTTGTCATTCCGCGAAGCAACTTATTCGGGCGTATTCACGCTCTCGCCGCTGCTAACTGGCAAGCACCGTGAGCATCACGGAGAGATGCTGCAGGTAGCAACTCAGCTCGTCGAAGCGGGAAAGCTCGTGCCGAGAGTGGATCCGCGCAGTTTTGACCTGGCTAGCGCCGACCTCGCTTATCAGGCTATTACAGCAGGAACCGCCAAGGGAAAAATAGTCGTCGAAGTTCAATAGCGCTCGTAAGGAGACGCGGCGAAATTGCTGGTCAAACATTTTCCGCGTCATCTTGAAGTGCACCGCGAAGTGCACCGTGACGGCCGCGATCAAGTCAGCGCGCCGGCACCAAGCTTAACGGTCGGGAAACCGGTCGCGCAAACCGCTTCGCGCCGACCACGCAAAGCACCACGGCCGTTGCAACGGCGACCATCGGCCAGCCAACCGGCTCATGCAGCAAGGTCGCGGCAAGCACCAGCCCGAAGAAGGGCTGCAGCAATTGCAACTGCCCGACTGCCGCAATGCCGCCCTGAGCCAGCCCGCGATACCAGAACACAAAGCCGATCAGCATGCTGAACAAGGACACGTAGGCGAGTCCCATCCATGCCGATCCACCCACGTCGGCCCAGGACGACGGCATGGTGGCAAGCGCCAGCGGCGCCATGATCGGCAGCGACAACACCAGCGCCCACGAGATCACCTGCCAGCCGCCGAGCTTGCGCGAGAGCCGGCCGCCTTCGGCATAACCCAGCCCGCAGACGATGATGGCGCGCGAACATCAGCAGATCGCCGACAGGTGACGCGCCCGTCCCCTGAGCCAGCGCAAAACCGGCGACGAGCACGGCGCCGAACCCGGAAAACAGCCAGAACGCCGGGCGCGGGCGTTCGCCTCCGCGCAGCACGCCGAAGATCGCGGTCGACAGCGGCAGCAATGCAACGAAGACAACCGAATGAGCGGCGGTGATGTGCTTGAGCGCAAGCGCGGTCAGCAACGGGAAAGCCGATGACGACGCCGCACGCCACCACCGCGAGCGAAATCAGATCGCCTCGTTCGGGCCGCTTTTGCCGGAACACCAGCAAGAGCGCAAGTCCGAGCAAGCCCGCAATGCCCGCGCGCGCAACCGTAAGAAAGACCGGGTCGAACGCCGCGACCGCTACGCGTGTCGCGGGCAATGAGCCGCTGAAAATCAGCATCCCGAGGAAACCGTTCATCCATCCGCTTGCCGTCTTGTCCATCATGCTCCCCGTCTTATCTTTCAGTCTAGCGCAGTATCGGCCGGCAAGGCATGGATTTTCCAGAGACAGTGCACTACAGTTACGGAAAACTGTATGGGTTAAAAATCAGTACACATGGAAGACACTACTTTCACCGGCAACGGACGCCGGCACGCTGGTCGAGCGCGTCATGCAGGCCATCCGGCAGCGGATTGCCGGCCGAACCCTTGCGCCGGGCGCCAAGGTGCCGTCCATTCGGGGCTTCGCTGAAACCTTGCAAGTCTCGAAATCGACCGTGGTGGAGGCCTATGACCGCCTCGCTGCCGAAGGGCGTTATCCAGTCGCGGCGCGGCTCGGGCTTTTACGTCGCCGGACACTTGCCGCCTCTGTCGCTGGCCGAACTGGGCCCGCGTCTGGATCGCGTTGTCGATCCGTTCTGGGTGTCGCGCCAATCGCTGGAGGCCGGCGACGAACGCGCTGAAACCCGGTTGCGGCTGGCTGCCTGCGTCGTGGTTGCCGGAGGCGGGTTTGCGCCGCGCATTGAGATCCGTCGCGCGCGCCGACGCTGCCGTGCTGGCCGACTACGGCACATCCCTCGGGCTCCCCGCGCTGCGGCAACTGCTCGCCCGGCGCATGGCGGATCGCGGCATCGAAGCGGCGCCCGATCAGATCATCCTCACCGAATCCGGCACGCAGGCAATCGATCTGCTCTGCCGCTTGCTGCTCGAACCGGGCGATACAGTACTCGTCGATGACCCCTGCTATTTCAATTTCCTCGCGCTGCTGCGTGCTCACCGCGCCAAGAGTGGTCAGCGTTCCGTATACGCCGTCCGGCCCCGATATGGAACTGTTCGCCCAGGCGCTCGCGGAGCATCGGCCGCGCCTCTACATCACCAACTCGGCGCTTCATAATCCGACGGGCGCGACGCTCTCGCCGGTCGTCGCGCATCGGCTTCTGAAGCTCGCGGACCAGTCGGGGCTCACGATTATCGAAGACGATATTTTCGGCGACTTCGAGCACGAATCCGCTCCCCGTCTGGCCGCTTTCGACGGCCTCGACCGAGTCGTCCATATCGGCAGCTTTTCCAAGAGCCTCTCAGCGTCCGTGCGCTGCGGCTTCATCGCGGTGCGGCACGACTGGGTCGAGCGGCTTGATCGATATGAAGATCGCCACCTCATTCGGCGGCGGACGTCTGTCGGCGGAACTTGTTCTCGGCGTGCTGAAAGACGGCACGTATAGAAAGCACATGGAGGGGCTGAGAGAGCGCTTGTCTCGTGCGATGGGCCAGACAAGCGCCCGCCTGCAAGCGCTCGGCATCAAGCCATGGATCGAGCCGCGCGGCGGAATGTTTCTCTGGTGCGAGTTGCCCGAAGGGCTGGATGCAGCGGACATTGCCCGGCGCGCGCTCGCCGAAAACGTCGTCCTTGCGCCGGGCAATGCGTTTAGCGTGGCTCAGTCCGCTAACCGCTTCCTGCGCTTCAATGTCGCCCAGTCTACGGACCCGCGTATTTTCAGCGTGCTTGAGACTGCCATGTGCGCGTGAGATGCAATGAGGCACGGCCCGGCACTCCGGACATTTCCGACATTCATTACCCGGAGTCAAAGATGACTTTCTCAGAAGTCATTTATTCAACAACGAGGCCGACGTACAGTTCGCTGACCGATGCATGCAGCTAGTGCGCGCTAACCAGGAGAAGAACTGATGTCAGTCGAAAGCAAGCTTGAATCATTGGGGCTAAGCCTGCCTCTTCCGCCGCAACCGCTGGGAAGTTATACCGCGGTAAGCGAGGCGGGCGACCTGCTGTTTATCTCGGGACAGGTACCGTTGAGAGACGGCAAGATGATGTTCACCGGACAAGTGGGGAATGGTCTAAGCCTTGAAGAAGGCCAAAGGGCCGCGGAACTCACGGCACTGAATGTCCTTGCGCAAATCCGCCGCCATTTGAATGGCTTCGAACGGCTCGACCATATTGTGCGCGTTGAAGGCCACGTCAGTTGCGCCGATGGTTTCTTCGATCAACCAGCAGTGCTGGACGGTGCATCGAACCTCTTTGCAGCTGTGCTCGGCGACAAAGCCGGCCATGCGAGAACCGCTTTCTCGCATACGCAATTGCCGGCTAACGCGACGGTCATACTTGCTGTCATCGCGCAGATCAAGCCGGCCGTGTAGAGACGAACGCGGTCTTCGCGGATAGCGCCAAGCTTCAGCCTTGCGCCATCCGCGCCAGGGTTTCGTCGATCAGCACGCGCGTCAACTCGCCAGCAGGCAGTTCGCGCGACAAGCGCGCCGCCTGTCCCGACCACAGGTTCGTAAAGTCACCCTTGCCGGCCTCCTCGGCCTTAGCCTTAAGCGGTGCAAGCGCGGCGCCAGCAAGCGGAAAAGCCGGCGCCACGGTGGACAGGGGACCGACCTCGCGGATAACGCGGTTCACTGATGCCGCGAGCAGGCCGCCCGGTGAACACGTTGGTCACAACGGTGGAATCATCGCTCGGATTCCCGCAGCGCAATGCGATGCGCCTGCGTTATCTTGGACTCCGGGCAGAACAGATACGCCGTGCCTATCTGCACCGCCGATGCGCCCAGCGCGAACGCGGCGACAATCCCTCTCGCATCGGCAATGCCACCGGCAGCAATCACGGGTACCGAGACGGCGTCAACAACCTGCGGCACCAGCGCGAACGTGCCGACCTGCGTGGACATGTCGTGCGTCAGGAAATTGCCGCGATGCCCGCCCGCCTCAAGCCCCATCGCGATCACGGCGTCACAGCCATGCGCTTCCAGCCAGCGCGCTTCAGCCACTGTCGTAGCAGAGCCTATGACCTTCGCGCCGGTTGCCTTCACGCGGTCGAGCAGTATTTTATCCGGCAGTCCGAAATGAAAGCTCACGACCTCGGGTTTGAATTCCTCCACGAGCCCGCAGAAGTCGCTGTCGAAGGGACGACGGCCGGCTCCTGTCGGTGTCACTTCGGGATCGAGTCCATACTCGACGTAATACTGCGCGAGACGTGCGCGCCACGCCATGTTGCGAGCGGCGTCGCCTTGCGGCGGCGTGTGGCAGAAGAAATTGAGGTTGATCGGCGCACGCGTTTTCGACCGGATCAACGCGATGCATCGCGCGCCTGCTCGACATTGAGCTGCGCGCAGGGCAGCGAACCCAGGCCGCCTGCTTCGCATACGGCAATGGCCATTTCGGCTGTGCCGGAACCCGCCATGGGCGCCAGAATGATCGGTGCTTCAATACCGAACAAGTCGATGATCCGACGATCGCGCCAAGTGGCCATGTTCCCTTCTCCTTGATGATGATCGCGGCAAATGCGGGGGTAAGATTCAAGCGTTGCGATCTATCCGGCTATGCAACTGCCCCCATCGCCCAAGCGCGAAAAGCTTGCTGTAAGACCAGCGCCCTATTCAATTTTGAACCGGCGGCTACGCGCGTTACCGCGCATCAAAAGCGCCTTTAGCACGGCTGGTCAACATCGCCCAAGCTTAGCAAGCTTTCGATGGAGCGAGCGGCGCTTTGATGTGATAATCGCTATCACTTCTCCCGATATCGAGGCTCGACATGGACGCCGCCGATCTACGCATATTCGAGTCGGTCGCGCGAAACGGCAGCATGAATCGCGCAGCCCTGGAACTTCATACCGTGCAGTCGAACGTGACCGCGCGGGTTCGCTTGCTCGAAGAGGAATTCGGCGCACCGCTCTTTCACCGGCACCATCGAGGTGTCGAACTGACGGCCGCCGGCCGCAGGCTGCTGCCTTTCTCCAGACAGATGGCGCGACTTCTGGACGACGCCCGCAGCGCCGTCAAAGACGACGGCGTCCCGCACGGACCCCTGGTCCTCGGTACGCTGGAAACCACTGCCGCCTTGCGCATGCCCAACGTGCTTGCGTCGTTCGCGCTGGCTTATCCGCAGGTGGAGCATCGTGGTGCGTACCGGGCACGACGGCGAGTCTGATCGACGACGTCCTGCAGTATCGGCTCGATGGCGCGTTTGTCGCCGGTCCGGTCCAATCACGACAGAGCTATCCACCGAAGCCATTTTTCATCGAGGAAATGGTGCTGGTGACCGCGCGTCATATCCGCTCGATCTGCCGAACTTGCGCAATCGGGAACCGTCAAGACCATAGTGTTCCGGCTGGGATGTTCGTATCGCACGCGGCTGGATATTGTCCTGGCGCGGCACGGTCTGCAGGTCAGCACGCCGCTCGAATTCGGCTCCCTTGACGCCATGCTGGGATGCGTCGCGGCGGGCGTAGGCGTGACGCTGTTGCCCAAGGGCGTGGTCGGCAGCCGCGTGGCGCGAAGGCCGCGTGTCCATGCATGAAGTCGCGCCTGAAGACGCACGGGTCGAGACGTTGTTCGTGCGGCGCCACGACGTGTACGCGAGTGCCGCGATCACTGCGTTTCTCGACATCGCGCGCCCGGTCGCATTGCCCGCTCTCGAGCTTGCCTGAAAGGGGTCAGGGCTTCACACCCAGGTCTTGGTCACAATCCGCGTGGTGAGTCTCATGGATGACGATCAGCAGGATATCGCCAGAACGCAACGCCCCTTTGAACCCCGTGTCACCACGCGGGTGAACTCATGGCCGCGCGCCGCCGTGAAATGGATTGACAGCATAGATCCAGGGACGCACCGGCGCATCAAGGGACTACGGCTTGTTACGGCTTATGGTTTGGGGGCCGCGCTCGGAACACTTCAGGACGTGGCGCATAGCCTTCCACAAGGGCTGTCGCTGGGCGCTCTCGCCGGCGGCTTTGCGCTATGGGCCAGTGTCTCGGAAGCCCGGACGACACGCGCGGAATCCAGCCGTGACCTGTTGCTTCTGTGCGCCGCGGCCGCGCTCGGCGCCGCTCTCTTTATCGGGTTCTCGCCGCTACTTGCTCAGATGGGTCGCGCGGGACCGGAACTGACGCTCGTGACAGGTGCATTTCTCGTCGGCTTTCTGAGGCGGTTCGGTATGCTCGGCGCGGGGATCGGATCGCAAATTTATATCGGACAACTACTGGCCTACGGGGCGAACCTCAGCGCTGCGGACCTGAAGGCCACGGTCATCGCCGGCTTGATCGCGGCGCTGGCGTCGATCGTTCCTCGAATACTCAGTGGCCCGGCCGAGCACCCCGCGTTGCTCCCCGCATCGGTGCACGCTGCGGTGTCAGGGAAATGGCGGTTGGCGCCGGAACTTGTCATGGGTTTGCAAGCAGCCATCGGCTCGCTGGTCGTCGTGGCCTTGAACGGAGTGATCGGCCTTGAAGAGTCCGCATGGGCAATCACCGCGTGCACCTATGTGGTCGCGGGCTCCGCGACCGGAACCAAGGAACGGGTTCAGCGCCGGATTGTCGGCACGCTGATCGGCGTGCCTCTCGGTCTCCTTTGCCTGCCGGTCGCCGAATATGCGCCGCTGCTGATCTGGGCCGCTGCAGCGCTCGCCATGGTGATCTACGCCATGGCCCTGCCCGAGCGCTACGACATCGCGTGTGCCGCGTTCGCGTTCACGCTGATCGTGACGCTGGCGGTCAGCGGTTCGCACTCGATCCCGCTGCTCGCCGCCCGTGCCTGGGAAACGCTGCTTGGCGGTGCGCTCGGCCTGGCAGCCGCCACGTTTATTTTCCCGCTTCGATCCCCTCGTTCAGCGGATTAAAATAAGGTCCCTAAACGCCGTTGCCGCCCACTGTCTTGACGCTTTTCCACTGCCCCTGCTGAACGATAAACAGCGTATAGGGCGGCTTGATCAAGTCGCCGTAGGGATCGAAGGCGATCTTGCCCGTAATACCTGTCACGGTCACCTTCGGCAGGCTGTCGGCGATCTTCTGGCGATCCAGCGAATTCGCGTCATGGATGGCCTTGATCATCGCCAGTGCGGCGTCATAGGCGAACGGCGCATACAATTCGACATCCTGATTAAATCGTGCCTTGTAACGCTTGCCGAACTCCTGGGCAGCCGGCAATTTGTCGAGTGCCGGACCCGGTTCCAGATCCTGCGTGCCATCGCCGGACGCGCCCGCAATCTGAAGGAACGCATTGCTCTTCAACGCACCCGCGCCGAACAGCAGCGTCGTCATGCCGAGCGAGCGCATCTGTTTCACCAGCATCGCGCCCTGCTCGTCAAGGCCGCCGAAGAAAATCACATCGACGTTCTTGCTTTTCAAGGTTGTCAGGATCGCGCGAAAGTCGACTGCCTTGTCGTTCGTGAACTCACGCTCGACGATGTTGCCCTTCGCTTCCTTGACGCCTTTCTGGAAGGCATCGGCAAGACCCTGCCCGAACGCCGTCCGGTCATCGATGATACCAATACGCTTCGCCTTGATCTGCTCCACCACAAAATGTCCCGCCACGACGCCGCCAATGCCGTCATGGCCCATGGTGCGGAACACGTTCTTGAAACCTTGCTTCGTCAGTTGCGGATTGGTGGAACCGGGCGTGATCATTGCGACGTTCGCCTGGTGATAAACCGCCGATGCCGGAATGCTGCAGCCCGAGTTGTAGTGACCGATTACGCCCACTACACCGTCATCGACCAGCTTCTGCGCGGCCTGAATCGCAAAGCGTGGATCGGCCTGATCGTCCTGCACATCCAGGACGAATTTGACCGGTTTGCCGCCAACTGTCGGATTTTTAGCGTTCTCCTCATCGAGCGCGAGTTGGGCGCCGAATTGCAGATCCTTGCCCACGCGCGCAACCGGCCCCGTGAGCGGACCCGCAAAGCCGATCTTGACGATTTCCGGGTCTGCACCGTATGACGGCGCATGCGCGCACAACCCCGCAAGAGCGAGCGCGATAATCAGGTTTCGACGTTTCATGATGTCAGTCCTTGTTTCGTGAGACTGCTGCGAGAGTGGGAAATTAGTTAAAAACGACTGGGGCTGTAAGAACTCAAGTCGACCGCCGGCGTGCGGCCTGCCACGAGATCTGCCACGACGCTCCCCGTTACGCCGCCGAGCGTGACACCGAGATGCTGATGCCCGAACGCGTAGACGACCCGGCGCGACGCGCTCGATGAGCCGATGACCGGCAGGCCATCGGGCAGGCTCGGTCGAAAGCCGAGCCATGTGCTGTCGGGTTCGGGCAATCCCGGTAGCGCTTGCTGGGCGGAGCTGGTCAGCAAGTTAAGGAGTCCGCGGTTTTTTTGCGGCCCATAACCGCCCAGTTCAACCGTGCCGGCCGCGCGGATTCCGCCTGCCATCGGCGTCATGTAGAAGCCGCGCTCGGCCCACCCGCAAGGGCGCGACAAAAGCGCCGTGGTGCCGGGAAAACGCACGTGATAACCACGTTCGGTATCGAGCGGAACCTTGTCGCCGCACTGAGCTGCAAAACCCTTCGACAACGCGCCGGTACAGACGATCACATGTTCGGCGCTATGCGCGCGGCCGGTTTCATCGAGGAGACGCACGCTGTTGCCTTGCGGCGCGATGGTGTCGATTGCAACTTGCTCGTGCTGAAGACCGTGGGCTGTCATCGACGCATGCAGCGCCTGCAAAAAGCCGCGCGGGTCGGTGAGGAACCAGCTGTCGTCGAACATCGTGCCGTGCTCGAAGATGGGCGCAAGACCGGGTTCGGTCCGGCGAATGTCCTCACGATCCAGGGTCTTGAACCCGACGCCAAGCGAGCGGCGCAACTCGAGCGACGGTTGCGCTGCCTTGAATGATGCCGGCTTCGAATACAGGTACAGGCACTCTCTCTGTCGCACGAAACCGGCAAGCGATTCTGCTCCAAGCATCTCCCGGTAGCCTTCGAACGCACGCGACAGAAGGCTCGCTAACGCCCTTGCACTGTGCTCGAAACTGCTCTGTCTCGCGCTCATCAAAAAACGCACGAGCCATGGCGCCAGTTGCGGCATGTACCCCCAGCGAATCCGCAGAGGACTCGTCGACGAAAACAGGAAGCGCGGCAGATTGCGAAACACATCGGGGTTGTTGACCGGGATGCATGCATAGTTCGCGAACGTGCCGGCATTGCCGAATGACGCGCCTTCGCCCGGGCCTTGCGGGTCGAAAATGCGTCACGCGATGCCCGTCGCGGAGCAGCCACCACGCGCAAGATAAACCGATAAAACCTGCGCCAAGAACAGCGACTTCAGCCATCATGTTTCCCCCTTGCCCGCAGCGGCGGAGAACAAGCGACTGGACGCCGTTGTGCATAGCCGCACGCAAGCACGGGGTCGGGCCTCGGCTGGCACTTTGCCCTTGGCGCATGTTCCCTGCGCCAACGGCCGTGACTGAGTTGATAGCGATCGATCGGACACACGACTCTCCAAATTGCTCTACAGTCCGGCATCGCACCGGCGGCCTGCAGCACACAAACGATAGAAGCATCCTCACACAAAGAATTTTTGTGTGCAATTGATTTGTCTTTGTGTGGACTTAGGTATTTTCCCGCCCATGAGAACGGTGCTTCAGGCGTGACGCCAGCCTTTGCGGCCTATAGAATTGCCATGATGGACCAAGGCGTGGCAGCGAAGTGAGTAACGGCCCGGTTGCATCACAATGAATATGCTTTTGTATGGAGGTAGAGGCCGGATGGAATCCATTAAAAACCACACAAAAAACGACGAAACGCTTCATACAAAAAAACGTCAGGCGACCTACCTGGAGGTATCGCGCAAGCTGGAAGAAAAGGTGCGCAACGGCTTTTATCCGCCCGGCAGCCGTTTGCCGCCGCAACGCGACCTGGCTGTGGAACTTGGCATTAATGTCTCGACCGTCTCGCGGGCCTACAAGGAGTTGCAGGTGCGCGGGCTGATCGTGGCAAGCAAGCGACGCGGGTCGATGGTGACCGGAGGCGCAATGCCCTTCGTACCGGCCAAGCCCGCAAGCGGTGTCGCAAGTGCGAAGGCCGATGACGCGTCCAATAGCGTCATCGACCTGACCGTCAACCGCCCCGCCACCGGCGAATTCCTCGCGCAGTTCGCCCAGACCATGACAAGCATTGCGCGCGATCCGCGTTTTGCGGAAACGCAGGAATATCAGCCACCGCAGGGACCCGCCTGGGCGCGGGCCGCAGGGGCGCGCTGGATGGCAGCGCCGGGCTTCGCGCCAACGCCGGACGATGTCGTCGTCACGAGCGGCGCGCAGCACGGTTTGTACGCGGTACTAAGCAGCCTGATGGGACACGACGGCGTGATCCTGTCGGACCAGTTGACTTACTACGGCCTCAAAGCGCTCGCGCCGGTGTTCCAGTTCGAGCTTGTCGGCATTCCGAGCGACGACGACGGCCTGTTGCCCGATCAACTCGAAGACGCCTGCCGGCGGATGCGGGTCAAGGCCATTTTCACGGTGCCGAATCTTCAGAATCCGACCGTTGTGACGATGAGCCTCGCCAGGCGCCATGCGCTCGTCGACATCGCTCGCCGGCATCACATCGCGATCATTGAAGACGATGTCTACGGCCCCCTATTGCGTACGCGTTTGCCCACCATCGCCAGCTTGTGCCCGGAGCTGACGTTCCATGTTGCGTCTACATCGAAGGTTCTCGCGCCCGGCTTGCGAATAGGCTTCCTTCTCACGCCGCCCAAGGGCGCCGCACTCGCGGCCGAGGCCGTGCGCACCACCGCATGGATGCCCGCGCCACTCTCCACGCTCATCACTACGCGATGGATCGAGGACGGTACGGCCCACACCATTCTGAACGAGCAGCGCACCGAGTTGCACGCGCGCCAGGAGCCTCGCGCGCGAACTGTTGCCCAGCGAGCATCTGAACAGCGATCCGGCATGCATGTTCGTCTGGATGCGAGTGCCCGCGCCGTGGCGCTCCGATGATTTCGCGGCGAACGCGCTCGCTCGCGGCGTCAACGTCATGCCTGCATCGGCGTTCGCGGTCGACCGCTCAACGATCGAGCACGGCGTGCGTATCAACCTCGCGTGCGCAACCTCGCGGGAGCAACTCGTGACGGCACTGCGGATTCTGGCGCAAACGCTGCGCGACAAACCGCGCGCGTTGTTCGGCACGATTTGAATGGCGCAACTGCGCAGTTCGCGCTTGATTCAAGCACTCAATCTGCATCGCCTGGCAAACGTTCGCCGGCTGCCTTGCCCCCTTTTGACGGCGCCACGGCCCATCGTCGCTGCATCGCTTCTACAAGATGCCGCCACAGGAATTCAGCAGCAGGAGAGAGGCGCCGGCCGACCCGCCGTATTGCCTGGCTGCTGAATTCGCGCGCGATCGGATGCTCCAGTTCAAGTGCAACCAGACGCCCCGCTTCAAGGTATTGCCGCGCCGCATCGGTCGACATGAACGCCACGCCCAGTCCCGCTGCGGCAATGGCCTGGGCAGCCGAGAAAAGATCGCAGCGATACGACGGCGTCAGGTTCAGCCGCTCTGCGCGAATGATGGCATCGAGATATTGCTGGGCGCCAAAGCGCTCGGGCATGAAGATAAGCCGCTGATCGCGCAACTGTTCAAAGCGGATACGCCGCTCGCCCGCCAACGCATGGCGCGGACTGACGAGCGCACAAAATTGCGCCGCCCGGAAGGTGCGGGAACGTATGGCGGGGTCGCTGCCGCCGCCCGCGCATAAGCCAAGATCGACGTCGTCGTTGCGGACCATTGCGATGATTTCGGACGTCGCGCCGCTGCGCAGTTCCACCACGATGTCAGGAAACTGCAAGCTGAAACCCTCCAGCACGGTGGCCAGCAGATTCTCGACGAACCCCTCGCCCACGCCAATGCCCAAGCCGTCCGCGCCGCAGGCTCCTGAAGTCTTCCAGTTGCGCCAGCATGTCCGCATCGCGACGGCTGCTCTCGCGGAAATGTTCGACGAGACTTAGCCCGATCTCGGTCAGCACCGCGCGCCTGCCGCGCCGCTCCAGCAGCACCACGCCGTGGTCGCGTTCGAGTTGCGCCACTTGCCGGCTGATCACCGAACCGTTAATGGCTAGCGCGTCGGCCGCGGCACGCACTCCGCCGTGCAGGTCGATTTCATGCAGATAACGCAGGCTCCGGGCGCTAAGCAAATTCTCGCGGGCGGGCGTATTGTCTTTAGCCATATCGTTGTCTGTTGACATGCAGGTCAACATTATCGGTCAGCGAACGTCATTGATTAGCGGATTTTGCAGCAGAATACTCCCCCATTGGATTTCTTACAGAGAGACACCCACGACCATGGAAAATACCAAGGGCTTTTGCTCACTAGACGACACGACGGATCTGCGCGATGAACTAAGCGATATCCGTCATCGTCTGCATCAGAATCCGGAGCTTGCGTACAAGGAGTTTCAAACCTCCGACCTCGTTGCGCAAAGCCTGGAAAGCTGGGGTTACAAGGTGACGCGTGGCCTGGGTGGAACTGGTATGGTCGCGTCGCTCACGGCGGGTACGGGAACCCGCGCGGTCGCCGTGCGCGCCGACATGGATGCGTTGCCGATTGCCGAGGAAACCGGCTTGCCGTACGCCAGCCGCAACGCGGGCCTGATGCACGCGTGCGGCCACGACGGCCACACCACCATGGTCCTGGGCGCCGCGCGCCACCTCGCGCGCACGCGCGCATTCAACGGCACGGTTCATCTCGTGTTCCAGCCCGCCGAAGAGATCGGCGCGGACAGCGGCGCCATGCGAATGATTGCCGACGGCTTGTTCGAGCGCTTCCCCTGCGAGGCAATCTTCGGCTTGCACAATCATCCCGGCTATCCGACAGGCACGTTCATGTTCCGCAGCGGCCCGTTCATGGCGGCATCGGATACGGTCAACATCACCATTCATGGCCGTGGCGGCCACGCAGCGCGCCCGCATCTTGCCGTGGATCCGGTGGTGATCGGCGCGGGTCTGGTGACCGCGTTGCAGACAGTGGTCGCGCGCAGTATCGACCCGATGCAAACGGCCGTGGTCACGGTCGGCGCCTTCAACGCGGGTCATGCCGCCAACGTGATTCCTGAGTCGGCGCGTTTGCAGATCAGCGTTCGTTCGTTCGACCCCGCTGTGCGCAAGCTGCTCGAAGCGCGTATCCGCGCGCTGACGGACGCTCAGGCAAGCGCGTATGGCGCGCGCGTGGAGATTGAGTACGTGCCCGGGTTATCCGGTCGTGATCAACAGCCAGGCCGAGACGGAACTGGCATTGCAAGTGGCGCGCGAACTGGTTGGCGACGACCGGGTTGTCGATAACTTCGGCCCGATCGCCGGCAGCGAAGATTTCGCTTATTACCTGCAGAAGAAGCCGGGATGTTTCCTGCGCTTGGGCAACGGTGAAGGCGCGCCAATGCTGCATAACGCGTCCTACGACTTCAACGACGACAACCTCACTGTCGGCGCGGCCTACTGGACTCGCCTGGTCGAGCGTTTCCTCGCGCGGTAAGCGTATTCGTGCGAGCATCGTAGCAACTTCGGTGCAACACAAAGCTTGCGCACTCGCGCGATGCCTCGGCATCGCGCTTAAGCCGTGCGCAAGACCCAAGCATTCACGGGACTTCCATGTCAGTCATTACAGCCCAGCCTGCTAAAGCGGTTTCGCAAAGCAAGATCGTGATTGCCGCGATTATCGGCAACCTGCTCGAGTTTTACGATTTCACCGTCTATAGCTTTTTCGCGCTCACGATCGCGAAGCTTTTCTTCCCGGCGCATGACCCGGTTGTCTCCACGTTGCTCGCGCTGTCCGCGTTTGCGATCGGCTTTGTCGCGCGTCCGGTCGGTGGCTTCGTGCTGGGTCACTACGCGGACAAACGCGGCCGGCGTGCTGCGCTGACGCTGACCATCTTCCTGATGGCGATCGGCTCGGCCATGATCGGCCTGGCGCCGACTTACGCAAGCATTGGCCTCGCCGCTCCGGCACTGATCATCTTTGCTCGCTTGCTGCAGGGCTTCGCGCAGGGCGGTGAATTCGGCGCCGCCACCGCGACGCTGCTTGAGACCGGCTCGGCCAAAGGCCGCGGTTTTCGGGCTAGCTGGCAGCTCGCGAGTCAAGGCGCTGCTGCGCTGATGGGCTCGGGCATTGCGGCATTGCTGACGTTATCAGTTAAGCAGCGAACAACTGCTCGACTGGGGATGGCGCGTGCCGTTCCTGATCGGCACGTTGATCATGCCGGTCGGCGTGTATTTGCGCCGGCATATTGTGGAAGAGCCGCCGAAGCAGGCCAAGGCAGGCGGCTCGGCATGTCTGGAGCCGGGCCTCGTGCGCAAGTGGTTCCTGACCGTGTTCGCCATCATGGGCATGACGGTCGCAACTTACGTCCTCATGTACTACATCCCCACCTATTCGATCCAGTACCTGAAGATGCCGGCCAAGCTTTCCATGCTGGTGTCGATCTGCGCGGCGATTGTTTCGCTGACGCTGTGTCCGGTCTGGGGCGCGTTATCGGACAAGATGCAACGCCGCAAGCCGTTGATCCTGGTCGGGCGCATTGTGCTGATCGTGCTGCTCTATCCGGCGTTCTGGCTGATGAACCAGTTTCCTTCGTTGCCGGTCATGGTGGGATTGATCGTGCTGCTGATGTTGTTCTACACGATGGGTTCGGCACCGGCCTATGCACTCATGCCGGAGAACTTCCCGAAGCATGTGCGCGCGGGTTATCTGGCGAGTGCGTATGCGGTGGCGGTGTCGGTGTTTGGCGGCTCGCGCGCAATTCGTCGTCGCGTGGCTCATCAAGATCACCGGCAATACGATGGCGCCGGCGTGGTACATGATCGTGTGCGTGGTTATTTCGTTGATCGCCGTTTCGATGCTCGATGAAACCGGCGGGCGCGAACTGGCCTGACGCTTAATGTAGCGCGTCATAAAAGGTGAAAAAGCGGTCCTTAATTTGAAAGGGCTTTTTTCGCACTTTGGGTCCTGGCAGTCAGGCTGTGTATCTCAGAACTTGAAAAATTCGGTCCGTCCTGCCGCAGAAAATGAAATTTCCCGAAACGCCGTCGCAGACCGGGAGGTAGATCGTAGCCAGGGAGCGCGCGGATTCTAATTTGCTTAGTTTGGCTAACTGCGGTCATTGAGCGAAGGCCTAGCGCCGACGTTTGAGCGGCTCTTCCGCTCAAACGTCGGTCAGGAGGCGCCACATCTCCGGCCGAAGCTATCATCAGCAGGACGCGCGATGAATGACCGCTATTTGATGAGTTTGGCACGGGCGACGAGACGGCGGCGGAGGGTTATCTGTGAGCATTGGCGTTAGCGTTGGGCTGCCTCCAATCCAAAAAACTTTTTCCAACTCAAGACTCCTCCTGTCCCTCTCCCAACGTTTCCATTACATGGTCAACAAAACAGCGCAATTTAAGTGTCATTTGACGCTCAGCGGCGTAAAGCAGGTGGATCGGTCGGAAAGGGCCTTCGTATTCGGAGAGTATCTGAATCAAGTCGCCCGACGCGAGGTCTTCGGCAACGGCATGTTCGTAGCCTAATAAAACGCCAAAGCCGTCACGCGCTGCACTGTGCAGGGCGCTCCAATCGTTCATTCGTAAGCGTCCCTTCACGGGCACCGCCGTTTCCCGCCCATTTCGCTGGAAACGCCAGGTCCGACTGAGTTCCGAGGCCCAAGGGGAAAAACCTAAACATTCGTGACGAGCCAGATCAGCTGGTTCGTGCGGCGTACCGTGCTTGCGCAGGTAATCTGGCGATGCGCAGACCAATAGACGGTACGCGCGCAGCGGTCGGGCTACGAGAGCCAGGTTCTCGTCGAGCGGGCCAAGTCGCACGACAGCTTCGTAACCTTCGTCGGCCGGATCGATCAATCGATCGGACAATGTGAGCTCGACATCAACATCGGGATATTTGTTCAAAAACCGCGTCACCACGGGCACCAAACCGTAGCGCCCGAATGTAACGGGGGCATTGACGCGCAGGCGACCTTGCGGCCTGACTTGCGCGGACTGGGCGAGCATTTCGATCCCTTCCACCTCGGCCAGTACGGATTGACACGTCTCCAAATATAGACGGCCGAATTCGGTCAGGGTTTGTTTGCGGGTTGTCCGATTCAACAACCGTGTCGCGACGCGGCGTTCAAGCTCCGCGATATGCCTGGCTACCATTTGCGGCGACATATCAAGTTTTTTCGCAGCGGCAGTGAAAGATCCACTGCGTACGGCCTGTACGAAGACGGCCATACCGTTCAGTCGGTCGAGCATTGACAACCACCAGTTGTAAGAAGAACAAATGTACGCTCATTTATCTGACGCTGTAATTCAATTATCGTCAACTCCTGGCGTCGCTACTTTTTAGATGACGCAATAGAACGCCGCTGCTTGCCTGAGT
This sequence comes from uncultured beta proteobacterium, assembly GCA_963708695.1. GTDB lineage: Bacteria > Pseudomonadota > Gammaproteobacteria > Burkholderiales > Burkholderiaceae > Caballeronia. The sequence continues at coordinate 25,499 of CAVPTS010000015.1, forward strand.
CGGCATACGGAGAAAGGGAATGTCTATTTTTATAGTTCGAATGGAACATCCGGAAGGAACGCTTTGGAACGAGCACGTTCTCCCGCACATCTCTTATTTGAAAACCTTGGTCGAACAAGGCCGTTTGTTGGCGTCCGGTCCCGTGAGAGGGGCCCCGCTGCGGGCGGGCTTCCTGGTGATGCGGGCAGATAACCTCCAGGAGGTGCAAGGCATGATCGACTGCGACCCGTTCGCGCAGAAGGGAGTTATCAGCGCGCTGACCGTCGAGGAATGGGACCCCTTGTTCGGCTTGCTTGCCGACTATTCGTCCAAACAGTCGCCGGCTGACTTGGCCGAGGCGCGGTAATTCACCCTTACTTCCCCCGTCCGGCACCTCGCAATCGGGAGGCCAGCGGACGGGATTTCATCCAGTTTAATCATTGGAACATGCCATGCCATACGAACTCACTACGCTTGCCTGCGCGCCGCTCACGGAGGGGGCTGTGGCCGCTGCGGCGCGCGACTGGATAGCGCAAGGCCCTGGCCGGTTACTGGGCGCTTGGCGTACCGAAATCGGCGACCTTTTCCAGGTCAAACTGCTGCGCCAGTTCGACACCGCAGATGCGCTTGAGGAAGAGCGCCGCCGCGCGCTTATGGCGCAGCGCCGTTCGGAATCTCTGATCCCGCCGATACGACTGGGCATGGAACGCTATGCGCGGTTTCCCTTTCTACCAGAGGTCGAGCCAGCGACGTTCGGACAGCTTCTACGAGTTCAGGACCTATTTCCTGAAGCCGGGCGGTCTCGCGCCGACCCTAAACAGCTGGCGAGATGCCATCGCGCCTGCAGGCGATTACACAAGACATCTAGTGGTCAATATGTACGCGTTGGATGGGCCACCACGCATCACACATATCTGGGGATTTTCCAGCTTGGAAGAGCGCGCTGCGCTGCGCGCACGCCATTACGCCGACGGCCTCTGGCCGCCGAAGGGCGCTCCTCAGCAAATCGCGAAAGCGACATCAACGATTTGCGTCCCGGAACCTTACTCGCCGCTGCGCTGAAGGAATGGAGATAGACCGTTCTCGATCATCGATATGGCTAATGGAAAGCTTTTACACGATCTACGCAGCCGTTTTTAATTTTAGTGCTACGGTTTTCATCATCTCTGGCACACGATACTTAAAGATTCACGCTTGCAAACCCGCTGCGCCGCTCCTCAACGGGACAGTATTCATGAGCAAAATTAGCGATCAATGAGGTCGCAAGCATCCGTCAGCGGCCTATACTTTTCTCAAGCGCCAACCATCGAGCAATGTGCGGCGCCCATTCGTCCAACTACTTTATGAGGATGGCGCCATGACTCGCAAATATATCGACTGCCGCGAGTTTCCCAGCGAGATGAACTGCACCGTCGCGCTGTCCGCGGATTCGGATCAGGAACTTCTGGATGCGGCGGTCCAGCATGCCGTGTAGCGTCCATAAACATACCGACTCACCCGAACTGCGCTCGCAGTTGAGCGCGCTCTTCCATGAAGGCACGCCTTCGGTTGAATCCCCGCGCGCCGGATGATACCTGGCGGATGGTTTGAAGCTAACTGCGCGCAGCGCCGTCCATAAAAGTACGACGGACGGATCATGTCCAACGCCGCGCGCTTCAGACGGGATGCTTTTAAGGGAGCACGTCATGGCAGTCGATCAGGCAAAACTCGATGCATTCATGGGCGGCTTCGTCCACGATCTGGGCGCGGTGATGCACGCCGCTACGGTAGTGGTCGGCGATCAGCTCGGGCTCTATAAGGCGCTCGCCGACAAACCCTTGCTTGCTGAAGAACTCGCTCAGGCGACCGAGACCGATGCCCGTTATGTGCGCGAATGGTTAAGCGCGCAGGCGGCCAGCGGCTATGTCAATTACGATCCCGCTTCCGCGCGGTTCAGCCTGAGTGAAGAGCAGTCTTTTGCGCTCGCCCAGGAAGGAAGCCCGGCCTTCATACCGGGCGCATTTCAGATCGCCGTCGCGCAGTTCAAGATCATCCCGAAGATGGTGAAGTCATTCAAGACCGGACTCGGTGTTGGATGGCACGAGCACGACGTCTCGCTCTTTCACGGCACCGAGCGGTTCTTTCGTCCGGGTTATGCCGCTTATCTGGTTAGCGACTGGATTCCATCGCTCAACGGCACTGAAGCGAAGCTCAAGAGCGGCGCACGCGTCGCCGATATCGGCTGCGGGCACGGGGCATCGACCATCATCATGGCGCAGGCTTACCCGCAATCGAATTTCGTCGGCTATGACTATCACGAGCCTTCTATTCAGTACGCGAGGGAATCGGCGGCTAATGCGGGCGTTAGCGACCGGGTGAGTTTCGATGTCGCTTCCGCCAGCGATTATCCGGGACGCGATTACGACTTCGTCACCATGTTCGATTGTCTTCACGACATGGGCGATCCGCTTGGCGCGTCACGGCATGTGTTTGAAACCTTGGGAAGCGATGGCGCCTGGATGATCGTCGAGCCCTTTGCCAACGACACGCTCGAGGGCAACCTGAATCCTGTCGGGCGGATTTTTTATTCGGCGTCTACGCTGATTTGCACGCCCGCCTCGAGAGCGCAGGCCGGGGCGATGTGCCTCGGTGCGCAAGCCGGCGAAAAGCGGATTCGCGATGTAGTGACCGAAGGAGGCTTTAAGCAGTTTCGACGCGCCACGGCGACGCCGTTCAATCTTGTTTTCGAGGTCCGGCGGTGAGCGTCGGTCGCGCTTTTTGATGCGCGGCCGGAGCACGCCGCACATCGAAAAGCTTCCCTTGACGACTCGCCTGGCCTACTTCATTAAAGCGCGGTCATCAGGCGAAGTATGTTTCGGGATATGCCGCCTCATAAACATATCGACGGGGTCGTCGGACGTGGAAACAGGCGCGGTGAAAGCCCGGATCACGACGATGCCGACGAACATCAGAATAATGACTACTGCTGCAATCTCGAAACAGATCGGGTTCATAAAAGCCTCCGAAGAGCTTTTCAGGATTTATCACGCAGGCCGAGCGCGTCCACGCGTTTCACGGTCGGCTTGGCGCTGTCTCCGTGCCGTCCGCCAATGCCAGGCAGCCGCTTGACAACACCAGTGGCTAATGCCGTGCCGACCACGATAATCGCGCATGCCTCGGCCATCCCCAGCGATACCCGTTCCGCAAGAAAAACCGCGCCCCAAAGAATGCCGAAGACGGGAATTACAAAAGTCACGGTGATCGCACGCGCCGGGCCTATCACCGCGATCAGGTGAAAGAACAACATATAGGCGATGCCGGTGCACGCAACGCCGAGCGCGATGACCGATCCCCACGCAACGCCCGAAACCGGCGCAACGGGCCACCAGAAAACCGCGAACGGCAGCAATACGATAGTGGCGGCAGTCATCGTGCCGGCAGCGACGGTGAGCGAATCCACGCCGGTAAGACGCCGTTTCGTATAGCTCGCCGCAATGCCATAAAGCAGCGTGGCGCCGAGACCGGCCGCTGCGGCAAGAGCCGTGGTTGCGGGCGTCACGCCCCCTCCTTGCGGCGCGGCGATCTGGTTCCAGACCAGCGCGAGCACACCCGCAAAACCGATCGCAAGCCCGGCGACGCGCAGTGCGCTCAAGCGGTCCTTCAGCCACAGGAACGCGACGATCGCGCCCCATAGCGGGGTCGTCGCGTTGATCACCGACGTCGCGCCCGCGGACAGCGTGAGCTCGGCGTACGCGAACAGGCAGAACGGCGCGGCAGAGTTCAGGATGCCCACGACCAGTAACGGCCACGCATGAGTGCGCATCGTGCGAAACGCTTCACGCGCGGGTCTGCGCGTGACTAGCACGAACAGAAGGAACAACGCGCCGATGCCCACGCGCAACGCCATCAACGGCGCGACGCCGAAGTCGCTGACGCCGACCCGAATGAAGAGGAACGAACCGCCCCAAAGGGCGGCGAGGATAAGTAGTTGAACGATGTTTGTCGGGTTCATGGCAGGCGTCGCGAACAGTTGAGCCGGAAGGCGAAGCCATCATATAAGCGCGGCCGCGCAAAACGTTTCACGCTGACGTGAAACGACAAGATGTCTCGTCGGCAGCTCATCGACAACTTACGACAACTCACCCCACCCATCCTAGACGCGCAGCCCGCATGCGCCAAACGAGCAATTCTCACCGATATGTGAGAAATATTGCGATGAGGATCGAGACGGGGACCGCACCGAGTCCCCGCCTATCGGCACGGACACGCAAATCTGAAGGCGAACATGTCCCGATGTCGCCAGCGCATGACATGCCTGAGAATCGCACAACGGGTCATATCGATTGTTGTGGCAACGAGCACATCCAGCCCAGCCGCAGGCAACACCCGCTGTTTATTCAAAACACCTAAACGACGACAGCCACAGACCAACCGAGGAAACTACGCGTGCCTTGTTCGCACGCGTTCAAGACCATGTTCAAGAACTTCACGATCCGGCGCGGCCTCACGATCACCATCGCCGGCTATACGCTCGCGCTTCTCGCCGTGCTGCTCGCGGCTGCTGCCTGCTTGCGCCAGAGCAACCAGGCGCTCGAACAAATGGTCGCGACCGACACCGCCGCCATCACGCATCTCAAGACGAGTTCACAGCGACTGCTGCAAGTACGCCTTGCGCTTGGAAGCTTCGAGACCTTGTTCATGCTCGGCAAGGCCGGCGACGACCTGCTGCCCAACGCGCGCAAGACGCTGAAAATAAGCGATGCCGAGTTCGACGCGTATCTCGCCAAGCCGCGCGATGCGCAAGAAGAGCCGCTCGCACAAGCGGCCAAGACGGCGCGCGGACGCGTTGATCGCCAATGCGCTGAACCTCGAATTCGATGCCCTCGCGCAGAACGACTTCACCACCTTCCGCACGCTGCAAGTGCAAACGGCGGACGGTTTGTACACGGCCTACGACCACGCGATGTCCGCGCTTGAAGCGTTCCAGATTGCGCATCAGCAGGCCCGTTACGCGCAGGCGCAAGCCCAGTTCCACACCGTGGCTACCGCAGCGGTCGTGGTCGCAGCGCTCGCGCTGGTGCTCGGTTTCATCGCGCGTGGTGCGTTGGGTGCGGCGGTGATGAAGCCGATTGAATCGGCGATCCGCCACTTCGAGCACATTGCGGCGGGCGATCTGACGGCGACCATCGACGCATCGCGTGACAATGAAATGGGCCGCTTGTTCGCGGCCCTTGGGCGGATGCAGCAGGGTCTTGTCGGCACGGTGCAGCAGGTTCGCGGCGGTACGGGTGCGATCTCGCACGGCGCGCGGGAGATTGCGGCAGGCAACATCGACTTGTCGCAGCGTACGGAAGAACAGGCTGCATCGTTGCAGCAAACGGCATCGAGCATGGAGCAGTTGACGGCAACTGTCCGTCAGAACGCGGACAATGCGCGGCAAGCGAGCGAACTCGCGGTCGATGCCTCAGCGACGGCCGTGCGCGGCGGCACAGTCGTCGGCAAATTCGTTTATACGATGGACGATATCGCCACGAGTTCCACGCGCATTGCGGACATCATCGGCGTGATCGAAGGGATTGCGTTCCAGACCAACATCCTGGCGCTGAACGCCGCGGTGGAAGCGGCGCGGGCGGGCGAAGAAGGACGCGGTTTCGCGGTGGTCGCGGGCGAGGTCCGCAGCCTCGCGCAGCGCAGTGCTGCGGCGGCCAAGGAGATCAAGGAACTGATCAATGCATCGACAGGCAAGGTGCAGAACGGCAATGCGCTGGCTGCACAAGCCGGCCAGACGATGAGCGAAGTGGTGGCGGCGGTGAAGCGGGTGTCGGACATTATCGGGGCGATCAGCGCGGCGTCTTCGGAGCAGACCGGCGGTATCGAGCAGATCAATCGCGCCGTCGCACAGATGGACGAAGTTACCCAGCAGAACGCCGCGCTGGTGGAGCAAGCTGCTGCGGCAGCGGCGTCGCTTGAGCAGCAGGCGGAGCAGTTGGATGTCGCGGTAGCGGTGTTTCGGGTTTGATTGGAGACTTCAAGTGTACCCACTCGTGATATCAATTTCTGATATCGCCAGCACATGAAAGCCAAGCATACTGCGACACTCGACGCGATATTCAGAAAGCCCACTAGCGCCCTATCTTGTACGCGGAAATCGAATCACTGGTGACTGCCCGTGGCGGCGAGGTAAGGGAAGGTTTTGGCTCGCGAGTGGCATTCGAACTAAACGGATATCGTCGATATCTGCATCGGCCGCATCCGGGCAAGGATGCGAAGAAATATCAGGTAGAAGAACTGCGAGCGTGTTTATCGAATTGGAGGTAAAGCCGTGATAAACGCCATGAACTATAAGGGATATCTGGCGCGGGTCGAGTTTGATCCGCGCGATAACATTTTTGTCGGGCATGTACTCGGAGGGTCGGAGCGCATTAGTTTCCACGGCGAGACCGTGACCGAGTTGACGACGGATTTTCATGAGGCCGTCGATCACTATCTCGACGATTGCGCCAAGACCGGGCGTGATCCGCAAAAGCCGGCGTCGGGCAAACTCATGTTGCGGATCAGGCCAGAGGTGCATGCCGCGGTGGGTGTCGCTGCTGCGGCCGCTGGCAAGAGCATCAGTCAATGGGCTGACGAAGTGTTGGAACGCGCCTCCCACGCGTAGCAACCGACGAACTACGCCCGCCAACAATCTTGAGTTGCAGCCTTGGGATCAAGCTTGCTGTGGGCGTCATTTCTTTCTTTGTCACGTCGGACCTACGCGTCCGATTCGCCACTGAGAGTAGAAACTGCCGAGCCCACAGCCGTGAAACTTTGCAACATCGGTGCAAGCTTGATGATTGCCTTCTCCAGTTGATCATTTCGCAAGTCGCATGTGACCGGTCAAGTCACGATGTGGCCATTGCGAGCGGCGGCAGATGGCTCATCAATAGCTCCCCGCAGCCCCCGCAAAAATCTCCCGGTAATAATCCAGGACTTGATTCAGCCACGTATCGAAGTCAAATCCGCGGGTTAGCATCTTGGCGTGCTCTCAAGCGATACCGCCATTAGCACGCAGGATCTGGCCGTTGACCCAGGCCGCGTCCGGACCGGCGAGGAACGAGACAACCGAAGCGATATCTTCCGGCTGGCCGAGGCGTTGCAGCGGCGGCATTTTGGCGAAGGTCTGGATCTGTTCTTCGGTCTTGCCATCGAGGAAAAGCGATGTTGCGATCGGCCCCGGCGCCACGGCGTTCACCGTGATGTTGCGGCCGCGCAATTCCTTCGCGAACACATGCGTGAACGCTTCGACCGCTGCTTTCGTCGCGTTGTAGATGGCGTAGCCGGGCATGTTCAGAGCAAGCGTGGTGCTCGAAAAATTCACGATGCGGCCACCGTCGTTCATCCGCGCCGCCGCTTCGCGCAGCGTGTTGAAGGTGCCGCGCACGTTGATGCCGAAGGTCTGGTCGTAGAGCGCGTCGGAGGTTTCCGCCAGCGGGACCGTCTTCAGCACGCCGGCGTTATTCACCAGCACATCGATCTTGCCGAGCTGCTGTTCGGTTGCCTCGAACATGGCGCGTACTTCGTCGGCGTTCGATACATCGGCCTTGACCGCGATGGCTTTCGCGCCCTGCGCCGTGAGTTCCGCGACGAGCGCGTCGGCTTCTTTCGAACTCGATGCATAGTTGATGACGACCGCAAAACCGTCGTTGGCGAGACGCCGCGCGACTCCGCGCCGATACCGCGCGATGCGCCCGTGACAATGGCTACCTGGCTGTTCTTGATCGCGTTCATGATTCGCTCCGTTTGGGTGGTGGTGAGTGCGTGGAATGAAGTATCGATCATTCACATCGATTGATAATTGCTTTGAATTTAGTAATATCGTTCCATTTACTTCAACAATCCAACGAGCGAACCACGCATGGACCGGTTTCAGGAAATGCAGGTATTTATCCGTATCGCCGAGCGGAGCAGCTTTACGCAGGCCGCCGATGACTTGCAGATCCCGCGCGCCACGGTAACGAATCTATTGAAGCGCATGGAAGAGCGGCTTGGCACGCGGCTGCTTGAACGCACGACGCGCACGGTGCGCCTGACGCACGACGGCGAGGCGTTTTACCGGCGCTGCGTGCGGCTCATCGCTGATATGGAGGAAGCGGAGAGCGCGTTTCGCCATGTCGCGCCGAAGGGTTTGTTGCGCGTGAATATGCAGGGGACGCTTGCCAGGCATTTCGTGGTGCCCGCGCTGCCGGCGTTCATCGCGCAGTATCCGGAGATCGAATTGCAGATAGGCGAAGACGACCGGCTGGTCGATCTGGTGCGCGAGGGCATCGATTGCGTGCTGCGGGCCGGGACGCTGCAGGATTCGTCGATGGTCGGACGCCGCGTCGCGTCGATGGAGCAGGTCACGGTGGCGAGTCCGGCATATCTCGAGCGGTTTGGCGAACCAGAGTCGCTTGAGGCGCTGGCGGGCGCATCGGGCGGTGAATTATTTGTCGAGCGTATCGGGGCGCGCTTTGCCGATGGAATTTACCGTCGATGGCCGGGTGGTCGAGATGCAGCTTGGTGCTGTTGTGTCCGTTACCGGGGCGGATTTGTATACCGGATCGGCGGTGGCCGGGTTGGGGTTGGTTCAGGTGCCGCGGTATCGGGTGATGGAGGAATTGTCAGGGGGGAAGCTTAAGGTCGTGCTCGGGGGGTGTCCGCCGCCGCACATGCCGGTATCCGTGCTTTATCCGCAGAATCGGCAGTTATCGTCAAGGGTAAGGGTTTTTGTGCAGTGGTTGCGGGGGGTTTTTGAGGGGGTTTAGGGGGTCGTTCGCACTGGGGGGTGGGGTTGGTGGTTGGTGGTTGGTGCTGCTTACGTTATCGCGGGTTATATGTTGGCTTTATTTTTTAGCACTTTGGGCCACTGTGCGTGGCGGCAGGTTGATTCATGTACGTGGTACTGGGTCGGTGCCGGGTTGCTGCTGCTTACATTAGCGCGGATTGTATGTGAGCTATATTTTTTATCACTATTAGCCACTGTCCGTGGCGGGACTTCATTTCTTGGTCCTTCGCCCGTTCGGCGACAAAGAAACGAAGCAAAGAAACCGCCTTCCCACAATCTGCTTTAAGTGTCCCCAGCGTGAAGACCACTGCTTTTGGTTCCCGCGTAGCACGGTGCTCGCTAGAACGGCGGATGTTTGAAACCCTCCTTCTCGCGAATCCTGACATCCCCACGCTTCGCCACCAGTGCTCTCGGGCAAGATCGATGCCCCACGGTACTTGCACAGCCCAACCCCGCAATGAGTCGGCATGGAAGAAAAGCGAACGCTTTCACAAGCTCAGTTTCCCGCAGACATTTTATGTGTCGACGTCAGACCTTCCCTCGTAACCATGCGAGAGAGAATCAGAGCTGAGCTTTCGCCGGCCGAGCACTCGCCCGCTTCCTTGTTGCACCCTCTTTCGACGTTGCAGGCAAGTTCGCCACCTCGGCTCTTCCAGTAATAGCGACGCCAGATGCCGGTTTCCGCCGCCCGTTAGACGAGTTAACCGGTAGCTTCTTTGCTACCGCTTCGTCAGCGGCCGCCGTCTTCGCACTCACACGCGGCTTCCGGCTCGCCAACACAGCCGGTTCGGCCGGCAACTTCTTTACTACCGCTTGATTACCAGCCTCCGTTTTCGCGCTCACACGCGGCTTCCGGCTCGCCAACACAGCCGGTTCGACCGGCAACTTCTTTGCTACCGCTTGATCGCCAGCCCCCGTCTTCGCGCTCACGCGTGGCTTCCGCGTCGCCAACTCAGCCGGTTCGACCGCCAACTTCTTTGCTACCGCTTGATCGCTGGCCGCCTTCTTCGTGCTCACGCGTGGCTTCCGGGCCGCCAACACAGCCGGTTCGACCGGCAACTTCTTTGCTGCCGCTTGATCGCCAGCCACCGTCTTCGCGCTCACACGTGGCTTCCGGGTCGCCGGGACAGCCTTCTTCGCCGCTGCCTTTGTTGCCACGGGCTCTTTTCGTCCGGCAGCAGGCTTAGCCGGTGAATAAGCTTCTGCCATCTCAATGCCGAACACATCGGCCAGCATCGCGTCGTCGAGCACCTTGCTGGCAGCCGGGCGTTTTCTCGATTCCGGTAGATCCGCACTCACCTGACCGACGAGATCATTGGCGTCGACGCGGCGCAAAGCGAAGAGGAATTCCGGCTGTTTGTCCAGCCGTGCGCCGACGCCGTACAGCACGGCGGCGACATGCTTGCACATCGACGCCCAATCCGGGCAACTGCAATTGAACGTGATTTCCTTCGGCGCCGGGAACAGACCGGTCACAGGTTTGCAGATGCGCTCCATCACGGCCGTCGAAAGCTTGCCTTGCAAGAGCTCCACAATCGAATCGATCGACCCCGAACAATCGGCCCCAATTGCATGCCAATGCGTTTCAGGACACGCGCCCACGTTCACCGTGACCGTGTAGAGACGCGAACCCATTACCTGCGCGCGGACTTCGCCGGCCGTAATCTGCAGATCGATGACGGAGCCGTTGCGCGTATAGGTACGGCCGCGCGGCAGGCGGTTTGCATAGTCGCTATAGCCTTCCAGATTGTTGCACCAGGCCTTGCCCCAAAACGTCTTGGCGATGGCGCCGCGATACGGCTCAATAGGCGACAGAACCGCACCCGACTTCTTCGCCTTGGTCGCGGCCATTTCTGCCTTTTTCCTGCGCGCGGCGACCGAGACATAAGGCTTCCATCCCCCATAATCCATTGCACTACCTCTTGAAGTCTTGACTTCCTGACGATCAGTTCTCTTGCGCGGCATGAGATGTCGAGCTTCACCAGATCGAGCAATTCGAGATCGCTCATCTCGGTGAGCAGGAGCTCCGCGCCGCCTTCCAGCACATCCTTCACCAATTGCTGCTTAGCTTCGATCAACTGGTCTATTCGATCCTCAATCGTGCCACGGCAGATAAATTTATGCACCAGGACATTCCTCTGCTGACCGATGCGAAATGCACGGTCGGTCGCCTGATTTTCCACGGCCGGATTCCACCAGCGATCAAAGTGGATGACATGGGAAGCGGCGGTCAGATTCAACCCCGTCCCACCCGCTTTCAGCGAGAGCACGAAGAAGGGTATCAACTCATCTTCCTGAAATCGCCTGACGAGTTCGCGGCGCTTGGCGACCGGGGTGCCGCCATGAAGCACTAGGCCTTCGCGGCCAAAGATCGATCCCAGGAATGCCGCCAGCGGCTCAGTGGTCTCGCGGAACTGGGTGAATACCAGCACCTTTTCCTGCTTCGCGGCGATGACTTCAGCCAGCTGGCGCAGACGCGCGAACTTGCCGCTGTCTTCGGCCCTCCACGCCGCGTCGCCGAGCCACTGCGAGGGATGGTTGCATATCTGTTTGAAACGCATCAGAAAGCTCAGTACCGCACCCTTGCGGCCGATGCCTTCGGCGTCTTCAAGCGCGGCCGCCAGTTCCTTCACTGCACGCTGATAAAGCGCTGCCTGGCTCGGACTCAGGTGGCACCAGGCCTTGAGTTCGGTCTTGTCCGGCAGGTCGTTGATCACCCGCTTGTCGGTCTTCAGCCGACGCAAAATGTAGGGCCGTACGAGCGTGCGCAACGGGCCGAAGTTCTCGGCCTTTGCGAGCCGCCTGGTGAAGTTGGTGAAGACCTTGTCCGACCCCAGCAAACCGGGGTGGGTGAAATCGAAGATGGACCAAAGATCGGACAGGCGGTTTTCTACCGGGGTTCCAGTCAGCGCGATGCGCGATTGCGCATGGAGCTGCTTGACCTGTCGCGTTTGCTTGGCGCCCGGATTTTTGATCGCCTGCGCTTCATCGACGCACAGCAACGCGCCATTGGATGGTCGTAAGTACCGGCTGTCGAAGAAGCGAGCCAAAGCTGGTAATGACGAGATCGATGTCCGCAAGGTACGCAGCATCCAGCGCGCGCAAATCGGCCGCCGGCATGGCCGATGGATGGGCGATCAGCAGGCGCAAGCCAGGGGCGAATCGCTCAGCCTCCGACGCCCAGTTGGCGAGCAGTGACGCCGGAGCGACCAGCAGGCTGGGCCGCGCCTCGGTGCTTTCGCGCTTGAGCACCAGCAGCAGCGAGAGTACCTGCATGGTCTTGCCAAGGCCCATATCGTCCGCCAGGCAGGCGCCCAGGCCGAGCCGGGTGAGCAGGTACAACCACCGCACGCCAGCCTGCTGGTAGGGCCGCAGGCTGGCCTTGAGTTCCTCGCCCGGGCTGATCTGCGCCAACCCTTCCGGCTGACGCAACTCCTGCAGGATGTCGGCCAGCCAAGGGCCCGCCACAAGCTGCGACCAGTCACGGTCAGCGGGGTCGCCGCTATCGTCGAGTGAAACGCCTGCAAGAAGACGCAGGGCCTCGTTAAAGGGCAGCCCGGCTTGCGCCGCCTCTTCCATGGCCTCGAATTGCTTCAGGAGGCGGCCGAGTCTTTTTTGGTCCACCTCGACCCAGCGGCCACGGATGAGTTGCAAGCCGGCCGCTCCCCGGAGCAGATCCTTGATCTCGGAGGCGCTGAGATGCTCGCCGTCGAGGGACACTTCCATGCTGAAGTCGAGCAACGCTTCCTTGCCCAAGAGCGAAGGCGGCCGTGCGCCGACACTGGCTTTCACTACGGGACGAGCAGGACGGCCTCCCTGCCAGACGCCTGGCGTGCGAACCACAATGCCGGCGGTTTCGAGTTTGGCTAGGTCGGTGAGAAAGCGATGGGCGTCAAGCGGCGTCCAGCGCAGCGGATGGTATATCTCGCCCGCCTCCACCATTTCATGAAGCCAATCGCACTCTTGCGCTGCGCGCTGCACCGGCAGCAGCAGCGACAAAAGCTGCGCCCGGCTCCTGGACCCCGAAAATTCGGCGAGGGCTTGCGAGAGCGGCTGATGTTGCGCCTTGCCATGTGCCGACAGGCGCGAGGTGTACGTCGCAAGGAAGGCGAACGGTGCCTCCGGATCCTTGCGGTTCTCAGCGAGGTTGAAGTGCACGCGGCCGACGAGATTCCATCCTGCGTGGCGCGACTTGAGGAAATCCTGCAGCGAGACTTTTGCGCCAGCCAGTTCCTGATGCAAGGCGGTATCGATTTCGCCCCACAGCGCGGCCAGCACATCTGGCGATAGGTATTCCCCGCCCGTCATCGGAGGCGCATAGGTAATCAGGGCATCGAAATCCTCGGCGGCAGGCGTGTCGACCGCGATCTCGCCGCCTTCCGGCGTGGCGCACAAGGCGGTGACGTAGCGCGCGGCAAAATCGCGCCACCAAGCCCAGGCGGGCGGCAAAACGCGGCCGATTTCCGCCGCTCCCAAATGCAGCAGGCCGTGTCCCGCTCCGCGAGTGAAAGAACTGCTCAGCGCCAGTCGTACTTCGTCCGCCAATGGTGGCGCGGCGTCTTCCGGTACGGCAAGCAGGTGACCAGCGGGCGTCAGGTGTGGCGTGAAATTGTCGGGAGCAGTCAAAGACACCGGTCCTCATCGTACTGTTGCAGCAATCGGTTTTTGCGGAAAGCGGCTTCGAAATCGATTAGTAGCTCCAACGGTCCGGGGTGAATTGGGCCAGGGTCCTCTTGCGCCCGGTTCGCTTGAATCGCCGGGCACACCAGGCGTCTGCGGTGTATCTCGAGCCTGCGTGGCGTTTGTCTTGTGAACTGTCTTTTCATCTGCTGTAGGACGACCTGATTGTCACGTATCAACTCACGAAGTTCGCGCCCGGCACCCTGCCCCTGGCTGACCAACCTCAATTTTCACGGCGATTCGCATGAATTTTCGAATTCTGCCAAGAGTAACAAGACTCCCTGTGAAAGAGTGCTCAAACCCGAATGATACGGGATGAAAAGCAGATGACGCCTCCTGCGCTCCCGATGAAAATCAGTTGGCGAGTCTGGTTCAGACGATTAACGTCGCAAAGGGCAGCGAGCCCTTGTTGGAAGTATCGGTACAGGCTTGCTGTGAATGACTGCCCCAGCTGCACGCGCCTGTCACCTGATGGTTGCTGGCGGCATCTGTTCAAATTGCGGAAAGCGTCAAGGCAACAACCCGGCCGCCCGGTATGCCGCCACCGCCCGATCAAACATTGCGATGTCGCCGCGCCCTCTGGCCACGAGCTGAGCGCCTTCGATCGCAGCGAAGATCGCAAGCGCCTGATGTTGAATTGCGTCCTTTCCTGCTTTCGGTTTTCGAAGTGACAGAACTTCGGTCAGCCATTTGACGTTCACGCTGGTGAATCGGTCCACTTCCGCTCGCACTTCCTCGGGCAAATCGCCGTATTCGGCGGACATGATTCCAACGAGGCACATCCGATTGTCATTGAGCAACGCAGCTCGAAAGATGGCCGTATAACCGGTCATGCATTTGTGAGCGTCCTTGGAGTTGGCAAGCAATTTGTCGAGCGCGGCGATGCCGTCATCGGTGTAGCGCTGCGCGAGGGCGGCGCCAAGATCGCCTTTGGTTGGAAAGTGGTGATGGATGCTCGCACTGGACACGCCCACCTCCTTTCCGATTTCGCGAAAACTGAGTGCGTTGTAGCCGTGCGCCTGCACCATGAGCCGCGCCACACTCATGATTCGTTCTTTGGTGTCGGTGTTGGTCATCAGGAGCTCTTGTCCGCCGCTAGATAGTCGTTAGCGGGAGTATATCTCTATCGATAGATAGTTGTTGACAGCGTGACCTTCGACGTTTTACGCTCCATCCCACGCCCTACCTATCGATAGATATCTGACAGGAAATGACCATGAAAATTTACGACACCCCTGGTTTCCCGAATCCGGCCCGCATTCGCATCGTCCTCGCCGAGAAGGGACTGGATTCCCAAATCGAATTCGTGAAGGTGGATCTGTTCGCGGCCGAGCACAAGCAAAGCGCTTTTCTCGCCATCAATCCGGCAGGAACCGTCCCGGTCCTTGAACTCGACGACGGCACGTTCATCTCGGAAAGCGTTGCAATCACCGAATATCTCGACAACCTGGATGGAAATCCGACGCTTACCGGCAGGACACCGAAGGAAAAGGCGGTCATCCACATGATGCAAAAACGTGCTGACGATCAACTTATCGATGCCGTCGGCATTTACTTTCATCACGCAACGCCTGGCTTGGGCGCTCGCCTGGAAGCCTACAAAAGCCCCGAATGGGCGCACAGGAAAGAATGGGGTGATCGGCACCATGAGAAGTTCGTGCAGGGCATGAAGTACTTCGACAGCGTTCTTAAAGCACACCCCTATGTGGCCGGCGATGATTTTTCGATGGCCGATATCACGGTCTATGCCGCGCTCATGCACGCCGGCGCAGCCGGCATTGCGATTCCGGACGATTGTTTGGCCTTGTCTGCCTGGCAGGCAAAGATGTCGGATCGGCCGAGCGTGAAGAATCGCAGCGGACAAGTAATGGAACTGCCGGCCTGACGCGGAGCGATGCCCTTGCGTATCCGGGGCGTTGCGACCGATGGTTCGATCGCTGGAAGGCACCCCGTGCAGCACTAAATGCAGATTCTTTTCCGGTTGTTCCCGGCCATCGAAATAGCCGGTTTAACCGGGGATTCATCAGGACAGCGATCTAGAGGATCACCTTCTGATTAGAACGGCCTTAAGCCCGCACCGTTTCGTGCAAACGATAACGATCCGGCCAGCGGGAATGCCGTTCGCCACACTCCCTTGCCCTGGCCGTCGCCGGACATCAGCGCGATAATTGTCCAACGGTATGCTCCGTGGTCCAGAGCGCATGAGCAAGAAAGCGGTAATTGATGATGGCGGCAAGGTAGCCATCGCCCTCAGGCAAACGCGGACCCGCAGTAGCGTCGCGTACCACGGCGACTTCGAAGCCTTGCTCAATCAGTTCCCGCAGGTGAGACTCGATGCACAGGTTCGCGGCCATACCCGCGAGGATGATTTGCGACACCCCTTTCTTTCGCAATTGCAAAGCCAGGTCGTTAGTCTCGGGACCGTAGATCTTGTGCGGTGACGCGATAATCGTCTTGCCGTCCAGAATGTATTGTTTGTATTCATCGAGGAAATCGGCGCCCGAACCTTCAAACCCTTCCAGCGTATTCGGGCCCTTGCGGTCGAACATGCAAATGTTGTGCATCACCTTTTCTACAGGACCGCCGAAGTGCCATTCGTGATCGCTTGGATAGTAATAATGCGGCGATACGGCGACTGTCAGGCCCGCTTCCTTTGACGCCTTGAAAAGTCGCCCGATATTAGACACAGTGTTGTTCTCCACAATGCTTTCACCGAACAAGGCCCAGCTCGCACCGGCAGGACTCAGGAAATCATTCTGGGGATCGACCACGACCAAGGCCGCTCGCGATACATCTAGCTTGAAATCGCTTGGCGGCAGCGCCGGATTGACCGGATCTGCGTAAAGGTGCTTGTTAGCTTGCCCTGCTTGGCTTTCGTTGCTCATGATGTCCTCTGTCTTACGAGTACTGCGGAAGGACCGGCCCCGTCAACAGAGCTCGGCATCTGTTTAATACATGACCAGTCGTCTATTTAAAAACTCAAAAAAAATTAACCGATTAACCGTGGCAATACCACCTTTTCAAACCGCTCGAGTGCATTGCCATTTTGTTCGACCTTTCCCCGCATGACAGCTCCTTCATAGGCCTCGATCATGATTGATGCGAGTTGTTCCGGGTCCGTGTCATCGTCCAGTTCGCTACGCTCCTGCGCCTCACGCAAGCACGCCCCGAGCGCCTTTTCCCACCGGACGAGCACGCCGGCAAGCTTCGCTCGCGTTTCTTCACTGCCATTGGCCAGTTCGAGCGACAAGTTGCCGATCAGGCAGCCAAGCGCGAAGCCATACTCGCTGTGATCTTGCGATAACCCCTTGAAAAACCGCCTGATACGCACCAATGGCTTGAGGCGTGCATCATAGAGAATGGGTCCGTGCCGCTCTTCAATGGACTGCCAATACTCCTCTAATATCTCTGCCGCAAAAGACTCCTTGCTGTCAAAGTAATTGTAGAACGATCCCTTGGGTACGTCTGCCGCAGCCGTAATATCCTGGACCCCGGCGCCGTTGAAGCCATGCTCATGGACCACCGCGCGCCCGATGGACAACAGGCGGGAACGCACTTCGGGATTAGCGGGTCTGGGCATTGCAGTCATCTTGAGTAAAGTGGCGATGTAGCAAGATAACCGGTCATCTATTAACAGTCAAGCTTGATTATCGAAGCGCCCGGTTCAGGAAACCCCCGTTCCTCACGAAGAGGCTGGCGCGACATGCGCCATCAATTCGTCCGCTCTCGAAAGAAAGAGCTTCAGGACCGCAGACGTATTCGACTTGCTGTAGCCGATAACCAGATCAATCGTCGGTGCTTCGCCTTCGAGGGGCCGGCTCACTACCGACCATGGCAACAGGTTGTTCGCGTACTCGGGCAACAGCGCTAGCCCGCGCGTAGACGCCACGAGCGACATTGCCATCGCCAGATTGTCGACTCCGTGTTCGCGCATGACATCTACCCCGTTTTGCTGTAGATACCCCTCGATCACGTCGTGCAGCACCCTCGCCTTATTCGAGGCCATGATAAACGGCTCGCCCTTGAAATCCTCCGCACGGATAGCCGCTCGTCCAGTCAGCGGATGATCGCTCGGCATCAGAACAACGAGCTTCTCCCGGCTGACCACGCGATAGTCCAGATCGAACCCCGGTTCTGCGCGTAGAAACGCGAGGTCGAGCTTGCCGCGGGCGAGCGCATCGGCGAGGTCCGGTGAATAGTGGCTCGATACCGTAACGTCGATGTTCGGCAGTTCATCGCGAAGCACCTGCATGGCGCGCGGCAGCCAGGTCATTTCCTCGCCGGTCAGAAAACCGAGTGCGAAGACCTGTTTCGATGGGAGCGCTGCGCGCCGCGCGGCCTCGATGGCGGCGTCGACCTGCGTTAGCGCGAGCCGTGCATGGTCGAGAAAAGCCTTGCCTGCCGCGGTCAGCTCGACGCCGCGCGCACTCCGGCTGAACAGTTCCGCGCCGACCTCATCCTCCAGATCGCGTATTTGCCGGCTAAGCGATGGTTGCGACGTATGCAGACGGCGTTCGGCAGCAACGGTGAGGCTGCCGGTCTCCGCGACGGCAATGAAATACCGCAGGTGTCGAAGCTCCATATGCACCTCCTTGATCGCCCATGCCTTGGAGGCATGCCTGCCAGCCTACAAAGTCTTTTCTCTTTGCGCAAGGTGCGGGTAGATTACGTGTCGGGCGGCGATGATTTGTTTGTAAGACGGTGGGGTCCATGCCTTTTGGCTATATGGAGGGGCTGGAGGGGCTGGGTCGGCGCCGGGTTGCTACTGCTTACGTTAGCGCGAGTTATATGTCGGCTTTATTTTTTAGCACTATTAGCCAGGGCATTTTCGTTCGCACTCGGTCAGGGTTTTGGGCGCGGGGCCGATGGTCGGTGGTCGGTGGTCGGGGGCGATGCCAATGCTGGGTTGCTGTTGCTTACGTTAGCGCGAGTTATACGTTGGCTTTATTTTTTAGCACTATTAGCCATTGTTCGTGGCGGGACTTCATTTCTATGTCTGTGGGGCTGGGTCGGTGCCGGGTTGCTGCTGCTTACGTTAGCGCGGGTTCAATGTTGGTCAAATCGCGGGTTCAATGTTGGTCAAATTTTTTATCACTATTAGCCACTGTGCGTGGCGGGATTTCATTTCTATGTCGGTGGGGTTGGGTCGGTGCCGGGTTGCTGCTGCTTACGTTAGCGCGGGTTCAATGTTGGCTAAATTTTTTATCACTATTAGCCACTGTCCGTGGCGGGACTTCATTTCCATGTCGGTGGGGCTGGGTCGGCGCCGGATTGCTGCTGCGTACGTTAGCGCGAGTTCAATGCTGGCTATATTTTTTATCACTATTAGCCACTGTCCGTGGCGGGACTTCATTTCTTTGTCCAACGGCGACAAAGAAACGAAGCAAAGAAAACGCCTCCCCACAATCTGTTTTAAGTGTCCCCAGCGTGCAGACCACTGCTTTTGGTTCCCGCGTAGAACGGTGCTCGCAAAACCACGGACACTTGAAACCCTCCTTCTCGCGAATCCCTACATCCCCACGCTTCGCCACCAGTGCTCTCGGGCTAGTTCGACGTACCTATGGACCGGCACGGCACAGGGCTTACCAGCATTTGTTATGGATTGCGAAGTTATTCAGTGAACACCGGTTTCAGATTCAGATTTCAGACGCGGGCGTTAGCACGCAGCGCAAAGTATTCCTCGGTATTTGGTGTACCCGTGCCGCCGCTGGCCGAGGGGGTTCGAGGCGGTTGGAACTTGCCCGAGAGCACTGGTGGCGAAGCGTGGGGATGTCAGGATTCGCGAGAAGGAGGGTTTCAAGTGTCCGTCGCTCTAGCGAGCACCGTGCTACGTGGGAACCAAAAGCAGTGGCCTGCACGCTGGGGACACTTAATATAGATTGTGGAAAGGCGTTTTCTTTGCTTCGTTTCTTTGTCGCCGTTGGACAAAGAAATGAAGTCCCGCCACGGACAGTGGCTAATAGTGATAAAAAATACAGCCAACATTGAACCCGAGCTAACGTACGCAGCAGCAACCCGGCACCAACCCCGACCACCGACAATCAGCCCCGCGCCCAAAACTCTGACCGAGTGCGAACGGAAATAACCCTCTCACCTTTTCACCTTGGAGTTCACTTATGTCCCGCACCATCAAATTCGCAACAGCCGGCGGTCCGGAAGTCCTCGAATTCATCGAGACAAACGTACCCGCTCCCGGCCCGGCCGAAGTCCGCATCAACGTCAAGGCCATAGGCATCAACCGCGCAGAGTCCATGTGGCGCACCGACGAATACATCGAGCCCGTCAAGTTCCCAGCAGGTCTCGGCTACGAAGCAGCCGGCATCGTCGATGCGGTGGGCAAGGAAGTCACCGGCTTCGCGCCAGGCGACAAGGTCAACCTGATTCCGTCGTTCTCGATGAACCAGTACTACACCTACGGCGAAGTCATCATCGCGCCGGACCACGCAGTCGTGAAACATCCGGAATCGCTTTCGTTTGCCGAAGCGGCATCGGTCTGGATGATGTTCGTGACGGCGTACGGCGCGCTTATCGAAGACGCGAAGGTGACGCAAGGGCGATTTCGTGATCGTCCCGGCGGCTTCCAGCAGCGTCGGACTGGCGGCGATCCAGATTGCCAACTACGCCGGCGCGACGTCCATCGCAACGACGCGCACCGCCGAGAAGAAACAGCAGTTGCTCGATGCGGGCGCGGCGCACGTGATCGTCACGGACGAGACCGATCTGGTCGAAGAAGTCATGCGCATCACCGGCGGCCAGGGCGCGCGCGTCGTGTTCGATCCGGTCGGCGGCCCGAACTTCGCGAAGCTGATTTCGGCGCTGTCGTTCCAGGGCATCGCGTACATCTACGGTGCGCTCAGCGAAGGCGTGACGCCGCTGCCCGTGCTGGACATGATCGCCAAGATGATTACCGTCAAGGCTCACAACATCTGGCTGACGAGCGGCGACGCAACACGTCGAAAGGCTGCGGTGGAGTACGTGCTGAAGGGGCTCGAGAGCGGCGCGCTCAAACCGGTGATCGATCGCACGTTCACGTTCGACGAAATGGTCGACGTGCATCGTTATCTGGAAACCAACGGCCAGTTCGGCAAGATCGTGGTGACTGTGTAAGCAAACCGCCAGGCGCTTGATCCAGAGCGCCGGCACCCATGAGTGGCAGCAACATGCACCTCGTGACTGACCGATCAAGGGAGCAACGAAATGACCAGCCATCCTGTTGTACTCATCACAGGCGCGCTGACCGGCATTGGCCGCGCCGCCGCATTTGCATTCGCGCGCGAGAAGGCGCGTATTGTCGTGTCGGGGCGCCGCGCTGAAGAAGGCCGGAAGCTCGCCGCAGAACTGAACGCGCTCGGCGTAGAAGCTGAATTCATTCAGGCGGATGTCCGCTTCGAAGACGATGTGCGCAATCTCGTCGACGGCACCGTGGCCCGCTTCGGGCGGCTCGACGTGGCGGTCAACGCCGCCGGCTCCGAAGGCGAATCGGCGCCTGTGATGGAGCAGACTCCCGAGCGCTACGCCGCCGTCTTCGACACCAATGTGCTCGGCACGCTGCTCGGCATGAAACACGAACTACGCGTGATGACCGCGCAAGGCAGCGGCAGCATCGTCAACATCTCGTCGACAATGGGTGCGCGCGGCGCAGCGGGCGCGTCGCTCTACGTGGCCAGCAAGCACGCGGTGGAGGGTCTTACGAAATCCGCGGCGCTCGAAGCGGCGGCGTTCGGCGTGCGGGTCAATGCCGTCGCCCCCGGTCCCGTGGAGACGGCAATGCTGAACCGGCTGCTGGCGGATGCGGAACGCAAGGCGGCCTTTCTCGCAGGCGTCCCGCTTAAACGAGCTGGAACGCCTGAAGAAATCGCCGATGCGATTGTGTTCGTTTCGTCCGACAAGTCGAGCTTCATGACCGGCGAAGTGCTCAGGGTCAATGGCGGACGAACCGCGTCGTAAGACCTTTCATTTCGCCCAGGAAATATCCGATGCTTTACGAAATCCGAACCTATACCTTCAAGCCGCTGCGCGCTGCTCGAATGGCTCGCGTTGTACAAGAGCGAGGCCCTGCCGCTCCAGCAGGAATTCCTCGGCGAACTGATCGGCTTCTTCACGACCGAGATCGGCGACATCAGCGAGATCGTTCATATCTGGGCGTACAAGAGCCTGGACGATCGCGCTTGAACGCCGCGACAGGATGGCCGCCGACAGCCGCTGGCAGGCATTCGGCCGCAAGGTGAAAGCGCTCGATATTCTCGTCAGCATGGAGTCGCGGATCATGCGGCCAACGGACTTCTCGCCGCTGAAATGACGCAAGCACCTTAGCGTATATACGCTTAAAGGCTTCATCACATTCAGCCGGCAGTCATGGTTCCGGCTGAGTCCCGGATACACCCGCATGGAACTGACACCCATGCCAACGATCGCGACGGTGACACCATGTCTACTCCGCTTTTCGATGATCTCCCCGCACCGCTGAAGAGCGTGCAAACCCGCCCTCTGTTCGTCATGCGGCTCGACGTCAAGCCAATTGTGATCGTCGGCGAAACACCGGGCCCGTTTCGTCGCGTGGGAATCGTGCCGTCAGGAACGTTTGCCGGCGAGCGGCTGTCGGGCAAGGTGCTGGACGGCGGCGCCGACTGGCAAACCGTGCGCCGCGACGCAAGCACGACGCTCGACGTGCGCCTGATCCTGCAAACCGACGACGGCGTGAACATCACGATGGCGTATCGCGGCGTGCGCCACGGCCCGCCGATGTCATGCAGCGACTGGAAAAAGGCGAGGAAGTCGACCCGGCAAGCTACTACTTCCGCATCAACCCGATGTTCGAAGCGCCTGCCGGAAAGTATGAGTGGCTGAACCGGATTATCGCCGTGGGTACGGGACATCGGTTCGCTTACGGTCCGGTGTACAGCGTGTTTGAAGTCCTGTGAGCGCCGGGCTCACGCCAAGCGCGCCGCCAATGTTCGTCTCGCCAGCGGCGCACTGAGTCGCCACTGGCATTCACATCGTGATGCTAGCCGCCGCTTGCCCCTGCGGCCACAGCGTGCGGCCGAAAAAGGTCAGCGTCCGGTCCCACGCGAGTTGCGACCAGACCGGATCGAACTGGGTCCTCGCAATACGGCCCGGCCCGACCGCCGTCTCGTTGGCGAACGCATGATGCGCAAGGTAGCGATGGAACTCGACGTCGACCTTGGCCTCGGTCAGCTTGCTCTCCAGTGCGTCGACCGTTTCAGCCGGAAAGAACGCGTCCTGGGTGGCCCAGTGTCCGAGCACGGGCGCCTTGATCTTCGATGCATCGATGTACTCAAGCGGAGGAAAGCCGTACCAGACCACGCCGGCCGATACGCTCCGGGATATGGCATAGCGCCAGCAGCGTGAGCGCGCCGCCCATGCAGATAGCCGGTCACACCGACCCGCTCCGACTGCGTTTTCAGATACTGTACGGCGCCGCGAATGTCCTGGCTGGCGGCGTCGCCGAAGTCGAGGCCGCTCAACAGGTGATTCGCCTCTTCCTCCTCCACGGTGGATTTTCCCGCGAAAAAGGTCGGGGACCAACGCGAGATAACCGGACTGCGCGAACCGATCCGCGACGCCGCGAATCTGGTCGTTCAAACCCCACCACTCCTGAATCACGACGATGGCGGGCGCACCCTCGAGTTTTTCCGGTTTCGCCAGATAACCCTGTACGTCTTTGCCGTCAGGACGGCGAAAGGTAATCATGGAGCCTGGTGCTTGTTTCATGGGAAGGTCCTCGATGAGAAAGGAAGCAGTAGCATAGCGCCAGTGGCGCAGTTACGCAGGGGAGCGCGTCGAGTTGCACTCGCGGATTGCACCGGCAACGTCCTGTTCGGCGACGTTCGGCAGCGCTCGGATGAGAAACTCGTCGATAGCCTCGTCGATAGCCTCCGCACCGGGTCACGCTTCGACATCGGGTTGCCCCGATCCCGGATATCCGATCGACCGGCGACGCACCGCCTGAAGTGCCGGCCGGAATCTGCTTTGGCGCTATACCCCAAGCGTGCGCTGCTACACTTGCGCCAACGCTGACTTCCCCAAAATCTCCCTGCCGCCCACACGATGCTGATCGCGTTCTGCGTCACCGTCGCGCGGCAATTCTTCATCTGACAAAACCTGCGACTCATGCTTCGATTCGAGAACCTTTGCAAACGCTACGGCGAGCGAATCATCTTTCAGGGACTGCGTTACAGCGTCAGTGCGGGATGCGTGGCGTTAAACGATGAATCCGGCAGCGGCAAGTCCACCTTGCTCGGTATCCTCGCCGGTACGATCGAGGCCGATCAGGGCGAGGTATGGATCGATGGGCATTCGCTGCGTACTTCGCCGCTCGAAGCGAAGTCCGCACTTGCGTACGTGCCTGACGACTGCACGCCGGATTCGCTCGAGACCGGTCGGGATTATCTGGAGCGTGTGGCATCGACGAGAAATACGGCAGTCGATAGCCGCACGCTCGATCTGGCCGATCGCTTCGGCCTTGTGCCGCATCTTGAGAAGCGCTTCGAGCAGATGTCGTTCGGCACTCGCAAGAAGATATTCCTGACGGCGACGTCGTTGGGCAAGGTCAACGTCGTGATTGCCGATGAGCCTGGCGGCGGGCTGGACGCTGCTGCGCGTGGTGTTCTTGTTGAGTTGTTCAGGACGCTGGCTGAAGACCGCACAGTGTTCTTCTCGAGCTACGACAGTGCACTGGTGCGCGCTTGCGATGCGCGAATGATCGGTTTTTCCGAACTCGGACGTTGATTTCGTTCGCACTCGGGCGGGGGGTTGGGCGCGGGGCTGGTTTGGTGGTCGGAGTTGATGCCGGGTTGCTGCTGCTTACGTTAGCGCGGGTTATTTGTTAGCTGAATTTTTTATCACTATTAGCCAAGGCATTTTCGTTCGCACTCGGGCCCGTTTAGGGGCGGCTACCGGCGGTGGTCGAGGGTTGGTGCTGGGTTGCTGCTGCGTACGATATCGCGGGTTAAATGTTGGCAGTATTTTTTATCACTATTAGCCACTGTGCGTGGCGGCACTTCATTTCTTTGTCCAACGGCGACAAAGAAACGAAGCAAAGAAAACGCCTCCCCACAATCTGTATTAAGTGTCCCCAGCGTGCAGACCACTGCTTTTGGTTCCCGCGTAGAACGGTGCTCGCTAGAACGACGGATGTGTGAAACCCTCCTTCTCGCGAATCCCTACATCCCCACGCTTCGCCACCAGTGCTCTCGGGCAAGATCAAACGCTGAAGACCCATGCGGTTCTGCGGTTCTCGCACCAGCACCACCGATGTTTGAACCCCTCCTTTTCTGGCCACGGACATCGACGCTTCGCCACCGGTGACAGAGGCAACCAAAGGACATCCCGCGCTATGCGCGAACAACCCTGGCGCCTATCTGGTCACGCGGATCACGAGGCCGCCAACGCGGAAAATGCGTAAAATACAAAAAAAGCGCGTGTGACCGTGCTGGACCGTGGTCGATCGATCTTGCCCGAGACCACTGGTGGCGAAGCGTGGGGATGTCAGGATTCGCGAGAAGGAGGGTTTCAACTGTTCGTGGTTTTGCGAGCACCGTTCTACGCGGGAACCAAAAGCAGTGGTCTGCACGCTGGGGACACTTAATACAGATTGTGGGAAGGCGTTTTCTTTGCTTCGTTTCTTTGTCGCCGTTGGACAAAGAAATGAAGTCCCGCCACGGACAGTGGCTAATAGTGATAAAAAATTTAGCCAACATTGAACCCGAGCTAACGTAAGCAGCAACAACCCGGCACCAACCCAGCCCCACGACCATGAACCGACCTGCCGCCACACAAATGGCTAAAAGTGCTAAAGAATACAGCCAGCATAAAACCCGCGCTAACGTAAGCAGCGCCAACCCAGCACCTCCCCCCGACCACTAACCGCCAAACCCCGTCCACCGGCGCGAGCAAAAAGCAAACCCCAATGACCGAATGCCGCTACTGCGGAAAGATCCGCGACGAATGGGAATGCCACGGACAAGAGTGCCGCGGCGCCATTGCCAAGGCTCTGCGCAGGCACCGCCTAGGCCTCCCGATGGTGCCGAAACTCATCCGCAATAAAATTCGCCCCGGCGCGACCACCGGCGAAGTTATCACTGTCCTGTCGCGCCAGCGCCTGCGCGCTCGCCGTGGCAACGAAGAACGCCGGGCACGCAAAGCAGCAGAGGAAGCTGACGGCACCTAGCGGCAACTCAGGGCAACTAAGGGCAACCAACGACAAGCAACGGCGAAAACAACAAACGTCAGCCAGCTCTTTGCCTCCAACCATCGAATCCGGCCACGCCAAGCCCTTCGCAATCCCTAAAGCCTGAACACCTCGACTGCATCGCTGAGCGTCTTCGCCTGACCTCTCAAAGACTGCGCCGCAGCGGCGGCTTCTTCAACGAGCGCCGCGTTTTGTTGGGTACTCTGGTCCATGGCCGCGACCGCCAGGTTGACTTGTTCTATACCCCTGCTTTGCTCCCCTGCCGCAGCCGAGATCTCCGTCACAATCTGACAAACGCGTCCGACCGCACTAACCACGCTTTCTATCGTCGTCCCTGCACTTTCCACCAACGTCGAGCCGGCATCGATATGCGCGCTCGAGTGCTGAATGAGCACCTTGATCTCATGAGCCGCCGAAGCGCTGCGCTGCGCCAGATTGCGCACCTCACCCGCGACGACAGCGAATCCCCGGCCCTGTTCACCCGCGCGCGCTGCTTCGACCGCAGCGTTCAGCGCCAAAATGTTCGTTTGGAAAGCAATGCCGTCGATCAAACTCGTGATCTCCGAAATCTTCTTCGAATGTGCGGCAATGTCATGCATCGTGGTCACCACATTGCTGACAACCGCGCCTCCCTTGACTGCCATTTCCGATGCTTGCGTCGCCATCTCTCTCGCTTGCCGGGCGCTCTCGAAGCTGGCCTTTGCCGTCGCGGTAATCTGCTCCATGCTGCTCGCCGTCGTTTCAAGCGACGCAGCCTGCTGCTCTGTACGAACGGAGAGGTCATTGTTGCCGCTGGCAATTTCCGTCGCGCCGACGTTAATCGACTCGGTACTGGCGCGCACGGTCGTGACCGTCTCGACCAGCGATTGCTGCATTTGCTCGAGCGCGCGCAACAGCGCACCCATTTCATTGTCACGACCGGTATCGACAGGATTCCTCAGGTCGCCCGCAGCAATCTGCCGGAACTGGCGAATGGCCTGATCTATCGGCTTGACGATAGCGTTGAGCAAAGCATGACGCGCGAATGTCCCAACTACCACCGAAGCGAATGCCGCCGCGACGAGCAGTCCCAACATCATGTGAAAACGGTCTTGAGCACTGGTGTAACGCGCCTTCTGACGCTCGGTCAAAACACCTTCCAGTTCAGCCAACCGGGCGCCGAAGTTGTTCGCCAGTGCTTCCGTTTCAGCGCCCTGGAGTGACTTGTACGCCGAGAACTCACTGTTGCCGAGCGCTTCGAACGATGCCTCCAGACCGTCGTGCAGATACTTTTGACGCGCGGCGACAAAGCGCGTTCGAAGCGCCATTTCGGTACTGTCCGTAGAGGCTGTCGATAAGTAGGCCGACACTTCTTCATTCGACTCGCGCAGGTCCCGGCGCGCGCCCTCGAGCAAGGCCGGCTGGACGTCGCCTAATCCGTATAACGCCGCAAAGCTGCCAAGCGCCAGACGTGCATGCATCACATGTTCATAGCTGCTTTTGATTTGCAGAAGCGAGCGCGTATCTTCCGTGTACATCTTCTCCATCGCCGAATTGCTGGTTCGCAGCGCGATGCCCGCCAATGCGCTAACGGCAATCAGAAGAGCGGCAAAAACCATCAGCACGAGCGTAATGCTGGCCCGCAAACTGACGCTGCTGAAAATACCGGGATATCCTGCAGAATGGGATGCAACTGGAATTCTTAATCTTTTCATCGGATCGTCCCCTACCGTTCGTGTGCGTTGTATCGAAGGTATATCGGCGGGCGAGGACACGACTGGAGGGGTCGACGACTAATATTTCAATCGTGCCCAATTAGCGGGATTTATGTTGCCGTACGGCTCTGTAGCAGCGATGTGCAACCCAACTTGCGGGATAACCACGTCTCGGCCCGCGATAGGATCGAGACACATCGTCATCAATAAATGACATCCGGGAGACCTTGTCCGTCGCATAGACCATCTGATCATTTAGCCATGGTCGAATACATGAATCCTGCGAGCTGCTCAACGACTCGTTTCGACTACTCAGCCCGGAAACGAAAAGGTCCGTTTGCGTTCTCCGCCTTGAGGACTCCCGGCTGGGATAGGCGATCGTGTCTGGCGCAGCGTCTGATCGGAGGCTTACTGGTGTCGCAAATTCGGCGCACACTGACAGTCCTGCGCAAAGCAGCAGAGTGCCAACACGTAATCAAGGTTAAGTCCAAACGTAGGAAGTTTAGTTGTCGAGAGGACGCAAAAAAATGAAGGCTTCTCTGCTGACAAGATGTGGATTACACACATTGATCCGTCCCGCACTGGCGATCCTGTCGTGCTGCGTGGCCACGTGGTCTGCAATGGCTTCTGCGCAAACCATCCAGCCTGGCGCTCCTTATGCGGTCGGGATGAAACAGCTTGAATACGTGGACACGGCACAGGGCAACCGTCACCTCGCGCTTACGCTGTTCTATCCAGCTGTACTGAGCAATTCCGACACGCCGCAGCGCATGATCTTCTTTACCAATCTCCACCTCTATAAAAATGCTGAGATAGTGTCCGATCAGCGTGAAGCGTCCGCTCATCATGTTTTCACACGGGCACGGCAGCAATGGCCTCTACTACGCCTGGTTTGCCGAGTTCCTGGCGTCGCGCGGTTACATCGTGGCTACGCTTTATCACTACCGCGCCAACACCTACGACGCAACGATCATGTACACGAGGAGCAAGCTCTGGCAGCGCCCTGTCGACATCAGCAAGGACATCACGTTCCTCTTGAACGACAAACATTGGGGCCCGCATATCGATCCGGATCGGATTGGCGTCGCCGGCCATTCGCAGGGAGGCTTCACGTCGCTATGGATTGGTGGCGCGATGGTGAACCCGGACAAGTATCTCAACTATCAACGTGCCTGGAAGAACAACGCGTTGGTGCCTGAGTCACTCCGCAAGGATTTACCGCTCGATGCCAAGCCGGCGCTCAAGGTCTACGACAGCCGTATCAAGGCGGTTTTCGCGATGGCGCCTGGTGACTTGCAGGGCTTCGGGATGGACGAAGAAAGCGTTGCACAGTTGAAGGTGCCGGCGTACATCATTGTTGGTGCGAGGGATACGCAGGCACCGCCCAAAGAGAATGCCGAATTTGCGGCCAAGTACGCGCCGCACACGCAACTGGATGTGCTGCCAGGCCTTGTCGACCATGAAATCTTCGTCAACGAATGCGACCAGGACGGACGGGACACCTGGCCGGAAGCGTGCATCGATGCGCCTGGCATTGATCGCACCAAACTGCACGAGACCATCGGGAACGCAGCGCTGAAGTTCTTTGATACCAACCTGAATGTATCGCGAGGCCCGCTAAACTAGTCCATCTACCCGCTGTGCGATGGCAGGGACGCTCTACGAGTTTTAAAACTGCAGGCCGAAGCCAACGTTTGAGTGCCGGACGGCGCGCGCGTACCGATGACCAACGTCGACCGGACTGAGAACCCGAGCGCTACGCACACGTGCACACTCGGCCCAGTTGCCTTGATAGGAACAGGACAGGAAGAACCAAGCCAGATCGCAGTACAGTCAGGGCCGTTCAAGCCCTCTGCAGAATATCTATTGCCTTTTCGGCATCGTCTAACGAGTCGACCGCGAGGTAAGCAATGTACTGTGACCCGAGCACAGCGGCGGAAACGCCGCGGAGGTTGATGCCCCCCTCTGCCAGCATCTGGCTCAATTGCGAGAAGATCCCCAACCGGTCCAGACCCATTACACGGACGGAGTGAAGACCCTCGGTGACGTTGAACCCCACCTGCTTCGCGGCCTGGATCTCTCTGTCGCCCTGCAGCGGTGCGACAAACACGACCCCCTTGCCCGATGCTTCCGGCGCGCGACGGGCGACAAGGAACTGCAAGTCCGCGCCCGCATCCCGCAAAGCGCTTAATACGTGGGCAAGCCCGCCCGGCTTGTCCTCGATGGTCGCGGCCCAGACATCGACGCGTTCTACGCTCAGTTCCATGACAAGCCCTCCAGCCTGATGCATCTCCCAATATCAATTTAGTTCAACAACGACATACGAGCAAGGACGGCAACGTAAGCCACAAAAAGACCGGCTTCTGCAATAAAAGATTGAGCGCGGGTTTCGTTGCGGGTTTCGTTACGCTCATCCGACTTCGCTCACGATGCCCCATTGTTTCGCCACCCCCGCAAGGAGCCTTTTCACGCGCACCGTTCCGACAAAAGTTATTCGATTGAAAAAACGTGAGCGCGCAGATCAGGATGCCATCGATAGAAACAGGAAGATCAACCAGACCTTGGAGCACCTTGATTCGCGCCATGCGGATAGTCCTCTCCGATGTCCGGGCTTGCAGATCTCGCCAAAGCCTTCGCCTTTAATACCTTCCGTAAAGACGCCGCCAGTCCTCTTAAGGGTCGTCCCCGGTTGTCAAGTCCGAGACCAATCGCATCGGGAAGCACAGCTAAGTCCGCATAGGATTGACTGGTGTAAACGCGCAGACTGTCATCGCTATAAAACCGTAAAGACACAATGCCGCCCTCGGTTAGATCAATTGCTAAATCTTTCAATATGTCTATATGGGAAAAACCCGGCTAAGGCCTATGCCATCAGGCGGCGGCAACGCGTGCTATTCACAAGCCATACAGTGGCCGGCGATAAAAGAAGTCAATCCAATGTTGCACACGGGAGACACACAAATCAAAAACAAATCCCAATTTAATTTGACGGAAATATGATTGCGCGCGATCCACAAAATCGCATATGAATCGCAGCCGTCATATAGACCAGCGGTTCGCCCAACAACTAAACATGGGGACAACTCGGTGAACAAGACCATAAGCGCCATTGGCGGCGCACTTATTGCCATTGCGGCGCAATCCGCTTTCGCGCAGAGCTCGGTCACGCTGTACGGCATCGCCGACACAAGCGTGCGCTATCTCACCAACGCCAATGCGAACAATGACAGCCAGGTAGCGATGGGCGTCGGCCCGATCACCGGCAGCCGTTGGGGCTTGAAGGGTTCCGAGGACCTGGGCGGCGGGCTGTCCGCTGTGTTCCGGCTCGAGAACGGCTTCAACCTCTGGAACGGGCAGCTGGCAAGCCAGGGTACCCTCTTCAACCGGATGGCTTACGTTGGGCTGAGCAACCAGTACGGCACTGTCACCCTCGGTCGCCAGAACACGCCGCTGTTCGACCAGTTGGGTAACGTCTACGACCCGCTGACCGTGGGTAACTTCGATCAGGACGGCTGGTTGCCCGGCGCACTCGGCTACGGCTTGCGTCAGAACAACTCCGTCAAGTACAACGGCCAGTTCGGCGGCCTGAACGTGGAAGCCATGTACAGCTTCGGCAACGTGGCCGGCAGCACCGGCGCGAACAACATGTACGGCGTGACGGCGTCCTACACGTACAGCGCCTTGTCTATCGATGCCGGCTTCCAGCAGAACAGCGACATACACAACAACAAATTCAATGTCGTCAACGTGAGCGCGGTCTATTCGTTCAACACGGTCAAGGCCTACGCAGGCTGGCTGCATTCGCAGGACAACACCGGCATGGTCGACATCTTCATGTCGGCCGCAAACTCGCCGGCTGCCAACTTCACGCCTGTGACGAATACCAACCGCATCGACGATGGCTTCTACGTCGGTACCACCTGGCAGATCACGCCGCCGCTGCTGCTGACCGCGGCGGGCTACTACGATCACGCCCGCGATGCGCTGGACGCCAACGGGACCTCGCTTAGCCGCGGCACCCGCTACTCGGGCGTGCTGCTTGCCGAATACTCGCTGTCCAAGCGGACCGAAGTGTATGGCACGGTCGACTTCATCCGCGGCACCGGCGCATCGCAAGCAGACTTCCCGGGCCGCAACAACCAGACCGGTGTAGCAGTCGGCATTCGCAACGTATTTTGATTTGAGTTGCCCGGTTTACCGCCGGGCATCGCATTGCCGAATCGACGGCGCGCACTTGACGGTGCGCGCCGTTTTTTACGAGTACGCGTGCAGCCATCCAGCCGGGTCACGTTCAATCCTCAATCGGCGACAGCCCTTCCATTGGCACTTTCTTCTCACCGGCAATATGGATAGTGGGAACGAAGACAAGGAACGCAACAATAAAAATCGCGATAACGAAAATCGATAAAAATGTCAGATGCAGCGAATCATGCAGCACCTGACGGATCGCATCGCCGCTGCCCAAACTCGCCGCCTGGTTCTGAAGCAGCGCTCGCAACTGATCCGACGTGACAGCCGCGACACTCTTCGAGTGACTAAGCCCAAAGTTTAATACCGCGCCAAACAGCGTCGCGCCCAGCGTGCTGCCAAGATTGCGCGAGAACAGGTTCGAAGCAGTCGCGCTGCCGCGCTGCGATACATCGACGATCTCCTGGATCAGCACCAGTGAACTCACACTCGATGTCCCCATGCCGAAGCCCATGATGAGCGAACCGAACGCCGCGATCAGCGGTGAACTCCCCGGCGACAACACGATCAGGAACACCGCGCCCACCGGGATAAACGCACTGCCGCCAATCAAAATGCGCCGCAAGCCGATGCGGTGAAACGACTTCGCCGCAAGCGTCGCGCCGACGGGCCATCCGACCATCATCATGGTCAGTGCAAGGCCGGCGATCACGGGCGAACGATGCAGCACGCCTTGGACGTACATCGGCAGGAAGGTGGTTGCGCCCATCAGGATCATGCCGGACAGGACGGTCGCTCCGTTGCACGCGGCTATCGGCCGGCGGCTCCAGAGCGCGAACGAGATCATCGGCTCGGTGGCGCGCTTTTCCTGCAGCAGGAAGAACAGCAGGCACACTACAAATGCCCCGCCTGACAGTGCTGCCTTTGTGACGTCGTCGTTGCCCGCGTAGGTCAGCGACATCATCAGCGCGGCGATCGTCACCATGAACAGCGCCGCCCCCGCGAAGTCGATGGACGGCCGCGCGTGCCGCTCCGATTCCCGCAGGAACGCGATGAACCCAGCCGCCGACGCAAGGCCGATCGGCACGTTCATCCAGAAGATCCAGGCCCACGAAAAGTCGCGGATGATCAGCCCGCCGACCATCGGCCCGACGACTGCCGAGATCGCCCAGACGCTCGCAAGATAGCCCTGCACCTTGCCGCGTTCGCGTGCCGGATAAAGGTCCGCGACGATGGTCAGCGTGACCGGCTGGATCGCGCCCGCGCCTATCCCCTGGATCAGCCGGAACACGATCATGGCGGGCATCGACCACGCGAAACCGGCGAGCACCGACCCGATCAGAAAGATCGCGATGCCGGCCAGAACGACGGGCTTGCGGCCATACAGGTCCGCGAGCTTGCCGAAGACGACGGTCATCGCAGTCTGCGTGAGCAGGAAGGACGAGAAGACCCAGCTGTACAGATGCAGGTCGCCAAGTTGCGCGACGATCTGCGGCATGGCGGTGGAAACGATGGTCGCTTCGATGGCGACCATCGCCATTGAAGCCATGACCGAGGCAATAACTAGAGGACGCGACGACTGAAGGCTGCGGGACATGGAGACTGTTTGTTGTGTGTAAGCGAGGTGGGGCGCGTCCCGGGCGTCATGCGGCTGCAACGCCGCAGCGGGGGCGGCAATTGCAGAGTATGAACCGGACGGGAAATGTTCGCTCGGCGCGCAGCGCATCGCGAGACTGCAAAGCGGTGGTCCTTGACGAGCCGTCGACTAAATACGCTTGCGCCCGCTCGCTCGTTTCACCAGCAGTTCTCGCGTGGAAGCCCGGACTACCAGCACCGGCGGTGGCGCGATGATCATCGACGGCGGCTGCGCGGGTTCCGCGATCAACCGGATCAGCATGTCAATTGAAAACTCCGCAATGGCCGGCGTGTTGATCGCGACGGTCGTCAAAGCGGGATGCACCTGATGCGCGAGTTGAATGTCCGTGATGCCGATCACCGAAACATCGTCCGGCACCTCGCGGCCAAGC
The DNA here is from genome assembly GCA_963708695.1 of uncultured beta proteobacterium. Classification (GTDB taxonomy): domain Bacteria; phylum Pseudomonadota; class Gammaproteobacteria; order Burkholderiales; family Burkholderiaceae; genus Caballeronia. The sequence goes on from CAVPTS010000015.1 coordinate 59,060, forward strand.
GATGATCAGCGCCTGCGCCGCGCCGATGGCGAGCAGATCATTGGTCGCGAAGATCGCGGTGAGGTGCGGCCGAGTTCGCCATCAACTGCATGCAGGCGGCATAACCGGCGTCGATGGAGTCGCGGATCTGCAGCACCGCCGCCGCGTCCGTTTCAATGTCCGGCGTCGCGCATGGCCGCGCGAAAGCCGTTGGATCGCGCGTCCTGCAAACCGCCGCAACCATCGCCGATCAGCATGCCGATCTCGCGATGGCCGAGTTCGAGCAGATGCGCTGCGCGGCCAGCGCGCCCGCGTGCGCGAAATCCACCGCGACGCAGGGCAGGGCCGGCGGCGCTTCGGGATGCTCCCACATGGCCAGCAGGATCGGCGCGCTGATGCATGGCCGACGCGCACAAGCTCGTTGATGGCGATGTCCGTGTTCATGACCAGCACGCCGTCGGCAAGCGTTCCGGCGATCTGGTTCAGATAGGCGCGGCCGATCTCGGCGTCGTCGTCGGTATTGCAGACCATCAGGAAATGGCCGGCCTTGCGCGCCGCGCGTTCGGCCGCCAGCACGAACTCGGGATAGAACGGGTTCGAGATATTCGACAGCATCAAGCGCGAGCGTCGACGAACGGCCTTCCGCCAGCGCACGCGCATTGAGGTTGGGCCGATAGCCAAGTTCGGCGATCGCCTTGAGCACGCGGTCGGCCGTTTCCGGGACGAACCTTGTCGCGATTGCGCAGCACGTTGGACACGGTCGCCGCCGTGACATGCGCGCGCTGCGCAACTTCAGACAAGTGACCATCTTCTAATTATCCCACATTCAGGGAACGTGCATTCAAATTTGCGTGGCAAGCGTGGCGACGTTGCTAACTTTCTGGAAAACACAACGGAGACAAGCATCATGCAGACAAATTTCCATCGTCCCGAATTTAAGCGCTTAAATGCCCTTGCACAAGGGTTTGCCGCTTTTTTTATCTCAAAAATTTAAGCGGTTAAATCCGGAGGCAGCATGGCTGCAATTAGTCTTGACGAACGTGCAGAAATCATATGGCGATCACGCGCCGGTGATCCGGCGGCGTGAATCTCGATATCGGGCAGCACGAGTTCTGCGTTTTTCTCGGGCCATCGGGATGCGGCAAGTCGACCCTGCTGCAGGATGATCGCGGGTCTCGAAGACTTGAGCGAAGGCGAGTTGCATATCGACGGGCGTCTGCATGAACGACGTTCCCGCCGCCGAGCGCGGCGTCGCGATGGTGTTCCAGAGCTACGCGCTGTTTCCGCACATGACCGTGTTCGAGAACATGGCGTTCGGCCTGAAGCTCGCGAAGCAGCCCAAGGACGTGATCGACCGGAAGGTGCGCGAAGCCGCGCGCATCCTGCAACTGGACAGCTATCTCGATCGTTATCCGAAAGCGCTGTCGGGCGGCCAGCGGCAGCGCGTCGCGATCGGCCGGGCGATCGTGCGCGAACCCGGCGTGTTCCTGTTCGACGAACCGCTGTCGAATCTCGACGCCGCGCTGCGCGGCCAGACGCGCGTCGAGATCGCGCGCCTGCATCAGCGCTTTGCACAATGCGAGCGTGGTCTACGTGACGCACGATCAGGTCGAAGCCATGACGCTCGCCGACAGGATCGTGCTGCTGCACGCCGGCGCGGATGCCGAGCGCTTCGGCAGCATTGCGCAGATCGGCGCGCCGCTCGAGTTGTATCACCATCCGAAGTCGCGCTTCGTGGCGGGTTTCATCGGCTCGCCGCGAATGAATTTCATCGATGCCGTGGTCGAGTCCGATCGAACCGGGCCGCGTGACGGTCAAGCTGGCGCAAAGCGGCGAAACGCTGGTCGCTCACGTCGACGGTCAGCGACTGCAGCGCGGCCAGCCCGTCACGCTTGGCGTGCGTCCGGAACATCTGCGCCTCGATGGCGACGGCCAGTCCATTCAGCTGCATCGACGGTGTTGTCGGAGCGGCTCGGCGAGCACAGCTACATTCACGCGGATCACGCGGGCGGCACGCTGGTCGCGAAGGCGCCGGGCGATACGTGCGATCGCGCCCGGGCGAGCCATCTGCTATTCACGTTCCCGCCGATGCCTGTCATGTGTTCGACGCGGATGGCATCGCGCTTGCGGCGCAGCACGTTCGAGCCCGGCGCGTGCGCTCGAAACCGCATTGATTTAAACCAATGCCGCCACAGAGCGGGATACATCGACCGGCAGCATCGCTGCCGGCCAACAAGGTAGTCAAGGAGACAAAGATGATTGCTCATTCGCCTTCGCCGTCTGGCACGCGCTTCGGCCGCGCTCGCTGTTGCCGCCACGCGTGCTCGCCGAGCGCGGCCTGACGCCGCCACGCTCAACGTCAACGTATCGGCGCGCGGTAACCAGCGTTCGACCTGGCAGGACGCCTTCGACAAATTCAAGAAAGCCAATCCCGATGTCGACCTCAAGGTGACCTACATCACCGAGGAAGCGTACAAGGTGCAGATGGGCGGCTGGCTCGCCACCGATCCGCCTGATGTGGTCTCGTGGCACGACGGCGAACGCATGGCGTATTACGCGCAACGCGGCCTGCTGGAAGACCTGTCGCCGGACTGGAGCAAGAACGGCTGGTCGCAGCAATATGCGTCGGTGAAGGAAGCGTCGACTTACAAGGGCAAGCAGTACGCGGCGCCGCTCGGCTACGACGCTTACGGCTTCTTCTATCGGAAGGATCTGTTCGAGAAGGCCGGCATCAAGAGCGAGCCGAAGACCTGGGATGAATTCCTCGACGCCTGCAAGAAGCTCAAGGCCAGCGGCGTCGCGCCGATTGCCGTGGCCGCACGCGACAGCTGGACGCTTGCCGCATGGTTCGACTATCTCGACTTGCGCATCAACGGCAACGCCTTCCATCAGCAACTGATGGCGGGCGAAATTCCCGTACACCGACCAGCGCGTGAAGAAGGTCTACACCGCGTGGAAAACGCTGATCGACGACCACTACTTCATCGACAACGCGCTCTCCTACGACCTCGATTCCATCGCGCCGTTTCTCGCCAACGGCAAGGCTTCGATGATGCTGATGGGCACGTTCTTCTCGGCGAGCATTCCGGCCTCCATCAAGCCGCAGACGGGCTTCTTCCGCTTCCCCGTGATCGACGCCAACGTGCCGATGGCCGAAGACGGTCCGGTCAACGTGCTGCTGATTCCGGCGAAGGCGAAGAACAAGGCCGATGCGCACAGGCTGCTGGCATTCATGGAGCAGCCGCAGATCAACGCCGACCTCGCGCAGCGGCTGGGGCCAGTTGCCGTCGAACAGCCAGTCGGCGGAACCCGAGGACGCAATTTCGAAGGTCGGCTTCCAGATCCTCGCGAATACGAAGGGCGGTATTGCGCAGTTCTACGATCGCGACATGACGAAGGAAATGGCCGACGAAGGCATGAAGGCGATGCAGCAGTTCTACAGCGATCCGTCGCAACTCGACGCCGTGCTCGTGCGCCTCGAAGCAGACGCGCAAGCGCATCTACAAGAAGTAAAGCCTGCGGGCGCCGGCGGTTTTCGCGTGTTGCACGCGTTTTATGCCGCGCGCCGGCGCTCGCCTTCGATCTCCGACGAGGCCCGATCATGTCTCATTCCGTAGCGCGCCGCTTACCCGCGGCTCGGCGCCGGCACGTCTCGGCTACGCCGCCGTCATCAGCACCGCGCCGCGCTTTTTCTTCCTGTTGCCGGGCTGCGCGTTGTTCTGCCTGTGCGTGATCTATCCGATCATCAGCAGCATTTCGCTCAGCTTCTATCAACTGGGACGGCATGACGCCGAAGACCTTCGTCGGCTTCGACAACTACATCGAGCTGTTTCATTCGGACACCTTCTATACCGCGCTCAAGAACAACCTGATCTGGCTCGCGTTGTTCCTGCTCGCGCCGCCGCTCGGCCTGCTGTTCGCGCTTGTATCTGAACCAGCAGATGCGCGGCATGCGCATCGTGAAGTCGCTGTTCTTCGCGCCGTTCGTGCTGTCAGGCGTGGTGGTCGGTCTCGTGTTCAGCTGGTTCTACGACCCGGGCTTTCGGCTTGCTGCGCCTGATCGTCGGTCACGGCATTCCCGTGCTCGGCGATCCGCACACGGTGACCTTCGGCATCATCTTCGCCGCGCTGTGGCCGCAGACGCCGTTCTGCATGGTGCTGTATCTCACCGGCCTGACCGCCATCAATCCGGAAGTGGTCGAGGCGGCGCGCATGGAAGGCGCGAAGGGCGTGCGCGCTGCTATGGCACGTGATCCTGCCGCAACTGCGGCCCGCCACTTTCATGGCGGTGGTGCTGACCGTGATCGGCGCGCTGCGCAGCTTCGACCTGATCGCGGTGATGAGCGGCGGCGGCCCGTTCGACAGTTCCACCGTGCTCGCCTATTACATGTACGACCAGGCGATCAAGTATTACCGCGAAGGCTATTCCGCGGCGATTGCGGTCGTGCTGTTCGCCATCATGCTCGTCTATATCGTGTTCCATCTGCGCCGCATGCTGCGCGAAGAACGCTGATTTCCAGGAGTCACGTGTCATGTATCCGCTTCCCGTCGAACGCTGGAAACCGCTTAACCGCAGCGTTGTACAAAGCGTCGCTGCCGCTTGCGCTGCTGATCTGGCTGCTGCCGATGCTGGCCGTGCTCGTCACCTCGATCCGCTCCTCCGACGAACTGTCGCAAGGCGACTATTGGGGCTGGCCGAAGCACTTCGCGCTGATCGAAAACTACGGCACGGCGCTCACGCAAACGCCGATGCTGCATTACTTCGCCAATAGCGTGCTGATCACGGTGCCGTCGGTGATCGGCGCGATCGTGCTGGCTTCCATGGCGGGTTTCGCGCTTGGCGACCTACCGGTTCCCGGGCAATACCGCTGTGTTGTTCGCGTTCGTCGCCGGCAACTTCGTGCCGATCCAGATCCTGATGATCCCGGTGCGCGACATGGCGCTGAAAGTCGGCTTGTTCAATACCGTGTGGGCGCTGGTGATTTTCCACGTGTCGTTCCAGACCGGCTTTTGCACGCTGTTCCTGCGCAACTTCATCAAGCAGTTGCCGTTCGAGCTGATCGAGGCGGCGCGCGTGGAAGGCGCGAGCGAATGGACGGTCTATGCTGCGCATCGTGCTGCCGCTGATCCGGCCGGCGCTCGCCGCGCTCGGCATCCTCGTCTTCACGTTCGTCTGGAACGACTACTTCTGGGCGCTGTGCCTCACGCAAGGCGACGAAGCCGCGCCGATCACCGTCGGCGTCGCCGCGCTCAAGGGGCAATGGACGACCGCGTGGAATCTGGTCGCGGCGGGCTCGGTGCTGGCCGCGTTGCCTTCGGTGCTGATGTTCTTCGCGATGCAAAAGCATTTCGTCGCCGGCCTGACTTTCGGTGCAAGCAAGGGCTGAGCGCCCGCTTTGCCGTCTACTCTAACTCTAGGAACGAGACTCTCTCATGCAACTTGGTGTTTGTTATTACCCGGAACAATGGCCCCGCTCGATGTGGGCCGACGATGCAAAGCGCATGGCCGAACTCGGCATCACGCATGTGCGGATCGCGGAATTCGCGTGGAGCCGGATGGAGCCGCGCGCCGGCGAATTCGACTGGGAATGGCTCGACGAAGCCGTCGCAGACGCTTGGCCGCTGCCGGGCTGAAACTCGTGCTCGGCACGCCGACCGCGTCGCCGCCGAAGTGGCTGATCGACGCGTATCCGGAGGTGTTGCCGGTGCGCGCGGACGGCACGCGCTGGAACTTCGGCTCGCGCCGGCATTACGATATTTCCAGCGAGACGTATCGGCGCGAATGCGTGCGCATCGTCACGGCCATGGCGGAGCGTTATGGCCGCAATCCGTCGATTGTCGCGTGGCAGACCGATAACGAACTCGGTTGTCACGATACCGTGCCGAGTTATTCACCCGCCGCATTGAAGCGCTTTCAGGCTGGCTGCGCTGTCGCTACGAAAGCGTCGATGCGCTCAACGAAGCATGGGGCAATGTGTTCTGGAGCATGGAGTATCCGTCGTTCGACGCAATCGGCCTGCCGAACCTGACGCCCACCGACGCCAATCCGATCCATCTGCTCGACTTCCGGCGCTTCATGTCGGACGAGGTGGCGAGTTTTCATCGCGAGCAGATCGAGGTGTTGCGCCAGCATGCGCCCCACGCTGATCTGCTGCACAACTTCATGGGCTTTTTCACGACCTTCGATCACTATCGGTTCGCGAAGGACAACGCGCATCGACGTCGCCGCGTGGGACAGCTATCCGATCGCGCGCACCGAATCGATCGCGCTGCCGGAAGAGCAGAAGGCGCGTTACGCGCGCACCTCGCATCCCGACGTGTCCGCCTTCGATCACGACCGTTATCGCGGCGATTGGCAGCGGCCGTTTCTGGGTGATGGAGCAGCAGGCGGGGCCGGTCAACTGGGCGCCGTGGAATCCGGTGCCCGCGCCAAGGGCATGGTGCGGCTTGTGGGCCTACGAAGCGTTCGCGCACGGCGCGGAACTGGTGTCGTATTTCCGCTGGCGCCAGTGCCCGTATGCGCAGGAGCAAATGCATTCGGGACTCAACCTGCCTGACAACGAATTGTCGCCGGGCGGCATGGAAGTGCAGCAGCGCGGCGCGGGAAATTGCAGCGTCTGGCGTGCTGTCCGCGCTCGCCGCCTGCAACGCGTGCCACGGTTGCGATCGTGTTCGACTACGAGACGCAGTGGATGTTCGAGATCCAGCGCCATGGCAAGACGTTCGACTACCAGATGCTGGCGTTCGACTATTACGAGGCGCTGCGCGAACTCGGGCCTCGACGTCGATATCGTGTCGAGCCACGGCCGACCTTTCCGCCTACAAGCTCGTGGTCGTGCCGAGTCTTGCGGTGATCGATGAAACGCTGGTGCAGCAGATCGAAAGCAGCTCGGCGCAATGGGTCTTCGGTCCGCGCAGCGGCTCGAAGACCAACGGCTTCGCCATTCCCGGCAACTTGCCGCCCGGCGCCTTGCAACGCGTCCTGCCGATGCAGGTACTTGAAGTCGAATCGCTTGCGGCCGTCGCTGCAACCCGCCACCACGCTCTTCGATACACATGGCATTGCGATGCATTGGCGCGAGCATCTGCGCGCCAATGGCGAGACGCAGGTCGAAGCGCGTTTCGACGACAATTGGCCGGCCGTGGTCAGGCATGATCGCGTGCGCTATGCCGGCGCGTGGTTCGCTCATCCGCTGCATCGCGTATTGCTGCAACAATGCCGCGAGCGATGCCGGCATCGAGACGCATAGGCTGCCCGAAGGCATGCGCGTCCGGCGCCGTGGCCAGGTCACGTTCGCGTTCAACTTCGGCGCAGGGCCACTCATTGCGCCCGCGCCGGAAACGGCCACGTTCGTACTGGGTTCACGCCAGTTGCATACCGGCGATGTATGCGCATGGCTCGACCATGGAACGTTGGAATGAGGACGCGCCAGTTGCTGCTTGCAGCGTGCGCGCTGGCCGGATTATCGTCAGGATCGGCGCACGCTCAGACAACATTCCTTTCCATCGATGCCAGCACGCCCGTCAAGCCCTCCCCGCACCGGCTTGATGAAGTTCGGCGCGAACACCACGCCCGCAGGCCGCAGCATCGGCGTCAATAGCCGCTACCTGACCCGCGACGGCAAGCCCTGGCTCCCGGTCATGGGCGAGTTCCACTATTCGCGCGTGCCGGAACAGCAATGGGACGATGAACTCGCCAAGATGAAATCCGCGGGCATCGACATTGTGTCGACCTACGTCATCTGGAGCCACCACGAATCGCAAGCGGGACAGTTCGACTGGAGCGGGCGGCGCGACTTGCGGCGTTTTGTCGATACCTGCGCGCGCCATGGACTGCTCGTGTTTGCGCGCGTCGGTCCGTGGGCGCATGCCGAAGTCCGCTATGGCGGCATGCCCGAGTGGATTGTCGACCAAATTCCCAGCCGGTCGAACGACCCGGTTTATCTCGGCTATGTGCAGCGCTTTTATCAGCAGATCGGCGAGCAGTTGCACGGCAGGTTATGGAAGGACGGCGGCCCGGTCATCGGCGTGCAGCTCGAGAACGAGTACAACCTGAACGGGCCGCAACAGGGCGCTGCGCACATCGCCGAATTAAAGCGGCTCGCGCTCGCGGCGGGCCTTGACACTCCCCTCTACACCGTGACCGGCTGGGACAACGCGGTCTTCCCTCATCGTGAAGTGACGCCCGTGTTCGGCGGTTATCCCGATGTGCCATGGGGCACGGCCGCAACGATGTCACCGCCCAGCGAGGTCTACGCATTCCGCTTTACCATCCGCGTCGGCGGCGACCTCGGCGCGCAAACATCGAGCGAAGCGAGCGGAGACGCCGATGCGGTCGCTGACGAAACGCCCTTCCTTGGCGCGGAATACGGCGGAGGCGTCCCGACGATGTATCGCAGAAGGCCTGTCCTCGACCCGGACGATATTGCAGCCATGCTGCCTGTCCAGCTCGGCTCCGGCGTCAACCTCTACGGCTACTACATGTTCCACGGCGGCCGCAATCCGCCGGGCAACCGGCACGGCCAAGAGTCCACCGCAACGGGTGGATGGAACGACCTTCCTGTGATTGATTACGACTTCCAGGCGCCGTTTGGATCGAATGGCGAAGCGCATCCCGTGCTCGGCAAGCTGCGCCCGATACATGCGTTCCTGCATGAATGGGGTCCGGAACTGGCGTCGTATGTGGTCCATCATCCGGAGATCGAATCGCGGGCAGCCGACGATCTCACCACGCCGCGCTTCTCGGTGCGCTCCGATGGCGAACGCGGCTTCCTGTTTTTCAACAACCATGTGCGGCAGCATCAAATGCCCGCACAAGCCGGCGTGCGTTTCTCCGTCAAACTCGCGAACCGTACGATCAGGATACCTGGTCATCCTGTCGACATCCCGCCTGATGCGTATTTCATCTGGCCGATAGCCATGCGCGTGGGCAATGCCGACCTGCGCTACTCGACCTCCCAGCCGATCACACGCCTCGCGACCTCATGCGGCGACACTTACGTATTTCAGGCGATCGATGGGATTCCTGCCGAATTCGCATTCGAGCTGAAAAGCGTGCGTTCGATCACCGCCATTGACGGTACGCCGCTCGCTGATCTGCATGTGGCCGACGGCGCACTCGTGGTGCCGCTTCGCGCGGGACGCAGCGCGCTCGTGACGGATGCCGAGGGCAAGAAAGCTAACCTGGTCGTCCTCTCCGCTCGCGACACCCAACGCGTGGCAGTGCTGCCGTTCGGCGGCATGCGACGCCTGGTGTTCAGTAACGCCGACGTGTTCGAAGCACATGGGCAATTGGTGTTCCGTTCCATCGACGAACCGGCGCTTAAACTTGGCTTCTATCCACCTCTGCACCAGATGCCCTCCTCGACCTCTGCGCTGGAACGAGCACCGGATTCAAGCGTGTTCCAAATGTTCACCACTTCCGTCACGCCACGCGTTGCAGAGGTCCGCACGAGCCTCATTCGCGACGCACAGGAAGTGCCGCCGATTGCACAGGGCGGTCCGGCAAAAGCGAGTATTGAACCGACGGCAGAGACGTTCGGGAAGTCGGCCGCATGGCGCATCGATGTGCCTGAGAACGCACTGCAAGGGGTCGGGAACGCGTATCTGTCGATACGGTATAAGGGCGACGTGGGGCGGTTATTTTCCGGCACCGAGTTGATTGACGACAACGTCTACAACGGGCTCGAATGGCGCATTTCGCTTAAGAATGTCGCTTTTGATCCGAAGCTGCCGCTGACGCTCACAGTGCTGCCGCTGCGGGCGGACGCGCCGGTATATATCGACGAACGATACGACCCGCGCATTGAAGCGAGGGCGCAACGCAAGGGACAGGTTGCTTCGCTTGAGAGCGTGTCTATCGTCTCCGAGTACGAAGTGCGAATTGGGCAGCAGGAGATGAAATGAGAGGATGGACAGCCCGCGTTGCGTCGTCTGCATCTGTGCGGTCTTGCAAAATCTTCGCCTGCGTATAGGCTTGGATGCTGTGCGGGCTTGGGGCGCTATCCGGCACAGGTGAAGTAGCAGAGGCCCGTCCCTTTTGTTCATATTTTTTAGCCACCATGAACCCATCCATCGAGACAAAAACGGGTCTCGTGCTCACCGGGAAGTGTCTGTGCGGAGCGGTCCATTACGCTGTGAAGGACGAGTTTCTTTACTCGCTGAACTGTCACTGCTCGAACTGCCGGCGCGCAACGGGATCGGCATTCAAGCCCTTTGCGGGTATCGAGCGTCATAAGCTGAGCATCAGCCAGGGCGAAGACCATCTGTTGATCTTCGGAGACGAGCGCGCCGCCCATGATGTTCACTGCAAGACATGCGGCTCCCTGATGTATTCAGTAGTTCGCGAAGGCGAGTTCGTCCACGTCACCCTGGGGACGCTTGTCGACAATCCGGGCATTCGTCCCACCGCCCACATCTTCGTCGGCTCCAAGGCACCGTGGTTCACGATCACGGATTCATTGCCGCAACATGACGAGTTTGGATGACCGACCGGGCGGCGCATGACAAGCATCGATCACCCGTTTCCACCGTGAAAGATGCCCAGTTTGTTCGACACAGACTTCACGCCCGGGACAGATTGCGCGACCTGCCCTGCCACCGCGATCTGATCCCCGCTGCGAACGGTGCCGCTCAATGTCACCGCGCCGTTACGTGCACGTACGAAAACGCCTGAAACGTCAAAGTTCTGGGCCTTTGCGAGCGCACGGCGTACCGCCTTTGCGAGATCCTTATCGGCCTGCTTGGAACTGGTCGCTCCAGAGGGGCTACCCGCGTTCGGCGTGGCATCGCTCGACTGTGCATACGAAAGAGGCGCGACTGCCATGCAAACGCAGATCAACAGAGCGCACTTCGAAGTTCGGTTCATAGTTGCCTCGGTCTGGAATTGGAGCGGCATGCTCCGTAGAGTTACACGATCAGGCGGAATCAACACGCGTGATATCAGGCCGCGCACCAGACATTGATCAAGCTTATTCGTCAAGCTTTCCATACCGGTGAGCAAGCCGTATGTTTCCTTTCGTTTCCCTTTATTTCAATCTAGTCGATCGATCCCCAAAGCGCAATGTATGACCTGTGGCGGGCCTCGGCAAAGCGGTCGGCCGGCACTTCGACCGCGTCAACACTTCCATCCGTTCTCGCTTGTTGTTAGTCAGCGTATTCCAGCCCGCGCTTTTATGTGTGCGTGTGTGTGCGTGTGCGTGCGTCTGAAGTTTCACGCAACTGTTCCACGGCGCAAACGTTGCCCCCTCCCTCAGTCCAAAGGTCATATGCATTACACCGGGATGCGTTCGAAGTTCCGGTTCCAGGATTTCCTGATCTCGAAAGCCCTCCTTGATCGACGCAGGCTCGGCCTCTGTTGCTTCGCAGCATTTCAACGTTGCGCAGAGGTCGCCCGGAAGTGTCCATCGATACAAAACAAGCTCCAATTGGAGAAAACACTTGATTACTTGTTCCATATTAAGTATCTTCATTTGAAGCTATATGACAGGCAGCGGCCGCACTTGCGCGGACTAACGGTTGAACTGCTAGCCGATCTTGAGACGGAGGAAGTGCACGAGATGATTCGTTTGTTAAGCAAATTGCTACGCACGATGGAGCTGTCGGCAGCGGGCCGCAGCCCCATTGCATTGAGGAACGCATGAAGTCCAGGACAATTGCGGTTTCGGCGCTCGGCGTGCTGCTAAGCGCATGTTTGGCTGTCCCCGATAAGCCTCAGCCGGTTGCACCGTCCCGCGCCGATCAGCTGGGTCTCGCCAAGCAGGGAGCGGCAATCGCTGAGCGCTGGTGGGAGTCGTTCGACGATCCTCAGCTCGGCCGGTTGATCGATGATGGGCTGAAAAGCAATCCCAACCTCGAGGCTGCGCTGGCAAGGGTGCGTGCGGCTGACGCGACGGTCAGCGCTCAACGGGCCGCCGAACTGCCTCAAGTGTCGGCGGATGGGCAGGTCCTCGACCAGCGCTTTAGTGGAACGTACTTGATCCCACCGCCCTACGCCGGCACCACGCGATGGATACCGACGGTTCAGTCCAATCTCGATTGGGATCTCGATCTGGTCGGCCGGCAGAGGGCGATTGTGGCGATGGCCCGTTCAGATGCCGAGGCGACAGGGTTGGACGCCGCCGAAGCACGTCTGATTATTTCCACAAGTATCGCGCAGACCTACATTGGGCTCGCGAGAGCGCAGCAATTGATTTGGGTTACTCATGGTTTTGTGAAAACGCGTGAGGATGCCTTGGCCTTGACACGAAGCAAGTCCAGATACTCGTTGGCCAGTGAATTCGACGAACGCACCGCCGAAACGTTGCTCGCAGAGGCGCAGCAGGCGGAGTTAAGAGCGACCGAGCAACGGGATCTATTGATCCACGCGCTGGCAGCGCTAGTCGGACGCGGAGCGGATTTTTACCCGACGGTCAGCGCACCGACCCTCGCGCTCGATAAACGGCCTCTGGTGCCTGACACGCTGCCCGCCGACCTGCTCGGCCGAAGACCGGATCTTCTGGCCGGCCAGGCGCGCATCGATGCAGCGGTATCCGGTGAGAAGGTGGCGCGGACGGATTTCTTGCCGAACGTGGATCTTCGTGCGCTCGCAGGACTTGCGTCGATCGGCTTCGGAAACTTCTTTACCGCAAGAGCCGCGACGTATGGCGGCGGGGTCGCCATCCACGTGCCGATTTTCGAGGGAGGCAGGCTGCGCGCGCAATATCGCCGCGCCAGTGCGGATCTCGACGTAGCGGTTGCGACCTACAACGACTCCGTGCTTCGGGCCGTGCACGAATCGGCCGATGCGTTGACCAAGGTCCAGGCGAACGAGGCCGACGTCGCTCAGCAAGAGCGCATTGTCGCGGGGCTGCGCGACACCGTCCGTCTGGACGCCGTTCGCACGGCGACGGGACTCGGGTCGAAACTGGACGCCATCGACAGTGGATTTCGTCTTCTCGAAGCTGAACAGGACCGGGTCAATTTGCAGGCAGAGGGCTTGACCCGGCGCGTGCAACTGATCGCGGCACTTGGCGGCGGATTTGCCTCTAACCCAACGACCGCGACGACTTCCTCGTCGGGTAAATCACAATGACTGAAAAAACGCTGGCGGTCGGCACGGCCCAACCCAATTTCGCACCTGATCTCAAACACCCTGCCGCGCCGCGAACCCGGCGGCGGCTGTTCATCGCCCTGGGTATCTTTGCGGGGATTGCAGGTATCGCCTATCTGGCCACGCGCTGGCTTGCGCCGCCATCCGAGGTTACTGACGACGCTTACGTGGGCGGCAATATCGTGGCCGTGACCGCGAGAGAAGCCGGTACGGTTCTCGCCCTCCACGCCGATAACACCCAGCGCGTGCTGCGCGGACAGCCATTGATTGAACTCGATCCGGCCATGGCCAACGTGCAACTCGATGCAGCCGAGGCCGCGCTTGGGCGGGCGGTTCGCGCGGTTCGCGTCAATGCCGCGCAAGTGGACGAGACGGGGGCTGAAATCGCGCAGGCCGAAGCGGACTTGTCCAAGGCGCAAAACGATTACGCGAGGCGCAAGGCGGCAGCGGCGGCAGGCGCAATATCGGGTGAAGACCTGAGCCACGCAGCCGACGCGGTAACAACGAGTCGCGCGGCGCTCAACCTGGCGCGGGCGCGTCAAGCGCAAGCCACCAGCACGTTATCCGGGACGACAGTCGACACTAACCCGCAAGTGCTGGGCGCGATTGCGGAAGTACGGAGGGCCGCTATTGACGCAAGCTACATGCAGATCGTGGCCCCTTTATCCGGTGTGGTCGCACAGCGGACTGTGCAGCTTGGTCAAAAGGTCTCAGCAGGAACGCCGCTGATGGCGGTGGTGCCGCTCGACAGCGTCTGGGTCGACGCAAATTTTCGCGAGGCTCAGCTTGAGAATCTTCGCGTAGGGCAGCCCGCCACTATCACCACCGATGTGTATGGCGGGAAGGTTGCGTTTCATGGTCGTGTTGCAGGCTTGGGCGCCGGTAGCGGCAATGCGTTCTCTCTGTTGCCGCCGCAGAACGCGACTGGAAACTGGATCAAGATCGTTCAACGGGTGCCGGTGAGAATTGCACTGGAGCCTGCAGAGCTGGAAAAGAAGCCGCTGAGAGTGGGTTTGTCGGTCGACGTGGAAGTCGAAACCGGAGATCGCTCAGGACCCTTTGTGGCGAACAGCACGCCGCCGGCCGGAGGCGAAGTGGCAAGCCTCGACGGCGGCCCGAAGCTCGAAGACCGCATCCGTGAAATCATCGCGGAGAATGCGGGGCGCAAACCATGAGCGCAGGTATCAGCACCGTTGGGAAGCCTGCACCGCTCGCAGGCATTGCACTCGCCTTGACGTCCGTTGCGCTGGCGCTCGGCAGTTTCATGCAGGTTCTCGACTCCACTATCGCCAATGTCTCGCTTCCGACTATTGCCGGGAATCTTGGCGTGAGCAGCGACAGCGGTACTTGGGTAATCACATCGTTCGCTGTTGCCAATGGCGTCACAGTGCCACTGACGGGTTGGTTGATGGGCCGGTTCGGCGTGGTCCGCACCTTCACCGCGGCGGTACTCGCGTTCACTATCGCGTCGTTCCTTTGCGGTATTGCGTGGAGCCTGCCGTCGCTGATTGTGTTCCGCATTTTGCAGGGCGCGATGTCGGGCCCGATGGTTCCAGGCAGCCAGGCATTGCTGATTGCAATCTTTCCTCCGCAGAAGCGCTCAACGGCCCTTGGCATCTGGTCGATGACGGCGATGTCCGCCCCTGTACTCGGCCCGGTGGTAGGCGGATACATCTCGGATAATTTTCACTGGGGATGGATCTTCTTGATCAACCTGCCCGTGGGGTTGGTGTCGGGCCTGGTGACATGGAAATTCCTGGGGAAACGTGAGACCCCGACGCGCAAGCTACCCATCGATACCGTGGGGTTGGGACTGCTCGTGTTCTGGGTGTTCAGCCTGCAAACATTCTTCGATCTTGGCAAAGACCGTGACTGGTTCAACAACACGCTGATTGTCGTACTCGCGATCTGTGCAGCATTCGGCTTTGTGGCATGGGTGATCTGGGAGCTCACTGAAAGCAAACCGGCAGTGGACTTGACGTTGTTCAAGCGGCGCAACTTCTGCTTCGGCGTGCTTGCGACTTGCCTGGGATACGCGTTGATGTTCTCCAACAATGTCTTGCTGCCACTCTGGCTGCAGACACAGATGGGATACACCGCAACGTGGGCAGGATGCGTTGCGGCTCCGAGCGGTCTGGTAGCGGTGTTGATGACCACACCCGTCGGCCGGCTGAAGGTGGATCCGCGCTGGATGGCCACCGGCTCCTTCGTAGCGTACGCGGCAGGCTTCTTTCTGCGTTCTCACTACACGCCGGACGCCCCGTTCTGGACGCTCGCCATGCCGCTGTTCCTGCAAGGCTTTGCCCTGAGCATGTTCTTCGTGCCGCTTCTGAATATCATGCTCGACGGAATACCGCCCGAGCGCGTCCCCTCCGCGACCGGGATATCGAACTTTGCCCGCATCACGTCGGGGGGGTTTGCCGCATCGCTCATTACGACTTTCTGGGATCGGCGCGAGGCGTTGCATCAGAGCAGGCTGGTCGAATCGAGCAACGCCTTCTCACCGGTCTATCGTCAAGCAACCGAGCAGCTTCAGGCTCAAGGCATGAGTCCCTTGCAGGCTGCCGGAACTGTTATGCGACTGACTGTCAATCAGGCTTACATGATGTCGTCGCTGGACATCTTCTACGTCAGCGGCTGGCTGGCAATGGCGATGGTGCTGGTGGTCTGGATGACCCGCAAGCCGGTGCCGGCGAAGCATGTCGCGGCAGCTGATTAGTATCGGCAAGGCGCCGTGCGGCGAAGACTGACGCGTGGGTCAATCGGCGTCGTCTTGATCGCCGCGGCTGTTTGTCTCGACCACGCGTTCCATCGAGTGATGGAGCTTCGTAAGAAGACGGATCAACTGCTCCGCCTCCTGTTGTTTGAAGTCGGCAAGGATCTCATTCCAGCTCGCGACCATGACCGGGACCCTTTCAGCATGCTTTGCCTCTCCGGTTTTCGTGAGCACCAGACGGACCACGCGTCGATCAGAAGAACCAAGGTCACGCTTGATATAACCCATCTCTTCGAGACTATCGATCAGCCGGGTAGTGGCGCCCGTCGCGATGCTGATCGACCGGGCCAATTCTCCTGCGGTGGTGGCCATGCCGTCGCGGATCAGCTTTAAAGCGGTCCACTGGATAATGGTCAACTGTTCGTCATCGAAGAGCGAATCAATGCGTGTCACCAGCAACCTGTGAATGCGGCGTAAAAGCCGCCCGGGAGAGCGTTCGCCTGTCAGATCTTCGGTAGTCAGTATCGCCATATCAGAATCTCATATTGCCTGTTGTTGAAGATACTCTATCAGAAGAAATCATTTTATTAGTTATCTTCAATAGAAGACATCATTTGCTCACGAGCTTTCTGCGAGTGGTCGCTATAGCCCCGCACTGACGCTATTGACACGTTCGTGCGCCTCTAATAGACGACAGTACGCTAGCTGTTCGCGGAGAAGGTCGGCAAGGTCCCGGATCAGCGGCAAAAGAAACAGAAGAAGGGTTGAGGGCGTTTCCGGACGGAGGGTGTCGTAGCCGGAAAAATTGTCGTCATTTTGGCTGACCAATCCGTTCGGTACAATGCAGGCCACGCTGCGCTTCCAAATCTTCCTACAAATACTATGGTGAACTCACCGACCGGACAGCCAATGCATGTTTTGGTTGATGAAGAATTAGCCCACATCGAGGCGATCATTCAACATTCACTATCCGAAATCGAGACCAATCCTTTCTTGACCTCGCCCTACTGGCGCCGCCGGCTCACCGATCTATTGGTCCGCATTGAACGGTCGCCCTCCCAACTGCGACGTGCCGACGCCCTCATCGTCGCGCTTGATCGATTCGATGAGCAGTGTGCGTTCTCGGAAAAACCGTAAAGAGTGTCCTAGAATTTATGAGCGGAAACGTCCATAACTTCTAAACGGGACACTGACACATGCATGCCATTCCTGTTCCATACAAGGGCTGGATATTGCTCCCGTTGGCTGTCGGTTCCGCGGGATCATTCGCTTCCATGTTAGTTCTGCGAGGACCTGACGGCCATCGCCGTGCTCTCGGTTCGCTTGGGGACTTCGCCACAGAAAAGGAAGCCTGCACGTTTGCGATCAAATACGGCCGGGCCGCAGTCGATAAGCATCACCTCAAGAAAGCTTCCGGGACGCGAGGAGCGGCAGCCTGATCTCAACGAAGAGGATGCGAGTGGCGAGCCACCCTCCGCCACCCTTCGCCACCCTCCGCCACCCTTCTCCGCCACTTACCCCGCGAGCGAGCCATCTTTCGGTTGCTCCCCACTAACCTGTCCCTTGCCGGCTAGATGTTCGGATGAAGGTCTCGAACCGGGCTCAGCGCCTCCAGTTTTGAGGCGAGGTGCAGGAGCGTCGACTCGGCCAACCATTTGGAGACCAGCTGCACGCCGATCGGCAGACCGTCCCGGCTCGTGCCGAACCTGATCGACAACCCTGGAAGTCCGGTCACATTGAACGGCACTGTGGCGCCCTGGATCTGCACGGCGGGCACTGACTGGCCGTTGATGACGATTTCCGACAAGCCATGCGCGTGTGCAGGAATAGGCAGCACAGGGCAAAGAAGCGCGTCATAGCGCTGGAAATATTCGGCGAAGCCGTCCCTCAGCCGCTCCGCAGCCTGCTCGGCGAGGATGAAATCGGCCATGGTCGTATCGGGCGTCGCAAGCATGCCCCTGGATATCTTGAACATTTCGCTATCGCGGCCGGCAGTCGCCTCCGCGAAAGCGGGCTTCATTTCCATGACGTGCAGCCGATTGAAAACATCAAGGCTATTGTCCCGCTCGAGCGCCGGGATACGCACGGGCTCCACCAGGCAACCGATACCGTGAAGCGCTTCGGCCGCCGCCTGCACAGTTGCGGCCACCTCAGCGTCGATAGGCCCGAAGCCAGGCTCGACCAGCCAACCTACCCGAAGTTGCCGATCCGGCAAGGCCCCGGCCCCTGTGTCGAACTTTAGCGGGCTCGTGGAAAAGCCGTCGGCCCCGTCCGGTCCGGCGAGAAGCGAATAGGCCAAGGCGATGTCGCGGACGCTGCGGGCCATCGGGCCGACATGCCAGAAGCGACGGGGCGCCCGCGACCAGATTCCCGTCATCGGGATGCGGCCATGCGTGGCCTTGAGGCCGATGATGCCGGTCTGCGCCGCCGGCCCCCGGATGGAGATGGCGAGATCGGTACCGAGACCCAGCGGCGACATGCCCGCTGCGATAGCAGCTGACTCTCCACCGCTCGATCCGCCGGGCGTGCGATCGAGATTCCAGGGGTTGTTCGCCCTTCCGGTCAGCAGATTGTCGGTTTCTGTCGAGTACGAGAATTCTGGAAGGTTCGTCTTCGCAAGCAGGATCGCACCGGCGCTCCTCATGCGCGCGACGCTCACGGCATCCATCGTGGGGATGCGGCCCTTGAAGATGGGCGAGCCGCGCTGCGTCAGAACCCCTGCGGTATCGATCGAATCCTTTACCGTAAATGGCACCCCGTGTAGCGGACCAAGCGCATCGCCCGTCATGACTGCCGCCTCCGCTGCCTTCGCGGCCTCAAGCGCGCCATCTGCAACAGTGACGACTGCGTTCAGCTTGGGGTTGAGCGCTTCAATGCGGTCGAGATGCGCCTGCACAACCTCGACCGGCGAGATTTCGCGATTACGGATCAGTTCAGCCAGTTTGGTGGCGTCGTAATAGATGATTTCGGAGCTCATTGATTAACTCTCACAAGTGGATGTGTTGATGGACGATGAAAATTCGTGTCTGACTATCTACCTAACGTTTGTTAGGTTGGACTTTAGGCCGTATAATTCACTCCGTCAACATCATTTTTTTGTCGAGGGCGGGACCCGTGAAGAACCAGGAAGGCACAAACTCCAGTGACAAAATACTGGCGGCGGCCACGAAGATTGCGCAGGCGCATGGCTACGGCGGTCTGAATATTCGTAACCTTGCGGCAGACGTCGGCATCAAGGCCGCAAGCATTTACCACCACTTCCCAAGCAAGGCCGACCTCGCCGCAGCGGTAGCGAAGCGTTATTGGCAGGACTCCGCGGCAGTCCTGGATGGACTGTGGACGGAATCGTCTGATCCGCTTCTCGGCCTACGCCACTATCCCGATACGTTTCGTAAATCGCTTGAGAGTGACAACCGCATGTGTCTCTGCAGCTTCATGGCCGCCGAGGTCGATGACTTGCCCGAGGGGGTAAAAAAAGAGGTCCAGACCTTCGCCGATGTCAATGTGGCATGGCTTGGGAAAGTCCTATGCGCCGCTGCTATTGTCAGTTCCAAGGACTCCGAAGGGCGAGCCCGCGCGATCTTCGCCGCAGTCGCAGGCGCTCAGCTAATGGCGCGGAGCCGCTCCGACATTTCGCTCTTTGATGGGTTGATTGAAAGTTACCGGGCGGCGGGGCTCTTGCCGGCGTAAGCGATGTACGCACGAACGCAAGGCGCAAAAGTCATTGGCCGTCGCCGATTACCTGTCGTCACTAACCCGTCGCTGTGCTTGTGCGACAGGTCGCTTCGTGAATAAGTACGCAGTGCGCGCCTTTTGATGGGAATCCGTAATCCTAAATAAATAAAAGGCCTTGAATCTTTTGATCCTCGTTCTACGAAGCCGGATCGTTAAGTATGCAGATAGCGAAGATTCATCCGGCTTGGGCGGCGCGCAGCACACGCGGAATCAGGACCGCCATCATTGCCCACCGGCGCGGCAGATGCAGGATCGGACATTGACATCAACCCGGCACCGGCGCGTCATCGTAGTTGACGAGTATCACGGTCACAAACGTGCGGCTTGCGGCCGCAACGGCACGATCATGTCTAGCCTCTGAGCCGTGTGATCTTCTGGCCTTGCAGTCCAAGCCCGGCCATCAGCCCCTCCTGACCGAAGATAAACGCATAGACGTCGGACTGGAGCGTGGTCGTGGTCATCGACTTCGCCTTGCCGGCATCTACCACCACGATGCTTGGACCCATGCCGAGCGACCACCCGTCACTGTTGTGGAGATAGGCCACGGCGGCGTCGGTCATCAGGAACATGGCTTCCGCAAACGACTGCGCCCCGGCCTGCAGACCATACGACACGCCTGTGTTGTTGTACACGCCGGTAATCTGGCCGTTCTCGATCAGCACGCCGTCACCGCCCTGCACCCCGACAAGAAAACCCGCCTTCACCAGATCCGGAAATACGAGAATCGCCTTGGCCTTTGCCGCGAGTTCTCTCGTCTTGGGCTCCTTCGCGTAAAGCGCTTCCAGCGCCGCGAGACTGTCTTTCTTAAGTCCGGCGTCTTCCGCGACGGGCGCGGCCATTGATGAGGGCGACGTCCCAGCCTGGGTCGAGGGACTCCCTCCTCCCGTGGAGCAGGCTGCGGCGACTGCCAGAAGCGGAACAGCTGCAACAAACCGGATGCACTTGTGCATGACGCATACTCCCGTTAGAGGTTTCAATGCCCGACGGAACTCGCCTTTGCGCTTGCGATCTTCATCGGATGAAACCATTATTAGTAATCGCGCCGGGCAAATACAATTGGCCTTTGGTCCAATACCGGTTGAGGCGCCATGGCCGAAGATCTCTTCGGCAGACAAACTCAGGCTTTAGACTGGGTCTATCCTCAACGTGGAGGGTCGCGATGCAATTCCTTGCCATCTCATGCATGCGCACCGGCCTGTACACAGATACCGATTTCGCGCCGATGCCCGAAGACAAGCCGCAACGCGCGCTATGCATCGAGGGTTCGGTGCGGCAGATCGGGGACCGAGGCGACAAGCGCGGTGCATGCCCTTATAGAGTCGCTGAGAAGCGCTGCCGCTCGCTGCTGCCGGCATGCTCGAACTTGAACATCAATTCCGTCGTTGCCGTATCGCAGCTTCGAACCGCGCTAATGGATGGGAATCGAAATGAGCGATAACTCTGAACATTCCCCGGATACTCCGCCTGCCGGCGACCTCGGCACGCGCGTGTCGGCAGCAGCGCATCCGGTCGGTGCATCGACTATTTACACCGATGCTGAAGGTCTGGAAACCGGCGAGATCACAGCATCGTCTGAAGGCTTCGATGTGCCCGTGTACTTCGCGAAGTCATTGGCCGGCAGCGGTCCGTTTCCCACGCTGCTGGTCGTGTCGGAAGTGTTCGGTGTGCACGCGCATATCGAGGACGTCTGCCGGCGCTTTGCGAAGGCCGGTTATCTCGCCCTGGCGCCCGATCTGTTTGCGCGTCTGGGGGACGCGTCTTCATTCCAGTCGCTAGCGGATTTGATACGCGATGTCGTTTCGAAAACACCGGATTCCCAGGTTATCGCTGATCTCGACGCCGTTCAGTCGCTCGCGTGCAAGCTAGGTGCGGACACGGAGCGACTCGGCATCACCGGTTTCTGCTGGGGCGGCCGCATCACGTGGCTCTATGCGGCTCATGCGCTGAACCTCAAAGCTGCCGTCGCGTGGTATGGGAGGCTGGACGGCGATGTTTCCGTGAACACGCCTGCGCATCCTGTATCGATAGCGGCTCCGTTGCATGCACCCGTCCTTGGACTCTATGCGGGACACGATCCGGTGGTGCCGATCAACCACGTGTCCTCGATGCGGGCAGCGTTGGCGCAGGGCAACGAAAATGCACGCCGGTCGCGCATAGACATGTATCCCGAAGCGGGTCATGCATTCTTTGCCGACTATCGCGAGAGCTACCGGGCCGACGATGCACGCGATGCCTGGCAGAAATGCCTTGCGTGGTTCGAGGAACATGGCGTCGCGTGATCGGCTGGAGCAATTCAAATCCGCAGCGTGATTGGCGTGCACGGTGCGCCTGAACTACGAAACCTTTTTTCCAAAAGTCGGCATATGGCGATGGACCAATGCACCTTATCGACCGCCGCACTGCAAGCATTCTCGTCGCTCTAAATGGCGCCAATTCAATTGGCCGCGAATCTCAGGATTTGGGTTTTTATGCCGTTAAAGAGGGGTCTCCGCGCCCATCGCCGGTAAATACGACCGTGCGCAAAGCGACGGCACAACAGGAATGCCCCATGAAGCTCAGCGTCAAAATCCCCCTCGCATTCGCGACCGTCCTGTTGTTCATGTTTGCTGGAGCGCTCTACGGAATCTACGCTCTCAATCAGGCAATAAATGGTTATGGGACCACAGTGCAGGAAAACGTCGCCAATGAGCGGATGGTCGCGGCCACGCTTTTCGAGTTCAAGTTGCAAGTGCAGGAATGGAAAGACACACTGCTGCGCGGAAAAGATCCCGCACAGCTCGACAAGTATTGGACTGATTTTCAGGCGCGGGAACGCACGGTTGATCAGCAGGCAAGCGAGTTGAAAACGAAGCTTCCCGATGGCGAAAGCCGACGCCTTGTCGACCAGTTCGCAACGGCCCATGCCACCATGGGCGCCGGATATCGTAAGGGCTTCGAAGCTTTCAAAGCATCCAGTTTCGATCCGTCCGTTGGCGATGCCGCGGTTGCAGGCGTCGACCGCGCGCCTTCCGCGCTCTTGACCGAGGCAGCTCAAAAGATCGCAACGGACAGCGCTATTGTCTCTGCACAAGCCGCAGTCACCGCCCAAAGAGCAACTTACATCAGCCTTATCTTGATGGTATCGGTCGGCGTTCTGGCGATGGGCGGTGCCGTCATGTTTAGCCGCACTGTGTCACGGCCTCTGCTGCGGGCACTTGGTTGCGCTCAAGCGGTTGCAATCGGAGATTTGTCGATCAATTTTGAAACGAGCGGAAAGGACGAAATCGGCCAACTGTTGGTAGCGTTGAAGCATATGCAGCAGAGTTTGTCCCGAGTAGTCAGCGAGGTCCGCCGATCGGCCGAAGGCGTAGCGACGGCGAGTGCGGAGATTGCATCGGGCAATCTCGACTTGTCATCTCGTACCGAAGAACAGGCTGCGTCGCTCGAAGAAACTGCGGCAAGCATGGAAGAGATCACCGCGACGGTCAGGCAAAACGCGTCCAACGCGGTGAACGCATCGGCACTGGCGAACGATGCATCGGCGACGGCTACTCGCGGCGGCCAGGTCATGGAGCAAGTTGTAGCAACCATGCACGGAATTTCGGAAAGTTCGAGCAAGGTGACGGAGATTATCGGTGTCATCGACAGCATCGCTTTCCAGACGAATATCCTGGCGCTCAATGCTGCCGTCGAAGCCGCGCGGGCAGGCGAACAGGGAAGAGGCTTTGCTGTAGTTGCCTCTGAAGTCAGGATACTGGCTCAGCGCAGCGCCACGGCGGCGAAGGAAATCAAAGGCTTGATATCGCAGTCGACGGACCGCGTCCACGCGGGATCAGCTTTAGTAAGCAGCGCTGGCGAGATCATTGCCGAAATCGTTGGATCGGTTCAGCGAGTAACGGACATTGTCGGTGAGATTTCCTCTGCGTCCCAGGAACAGACAAGTGGAATTGAACAAGTCAATGTAGCAGTCACGCAGATGGACGAGGTGACGCAGCAGAACGCGGCGTTGGTTGAGCAGGCGTCGGCGGCGGCACAGGCTCTTTCCGAACAAGCCAATGGGCTTCGCGAGTCAGTCGCAGTGTTCAAGCTGAGCGAAGATTCGGTGGCCGGCCGCGAGCGTGCAATGCCGAAAAGATCACGAGCCTCAGGCGTCGTGCGTTCGTCCGATCACGAAGCATTTGCCTAGAACGCTGTCCGCCAACAGGTTGTAGCGGCTTCGAATCCAGCCCATGCGCAATGGGAAGCCTTTTAATCGTTCCCACATTTTTATAGCCGGATCTCAAACGCTATCTCAAACGCTATAAGCGAGCCGCAACCCGCCCCAATGCCGTCCGCCGACCATGATCGGCGCCGATACGTCTTTCATCAGCGCGTATTGCCCGGCGCCCATATCGCGCCGATAAGTCTGCAACAAAAACGGCTTGGTATGCGTGCCCGAAGCCAAACCGGTCCGGTCGTTGAACATGCGGCGGTTGCGCGAGTTGGCCGCATTCCAGGCCGGATCGCTACCTTGAGTTTGAGAAAATTTCTTGTTGTGGGTCGGCAAATATCCGTTGGTGTCGACTGCCGCGCAGAACACGACGCGTTTATCCAGTGCGAGCAAAGGCTCCTGAATTCCCGGCAAGATCCGGTCGGCAATCTGGATATAGCGGGTTGTGAACTGCTCGGGATTGCTGCCGGCGATCGGGTGATAAGCATGATCGAAAAGATCCGCCACGGAGATCTCGCCGCGCGAAACGGCCTGCTCGAAGGCCCGTCCAATCTTTTGCGCGGCCGCGGTGACCGCTTGAATAAAAGGGGTATCCGGCGTTTCAATGCCGGCTTCTGCCGTCAACTCGATCAGCGTCTCCGACACGCCAAGCAGCTTGCTCAACTGATCGCGAGTCTTGGTGAAGCTGGTGCTCGACTGCCCGACTCCGGCGACCATTTCCGAAACCTGCGATTCAAGCCCGCTGCATTGCTGGTCGATAGCTTCTGTCTGCAGTGCGATTTGCTCGGCTTCCACGCTCAATTCAGTAATCGCTTTTCCCGTCGTCGATACGACTTCGCCTATCGCATGTGTGCCCTCCTTGACGCGTTGCGCGCGCACCGCGCTGGCGGATCCTTCCGCCATCAGCAGATCGGCTTGCCCTGAGAGTTTCGCCAGCGTCGCGCCAATTTCCGACGTGGCCTGCGCGGTCTTCGCAGACAACGCCTTGACCTCGGACGCAACCACGGCGAAGCTCTTGCCGAACTCGCCGGCGCGGGCTGCTTCTATCGCGGCATTCAAGGCCAGCAGGTTGGTCTGGCGCGCAATGGTCGAGATGCCTTCGGAGATCTTGCTGACATCGCTCAACGACTCGCGCAAGGTTTCGATCTCGGCGGCCATCACCGAGACGCTGTCGACCAGGCTGTGGATGTCCGCCAGCGACACCCTGACGGTTTCCTGGGATTGGCTCACTTGCGACGCGGCCTGGTCCGCCACGATCCGCATCTGGCGCGCCGCGGCGGCGATCCGCTGATTGCCTTCCATGGTCGATGTAGCGGAATGCTGCAAGCCGCGGCAGAGATCGGTCTGGCGCGTGGCGCGTGCGGCCACTTCTTCGACGTGGCCCGACACATCGCAGATCTCAATACCCAGCTTGCCCGCATGCTCGGCAATTTTGGCAACCGCCGCCAGCGTGCGCCCCTGTTGCCTGAATCCAAAACCCGCCATCCCTCACCCCCGGTGTTTTTAATTGACGCGTGATTCCCCGGATGCCTCTCGACATGCCGGGCCAGCGAATTCCGCGTGACGCCCTTCGGTATATCGTCGGAATCGGGCGGAACTGGAGTTGGGGAGATTACCGATGCGGGTGTTCTATCGCGGCAAGATGCGGCCTACGAGCATCGCGCGTTTCCAGCCGAAACCCGGCACCTTTCTATACTCGAAGCCCGCTTGCAGCAAGGCGCGTTTTACATCGCCGGCGCTGGTGTAGGTGGAAAAAGTCGCGTCGTCGGCGGCCAGTCCCGCAAGGGACGTGAAGATGGAAGACGTCCAGAGTTCAGGGTTTTTGGCCGGCGCAAAACCGTCGAGGTAGAACGCATCGACGCAGAGATGCAACGCGGGCAGCACATCCACCGCATCGCCAAATATGAGCGTTAGCGTGACGCTGCCTTCATCCAAGTCGAGCTTGTGCGTGCCGGGCGTGAGCGTCGGCCATGCAGCGGCGAGCTTCTCTGCTAGTGCGGCGACCGGTTCATCGTCCACGGTTGCCGCGTGCGCGTGACGCAGATCGTCGGCCGAAAACGGGTGCTTTTCAACGGATATGAAGTGCAGATGTCCACCGCGTGCAGGGTCGGCACGCCATGCGGCCCACGTCGTGAGGAAGTTGATGCCCATGCCGAAGCCGGTTTCCAGCACGGTGAAAGTCGGCCGCCGCTGCCATCGTTCAGGCAGGTGATTACCATGCAAGAACACGTATTGCGCCTGCGCGAGACTGCCCACGACGCTGTGATAGATGTCGCCGTACAGGGGCGAGTACGGCGACCCGTTGGGGCGGAATGCGACGGTCGCGGGAATCAGTGGATCGGGCATGCGGGATGTATGAAAGTTGCTCAGATAGTCAGGCGTTGTGGTTGGATGGGCCGCGACCGGCGCATTATTCACGGAGCGCGGTAGCGGTTTGGAACATCATCAAAAATGCGGCTTCCAGAATGGCGTCCCGCAGCGGTTCATATAACATTCGCTGCTGAGTGATCAGCCTTCCGTGAGCCCGGCAACGAACGAGGAGAAGAGCAAATCGAGGTCCATGCGTCGCCCGCTCGTGGCTCTGACTAATACAGCACTATTGGCTCTATCAATGGCGCCATGGACATTTTATTCTTGAAGCAGGCCTGCCGGCTCATTGCGAGTCGCCACGACATATTGCCTGCCTTGACCGGAGAATCAATTGAACATACTTCAAAACGAATTCGCACAGCCAATTGGCGCTTCGCTTACAAACTGGCAAGGCGCCCGCCAACCGGGCCGCATCACGCTTGAGGGTCAATACTGCCGGCTCGTGCAGGTCGATGCGGACCAGCATCTCCACGATCTGGCCGAGGCTTATGGCACGGCTGCCGACGGCCGCGACTGGACTTACATGGCGACCGGCCCGTTCAACACGCTCGACGCTTACCGGGCTCACATTCAAAAGCTCGCTTCGACCTCTGATCCGCTTCACTTCGCCGTCATCGATCTAGCCAGTGGGCGCGCCCTCGGCACCTTGGCGCTGATGCGCATAGACACAGTCAACGGCGTAATCGAGGTGGGGCATATCGCGTTTTCACCGCAACTGAAAAAGACGCGCATTGCGACGGAGGCAATTTATTTGCTGATGCGCCACGTGTTCGAAGACCTGGGCAATCGACGTTTCGAATGGAAGTGCGACTCGCTCAACGGGCCGTCACGCGCAGCCGCGCTGCGCTTTGGCTTTACTTTCGAAGGGATCTTCCGGCAGGCTATTGTGTACAAGGGACGCAACCGTGACACCGCGTGGTTTTCAATCATCGACCCGGAATGGCCGGCGCTCAAAGAGCACTATGAGCGGTGGCTCGATCCCAGGAATTTCGATGCCGACGGAATGCAGATCGGACGTCTCTCCGTTGTTGCAGAGCGGTGAAACGGCTGACCACTAAGAGTACCTAAACTCCACACGCTATCCATGATCGAAACTATTCAGGTACGTCCCGCTGCGCAAACCGACTTCCCCGCATGGAAGATACTCTGGGACGGGTATAACGCCTTCTACGGGCGCCATCACGAAACGGCGTTGCCACTGGAAGTCACCGCTATAACCTGGTCACGATTCTTCGATGCCTACGAGCCCATGCACGCTTTAGTCGCGGAAAGCGCCGGAGAATTGATCGGAATGGCGCACTTCCTCTACCATCGCAGCACGACCGACGTGAGCCCGCGATGTTATCTGCAGGACCTGTTTACTGCGGAAGCTGCCAGAGGAAAAGGCGTTGGCCGCAAGCTCATCAACGAGGTCTATCTGCGCGCGAAGAACGTGGGCGTAGAGCGCGTGTATTGGCAAACGCATGAGACCAACACCACGGCGATGCAACTGTACGACAAGGTCGCCGAGAAGTCGGGCTTTGTTGTTTATCGCAAGCCGCTTTAAGCGACGACGCGCCATGCCTCGCGTGGCGCCTTCAGGTTTTTCTACGGCGAGTTGACGAAGGCGCCGGTGCCGTTTTTTCAGGGCGATGCGCAGTCACAATCGCGTCGAGTCCGCCCATGACGTAGCGCACGAAGTCATCGGCAAGACCGTCGCTGTCTTTCGCGGCCGCGGGCAGCAAAGCCGTCTGGATTTGCCTGGGCGCAATCATCATCGCGATGCACGGCAGTATTGAAAACAGCAGACCGCGCTGTACTGCCGGATGATCCGGCGGCAAATCAAGCATCTCGCCGACCATTCCAAGCAGCAGTTGAGCCTTGGGCCGGATTGCCTTTTCAACGAGCGCCGGAATGCTGCGCGATGGCGACAGCACCTCGCGCAGCATGAGTCGGAATCCCCAGGGCGTGCCCGAGCCGGACGACAACCCCACAAGACGCGAGATCACCGTGCGAAATTTCTCCCTCGGGTCGCTCAGCCCCTGTGTGAGCATCATGAGTTCATCGAGACCGACGATCTGCTTGTGCGCCTCGATGAGCGCAGCCTCGTAGAGCGCTTCGCGGCTGCCGAAGTGATAGTTAATCGATGCCATCGGTGTGCCGGCGCGTTCGGCGATCTCCTTGCTGGTGGCATCGGCGAAACCGCGCTCGGAGAATACCAAGCCCGCCGTGTGAAGAATGTGCTGACGCGTGGCTGCGCCGTCGGGACGGCTTGTACGTAGTGGCTGCGCTGTGGAGGTTTTTTTGGCGGTCGGCATGGGAGAGCAAAATCAGATGAACGGATCGGGCTGCAAAGCGGGACTGCAAACCGAGGCTGCAAACCAAAGCAACGAAATAGTTTGAATTTGAATTCAAATTTGATATTATTCATTCTACTTCATCCGCGACACAACCTCCCAACGCCACGAGGCAACCCATGCCCGGCGTATGAAGTTGGCGGACTCATGGCTCAAGCGTTTTAAGCATCTGATGAGATTCAAGCTTGAGATCCACCCTGAATAGACGCGCATCATCGTTTTCCTGAACTCCGATGCAATGGCGCGCCACACTTCCATTCACCACTATGTTTTGGAGAGCGAAGAAAAATGATGCAAACCGCGAACGTCCCAGTCTTGATCGTTGGCGCCGGTCCAACCGGACTCACCCTCGCACTGACATTGCGCCGTCATGGCGTCAGCGTGCGTTTGATCGATCGCGCACCGGCCCCGGCCACCGTGTCGAAAGCGCTGGCTGTCTGGAGCGGCAGCCTGGAAGCGCTGGCGAGCCTTGGTGTCGCCGATGAATTCCTGGCCGCCGGCGTCCGGTTGAAAGCGGTGACCATCGGCGACGGCAGCCGCACGCTGGCCACGCTCGAGGCCGGCAAGGGAATTGACAGCCCTTATCCCAAGCCCTTGTTGTTGCCGCAATCGCGCACGGAAGCCATCCTCGGCGCGCGTGCCGAGGAACTCGGCGTGAAGCTGGAACGCGGCGTTGAACTGACCGGATTCGTTCAGGACGAGCAAGGCGTTACCGCCTCGCTGCGCCATGCCGATGGGCGGGAAGAAACGGTGCGTGCACGCTATGTCGTGGGCGCAGACGGCGCACGCAGCGCCGTGCGTCAAACGCTTGGTGTTGCCTTCGAAGGGTATACCGAACCGCAGACATTCATTCTCGGAGACGTTCAGATAACCGGCGGCGACCTTGATCGTCACAGCATCACTATCTGGTGGCATAACGGCAGCACAGTAGCCCTGTTTCCGTTCGAAGGAAACATCTGGCGCATCTTCGCTGTGCGCCCGGAGGGCGAAGGTGAAGCGCTGCCGACCATTGATGAACTACAACTTCACATGGATCGCCACGGGCCGCCGGGAACCCGTCTCCACGATGCCAGTTGGCTCTCCACGTTTCGCACCAACGAACGGCTCGCCGCGCGATATCGTGTCGGCCGCGTCTTTCTCGCGGGCGACGCCGCGCATGTCCATAGTCCCGCTGGCGGTCAGGGAATGAACACCGGGATTCAGGATGCGGTCAATCTCGGCTGGAAACTGGCCTACGTGCTGAACGGCCGTGGTGACGCGGAATTGTTGCTCGGCAGCTATGAGGCAGAGCGCCGGCCGGTCGCACGCGACACCATCGACGGGTCCGCGCAAATGCTGCATGTCGCGTTTGCACCCAACCCGGTGGCACGTGTACTGCGGGATATCGCCGTGAGCGTGGTCGGCCATCTCGATGTGGTGCAAAAGAAGCTGCAACTCCGGCTTTCAGAGACCGACATCACCTACCGCGATGGCCCCTTGCTGGCGCTCGGCGAGCCGCCTCGCCACCCCGTGCGCACCGACGTCGGCACACGTGCGCTCGACGCCCGGATCGCCAGACAGCAAGGCAGCCTCTGGCCGATGCTGAGCGCCGGCAGGCATACGCTACTCATGTTCGGCGATGAGCGTACTGCGGCGTTACCCGATGCCGTTACAGCGCTGGTTGGCGACGATCTCGCACTGGTTCGCCTCGGACCCGACAGCGATACCGAAGGCAACGCAGCCGCGCGATACAACATGCGTGCTCCCGGCTGGGTGCTGATTCGTCCCGATCAGGTGGTTGCCGCACGCGGCGGCCTGAGCGACTTCGCATTGCTCGAAAATTATCTCGCTCGCGTGCTCTCGCATAACGGCTTGAATTCGTGACCTCAGAATCGCGCGCCTGGCGGAGCAGTAATGAACCACCGCACCGCCGGGCACGCAAACCCTCACGACAAGTGATGCACTTCCTGCAGGCCGAATACCGGCGTCGGAATGCCTTCCATCCGAGCCTTCAGTTGCAGCGATAAATACTGCGAGTAGTGCCGCGACTGATGCAGGTTTCCGCCATGGAACCACAGCGCCTGCTGCTGCGTAGGCTTCCACATGTTGCGCTGCTCGCCTTCCCACGGACCCGGGTCCTTGGTCGTGTTCGAGCCCAGGCCCCACACCTTGCCGACCTTGTCCGCCACCTCGCGGGAGATCAGGTCCGCGGCCCAGCCGTTCATCGATCCGTAACCGGTCGCGTACACGACCAGATCCGCTTCAAGTTCGCTGCCGTCGCTGAGCACCACCGAGTGCTCCTTCAGCTCCACTACATCAACGCCGCTCTTGAGCTTGATCTTGCCGTCCGCGACGAGATCCGACGCGCCCACATCGATGTAATAACCGGACCCGCGCCGCAGGTATTTCATGAAAAGGCCCGAGTCGTCATCGCCGAAATCGAGCATGAAGCCGCGTTTTTCCAGCCGGTCGTAGAACTCGGCGTCGCGTTCCTTGATCGCGTTGTACACCGGTATCTGGAACTCATGCAGGATCTTGTACGGTACCGACGCAAACGTCAGATCGGCCTTCATCGTGGTCATGCCCGCGGCCACCGCGCGCTCCGAGTAGAGATCGCCGAGCGCGAACTCCATCAGCGAGTTCGACTTGACGATGTGCGTGGACGAACGCTGCACCATGGTCACATCCACGCCCGCTTCCCACAGCGCCGCGCAAATATCATGCGATGAATTGTTTGCCCCAATCACAACCACTTTCTTGCCGCGATACGCGTCCGGCCCCGGATGTTTCGACGAATGATGCTGCTCGCCCTTGAACACATCCATGCCCTTGAACGATGGCATATTCGCCTTGCCCGACATGCCGGTGGCAAGCACGAGTTGCTTCGGCTTGAGCGTCAGCTTCTCGCCGCCGCGGTCGACTTCCACGATCCATTCGCCGGCCGCCTCGTCGTATCGCGCGGACGTGCAGGTGGTTGAACCCCAGTAGTTGAGCTCCATCACCTTCGTGTACATCTCGAGCCAGTCGCCGATCTTGTCCTTCGGCGAAAACACCGGCCAGTTGTCGGGAAACGGCAGATACGGCATATGGTCGTACCAGACCGGATCATGCAGGCACAGCGACTTGTAACGAGCGCGCCAGGCGTCACCCGGCTTCTCGTTTTTATCGACGATAATCGTCGGGACGCCGAGTTGCCGCATCCGTGCGCCGAGCGCAATGCCACCCTGCCCGCCTCCCACGATCAGGCAATACGGCTGCTTTTCATAACCCAGCGTCTCCTGCTCGGCCTCGCGATTTTCTTTCCAGCTCGTGCGGTCGGTGCGCGCGCCGTGCTCGGCGCCCATCGGCCGCTTGAAACCCTTTGGTTCTTCGTGGCCCTTGAGTTCGGCCATCGTGGTGAGCAGCGTCCAGATCAGGCCGTCCTTCACGCGGATGAAACCCGTGCCGCGCGCAACCTCGGTTTCGAACGTGATCCACGCTTGCGTGATGCCGTCCGCTTCGGTCGCCGTCTCGTTATCCGCAATCTTCAGCTTCGACGGCTTGACCGTGTTCAAGTTGCGCGTCGAGCATCGCGGCGATCTGCTCGCGGCCCTCCATCGTCTTGATGTTCCAGGTGAACGCGACGAGATCGCGCCAGATAGCCATCGGGCTGGAACAGCGCGACGGCGGCGGCGGTATCGCCGCTTTTGAGCGCTGCTTCGAGTGCCTCCAGAACGCCGGAGATGGTTTGATTCGGGTTGCTGTCAGGCATGGTCGCTCCTCCATGAGATACGGATCACTAAGCATTGGCTAAAAGAAAGACGGGTTCTTTGCCCGCTAAAACATACAGCTAACTCATTCGACTGACTACCGCCTGTGCGGCGGCAAAATTCCTAACTTCGCAATCCGCCTGTAGAGCGTTGCCCGCGAAATTCCCAGCGCCTCCGCCGCGAGGACGGGCCGCCATTTCGCATCGGTCATCGCGGCGATGATGCGGCTGCGTTCGAGCGCATCGGTTTCGGACAGCGCTGGCGGAGGCCTTCGATGCACCGGCGTGCTGGACACGGCGCGGCGGCGCGGCGCGCTTCGCGACGCTGGCGCATGACCGGCGGCCGCACGCGCGCATGCAGCGGCGAGCCCGAGCCGATCATCCTGATCGAGACGAGATCGCGGCCGGGGCGTACATCGAGCAGGCGTTCGGCGCGGATATCGAACAGATTCGGCGACATGACGCGGCAACTGATTCGAGTCCCGGCACGCACTCCTTCGCGCGCCGGTTCGCGGCGATCGCGTTGCCGCGCGCGTCGAAGGCGATCAGGATTTCCGGCTGCGCTTCCACGTAGTGCCGGTTGCGATGCGCGAGCAACACCCAGCAATCGCGTCGTTGCGTTGAGAAAGAAACCGTCTTCGATCAGCAACGCGCTTTGCCGCACGATATGGTTCACCAGGCGCTGGCTCTCGCGCTCTTCGGGCGAACGGACCGCCGACGCATCGAGCACGCCGATCA
The DNA here is from genome assembly GCA_963708695.1 of uncultured beta proteobacterium. Lineage (GTDB taxonomy): Bacteria > Pseudomonadota > Gammaproteobacteria > Burkholderiales > Burkholderiaceae > Caballeronia. The sequence continues at coordinate 91,940 of CAVPTS010000015.1, forward strand.
ATTCGCCGCGCAACGCCGAAGATCGGCGAGGCGCTGCAGGTCAGCGTAGTGAATGCCGCGCGAAAATGGTCGGTCTTGTGCACGGTGATCGGCTCGGCGTCGAGCAGCACGCTCGCGACGCCGCAGGTGCCCTTCTTCGCGCTCCGACCAGCACGAGCCGAGATACAGACCCGCGCGCTTGAATTCGTGACGGCGATCGCGGTCGACGCGGTAATCGATGGTCACGCCTTGCGCATCGGTCAGCATCACGCAATAGTCGGCTTCGCGCACGGTCTCATGCAGCCGCGACAGACATTGGCCCGACGCGCGCAGGACGGTTTCCTCGCGCTGCTGGACATCGCGCAATTCGGGCACGCGTCAGAATGCGCGGACCGACGGTCGCGCCCGGATCGAGATGATATTGCTCCAGCGAGCGCCTATACGACGACGCCAGCCGCGACGCATCCGCACCCGGGCTGCGCATGCGGCCTTCGATCACGTTGCGCACGCGGTCGATGTGTCTGGTCTGCGAAACATACGGCATGAAGAGTCTCCGGCGGACTCGGCTTGGCGCGCTACTCGTGACACGCGGCAACCCGAAAACTTAAACGCATGGTGACGTTTTAGCATGCGTGTTCCGGGAGATCACACCGCACTGCACCATGCGCGTTGATGAGACATTCGTCTCAATCGTTTGCCTTAATCTCATACCGATGCTATCGGCGGCGTGCTTCGCCCGAGAGCCGCCATCTTCCGGTACAACGTATTGCGCGATACCCCCAGCATCCGCGCCGCCGCCGAGACGTTGCCCGCGTGAGTGTCAAGCGCCGCCGCGACGGCGGACAACGCGATATCGTCCAGCCGCGCGCTGTCGTTTGCGAGTGGCGACGACGCTGCCTGTGGAGCATCCACCATGCGTTCGTCATCGAAGAAATCTTGCGGCAGGTGGTCCAGGCCAATGCAGGTTTCATCGTCGTCGAGCATCGCGCACGCGGTCCTCAGCACGTTCGCGAGCTGGCGGAAATTTCCTGGCCATGGATGCCGCTTGAACGCCGCGAGGACCTCAGGTGAAACCCTGACCGGCTCTCCGCTCGCACGCTCGGCTCGGAGAATCTTTTCGACCGTCACCGCGAGGTCGGAGCGCTGGCGCAGCGGCGGCAACGTCACCAGCAAGCCGTTGATCCGATAATAAAGATCCTCGCGAAACTCACCGCGCATAACGCGTTCGCGCAGGTTGCGATTGGTCGCGCAAATCAGCGCGAAGTCGACGGGCACGGCGCGCGTGCTGCCCAGCGGCGTCACCGTGCGCTCTTGCAGCACGCGCAGCAGACGGCTTTGCAGCGAGATCGGCATATCGCCGATTTCATCGAGGAACAGCGTGCCGCCATCGGCCTGCAGGATCTTGCCGCACGCACCGCGCTTCGACGCGCCGGTGAACGCGCCTTCCTCATAACCGAACAACTCGGCTTCTATCAGCGTGTCCGGGATCGACGCGCAATTCACCGCGACGAATGGTCCGTCGCTACGCGGCGAATCGCGATGCACGGCGCTCGCCAGCACATCCTTGCCGGTGCCCGTCTCTCCGCCGATCAGGATCGGGATATTTTTTCCGATCACCTTGCGCACGCGTTCCACGAGCGCCGCGACCTGCGGGTCCCCGGTCATGAGGTAACGCAGGCCCGAGAGTTTCGCCTGCGGTTCTGCGGTGCGTTTGCGCACGGTTACATCGGTGACGGCACCCGTATCACAATTGAAGGCGGCAGCCGCCGAGCGCCTCATATCCACGCTTGCAAATACGTTCACGCCGCTTTGCAGGCTTAGCGAAATGATGCGCTCGCCGGGGACGCTCAAGCCGCTGCTCATTTTGTCGATCAGTTCTCCGCATGACACGTTGAATAACGACGACAAGGTATGCGCGCGCAGAGAAGCTAGCGGCAAGCCGAATTGAAATTGCGCGCTGCGATTAGCGGAGAGAAAACGCCCATCGGATCGAAACGCCACAATGCCTTCCATCAACGTGCCGATAAACTCCGGACGGCCGTGAAAATGGATTCGTAATGCTTCGGGGAAGGCGCTCGTGAACAAATGGTTCTCGATCATCTGCGCGGACATCTTGGCAAGCGCCATGGTGTGCCGGCTGTGGCCCCGGCAATCGCCGGTCACGTCGAGTACGCCCAGCAACTCGCCGAAGGGATCCAGGATCGGCACGCTCGAACACGCAAGGAAACGGTTCGCACGTAAATAATGCTGGTCGCCGAGCACCATGGTGGCGTCGCCGGCGGCTATGGTCGTGCCGATCGCATTGGTACCTTGCTGCTGTTCACTCCAGAGCGCGCCGGGTCGCAGCGCGACACGATCCGCACGGGCGAGGAAATCGTCGTCGCCGAGCGAATGCAGAATCAGGCCTTGGGAATCGGTCAGCATCACCATGCTGTGCGTGTTGGCGATCTGTCCGTAGAGCGTTTCGATCACCGGCAGCGCATGCGTGCAGAGCGCGCGGTTCTGCTCGCGCTTGAGCATGAGATCGGATTCGGCGAGTACGCCGTAATCGGGCCGCATAGTGTCCGACAGCCCATAGTTCCGGGACCGTTCGTGCGATTGCCTGATGATGACGGCGTGATCGTTTGCCAACGCCGGGGGCCGGCTTGATTCATTTGAACGGTCTAAAGAAACCGGGTTCATAACCATTGTCTCCTCCGCCAGCATTCGCGGAAAGGAGTCGGTCATCAGCTCCGTCCGTCGCGTGGTCGATCGAGACAATGTACCACTGCGACAGCTTTCAACCCGTGACGTGTTCAACCGGATGACGTTCGAGCCATGCGATTTCGGTGTCGTCGAAGAGGCGGGAGCGCGTGATAAAACGCAAGCCGCTCGAGCCTTCCAGCGAAAACATGCCGCCGTTACCTCGCACGCAATCGATGGTCAACTGCGTGTTTTGCCAGTACGTAAATTGCGAATCGCTCATGTAGAACGGTACGCCGCCTATCTCACCGAGCTTGACGTCCGACGAGCCGACCGTGAATTCGACGACGGGAAAACACATGGGCGCGCTGCCGTCGCAACAACCGCCGGACTGATGGAACAATATCTGGCCGTGTTCGGCCTTCAGCTTCTCAATCAATTCGATGGCAGCCGCCGTCGCGATCACGCGCGAAACTTCGTCTGGGTTCATTAGGGTTTCCACTGAACGTTCAACAAAGGCGAGCCGCAGGGCGACTCGCCAATCCGATCAAACTACTGAAGCGATCAGAAGAAGCCGAGCGGCTTCTGGCTATAACTCACCAGCAAGTTTTTCGTCTGCTGATAGTGGTCGAGCATCATCTTGTGATTTTCCCGTCCAATGCCCGATTGCTTGTAGCCGCCGAATGCCGCATGCGCCGGATAAGCGTGATAGCAGTTGGTCCATACGCGTCCGGCCTGGATATCGCGGCCGAAGCGGTAAGCACGCGTGCCGTCGCGCGTCCACACGCCGGCGCCAAGGCCATAGAGAGTGTCATTGGCAATCTCGAGCGCCTCCGCCTCATTCTTGAAGGTCGTCACCGACAACACCGGCCCGAAGATTTCCTCCTGGAAAATGCGCATCTTGTTGTGACCGCGGAAGACCGTCGGCTTGATGTAGTAGCCATTTTTCAGCTCGCCATCAAGCGCATTGCGTTCGCCGCCGATCAGGCATTCAGCGCCTTCCTGCTTGCCGAGATCGATGTACGACAGGATCTTTTCGAGCTGCTCGTGCGAGGCTTGCGCGCCGATCATCGTCTTCGAATCAAGCGGATGCCCTTGGCTGATCGCCGCCACGCGCTTGAGCGCGCGTTCCATGAAGCGCTCGTAGATGCTTTCCTCAACCAAAGCACGGGACGGACACGTACACACTTCGCCCTGATTCAGCGCGAACATGGCGAAGCCTTCAAGTGCCTTGTCGAAGTAGCTGTCGTCTGCGCTCATGACATCGGCGAAGAAAATGTTCGGGCTCTTGCCGCCCAGCTCAAGCGTCACCGGAATCAGGTTCTGGCTCGCGTACTGCATGATCAGGCGGCCCGTGGTGGTCTCGCCGGTGAACGCAATCTTCGCGATCCGTTTGTTCGATGCAAGCGGTTTGCCCGCTTCCAGTCCGAAGCCATTGACAACATTGAGCACGCCGGGCGGCAAAAGGTCTTCGATCAACTCAAGCAGCACGAGTATTGACGCAGGCGTTTGTTCCGCAGGCTTGAGCACGACGCAATTGCCGGCAGCAAGCGCCGGCGCGAGCTTCCACACCGCCATCAGGATCGGGAAATTCCAAGGAATGATCTGCCCGACCACGCCTAGCGGTTCGTGAAAATGATAGGCGACCGTGTCTTCATCGATCTGGGACAGCGAGCCTTCCTGAGCGCGGACGCAGCCGGCGAAGTAGCGGAAATGATCGATGGCGAGCGGGATATCCGCGGCCATGGTTTCGCGTAGCGGCTTGCCGTTGTCGATGGTCTCAGCCACCGCAATGCGCACCAGATTCGCTTCCATCCGGTCGGCAATCTTGTTCAGGATGTTGGCCCGTTCCGCAGGCGAGGTCTTGCCCCATGCGGTCTTGGCTTTATGCGCTGCGTCCAGCGCCAGCTCGATATCGGCTTCGCGCGAGCGGGGAATGGAAGTGAACGCTTCGCCAGTGATGGGCGAGATGTTATCGAAATATTCGCCGCCTGCCGGCTTGATCCATTGGCCGCCGATGAAGTTGCCATACTGTTTTTTATAGGGGAAGTCAGTGTTCAAAAACTGCATTTCGGCGTGATTCATTTGCGTGCTCCTCGCATATCGGTGAGAGTAACCGTCGCGACGATAATTCCGCGACCGGTGGGAGCATGCTTGCGAGATGCATGCCAACGGACCGGTTGTGAGAGAACACGGGCCCTGCGGGGATCTGGACGGGATCTGGACCGGATCTGGAAGACCCACTAAGGGATTACCACATTGTTCCGTTTCGAAACACCACGCGGAAAACTGTGATGAAACGGAACAGGCTTTCGAGGGATAAGCACAGGTCCGGCAGGTTGGCTGTCGCCTGGACGCCTCCTATTTGGCAGGCGGTTTCTTGCTTTCAGTATTCAGATTAAAGACTCGCGTGGTCAATGTGTCGAGCATCCGGAAAAAGCCATCCGCGGCATAACCCGCAATAAAAGCCATTCCCGAAGCCGTGAGGGTTAGCACCCCTGCGCCGGAACTCACTTGCGATGCGACTGACGAAGGACTGAAGAACAAGCCGACCGCGACACCGGCCATGAGCCCGAGCGGAACGCGCATCAATGCGAGGGTTTCGTCTCGGGGCGCCAGCAAGTTATCCGTTATCTTGTTGCCGATATCGCGCAGCAGGGAGGCGATGGTCCCCACTAACGCAAAGAGTATGGGCAGCACATAACTTGCGTAAGCGGACAACACCAAGGTGATCGATTGAATGGCCTCTTGCCGTTCGTCATCGTGCTGACGCGCTTTGTTGTCCATGGACGCAGCACTCGTCTGTGCAGTTTGACTCTGCCACTCCCCCCTGCCTACGGCGGTCGGAAAAAACAGCATGAGGACGCTCGATGGGAAACTGTTTGCATAGGTCGTGGCATCGGCAATGGACATGTCATAGCGCGCCTGAATATAGGACCAATCGTTGCATAGAAGCCGGATTGAGTTACTCTGATTTTCGATTTCTTTTGCATCGCATCGCTGCGACACCGTCTTGCGGCTATCTACAGTTTTCCCCTGCAGTAACGTGGCAGCACTCTCCTTGTCGATCTCCGCATAAATTTTTCGCGTCACTTCGGTTGCACTTTTTCCGTCTTCCTCGAAACGCGCGGTGATTTGCACGCCGTAAGTGACCAGCCATAGCAAGATGGCGGCAAATACAGTGATGAATACGCCAACGCCCGTATTCCATTTGTGAATCACGCGAAACCGCTTGGCACTCCCCACCAGCCCCGGATAGGCTTCTCTCGCGACGGACGCGCGGGTCTGGCGATCTTTTTCGCCCTCGGGGAGAAGTTCCAGGAGGCGTTGCTCTTCGACAAAAATGTATGTGTACGCGATTGTCAATCCCGACGCCGGGTAGGCGAGGCTGTTCAGCCTGTCCTTGACGTAAAAGAGCAGAGTGGCGTCGTAGGCTTTGTCGGATGAAGGTTCCATCGGCGGGTAGCGGAGCTGGCATACCCGCTTGATAGTGTCGAAAGCATTGAGGGTGTTTTTATCGTCGATAGGCGTCGATGCGTCATGCTTCGCTGCATCTGCAGCCGGTTTTGGAATTTTGCCGTCGAGGTCCCATATATGGGTATCGGGCCTGCCGGAAATGAAGTCGAGCAGCAGATGCACTTCGTTCAGTTCCCGCTTGAAGATCAGTTCGTCGAACGTGCCGTGGTTGTTGTTTTGATTTGAAGGCGCCATTGTTCACCTCGTTGTTTTTTGAAGGGTGACGCCGCACCCGTGCGGTTTTAGGCGGGTTTCCAAAGTGATGGGGTTCGCAATTTCGATGCATTCTGTCGTCATCCTCAACATTAGAATATGTCAGAAGTTGCCGCGCTGCGGTGGTGTTGATTGTGGGGGGTGGCGCACATTCGGGGCGCCCTTGCTCTAGGGTCAGGGGGCGCTTGCTACGCTCGCTGTTAGTTTGATGTATGCGCATAACTACGTATGGGTTGGTGCTTTCGGCGCTTTTGGTTGGCGGTGGTGCTGGGTTGCTGCTGCGTACGTTAGCGCGGGTTTATGTTGGCTTTATCTTTTGGCGCTATTGGTCAGGGTATTTTCGTTCGCACTCGGTCAGGGTTTTGGGCGCGGCGCTGATGGTCAGTGGTCGGGGTCAGTGCTGGGTTGCTGCTGCGTACGTTAGCGCGGGTTATACGTTGGCTATTATTTTTTATCACTATTAGCCACTGTCCGTGGCGGGACTTCATTTCTTTGTCCAACGGCGACAAAGAAACGAAGCAAAGAAAACGCCTTTCCACAATCTGTATTAAGTGTCCCCAGCGTGCAGACCACTGCTTTTGGTTCCCGCGTAGCACGGTGCTCGCAAAACCACGGACACTTGAAACCCTCCTTCTCGCGAATCCCTACATCCCCACGCTTCGCCACCAGTGCTCTCGGGCAAGATCGATGGCCACGAATCAGTACGGCCTCAAGCGTCTTTACGGTTGCTGGACTGCGCAATCCGTGTGACCGATTAGGGCGAGAGACGCGCATACCGCGCAATACGTTTGGGCATCAGCACGCCAAAGAAAAGGCGGAGTGCCCTGCGCTGTGTGCGAAAAGCCGTGCATGAAATGACATCGCGCCGGGAAATTCTGAAGCCCGCGCAATTATGCGTGAGGCCGAGCGAGTCCGTGGGTCGCACCGAACTTGCCCGAGAGCACTGGTGGCGAAGCGTGGGGATGTAAGGATTCGCGAGAAGGAGGGTTTCAAGTGTCCGTGGTTTTGCGAGCTGGAGTTGACCCGGTTTCGTGGACACCTATTCTTTAGAACAGGAGGTGTTCACCATGCAGAAACATCACAAGCCGTACCCGGCGGAATTCCGGGCGCAAATGGTAGAGCTGGTACGCGCGGGGCGTACGCCCGAGGAGCTCGCGGAGGAATTCGAGCCCACCGTAGCGTCGATCTACAACTGGCTGGCTCAAGCCGAGCGCGACGCCGGCAAGCGTCACGATGGTCTGACTACAACGGAGCGTGAGGAACTGACCCGGCTACGGCGCAAGGTTCGCCAGCTCGAAGTTGAGCGGGAAATCTTGTCAAAAGCCGCGGCCTGGTTCGCCCGGGAGACCGGAACTTTGCCCGAGAAGGGTTCGAGTTCATGAAAGCGAATCAGGCCACCTGGCCCATTGCCACCATGGCGCGGCTGCTGAAGGTCTCCACCAGCGGCTTTTACTCCTGGCTCAAGCGCAGACCGTCTGCGCATGCGCTTGGCGATGCGGATCTGCTTGGGCGCATTCGCGCGATCCATGCGCGCGCGCGGGAAACCTATGGGATGCCGCGCATCTATGCCGAGTTGGTCGAACAAGGCATTCACATCTCGCGCAAGCGGATAAGGCGCCTGATGAACGTAGCGGGCTTGTGCGGCGTGAGCCGGCGGCGCTGGAAGACCACCACAAAGCGTAAGCCTGATGCTCGCCCGGCCCCGGATCTGGTGCAGCGGCACTTCCGCGCCGATGCACCGAATCACCTCTGGGTGGCCGATGCGACCTATGTGCCGACCGTGGTTGGGTTCCTGTACCTCGCGGTGGTGCTGGACGTGTTCAGCCGGCGCGTGGTGGGCTGGGCGACGGGTTGCCGCCTGCGCACCGGGTTGATGCTTCAGGCGCTGAACATGGCGATAAAGGAACGGCGTCCCCACGGAGTGATTCACCACTCCGATCAAGGGTGCCAATACACCTCGATCAGCTTCGGCAAGCGCTGTCGTGAAATGGGGGTGCGCCCCTCGATGGGCACGGTGGGCGACTGTTTCGACAACGCCATGTGCGAAAGCTTCTTCGCCACGCTCGAGTGCGAACTGTTCGCGCGCGTGCGCTTCGAGACGCACAAGCAAGCCCACACCGAGATCTTCTCGTTCATCGAAGGTTGGTACAACGTGCATCGCCGTCACAGCGGCATCGGCTATCGTTCGCCGATCAACTTCGAGCGGGCTTATGCAGAAAAAAACCGAAGGTCGTCTGCAAGCGAGTTGCCCACCGCCGGCCAGCGTCATGGTCGTAATAGGCGACCCGCCGGCCGGCCGTGGACAACTCGCAGCACCTCGTCAAATGGAGGAAAATCACCTATGCAAAACTCAACTGCTTAACTGTCCACCGAAGCGGGTCACCCCCAAGCACCGTTCTACGCGGGAACCAAAAGCAGTGGTCTGCACGCTGGGGACACTTAATACAGATTGTGGGGAGGCGTTTTCTTTGCTTCGTTTCTTTGTCGCCGTTGGACAAAGAAATGAAGTCCCGCCACGGACAGTGGCTAATAGTGATAAAAAATTTAGCAAACATTGAACCCGAGCTAACGTAAGCAGCAGCAACCCGGCACCGACCCCGACCACCGCCGGTAGCGCGCCCCCTAAGAACCCCGAGTGCCAACGATAAAAATATTGCCAACATAGAACCCGCGCCAACGCACGCAGCAGCAACCCAGCACTAACCCCGACCACTGACCATCAGCTCCGCGCCCAAAACCCCGCCCGAGTGCGAACGCAAGAACACGACCAATATTGAACCCGCGCCAACGTACGCAGCAGCGACCCAGCACCGGCACCGACACCGGCGCCAGCGCCAGCGCCAGCACCGGACCACCTTACTGCCCCATATAGATCGACTTAGTATCAACCTGAGCATGCGGACTGCCCGCTTCCGAGGAACCACTTGTCGATGCTCCATACGCACTGTTTTGCGGAGCTGCTTGCGCCTGCGCCTGGTTTTGTTCAGCCACACGCGCCAGCGCCGCTTGCAAATTGGCAGGGTAAGTCGCATCACCCGCGTTTCCGTCGTACCCAGCCTGCTGGAGCTGGACGAGTTCATTGCGTACTTGCTCGCGGGTGACAGGTCCGCTCTGTTGAGCGAACGAAATGATCGGAGCGGCCAGGACCGAGACAACAAGGACCGCATAGATCGACGATTTCATATTTACCTCCAGAAAGTGTTGTCCTGCGCCTGAAAGCCAGTCCGCAGGTGTATCCCCGGTTTGATAAAACGTCATCGTCGGTGTTACACACGTGTTTAGGAACGTTTGTTCAATGCCATGTAACGCCGACACAGGCATGCGCCAAGCGGGAACGTGCACCCCTTCCCTGAAACATCCCGCTTTAACCACTCGACCCCTCAAGCGGATAAAGCGGCCCGCTACGCACGCTTAAGTCAAAAAGCTCGACCGGTGAAGACAATCAGGAAGACTGGCTGGAAGTTCAAAGCTGGCTTCCGTCGATGTCTTTAGGAAAGGAAGGCCACCGATCGATGACCGTAGTGTCGCCGTCGACCGGCTCGGCCGAAACCACGCACATCGGGGGATAAGACTGGATTTTTGGAGGGGGCTGAGCCCGACAAAAGGAGGGATAACAGTGCGGGGAGTGAAGCGAGGAATAACAAGCAGAAAGCGGGTACCTGGGCGACCCGCTTCAAACCGTCTGCCGCTCGACAATATTAAATCCCACGTCAACCACGTTCACTTCCTTCACGCCTTTCAAGCGCTCCAACAAACAGCGCGCCGCACTAATGCCAATATGCGTGCCGTCCACGCGCACGGTCGTGAGTTGCGGGCTCGTTTCCGAAGCAAATTCAAGGTCGCCGAAACCACATATGCTCAGCTGCGACGGCACCTCTATTCCCCTGCGCTTCGCCTCACCCAGCACGCCGATAGCAAGCAGGTCCGAGCCGCAGAACACGGCGTCGAGCTGCGGCATCTGTTCAATGAGCGTCGGCAGCGCGGCTTTGCCTACCGATACCGAACTGGGCGGCGAGACGATCACCTCCGCTATATCGTGAATGCCCGCCTGAGCCAGTCGCTCGCGAAAGCCGGTGATACGTGCGATCGCCCGGTCGTCGTTGGCGCACACCAGACCCGGATGCAGCACGCCGCGCGCGAGGAACCGCTCCGCCACCGCAACGCCCACCTGGTAATGCGAAAAGCCGACGAGCATATCGATCGGCTTATCCGTCATGTCCCACGTCTCCACAATCGGAATGCCCACGTTGCGCAGCCGCTCGCGCAGCGAATCCGTATGCGCGACGCCGGTGAGCAACACGGCTTCGGGACGCCGGCTCAAGACGGCATCGAGCAGCGTTTCTTCGTTGGAGTCGCTGTAGCCGCTCAACGCGAGGAGCACCTGATACCCGGCCCGCGACATGGTTTCGCTGAACACCTGAAGGGTTTCGGAGAACAACGAGTGCGCGATGGTCGGCACAATGGCCGCGATCAGCCGCGATTTCGCCGACGATAATCCTCCCGCCAGCCGGTTCGGCACGTAGCCGAGCTTTTGCACGACCTGACGCACGCGTTCAAGCGTTTCCGGCGCGACCGATTCCGGATTGTTGAAGACGCGCGATACCGTGATGGGAGAGACACCGGCCAGGGCGGCGACATCGGTGATGCGCACCCCCTTCGGACCGCCGCGCGTGCGCTTGGCGGGCGCAGGCGCGACTTCTTCATCCTGATCTTCGATGGAATACGCGGTCGGCTTGTCGTTCGGCATGGTTGGCTTGAGATGGAGAGAGCTTGAGCCGGCTATTGTAGTGAAGGCGGACCGGGCTTCGTCATAAGCACGATACCGCTGCGCCCTACGCCGTTTCCACCCGCCCGCCATTGGCCGCCTCCGCGCCATCCTGCCGGTTGCGGCGAATCAGGATCAGCGTGACCACGCCGAACGTAAAGAGGCACGCGGCGGGAATGAGCATGGGCGCTTTCGTGCTGCCGCTCACCTGCCGTACCCACGGCACCAGATTCTGCGCGATGAAACCGCCCACGTTACCCAGCGAATTGATCGCGGCGATCCCCGCTGCGGCGCGTGCGCCGGTCAGGAACTTCGGCGGCAGCGTCCAGAAGCATGGGAGCAGCAAATACATGCAAGGCGCGCCGAGACTCAGCGCAATAAAACGCAGCGTGTTCGTCGGCAGAAAAACGCTGCCGAGAAAGAACACCACGCCGAGCGCCGACGCGCAGAGCATCGCGGTCATGGTGCGGTTGGCCACCCGCAGCTTCGACGGCAACCAGATCAGCACGATAGTCGCGAGCAGCCACGGCACGATGTTGATCAGGCCGTTGACGGTGTTGCTGACACCGAAGCCCTTGACCAGCGTCGGCAGCCAGTAGCTCACGCCATACACCGACATGGACAGCATCATGTAATACAGCGCCATGCCGATCACGCGCGGTTCCGTCAGCACACTCATGAGATTCGTCTTGCCGGCTTCGCTTTGCGCGGCCAGCGCGCGCTCATTGCTGAGTGTATCGGCGAGCCATTTCTTTTCGTGATCCGAAATAAACTTGGCTTTTAGCGGAGACTCCGGCAAATACAGCAACACGACGGCGGTGAGAAGGATCGACGGAATCCCCGTGACGATAAAAACAAGCTGCCAGCCTTGCAGACCGAAGAGCCCACCCTTGTCGAGCAGCCAGCCGCAGATAGGCGCGCCAACCATGTTGCCGAGACTGCTGCCGATCGTGAAATAGCCGAGCATCCGCACGCGATGCCGCGATGGAAACCACAACGTCAGGTAGTAGATCACGCCCGGATAAAGCCCTGCTTCGGAGGCGCCGAGCAGGAAGCGCAGCACGTAGAACATGGTGGCGTTCTTCGTGAACGCTAGCAGCACGGTGACAATGCCCCACGTCAGCATGATCCGCGCGATCCAGCGCGGCGCACCGTACTTATGCAGCAGCACGTTGCTCGGCACTTCGAATATCAGGTAGCCGATGAAGAACAGGGACGCGCCGAGTCCGTAGGCCACTTCGCTCAAACCGAGACTGCCCAGCATCTGCAGTTTGGCGAAGCTGATATTCGACCGGTCGATATACGCAATCAGATACAACAGGCCCAGGAGCGGCATCAACCTCAGCGCGAGGCGGTTGATCAAGGGCGTTTCATCTATTGCAGCCGGGGCGGGGCTAACAGCAGCATTGCCAGCGGTATTCACGGAGTCTCCTGCGCCCGCTGTCTATCCGCGAGCTGTTATGTGTGCAACGTGGATATAAACCCGTCAGCGCGTTATTGTTTTTGTGCACGCCATTGCGCATACGCCGCCAGCGTTTCTTCGTTCGGCGGGTAGGTGCCGCGCAGCGGCCGCCCTTCATCAATGCGCTGCGAGATGAAGATCTCCAGTTGCTCCTGCTCGGTGGCATCGCGTGCCACGTCTTCCGCCATTTCGCGCGGCACGATCACGACGCCGTCCACATCGGCCACGACGATATCGCCCGGATACACCGCCACGCCGCCGCACGCTATCGGCACGTTCATATCCACCGCGTGATGCTTGGCCAGGTTCAGCGGCGCGCTCGCGCCCGCGCACCACAGCGGCAAGCCGAGTCCGGCGATGGTGCCGCTGTCGCGCACGGGGCCGTCGGAGACCATGCCCGCTACGCCGCGCTTCGCCAGCCGCAACGCGAGAATCGATCCCACCGATGCCACCGTGCGATCACCGCGACAATCCTGGACCAGCACGCTGCCCGGCGGCGCGCTCTCCACCGCCTTGCGCTGCGGATGGTCCGGGTCTTGAAACACGCCCACGTGATCGAGGTCCTCACGCGCCGGAATATTGCGCAGCGTGAACGCAGGGCCGACGAGATTCGGCGCGCCCGGTGCGGGCTTGACTAGTGGCGCGACGCCCTGCAGGAACACATTACGCAAGCCGCGCTTGAACAACTGCGTGGTGAGCGTAGCTGTGCTGACGTGACGCAACAATTCCAGTGCGGCGTTGCTGACGGCGGTATCGGATGGATTCATGAAGTCGTGCTCTGAATGGGGTTAGTGAATCTCGGGTTCGTCGCGATGCACTCCGGGCGTGGGCGTTGCAACCGCTTCTGACGGCGCCGCCAGCGGCTCTTCAAGAAAATCGAAGTCGCAGCCCTTGTTCGCCTGCGTGACGTGAAGCTGATGCATCACGCCGAAGCCGCGTTCGAACGGACGCTTCGGCGGCGTCCACGCTTGCTTGCGCGCCGCGAGTTCCTCGTCGCTGACGTCGAGATGGAGGCGCCGGCCGGGCACATCGAGTTCGATCATGTCGCCGTCTTTCACCAGCGCGAGCGGACCGCCGACAAACGATTCCGGCGCCACGTGCAGCACGCACGCGCCGTAGCTGGTGCCGCTCATGCGGGCATCGGAGATTCGCACCATGTCGCGTACGCCCTGCTTCAGGAGCTTTTGCGGGATCGGCAACTGGCCCCACTCCGGCATGCCGGGAGCGCCGACCGGACCCGCGTGTTGCAGGACGATCACTGACTCCGCGCTCACGTCGAGTTCTTCACTGTCGATGCGCGCCGCCATGTCGGCGTAGTCCTTGAAGACCACGGCCGGTCCGCGCGCCTTCAGCAGATGCTGTTCCATTGCGGCCGGCTTGATGACCGCGCCATCGGGCGCGAGGTTGCCGGTCAGCACTGCGAGGCCATCGCGCTCCACCAGCGGGTTGTCGACGCTTGCGGATGACGTCCTCGTCGAAGATCTCCGCGCCCGCGATGTTCTCGCCGAGCGTCGTGCCGCTCACCGTCATCTGCGTGCCGTCGATCAGGCTGCCCAGTTCCACGAGCAATGCGCGCAAGCCGCCTGCGTAGAAGAAGTCTTCCATCAGGTATTTGCCGGCCGGACGCAGATTGGCGAGCACGGGCGTGATGCGCGCGAGTTCATCGAAGCGCGCCGTCGTCAGGTCGATGCCCGCGCGTCGCGCCACCGCCACCAGATGCACGATGGCGTTCGTCGAACCCGACATGGACAGCACGGTGGTGATGGCGTTATCGAAGGATTTTGCGCTCAGGATGTCCGACGGCTTCTGGTCGGTCCACACCATCTCCACGATCCGCTGCCCGGTCAGCGATGCAAACTGCGCATGACGTGAATCGACTGCGGGTATCGACGAAAAGCCGGGCAGTATCAGTCCGAGCGATTCGGTCGCCGTGGTCATGGTCGACGCGGTGCCCATGGTCATGCAGTGACCGGGCGAGCGGGCAATCCCGCTTTCTATGCCCTTCCATTCTTCTTCCGTGATCTTGCCCGCGCGCAGTTCCGCCCAGTACTTCCATGTATCCGAACCGCTGCCGAGCGTGCGGCCGTTCCAGTTGCCGCGCAGCATCGGGCCGGCGGGCAGGAAGATGGCCGGGAGATTCATGCTGATTGCGCCCATCAGGAGGCCGGGTGTGGTCTTGTCGCAACCGCCCATCAGCACGCAGCCGTCGAACTGATACGACTTCAGCAGCTCCTCGGTTTCCATCGCGAGGAAGTTGCGATAGAGCATGGTGGTCGGCTTCTGAAACGGCTCGGCGAGCGTCATGACCGGCATTTCGACGGGGAAGCCGCCTGCCTGCCACACCCCGCGCTTGACCTCCTCGACGCGCTGCTTGAAGTGCGTGTGGCACGAATTGAGTTCGCTCCACGTATTCACGATGGCGATAACCGGCTTGCCCATGTAATCGGACGGGTGATAGCCCATCTGCGCCGTGCGCGAGCGATGTCCGAACGAACGCAGGTCGTTCACGCCATACCAGCGATAACTCCTTAATTGCTCGGGGGTTTTACGATTCGAAGACAAGCTGGTTCTCCTTGATAGCGATACAGCGAGCGATGCCACGGCCGCTTGGTTGAGCGAATGGTAACGCTATCATTGGAGATTCGTCCGTAGGGGATTTCACGGAGACTGGTGGTTGGATCTGCTTGCGCGCCGGTGACTTTCGCGTGTGCGCTGGTTGATGGGTGTTGGTTCTGTTCGAGCTTGCCGGGTCGTTTCTTTCAACGGTTCGCGTGACGCGCCAGGGTTTCTGGTGCGTTCACACGAACCTCGTCCACGCCCTCAGTGCGAGAACAAAACCGGCAATGTCGTTGAAGCCACGACCGTGCGCGTGGCGCCGCCAAGAACCATTTCTTGCCAGCGTGCGTGGCCATACGCGCCCATCACCATCAGGTCGGCGTTGAGGTCCGCCGCCTCCGAAAGCAGCGCTTCGCCAATCCCGGTTCGCTGCACGCCATCCAGCGCGCGGACCTGTACGTTCACACCGTGCCGTTCGATCGCGACGGCAATCTCTTGCCCCGGAATCCGGTCGCTGAACGAGCTGCGCGCCGCTTCGTCGACCGTCACAATCGACACGCGTTTGGCCTTCACCAGAAACGGCATTGCGTCATAGACGGCACGCGTCGCTTCACGGCTGCCATCCCAGGCGATCATGACCTGGGTACCTATCGTGTCAAGAACGCCCGCATACGGAATCAATAGCACCGGACGTCCGGACGACATGATCAGGTTCTCGGCGAAATGGTCGCCGACGTAGCTCTCGGGATCGTCGGGATCTTCCTGACCCGCCACGATAATGTCGGCACAACGCCCACGCCGCGTGACCGGGATATCCTCGTGAGGACCGGTTACCTCCCAGTCGCCCTGAATCCCCGACTGCTCAAGTTCGGCTTTGAAATACTGTTCCTCGGCTGCGGCGCGCTCGGCTCGTTGCCCTTCGTACTCGGCGTAGTACTGCGCCGAGCCGGCCATCACGTAGAGCGTCTGTGGATCAGGCGCGAAGACCGCATAGACAGCAGTCAGATGGGCATCGAATTGCTTCGCCAGGCCTATTGCAACGGCGATCCTGGCGCGTGCCCGAGCGCTGGTATCGACGTGAACAGCAATACTCTTGTAGTCCATTTTCAGCTCCTGAAAAGTTCAGATTCATGCGATCCGGACAAGTACCGCTCCAATTTTTCCAGAGCCTAAAACGGAACCATTGATGTAGATCAGCCGTAGTGCTATCGCGATCGCGTTAAAAAGAGGTCGCGAACATTGCCACTGCGATGAGTGCCATCACCACGGTTGCGGCCCATCCGAGCAAGCGAAGCCAGCCACGGGTCGCGAAGGCGCCCATGATGTCGGAACGGCCGGCCATCAGCATCATCACGATCATCACCGGCACTGCCACGACACCATTGAGCACGGCGCTCCAGTACAGCGCCTTGATAGGGTTGAGCGGCGTGAAATTGATCAGCATGCCGACCACCGTCGCTATGGCGATACCCGCATAGAACGCCTTGGCTTCCAGCAATTTGCGCGTAAAGCCCACTGGCCAGCCGCGCGCTTCTCCCACCGCGTAAGCAGCGGAGCCCGCCAGGACCGGCACAGACAACAAGCCCGTCCCGACAATCCCGATAGTGAACAGCAATCCGGCGAACTGCCCCGCGATGGGACGCAGCGCTTCTGCCGCCTGCGCTGACGTTTGTATATCCAGGAGGCCGCTTGCGTTGAGCGTGGCGGCGGTGGTGGTGAGGATCGCGAGCGCGACGAGGTTCGACAGGCCCATGCCCACCGCCGTATCGACATCGATTCGATGCAGCGCGGCGATGGCTTGCTTGGGCGCATCGAGCAGATCCTTGCGGCGTGGATACACGTGCATATCCTCGACCTCTTCCGCCGATTGCCAGAAGAAAAGATAGGGGCTGATAGTCGTGCCGAAGATGGCGACGATGGCAGTGAGATACGCCGGCGTCCAGACAAGATGCGGGATAAAGAAGTGCGTAGCGAGTGCTTGCCAGTTCACGTGAACGACCGCGACCACGGCGAAGTATGCGAACAGCGACAGCGTGAACCACTTCAGTACCGAGACGTAGCGCGTGTATTGCAGCAGTAGTTGCATCGCCACGCAGATCAGCGAGAACAGCAGCACGTAGAGCCATTTCGGGCCGGGCAGCAGCAGCGTCATGGCGTCGCCCATTGCACCGAGATCAGCGCCGAGATTGATCACGTTCGCGATCAGCAGGAGCGCGACGATCCAGTTCAGGAGCCATTTCGGATAGTGCAGACGCAGCACGCCGGCGATGCCGTGGCCGGTTGTGCGGCCGATACGCGCGCTGATGATCTGGATGGCGACCATCAAGGGGTAGCTGAAGAGCAGCGCCCATGAGAGGCCGTAGCCGAAGGCGGCGCCGATCTGGGCGTAGGTCGCAATACCGCTAGGGTCGTCGTCGCTGGCGCCGGTGATGAGACCGGGGCCCAATGTGCCGAATAGGCGTGGTTTCGATGGGCCTACGACAGGGTCGGTGGAGTCGCCGGCGTCGCCGGGGCCTTCGGGGTCTTCGGGGTCTTCGTCTGCGGGATCAATGTCTTTCGGTGTGGTGTTCATGGGCGGTTTTGCATAGCCGAGGCGTTGGTTGCTGTGGGCGCACATGGTCGGGTGCGGTGCCGGATTGCTGCTGCCCATGTTGGCGCGGGATCAATGTTGGGCGGGTTGTTAGCGTTCGCACTCGGTCAGGGTTTTGGGCGCGGGGCTGACGGTCGGTGGTCGGGGTCGGTGCTGGGTTGTTGCTGCGTACGTTAGCGCGGGTTCTATGTGAGCTATATTTTTTATCACTATTAGCCACTGTCCGTGGCGGGACTTCATTTCTTTGTCCAACGGCGACAAAGAAACGAAGCAAAGAAAACGCCTTCCCACAATCTGTATTAAGTGTCCCCAGCGTGCAAACCACTGCTTTTGGTTCCCGCGTAGAACGGTGCTCGCAAAACCACGGACACTTGAAACCCTCCTTCTCGCGAATCCCTACATCCCCACGCTTCGCCACCAGTGCTCTCGGGCAAGATCGACGGCGCACGGTCTAATACGACTTCACCCGTCCTTACGGGTCGCCTCTTGCGTGATCCGCAGGACCATTCAAGCGAGGGGCGCGCATAGCGCGCAAAACCTTTTTGACACCAGCACACCGCACACCAGCAAAATATTGGAACGCCTTCACGCTGGACGCAAGCAACTTCGGTAGCAATCGCTAAGCACTGGAAAGTTTGCTGTCAATCACAAATGCGGGTGAGGCCGTACCGGGCTGTTGCGGCATCGAGCTTGCCCGAGAGCACTGGTGGCGAAGCGTGGGGATGTCAGGATTCGCGAGAAGGAGGGGTTCAAACATCCGTGGTTCTAGCGAGCACCGTGCTACGCGGGAACCAAAAGCAGTGGTCTGCACGCTGGGGACACTTAATACAGATTGTTGAAAGGCGTTTTCTTTGCTTCGTTTCTTTGTCGCCGTTGGACAAAGAAATGAAGTCCCGCCACGGACAGTGGCTAATAGTGATAAAAAATTTAGCTCACATACAACCCGCGCTAACCTACGCAGCAGCAACCCAGCATCGACCCTGACCACTGCACGAGCCCCGCACCCAAAACCCTGACCGAGTGCGAACGAAAATACCCTGGCTAATAGCGATAAAAAATTTAGCCAACATTAAACCCGCGCTAACTTCAGCAGCAACAACCCAGCACCGCCCCCGACCACCGACCCAAGAACTGCCACCAACCCACCCCCAACCCCACCCCACCCCACCCCGCGCCGCCGCGCCCCTCCCCGCCCCATCTCCACCCCGATTGATCGATATCAATACATGACATGCCCCTGACACTCACATTGAGTACTACACCCGTCCGGTCATGCACCAAAAAACCAATCCAACACCTTCGGAGAACCCTCGATGGGCATCGGTATGCAAGTGATCTTCGTTGGCTTCGCCCGATCGTCCATGATCGAAGCCGAGGCAAGCGTGCAACTCGTGCGGCTCGCACGACTGAGCTGCAACATTGCCGATTGCAATCTCACCATCGAAGCAATGCTCGTCCGCCCCGGTCACGGCCGCTACACCGCGCGCCTCGATCTGCTCGTCGGCGACGGCCGCCTGATCACAGGCCTGCAATGCTCCGACACCGACCCCAATCGCGCTGTGCGCGCAACCTTCGACGCCGCCGAAAAATCGCTGAAAGACGACCCGCAACCGCAACCGCTCAAAGCTTCTGCAATCCCTCTATATCCAAAATCCTGACCTGCTTGCCGGCTGAATCGATCAACCCATCCTCCTGCAGCCGCGAAAACATCCGGCTCACGGTCTCGAGCTTCATCCCGAGATAACTGCCGATTTCCTCACGCGTCATCCGCAAGTTGAATTCGATCGACGAATAACCGCGCGCCTTCAGCCGCCGCGACAAATCAAGCAGGAATGCGGCAATGCGCTGCGCCGCCGACATGGTCCCGAATTGCATCAGCAAACCCGCCTCGCGCACAATCTCACTGCTCAACATCCGGTGCACGTGATGCTGCATCGACTCGACATCACGGCACACCGCCGCAAGCAGATGAAACGGGATGACACAGACAATGCTGTCTTCCAGAGCTATCGCCTCGCAGGTGTGAAGGTCAGTGCTGACGCCGTCGAGACCGAGGGTGTCGCCGGCCAGATAGAAACCCGTCACATGTTCCAGTCCATTGCGATGCACGATCACTGTCTTGAAGCACCCGGCGCGCACGGCGTAGATGCTCTCGAAAGCAGCCCCCGCGCGGTACAACCTTTCGCCGCGACGCACGGTTCGGGTCGAGCCGACAATAGCCGAAACACGCGCCACGTCTCGCTCATTGAGTTCGGGCGGCATGCAGAACGCCTGTTGTACGCAGGTGGAACATCGGGTCGCGCGCGCTTTCTCCGAAGGCAGCGCGGCACACGGCGCGCTTGGTTCAAGCACGGCGGTATCGTCGGCAAACTCAAGGTCGTCTGCAATAACGGAGAACATGGTCGGCTCCTGCTTTACTCGTTGTCATCTCAATGGACGCACGAACGCCGCGCCGTCGTGGCGCATTGGCGATGGAAAGGCTTCGGGAAAAGTCGCGCAGCCAGCTAATGCCTGCAAGACGCGTACGAGACACCTACAAGACACGTACGAGACGTGTGTGCGACGTCTGCGAACAACATACCGTCGATTTCAACGACCTGACGCCCGCTCCCGGCAAGCATCGACAGCCGTCACTCGATGACGTTTGTCGATGCGTTCGATCTCATGAACAGAAGTATCGCGGGCGCTGTCTCAAAATAAAATCGGCGTCGAACGAGCTTTGTGTAGGGAATTCGGAACGGCTGTAGGCATTTCCCTACAGCTGCCGCAAGCGCTACTCGTTGTCGTCGAAAAGCTTGTGTCGCACGGCGTAGCGGATCAGCGCCACGTCGTGCGGCATCTGCATTTTTTCGAGAATTCGCGTCTTGTAGGTGCTGATTGTCTTGGCGCTGACACAAAGCGCTTCGGCAATCTCCGACAAGGTCTGCCCCGCCGACAAGCGGCGGAACACGTCGAGCTCACGGTCAGAGAGACGCTGATGCGGCAGCGTGTCGGCGGGCTCGGTGAGGCTTTGCGCCAGGCTCTCCGCCATCGACAGGCTGACGTAAACTCCGCCCGCCGCCACCTTCGTTACCGCAGCAACCAGTTCGGCGCTCGCGCTCTCTTTTGTAAGGTAACCGGCAGCGCCCGCCTTGAACGCGCGGACCGCGTACTGGTGTTCTGCATGCATCGTCAGGACCAGGATGCGCAGCGCCGGCACTTCGGTCTTGATCTGCTTGATGAGTTCGACGCCGGTGCGCCCGGGCATGGATAGATCGAGCACGATCACCTGCGCGGGTACTGAGCGCACCAGCGCCACGGTGCTCGGGCCATCGTTGGCTTCGCCAGCCACTTCGAACCCGCTTGCACTCTGCAGGATGTGGCGCAAGCCGTCACGCACGAGCGTGTGGTCATCGGCAATCAACACACGAATCATGGCTGCGTTTCGTCCTGTTCAAGGGAGTGGACCGGAAATCGCACGGTCACGACAAAGCCGCGGCCGGTGCCGGTATTGATGGAAACGAGGCCGCCCAGCATATGCGCCCGTTCGCGCATGCCGAGCAAGCCGAATGATTTGCCATCGGGCTCGAGGCGCTCGGCGGCACCCCGTCCATTGTCCTCCACCCGCAGCACGTACTGGTCTCCCTCTACGAAGATAGAGACGGTGACGAGCGTGGCGTCGGCATGGCGCGCAACGTTCGTGAGCGCTTCCTGGACGATCCGGAACAGAGCGGTCGCGCCATCCCGGTTGAAGCTCGCCTCGCCGGGTTCAATGCGCATTTCGACCGCAATGCCATAGCGGTTCGTGAAGTCATTCGCCAGCCACTCGATAGCCGGCACGAGCCCGAGGTCATCGAGCATCACCGGGCGCAGGTCCGCTGCGATGCGCCGCAGCGACGCCACCGTCGCGTCGATCAGGCGGCGCATGGAATGCAATTGCGCCGTGATCTCCTGCTGAAGCGCCGGGTCCGCTGGAGCGGGGGTATCGAGCATCTGTTCGACCGCCGACAGATCCATCTTGAGCGAGGTCAGTTGTTGACCGAGATCGTCGTGCAGTTCGCGTGCAATACGCGTCTTCTCTTCTTCGCGAACATGCTGCAGGTTGGCGGACAGCGCGCGCAGTTCTTCGCGGGAAGCCTGCAGCGTGGTATCCGCTTTGACGCGCTCGGTGACGTCGCGCAGCATGACCGTGTAGAGCTTGCCGTCGCCGTCGTCTATCTGCGAGATCGATGCCTCGATGGGAAATTCCTCGCCGTTCGACTTAAGTCCGAAGAGCACGCGTTGCTTTCCCATTTGCCGGTCGGAAACGCCGGCCACGCCGAACTGCCGGACATGCTGCGAGTGCCTCGCGCGAAATCGTTCCGGGATGAAGCGGTCGAGCCGCGTGCCGATGGCATCCGCCGCGCTGCTGCAGAACAACTGCTCGGCCATTGGATTGAACATGAGGATGATTTCGCTGTCATCGATGGTGATGATCGCTTCGCGCGATGCACGGATGATGGCGATCATGCGCGCTTCGTTGAGTGCGGAGTGGGCGGGGGCCGGGCGTGGGGGAGGGCGGGAGCGGTGCCGGCCCGCAGCGGCCAGTAGTAGCGCCGTGGCGGCGGTTCCGATCGCCAGGAGGGGGTTTAGCTTGATCGGCGGGGACTTCATTGGGCCTTGGGGTGACGCGGAACGCGTGGGGTTTGTCGGGGGGCGTTTTGGAGTTTGTATCGCGTAGCGTTGGATCGCGTAGCGTGGATGGTATTAACTGTAGCGCAAATGGTTGAACGGTGGGGGCGCGCGGCGCTGGGTTGGTGCTGCTTAGGTTAGCGCGAGTTATTTGCGTTCGCACTCGGTCAAGGGTTTTGGCGCGGGGCTGATGCTCAGGGGTTGAGGCGCGGGGCTAATGGTGGGTGGTCGGGGTTGATGCCGGGTTGTTGCTGCTTACGTTGGCGCGGGTTCAACGTTGGCTAAATTTTTTATCACTATTAGCCAGGGTGTTTTCGTTCGCACTCGGGGGTTCTTTGGGGGCAGGCTACCGGCAGTGGTCGGGGGTCTATGCCGGGTTGCTGCTGCTCACGTTAGCGCGGGTTGTATTTTGGCTAAATTTTTTATCACTATTAGCCACTGTCCGTGGCGGGACTTCGTTTCTTTGTCGCCGTTGGACAAAGAAATGAAGTCCCGCCACGGACAGTGGCTAATAGTGATCAAAAATATTGCCAACATACAACCCGCGCTAACGTATGCAGCAACAACCCGGCATCAACCCCTGAACATTAGCCCCGCGTCTCAACCCTGCCCATTAGCCCCGCGCCCAAACCCCCGATCGGGTGCGAACGGAATTCATTTCCTCCCCTCAGCGTTCACCGCGATCCCCACCGCATCCAGATTCTGTGGATATGGATAGTTCAGCCCCAGCAACTGCCGCATCGTCGGGCTGGCGGTTTCCACAAACCCCTCCCCGACCATTGCGCGCAAATCTTCCATCGGCTTGACGAATTTCGGCAGGTACTGAATCAGCACCGCGCTGCGATCCTGCGTGCTGTGGTTAGGCATCGCGCAATGCCAAGTCGCCCCAAAAAACACAATGGCGTCACCAGGATCGGCTTCCATACGCTCGCAGCGCTCATAGAACGCATCGCCCTCGCCGGGATATCGCAACTCATGCTGCGTGTGCGGAACGAAAGCCGTCGCGCCGGTCTGCGCCGTGAACGGATCAAGCGGGATGGTGACCTGCGCATTAAGCGGAAAGCTCGTGTTGATGCCGACAGGAAACGTCGCCGGCGCATGAAAATCCCAGTACGGGTAATCGATATGCGGTTCCTGACCAGGACCATCGGGCAGGATACGGTTCGCGGCTATCGACCCCATGATGAAGTCCTCGCCGAGGAAGAGGCGCATCGCCGCGACAATCACGGGATGCTCCGCCATCTCCGAAAATACATCGCCCTTGGCAAGCAGATTCCATACGCGCCGCTGCAAATGCAGGCGCTGCTCCTCAGCCGCCTGCCCCTGGAAATGCGTGACCGTCTCCACCCGGTCCTGCGAATGCGCCATCACCACACGGCGCGCTTCAGCGACCTGCGCGGCGCTGAACAAACCCCGTATACGCACCGCGCCCGGACCGCGCAACAACGCTTCCACAACGCCTTCCGGCGTCACTGCACTGGCTTCCACGCTGTTCACAGCAGTCTCCTTGATGTTCCGCGCAGCACTCCGGCCGCTAGTGCAGACAAGCATAGAAGAGCACTGACGCTAATGCAAAATAAATTTCACGGCTTGCGCTGGTGGAATTTAATTTCTATTTCTGTAAGCCATAACCGACGCGGCCCGAAGACCCGCTTGATGGAAATCCATCATTTTTTTGAGTGAGCGACGCGCGCCAGTCATCTATCGTTGTCTCAACAAGAAGGCCACCCGCCGCGTTGCAATGACGGGAAGCGCTCAAGACAACCTTATGACGAAGCAGGAGACACCCCATGTCAGCGACGCCAAACGTCGGCAGCGATGCGGCCAAACCCGGCCTCACCGACCCGAGTCTCGACGAGCGCATCGGCCAGCAGTGGTATCAACCGCGCATTCCTCGCGCCGTGCTGAAGGAACTGATGAAACGCAGCGACGCCGAGGGCCTTCGCAACTTCGGCCCGTGGCTGCTGTTGCTGATCGCATCGGGCGTGGTGGCGGCGCTGACTTGGGACACCTGGTGGGCGGTGCCGGCTTTCTTCGTCTACGGCACGATTTATTCATCGAGCGACGCCCGCTGGCACGAGCTCGCTCACGGCACGCCGTTCAAGACGCGCTGGCTCAACGACGCCTTCTATCACCTGTCGTCGTTCATGACGATCCGCGAAGGCTACTGGTGGCGCTGGAGTCACGCGCGGCATCACACGCACACCTATTTCCAAGAGCGCGACCCTGAAATTCAAGTGGCGCGGCCAACGAAGGTCTGGCCGATCATCGTCGATTTCTTCGGACTGCTGGGGACTTCGCTTGAGATCGGCAAGGTCGTCAGGCACGCGTTCGGCCACGTGGATGCGGCTACCGATGCGTTCCTCCCGGCCACCGAAAAGCCCAAGATGATCGCGTCTTGCCGCATCTATCTGCTGGTGGTGATCTGCATGATCGGACTTGCCATCGCGTTTCGCAGTTTCCTGCCGCTGATGTTCATCTGGACGCCGCGGTTCTATGGCGGCTGGCTGCACCAGTTGCTGGGTCTCACGCAGCATGCTGGTTTGGCGGTCAATGTGAAGGACCATCGGCTGAATACGCGCACGGTTCTTATCAATCCGGTCTTCCGCTTCTTGTACCTCAACATGAACTATCACCTCGAACATCATCTCCTGCCGATGGTGCCGTTTCACGCCCTGCCGCGTCTGCACGACGCCATCAAGGATCAGCTTCCGCCGGCGTATCCGAGTCTTTATGCGGCGTATCGCGAGATGATTCCGGCGCTATGGAAACAGCGTTCCGAGCCGGGTCATGTGATCGAACGCAAGGTGCCGACGGAAGGCGAGCCGCGTGGTTCATTCGCGACCCACTAGAGCATCTGATTTTTACAAGCTAAAAACACGGAGGCTGCTGTGGCCGTAGAAACGAATGACATCGAGTGGGTCGTGGCTTGCGCTGCCGGCGAGATCGCGGAGGAAGACGTGATCCGCTTCGATCACGCGGGGGCGAGTTACGCGGTGTATCGCATCGCCGAGGGTTTCTTTGCGTCCGATGGCTGGTGTACGCATGAACGCGCGCATCTCGCCGATGGCTTTGTTCTCGCTCGTGAAATCGAATGCCCGCTGCATCAGGGCCGCTTCGATATCCCGACAGGCAAGCCCAAAAGCCCGCCGGTATGCGTGCATCTGAAAACCTATCCGGTGCGTGTCGTAGGCGGCGAGGTACTGCTGGGCGTACCGGCACAAGCGCAGGAAGCATCATGAGAAGCCGTCCCGCGATGGTGATCATCGGCGCCGGGCAAAGCGGCGCGCGTACCGCTCACGCGCTGCGCGACAACGGCTGGGACGGCGAGATCACGCTGCTCGGGAATGAAGGTGTCGCGCCTTATGACCGGCCGCCGCTCTCCAAAGCCGTGCTGCTCGGGCAGAAGACCACGGCGCAATGCGCACTTTACGACGAGGCGTTCTATCGTGAACAGCGTATCGATCTGCGTACTGACGCAAGCGTGCAGCAGATCGATCGGGCGGCGCGCACGGTTGTTTTGAACAGCGGCCACACGGTTGCGTATCAGCGCCTGCTGATCGCGACCGGCGCTGCGCCTCGCCGCTTGAGCATGCCGGGCTCAACGCTCGACAGCGTGCATGTCCTGCGTACGGCGGCGGACGCGTTGAGCATAGTCGGCGAGTTGTCGCCGGGGCGGAGGATTGCCATCGTGGGCGCGGGGTTTATCGGGCTGGAAATTGCAGCGACCGCTATTGCGCGCGGGTGCGAGGTCGTCGTGATCGAAGCCGCAGCGCGGGCGTTGATGCGCGCCGTGCCCGAGATTGTCGCGGCGTACCTGGTTGAACGACATCGGCAGATGGGTGTGGACGTGCGCTTCGCCGTGCAGCTTGACCGGATCATCGGATCGAATGCGAAGCGTGTGACCGGCGTCAAGCTCTCCGATGGCACGAGCATCGCGTGCGATTGCGTGATCGCCGGCATTGGCGTGAAGCCGCGCACGGAACTGGCGGAAGCGGCGGGTATTGATGTAGCCGATGGCATCGCCGTGGACGACACGCTGCGCACCAACGATCCGCATATTTTCGCCGCCGGCGATGTCTGCTCGTTTCCGCACCGGCTGTTTCGCAGGCGCATGCGGCTCGAGTGCTGGAAGAATGCGGAGGATCAAGCGCGCATTGTCGCGCGCAATATGCTCGATCGCGGCGAGACCTATTCCGAAGTCCCGTGGTTCTGGTCCGATCAGTACGACATGACAATACAGATCGCCGGCATACCCGCCTTCGGCGTGACGACCGTGACACGCCAGACCAGCGCCGCGTCGCGAATATTCTTTGCGCTGGATCGCGATGGTGTGCTGCTCGGCGCGAGCGGTGTGGGACAAGTGAGCGAGATCGCACGCGACGTACGCGTCGCGCAGGAACTGATTGCGCGGCGTGCGTGCATCGAACCGGCTCTGCTCTCGGATCGCAGCGTCAAGCTCAAGCCATTGCTCGCCGTGGAGGCGCTATGACGCAGCGGCTCGAAATTTATCAGTCGCTATGGGCGATGGAGCGTCGTCACACCGACGGCCATGAACGATCGCTCGAAGACAATCTGGCGATGATCGCGCAAGCAGGCTTTAACGGCGTCAGCGCTTCTTATGAGTCACGCGATGACGTGCGCCGCCTTACCGGTTTGCTGGCGCCGCTCGGCTTGCATGCGGAAGGGCAATGCTTTCCGCGCACGGTGGATGAGCTGCAACCAGTCCTGGAAAACGCCACCGAGTTCGGCGTGCATCACATCGACTTGCAGCCCGATGTGCGGCCGCGCCGGCTAAGCGATGCGCTCGCGCTGATAGACGGCTGGACACGGCTCGCTGAACAAGTGGACTTTCCGGTGTATATCGAAACGCATCGGGACCGCATGACGACAGACCTGCATTTCACACTCGATCTGCTCGATGCCCGGCCCAACCTGAAGCTTCTCGGCGATATCTCGCACTATCTGGTGGGACGTGAATTCGCCCTGCCCGTGTCCGATGAAAACCACGCGGACATGCATCAGATTCTCGACCACTCATGGGCGTTTCACGGCCGCGTGGCGAGCCGTGAACAAGTACAGATCGAGATATCGTTCAAGCCGCATCGGGTTTGGGTGGATCTTTTTCTCGATTGGTGGCGCTATGGATTTCTTTCCTGGAAACGGCGTGCCGGTCCTGACGACTCGCTGATCTTTACTTGCGAACTGGGACCCAAGCCCTACGCGATCATCGGCCGCGATGGCAATGACACGACCGACCGCTGGGCGGAATCGCTGCTGATGCGCGACTGGATTCGCGAACTGTGGAACGAAGTGTCGCGGGAAGAAGAACTCGCGGCGCTTGCGCTCAGTCGCTGAGCGGAAGGTTCTCGCGCAGCAACACCGTGACCGGAATCTGCTGCGGCAACGCCACGCCCGGATCGCGATGATAGTGCCGCAAGATGATTTCGATGGAACGCATCGCCTCGCCCGTCGGGTTCTGGTCGAGCACGGCATCGAGCGTTCCTTCAATGAGCAAGCGCCGCGAAATGTCGTTGAGTTCATGGCCGACGAACACCGTCGAACGAACGCGGTCGAGCGCCTGGAGTGCAGCGCCGACGCCTTCGTCGCCGACCGAAATATTGTAGATCCCGCGCAGGTCGGGATAACGCCGGAAGGCATCGCGAGTGAGGCTTTCGGTGACCGCCGATTGCTCACGGCTTTCGACCGTCTCCAC
Source organism: uncultured beta proteobacterium (assembly GCA_963708695.1). Classification (GTDB taxonomy): domain Bacteria; phylum Pseudomonadota; class Gammaproteobacteria; order Burkholderiales; family Burkholderiaceae; genus Caballeronia. The sequence continues at coordinate 120,069 of CAVPTS010000015.1, forward strand.
GATGTCGCAGTTTGGGAAACGTCGTCTCAACACTGAGCGGAAACCGCTTTCACGTTCTTCATGGCCGAGGAAATCATGCATGCCCGTCATTACGAGCACCTTGCCTCCCCTATCGCCGAGGAAGCGGCCCATGAGCTCGCCTGCGACGCGTCCTGCGCCGCGATTATCGATTCCCACATAAGCAAGCCTTCCCGTTCCCGGGAGATCGCTGGCGAGCGTAACGACGGGCATCGCGCGGCTAACGTGGCGCAAAGCGTCGGTGATGTCCGGATGTTCATACGCCACGATGATCAGCGCGTCCGCCTTCTCCGTCGCGCGGCGGATCGTCTCGACCACGCGCGCCGGCTCAAGACTTTCGAAGTACGTCACGGCGCAGATCACCCGCTGCGCCTCGAACGCCTTCTGAGCGATTTCGAAACCCTGCTTGAGATAGACGTAATACGGTGCAATGGGCTGCTGCAAGAGGATGGCAATGCGCAACCAGCGCACCGATACCGCGTCGAGCGCCCGGTCTATTTTCAGCTTGCGCGCCCATTCGAGCACGCGCCGTTCTTTCTCTCGCGAGACGCCGCCACGGCCGTTGAGCACGCGATCGACCGTCGCCTCGCTGACGCCGGCCGCCTTGGCGATATCGGCCATGCTCGTTTTACGGTGGTTGATCAGGTCGGGCATGGGCCTTAGCGGTTTGCAGCATTGACCCGATGATCGCATCAATCTTATGGGCCTATCAACTATAGATAAAACTCCGGCACAGACCGGCGACAGCAGCACCCCGCACGACGGCACCTGCATTCGCACCGCGACTGCGGCCGCGCGCGGGACATAACAGGAGACAGACGATGACCCGGAGACTCACCTCGAAACTCGCTATGACAGCGTGTATTGCATCAACGCTTTTCGCGGCGACCGCGGCGCGCAGCGCGGAGCCGATGAACATTGTGATGCTGACGCACGGCGCGGCGACCAATGCGTTCTGGCAGGCCGTAAAGAAAGGTTTCGACGATGCCTGCAGCCGCGTGCAAGCGCATTGCCAGATGGTCTTCACCCAGACCGATGGTTCCATAGAACAGCAGAGCGCCAACTTCCAGGCGGCGGTTGCGCGCAAGCCCGATGCAATCCTGACGACCATCGTCGACGACAACGCGCTTACGCCGATGATCAACGACGCCCGCGCGAGGCACATCATTGTGATCGCTTATAACGTCGATCAAAGCGCCGGCGCGACGGGCGCGGCGAAACGGCAGGCGTTCATCGGCCAGAACTTTGTCCCGGCCGGGCGCAGTCTCGCGCATCAGCTCACCAGCCAGTTTCCAAAAGACGGACCGATCCGCGTACTGATCGGCGTCAGCGCGCCGGGACAGAACTGGGCCGAGCAACGCGCCAAAGGCGTGATGGAAGGCCTCGATGAATGGAAGCGCGCCAATCCCACTCGCACGGTCGTGATCGACCGGATCGACTCGGGCACGGATCTCTCGGTGACGGGCGAGCGCGTCGGCGCGTATCTCACCGCGCATCCAGACACGACCGCGTACTTCGACATGGGCTTCTTCCATGCAGCCGTGGCGCGCACGCTGAAGGATCGCAACGTGCCGCCGGGCAAGGTGCTGCTTGCGGGCTTTGACATCGTGCCGCAAGTCCTGCAAATGATGAAGGCCGGCTACATCCAGGCCGAAGTCGATCAGCAGCCCTACGCGCAGGGTTTCATGCCGGTGATGCAGGTCTATCTCGCGAAGTCGTTCGGCCTCGCGCCCGCCGACATCAACACCGGCAACTCCCTCGTCATGCCCGCTCAGGCGGACTCGGTCATCGCGCTCTCGCAACAGGGCCTGCGCTAGGAGACTCGCATGAAAAAACTGCTCAAGATCTATCTGCAGAAACCGGAGCTTGCCGGCATCGTGTTGCTCGCGGTGCTGATCGGCTTGTTCCAGGTGCGCTCGCAGATGATATTTCTCAGCGCCGAAAACATTCGCGGCGTGCTCGGCGTGCTGCCTGAAGTGGGGCTTGTCGCTATCGGCGTTACGCTGCTCATGATCTGCGGCGAGTTCGATTTGTCGGTGGGATCGGTATTCGCGCTCACGCCCATGGCAATCACGCTGCTCATGAACGCCGGCATGCCGTTCTGGCTGGCTTTTGCAATCGGACTACTGGTGGCTGCGTGCGTGGGGCTTGCCAACGGGCTGATCACGCTGGTCTTCAACATACCGAGTTTCATCACGACACTCGGCATGCTGTTTATCGTGCGATCGCTGACGGTGGTGCTGTCCGGTGGCTTTCCGCCGAACCTGCCAATTGAGCGGATGCCCGCGCAATTGTTCATCAGCTTTATCGGACCGGAGGGGTTGTTTCGCGCGTCGTTTCTCTGGTTCATCGGCATCGGGGCGGCAGCAGCTTTCTTGTTGTCAGCGACGAACCTCGGCAACTGGATGAAAGCGACGGGCGGCTTTCTTGAAGCGTCCATATCCAGCGGTGTGCCGGCGCGGCGCGTGAAGTTGTTTTCGTTCGTGCTGTGCTCGGTGCTCGCGGGCTTCGCCGGCATGATCCAGGTGCTGCGGCTCGGGGCGGCGCTGCCTTCCATAGGCGATGGACTCGAACTTCAGGCCGTCGCGGCTGCGGTGATTGGCGGGACCGCGCTCTCTGGTGGAATCGGCAATGTGCTTGGCGCGGTGGTGGGCGCGTTGCTGATTCGCGTGATCGATAACGGCCTCGTGCTGACGCAAGTCGATGCCAACTGGTTCAAGTTCGCCGTCGGCAGCCTGACCATCTTCGCGGTGGTTGCCAATGCATGGATGCGCCGCACGGCGCGACATCTGAAGGTGCAGCTATGAACACCCTCTCCTCTGCGGTTCACGATACCGATCTTCATTCCTATGCGGACGCCAACACCTCCGCCGATGCGTCAAGCGCATCGACCACGCTAATGGCCGTGCGCAACTTGCACAAGTGGTACTCCGGCGTGCATGCGCTCAAGGGTGTAAGCCTGGAATTCAAACGCGGCGAAGTCGTGGGGCTGCTCGGCGATAACGGCGCGGGCAAGTCCACGCTCATCAAGATTCTCTCGGGCGTGCACAAGCCGGACGAAGGCGAGATCCTGTTTCAAGGCCGGCCTGTACGCATTCCATCGCCGAAAGCGGCGATGCAGTTGGGCATCGAAACAATTCATCAGCATAACTCGCTAGTTCCGAATTTATCGATAGCGCGTAATGTGTTTATCGGGCGTGAGCCGTTGATGTTTTCGTTGTTCGGCATTGGACCGATGGACCATGCCCGCATGCGCACCGACGCCGTCAAAGCCATTGCCGATGTCGACCTGCATCTGCGTTCCGCCGAAGCGTTGTTGGGCGAATTGTCGGGAGGGCAGCGCCAGGGTGTTGCGATTGCACGCGCGATGCATTTTAAATCGAAGCTATTGATCCTCGATGAACCGACCAACCACTTGTCGGTCAAGGAAACGGACAAGGTAATCGGGTTCGTGCGGGGCTTGTCGGCGCAAGGCATTACGGGTGTGTTCATCAGCCATAACTTGCAGCACGTGTTTCACTCTTGCGACCGGATCGTCGCCATGGCGCGTGGCGAGGTCGTGCTTGACCGGCCCGTGGCGCAGACGTCCATTGAAGAAGTGACTGAGATGCTTTGATCAGGGTATTTTCGTTCGCACTCGGGCGGGGTTTTGGGCTCGGGGCTGATGGTCGGGGGGCGGTGGTCGGTGCTGGGTTGCTGCTGCGTACGTTAGCGCGGGTTTAATATTGGCTAAATTTTTTATCACTATTAGCCACTGTGCGTGGCGGCACTTCATTTCTTTGTCCGTGGGATTGGGTCGACGCCGGGTTGCTGCTGCTTGCGTTAGCTCGGGTTAAATGTTGGCTATATTTTTTATCACTATTAGCCACTGTCCGTGGCGGGACTTCATTTCTTTGTCCAACGGCGACAAAGAAACGAAGCAAAGAAAACGCCTCTCCACAATCTGTATTAAGTGTCCCCAGCGTGCAGACCACTGCTTTTGGTTCCCGCGTAGAACGGTGCTCGCAAAACCACCAACACTTGAAACCCTCCTTCTCGCGAATCCTGACATCCCCACGCTTCGCCACCAGTGCTCTCGGGCAAGTTCCAACCCCGACGGTCCCGCACGGCCAACGCCTCGGCCCCCGATGTGCCGATGTGCCGATGTGCCGATGTGCCGAGGTGCGCATAACGTACAGCACGTAGGGCGCGGGGCATCAGAAGATGATGAAACCGAACTCGTCGTGGTCCATGTGCGACCAGTTGCGCGTGAAGTTAGCAAACACTGAAAAGTGCATCAATTCTTAACGTGGGTGAGGCCGTGCAAGTTCGTGGGCCACCGATCTTGCCCGAGAGCACTGGTGGCGAAGCGTGGGGATGTAGGAATTCGCGAGAAGGAGGGTTTCAAACATCCGTGGTTCTAGCGAGCACCGTTCTACGCGGGAACCAAAAGCAGTGGTATGCACGCTGGGGACACTTAATACAGTTTGTGGAAAGGCGTTTTCTTTGCTTCGTTTCTTTGTCGCCGTTGGACAAAGAAATGAAGTCCCGCCACGGACAGTGGCTAATAGTGATAAAAAATTTAGCAAACATTGAACCCGCGCTAACGTGAGCAGCAACAACCCAGCATTGACCCTCGACCACCGCCGGTAGCGCGCCCCCTAAGAACCCGAGTGCCAACGATAAAAATATTGCCAACATTGAACCCGAGCTAACGCAAGCAGCACCAACCCGGCACCAACCCCTAACCACCCGCCCCCAGCTCCCCCGCCCCCCGTCCACCGGCGCGAGCGAACTTACTGCCCTCCCTTCGCCAATTCCTGATTCCGCTCCGTAAGAAACTGAATCAACCCATCCACCCCCCCTTGCTGGATCTTGTCTCCAAACTGCTGCCGATATGTCTGAATCAGCCAGACCCCCAACACGTTCAGGTCATATAACCGCCACCCCTGCGGCGTCTTATACAACCTATAGTAGATCTCCGCCGGTTGCCCATTCGCAATCGCGATCGTTCGCACCACAACGTCCGTATCCGTCGCAGCCATGCGCATCGGCGGATACTCGATTTGCTGATCCGCACGCAACTGCCCAATAGCGCCCGAATACGTATGGATCAGAAGCAGCTCGAACTGCTGGACCACCTGCTGCTGTTGCGCCGGCGTCGCCGTCTTCCAATAGCGGCCCATCGCCAGCGACGTAGTACGACGAAAATCGGTGTACGGAAGGATGTCCCTGTTCACAATATCCATGATGCGGGGGATATCGTTCGGCTCGATCGCCCGGGTGCGCACCTCGTCGAGTATCTGCTGCGTCGCGGTCTTGATCAGCACCTGCGGCTGCGATTGATCGACTTGCGCGTACGCGGCACCGCTGAACGCGAACAACGCGGCGCAAAGTGGGAACAGCAAGAGCATCTTCATATGCAGGATCCTGGCTGAATGCATTAACGCCATGCCGGAGAAGCATCCGCCATCGGCACTGGAATCGGAATCGCGTCGCGCCATCACGCGTCAGTCTTATGCCGCTTGTCAAAGCACCTTGTTCTTATCGAGCTTCTTCCCCGACGCGGCGTTATAGCGGTCAACGTACTCTCCAAGCAAGGTCCGGATCGCCCGCCCGATCTTCACGTAGTCGCTTTCGTTGAGATTGGCGAGCGATACGCGGCCCGACGGATGCTGCGTGCCAAAACCGCGTCCCGGCAGCAGCACGACCCGTGCATCCTTCGCGAGACGAAACAACATTTCGGATGGCTCAGTGTTTTTGATGAGCCAATCGACAAAGTCGCGTCCGTAAGCGCGCTCCCCAAGGAACTCCATATCAAGGATGGTGTAGTAGTCGACCTTGTTCTCGTCATCGTCGTTAAAGCTGATGCCGATCTCACGATACAACGCCTGCTTGCGGCTACGGATCAACCGCTTCAGCGCCTTCTTGTACGCATCCGGCGTATCCATCAGCGAGAACAGCGAGAACAACACCATCTGCACTTGTTGCGGCGTCGACAGGCCCGCAGTGTGATTCAGCGCAACCGTACGACTGTCGGCGACGAGGCGGTCGATGAACTTGAGCTTCTCCGGCTCGGTGGTGATCGACTCATACCGATGATGCAATACCTTCTTCACATCCTTCGGCAATTCCCCGAGCAACCGGTCCAGCACATTGTCGCGATGCGTCGCGATAGCGCCAAGCCGCCACCCGGTCGCGCCGAAATACTTCGAGTATGAATACACGAGAATCGTGTTCTTCGGCGCCAGCGCGAACAGCGACACGAAGTTGTCGGCGAACGTGCCGTACACGTCGTCGGTGAGCAGGATCAGGTCAGGCCGCTCCTTGACGATCCCCGCAATGTACTCAAGGCTCTCGTCGCTGATCTTCACCGACGGCGGATTGCTCGGGTTCACGAGGAAGAACGCCTTCACCTTCGTATCGCGCAGCTTGTCGAGTTCCTTCGTCGAGTATTGCCAATTGTTGTTCACGTCGGCGTCGAGATTCACCACCTTCAGCTGATAGTCGTTCAGGCGCGGGATCTCGATGTACGGCGTGAAGATCGGCATGCCGAGCGCAATGGTGTCGCCGGCTTCGATCAAGTGGTTCTCGCGCATCGTGTTGAAGATGTACGTCATTGCCGCCGTGCCGCCTTCCACCGCGAAAATATCGAATTCGCCGACGAACGGATAGTCGCCGATCATTTCGCGCCGCAAGTATTGCCCGACGATGACCTCCGACAACTTCAGCATGCGGTCCGGCACCGGGTAGTTCGACGCGAGAATGCCCTCGCACATCTCATACAGGAAGTCACCGGCGGAAAGCCCGAGCTGGTCACGCACATACGAAACGGCGCCGGCAAGGAAGTCGATTCCTGGCACGCCCTTGTTCTCGCGCAGGAACAGCTCGAAGCGTTCAGTCAGGCCTTCGCGTTTCGGAAATCCCCCCACGCCCTCAGGCATATACGCGAACGAGCGCTCGGACTCGCGCATCGCAAAGAGCCCAAGCTGCCAGAAACCATGGCGTGGAAGGGTCGCGAGAAAGTTCGGATTGCCGCGGCCTGCGTTGAGCATCGACGCGTTCGCCGCACGCTCGACCGCGCCGCCGCCCGCAGCCTTGATGAGCTCGTCCTTCAATTCGAAGGGACTGAGCGCCGCTATCGCTGCGTGATCGCCGGTGCCCGCCTTGGAAGACTTCGCCATCCAATACCTCCATCGATAGTTAAAGCGCAGAAAAATCCGAATGCGTGAATCACTTCATTCCCCTGCTCCGCTTTGCGCCCACGGCAAGCGCCGTCGAGCTTATAAACATCGAACAATCTACGACGGTGTGCAGGCCCCGAAGAGCACGAACACGTCATCGCGGTTGACGAGCGTTGTGGATATCGAGCCGGTCTTGGTGTCGAGCGCGACGCTCCAGGCATATCCCAATTCAGTCCCTTGAAGCAGTAGTTGTCCCGCGCTCGGTTCCATGAATCGGATCTCGGTGCTACGGTGCGGTCCGACTATGGCCTTCTTTGCGAAGTTGATGTGCATGAACTGCGGCGCGCCGAGAAGCGCCGGCAACGTCCGGTAGCACACTTCCCCTATGCCGCAGAAATGCGCGTCGATGGTCGCGCACAATAGCGGCTTGCTGCCGTCGAAGTCCGCGCCGAGCACCCATGAAGGCGTGGCGCAGACAAGGACCGCCAGCGCGGCTCCCGGCACAAACTTCAGCATGATTGTGTTCCTCCTGCCTCTCGTGAACCCTGAGCGAAAGCGCGGACTACAGATCGGATGAGTGCGCTACGGCGTCTACTCGACGGTGTAGCCGCGTCCAGTCATGCATGCGCCCACTGCGCGGTTGTAGGTCGCAAGCTGACTCGACGCCTGCTGCTGCATGCCCTGCTGCTGCGAGGCCTCTTGCTGCTGCTCGCGCCGCATTCGCATGCCGCTTCCCATCGTGCCCACAAGCGCACCGATCCCCGCTCCCTCTCCCCAATGGCCGCCGGCCGCTCCGCCGATCAGCGTTCCGAACAGCGCGCCGCCTGCGGCACCGCGGAACATCTGGCCACCTTGTTGCTGTGGGGGCGGACTGTTCGCCATCTGCTCGGCGAGCGCAACAGGATTGACACCGGTGGTTTGTTGCGCCCACGAGTGACATTGCGCCGTATCGTTTTGCTGTTGCTCCCAACTCTGGCCGCGAGCGGGATAAATGATGGGCTGTTGCGCCTGTACTGCAGATACAAGCGAGACCACGCCCAAGCCGATCCAATATCGAACAATTCGTTGCATGGCTCGAAGTCCCATAACTCATTCGCAACCGGCTGGCCGCCCGGATGACCGGTGCGCATGCCTGGAGCACCGATGCGCGCCGCCGCAAGAGGCCTCGCTTATCGGTAACCTGCTGGTCCCTTTCCGATCCGTTTAAGTGCGCGGCCCGCACGCTTTCAATGATGCTCGAAGAGGGCGATCTGGTGACTCTTGTACATCGCCCGCACCTTGTTCTTGAACGACGCCTTCGGTGTCTTCTTGCACTCGGCGACGATCGCGGCGATTGGCGTCGCGGTGTCGACCACCATTGTGTCGGTTTCGAGTACCCCGAGATGATCGACACCCGCCACCCAGTAGACGAGAGCCGGCTGGTATGCCACGTCCACCGCGACAAAGTCTTCGCATTTCATTTTCGCGGGGCTCACTGGCTTGCCTGTCTGAGCCAGGGCGGGGAGCGCCAAGCCTAACCCTACGATGAGAGTGGCGATGATGGTCTGCTTCATTTTGTTCTCCTTCAGAAGGTGGTTTTGCGAGTCAGTCGAATGACATGTAGGGATCGTCCTTGCGCACTGCATTTCTGACGGGCCATGGCCGCCTTGCTAATTCGCGCAGGCGAGCGGCCGGCCGGCTCAGGCGTGGCTCTCGCCGCGACGGCCGTGCAAATCACTCTTGCGGGCCGCGAGGCGATACCCATGGCACTGAGTGCTGCCGTGCCGCTAACCGGGAGCCGCGTGATCTTCGGACCTTGCAACCCAAGGCCGGCCGTCAACGCCTCCCGCCCAAAATGAACGCATGAACGCCTGAGCATGAAGCCCGCGCTTATTCGCGACTGCAACGCGAAACCGCCTGCCAGTCCGGCCTGCGATCCTTTTGGGTGAAGTCAATATAGGTAGCGGATCATTGAAAAGCTATTGGCCTTTGGTCCCATATCCGGTCAATACGGCGTCGCTTTTTCAGTAGGCTCTTCATGGCTATTTCGGGGGCAGACCGCAGCGTCTTCCAGAACAGTTTTACTTGGGCGCCAGCTCGAAAGCGACCGGCGCATCGCCAAAAGGCGATTTCAACAGGGTGCTGCCGCTAGCGGCAATGACGACGAACTGCCGTCCGTCGGCCGCCTGGAAGCTCATCGGCGTGGCGGCGCCGGGATCGGGCAACGGGTGTTCTCAGACAATTTCTCCGTTCCAACCATCGATTGCGCGGAAAATGCCGTCGGAAGTCGCGCCGATAAAAATCAGCCCGCTCGCGGTGATCAGCGGACCGCCGGTGTTAGGCGCGCACCAGCTCACCGGGGCCCGCAGCCCCGGTAGCCCGAGCGGCGCGGCGCCGAACGGGTGTTGCCATCGCAGCTTGCCGGTATCGAGATCGACAGCGGAGATCACGCCCCAAGGCGGCTTCTTGCATGGCACGCCCAAGGGCGAAAGGACCACCGCACGCTCCATGCCGAACGGCACGCCGGTCTGCCGGGCGAGTTCGGTTTACGGCGCCACGCCTTGCTTTCTCAAGCGCGCAAAATCGCCCGACGGGAAAAGCAGCACGTAACTCATCACGTTCACGCTGTTCAGGATCGCCAGATGCGCACTCGGGTCGTATCCCATCCCGCCCCAGTTCGAACCGCCGCCGTAGAAAGGAAATTCAACGCTTCCCTGCAGACTGGGCGGCGTAAAGAACCCGTCGTTGCGCAGCGTGCGAATGCGTGCAATGCAGGCGCCACGGTCGATCGGCGTGATTCCCCAGATGTCGTCCGCGCTTAGACCCTGAGGCGAAAGAGGCGGCGGCATCAGGGGCGTGGGCTGGGTCGGCGCGCTCTGTTCTCCCGGCACATCGGAGCGTGGTACGGGGCGCTCCACGACCGGGGAAAAGGGCTTCGACCGTCACGCGATCGAGCACGAAGAGAAAACCCGTCTTGGTCGGCTGCGCGACGGCGGCAATCGTGCGTCCGTCACGATGCACGTCCACAAGGGTCGGCTGACCCGGACATGCGCTCACATGCGCTCAACCAATAATGCCTTCCACGAGTAGCCTTTAGTCGGCCATCAAAGGCACATCGAACCCATCCAGAATGATTTGGATTCCATAAGAATATGGACGGAGCTGCCAAGCGAAACGCGGACATGCTCCGTGCCGCCCGCTCTGCCAGCGGCTCCATCCACTCGATGAATCGCGTGCCGCTGCCAGCGTTCTTTACTGGGGATAAACACTCACCAGAAAATCTGTAAATGTAGCGAAGATGGGGCCATTGTCGCGCGGCGGCGCTGAGACGGGCAGGTCCGCATTTTCCTCTTCGACCACCATAAAGCAGAATTCAGGCGCCGACATTGAAAGTGCTTCCCGTGCCTCGGCAAGCTGCCTCTCGGCATCCTGAAGCGGACTTCTTTCCTCCGCCACGACGGACCCGCCGGACGATGGCGCACGCTTGCGAATCATGTGCACCGTCACTCGGGCTTCGTTCAGCAACGCAGGCGGGACCAGGGAGAAGTCGGAGAACGAGAGCGTCCCCTGCGTCTCTGCAATCTCCAAAAAAAACTGCATGCTTTCGTAAGCTGCCGTATATCGTTTTGACTCGCCGACTACCGTGAACCCGGCTTTTGTAAAGTGGTTCTTGAATTCAGCAATCGCGGCGCTTTTAGCCTGCCCGACAGCTGCATTTAGCAGCGCGGCAGTTTGTCTTTGCAACGGCCCGACTTGCGCCTTCAAATCTGCAACTTGTTTAACGGTCCGAAGATCCATCACTTTCCTCTTTGTGTCGCCTGCAAACCCTCGCGCATTGCGCGTCAAGTTCGACGCGAGCGTTTGAAGCAGCCAACAAACAACCATGAACAATGCCGAAACGTCCGTATTCGCGGCGCTCGGAAAGCATCGGTCAGCGCGTAGCACGAATGACATCCCTGGCATTCGCTCCTGACATGATCCAACGAGACCGATGCAGCGCAGCAGCCCTTCAGTCGAACGGGCGGAAGAAAACACGTCGGCTGGCCGGCTCGCAGACGAACTGAAACAACGACACGCCGTCGGGTTTCGCTGCCAGATCTTGTTTGATTGCGGTCTGTGCGACCTTGAAAGTCTGGGTGGCGGCATCGCCCAGTCCGTCGGCTCCGGCCAGGATGGGCGCCCGGGAGCAATAATTTCGTACGAACGTATTTCCTGAACTTTGCAGCACTGAAACCACGACCTCGAATTCCCTGCCGTGTATGCGATGGTTCACCAGGAACTTCCCTTCCCCGTGTTCCGCTAACAACTCTTCTACGATACGGCGATTCATTTCTACTCAATTCTCCTTGGGCCGTCTCACAGCAGCGCTGCAGGACCGGCACCCATGACTGATACCAGCGCAGTCGGTGCCTTCTCTAGGGGAACACAGATTTGGCGCGCGAAGGGAATTCTTTTCTAAAAACCCGGTTTTTTCGTCGAATCGTGGAAGCAGCTAAAAAGCGGCGCGGTGGGTTTATCGGGGCACGCAGGTTTCCGCAAACTGTCCCTATTCGGCTCTTTCATTGCGCCCTCATTGCGCCCTCATTGCGCCCTTTCACTCGCTGAATTTTCGGCGTCGAACGGGGAATGACCGCCTCAGGGCAAAATACGGGTTAGAGCAGTCCGTGCGCGCCGCAAAAATCAGGCGCCGACGCACGGCAATCACATCGATGTAAGGAATGGCATGACCCGCGGCGCCCGTTGTTCGGTGGCGTCGGAGAAAAAACGCGTTCCTTACAGAGCATATTCAGAGCACATCAGGAGTCGTTTATGAATGATTCGAACACGTCGTTCCTCAGCAGGTTCTCTCTTGCCGTGGCAACGTTCTTCAGCATCCTCGGTGATCGCGAGACCGCCGCCGCCGTGCGCCGCCTGCGCGAAGGGGCAAGCGGTGCAAGCGCAACCGCGGCACCTGTAGCACCCACAGCGCCCGCGCCGCAAGCCCCCGCCACGCGCACCGTAAAAGAAGCGAGCCCGGCGGCGGCGCTCCAGCTTCTGGGTCTCCTGCAACGCGACGCGCGCTTTATCGACTTCGTCGAGGAAGAGATTGCGGGTTACTCCGACGCCGAGATCGGTGCCGCCGCGCGGCTCGTGCACACCGGCTGCCGTGCAACCTTGCGGGAACATTTCACCATCCGGCCGGTGCGCGAGGAAGCCGAGGGCAGCCGTGTGACCTTGCCCCACGGCTTCGATGCCACCGCGATCCGGCTGACAGGCAACGTGGTGGGCCAAGCCCCGTTCAACGGCAGCATCAGCCATCGCGGATGGAGAGTGGAGCAAGTCCGGCTTCCCAAGCTGGCAGAAAGTCATGACGCGACCGTCATCGCACCGGCCGAGGTGGAACTATGAGCGAAGCGCGCTATTCAATCGGTATCGATCTGGGCACGACGCATTGCGCCCTCTCCTACGTCGATCTTGCTTCCAGCGATGGCGAGAAAACCACGCAAGGCATTCTCCCGATCACGCAGCTCACCGCGCCGGGTGCCATCGAAGAACTCGATCTGCTGCCGTCGTTCCTTTATCTGCCGCATCCGAGCGAGTTCAGTGAAGGTGACCTGGGCTTGCCGTGGAACGCCGGGCGCGATTTCGCCGTCGGCGAGCTGGCGCGAAACCGGGGCGCGGCAACGCCGATTCGCCTGGTATCGAGTGCAAAAAGCTGGCTGTGCCACCCCGGGGTCGACCGCCGCGCGGCGATCCTGCCAAACGATGCGCCCGCCGAGGTCACGCGCGTCTCACCGCTGGAAAGCTCCGTCCGGTATCTCGCGCACATGCGCGAAGCGTGGGACCACGCGCACCCCGACGCGCCGTTCAGCGAACAGGAAATCACCGTCACGATCCCCGCGTCGTTCGACCCCGCTGCAAGGGAACTGACAGCTGAAGCGGCCGAAGCCGCCGGCTATGGCCGCATGACCTTGCTGGAGGAACCACAGGCCGCGCTCTACAGCTGGATCCAGATGAGCGATGGCCTTTGGCGCAAGCAGGTCCGTGTAGGCGACATCATCCTGGTCGTGGATGTCGGCGGCGGCACGACCGACTTTTCGCTGATCGCCGTGATCGAGCGCGAAGGCAATCTCGAGCTTCATCGTATTGCGGTGGGTGAGCACATCCTTCTGGGCGGCGACAACATGGATCTCGCGCTGGCCCACGTGGTGGCGCGCAAGCTTGCGGCCCAAGGGACACAGCCCGATCCATGGCAACTGAGAGCCCTCACCTACGCGTGCCGCGCGGCCAAGGAAACGCTCCTCACCGATCCGTCCGCGGAAGCCGTGCCACTGGTCGTGCCGAGCCGGGGATCCAAGCTGGTCGGCGGCTCGATACGCACGGAGCTGACCCGCGCCGAACTCACGCAGACCATTCTCGACGGATTTTTCCCGCAGGTGGACGGCTCCGCACGCCCGATGAACCGGGCGCGTGTCGGGCTGACTCAGCTCGGCCTGCCCTACGCACAGGACGCGGCCGTCTCGCGACATCTCGCGGCGTTCCTGGGCCGCCAGGTGACGGCGCTCGCCGAACTCGAAAGTTTGCCGCATGCGCCCGCCGAGGGCGCCAGTTTCCTGCATCCCACCGCCGTGCTTTTCAATGGCGGCGTGTTCAAGTCGGCGTTGCTATCGGAGCGCATTCTTGGCACGGTCAACGGCTGGCTCGCGGCTGAAGGCGCGGCGCCCGCGCGTCTGCTGGAAGGCGGCGACCTGGACCGCGCCGTAGCGCGCGGCGCCGCCTATTACGGCTATGTGCGGCGCGGCAAGGGCGTGCGCATTCGTGGCGGCACTGCCCGTGCGTACTACGTGGCTGTCGAGTCCGCGATGCCCGCCGTGCCCGGCATCGAGCCACCCATCCAGGCGCTGTGCGTAGCACCGTTCGGCATGGAAGAAGGCACCGAGGCGGCATTGCCGCCGCAGGAATTCGGCCTCGTGGTGGGGGAACCTGTTCACTTCCGGTTCTTCGGCTCGTCGGTGCGTCGTCATGATCAGGTCGGGACGCTGCTCGATTACTGGACGCCTGAAGACTTGCAGGAACTGGAGGAAATCCAGGCGACGCTGCCCTCCGATGGCCGAACGCCGGGCGAGGTCGTACCGGTAAAGCTCCACGCCCGGGTCACCGAAGCCGGCACGCTCGAACTGGAAGCCGTGCCCCGCGACTCAGGCGAACGCTGGAAAGTCGAGTTCGACGTGCGCGCCAACGCGAACGCCTGAGTGCCGATGAAGCACTACATCGTCGGCATCGATCTCGGCACGAGCAATACGGTGGTCGCTTACGTCGAGGCGGGGTCCAATGACATCCGTGTCTTCGATATCGACCAGCTCGTAAGTCTGGGCGAGGTCGCCGGACGCTCGCTCCTGCCGTCCGCGCGATACCACCCGGCGCCGGGGGAACTGAGCGCCGGCGATCTGCAGTTGCCTTGGCACGCCGCGAACCAAGTCCCACGCGAGCGCGCTGTAATCGGCCGCCTTGCCCGAACGCTTGGCGCACAGGTGCCGGGCAGACTTGTCGCAAGTGCAAAAAGCTGGCTGTCGCATGCGTTGGTAGACCGGATCGCGCCGATCCTGCCGTGGGGCGCCAACGACGAGGTCGGCAAGATTTCGCCGGTCGCCGCCAGCGCCAGCTATTTGGCTCACGTGCGCGCGGCATGGAACCATCGCTTTCCAAAGGCACGGCTCGAACATCAGGATGTGGTGCTCACCGTGCCCGCCTCTTTCGATGAAGGCGCGCGGGCGCTGACACTTGAAGCGGCCCGCATGGCTGAATTACCGGCGCTGCGCCTGCTTGAAGAGCCGCAGGCGGCTTTCTACGACTGGTTGTTCAGGCATCGCGGTACGCTGGACACGGAACTGGCGGACACGCGCCTGGTGCTTATCTGCGATGTGGGCGGCGGCACGACGGACCTCACCCTCATCAAAGTGGATGTGCAGGACGGTGTGCCGCAACTCACGCGGATCGGCGTCGGTAATCATCTGATGCTCGGCGGCGACAACATGGATCTGGCATTGGCGCATCTCGCTGAAGCGAGGATGGCGGGGAAGACTAATGCCCCCGCGCGCCTGTCCGCCGCGAACCTCTCTCAGCTCGTCGAGCGGTGTCGTGGAGCGAAAGAGCAGCTCCTCGGCCCCGCAGCGCCGGACGCGACTTTGATCACGCTGCTAGGCGCTGGGGCCAGGGTGGTCGGCGGAGCCCGCTCGGTGGAGGTGACGCGGCAGGAAATCGAGCACATCGTCCTCGATGGGTTTTTCCCTGCGGTTGCGTCGGGCGAGCGGCCACGGCGCTCGCGCAGCGCCATCGTCGAGTTTGGCTTGCCCTATGCGGCCGATCCGGGAATCACACGCCATATCGCGGCCTTCCTGAGTCAGCATGCAGCTCAGTCACGCGAAGCACTGGGTTCGTCCGATAGTCAGGATAAAGCGTTGCCGATGCCCGACACCCTTCTGCTTAACGGCGGCGTGTTTCGTTCAGAAGCCCTGATCAATCGTCTTGCCAGCACATTAGGCGAGTGGCGCGGGCAGCCGCTGCATGCGCTGCACAACGACAATCCGGACGTGGCCGTGGCCCGTGGCGCGGTCGCCTACGGCCTCGCACGCACGGGACTCGCTCCACGAATTGGCGGAGGCGCGGCGCGCAGTTATTTCCTCGCCCTCGAAGACGGCGAAGAGGTGCAGCGCGGAATCTGCCTGCTGCCACGCGGCACGGAAGAAGGACGCGAAATTCATCTCAAGGATCGCGCATTCAGCCTGCTGCTCGGCCAACCGGCACGGTTTCATCTGGTCTCCTCCACCGCCGACACGGCCTATCAACCGGGCGATCTGGCCGACCTCGCGACAGGCGAGTTCGTGCGCCTGCCGCCAATCGCGACCGTCGTGCAGCCCCGCTCCGGAAGCGGCGCGCGCGAGACGCCGGTACACCTCACTACATCGCTTACTGAAGTCGGCACGCTGGAAGTGCACTGCATCGAGATAGCTGATGTTTCGCATCGATGGCTGCTTGAATTCGAGGTGCGACGCGGCGATGCCGGAGCTGAAGCCGACACGCTTCATCCATCCCTCGCCCAGGCCATCGAGCAGATTGACCGCACCTTCGGCGCCCGTTCCCACGATGTCGGACCGAAGGACGTCAAGCGGCTGCGTTCACAACTGGAGCACATCCTCGGGCCCCGCGAGAACTGGAATAGCGCGCTGCTTCGGGAACTGTTCGGCGCGCTTTGGGAGCGTGCACGCCGGCGGCGGCGCTCGGCAGATCATGAGCGGCTCTGGTTGAATCTCGCCGGTTATTGCGTGCGCCCGGGATTCGGCTATCCGCTCGACGAGTGGCGGGTCGAGCAACTTTGGTCGCTCTTCGACGACGGTATTCAGTACCTCAATGAGGCTCAGGTCTGGTCCGAGTGGTGGACGCTATGGCGGCGCGCTGCCGGCGGCCTGGGCGAGAGTGAGCAAGTCGCCCTGCTCGATGCCATGGACTATGTGCAGGCCGCCACGAAGACCCGGTCAAAATCACCGTTCGATCCCGCGAAAACGGGCTACGCCGATATGGTGCGGCTTGCAGCTTCCCTCGAACGCGTGCCCGTCGAACGAAAGATCGAAGTCGCAGAGCGGCTGTTGGCGCGGCTTGAGAAACCGTCGGAAAATCATCAAGGATGGTGGGCGATCGGCCGCATCGGCGCGCGACGGCCGTTCTACGGCAGCGCGCACAGCGTCGTGCCGCCCGATGTCGCCACGCGATGGCTCGATACGATTTTCGCGCTCGACTGGAAGAAGGTTGAGCCCGCGGCATTCGCCGCCGCTCAAATAGCCCGCATGACGGGCGACCGGTCGAGAGACATCGAAGAGGACCTTCGTGCCCGGGTCATTCATCGACTCGAAGCCGCCAGCGCGCCGCAAAGCTGGATAGTGATGGTTCGCGAGACGGTACAACTCGATAAAGCCGACGAGGCGCGCGTGTTCGGAGAGTCGCTGCCGCCGGGGCTCAAATTGGTCACGAACTGAACCGTTTCTTCAAAGACCGGCTGAAGAGCGGATGTGGGCAACGGTCTCGCTGAGATCTCATGGACCATACAAGACGTTGCATTGTGGTCCCGTCAGGCAGCGTTCGGTGAGTGGGCTGGCCGTCGCGGTACGCGTGTCGGGCACGCCGCCACGCGATGTGTCCGTGCCGGCTTGAGCGACCCTATGCGCTTCCTGCTGCATGGCCGTCTGCCCGCACGGCTGTGTTTCTTGCTGAGCCTGCTGCGAGTTCGCGGGGCCCGCCACAAGCATGAACGCGCTGCTCGCCGCCAATATCAACCGTGTTTTCATTTCGATAGTCCTTCGAGCAAAGGCCAGCAAGCCTTCATGGATAAACTCGCAAAAGCCGCCACGAAGCTGGACGTGATGGTTCGCAAAACGTGCCATTCGATAAAGCCGATGGGGGCGCGTGTTTGTGGAATTACACCGCCCCCGGGGGCCGAACTTGGTCGTAAGCCGAGACATTTCTTCAACGACTGCCTGAATAGCGTATGCGGCAATGCGCCCCAACGCTCTTCACGTAGGTCTCATTGACCGAAGAAGATGTCGCAACTCGGTCCTGTCGCGCAGCGACGATTGCGTTGGCTGCTCGTCGCGCTACGCGTGTCGGGCATGCCGCCATACGAAGTGTCCGTGCTGGATTGAGCGGACATGTTCGCGTCCTGCTGCAGGGTCGCCTGTGCGGCCGGCTGTTGTGGATCTTGCTGAGTCTGCTGCGAATTCGCATTGCCTGCCAGCATAAGCAGGCAAGCGCTGCACGCCGCAAATATCAAACGTGATTTCATTTCGATACTCCTTAAGGCAAAGGCCAGCAGCCTGAACGCTTTCCTCGGCAAGCTCGCCATTTTCTGTATCTGCTCCAAAAAATGCGAGTCGAAAGCGAACGGACGCGCACTAAAGGAGCGGGCTGATCGGATACCAGGCGCCACGCGCGGGGCTGCCGAACCATCTGGAAAACACCTCGTGGATAGCATGCCCGTGGTGTCGGGCCGCACAGGGCGGTGCCTGATGTGACTCTCGCAAGACCTCGTAAGCCGGAGAGCAGATAAACCCGTCCTGCACATTTTGTTATAGGCCGTCGGCGTTCGATTGCACAGGGAATCATGCTGATTAAGGCTGCTGAAAACCGTTATCGATCAGTCTGTAAGCCATTTGTCGCCACAAGCGATCGCGGCCGGACTAAGGGATCACGAAGGTCTCGCATGAACCGCTAAGCCGCGACATAGCCCACATGCCCCCCGTTCCCCTCCCTCCTTCAAGACCCCACCTAAGGAGGGCTGTCGAAAGCGCGGCACGAATTTAACCTGAGCGTCATGTTCGGTATCACTTTCACGCGTTGCACGTGCGTTTGCCGAAGAGCCTGCGGAATTTGGTGTATCGATAAGCAGGCTCGTTTCGAGCAATCCGCGCCCCCCGCGATCGGTCGAGCATCGCTACATGGGATCAAGTGCAGAGTACTTCAGCCTGACTCAGCGGGGCCGTACTAAGCGAGCGCTTTAGCACAAACTCTGTGCGATCCGCTCCCCCTGGACACTCCCGGCTGGGAAATCTTCCGGAGTAAATTAGTTATGCATATTTATGTCTACGCCTGGGTGGCATCGATATTTGTCGCGACGCTTGCTGCTTGCATAATCGCCGTTGCATTGCCGAATTCCCCAGCTGATGAGCTGGATCGGGCGGTGGCGGCGCAAGCGATAGTTACCGGTTTTGTTGGTGATGCTCCGCGGCAGCATCGGGGGCCGAACGCGGCTCAGCGGTAGGTATTTCCGTTCGCACTCGGTCAGGGTTTTGGGCGCGGGGCTGATGGTCGGTGGTCGGGGTCAATGCTGGGTTGGTGCTGCGTACGTTAGCGGGGGTTCAATGTTGGCTATATTTTTTATCGCTATTAGCCACTGTCCGTGGCGGGACTTCATTTCTTTGTCCAACGGCGACAAAGAAACGAAGCAAAGAAAACGCCTTTCCACAATCTGTATTAAGTGTCCCCAGCGTGCAGACCACTGCTTTTGGTTCCCGCGTAGTACGGTGCTCGCTAGAACCACGGACACTTGAAACCCTCCTTCTCGCGAATCCCTACATCCCCACGCTTCGCCACCAGTGTTCTCGGGCAAGTTCGATGGCCCACGGACTAACACGACCATACGCTTCGGTATTAGTGCAGCGAGAAAATATTTCTTTGTTCAACGGCGACAAAGAAACGAAGCAAAGAAAACGCCTTTCCACAATCTGCTTTAAGTGTCCCCAGCGTGCAGACCACTGCTTTTGGTTCCCGCGTAGCACGGCGCTCGCTAGAACCACCGACACTTGAAACCCTCCTTCTCGCGAATCCCTACATCCCCACGCTTCGCCACCAGTGCTCTCGGGCAAGTTCGATGGCCCAGGCACTGATACGGCCATACGCTTCAGCACCAGTGCACCAAAATATGGTCGAACACCCCGCGCTACGCGCGAACAGCCGCGCCTGAATCTATGCCTGAATCCGCGCCTGAAATCACTTTGCACCGATAGCTGTGCAGCTCACCGCAGCACGAGCGAGGCCGTACCGTCTGTGGACCGCCGATCTTGCCCGAGAGCACTTGTGGCGAAGCTTGGGACTAAGGACTCAGTCGAACGCAGAAGGCAGCAGCACATCCTGCGGTCCGCTATGCGCGCAGTGGTCGCAAGCCCGCGCGAACTTCCTCGGCAAACAACTGCGGCTGTTCCCAAGCAGCAAAGTGCCCGCCTTTATCAAGCCGGTTGTAATAGATGAGGTTGTGATACGCGCGCTCTGTCCAACTCCGCGGAGCCTGATAGTTTTCGCGAGGAAAGACGCTCACGGCAGCCGGGACGGACACGTCGGCGGCAGCCGTGAAGTTAAAGTGAGACTCCCAATAAAAGCGTGCCGCCGATACCCCCGTGTTCGTCAACCAGTAGAGCGTGATGTCATCAAGGACGTCATCTCGCGTGAGGGCGCCTGCGGATTCTCCATTGACGGGGCGCCCGAACACGGCCGAGGTAAGTGCCGCCGCCGGCTGAACATACCCATCACCGTGATCAAGAAGCCAGCTTGCCAGTCCAATGGGCGAGTCTGCGAGTCCGTAGAGCGTCTGCGGGCGCGTGCCCTGCTCCAATGCGTAGGCACGTCGCTTCATCGCCGCACTGCTCAGTTGCTCGTAAGCATGTTTTTCGTCATCCGAAAGGCCGGCTGGCGGCGGATCACCCGCTTGAAGCGCTTTCACAATCTCGGGAGGAACAGTCGCTGGGAAGTTGACGTGAATGCCCAGCAATTCCGGCGGAGCCTGTTTGGCCATCACGTTAGCGACCACGCCACCCAGATCGCCGCCTTGCGCCGCAAACTTCGCGTACCCAAGGCGCGTCATGAGCACGACCCAGGCGCGCGCGGTGCGCTCAGGACCCCAGCCGGTCGTAGTGGGTTTGCCTGAAAATCCGTAGCCCGGCAAAGACGGAATGACCAGATGGAAGGCATCCGATGCACTCGCACCATGTGCCGTGGGATTGGTCAATGGATCGATGATCTTGAACTGCTCGATGACCGAGCCAGGCCACCCGTGCGTGACGATGAGCGGCATCGCATTTTCATGTTTCGAACGCACGTGGATGAAATGAATGTCCAGTCCATCGATTTCGGTTACGAACTGCGGCAAGACGTTCAGTTTTGCCTCACATTTTCGCCAGTCGTAGTCTGTTGCCCAATGGCGCGCGAGTTCCTGAATCGTTGCGAGCGGCACGCCTTGGGAGTCATCGGTGACTGTCTCTTTTTCAGGCCACCTTGTCGCCTTGATGCGTCTTCGCAAGTCGATAAGTTGCGATTCCGGCACGTGTACGCGAAGGGGCCGAATGGCGGTTTTGTCGATGCCACCGCTCGCCGGCTGCGCAACTTCAGTAACGGCCTGATTTGTTTGTGCGAAAGCGAGCTGACTCAGTGAGCCCGCTGCAACGGTCGCCGCGGCTACGCTAACAAAACGACGGCGCGACGGCGATTGGGGAGCGATATTGTCTGGCATAAGGTTTCCCATTGGCGATGAGGCTAGGTTTCCAATTTTTTCCAATTCATGGCGACATGATCTCGCGAGCCAGCGGAGGCGGTATTCGACGCATCGCGTGCTCGGTAGAGGCGTATTGGAACGCGCAGATGTATCTTGATTGTTTCCTGGGAAGACCGGTTTTGAAAGCGCATGTACCAACTCACCCATTCGATACATTGCTATACAAAGAGGAATCGTGGGTGTTGCAGCGCGGGGCTGATACCGGGTTGCTGCTTACGTTAGCGCGGGTTATATGTTGGCTGTATTTTTTATCACTATTAGCCACTGTGCGAGTTATTACCGCTCGCACTCGGGTTTTTTGGGGGCGGGCTATCGGCGGTGGTCGAGGTCAGTGCTCGTAGCCCGCCCCCAACGAACCCCCGAGTGCGAACGCTAATAACCCGCGCTAACGTAAGCAGCACCGACCCAGCATCAACCCCAACCACAAGCCCCGAATTCCCCCGACGAAGCTCCCGCACAGGCATAAAAAAAACCCCGTGGCCATGCGCCTGGCGACCCACGAGCAGAATTAAAACCTCAACCCAGCGTGCTGAACGAGAGCTCGACGCGCTTACCGCTCCGATCCGACTCAACGATCTGCTCAATCAGCTCATGCATGCGAACGGCATCCGCAAACCTTGGCGCGAGGGTCGAACCGGTCTTCACATCTCGAGCATAAGCACCGTACAGGCTTGCCAATTCAAGAACACTCGCCCCGAGTTCTCCTTGCGGCAGCCATTCATATTCCGCCGGAATAGCCAGCTCGGTCAGCGTTTGCCCGTCACCTCTCGCGATTTCGATGTGATTGAAAGCATCGCCGAAACTCGTGCTGTTCCAGATTTTCAAGTCACCCTTGCTGCCCGTAATGTCGAGTTGCACGCCGAAGTTATTGCGTTTTCCCGCCTCAATATGGACGCTCAGCACAGCGCCATTAGCGAAAGTCCCCGCCAGCAAGACCTGGTCAGCGCTCGTGTGCGGCAGCGTCTCACCGGTTTCCACGAGCGTCACTTCCTTGAACTGATTGACGGTCAGCGCGGACAAGCTCTGCGGATAGCCGACCATCGTAGTGAACAAGGCATCCAGGAAGTGCCCGCCATAAATCGACAACAGGCTGGAGAAATTTTTCTCGGGAATCGTGTAGTAAAGGGAAGCTGGCCGCTCACGCTGGAAATACTCCACACTCACATGCAGGCGCACCGAACGCACTTCGCCAATCTCGCCCTGATCCAGCAAATCGCGTGCATAACGGTAGCCCGGATTTAAACGTCGCTGCAGACCGACGATTGTGCGCACGCCAGCCTTGTCAGCCAACGCGAGCAACTCCCTGGACAAAGAGGTGCTCGGCGTGAGAGGCCATTCGCAGTACACGTCCTTACCTGCATCGATGGCAGCGCGTATGCCCTCTTCATGTTGGAACGCCGGAGTCAGCACGAGCACAAGATCGACTTCCGGATGCGATACCAGCTCCTGCAGCGAAGAAGCCGCGTATTTGAATCCGTGGCGCGCTACCAGGGACGCGGCCTTTTCCTGACTGCGGCTGTACACCGCCGTCAGTTCATAGTCAGGCAGCAGTTTCAGTGAAGGCAGGTGCCCATACTCCGACCAATGGCCCAAGCCGATGACGCCCACCCTGATTTTCCCTGAGCCCGTAGCGGGCATCGCGATAGTGTTCACGAGTACTCTCCAATGTAAAGCTGTACAGACGATCTGCCAGCAACACGGAGATAGTAGGGTTCAAAAGATTGAAGATAAACGGGCTGAGATTCCGATCATTTCGGACATCCGAGTCCGTTTCGAGGACAGGCGCGTGCTGTTGCCTCGGTCGCTGCATCGAGCAATATCGGATCTAGACCCGCAAACTCGGAGCGATATGGTCGATAAAAACCCGCAGCTCAGGCGAAGCGTAACGGCTTGACGGCCACAACATCCAGAAGGTGACGGTCTGATCGATGTAATCACCCATCACGATCTGCAACGCACCGCTCCCCAGTGCATCTCGCACGACGAAGGTTGGCAGGAAGGACAGGCGCTTGTCTTGAGGCGCCAGAAAGTCCAGGACTTCAATGGTGTTGCGGACGAAGGTTTGCGGCACTCCGGCTCCGCTTCTGATGCAGGCAGATGGAAACGGCCAGCGTTCCAGCTTGCCGGTGGCAGGAATTTATGCAGCAAGCAGATGTGCCGGACAAGTTCAGATGGATGCGCAGGCACGCCCTGCTGCGCGAGATAGCCGAGCGAGGCGACCAGCACCTGCGCGCAGGAACCCAGGCGCCGCGATACCAGCCTAGAGTCGCAGTGCAGCCTTCAAAGCAACGACTCGATTGCGGACATTTTTGTCCCATATATTCGGAACCTTAGCCTATTTTTCTTCTTGCGATCCGTCCATACACTGCCCTCAAGGTCGAAAGCCCGCTGTTGATCGAACTTCATCAGCCACTCAATCTCGAGGAAATCATGTCCAAACTTCATTCCGCAGTCAAAGTCGGTCCTTACGAATTTGCCCATCGCGTGGTGCTGGCGCCGCTGACCCGCATGCGTGCCGAAGAAGGGGCGAAGCCCGGTCCGCTGATGGCTGATTACTACGCCCAGCGCACGTCAGAAGGCGGTTTCCTCATTAGCGAAGCCACCATCGCTGCACCCGACGGCAACGGCTACCTGGGTGCGCCCGGCCTCTACGACGACAGCCAGATTGCCGGCTGGAAGCAAGTAACCGACGCGGTCCACGCCAAAGGCGGCCGCATCTTCCTGCAGCTGTATCACGCAGGGCGTCAGTCCAACAGCCAGTTGCAGCCGGGCGGCGCTCAGCCAGTGGCGCCGTCTGCCGTGCCGCATGGCGGCGTCGCCTACACCGAAGCGGGCTGGATCCCGAACACGCCGAGCCGCGCGCTGACCATCGACGAGATCGCCGGTCTGGTCGAAAGCTTCCGTACGGCCGCCTTGCGCGGCAAGCAAGCCGGCTTCGATGGTGTTGAACTGCACGCCGCCAATGGTTACCTGTTCGATCAATTCCTGCAGGACGGCAGCAACAAGCGCACCGATATCTACGGCGGCTCGTTCGAAAACCGTGCCCGCTTCCTGATGGAAGCCACCAACGCCGTCATCTCGATCTGGGGCAGCGAACACGTGGCCGTGCGCCTCGGCCCGAGCGGCACATGGGGCGATATGTCCGACAGCAACCCTGAAGCCCTCTTCACCTACGTGGCGCAGGAACTGGCCAAACTGAATCTGGCGTACCTGCACCTGATCGAGCCGCGAGTGCTTGGCAATGTCGATGACGACAGCAAGGATCCGAACCCCGTCGCCGCGCAACTGATCCGTAAGCACTACAAGGGCACGATCATCGCTGCCGGCGGTTTTAAGGGCCCCTCGGCTGAAGCCGTCCTGCAGGCAGGCGACGCCGATCTGGTTGCGTTTGGCCGTGATTTCATCGCCAATCCTGATCTGCCGGAACGCCTGCGCCGCCAGTTGCCCTTGAACTCGTACGACCGCCCGACGTTCTTTGGCGGCACGGAGGTCGGCTACACCGACTATCCGTTCTATCGCGGCGAAGCGCTCGCAGCGTAAGCAGGAGGCGATGATGAACTCCACTACCGCGCCCACTTCACATGCGCCGCTGTACCGGCTGGCGCTCGGCACGTTCGTAGCCGGTACTGAGAGCTTCATGATCGCCGGTTTTTTTTGCCGGCATGGCGGCCGACCTGCATACCAGCATTGTCGCTACGGGTCAGCTGGTCACGGTGTTTGCCTTGGTCGAGGGCACTCAGCTCACCTGTCCTGACAGCGCTGACGGGTGCCTTCGATGATTTTCGCTCGCGCCGGTGGACAGGTTAAGGTTTTGGTGGGCGAGCGGGGGAGGGCCAGATTGGTGTGGTTCTGGGTCGGTGGACGGGGGCGGTGCTGAGTTGCTGCTGACGTTTGCTCGGGTTATATGTAAGCGAAATTTCTTATCACTATTAGCCAGGTTATTTTCGTTCGCACTCGGTCAGAGTTTTGGGCGCGGGGCTAATGGTCGGTGGTCGGGGTTGATGCCGGGTTGCTGCTGCGTACATTAGCGCGGGTTTAATGTTGGCGATATTTTTTATCGCTATTAGCCACTGTGCGTGGCGGCACTTCATTTCTTTGTCCAACGGCGACAAAGAAACGAAGCAAAGAAAACGCCTTTCCACAATCTGCTTTAAGTGTCCCCAGCGTGCAGACCACTGCTTTTGGTTCCCGCGTAGAACGGTGCTCGCTAGAACCACCGATGTTTGAACCCCTCCTTCTCGCGAATCCCTACATCCCCACGCTTCGCCACCAGTGATCTCGGGCAAGTTCGATAAGCGCACAGACCGATATGGCATCACCCTTTGCTTGACGTTGACTGAAGCTATCCGGTGCGTAGTAATTTCCGGCACGGTTGTTAGCGCCCGGCACGAGGCGTTCCACTATTTTTCTTATGTGCTGATGCCCAAACATGCCGCGCGCTATGCGCGCCCTCGCCTAAATGGTCACGTGATTCAAGCAGCCCACTAACCCGAAAAGACGGGTGAGGCCGTATTGGTCCGTGGGCCACCCATCTTGCCCGAGAGCACTGGTGGCGAAGCGTGGGGATGAAGGGATTCGCGAGAAGGGGGGCTTCAACTGTCCGTGGCTCTAGCAAGCACCGTGCTACGCGGGAACCAAAAGCAGTGGTCTGCACGCTGTGGATACCTAATGATGTGCTAGCGCCCAAGCGTATTGCGCGCTACGCGCCCTCTCGCTCAAATGGTCATGCGGACCGTGCACTCCACTAACCCGTAATGACGCGTGAGGCCGTATTGATTCGTGGGCCACCGATCTTGCCCGAGAGCACTGGTGGCGAAGCGTGGGGATGAAGGGATTCGCGAGAAGGAGGGCTTCACTGTCCGTGGCTCTAGCGAGCACCGTGCTACGCGGGAACCAAAAGCAGTGGTCTGCACGCTTGGGATACCCAATGATGTGCTAGTGCCCAAGCGTATTGCGCGCTACGCGCCCTCTCGCTCAAATGGTCATGCGGACCGCGCACTCCACTAACCCGTAAAGACGCGTGAGGCCGTATTTGTTCGTGGGCCATCGATCTTGCCCGAGAGCACTGGTGGCGAAGCGTGGGGATGTCAGGATTCGCGAGAAGGAGGGGTTCAAGTGTCCGTGGTTTTGCGAGCACCGTTCTACGCGGGAACCAAAAGCAGTGGTCTGCACGCTGGGGACACTTAATACAGATTGTGGAAAGGCGTTTTCTTTGCTTCGTTTCTTTGTCGCCGTTGGACAAAGAAATGAAGTCCCGCCACGGACAGTGGCTAATAGTGATAAAAAATATTGCCTACATTAAACCCGCGCTAACGTACGCAGTAGCAACCCAGCATTGACCCCGACCACTGACCACCAGCCCCGCGCCCAAAACCCTGACCAAGTGCGAACGAAAATAGCCCAACTAATAGTGGCAAAAAATATAGCCAGCATAAAACCGGCACTAACGTCAGCAGCACCAACCCAGCCTACGCAGCACCCACCAGCCCCGCCCCAACCCCGCCCATCCCAAGCGCAAGCGACACCCCCTTTCATCCCCCCAATATCTCCATCAACTGCGAGTTAAAGCCATTCACAAAACCGTGCTCGCCGGGCCCGGGATTCCCGCGCAAACCCTTGGCGGCTTCCACCAAAATCTCATCGGCATCCGTTCCAAGCACGGCAATCGTTTCCTCGATGAACTGCTCAAGCGGCATCGCCTGCTCCGCCTCCCGGCTGTTCATCAGGTCCGTGCGCACCCACGGCGGCGCAATCTCAAGCACACGAACCTTCGTATCCCGCAACATGAACCGCTGCGACAGAATGTACGAATGCAAGCGCCGCCTTGGTCGACGAGTACACGGCAGTCACAGCCAACGGCACAAACGCGAGCACCGAGCTCGTATAAGCAACAACCGCATCATTCTTGGTCTTGAGGTGATCGATCAGCGCCGACGTCATGCGGATCGGACCCATGAGGTTGGTCGCAATGGTCGACACCATCAGCGTGTCGTCGATCGGGCCGCCCGCTGCGTCCGGCAGCATGATGCCCGCGTTGTTGATCAGGACGTTGAGGTCGGGATAGTCCGCGATCAATTGCGCCGCCACCCGGTCGATGCTGGCCGCATCGCTGATGTCGAGTTCGATCGCTGCCATGCCGGGATTCGCCGCCACCACTTCATCGAGATGGCTGCGCCGACGGCCGGCAATGATCACCTTATTGCCGCGTCGATGCAGCGCCTCCGCGAGTCCCCGGCCAATGCCAGATCCGCCGCCTGTGATGAAGATAGTGTTATCTGGTGAGTTTCATTGTGGTGTCCTTGTTGGTGCTTCAGTAATCAGGCAGGGAATCGGTCGCCGAACATCGGCAAGCCGCTAACGGACTGGGCCTTGGTCGCTTCGTCCTGAAGCACGTCCCAATGCTCGGCGAGTTTTCCGTCTTCGAATCGAATGACGTCCGCTGCAATCCACGCGGCAGGCCGGCCGTTTCCAGAAAAACGGCCATGCGCGATGACGAAGTCGCCCTCGGCCACGATCAACTGGTTCTCGTAGCGCAAGGTCGCAGGAGCCGCACGAATCAGATCGAACAGGCCTTCACGTCCTGGTGCTATGTGCGCGCTATGCTGAATGTAGCGATCGGACCAGAAGCGTTCGGCAGCGGCGTAGTCGCGCTTGTTGAACAGCGTATCGAAGGCCTCAAGGACGATGGCCTTGTTCTGTTCGGGTGAGGTTTGAGTCATGTCAGTTTCCACGAGTGGTTGCGTGTGAACCGACAAGATAGCCGTGAGATGACGACAGCGGTAGCTACCGGTTTGTGCTATCTCTTATGTATGGCATGCATAGATGCGGAGCCGAGCAGATCGGGGCTTTCAGAGGGAGGCGAGTTGATCGCGCCGAAAATCGGCTATCAGATGCTCAACGACCGCGCGACCTGCGGCGCGCGTCGCTCGTCCCATGGGAAAGTACGCGTACGCGGGTATGTCCGCCGTCTTCCAGTCGACCAGCAGCCTGACGAGCGATCCATCTGCAAGTTCGCGCCGGCATGCCCACTCGCTGGTCGAGGTGATGCCAAGACCCGCAGTTGCTGCGGCAACCGTACCCTCGTTTTCGTCTGTAGAAAAGTGCGGTTCCAGATCGACCACGACTTCCCGCCCCGCCCGCTCGAACTTCCAGGCACTCGGAACGACTGACGCAGGTCCGCCGACGATCCGATGCATGGTCAGCGCGTCGGGCGTATCCGGTGCGCCGTTGAGTTCGACGTAACCACGGGACGCGACAATCACACGCGGTATTTGAGCAATGGTTGTCGCCGTCGCAGTTGAGTCGAACAGCCGGCCGAGCCGAATGGCGACATCGACTGCCTCCTTTATAAGATCTTGAAAGCGGTCACCAAGCAGAATCTGGATGTGGAGCTTAGGGTGTCTTGCAGCAAACGTGGTGAGGCGCGGGATAACTTCGCGGATGGCAATACTGGCAGGCATGCTCATCCGCAAGACGCCGCGAAGGTCGCTGCCTTCGCGCACGCTCTGCTCTGCCTCGTCGAGCGCTAAAAGAATAGGGTCGATGCGGGAAAGGAACTCGGCGCCGGCGTCGGTCAGCACGACGGCGCGCGTTGTGCGGGTAAGCAGCCGCACACTCAGGTCGCTCTCGAGGTCGGCAATGATCCTGGAGACCTGCGATTGCGAAAGCCCGCACTCGCGCGCCGCAGCGGAGAAACTGCCCAGCCTCGCGACGCGCGTGTACAGCTTGAGGGAGAGGATGTCCTTCATGGGGCCAAGGCTTTGCCAGCGGAGAACGAGAACCAAGGCTATCTGATTGATGCGTAATCCGCAAATGTTGGAACTGGCGCGGCGAACGCGCCACACGCGACGCGCTTGACGACTTGGCTGCCGGCGAATATCGACAAGTGTCGGTGCGGGGACAACGGAATCTTCCGCGAGTGTTGGGCAAGGACACACTCCAGCGCCGGCAAGCGCATACATTGCGCGGCCTACATGCTTATATCCAATAGGGTCGCAACCGGCAGGACATTGCCCGGCGCCGATGGCACGAGATCTGCATTACCTCGCTTAAGCGCCCGGACGCCGATCTCATCCTAAAACCCTGCACCCGCTCAAGGAGCACATCATGAAAGCACTGACTATCACCGACATTCCCGAGTCCGTCGACCTCGATCACGAGTCGATGGCCGAGATTCACGGCGGCCGCATCAAGATTCCCGGTCAACATGTGAACGGCACCCTGTTGACGACCGCGGATGGAGACCCCGTCGAAGTTACCGTCGACGGGGTCTCCCAAAACTCAGTCACCGACGGCTTCTATCACGGGTAATGAGTAATGCTAGTGGAGGTGCGCTAATCAGCTTGCCTCCACTATCCGGTAGTTAGCCATCCAGATTAAAAAGGCCTGGGCACAGAAAGCCTCTTTTTCATAACGCCCGTCAAAAACTCAGGTCGAAATATCCTCCAGCGCCACGTTTCGAGTCTTCGGACCTAAAACTGCAATCGCGCAAATCACCACGATCATTGCGCCGGAGATGAACACGAATACCCCGTTCACTCCAAACTCCTTCAGACACCACGCGATCACAAAGGCGGAGAACATCGCCGAGATCCGGCTCCACGAATAGACAAAGCCCACCGCCCGTGCCCGAATGCTGGTCGGAAACAATTCGGCCTGGTACGCGTGATAACTGAACGAGATGATGTTGCCGGCCAGGACCAGACAGACGCCCAGACTGACCAGCATGACCGTTTCGCGCGCCTGGCTGAACATCAGGCCGCATGCAACATTGACCGCCGCCATCACGATAATCACCGTCTTCCGCTCGAACCTGTCTGCGATCAGCATCCCGAGCAGCGGCCCCAAGGGCGCTGCAATCGCGATGATCGACGCATACATCAGGCTGCTCGTTACCGTAATGCCTTGCTTGATCAGCAGTGTCGGAATCCAGTTGGCAAAGCCGTAATAGCCCATTGTCTGGAAGACATGAAAGATGATCAGCATTGCCACGCGCTTGCGGTAAGGGGCAACCAGCAAGTCACGAAACGACGCACGGGCTCTCACCGGTTCGGGCAAAGCCGGCGCAGGCAGCGGCTTTCCGTACTCTTTCTCGACGCGTGCTTCAATGCGGGTCATGACGGCGTCGGCTTCATCGAGACGCCCTTGCTGGGCGAGCCAGCGCGGGCTTTCCGGCAGCCGCCGGCGTATCCACCACACGGCAAGCGCACCGACCACGCCCGTGAAGACCACGCAACGCCAGCCATCGATGCCGAATACCTGGCGGGGAACAAGCAGATACGAAAGGAACGCGACGACCGGCACCGCGCAGAATCCGACCGCTTGGGAACACGCCGATGCGCGGCCGCGAATGTGCTTCGGAACGAGCTCGGAGATGTACGTGCCGATAGTCACGATCTCCACGCCTATCCCCACGCCCGCGATAAAGCGCCACAGGTTCAATCCAAACGCGGTGTCCTGGAACGCCATGACGATGTTAGCCACGGTGTACCAGAGCAACGAATAGGTGAAGATGGCGCGGCGCCCGAATTTGTCGGCGAGAAAACCGCACGCGGCCGTCCCGACGAAAAGACCGGCGAACAACGCCGCGATGAAACTCGCAATGCCGCTCGTGCCAAACAGCCCGTGCGTCGTCGATGTGAGGATGCCGCTCCTCACCAGCCCCGGCGCGATATAACCGGAGAACATCAGGTCGTACAGTTCGAAGAAGAGACCGAGACTCAACAACATCACAAGCTGCCAGATCGTTTTCGTCGCGGGCAACCGGTCGAGCCGCGCCGAAATGCGCGCGGCGCCGAGCGCGACGTCATTAGCGACGGCTTGCTGCTGCGCGGAACCATCCGGCATTGCGCCAGGGTGAGCAACTGCAGCAGAAAACACAGAATTGTCGGACGATTTCATCGCCTGTCTCCGTGACTTTTGTAAGTCGCCATTTTTTATAGGGTCTCAGCTATAGGCTCTCAAGCGGCTCTTGGATGGACGGCGCAAGTGAACTCGCTGATCTGAGCCTCGCCATAGCCAAGTTCGCGCAATACCTCGGCCGTGTGTTCGCCGATCTTCGCAATCGGCTGACGCGGCTGCAGGCGTTCGCCGTTCATGGAGATAGGCAATAGCGGCATGGCCGTCTGCGTGCCGTCGTCGAGCGTCAGCTTGGCAAGGCCGCCGCTTTCAATCAAATGCCTGTCGTCGAAAAGGTCTTCCGGCTTGGTGATCGATGCAAACGGAATATGGCTGCGTCTCGAACTGCGGTGTCAGCGCCGAGCCCTCGAGCTTGCTCAACGTTTCCCCGAGCGTTTGCAAAAGCCATGGGCGCACCAGCACGCGATCATTGTTGGTCGCAAGCCGCGGGTCCGCGAGCAAGTCGGGACGCTCGAGGATGGCGCACAGCGCGCGCCACTGGCTGTCGCCCGTCGCGGCAATAAACATTTGCTCGCCGTCGGCCAACGTGAAGACGTCATACACGGCCCACGCGCTGATGCGCTCGGGCATGGGCGCTGCGGCCACGCCCGTCGCGGCGAACTGCTGCATGTGCTGGGCCGACAGCAGCACGCAGTTCTCGAATAAGGCGCTTTGCACTTCCTTGCCGATGCCGGTCGACTTGCGTTCATAGAGCGCGGCCAGTACGCCAATCGCGCCGAACATGCCGCCCATGATGTCGTTCACAGAGCTTCCGGCCCGTAGCGGCCGACCGACCGGACCCGTCATGTAGGCGAGACCCGCCATCATCTGCACGACTTCATCAAGTGCGAGGCGATGCTCGTATGGACCATTGAGGAAGCCCTTGTGCGAGACATAGATCAGTTGCGGATCGCGCGCTTTCAAACTTTCGTAGTCGAGGCCCAGCGTCGCCATGCGGCCGGGCTTGAAGTTTTCGATAAAGACATCGGCGGTATCGACGAGCTTGTGCAGCGCGCTCAAACCCGCTTCGGTATCCAGATCGAGCGAGACGCTCTTCTTGTTGCGATTGAATGTGCGGAAAAACCCCGCGCCGGTGCCGAGCAAGCGCCGCGTACCGTCGCCGCGCGGCGGCTCGACCTTGATGACTTCGGCGCCGAGGTCGCCCAGGATCATGCCGCAGGTCGGCCCCATCACCATGTGCGACAACTCGACCACGCGAATGCCTGCGAGCGGCAAGGCGCTCTTTGGCGCGGAAGACGTAGAGGATGTCGTTAAGGAAGTCATCAAGCCACCTTTGATTCAAGGAATTGCGAGGGAACGCCGGCGCGTGCGAGGTATCCATAGAGCGGTTCGCCCGGCAGCGCTTGTTCCAGCACACTGCGCGAGGCGATCAGCTTCCGGATATCGATGCCGGTCTCATAGCCCATGCTTTGCAGCATGAAGACCAGGTCTTCTGTGTTCACGTTGCCGGTAGCGCCCGGCGCATGCGGACAGCCTCCGAGTCCGGCAAGCGACGAATCGAATTCGCGGATACCGTGTTGAAGCGCGACCAGCGTGTTGGCGAGGCCGAGGCCGCGCGTATCGTGAAAGTGCACTGAGCGGAATTTGCCGCCCGCAACCGAGCGCACGAGATCGATGATTTCGCCCACCTGGCGCGGCGTCGCCTGACCGGTGGTGTCGCCAAGCGCGATCACATCGGCGCCTGCTTCGAGCGCCTGCCGCGCAATGTTCTCGATGTCGACATAAGGCACGTTGCCTTGCAACGTGCAGCCGAACACGGTGGATAGTCCCGCGATGGTCTCGGCATGGCCTTTAGCGCAGCGAACACATTTCGGCAAACGCGCTAATCATTTCTGCGGGCGTCTTGCGCACATTCGCGAGGCTGTGCGCTGCGCTGACCGATATCGGCGCGACGATCCGGTGCACGCCCGATTCGATCGCGCGCTGTGCGCCCTTTACGTTCGGAACCAGCGCGGTCACCACGAGACCGTCATGAGTCAGCGCATGAGCGATGATCGCTTCAGCATCCGCCATTTGCGGCAGCAGCTTCGCCGGGACGAACGACGCGACCTCCATGTTCCGGATGCCGGCTTCATACGCTGCGTCGATCCAGCGCTTTTTGTCGTCGGTCGACATGGTCCGCGAGATGCTTTGCAGGCCGTCGCGCATGCCGACTTCGGTGACGATCACGCGTTCGGTGGAATGATTCATCGTTTTCTCAACTCGAAGTGAAAGAAGCTGAGACGGAGCGTGACGCGGCGGGTCTGTGGCGGAAAGACTCGTTTAACGATGCACTCCATCGCGCCCGGCGATGGCTCGTGACGCTTGCGCGGCGGGGCGAAAAGCTTGCTAAGGGGAAACCCTTAAGGGCTTGTGAGGAGCGGCGCCGTTGTGCGTCAGCGGCTTGCCATCAGGTGCTCGATCAGCCGCGACGCCGGCAGGTCAGGGCCGCGCGATCGCGCACGCAAATGACGAAGCGCCGTTCGGCCCACGCTTCGGCGAGCGGGATCACAGCAAGCCCGTATTGCTCCCGTGCCTGCGGGCTTACCGCTTCCCGTGGCAGGATCGCGACGGCGAGCCCCGCCTGGATGAATCGATACGCGGCATCGAAAGTCGATACGTAGGCGCGGTAGTTAAGCTCCCGCCCCTTCTCTGCAGCGATGCGCTGCATCAGGGCGTTCACGGACGCATTCGACGACAGCCCGAGGTGATCCAGGTCAAGCGTCTGCACGAAACCAATCGATGGTTCGCCTGCCAGCGGATGATCCTTCGGCACCACCAGCGCAAGATGGTCCGAGCGGTAAGTCGTTACGTCGAGCTCGCGCGTGGCGACGAAATCGCGGCAAATGCCGATGTCGGCCACCCCTTCTTCCAGTCCCCGCACGATCTCGGCGCTCATGCGTTCTTCGACATCGACCCGCACGCCCGGATTTGCTTTCAGGAATTCAGAAAGCGTCTCGGGAAGAAACTCGACCATCGACGATACGTTCGCCAGCACCCGCACATGCCCGCGGCCGCCCGCCGCGTACTCGCTCAATTCCGCCTGCAGGCGCTCATGGCCACGCATGATGAGCCGCGCGTGCCTGAGCAGCGCCTCGCCTGCGGCGGTCGGCCGGACGCCGCGCTGGCTGCGCGACAACAATGCCGTGTCAACGAGCGCTTCGAGATCCGCTAACCGCTTGCTGACTGCCGAGGGCGCGATGAATTCGCGCTCGGCCGCGCGCGCGATCGTGCCTTCCTCGCATACCGCAATGAAAAGCCGAAGACTGATTTGGTCGATTTGCCACATGATTGGGAGCGCGAATTTGAAGAGCGCAGTGTGCACGAGCCCCGGCAAGCTGACCGCTGGGATGTACCCGCAGGGAATAAAACCGCGCACTTGCGGGTCTTACTGTCAGGAGCGCTGACTTCACGTCGCAGGTCAACTTGACGCGACCACCTCGGTCTTCATCAAATCGTTCAAAATGCTGAGCAGACCGTGTCTGTCTGTAGTCTGTCTGTATTCAGCCGCCCGGGCCGCCGTCGATCCCCGGTCTTATCCGATCAAATTGCCGGCGAACGTCGAGGGAACGAAAATGCAAGCAATTTTGCGTCCACTGCAACTTGCGTCGGGCGTGGTGCTCCTGACCTATCTTTTTCTCCATCTGATCAATCACGCGCTCGGTATCTGGTCGCTGGATCTTGCCGGACACGGTCTCACGCTTGCCATACGGCTCTGGCACAGCACGCCCGGCACGATCCTGCTCTACGGTGCGGCAGCGCTCCACTTTTCACTGGCACTGCACACCATCTACGGGCGCCGCTCCTGGACGCTGTCCGCCACCGAATGGATCCGCCTTTGGGCAGGACTCAGTCTTCCGCTCCTGCTGATCCGTCATGCGGTTTCAACCCGCCTCGCCGCCGAGCTCTACAATTTCGAGCCGGACTATGAAAAGGTCGTGGCATCGCTGATCTCCAGTGGAACGCAGGGCTTGCAACTTGCGCTGCTCGCACCGGGATGGCTCCACGGTTGTCTCGGACTCTGGCTTCGTTTCAGCCGCTACGCTCCCGTGCGCCGCGCGAAGCCCGCGCTAGTGTCCGTGCTCCTTATCCTGCCGCTGCTTTCGGCGGTGGGCTTTATGCACATGACCCGCGAAGTCGCGAAGGCCGGCGCCCCGCATCCGTCAACCGATCCCGCGCTGCTCGCACAACTCAGCTCACTCGATGCGTGGCGTCACAACCTCCTGATGATCTACCTGACTCTGGTCATCGGTGCCATGATCGCGGGGCAACTGCGTAATAGAGTCGAGCGGGTTTTATCGCGGTGACGTGATCGGTTGAACGCAACCCTAGCCCTTCGTTGCTCCAAACGTCAGGCCGGCAACAAAATGCCGCTGCATGGCGAAGAACATCATCACCGACGGCAACGCCGCCAGTATCGATCCCGCTGAGACCAGATTCCACGCCGTCACCCACTGCCCTTTGAGCGCCGCAACGCCCACGGTGATAGGTGCAGCCTCATCGCCTTGCGTGAGACACAACGCCCAGAAATAGTCGTTCCACACGAAGGTGAAAACCAGAATCGCGAGTGCGGCCAAAGCCGGACGGATCAAAGGCAGGACGATGCGAAAGAACACCGTCCACTCATTCGCCCCTTCAATGCGCGCAGCCTCGATCAGTTCAAACGGCAGTTGCTTGATAAAGTTACGCAGAAAGAGCGCGCAAAAACCCGTCTGGAACGCGACATGAAACAAGATGAGCGCGCCCACGGTATTGAAGATCCCCATTTGCAAAGACAGGTCCCGCACCGGGATCATCAGGATCTGAATCGGCACGAAATTCCCCGCGACAAACGTCGCGAACAAAGTCGTGTTACCGCGAAACGAATAGATCGCCAGCGCGAAACCGGCCATGGAAGCGAGCACGATAGACCCGATTACAGACGGCACAGTAATGAGCACGCTGTTCCACAAATAGTGGAGCATGGGCGACGTCGTCAGCGCATCGCTGTAATTGGCGATCAGCGAAAAGTGGCGTGGCCAGCCCCAATAATTCCCTTCGACGAGTTCATCGGAGGAACGAATGGACGTCACCATCACCGCGATCAACGGCAATAACCAGATCACCAGCGCGACCGGCAACGACATTTTATAAAGCACCCGGTTGACGGGCTTCCACTTGGCGACGGGCATTGGAAACATGGCGCGCTCCTGACTAATTGCTCAGTGTTATTGCTCGGTACGCAACATTCTGCGCAAGTGATAGACGATGTACACCATCATGATCGCGAACAGCACCACGGCAATGGCGGCTGAATAACCAATGCGGTAATACTTGATCGCCTGGTCGTACATGTAATAAGCCAACACCGTCGAACTCTCGTACGGGCCGCCGCCGCTCATCACGGAGATCAGGTCGAAACTGCGCAATGCGCCGATGATGGTGACCACGATCGCCATGAACGTAGTCGGCCGGAGCTGCGGCAAGATGACGTGCCACAACATGGTCCAGCCTTTCGCGCCTTCCATCCGGGCCGCTTCTATCTGCTCGGAATTAAGCGACGTCAATCCGGTGAGGTACAGGATCATGCAATAAGCGGTCTGCGGCCAGAGCGCGGCAAAGATGATGCCGAAGGTCACGTATCGCGCATCGCCGAGTACGGGTACGCCATGTCCAAGGATCAGCTTGAGCAAGCCGAAGGTCGGGTCGTAGAACCAGCTGAACATCAGGCCAACCACTACGCCGGATAATACAAACGGCGCGAAGAAAAGCGACTTCACCACGCGAATGCCACGCACTGCCTGGTTCAGATATAACGCGACGGCCAAGCCCATCGGCGGCGCTAAAAGAAACAGGATCAACCACAACACGTTGTTCTTTAGCGCGGTATAAAACGTCGGCGCCTGGAACAATTCGATGTAGTTATCGAGGCCCGCGAAGGTCTTTTCCGTCATCCCGTCCCAGGTATAAAAACTGAGCGTGATGCTGGAGACGATCGGCCAGATTACATAAATGGCCACCATGATGCAGGCAGGCGCGAGAAAGAGGAACGCGGCGAGGCGCTGCTGTCGCGCGGTAGCGGACATCCGCCGGCGACGCTTCACTTTCACCGTCGCAACACTGAGGGTTTCGGACATGCCGTGCTCCTGATGAACAAGGCGGCCCTCGCGGGCCGCCGTCCTGCCTTACTTCTTGTAGATACGCTTGCGCGTTGCTTCGAGCTGCGCCAGAACCGCATCGAGCTTGGTCGGATCGGCCACGAACTGCTGCATGCCCTTCATGCCTTCATCGGCCATTTCCTTGGTCATGTCGCGATCATAGAACTGCGCAATGCCGCCCTTCGTCTGCGACAGGATCTGGAAGCCGATCTTCGAAATAGGATCGTCCGGTTCCGGCGACTTGCTGTTGGCCGGCAGCGATCCCAAGCCCCTTCGCCAGTTCCGCGCTGATCTCGGGCGTCTCGACAAACGCCAGGAACGTATGCGCGTCCGCCTTGTTCTTCGCCTTCGACGGAATATGCAGCGACTCCACCGGCCCGTCTTCGGCGGTCGGCACGCTGCTGTCGATGATCGGGAACTGGAAGTAGCCCATTTGCGGCTTGATGTTTTCCGGGAAACCCGCCGTGATGAAGGTGCCCATCAGCATCATGGCCGCCTTGCCCTGGAACAGGAACGGCTGCACCGCGTCGAGATCGTAGGAAAGCGAGTTGTCGATGAACACCTTGTTGTCGATCAAGTCCTTCCACGCCGTGTAGACCTTCTTCACGCGCGGATCGGTGTAAGGCACTTCGCCCGCCATCAGCTTCTGATGGAACGCGTTGCCGTTGATGCGCAAGTCGAGATAATCGAACCAGCCGGCGAGCGTCCACGCGTCAC
Source organism: uncultured beta proteobacterium (assembly GCA_963708695.1). Taxonomy (GTDB): domain Bacteria; phylum Pseudomonadota; class Gammaproteobacteria; order Burkholderiales; family Burkholderiaceae; genus Caballeronia. The sequence continues at coordinate 158,051 of CAVPTS010000015.1, forward strand.
GCCCGGCGACTGCGACCGGCGAAATGCCCGCGGCCTTGAGCTTCTTGCAGGCGTCGAGGAATTCGGGCCACGTCTTCGGCTCGGCGGTGATGCCGACCTTCTGGAACAGGTCCTTGCGATAGAACATGCCCCACGAGTAGTACACGGTCGGCGCGGCGTACTGCTTGCCGTTGTACGTCGACGACTCCTTCGTCGACGCGTACATGTGAGTTCCAGTTGTTCTTGTTCCAGTCGGGCGTCAGGTCTTCGAACAGCCCGCGCTTCGCGTAGTACGCCATGCGCTCGCCGTTGTGCCAGTTGACGATATCGGGCGGCGACTGTGGAAAGCCATCCGGGCAGTTGCACCTTGTAGGCTTCTTCATCGACGAACGAAACCTTCACGTCGATATCCGGATGCGCCTTCTTGAAGGCATCGAACGTCTGTTGCCAGACCGCGCGCTGGCTTGCGCCCTTGAACGCGATGTTCACAGTCAGCGTGCCGGCCTGCGCAATGCTGGTTGTAGCGAGCGTGCCGGCCATGACCGCGACGGCCAGCGCTGCGCCGGTCAGTCCGTTGCGAATCAAAGTTTTCATGCGTGTCTCCTCATTGATGAGTGTTGTTGTGTTTCGCTATGCTTTGTAAATCGCGACGCCCTGCGGTTCTACTTCCTGCTGCCCGGCTATGAAATGCCGGCTGCCGTTGATTCTGTGCGGCGTCGCGTTGTAGTTGAAGACGTAGGTCAACGCACCGCGCCGGCTGATGCGGATGCCTTCCGGCAAGCGGCTCAGCTTCCAGCCCCGCCGCCTTTGCCGAATCGCAGGAAAATAGCTTGGGTCAGGGCGTCGTCGAAGAGACTGGCAAGATAGCGGACCGCACCATGACGCACGATAGCCGGATGCCCATCGGCGAACGTCGCTTCGATGTCCACGCCCATCGCTCGTTTCGATAAAGTCACGCCAGTGACGTGCCCGCGCCGCGGTCTGCCGACCTTCTCGGTCACGTTCGGCCGCATCGACTCACGCGCCATACGCGAATCGGCATGATCTTGCGCAGGCGCGCGACCCGGCGGCAATGTGCCGGGAATCGACAGGTTCTCCGTCTTCGATCCCGTGCGCGGCCCGAGCACCACCTGCGCTCCGCTCGCCGCCAGCCTTGCGGCAAAGTCTGCCGGCACCATCGGCAGTGGCGGCACCACGATCATCTTGTATCCGTCCAGCGGCGCGTCGACCGGAACCACATCGACATCGAGACCCAGGCTACGCAACGCACTGTAGTACTCGAACGCAAAACGCGGATAGTGGAAGTCCGCGCCTTGCGGATGAATCTCGAACAGCCACTTTGCTTCGTAGTCCCAAACAAGCGCGACTTTCGGTGGTGACTGGCGCGTCGCCGCCGGCCTTCACGACCTGATCGATTTCCTTCGCCACCACGCGACGCTTCCGCGCCGCCCAGATCCAGCCGGTTATCCGGCGTATTCAAACCCGCGTGCATCTGCTCCTGCGCGAACGGCGCCTGCCGCCAGCGGAAATAGGACACGCAGCCCGCACCGTGCGCGAACGCTTCCCAGCTCCACAGGCGCACCATGCCCGGCAGCGGCGCCGGATTCCAGTGCGCCCAGTTCACCGGGCCCGGCTGCTGCTCCATCACCCAGAACGGCAGCTTCGACATGCCGCGATACACATCGTGATTGAACGACGCGAAGTCAGGATGTCCGGTGCGCAGCCACTTCGCCTTGACCGACGGATCGAACCATTGCTCTTCCAGCGCGCCGAGCGGATAGCTGTCCCATGTCGCAATGTCGAGATCGGCAGCCACCTTGTAGTGATCGAACTCGGTGAAGAGCTGCATGAAGTTGTGCGCGACCGGCCGCCCCGGAGAATGCGCGCGGATGATGTCGACCTGCATGCGGTTGTAGCGCACGACTTCATCCGATGCGAACCGCCGATAATCCAGCCGATGCGCCGGGTGCGCCTCCGTCACCGTGGCGACAGGAAAATCGATCTCGTCGAAGCTGCGGTACTCCATGCTCCAGAAGACCGTGCCCCACGCGGTGTTGAGTGCATCGACTGTGCCGTAGCGCTGCTTGAGCCACGCGCGAAAGCGCTGCAGTGCGGCCGGCGAATAACTGACCACGGTGTTGTGGCAGCCGAATTCGTTGTCCGTTTGCCAGAACGCCACTGCGGGATGCTTGCCATAACGCTCGGCTACCGCCGTGCAAATTTTCTGCGATGCCTCGAAGTACGAAGGCGACGAAAAATCGTAGTGCCGGCGTGAGCCGAACGCACGCGCACGGCCATCGGCGCCAATCGGCAAGATGTCAGGATGACGATCGATCAGCCACTTCGGCGGCGTCGCGGTCGGCGTGCACATGACGACTTTCAGACCTGCATCGGCAAGCACATCGATCGCGCGGTCGAGCCAGCCCCACTGATACTCGCCGGGCGACGGTTCGATCCGGCTCCATGCAAATTCCGCAATCCGGACGCGGTCGATGCCAAGCGCTTTCATGCGCGCCGCATCGTCTTTCCACATCGATTCGGGCCAGTGTTCCGGGTAATAACAGACTCCAAGACGCATGCGGTGCGCTCCTACGCAAAGTGTTGAATTGCAGCCGACGTGACGGCGAAGCCGTCCTCGGTAAAGAGATGACATGACGCGGGCGGCACGTTGAACGCCACGCTCTCGCCCTGCCGGGGCGTCCGGTCGCCAGGCGCCTTCGCGACCAGCATCGCGCCGCCGGGTTGATCCAGATGCAGGTAGCTATGCTCGCCGAGCTGTTCGACCAGCGACACGGTACGGCTTATCTGCTGAACCGCGCCATTGCTTGCGGCAGGTTCCAGATGTTCGGGACGGATGCCAAGCGTGACGGCTTGATCGGGCCGCAAAGCCTCGCCGTTCACCAGAACCTCGAGCCGCTCGTTCGTTCCATCAAGTGCAATCTGCACGCTTTCAGCGCTGCCCGACACCACGCGCGCGGGTAGGAAATTCATCCGGGGCGAGCCGATAAACCCCGCCACGAAGCGGCTTTTCGGACGGTGATACAAATCGAGCGGCGCACCCACTTGCGCGATGCTGCCGTACTTCGCGGTGTCCGCGCCGGCGTGCAGCAGGACGATCTTGTCGGCGAGCGTCATCGCTTCAATCTGATCGTGGGTCACGTAGACCACGCTGGCCGTGTCGAACTGTTTGTGCAGCCGCGCAATCTCCACGCGCGTTTGTCCGCGCAATGTAGCGTCGAGATTGGAGAGCGGTTCGTCGAAGAGAAACACGCCCGGACTGCGCACGATAGCCCGGCCGATTGCCACGCGCTGGCGTTGTCCGCCCGACAATTCCTTGGGCCTGCGTTCCAGCAGCGCCTCGAGTTGCAGCACACGGGCGGCTTCCCTCACTTTCCTGTCGATCACGTCCTTCGGGGTCTTCGCGAGCGTCAGCCCGAACGCCATGTTCTGGTACACCGTCATATGCGGGAACAGCGCATAGCTCTGGAACACCATCGCCACGCCGCGTTGTGCGGCCGGCATTTCGTTGACCAGTTTTCCGTCGATATAAAGATCGCCGTCAGTGATGTCCTCGAGACCCGCGATCATGCGTAGCAACGTGGATTTTCCGCATCCGGACGGACCGAGGAACACGCAAAACTCGTGTTCGCCAATCTCGAGATCGACATCGCGAATCACCGGCGCATGATCGCCGTAGGCTTTTTGAACCGATCGTAAAGAGATGCTCGCCATGCCGACGTCTCCGTATATTTCCCCGGAGACAAATGAAGGTTAAGCGCTTAACCTTTCGCCTGTGAAAAAACGATCCGTACTCGGGATCGCGTTGACCGGCTGTCTCCGTCTTATGTTTTTTGAGTTGCTGTGAATTGCCTGAAGTGGAAATCTAGCCGGGCCGGATGATTTATACAAATGCCGGGAAGTCATCCCAAAATATGAGAAGCAACGCAGATGCTTGCACGAAGCCGTCTGTTCGCGGAGTTTAGGCCGACGATCAAACCCGTGTTAACCCTTTATTCCGAGACCCGATGACTACTTTGGCCGAGGTTGCCACCCGCGCCGGCGTCACGCCTGCGACCGTTTCCAACGTGCTGCGCAAACGCGGCAAGGTGGGGCCGGCGACACGGCAACGCGTGCTCGACGCAGTCGAAGCGTTGGGCTACCGGCCGCATCTGACTGCACGCGCGCTCGCTGAGGGAAGCGCACCGACGCTGGCGTTGATGGTGTCGAGTATCGCGAACCCGTTTTATCCGGAATTCGCGTTGGCGGCGGAACGCGCAGCACGAAAGAGCGGACGCTTCCTGATCGTCTGTAATACGAACGAAGATCCGGTGATTGTCCGCGCCTATCTGGATCAGATTGCGGGGACCTTGTCCGAAGGGGTGCTCGTGATGAACGCCCGGCTCGATTTCGACGATCTCCACAAGACCCGCGCACGTGGCACGCCCGTGGTGTTGTGCATGTGGGAACGGCCGGATGTATCGCCGGGATTGCCGTGTGTAGCGGTCGATTTCTTCGCGGCCGGGACGCTCGCCGCGCAGCATCTGCTGGACCTCGGGCACACGCGCATTGGCGCGATTGTCGGCAGCCAGCCGGACGGCGTGCAGGCAGCGCGGTACGCAGGCTTCTGTCATACATTGAAAGCGGCGGGCGTCGCGCATCCGGCGCACGAAGTTCGTTTTACGCGCGACGCGGTCCAGAGCGGTTACGAGGCCGCTTGCGATTTACTGACCGAATACCCGGACCTTACCGCGATCTTTTCGACCAACGACTTGCCCGCCTTAGGCGCAATGCATGCCGCGGCGGATCGGGGCATGCGCATCCCCGAAGATATCTCAGTGATAGGGATTACTGACATTCAGCTTGCACGCGAATCACGGCCCGGATTGTCGACGATTGCAGTTCCTACCGATGCCGCCGCTGCCATGGCCGTCGAGTTGCTGGAGGCTCTGATCGAGAGCGGCGGCAGCACCGAGACGCCGATGCGCGTCGCACCGGAGCCTGTGCTGGTGCAACGCGCATCGACGGGACCCGTGCGCAGTTGAAACAGGCCGCCCCCGGCTTGCATTACGCCCTGTCAGGGACCTTCGCGAACAGCAGGTTCAACCCTTCCGCGATAGTCGGATGCGAGATGATTGCGTCCCTGACCGCCGTGTAAGGAAGATTGCCGAGCATGGCCATCTGCACCGCCGCCACCACTTCGCCTGCGTTCGAGCCGAGCATCGTGAAGCCCAGGATGCGATCTGAATCCGCAGCCACGATCGCCTTCATGAAGCCGTGCATCTCGCCAGTCGTGCGGGCGCGGGGAATGCCGGCCATCGGCAGTTTGGCGACGCGCACTGCGATGCCTTGCCGTTGCGCATCGCTCTCGTTGATCCCGATGCGCGCAAGCTCAGGTTCGATAAACATCGCGTACGGAATCACGCGGTCCCGCGTGGTCAGATTCCCGCCGGCGAGTTGCGACTTGAGCACGCGGTAATCATCGAAAGAAGCATGCGTGAACATGGGCGTTCCCGCCACTTCGCCAATCGCCCAAGTGTTCGGCGCCGACGTCGCGAGACGTTCATCGACCTTGATGAAACCACGCGCATCGAGTTCAACGCCGGCTGCATCCAGACCGATGCCCGCGGTGCGCGGCACCCGTCCCGTTGCCACCAGCAGATGGGTGCCCGTCAAGCGTGTACCGTCGTTAAGATCCACGGTAACGGATTGTCCTGAGCGCCCGCTAACCTGTAACGGTTTAACCGACACCCTCACGTCGATACCTTCATTAGCGAACGCCGATTCGATTGCATCCGTGACATCCACATCCTCGCGCGCCGCGACACGTGCCGCCTCCTGCACGACGGTCACCTTGCTGCCGAGACGCCGGAACGCCTGCGCCATTTCCAGCCCGATATAGCCACCGCCGATCACGATCAGATGCTCCGGCAGCGCGTCGAGCGCCAGCGCTTCGACGTGCGTCATCGGGTCGGCGTCGCGCAGGCCGGGCACATCCGGGATCGCTGCATACGTACCCGTGTTGATGAACACGTGCTCGCCCTCAACCACGCGTTCCCGTCCGTCGTTCATCGCAACCTGGAGCCGGCGCGGCGCAACAAAGCGTCCGGTTCCGAGGATCAGGTCGAAGCCCGAAGCTTCGAACGCTTTCGCGTTGATATCGACCATGCCGTCCACCACAGCGCGCACCCGCCGATGCACCTGTGTCATGTCGACCTTGCTGTCATGAGCGGCGCCTTGCAATATGTCTGCGGATTGCACGGCATGCATGATGCGTGCGCTTTGAATCAGCGCCTTGCTGGGGATACACGCCACATTGATACACGAGCCGCCGATCATTCCTTCTTCCACGACCGCCACGCGCTTGCCGGACTTGGCGAGTTCCATAGCGAGTGTCTTGCCGCCCTTTCCGCCGCCTAAAAACACATATTCAAACTTTTCGACCGGTGCCATTTTCAGCTCCTCTGAAGGTGTTCGTGCATGTTCGTGCAAAGCGAAACTTTTTGCCGTCATACGAAAGTTTCGACTTCCTGCCGCGTGACCCGGTTCTCTTCGATGCAACCGTGCCCGCGCTGTGACCTAAATGTAGACCTCCCGGCGTTGAATCCCTATGTGGGACTGGCTCGAATAACTGCTTGCTCGTCTCATCCCGCGAAATCACCCGGCGGAAAGGCCAATTCTGCGGCGAAGGAAACGCTTCTCGAAGGTCCACCGTTGGGGCGCTTGCCACGCCGATAATCGCCGGCATCGTTCTCCGGTAAGATCGCTACGCTGCTGCCTTTAACCTGCTGCCTTTAACACGCTTACTCTCGCATCTGCCGACTCGACCATGGATGCACTCGACCGTTTGATTCAGTTATCCCGCCTGCAAGGCGCGCTCGACCTGCGCTGCCTTTTGAGCGGCGAGTGGGCACTGGACCATCCGCCCGCGCCGCCTAGCGAAGCGGTTTATCACGTGGTGCTCGCCGGAAGCTGCCTGCTCAAATTCCGTGGACAGGCGGACGTGCTGCTTGAGGCCGGCGATATCGTCATGTTGCCTCGTGGCGACGCGCATGTACTTCTCGGCCTGGAATCGACAGATGCAACCGGCCCTGGCGAGATGGAGAGCCGTCATAACGGCGCGGTGACGGTTCGCACGAATTGCGGGCCGAATGCCGCGAGTCTGGATTTGCTCTGCGGTCGCTTTAATTACGCGACGAATGCGCTGCTCATCGACGTGCTGCCGGATATCGTGAAAATGTCCTTTGTTCGCGCCGATGTGCCCGACCTGACGGGGATGGTCGGCATGATGCGCCGGGAGGCGAGCGAGGCGGGACCGGGCGCGCATTCTATTGTTTCAGCGCTTTCCACTGCACTTTTCACGATGCTGCTGCGGGCGCATCTCGCGCAGCAGCCATCGACCACCGATGTGCTCGCGCTGCTTGCCAATCCGCGGCTGGGGCCATCGGTTATTGCCATGCTGGAACGGCCGGCCGAGAAGTGGACGATCGAGATGCTGGCGCAGCAATCGGCCATGTCGCGGGCGACTTATATGCGCGCGTTCAGTGCGCTGACAGAGGACTCGCCGATGACCTTGCTCACGCGCATTCGCATGCAGCTTGCGGGGACCTTGCTGATGCGGACATCGAAGAGTATTGGGGAGATCGCGGACGAAGTGGGGTATCAGTCGGAATCGGCGTTCAGCAAGAAGTTCAAGGACACGTATGGTGTGGGGCCAGGGGGGTTTAGGTCCTCACGAGAGTGATGTTCGCTCGCGCCGGTGGACGGGGTTGGGCGGGGGGTCGGCGGGGGTTGTGGCAGGCAGTCTGGCGTCAGTGGTCGGGGTTGGTGCCGGGTTGCTGCTGCGTACGTTAGCGCGGGTTGTATGTTGGCTATATTATTTATCACTATTAGCCAGGTTATTTTCGTTCGCACTCGGTCAGGGTTTTGGGCGCGGGGCCGATGGTCGGAGGTCGGAGGTCGGTGCGTGGTGGCGGTGGTCGGGGTCGATGCTGGGTTGCTGCTGCGTACGTTAGTGCGGGTTCAATGTTGGCTAAATTTTTTATCACTATTAGCCACTGTCCGTGGCGGCACTTCATTTCTTTGTCCAACGGCGACAAAGAAACGAAGCAAAGAAAACGCCTCCCCACAATCTGTATTAAGTGTCCCCAGCGTGCAGACCACTGCTTTTGGTTCCCCCGTAGCACGGTGCTCGCAAATCCACGGACACTTGAAACCCTCCTTCTCGCGAA
>CAVPTS010000016.1:0-105527 GCA_963708695.1 uncultured beta proteobacterium
TTCATCGGTGCCGAACAGATGCCAGTTTGCAAACGTTGGCGTGGAACTCATCATGTTCCAGTCGGTGGAATCGAAGGCGTTCGGCAGCAGCACGGGGCCGATCGCGCAGGCCAGCGTGATCAGCAGCAGGATCACGAGACTGGCCACGGCGGCCTTGTTGCGCGCGAAGCGCATGCGGGCGTCCTGCCAGGGACTGCGGCCTTCCACCGGCACGGCCAGCACGCTCTCGAGCGCGGGGACGAGCGTTCCTTGTTTCATTGCGGACCTCATGCTGGTTGACTCATCTAATTCAGTAGCGGATTTTCGGATCGAGCCACGCATAGGCGAGATCGACCAGCAGATTGAGCAGCACCGCGACCACCGTCACCAGCACGACCAGTCCCAGCACGAGCGTGTAATCGCGGTTGGCCGCGCCGTTCACGATCAGCTTGCCGATTCCCGGCAACGAGAACACGGACTCGGTCACGACCGCTGCCGTGATCGAGCCGATCGCGAGCGGACCGATCACCGATACCACGGGAATCATGGTCGGCCGCAGTGCATGGCGCAGCACGACCGTCCAGCGCGACAGGCCCTTGGCATAGGCCGTCCGGATGTAGTTGGTGTTCATCACCTCGATCAGGCTGCCGCGTGTCACGCGTCCCACGGTCGCCACGTTGATGATGGTGAGCAGCGCAACCGGCAGCACCATGTAGCGCACATGAAAGCCGTTCCAGCCGCCGGCCGGCAGCCACTTCAGCAGGATCGCGAATACGAGGATCAGCACCGGTCCGATCACGAACGATGGGAACGCGCTGCCCGCATTGCCGATGATCATCAGCAGGTAATCCGCCGGACTGTTGCGATAGAGCGCCGCGACAATGCCGAGCACGACGCCGAGCACAATGGCGAGCACCATGGATACCCCGCCGATAGTCAACGACACCGGCAACGCACGCAGCACGAGGTCGTTGACGCTCCAGTCGGCGTACCGGAACGATGCGCCCAGGTCGCCATGCAGGAGGCTGTTGAGATACAGCAGATACTGCTTCCACAGCGGTTCGCCGAGATGGTATTTCGCCTGCAGGTTGGCGAGCACCTCGGCGGAGACCTTGCGCTCACCGTCGAACGGACCGCCCGGCGTAGCGTGCAGCAGCAGATAGCAGACCGTGATGACAATCAGCAGCGTAGGCACCGTCAACAGCACGCGCCTCAACGTATAAGACCACATGGGACATCTCTCCTGGCGGCGCCGCGACAGCGCGTCACGGCAACCGCCTCTTGCTGTTTGCTGGAATAGGAATCGCAGGGCGTTGCGTCGCGCTCAATGCGCCACGATATACATGTCCTTGCTGCGGTAACGGTCCATCGGGTTCTTCAGCGAATAACCGCCCACGTAGCTTTTCACCAGCCGGACCATGGTGTATTGCAGCAGCGGCAGGATCGGATAGTCGTCCATCACCAGCTTCGCCGCCTGGGTCTGCAACTGCGTGCGTTTAGCCTGGTCCGTGGTTTCGTTCGCTTCCTTGATCAGCGCGTCGGCTTTGGGATTGCAATTGCCGTTGTCGTTCTGGTCCGAACCGCATTGCACAAGCTGCAGGAACGTGGTCGCGTCGTTATAGTCCGCGACCCAGCCATTGCGTGCGATCTGGTAGTCGCCGGCATGACGCTTCTTCAGCAGGACCTTGAACTCCATCGCGTCGATCTGCGTATCCAGACCGAGCTTCGTTTTCCATTCGGAGGCCGCAAAAATAGCCATTTTCTTGTGATAGTCGCTCGTGTTCATCGCGAAGTGCAGCGTCGTGCCCGGCTTCACGCCCGCTTGCGCGAGCAGCTTCTTCGCTTCTTCCACGCGCTTCGCCATCGGCCACGTCGACCAGTCGTAAGCCGTCACGTCCGCGCCCTTCACGCCCTTCACGATCACGCCATACGCCGGGATCTGGCCGTCGGCGGTCACACGTTGCGCGAGGATGTCCCGGTCGATCACCATGGACAGCGCCTGGCGCACGCGCACGTCCTTGAGCAACGGGTCCTTGTTGTTGAACGAGTAGTAGCGCAGTCCGAGCATGGGCGCGATCTTCATGTCGGCGGCGAACTCCTGCTTGTATTTCGGGTACGTGCCGGACGGCAACTGATACACCCAGTCGTTGTCGCCCGACTGGAACAGCTTGATGTCCGTGGTCTCGCTTTCCACCGGCAGATACGTCACTTGCGACAACTGCACGTGAGCCGCGTCCCAGTATTGCGGATTGCGTGCCAGCACGAGCTTGTTGTTCACCTGCCAGTCCTTCAGCATGAACGCGCCGTTGCTCACCAGCTTGCCGGGTTTGGTCCAGTCCTTGCCGTATTTATCGACGGCGGCCTTGTTCAGCGGACCGAGATTCGTATTCGACATCAGCTCAGGAATGAACGACACCGGATACGGCGTCTTGATTTCGACCGTGTACGGCGTCGATTGCACGAATGCCGAGCGTATCCGGCGACTTCTTGCCCGCCACGATCTCGGCGCCGTTCAGCAGGAATATGCCAAAGGTATTGGCATAAGGTGACGCGATCTTCGGATCGACAAGACGCTGGCAGCCGTACACAAAATCGGCCGCGACCACTGGCTCGCCGTTGGACCACTTCGCGTTCTTTCGCAGATGGAAGATCCACGTGGTTGGGTCTTTCTGCTCCCATTTTTCCGCTACACCGGGCACGACCGTGCCGTCGGCATCGGTGGCGGTCAGGCCTTCGAAGAGATCCCGCGTGACGTTGTTTGAAGGCACCGATCTCGGCGAGGTTCGGGTCGAGCGTCTCGACCTCGGACGCGTTGTTGCGCACCAGTTCCTGCTTCGCCGCGAGCTGCACGCCGGGCGGCACGATCGCGGCATGAGCCACATGAACATGGCTCGCGGCGGCCACGCAGACACTCGCGGCCAAAGCCGGCAGCCATTTGCCGGAAACGCGGCGATCAACCGCATCGCTCGAACGAAAACCCGGGCGAAAAAAAGCGTCAACGCGTGCGCTACGGCCAACGAATACTGCAAACAACGTCATGAGGCTCCCTGTTATTTATTGGTGCATCGGACACCGAAGCGCCGGATAAAACAGCTTTTTACCCCATGCAGCGACAAGTTCTGTGCCGTTGTGTGTCATCGTCCGCATGCGGCAGCGGACAAACATGAACGGCGCGCATCTCGACGAAACCTAAAAACGCGGCCTGCAAATGCCTTCAATCGGCCTTTATTGACACTACAAATCGCCTACAACCCCAAATTCGTCGGGAGTATTTCAGAGCAAAAAAGTGGAATCCACTCACATGGTGCTTATAGGCAATGTGTTTTGTGTATAACGCCCCGGGCCGCCTGCACGACTCACGTTTTATCTACGCGCGGGCGCGCCGTAGTCGGCAAGCGCGCGTGGATCGCGCTACCATCGGCGTCCTCAAGGTTCAAGCAGGCAGGTTCTTTCCGATGATCCGTTTTCGCCAGATCGAAGCATTCCGTTCGTTGATCATGATCGGTACCAGCGTCGGCGCCGCTCGCGCGCTGCACGTCACGCAACCCGCCATCAGCCGTCTAATCGCCGATTTAGAGGCCGACCTCGGCTTCAGCCTGTTCAGCCGCATTGGCGGCCGGTTGAATCCGACCAATGCGGGGCTGCGCTTTTTTAAGTCGGTCGAAGAAAATTTTCTCGGGCTCGAACGCCTCAAACAAGTGGCCGAGATCATTCGCGACGAAGCGTCCGAAGGGCTGACCGTCGCGTGTCATGCCGGTGATTGCCAGCACCCTGCTGCCACCCATCCTCGCCGACTTCGTCGAGCGTCATCCGGGCGTGCCCATTCGCGTCGACTCGGTAAAGGTGCCCGAGGTGCTCACGATCCTGCAGAACCACAAGGCCGATGTTGCGATCAGCCAGGCGTTTGCATCGGTTGCGGGTATCGAAGTGGAAAAGTTGCTGCATGCGCGCGCGCAGTGCGCGATGCCGTCGTCGCATCGGCTCGCGAAGAAAAAAATGGTGCGGGCACAGGATCTGCGCGGCGAACGCATCATTGGCTGGCTGCCGAATTCGCGCCAGCCTTACGAGGCAGAGCAATCGTTGTTCGCCGGCGGCGAAGACCGCGCGAACTATACGGTCATGACCGACACCGCCCACACGCGCTATGCAATGGTCGCGGGCGGTCTGGGAATATCGATCGTCGAACCGTTCGCGGCCAAGGTGTGGCGAGCGCACGGCGTGGTCGTGCGGCCCTTCGAGGCAGCGATCGAATATGAATACGTGCTGTCGTATCCCAGCAGCGGCATACGCTCTGATTTGGTTGCATCGTTCCGGGAGTCCGTGCTGCGCGTCGTGGCAACGTACTCCCTCGACGAAGCGCCGGTGCTCGAGCGCGCCGATGCCTGAAGTGGCTGGTCAATAATAAACGCCTTGGATAGATGGATCACGCGGTACCTTTCGACAGCTGGGCACATCCCGCACGACAACACCCGCCCGCGCAAGGCTGGATTTTCCGCCCTTTCTAAACCGTCCGCGCTCGTGGTATAAGCCCGGAAGCGTTTCCTCGCAAGCGATCCACGGGAAAAGACGACTACCCCATTCAGGAGGAGGAGAAAGATGGCCATGAAGAAGTCCATGAGTTCGCTGTATCGCACACGTTCGTTCGCTCTCGGCACCGTTGCTGCGGCACTATTTTCGGTATCGGTCAGGGTTTGTCGAAAGCACGCCGGCTTACGCGAAAGTTGCGCCGCAACCGGCGGTTCTGACGGCATCGGCAGTAGCGGTCGCCGACAAGTTCGCCGCCGACGCCGCCGAGCAGATCTTCAAGCAAGGCGGCAATGCGGTCGATGCAGCCGTCGCAATCGCCTTCACGCTGGCGGTGACGTATCCGGAAGCGGGCAATCTGGGCGGCGGCGGTTTCATGACGCTCTACGTGGATCATCGGCCCTACTTCCTCGACTATCGCGAGCGCGCTCCGATCTGCGGCCACGAAGAACATGTATCTCGATGACAAAGGCGAGGTCATCAAGGGCATGAGCCTGTACGGGTATCGCGCGGTCGGCGTGCCGGGCACGGTCTCCGGCATGTGGGAAGCGCAGAAGCGCTTCGGCAAGCTGAAGTGGAAACAGGTCGTCGCGCCCGCGATCAAGTACGCGCAGGACGGCTTCGAAGTCAGCGACCAATTGCAGGAACGCAAGGACGCGGCATCGAAGGATTTCGCCGGCAAGACCAACTTCGACAGTTACTTCGGAACCCTGAATAAAGGCGTGAACTTCAAGCAGCCGGAACTGGCCGCGACGCTGCAGCGCATTGCCGACAAGGGCGCGAAGGGTTTCTATGAAGGCCAGACGGCCGACCTGATTGCCGATGCCATGCGCGGCCACGGCCTGATCACCGAGCAGGATCTGAAGGAATACAAGGCGGTCTGGCGGCAGCCGGTTCTCGCGAGCTGGAACGGCTATCGCATCATCACCGCGCCGCCGCCGAGTTCCGGCGGTATCGGGCTGGTCCAGTTGCTGAAGATGAAGGCCGATCTCAAGGACAAGTACGCGAACGTGCCGCTCAATTCCGCGCAATACATTCACCTGACCGCGGAAATCGAAAAGCGCGTGTTCGCCGATCGCGCCCAGTATCTTGGCGATCCCGATTTCTACAAGGTGCCGGTCGCGCAGCTCATCGACGACGACTACATCCTGAAGCGCGCGTCCGAGGTCAATCCCGACAAGCCGTCGGACACCAAGAGCGTCGTTCCGGGTCTCGGCACCACGATGCCGGAAAAGGCTGAAACCACGCACTTCTCGGTCGTCGACAAGTGGGGCAACGCGGTATCGAATACGTACACCATCAACGGCTATTTCGGCTCGGGCGTGGTGGTGGACGGCACGGGCGTCGTGCTGAACGACGAGATGGACGACTTCTCCTCGAAGCCGGGCGTGGCGAACATGTTCGGCGTGGTCGGCAGCGACGCCAACGCGATCGAACCGCGCAAGCGCCCGCTCTCCTCGATGACGCCGACCATCCTCACGAAGGACGATCAGGTCGCGATGGTGATCGGCACGCCGGGCGGCTCGCGCATCTTTACGTCGATCTTTCAGGTGATCAACAACGTCTACGACTTCTCCATGCCGCTGCCCGATGCTGTCGCCGCGATGCGCTTTCATCACCAGTTGCTGCCGCCGAACACGATTTTCTGGGAGCCGTACAAGCCTATCGACGGCGATCTTGCGAAGGAGCTGGAAGCGAAGGGATATACGCTTGCCAAGCAGGGTTTCAACGGCGATATCCAGGTCATCAAGATCAACGACAAGACGCCTGAGCCCGTATCCGATCCGCGTGGCCGCGGCGTAACGCGCGTAATTCAGTAACCGCTCCAGTTAGCTTCAGTTACTTTCAGTTAGCTTCAATCAGGCAAAAGGCCAGGTCTCACGACCTGGCCTTTTTGTTTTTCTTGCAGCACATCGACCTTGTTGAGAGCCCCATGAAACGCGCCTTATAAGGATCGCGGCATGACTGGAATCCCGTTTTTGAGATTGGAGGCGGCTTTATGTTGCCCTAGTCTCTGTTCTGGCCCAATCCAGTGCGTTGAATGTGCTGGTCGAGGCCTACATCCAAAAATATTGCTATCGAGACGACCCTGAAGACGGCGCATCCGGTCTGACAAGACCTCCTGTACCGCCCCGTTTCAGCCTGCTGATAAAGGAGAACAGCTCATGATGGAACCCCACGCCCAGCCGCTTGGCGGCATTGACATTCAACCGGACGCGCCCGCGTCCCAATCGGGCGGATCGATCGACCGCTACTTCCAGATCAGTGCGCGCGGCAGTACGCAGCGGCGTGAAGTGATTGCCGGCGTCACCACCTTCCTCGCGATGGTTTATTCCGTTTTCGTCGTGCCGGCGATGCTCGGCAAAGCCGGATTCGATACCCGCGCCGTGTTTGTCGCGGTCTGCCTGACAACTGCGTTCGGCTCGCTTTTGATGGGCGTATGGGCCCGCTTGCCGATCGCTATCGGCTGTGCAATCTCGCTTACCGCCTTCACCGCTTTCGGACTGGTGCTGGGCAAGGGGCTCTCGCCGGCTGTCGCGCTTGGTGCCGTGTTCCTCATGGGCGTCACCTTCACCGCGATCTCCGTCACCGGCGTGCGCTCGTGGATCTTGCGCAACTTGCCGGCCGGCGTCGCGCATGGAACGGGGATCGGGATCGGCTTGTTCCTGTTGCTGATTGCATCGAACGATGTTGGGCTGATCGTGAAAAACCCGGGTGCGGGCATGCCCGTTTCGCTGGGTCACATCACGGCGTTTCCCGTGCTGATGTCCATCTTCGGGCTTGCCGCGATCATCGGTGTTGAGCGCCGGCGCGTGCCGGGCGGGATCTTGCTCGTGGTCATCGGATTGTCTGCGTTGGGACTCGCCTTCGATCCCGCCGTGCGTTTCACTGGCGTGTTTGCGCTGCCATCGCTGAGCGCGCCCGGGCATGCATCGTTGATCGGCGCCATGGACATTCGCGGCGCGCTTTCCATGGCCGTGCTGCCGAGTGTCTTTGCGCTCGTGATGACCGCCGTCTTCGATGCCACCGGTACGATTCGGGCAGTTGCAGGACAAGCCGGTCAGATCGATGAGAACGGCCGCATCGTGAATGGGGGCCGCGCGTTGACTGCGGACTCGGTCAGCTCGATTGTGGCTGCGTGCCTGGGCGGTGCGCCGGCGGCGGCGTATATAGAGTCGACCGTGGGCGTTGCGGCCGGTGCCAAGTCGGGTCTGGCGGCGGCGACCGTTGGCGTGTTGTTTCTGCTGGTGATGTTCTTCTCGCCGCTCGCCGGGCTTGTGCCTTCGTACGCTACCGCTCCGGCCTTGATGTACGTCGGGTTGCTGATGCTTGGCAGCGTGAGCAAGCTTCACATGGACGATCTCGTCGATGCGATGTCGGGGCTTGTTTGCGCCGTTTTTATCGTGCTGTCGGCGAATATTGTGACGGGCATTATGTTGGGGTTCTGCACGCTCGTGGTGGGGCGGGTCGTTGCCGGCGAGTATAAGAAGCTTAATGTGGGTACGGTCGTGATTGCGGCGGTGCTGGCCGCGTTTTATCTCGGCGGGTGGGCGATCTGAAGCTTCAGATTTCTGGTGGCGTTCGCACTCGGTCAGGGTGTTGGGCGCCGGGGTGATGGTCGGGGTTCGGTGCTGGGATGGTGCTGCGTACGTTAACGCGAGTTGTATTTTGGCTAGATTTTTTATCGCTATTAGCCACTGTGCGTGGCGGCAAGTTGTTAGCGTTCGCACTCGGTGATGTGGGGCGCGGGGCTGATGGTCGGTGGTCGGGGTCAATGCTGGGTTGGTGCTGCTTACGTTAGCGCGAGTTTTATTTTGGCTAATTTTTTTATCACTATTAGCCACTGTGCGTGGCGGCAGGTTGTTAGCGTTCGCACTCGGTGATGTGGGGCGCGGGGCTGATGGTCGGTGGTCGGGGTCAATGCTGGGTTGGTGCTGCTTACGTTAGCGCGAGTTTTATTTTGGCTAATTTTTTTATCACTATTAGCCACTGTGCGTGGCGGCACTTCATTTCTTTGTCCAACGGCGACAAAGAAACGAAGCAAAGAAAACGCCTCCCCACAAACTGTATTAAGTGTCCCCAGCGTGCAGACCACTGCTTTTGGTTCCCGCGTAGCACGGTGCTCGCAAAACCACGGGCACTTGAAACCCTCCTTCTCGCGAATCCCTACATCCCCACGCTTCGCCACCAGTGCTCTCGGGCCAGATCAATGCACCTGCGAGCTAGTTCGGCCTCACCCGCATTGAAGGGTATGTGGTGGACTGGGGGCGTGGTGACTTCAGAGGCACTTGTGGCACCTGGCAGGGGCGCGTTCGGGCTCGGCTTTGGCTTTGGCTTTGGCTTTGGCTTTGGCTTTGGCTTTGGCTTTGGCTTTGGCTTTGGCTTTGGCTTTGGCTTTGGCTTTGGCTTTGGCTTTGGCTTTGGCTTCGGGCTCGGGCTCGGGCTTCGGCTTCGGCTTCGGCTTCCACTATTTTTCCGGTGTGCTGACGCCCAAACGCATTTCGCGTTATGCGCACCCTTCACCTAATTGCTCGCGTGGATCACGCAGCCAATTGACCCATAAAGACGCGTGACGCCGAACTAATCTGTAGGCCTATGGGTCTTGCCCGAGAGCACTGGTGGCGAAGCGTGGGGATGTAAGAATTCGCGAGAAGGAGGGTTTCAAGTGCCCGTGGTTTTGCGAGCACCGTGCTACGCGGGAACCAAAAGCAGTGGCCTGCACGCTGGGGACACTTAATACAGATTGTGGGGAGGCGTTTTCTTTGCTTCGTTTCTTTGTCGCCGTTGGACAAAGAAATGAAGTCCCGCCACGGACAGTGGCTAATAGTGATAAAAAATATAGCCAACATACAACCCGCGCTAACGTAAGCAGCAGCAACCCAGCATCAACCCCGACCACCGATCAGCCCCGCTCCCAAAACCCCGACCGAGTGCGAACGCAAATAACCTGCCGCCACGCACAGTGGCTAATAGTGATAAAAAATATAGCCAACATTAAACCAGCGCCAACGTAAGCAGCACCAACCCAGCACCAACCCCGACCACCGACCAAGGCATAGTGCAACGGGAACCGCGGCCGCCACCCCATAACGAGTCCCCAGAACCGAAAGACAATTGAAAACAATGGGCAATGCCCCTCATGGAAATGACTTGAAGAGATCGCATAGCCAGCGCTGACCACTTCAAATTTACTCCGCAATTTTTTTCCAGAATGTTTTCGGAGGTGTTCAACTGCCGGGAAAACCGCTCGGGCTATAGCCGAAAAACCCTTCTCTGCAAGACTAGCCGTAATCTTGTATAAGAACTTGCAGAAGAATGTAAGAAGGCTATAAAAAACCCCCGACAACTGGAGTTGCACATGACGACCCTTTCAATAAACGGCGAGTCTCATACCGTCGACGCCCCTCCCGACATGCCGCTGCTCTGGGTGCTGCGCGATCTGGTCGGACTCACGGGCACCAAGTTCGGCTGCGGTATCGCGCAATGCGGCGCATGCACGGTGCATCTCGACGGCCAGGCCGTGCGCTCATGCGTGCTGCCGGTCGCGGCGGTCGGGAGCCGCAAGATCACGACCATCGAAGCGGTCAGCACCACGCCCGCGGGCAAGAAAGTGCAGGACGCATGGCGTCGCGCTCGACGTCGTGCAGTGCGGGTACTGTCAGTCGGGTCAGGTCATGTCGGCGGCTTCGCTGATCGCCTCGAACCCGAATCCCACGGATGCCGATATCGACGCTGCCATGGCCGGCAACATCTGCCGCTGCGGTACGTACAACCGTATCCGTGCCGCGGTCAAGCACGCCGCCAAGGGGGCGTGACATGTCGCAAGGATTGCTCGATGCACAGAATCGCCGCGCAGCCCGACGGCGTGAACCGGCGCACATTTTTGAAGCTCGGCGTGTCGGTCGGCGCGGCAGTAGGCGGCGGCCTGATGCTCGGTTTCAGCCTGCCGGCTGCAAGCCAGGGCGACGCGCCGAAGGCCAAGTCAGTGATCGGCGGCGACGGCAACGAAACGCCGCAAAGCGGTGTGTTCGAGCCGAACGCGTTCGTGCAGATCGACGCAGCGGGCAAGGTGACGCTGGTGATTCCGAAGGTCGAAATGGGTCAGGGCGTCTATACGTCCATCCCGATGCTGATCGCGGAAGAACTGGAAGTGCCGCTCGAAAGCGTCGTGATCGATCACGCGCCGCCCAACGAAAAGCTCTTCATGGACCCGTTGCTCGGCGGCCAGCTGACCGGCGGCTCCACCTCGATCCGCTATGCATGGGAGCCCATGCGCCAGCGCCGGCGCGACCGCACGCGTGCTGCTTATCTCCGCGGCGGCGCAGCAATGGCAGGTCGATCCCGCGTCATGCCACGCGGAGCGTGGCGAAGTGGTGCATGCCGCGAGCAACCGGCGCATCGGCTACGGGCAACTGGTCGATGCCGCCGCGAAACTGCCCGCGCCGCAGAACGTGCCGCTCAAGGACCCGAAGGATTTCAAGCTGATCGGCACGGCCGCCAAGCGTCTCGACTCGCCGGAGAAAGTGGACGGCACCGCCGTGTTCGGACTCGACGTCCGCGTGCCGGACATGGTGTACGCGGCCATCGTGAATAGCCCGGTGTTCGGCGGCACGCTTGCTAGCGTCGACGATACCAACGCGAAGAAGATTCCCGGCGTGCGCCAGGTGATCCGGATCGACAACGGCGTGGCCGTGATCGGCGACCATACGTGGGCCGCCAAACGCGGCGCGGCGGCGCTCGATATCAAGTGGAACGAAGGCCGCAGCGCGGACTTTTCGACGGCCAAGGTCGTCGCAGCAACTCGCCGATGCATCGAAGCGAGACGGTGCGGTGGCGCGCAAGGACGGCGACGTCAAGAAGGGCTTCAACGACGCCAAGACGCGCGTCGACGCCGTGTACCAGCAGCCCTTCCTCGCGCACGCCACCATGGAGCCGGTCAACTGCACGGTGTCCGTGCGCGCCGACGGCTGCGATATCTGGGTCGGCACGCAAGTGCCCACGCGCGCCGTGGATACCGCCGTGAAGATCACCGGTCTCCCCGCCGACAAGATCACCGTGCACAACCATCTGCTCGGCGGCGGCTTCGGGCGCCGGCTGGAAACCGATTTCATCGCGCCAGGCGCTGAAGGTCGGCAAGCAGGTCAACACGCCCGTGAAGGTCATCTGGACGCGCGAGGAGGACATCCAGCACGACATGTATCGCCCGTACTACTACGACATCATCTCCGCCGGGCTCGACGCGAACGGCAAGCCGATCGCGTGGCAGCACCGCATCGTCGGCTCGTCGATCATGGCGCGGTTCGCGCCGCCCGCGTTCAAGAACGGCGTCGATCCGGACGCGGTGGAAGTCGCCGCCGACCTGCCCTACGACCTGCCGAACCAGTTGATCGACTACGTGCGCCAGGAACCGCATGGACAGTGCCCACCGCGTTCTGGCGCGGCGTCGGTCCGACGCGCGGCACCTTCGTGGTGGAGAGCTTCATGGACGAACTGGCGGCGCAGGCCAAGGTCGATCCGGTGAAGTATCGCCACGACCTGCTAGGCAAGACGCCGCGCGCGCAGAACGTGCTCGATGTCGCCGCGCAGCGCAGCCGGACTGGGGCAACGCGTTGCCGAAGGGCCAGGGACGCGGCGTATCGGTGATGCACGCGTTCGGCAGCTTCTTCGGCATGGTCGTGGACGTGACCGTGAACGGCGACGGCGAAGTGGCCGTGAACCGCGTGGTCTGCGCGGTGGATTGCGGCATGGTGGTCAATCCGAACACGATCGAGGCGCAGGTTCAGGGCGGCATCATCTTCGGCATCACGGCGGCGCTCTATAGCGAGATCACGATCAAGGACGGCCGCGTCGAGCAGATCCAACTTCACCGATTACCGGATGCTGCGGATCGATCAGACGCCGCCCATCGAAGTGCATATCGTGAAGAGCAGCGAGGCGCCCGGGGGCATCGGCGAACCGGGCACGGCAGCGCTCGCGCCCGCGCTGACCAACGCGATTTTTGCCGCCACCGGCAAGCGCTTGCGGCAGTTGCCCGTCGGCCGTCAACTGCAAAGCGCGTGAGGGAGCCCACAATGATCAAACAACTTGTAGCCGCTCTCGGCGCGGCGTCGTCGCGTTGGCTCTGCCCTTGCTGGCCCATGCTGCCGCGCAACGACGATCCGCTGGTCGCGCGCGGCGCGTATCTGGCGAAAGTCGGCGATTGCGTGGCGTGTCATTCCGCGCCCAAGGGCAAGCCATTCGCGGGCGGCCTGCCGATGACCACGCCCATGGGCAAGATCTACACGACCAACATCACGCCCGATCCCGATACGGGTATCGGCAAATGGAGCGAGGAGGACTTCGAGAAGGCGTTGCGCGAGGGCGTGGCGAAGGACGGCCACAACCTTTATCCGGCAATGCCCTATCCGTCCTACGCCAAGGTCCGCGACGACGACGTGAAGGCGCTCTACGCGTACTTCATGAAAGGCGTGGCGCCGGTGAACCAGGCGAACCGTCCATCGGATATTCCGTTCCCGCTGAACATGCGCTGGCCGCTCAAGTTCTGGAACATGGTGTTCCTCGATAAAGGCGTCTATCGCGACAAGGACGGGCAAGGACGTCGCGTGGAATCGCGGCGCTTATCTGATCCAGGGCCTGGGCCATTGCGGCTCGTGCCACACGCCTCGCGGCATCGCGTTCCAGGAGAAGGCGCTCGATGAAAGCGGCAGCGCGTGGCTGACCGGCGGCGTGCTCGACGGCTGGTTTGCGTCCAACCTGACGGGCGAGCAGAACGTCGGGCTCGGACGCTGGTCGGATGCCGATCTGACCGCGTTCCTGAAGACCGGAGCGAACGCGCATGCGTCGGCGTTCGGCTCCATGACGGATGTGATCAACCACAGCACGCAGGCCATGAACGATCAGGATCTGGCCGCCATGTCGGCGTATTTGAAGTCGTTGCCGGCTGCCGGCGGCACGAATGCGCCGGCCGTATGCATATGATCCGCAAGGCAACCGCGGCGCTGCTCGCGCATCCGGCCAACGATGCAGGCGCGAAGGTTTATACCGCGTACTGCATGCATTGCCATGGCGTGGACGGGCGGGCATTCGCGCCGCTGCTCGCGCCGCTCGCGGGCAATCCGAACGTGCTGGAGAAGGATGCGTCGTCGCTGATCAACGTCACGTTGAACGGTACGCAGGATCTCGTGATCCAGGGCATTCCGGCCGCGTATCCAATGCCGAAATACGCGCCGGTGCTCAACGACCAGCAGATCGCCGACGTGCTGACGCTTCATTCGCGCCGGGTGGAACAACGGTGCGCCCGCGGTCGCGGCGGGCGATGTCGCGAAGCTGCGCAAATCGACTCAGGCAGCGCAGTAAGTAGTTAGCCTTAACGAAAGACAGCGGACTTTAAGTCCGCTGTTTTTTCTACTCCGATGCCACGCTCACCAGCACCGGCTTGTCACGATACAAGGCCGGATACAAGCGCTTCAGGTTCTCGACCTTAGGCAGATCGTTGATCGCGATATAAGGTGCATCCGGATGCAGCGTGAGGTAATTCTGATGGTACGACTCGGCCGGATAAAAGCCTTTGAGCGCGTCCGTCTTCGTCACAATCGGCGCGGGAAAAACATGCGCTTTGTCGAGCTGCGCGATGTAGCTTTGCGCAACGCGCTTTTGCATGTCGTTAGCCGGGAAAATTGCTGAACGATATTGCGTGCCGCTGTCCGGCCCTTGGCGATTCAATTCGGTTGGATCATGAGCGACCGAGAAGTAGATCTGCAGCAAGCGGCCGTAAGTGATTTTCGTCGGATCATAGGTGATCTGCACGGACTCCGCGTGGCCGGTCTTGCCGCCGCTGACGGTTTCGTATTGCGCGGTCTGGGGCTCGCCGCCTGCGTAACCGGAGACCACCTTCGTTACGCCGTTCACATGCTGGAACACTCCCTGCACGCCCCAAAAACAGCCGCCGGCCAGCACGGCGGTTTCCTGATGAGCGCCAGTCACGGGTTCATCGAGCGCGGGCGGCGCAATGACGACTGCGGCTTCAGAAGAATGCGCCGGGTGCATCGACGCGAACAAGATGCCGGCGCCCAGGCCGATAGCGGTAAGTAGCGCGACGCCGCGCGAACGCAAAAAGCTTGCGGGATTTTGCTTCGGGGAATACATGACGAGCCTCCGGGTTTAAAGGCGGCAAGCGCTGTTTTTTTCTGCCGGCGATCTACGCGCCGACGGCCAGGCTCCGCCCTCTCCGAGCTATGTTAGCGCGCCCCGTGACGCTTGGAAGCTGAATGACAAAGATGTCATCGAGTAGTCAGAAAAGGTCAGGACGCGCGCATCAAGGCTGTAAAACCTGCCGATTTATGCTCGAAATCCAGCGCGACTGGCGCTAAGGAAAGATGGGTGCGTGTTTTCATCTTACTAAGTAAGTCGCCTTAAGAATCCGCGCGCTAAGCGGCCTAACCGTCGTCGAAGACTTTTGCGCTCTAATGCCAATTACCGTTCAATTGACTAGGCCGGCTTTAGCAGATCGGCGAGAGCAATCGCCACGGTTTTAGTCGCTACCCTCAAGTCTTCCAGCGCCACCCGCTCGTCCGCCCGATGACCGTTAGCTTCGAGCAGCGTGCGCGGACCCGCTCCGTAGATCACGGTCGGCACGCCCGCTTCGCAGTACAAGCGCGCGTCGGTATAAAGCGGCACGCCTTCGGTTGGAATGTCGCGCTGCAGTGTGAGCAAAGCGGCGCGTTGCAGCGCTTGCGACAGCCGCTCGGCACCATCGAGTGATCGCAACGGCGATGTAACCAGAACCTCCTGAATCTCCACACTAATGCCCGGCAACCCGTCCACAGCAGCATTAATCAGCGCCTTCAATTGCTGCAGCACGTCTTGCGGATTTTCTTCAGGCACGACCCGGCGATCGAGCCGCAAGCTCACCTTATCGGGCACGACATTCGTGTTGATACCGCCTTTGATCAGAGCCGACTACGAGCGTCGGATGATCGATGCCCGGTGTTTTCGAATGAATCTCGCGCAACGCCGCGCGATGCCCGTACAGCGCATTCAGCACCGCCGTAGCGGCTTCGAGCGCATCATGCCCGGTATCGGGCCGCGCCGCGTGCGCCGACTTGCCGCGCACGGTGACTTCGAGGTGGATCGCACCATTGTGCGCGGTCGTGATTGCATAAGAAAAGCCGGCGCAGATGGCGTAATCGGGCTTCACGATGCCCTGCTTCAGCAACCACGCCGGTCCAATCAGGCCGCCGGTTTCTTCGTCGTAGGTCAGGTGCAGCTCCACCGTCCCGGCGAGCGTCGCGCCACTGTCGATCAACGCCTTCAGCGCGAACGCATAGGTTGCGAAATCGGACTTCGATACCGCCGCGCCGCGTCCGATCATGAACCCGTCGCGGATCTCGGCGCCGTAGGGATCGGCGCGTCCAGCCGTCGCCGGGCGGCACCACATCGCCATGCGCGTTCAGCGCGATCACCGGACCCGCGCCGAAGCGATGGCGCACCACCAGGTTCGTCGCGCTGATCATGCCGGCGCGTGTGACATCGTCGGCGGGGACTGCATGGCGTTCGACCGTGAAGCCGATCTGCTCAAGCCATTGCGCCGCCATCTCCGCGTGGTCCGCGCAATCGCCCGGCGGATTGTCCGACGGTTTTTGCACGAGCGCGGAGAGGAACTGGACTTCCTGGTCGAAGTGGTGGTCGACGCAGTCGATCAGGGTCGATGCAAGAACGGATGGGGTCATGTGTTTTAGGTCTATAGGTAACTAGCTAGGGTTGGCTGCATGGTAGCGAGTAACGCGGCTGCCGGCGAGCTAGCGCCAGCTTAGCGGACTTGTCGCATGGGTTGGTAAGCGCACCCGAATTCCGCCCATAACAGATCGCATTCAATTTATTGCGCTTAAGCGCGGTTTTCATCGAAGAATATTGCGTGGACTGGCCAAGCGCCGCGTTTGTTTCGCAATCAATTTAATGCCGTTCTCGGCTAAGCTTTCAAGACATGTGCAAACGCTTTGCTGGATGGTTTTCACCAACAGCGGCAAGGCGAGGATTTCCGTTCAGGACGGCCACGACGACTTATCAGGATACGCTTCAATGAACCATCGAGACGATGCCGCGGCACTCGACCGCGACGATCCGCTAGCCAGCTTGCGCGACCAGTTCGCGCTCGGGCGCGACACGATCTATCTGGACGGCAATTCGCTTGGCGTGCCGCCTAAGGCTGCCGCGTCGCGCGCCGCTGAAGTCATTACCGGCGAATGGGGCGAGGGCTTGATCCGCTCGTGGAATACGGCAGGATGGTTCGCGTTGCCCAAGCGCCTTGGCAACAAGCTCGCGCCGCTGATTGGCGCCGGGCGAGGACGAAGTCGTCGTCACCGACACCATTTCCATCAACCTCTTCAAGATCCTGTCGGCCGCGCTGCGGGTGGCGAACGAGCGCGATCCGAAGCGTCGCGTGATCGTCTCCGAACGCTCGAATTTCCCGACCGATCTCTACATCGCGCAAGGCTTGATCGAACAACTGGATCGCGGTTATGAACTGCGTCTCGTCGATCATGCATCCGAAACTCGCCGGCGCCATCGACGAGAACACGGCCGTCGCCATGATCACGCACGTGAACTACCGCACCGGCGCCATGCACGACATGGCCGCGCTGACCCGCATGATCCACGATGCAGGCGCGCTCGCGGTCTGGGATCTGGCGCATTCGGCAGGCGCGGTGCCGGTCGATCTGAACGGCGCCGGCGCGGATTACGCCGTCGGCTGCACCTATAAATATCTGAATGGCGGACCGGGATCGCCCGCATTCATCTGGGTGCCGAAGCGGCTTCAGAATGCTTTCTCGCAACCGCTGTCCGGCTGGTGGGGCCATAAAAAGCCGTTTGAAATGGACCCCGAGTATCAGGCCCGATGACGGCATCGGCCGGT
Source organism: uncultured beta proteobacterium (assembly GCA_963708695.1). Classification (GTDB taxonomy): domain Bacteria; phylum Pseudomonadota; class Gammaproteobacteria; order Burkholderiales; family Burkholderiaceae; genus Caballeronia. Next base: position 17,417 of record CAVPTS010000016.1, read on the forward strand.
TCTTGTGCGGCACGCAACCGATCGTCTCGATGGCGCTGGTCGAATGCGGCCTCGACGTATTCGTGCAAACCGATATGGCCGCGTTGCGCCGCAAATCGCTGGCGCTGAGCGACCTGTTCATCGAACTCGTCGAGACACGCTGCGGCGAGTTTCCGTTGCAGCTCGTCACTCCGCGTGCGCATGCCGAACGCGGATCGCAGGCGAGCTTCGAACATCCGCATGGTTATGAAGTCATGCAGGCGCTGATCGCGCGCAACGTGATTGGCGATTACCGCGAGCCGCGCATCTTGCGCTTTGGCTTCACGCCGCTTTATACGCGCTATGTGGATGTATGGGACGCCGTGGAAACGTTGCGCGACGTGCTTGCGACCGAAGCATGGCGTGCACCCGAATTCGCCGAACGTGGCGCGGTTACCTGATCACCTGGAGAACGCGCGATGACACAATCACACGAAAGCGAAAGCACCGGCGGCTGTGCCCGATGGGCTATGGATCGCCAGGTACTGCTGCATCGCAAAGCCCGAAGGCTGGCATGACGCCCAGCTCGACTTCTCCGATTCCATGAGCTATGGCGACTATCTGTCGCTTGGCACGCTGCTCTCGGCGCAGCATCCGCTCTCGCCGGATCACAACGAGATGCTGTTCATCGTGCAGCATCAGACGAGCGAGCTATGGATGAAGCTCGCGCTGTATGAATTGCATGCGGCGCTTGCAGCCGTGCGTCGCGATGAATTGCCGCCCGCGTTCAAGATGCTCGCGCGCGTCTCGCGAATACTTGATCAGCTCGTGCAGGCGTGGAGCGTTCTCGCGACCATGACGCCCTCCGAATACACCGCAATGCGGCCTTATCTGGGGGCATCGTCGGGATTTCAGTCGCATCAGTACCGGCAGATCGAGTTTCTGCTTGGCAACAAGAACGAGCAGATGCTCAAGCCCCATGCGCATCGGCCCGAACGTGCTTGCCGAAGTCAAGGCGACGCTGGATGCGCCTTCGTTCTACGATGAAGTCATCCGTTTGCTTGGCGCGGCGTGGTTTTCCGATTGCACCGGAGCGGCTGGAACGCGACTGGACGCAGCCGACCACGCACGACGCCAGCGTGGAAGCAGCGTGGCTCAAGGTGTATCGGGAACCGACGCAGCATTGGGAGCTCTACGAGATGGCGGAAGAGCTCGTCGATCTTGAAGACTCGTTCCGGCAATGGCGCTTTCGCCACGTCACGACGGTCGAGCGGATCATTGGTTTCAAGCAAGGCACGGGCGGGACCAGCGGCGCGCCTTATCTGCGAAAGATGCTGGATGTCGTGCTGTTTCCTGAGCTATGGCATGTCAGGACGCTGCTCTAAGGCGCGTTATTTTCGGGTGTTCATGCGCGTGGACCTCTCCAACCATTGAAAGCCGCGCGCAAGGCAAACGGGCAAGCTCTGGGTTGGTTAAGACAAGCAGAGCGCTTTGCCCGATAATGGCCCGCATGAAAATACTCCCTACTCCCCGCCTTATGCGCCGCGCGTTTTCTGGCGTTGCCTGCAGCCTTGCTTGCTAGCGTCGTGCGCCACGCCTACCGCATCGACTATCACTCGATACCGCCATTGCCGCGCCGTATCGGGGAGAAAAAGCGCAGGCGCGCGACGTCTACCGGCATCCGAAAGAAACACTCGAATTTTTCGGCCTCGCGCCGACACAGAGCGTGCTGGAGATTGCGCCGGGCGGCGGCTGGTACACGGACATACTCGCGCCATATTTGCGGGAGCGGGGCACGCTTTACGAAGCGCAGTATTGCCGCCACAGGGGCGCGTTCCTGCCGGCGAGGCGAAGAGTACGCCGCGTTCGAGACGCAAGCTCGCTGCTGCGCCCGACGGTCTATGGAACGGTTGTGGTCGGCACGTTGCAATCGGGGCAGTTCAGCGGCTTGCCTGCCGGGCTGCAGGTTGATCGCGTGCTGACGTTCCGCAATATCCACAACTGGATAGAAGACGGTCAGATCGATGCCAACCTGCGTGCGTTCTATTCGGTGCTGAAGCCTGGCGGCGTGCTTGGTGTGGAAGAACATCGCGCAATGCCGGGCACGTCGGTGCAGCAAATGATCGATACCGGCTATTTGACAGAAGCCTATGTGATCGAGCATGCGCAGGCGGCGGGCTTTAAGCTCGCCGCGCGCAGCGAGATCAACGACAATCCCCGCGATACGAAGGACTATCCGAACGGCGTTTGGTCGTTGCCGCCGACTTACCGGGGCGGCGATGTGGACCGTGCGCGCTTTGCGGCTATCGGGGAATCGGATAGGATGACGCTTCGCTTCGTCAAGCCGTGAGCGGTTTTGCGCCGCATTCGCATCTATTTTCGTTCGCACTTGGGACTGTTGAGGGCCGGCTACTGGCGGTGATCGAGGGTGAGTGCCGGGTTGCTGCTGCGTACGCTAGCGCGGGTTGTATGTTGGCTGAATTTTTTATCACTATTAGCCAGGGTATTTTCGTTCGCACTAGGTCGGGGTTTTGCGGCGCGGAGCTGGTGCAGTGGTCGGGGTCATTGCTGGGTTGCTGCTGCGTACGTTAGCTCGGGTTATGTGTTGGCTATATTTTTTATCACTATTAGCCACTGTCCGTGGCGGGACTTCATTTCTTTGTCCAACGGCGACAAAGAAACGAAGCAAAGAAAACGCCTCCCCACAATCTGTGTTAAGTGTCCCCAGCGTGCAGACCACTGCTTTTGGTTCCCGCGTAGAACGGTGCTCGCAAAACCACGGACACTTGAAACCCTCCTTCTCGCGAATCCCTACATCCCCACGCTTCGCCACCAGTGCTCTCGGGCAAGTTCAATGGACCACAGACCAATACGGCCTCACGCGTCTATATGCGTTGGTGGACTGCGCGATCCGCGCGGCCATATAGGCAAGGGCCGTGCATAGCGCTACACGTCTTGGCACCAGCACAATAGAAAATCGCGGAACGCCTCGCGCTAAGCGGGAACAACCGCGCCTAAAATTGCTAAGCACCGGATACCCTCAGTCAAAAGTGTGAGGCCGAACCAGTCCGTAGGCCTACGGATCTTGCCCGAGAGCACTGGTGGCGAAGCGTGGGGATGTAGGGATTCGCGAGAAGGAGGGGTTCAAGTGTCCGTGGTTTTGCGAGCACCGTTCTACGAGGGAACCAAAAGCAGTGGTCTGCACGCTGGGGACACTTAATACAGATTGTGGAAAGGCGTTTTCTTTGCTTCGTTTCTTTGTCGCCGTTGGACAAAGAAATGAAGTCCCGCCACGGACAGTGGCTAACAGCGATAAAAAATACAGCCGGCATTAAACCCGCGCCAACGTACGCAGCAGCAACCCGGCATCAACCCCGACCACCGCCGGTAGCCCACCCCAAAGAACCCCCGAGTGCGAACGAAAATGCCCTGGCTAATAGTGATAAAAAATATAGCTCACATTAAACCCGCGCTAACGTACGCAGCAGCAACCCAGCAATGACCCCGACCACTGCACCAACTCCGCGCCCAAAACCCCGCCCGAGTGCGAACGGAAATCATCTAAAACCCTTAGCATCCCTCCCGATGAAACCCGCAGCGACCGCGTCCCCAACCACACTAGCCGCGCGCTTCAAATTCCCCAATTGCATAGGATGCACAAGCCAGATATCCAGACTTAGCGAAAAATCATCCACCTCGATCACCGACAATTCGCTATACGAAGCACTTTGAAGAAGGATATTTCGCGGCACAAGCCCTAACCCCAAACCCGCCGCGATCAGCCGAAGCTGCATTTCGGTGCCATGCGTATCGACGCTTAACCTCAGATTGCGTCCCGCTCCCTGCATCGCCCGTTCAAGCGCGGCACGGTAACCGCAACCCAACGGATTAAGGATCCACTCCTGTTCCGCAAGCGCCTTGATTCCCGAGCGCCGTTCAACAACCGGCCGGCGTTTGCTCTGCACCACCACCACTTCCAGCGTAGCGATAAAACGCCCCGCGACGTTATCCGGCAACGTGCTAGGCGATGGAAGCAACAGCGTCGCGGCATCCAGCTTCCCAAGGCTCACTTGCTGCAGCAAACCCGCGCTCCATTCGGTATGCGACTGAACCTCCAGCGCCGGAAACTCCGCTTTCATCCGCATCACAGTGTCGAATAACACGATCTCTGCCACCACTTGCGAAAGGCCTAACCTGAAGGTCCCGCTCGGAACGGCGTCCTCTCGCGGAATTTCAAGCAGTTGATTCGCACTTCGTATAAGCGGGACCGCATGTTCGTAGATCCTGTGCGCAAGTGCGGTAGGTTTGAGGAGGCTTGCTGTTACGGTCCAGAAGCTCTGCACCCAGGACCATCTCAAGATGTTGAATCCGGCGCGATATAGCCGATTGCGTCAGCGACAGCGCATCCGCTGCCCGCGTAAGCGAGTTGTGGTCAAGCACTGCGACAAACGTTTTAAGGTCTTCAAGTAGCATGTCTACGATCTCATGGTTCATATGAGAATTATGCGCTTGATGCAAGTTCCAGCCTAGGCTAATCTTCAATCGTGGTACTTGCGGTTTCCTCAACTTTTCAGCGCGGTGCGGAAATTCCACGCCACGAGCGCGCTTTCCCTTTTTCACTCAAAACAGGTCAGACCATGCCACTCGTTCGAATCAATCTCGCTGCAAACTGCGTCGCCGGAAGTCGTTCAAGCCATCAGCGACGTCGTGTACGACGCAATGATCAATGTAGTCAAAGTGCCCGAGCACGACAAATTTCAGATCATCACGCGCCATGCGCCGGACGAATTGGTCTACCCGGCGGAGGGATATCTGGGCGTGACTTACACGCCGGGGATCGTATTTATCCAGATGACATGGAACACCGGCCGCACGATCGAAGATGAAGAAAGCGTTTTATCGCGCGGTGGCGGACGGCATACACGCGAAGACGGGCGTACGAAAGGAAGATGTCTGGATCAACCTGGTCGAGGTGAATCGCGAGGACTGGTCGTTCGGCAATGGCGACATGCACTACGCACCGAAGTAACGCGCTGCGTTATTGGCGGTATGGACACGCTAAGCTGCGCTCGCGCGTGACATCTACCGCCAATTCGACTTGATCGTCACGCACCAGCGGTTCGAGGTGAGATGAGCCGACATTAACGATCGTCCAGCCTAATGCGGACGCCGGTGATTCAACGCGATAAACACGCCCATCAGCGTGACAAACGCCAGCACGAGCAAGGTCGCGTTGAGCAGCACGTGCGGATAGCCCAGTTCACCGACATCAATGAACGGATACGGATAGAAGTCCGACGTGCTGCCGCGCCAAAGCGTGATGCAAAGATAACTTAGTGGATAGATCAGCCAGAGCAGGCATTGTCGCAAAGTCAGATGAAAGCGCGGCACGAACAGCACCCAGTAGATCGCCGACAACACCGGAACAACGGTGTGCAGGCATTCGTTGAGCACCGCCCGATATCCCGAAGGCGTCCACAGGTGGCGCAGCAACAGGTTATAAGCGAGTCCGACGAACACGATATACACCACGACCGCCGTCACCACCGGCGGCTTGCGAAAAAAACGTCCGACCGGCGTGCCGGCCTAGTGCGGCTACGCACGAAAAACAAAGCGCGACAGCGAAAATGGTCAGGTTCGTCAGATAACTGCTAAGGCGCTCGATGCCATCGAATACGCTTAAGCCCCGCGCCAGCATGCGGTGAACGGTGATATCGGTTTGCGCGGCGAGCGCCAGCCACGCAATTGTCGCAATGCGCGGCCAGCAATAACAGTGACGCCGTGCTGGGCGTATGCAAAGGCAACTCGTGCTGCGGCGAGCTTGCTGGGCTGGCTTCTGTCGAGGAAATCGGCTTGGACATGCCGCGATTTTATACGCGGCAAGAGAGCTCTGCAGAGGCACAGAAAAGTGCGCTTAAGGAGGCGCAGTAATAGAGGCGCAGTAAAGCCCGCCGCTCAGGATATCTTGAAGATGTTTTGCGCGCCGCGCACGTAGAGACCTTCGGCTTTCAGCGAGAATGCGTTCGCGGTAAAGATCGAAGGCAGCGAGCACGGCGGATTCGCCCGAGCCCATTTGCGGATTGAAACTGGAGAGACGCAGCATCGTCTATCTGGAATGAGATCTCGCGCGAACCGTCATACCCCCAGAAGCACACGCAGTGCCTGGAGTCGTCGTAGGAACGGCTTGGGATTCGGGAAATTGAGTTTCATACGCCATCCTAGTCCTATTCGTGTGACGCGCGCGACGGCGTTATTCATAGTAATTACCCTGACGCTCGCGATTCACTCAGCAAAGCACCCCGGGCGGCACGAAAATCGGAAGCAATTACCGACTAGCGGCTAGCGGTTCGGCCGTCTCTCCGCCAAGTCCCCTTCTCAAAGTCATCCATTACATTGGCTAACGTTACCGCTATTGAAAGGGACGCAAGGGTATGCATTTTGTAATAAGCGCCGCATGATGGCGCTTCTCGCATCGCGCCCCCCGGTTCAAGTAGACTCTGGTGCCACGCAATCGATCGAACCCTCGACGCCTTGCTTGCAGCGCGCGTCGTCGGCTATACCAGAAATACGCTCGCCACCTCGTGAAACCTGCCAACTTCCGCTTCACCGCCGCCGTTGTAGCCAGCGCGCTCTTTATGCAAAACATGGACGGTACGATCGTCGCGACGGCGCTGCCCTGCCATGGCGCGCGATCTCGGCGTCGACCCGGTCCATCTGAGCAGCGCCATCACCGCCTATCTCGTGGCGCTGACGGTGTTCATTCCGGCTAGCGGCTGGGTTGCCGACCGCTTCGGCGCGAAGCGCGTCTTCATGTGGGCGATCGCCACCTTCACGCTGGCTTCGCATCGCGTGCGCGGCGGCCGCGAAGCCTTCCGCAGCTGATTGCTGCGCGCATCGTGCAGGGAATCGGCGGCGCGATGATGGTGCCGGTCGGACGCCTGATCCTGTTCCGTGGCGTCAAGCGCGAGGAGCTGTTGCAGGCCACCACATGGCTCACCATGCCCGCGCTCATCGGCCCGTTGATGGGACCGCCATTAGGCGGCTTTCTCACCGATACCCTCTCGTGGCGCAGCATCTTCTGGGTCAACGTGCCTGTCGGCATGGTGGGTCTGCTGCTGACGTGGCGCTTGCTGCCGGCCGTCGCCCGCCGAACATCCTGCGCCGCCCGACGTGCGCGGCATGATGTTGATCGGCGGGTCGCTGACGCTGTTCATGATCGGCATCGAATGCGCCGGACGCGGCGTGTTGCCGCCGTTTGCTGTCGCCCGCATGCGTGGCCGCGGGCGTGCTGATGTTCTGGATGGCCGTCAGGCATTGCCGCCGCGTGCCGATCCGGCCGTCGATTTTTCGCTGCTCGCTATTCCGACTTTTCATGCGGCGACTATCGCGGGCAGCTTGTTTCGCGCCGGCGCCGGCGCGTTGCCGTTTCTCGTGCCGCTGACGTTGCAAGCCGGATTCGGCTATAGCGCTTCCGCTAGCGGGCTCGTCACGTTCGCCAGCGCGCTAGGGTCGTTTTGCATGCGGCCCGATGACATCGCTTGCGCTAGCGGCGCTTCTCCGTCCGCACCGTCTTGTGCGCGGGCAGCGTTTCGTTTGCCGCCGTGCTCGTGGTGTGCTCGTTCATGTCGCAGAACTGGCCTGCTAGCGCCATCTTCTTGTTGCTGCTTGTGGGCGGATTATCGCGCTCGCTCAGCTTCGCCACCATGGGCGCGCTCGCTTTCGCCGATGTGCCCAAGGCCAAGCTTGCCGCCGCTACATCGTTCCAGGGCACCGCTCAGCAATTGATGAAAGCGGTGGGCGTCACGGTCGCGGCAGGGACCATTCAAGTCACCATGATCGTGTCCCCGGGCGCGCATGCCGAACGGTGGCAATTGGCTTCGGCGTTTATCGTTACGGCGCTTGTCGTTATCACTTCTTATCCGATGTTCATGCGCATGCCCGCTCGAAGCAGGCGAAGGCATTTCTGCCTCGCGAGGCGTCGCGCACGCCGGCGCGCTAGATGAGGTCAAGTGAAGCGCGACGCCGGGACGTTATCCGGCGCGCACATTCATCCTTGCATCAAGCGCCGATCAACACACCCGGTCCTGAACGGAACCGCGCCGGTTACGCGGCCCATCGGCGCGCCGGCGATCACAAAGCGAATCGCCCGGCGCATATAGAAGACGCCGTCGTTCTTGCGTAGTCAGCGTGGTCACTTCGTCGGTGATCGGATCGACGATATCGAAGACCGGATCGCCCGCCTTCAGATGCGCGCCGACCTGCCGCGCGATACACCACCACGCCGCTTGCGGGCGCAATGAACTGCTCGCTGCCGGCAAGCGGCGTCGCGGGATGATTGAGCGGCGGCAGCTCGCGTGCCTCGCCTTCGATCACCCCTCGATACGTCAGGTAATCGACAATCGCATCCGCATCCTGCTCCGCGAATTCATACGACACGTCGCGCTGGCCGCGATGCTCGACCGTCAGCGCAACGTTAGGCGCGGCGAGCGGCGTGCCCTCGCCAAGCAGCGCGCGAACGTCGTTCCATAGTTGCGTATGAGATTTCGTCGAATGACTGGCCGCCCGAGTCGGCGCAGAGCAATACGCCGCTTGCCCCCAGATATCGCGCGAGCGGTTCGACCGCCGGCCAGCTCGCCGGGCTCGTGTACAGGTGCATGGTGGCTTCGAGCGAACAATGCAGGTCGAGGATGACGTCGGCATCGGCTGCCATGATCAGCATCTCGCGACGCAGGGACTCGAACTCGTTCTTCGGTTTGACCTCGGCGAGCATGTCGCATACCGCTCGCCGCAATAAACGCGTATTGCTGTCGGCGTCCTGCGTCCACTGCGCTGCCAATGCGTTCGACCAGCGCCGCGGCGGCAGGCAGCGGAAAGCTGCGATTGAAGTTGTGGCCGCTATTCAATTCGAAGCGTCCAAGGAACTGTCCGAGCACATGCTGCGAAAGTCCGATCGGGTTGGCGACCGGCACCAGGATCACCTCGCCGCGTATGCGCCCGGCGCTTTTCCAGTTCGATCAGCCGTTGCTTCAGGCGCCACGCGGTGAGCATCGCGGGCGTTTCGTCGGCATGCAGCGACGCCTGGATATAGACCTTCTCGCCCGCACCCGGCGTGCCGAAGTGAAAGCTGACGAACTCGCGGCGCGTGCCGATGGACGTGGAAACCAGCGGCGTGTTTTGGATGTGCATCGAATGCTCCTGAGAAATCGTGTTAGTTGCCGTAGACGTCGAAGTCGAAGTACTTGCGCGGCGATCTTTTGATAAGTGCCGTCGGCACGCATGCTGGCAATCGCGCTGATCGATGTTCGCCTTGAGCGCAACGTCGTCCTTGCGCAGGCCGATGCCCGTGCCATGGTCGCCCATCTCGAGCGGGCCGCCGACAAAACCGAAACCCTTGCCTCTCGGTGTCTTCAGGAAGCCGTTATCCGCTTCCACCGACCCCAGCAGCGCCGCGTCGAGCCGGCCAGCCATCAGGTCTTCGAAGACGCCCTCCTGGCTTTGATACGCGACCACTTCCACGCCGCCCGGCTGCCAGTTCTTCTGCGCATAGGTTTCGAACTGCGTGCCGCTCTGCACGCCAATGCGCTTGCCGCGCAGACCCTCCGCGCTCACCGTCAGCGGCGCGCCGGTCTTCGCGATCAGACGTGACTTGAACTGGAACAGCTTGGTCGAAAACGCGATCTGCTGCATGCGCTTTTCGGTGATCGCCATCGACGAAATGATCGCGTCGATCTTGCGCGCCTGCAGCGCCGGAATCATGCCGGAGAACTCCATTTCGACCCATTCGCAATGCATCGCGATGCGGCGGCAGATCTCGTCGGCGAGGTCGACGTCGAAACCCGTCACGTGACCGTCGGGCATCTTCACGTCCATCGGCGGATAAGTCGGATCGATGCCGAGGCGCAATACATTCGCGTCTTTCGCGAAGGCCGGCGTGACGCGGCTACGGCCGCGATCACGGCGGCGGCCAGCATCGAAGAGAAGGTTTTCATCGGCGCTCGCTTAGTGATGGTCGGATTGGACTGCGATTGGACGCGGGTCGGGCACGGTTGGGACGGTGTGGCTGCATGGTACGAGTGCAAAATGCCACCAAACAGGGCCGATTTACTTATCATGATCACTTTTACCTATCACCCGGGCGGTCATCGTGGATTTGACCTTGACGCAACTTCGCGTGTTCGTTGCTGTCGCGGAAGCCGGCAGCCTCAGGGCGGCGGCGCGCCGCCTCGGCATTGCGCAAAGCGGCGTGACGCAACAATTGAGGAAGCTCGAGACAGGCGCGGGCGGCCCGTTGTTCGAGCGTGGTCATCGTGGCGCGCGGCTGACATCGATTGGCGAGCGCCTGCGCATTCGCGCCGATGTCATTCTTGGCGAGTGCCTTCGAACCGAAGACGAAATGCGTCAGTTGCGCGGCGAGCTGACGGGTCAGGTTTCGCTCGGCGTCGCGGCAGAGGCGATGATGCGGCTATTCCCCGCGCTGCTCGCGAGTTTTCGCGAGCGTTGTCCGCGGATTGACGTTCATCTGACGAGCGCCACGTCGCGGGTGCTTACCGCCTGGGTGCGGGACGGCAGTCTGGATTTCGCGCTCGCGCTGGTTTCGCAGGAGGCGGATATCCACGATCTCGATGCGACCACGCTCTTTGAATCGCCGGTCGCGGTGATCGCGCGGCGCGGTCATCCGCTAGGCGCGCGCGAAGTCGTTGCGTGCGCTTCACGAGTGCGATTGGGTCAGCACGCGGCCGCGTCATGCTGGCGATGTCGCGAATCGCCTGCTTACTTTATTCGCGAGCGCGGGGCTGGGAATGCCGCGTATTGCGGCCACTACCGAGGCGGTATTCGATACGCTGCATTGCGTGGCGAATAGCGATTATTTGTCGCTTGAACCTGTGCGGCTTGCTGAGCATCCGTTCTTTAGGGAACATGTGGCGGTCGTTGCGATTGAAGAGCATGTGCCGGATACGCGGGTATGCCTGTTGAGGCGAGCGGGAGTTCCGCTCACACCTGTTGCTCAGGAACTTGCTTCGATGGCAGTGTCGTTTTCCAGGATAGTTCCGAAGGGGCGCGCCAGGGGCGCTTGGGGATGAGGGGGGTGGTTTTGGGGTCTGTGGTCGGGGTGGAGGCTGGGTTGGTGCTGCATACGTTAGCGCGGATTGTATGTGAGCTGTATTTTTTATCACTATTAGCCAGGGTATTTTCGTTCGCACTCGGGGGTTGTTTTGGAGGCGGGCTACCGACGGTGGGTTTGGGTTAGCGCCGGGTTGCTACTGCTTACGTTAGCGCGGGTTTAATGTTGGCTAATTTTTTTATCACTATTAGCCACTGTCCGTGGCGGGACTTCATTTCTTTGTCCAACGGCGACAAAGAAACGAAGCAAAGAAAACGCCTTTCCACAGTCTGTATTAAGTGTCCCCAGCGTGCAGACCACTGCTTTTGGTTCCCGCGTAGCACGGTGCTCGCTAGAGCCACGGACACTTGAAACCCTCCTTCTCGCGAATCCTTACATCCCCACGCTTCGCCACCAGTGCTCTCGGGCAAGTTCGGTGGACCCACGAACTTCTACGGCCCCACCCGTATTCGCAGTTAGTGGACTACATGATCCGCGCGACAATTTAGGCAAGGGGCGCGCGTAGCGCGCAATACGTTTGGGCAATGGCACACCGAAAAGATCGCTGAATGCCTCGAGCAAAGCGCGAACATGCGCGTCTGAAATTACCACGCACCGAACAAGTTCATTCGACCTCAAACAGGGGTGAAGCCATACCGGTCTGTGGGCCGATCGATCTTGCCCGAGAGCACTGGTGGCGAAGCGTGGGGATGTCAGGATTCGCGAGAAGGAGGGTTTCAAGTGCCCGTCGTTCTAGCGAGCACCGTTCTACGTGGGAACCAAAAGCAGTGGTCTGCACGCTGGGGACACTTAATACAGATTGTGGAAAGGCGTTTTCTTTGCTTCGTTTCTTTGTCGCCGTTGGACAAAGAAATGAAGTGCCGCCACGCACAGTGGCTAATAGCGATAAAAAATATAGCCAACATACAACCCGCGCCAACGTAAGCAGCAGCAACCCGGCGCCGCCCCAGTACCACAGACAAAGAAATGAAGTCCCGCCACGGACAGTGGCTAATAGTGATAAAAAATATAGCTCACATAAAACCCGCGCTAACGTAAGCAGCAACAACCCGGCATTGACGCCGACCACCGACCCCGACCAGCCCCACGCCCAAAGCCCCGTCCGAGTGCGAACGAAAATACCCTCGCTGATAGTGATAAAAAATCTAGCCAACATACAACCCGCGCTAACGTAAGCAGCAACAACCCAGCACCAACCCTCGACCACCGACCATCAGCCCCGCGCCCAAAACCCTGACCGAGTGCGAACGAACCAACCCACCCCTAGCGGGAGCAATCAAAAACCTCAATCCGATCACGCCCCCCCTCCTTGGCGCGGTAAAGCGCCTTATCACTCCGTGACAACGATGCGTCGGCGCTGGCATCGGCAGCAGTCATCACGGCGATGCCAATGCTAAGGGTCAATGCGATCCTGCGCTCCCCCTCCACCAGCGGCGTTTCCATAATCAGCCGCTGCACCCGGCAGGCAAATGCCATAGCCTCAACCACATCAGTTTCAGGCAGCACGACGGCGAACTCCTCGCCGCCCACCCGCCCCGCTATATCGTTCTTGCGTAACGCATTGCGCAGAATAGCCGCGAAGTGCCTGAGCGCCCGGTCGCCAACCGCATGTCCCCACGTGTCGTTGATCGTTTTGAAATGGTCCAGGTCGCACATCAGGATAGCCGCGAACCGTCCCGCGCCGCGTTGGATTCGCGCCAGCTCCGCCTCGATCTGCACCATGAAATAACGGCGATTGGGCAACTGCGTCATAAAGTCGATAGTCGCGAACTCCTGCAACTCGGCCTCTATGCGCTTGCGTTGCGTCACGTCGGTAATGAATCCGTGCCATAGCGTGCTGCCGTCCTCAAGCCGACGAGGTTGCGCATCGCCCTGCCGCCAACGCAAACCCTGCCTCGGCAATTCGACCCGGTATTCCAGATGCCATGGCGTCAACGTGGCCGCGGATACGTCGAGCGACGCACGGTAAGCAGCGAGATCATCCGGGTGAATGCGCTCGTGAATCGACGCCGCGCTGGTCATGACCTGCTCCGGCGTGAGTTCGTAAATATCGGCAATGCCCGCGCTCGCATAGGAGAAGAACGAGTCCCCGTTCGGTAATACCCGATATTGAAAGACCAGGCCCGGCACTTCATTAGTCAAGCTGGTTATCAGATCGACAGTCTGCTGCAATCTTTCCGACATCGAATGCATGGCGGTAATGTCGGTGGTCGTCCCTATCATGCGCAACGGCCTGCCATCACCGTCGCGGCTCACCACCTTGCCGCGGCTCGAGATCCATTTGTATCGGCCGTCCTTGCATCTGATCCTGTGTTCGACTTCGTAGCTTTCAGTCTTCTGGTCAAAGTGCGCTTGGATTGTTGCCTGAACGTAAGCTAGATCGTCGGGATGGACGCGCGTGTAACTATCGTTGATCAGGTTGGTCAGCTCGGAATCCGAGTAGCCAAGAATTGCTTTCCAGCCGGCGGAATAGTGGATCTCGTTTGTCTGAATGTTGCGGTCCCAGATCCCGGTGCCACTTCCGGCAATGGCAAGCGACAACCGCTTTTCACGCTCGCGCAACGCGTCTTCGTCTTTTTTCAATCGGGCGGCTGCAACATCGCGCTCGGCATTAACCGCGGCTAGACGCGCGAAATCCTGCAGGCATTCGCGCTCTTCATCGTTCAGTTCGCGCGGCCGGGTATCGAGCAGGCAGAAGGCACCAATGGTTTGCCCGTCCAAAGCCAGCAAGGGGCAGCCGGCATAAAAGCGGATGCACGGATTGTCGACGACAAGCGGGTGATCGCAAAAGCGCTCGTCGACAAGCGTGTCGGGTATGACGAGAATCCTGTCGTCGAGAATCGCGTGACCGCAAAACGACAGGTCGTAAGGTGTTTCTTTAAAGGGGTATCCATCGCACGACCGGAACCACCGCCCCTTTGCATCGGCCAGCATGATGACCGCAACAGGGACGCCGAAGTGGCGTCGCGCCAAACGAGTCAGCCCGTCGAAGCGCTCGTCCGATACCGCGTCCGGACCATCGGGCGTTCTCAGGCCAAGGCTCAAAGTGCTTTCATCGTCGGGTTTCGCGGGAGCCAGCATATCCATTTTTTTCGACGGTGGCCGGGAGCATTGCGTACGGTTTATATCGGCAATTTTCGCACGAAGTTTAAAACGCGCAGCACAAAGCAGGATCTGGCGCCGCAGCTTGCAGTCTGACGCGCCGTTGGGTATTAAACCGCCGCCTCCCAAAAAATATTCCCGGCTTCACACGTTTGTGACCCGCCCGCGACCTTAATTGATGCGCGCGCAGGATATTAGAGGCTCCTTACAATCACGCCCTTTCACGCAAAAACGCCTGATCCGATCTCTCGAAGCTTTGGAGCGTCGCGGGGTGAGCCCTTCCTCCTGATCAAGCTTTCGGCATGATGCCGTCCACGAAACGCGAAAGCACACGGCGGTTCGGTACAAACTTCGGTGCAAACCTTAAGCCCCAAAATCGTGACGGAGCACCTCACACGCAGATCGTGCTCCCCGGCTCTATAAAAAATTCCTAGAGCGCGCGGATGGCTTCCACGGCTGCGCTCACCATGCCCTTTACCGTTACTTGAACCGCCTTCGCAGCCTCCGGCGCGTAGTCGAAGGGCTCCGTCTCGTGCATATAGGTGCACTGGCACATTTCGAGTTGTATCGCATGGATGCCGGTCTCAGGCGCACCGTAGTGACGCGTGTTGTAGCCGCCCTTGAAGCGGCCGTTCGCGATCCAGGTGTAGCCGCTGCGCGCAGCGGCGTCCGTGACCGCCTGCAACGCCGCAGGCGCCGCTGTTCGCCCGTCCTGCGTGCCAATGTTCAGGTCGGGAAGTTTGCCCTCGAATAGGCGCGGCAACACGCTTGCGATGGAATGCGCCTCCCACAACAAGACGTTGGAATGCTGCGCCCGCAATCGCGTGAGTTCGGCTTCGAGGACGTCGTGATACGGCTGCCAGTATGTCGTCACGCGGCGGGCCTTTTCAGCGGCGTCAGGTGCCGCGCCATCGTGATATAGCGCCTTGCCCCGGAAGGTTTCGCCAGGGCACAGGCCCGTCGTCGTCTGGCCGGGGTAGAGACTTTCATCGTTCGAGGGACGGTTCAGGTCGATCACGTAGCGTGAGATGCGCGCGCCAAGAATCGTCGCGCCCATCGCACGGGCAAAGTCGTACAGGCGGTCGAGATGCCAGTCGGTATCAGCGACAGTCAGCGCTATGTCCGTGTACAACGGACGCAAGCTGGCAGGAATTTCCGTACCCAGATGCGGGATTGAAATCAGCAGCGGCGCGTCGCCGCGATGCAAGGTGTAAAGGTCGGTCATGATGAATTCCATGCGCAGTGAAAATCTGAAAAGCCTTGAAAGCGATTAGCGGGGGCATTGGCGGGCAGGTCCGGCAGCGCACGCTGCAGCCGCTCGCCGAATGTGCTGGTCGAGCACCCCACGCATCAATGACGTCAAAGTAAAAAGGTCCGCCGCGAACGAGTCCGCGCAGCCTAGCCGCGCGGAAGCGTTGCCCGCATTCGATATTTCACCGATACGCGCGCTCACGCGCAGCGCGTGAGCGCGCAATGGCGTCGTAAGTTGGAGCAGCGCGCACCCCGCGTTGTTCGCACGCGGCGGCCGGCTGTCGCGGTCGAACAGGCTCGCGCCCTGCCCGCGTTCAAGTGCGGACACGGCCTGGCTGTCGGGGCTCTGACCCGCGCCGAACAACCTCGCGGCGGCGGTCGTCAGGCTTGTACTGTACACGGTGACAAATGCCTGCAAGGCGCGCGGATCGATAGAATTGAGTGCTCGTCTCATGAACGCTCCGGGGTGGCGCGGCGCCCGCAAGATGAGTCTTCCAGCATGCGCAGCGCATGCGACGACCCGGTCAAGCTGCACCGCTATCCGGCAATATCCATAACTTTGCCTTATGCAAATTGTTCCCGAAAGCGGGTTTTTATGCTCCTCATGAATAGTTTGCGTGGCAGGCGCGTCCAGCTTTACGCTTCCGGGAAATCCGCGCCAATGGTCGTCTTTTCCCACGCGTCGAAATCGTGAGTAAGCGAAGCGACCTTCTTGCGCGCGAGTTCAAGCGCGGTTTTGCCAAGCAACAGGCGCAGCGGCGGCGTATCGGACAGCGCGGCGTCGATGATCGCCTGCGCCGCGCGCACCGGATCGCCCGCCTGATTGCCGCTGCGCGCTTCGGTCTGCTTGCGGCGCTCGCCGGCGGTCGCGGCGTAGTGCGTCAATGCGCGTGGCCGACTGCTTGATCGACGGCCCCGCCCAGTTGGTGCGGAACGGTCCCGGCTCGACCAGCAGCACGTCGATGCCCAGCGGTTTCACTTCGATCGCCAGCGATTCCGAGATGCCTTCCACCGCGTATTTGGTGCCGTGGTAATAGCCCGTCGCCGCGAAACTCGTGATGCCGCCTATCGACGAAATATTGACGATGAGGCCGCTCTTCTGCGCGCGCATGATGGGCAGCACGGCCTTCGTCATGTCGACCAGACCGAACACGTTGGTCTCGAACATCGCGCGTACGGCGTCGTCTTCGCCTTCTTCGATCGCCGCCAGATAGCCGTAGCCCGCGTTGTTGACGAGCGCATCGATACGGCCGAAATGCTTCTGCGACTTGCGCGACGACATCGTCGATCTGCTTGCGGTCGGTCACGTCGAGTTGCAGCGCGAGCGCGCGGTCCCCGTGGCCTTCGGCGAGTTCCGCGAGCGTTGGACGGGTCCCGTGCGGTGACCACGGCGCGCCAGCCGCGCTCCAGCACCAGTTTCGCCAGTTCACGGCCGAAGCCGGTCGAGCAGCCGGTGATAAGCCACACGGGATTGTCTCGATTCATCATGGAAAGCTCCTGTTCATGTTTTGGAAAGTGGCCCGAATTGAAGCCTCGGAATTTAATGGAATTCTATGGAATTGCGCTGGCGCAGGCCTTGAGCGGCTCCGCCAAATCGTGCCCAGCGACCGTGCCCAGCGGTGTCCCCGCCAGAGCTTACTCGCGATGCGCAATTCCAGCACAAGTGGCAAGTCACGGCCTTGACGCTCGAACAGTCATGGCACTGCTGTATTCCCACTGCATGAATAATTGGGTACCCGCCTCAACCCTCTTGAAGCGATTTCATTTTTCAAACCTCGTGCCACTAAGGTCAAGCTTACTGTGCACATAAAGCCACGGTAGGTCTTGCGGACTTTTTGGGCTCTCCTCAATAAAGCGCTTATAGAGCCTTAGTCATGCACCCACGCCGTGCGCGTTGTCCACCTAATTCAGAAAATCACACAAATACGTTTGCGTATGGCTCGACTGTCGGGCATTTTGGCGGACACATAGGGTTTGTATCTCCCACGATGCATGTAACGTCTGAGTACTCATATGACTCGATACAAATCAGCAACAAATTCTCGACCAGGGAAGTGGACACAAATTAATGGAAATTTTTCCTTGTACACTCGTGTTCGTCGATGTCGAAGCGACAGCTAGTCCCAACAGCACGAGTAAAGATCCGCTGTCATACGCGCGTCAGGCGCTGTGCCTGAACAAGAGCCTGCTGCACGCGGGCATGCCCCGCCTCACTATCTTCACGAACGCGCCGGATCGCGTGGCTGCATGCTACGCCGCGGTGCCTGAAGCGCAGCGCCCCTTCATCCACGAGTTGATCACCAGTATCAATGTTCCAAGGAACACGGAGTTCTACGCGGCGCATTTCAAGCTCGACTTGCTGGAGCAAGTGGCGGACATGCTGGGCGCCGATACATTAATGCTGCTGCTCGATTCCGACATTGTCGCCATCCGTCCCCTGAATGACGAGATGCTTCAGCGCTGCGCCGATGTCGGCGTAGGCGCATTCGATATCTCGGATCAAGTGTTTCCCGCTTATGGCAGCACCTGCGTAATCAGGGACCTCGAAATCGTCGCGGGGCGGCATCTGATCAATCCACGCTGGTACGGTGGGGAATTCCTTCTCAGCACGCCCGCGTTCCTGAGAACACTGGTGCCTCGCGCACGCGCGCTTTGTGAACGTTATGTGAACGAGATTGATCGCCTCCAGCATCACGGCGACGAATCGTTTGTTTCCGCTGCGCTCAATACGCTCGCCGACGAGGGCCAGCAGATTGTGGAACTGGGCGCGTATCAGGCTATAGGCAGGCATTGGGCCGGCAATACACATCGCGATCTGCGATGGTTCCAGCATTGCTGCTTTGTTCATCTGCCCGACGGCAAGGCGCTGATCGAACGCGAAGCGCGCTATCCGGACTTCAGCCCGAGCCGCTTTTGGCGGGCGGTATCGATGGCGCACCGTCTCAACCGCGCGCGCTTTGGCATCAAGCTGTGCTTCGAAGCGACATCGATCGCACCCAGGCTGCGCAAGATGATCAAGTCAGGTCTCCACTCGGGCGCACCGGCAGTACCCAGCATGGCTGACGAGGTTCCAAAGCCGAATGCGACATCCGCCTTGGCGCCCACCGCACCGAGCGTACAACCGCGCGTGGACCAAAGAAGCGACGAGACCATGTCGTGAACCAAAGCACCCCGGCCGTGTTCAAGCCGCGGCATTATCCGCCAAAGTCACTTCAGCAAGCCAAACACCGCGACCCCGTTGGTCGCGCCGACATACACCCTGCCCTGCGCGATCATCGGCGTGATGAACTTGTTGCCCGCACCGAACTGGTCACGCGCGCCGGCTTGATTACTGTTGTACAGCTCGCGCGACAGATCCGTGGCGTCGTACGCATGGAGCGCTCCCGTCGTGCCGTTTTCGGCCGCCCAGACGATGCCGTTGGCCGTCCCGTTCGCGGAAATCGCTGGCGTCGCGCCGGGATACGGATAGACCAGCGCGCTATGCGACGACGGTGTCGTCGCAAGAAACGCGTTCGTAACGGGTAGCGCCTTGAGCGTGTCGGTCTGGCCGCCGTAGTACACGACGCCGTTGAAGTAAGCGGGCGATCCCCAGATTCCGCCCGCAAGTGTGCCGGTGAGCTGTTGCCAGATGTTGTTCGCGCCCGGATTGAACTTGCCCATGTTGTCGCGATCGACGACGTAGATCTTGTTGTCCTTGCCTGCACCGACCGCCAGATGCTTGACGGTGCCGTCGGCGGCGATCTGATCGGGCAGCAGCATCGGGCCGCCCGAACCGAAGTCTTCGTCTGCGTTGGCCTGCGCGACAACGTTCAGGGTAGCGAAGTAATCTGTAACAGCCAGCGTGGGTGACGTGGACAGTTTGATGAAAGAGTTACCCATGTCACCGTCCACCGGGAAACCCTGCGCGTTGAGCGTGGGATCGAAGGTACCGTTGCCGTCAATCAGCCAGACCGAGGTGCCGTCGGACGCCATGCCGGAACCCGCCATCCAGATCGAACCCTGGCTGCCGTTCGCCGTGATGTTGACCACGCCGGTCTGCTTGAGCGTATCCGCGCTATACGCCATGATCCAGCCGGTGTAAGCGCCACCCATGCAATGTGCGGTCCAGCCCATGTAGATGTTGCCGTTGACAAGCGTAAGCGCGGCGCGCTCGGTATGTAGGGCCGGAGAAAACGTCATGACGCCGTTCACGCTGCCGGCGCCTGTACCCGGATAAGTCGCGGCAATCTCCGTGGGGCCGCCGAAGAGTTCTGCGTGGGTGCTCAGGTCGAGTGCGTGCAGCCGGTGGTGAATGCCGCCGCCGCTGTCCTTGGTCATGGCGACCGCGTAGAGGACGCCATTCGGACCCCGAGTGCGGTCGATGACGGGCGTCGACGTGATGCCGATCTCGGGTGTGATGTCGTTGCAGCCACGATTGTCGCTGGGTGTCTCGCCCGCGCCCAACAACGAGAGTGCCCATAGCTGGGCGCCCGAGTCGGCATCGTAGGCATAGACGGTGTCGTGCTCCGTCACTACGTAGACTACGTTATGCGCAGCGCCGCCTATCGACAGGTTGGTCACGTACAGCGGCTGCCCGTCGACCTTGCCGTCCGCCGGGAGGAAGCGCAACTTCCCGAATGTCCCGGCCGTTACGTTAGACAGCGTCAGTGTCGTCTCGGCAAGCATTCGCCCGGTGCGCGCGAGATCATTGTGGTGCATCAGCACGTCCGTGGCGTACACGGACGGCGCGACTACCGGAGGCGTTACCGGAGATACGACGCCGCTGTTCGTGTTCGTGTTCGTGTTCGTGTTCGTGTTCGTGTTCGTTGGCGTAGGCGTAGGCGTAGGCGATGCAGCAGGTGTTGTGGCACCCATTCCGCCTGTTGAGCCGGTTGTATCGGAAGGAGTCGTCGCGCCACCGCCGGCGGCACCCGTACCGCTTGCCGCAGCCGGCGAACTGGCGGCAGTCGGTGGGGACGCACTGTTGCCTGCGGTTGAAGCCGTGGTCACGCCATCGCTGCCTCCACCGTTGCCGCACGCTGCGCAGCAGATTGAAATCAGTCCCCCGGCACAGGTGCGCCACAGGATTTTCGCGTAAAAAGCGGATAGGGATTGCAGTGTTTGCATGCACGGCTCCAGCGGCGGGCGAGTCTTCCTGGGTCTTTCTGCAACGGACGATGCTGTAAGCATCGCGTTAGCGCGTTCAGCGCCCCGCAGCGCGACAAATAATGCGGCATGCGGCCATCGAGATTAGCAAGAAGAGCGCCCATGGAGGCCCGCAAACTTCATATGTATTCCTGATGGTCTCTCCACTTATCAGAAACCACAGCCGTACTGCTGCTGGAATCGCGCCGCCCCCGTCCACTTCCGCCATCTCTGCAGCTTCAATACCTGCTTCACGAGAATTCATCCCACGACGAGGCCGCATCTTCCGCTCCGAAGTGCAAGACCCTTCAAACAAGCCCCGATGTCTTGGTGCTAAACCTGTCTGCCGCCTAACCCTCTCTTGTCCGAAACAGTACGTAATAGGCCAACCGACCATTCGGATGCCGAAGTGGTAAGCGCCTGCTTCTGCTGTTATCCGCCACGCCCAAGGCGGATTCGGACAGCACACTGTGCGCTAGACCACATAGCCCGTAATACAGGCAATGCGAAGTGTCGCCGATATGCATCAATGCGGCCTACAAAACATACCGAGGTACTAACTTCTGAATTAATTGCACTATTCTTATATGAACAATCCGGCGCGCGTAACAAGCCGGCATCGACATTGCCCCGAGGGGTTCGGCATGAGCCTGTTATCTTTTCGCACGCCGGTCCTGTACGCAGCGTGTCATCGCTGCGGCAACGCATTGACTCACGGCGAAGAAGAATGCCCGCATTGCGGCACGAATCAATCCCGTGCGTTACGCGCGCTGAACTCCGTCGACTTCAGTAACAACGTCATTACTATGCCGGGCCGCATGCTCGTGCCGTATCCTAGCGTGCCCGAAGAAGTCGACACCGCGATGAACATCGCGCCTGCAACGCGCCCGGGTAGTAAAGCGCGTGGCGTTCTACCTGGCAAGCGGCGGGCTCCTTGCCATCGCGCTCGGACTGGCTTATGCGCCGGCGCTGAGGTCGCCCGTGGTGCAACGGCTTTCGGCACTGCCTGAGCCTGCGAAGACCCCTGCTTTCATTCCCGTCACGACCGATAACACGGCCGATGCAACGGCGCCGGCAAGCGCTGCGACAGTTGCCGCTGCCATCAAATCAACGAGCTCCGCGATCGCTAAAGATCCGAAGACCGCGCCGGTCGCACCGCACGTAACAACCGCAATTGCCGCAACGAATCCGGCGCCTGCCACGAGCAAGGCCGCAAGCGTGACCATTGCGGCCAACCCGACGAATCCGCCAGCTGCAACGCCCGCTCCGGATAAAACAAAGGCCCCGATCGTAGTTGCTGCAGCGACGCCGCCTGCGACACCGCCAGCTCCGGCGCCGGCAACGACCCGGAACACAACGAACGCAAACACTGCAACGATTGCAAGCAAGGCGGCGACCGTAGCGAAGCCGATGCCGCCGGCACCGGTTATAAACGCACCGAGCCCGATAACAACGGCCGCAACGCCGGCGCCGACACCAACCCCGGCACCGGCACCGGCAAGCAAAGCACCGGCGCTGACCACCGCAGCGAACCCGACGCATCCCGCAGCTATAACGCCCGCGCCGCTTGCAAGCAAGCCGGCGATCACCACCGCAACTGCGAATTCAACAAACCCCACGACCACACCGGTTGCAGCAGCCCCGACGCCTCCGGCAAAGCTTGCCAGCCTCCCGCCCGCGCCCAGCCCGTCCGCAACCGCCGATGTCCCTATTGCCAGCCACGCGCCGCAGCCGTCCGCGCTCACTGAAAATGGCTTGCCACGGTTGTCGATGGCGCCTATTTCGCCGGCCATGACCTCCGAGCGCCCGCCTGCGGGCAGTCCGGGTGAAACCCTTTACATCGCGCGCCTTGCGTTGATCACGAACGACTTGAGCGCCGTGCACAAGAATCTCGCCGATGTCCCGGCGAATCTGTCCAACGATCCGGAAGCCAAGCGCATCCGCGCGGAACTGGCCCAGCGCGAAGCCGCCCGCGACGCCGCGATGCAACGCGCACGCGCATGCGATTCCACGGCGACATATCGATGTGCGCGGAAATATGCCAAGGAGGCGATTGCTATCGATTCGAGCTACGCCGACTCGCGCGTGCTGCTCAAACGCGTGACATACAAAGCGGCCCAGGCTAAAAAGGCCGCCGATGCAGCGGCGCTTCAGGCGGCGTTGAACGCGTCGCGCGCCGCCGCCGTGCACGTGGCGCCGATCCGGGAGGCCGTAGCGGTTCCGCGAGTCGTGACGGCAAGCGCCGTTACGAGCCCTGCCCCCGTCACTAATCCTGCCCCCGTCGCTGCGCCTGCTTTACCTCCGGCCAGCAGCACGCCGCACTTGTTCGCAGCACCGCCCGCACGCGCGCCTCGTGAGCAGCGTGTGATTCGCGAGGCCCGCGAAACGCGGCCGATACAGGAAACGCGCGAGGTCGCTTCGGTACCTCAGGCGCAGACTACGAACGTCGATGCATCCGAGTCGCGAGGATATGGCGATGGTCCGCCATTCCGCGCATTCGGTCGCGGCGAAGCGCATTAAAGCGTTCCCGCAACGGCTCCGCTCCAAATCAAGGACGCGGAGCCAGGCATTGCGAACAGGCCCGGCCTATTGCCCGTTCGCTTTGTTTTGCGCTTTCTGGAGGCTATCGGGATAGTCGTTATGATCCTGGCCGGGGTTATAGCCGTTCTTTTCCAGCTTGCTCAGTTCCGCATTGTTCTTCGCGCGCGCCGCTTTTCTCTCCGCCTTGCGCTGCGCTTTCTGCTCCTGCTTGGTCATCGCCGGCGGCGTGGCGGACGCCGTATCGGCGCTTTGAGCGAATGAATCGGGCGCCGCGCCCAGCACTATTCCCAGCGACGCCAGGACTGTGATCGAAGCAATCCGCACTCGTGACATGACAAAAGCCTCCTGTTAGAAGCACGCCCGTCGTCAAGCCGGATTTACCTGCGTCGGCACTGCGTTGGGTCTGCTAAGTATTCATCCGCGCCGCTGCACGTGCAACTATTGCTGTGCGCTGAGCCCGCGCGGCTTCACTGCGGCTCCACGCCAGATCCACCACAGCTTTCGGGGCGGTGTCGGGCGTACCTGAATTAAAGGGCGGAGCGGGCGCATATTCCAGTTGAAGTTGAATAGCCTGCGCTTCTGTCTCGCCGATCAAGCCGGTCAGAAGCGTCAGCGCAAAATCGATGCCTGCCGTCACGCCCCCGCCCGTCATCAGATTTCCGTCCTGCACCACGCGCTCTTTCACCGGAATCGCGCCGAACGCCTCGAGCAAATGATGGGACGCCCAGTGCGTGGTCGCCCGCCGTCCGCGCAGCAAACCAGCCGCGCCCAGGACCAGCGAGCCCGTGCAGACCGATGTCACAAAGCGCGCAGTTGCGGCTTGCCGCCTGATGAAATCGAGCGTGATGTCGTCCTCCATCAAGTCGTTCACGCCCACGCCGCCCGGCACGCACAGCACATCGAGCGCGGGGCATTCAGCGAAGGTGACGGTGGGGCGTCAATAGCAAGCCGCTGCTCGCGCTGACCGGGTCAAGCGTTTTGCCGATCAGATGAACGCTCGCGCCAGGGATCGACGCAAAGACATCGTGAGGCCCTGTCAGATCGAGCTGCTGAACGCGCGGGAATACAAGAAAGCCGATATGCAGTGTCATGGTGATGACGCCTCTTGATTGGAAGTGGACGCACCAGACGATACCCCGCTACGATCTGGCGAGATTGTCAATCAACCCTCGTTTCACGCCA
The DNA here is from genome assembly GCA_963708695.1 of uncultured beta proteobacterium. Classification (GTDB taxonomy): domain Bacteria; phylum Pseudomonadota; class Gammaproteobacteria; order Burkholderiales; family Burkholderiaceae; genus Caballeronia. The sequence continues at coordinate 41,697 of CAVPTS010000016.1, forward strand.
ACCCGGCAATGGTGCAAATCATGAACGACAAGCCACGCCGTATCGATATCCTCGCGTTTGCGGACGTCCAGTTGCTCGACGTCGCCGGGCCGCTGCAGGTCTTCGCCTCGGCAAACGAACTCTCGCTGGCGGCGCGGAGCCAAGTGCGCCGTATTTACCTTATATGCCGCGCGTCATCGCGGCCGCACCGGGCGAGATCCAGAGCACCGCGGGTCTCGGCCTGGTCGCGCAGCCCTTGCCACGCGCTCGACAAACGACGGATACGCTGATCGTCGCGGGCGGACGCGGCGTGCATGCGGCATCGAAAGATGCGGCGCAGGTGGCCTGGGTCAGGGAGCGCGCGCGCAAGTGCCGGCGGGTTGCGTCGGTATGCACGGGCGCGTTCTTGCTCGCCGCCGCCGGCTTGCTCGACAAGCGCCGCGCGGTCACGCACTGGGCGCATTGCGAACAGCTTGGGCAGCGTTATCCGGCCGTGCGCGTCGATCCCGCGCCGATTTTCATCCGCGACGGCGCGGTCTGGACATCGGCGGGCGTGACAGCGGGCATCGATCTCGCGCTCGCACTGATCGAAGACGATCTCGGGCGCGCGCTCGCGCTCGATGTAGCACGCGAACTCGTGGTGTTCCTCAAGCGGCCGGGCGGGCAGGCGCAGTTCAGCGCGACGTTGTCGTTGCAAAAAGCCGGCGACCGTTCCGGCGATCGTTTTGGCGAACTGCACGCGTGGATCGCGGAGAACATGGCAGCCGACTTGTCGATCGCGACGCTCGCCGAACGCGCCGGCATGAGCGAGCGCAGCTTCGTGCGGCACTATCGTGCGCAAACGGGCGTCACGCCGGCTCGCGCCATCGATCAGCTTCGCCTGGAAGCTGCGCGCCGCCTGCTTGGCGACACATCGTTTCCGGTCAAACGCGTCGCCGCGCGATGCGGGTTTGGATCGGAAGAAACCATGCGGCGCAGTTTTCTGCGCTCGACCGGCGTCACGCCGCAGGCTTATCGCGAACGCTTTGCCGGCACGCATACGACAACGATCAGCGCAGTAACTGGACCAGGGGTTATGGCGGCGCAGCATCCCGCGCCCGCCCGGCCGTTCGAGCCTGTGCGCATGCGAAAGATGCAATTCTTTCGCGATAATGCTGCATCGCGCTCTGTTCACAACTCCACAATTCCAGCTCAATGTCCATTATCGATATCCCCAACGACCCGCTCGGGCGCGTGATCGCGCCCTATGGCGCCGGTCTCGCCGAACTGGCGCTTGCCGTCGGGCGGCCTGGCAATCGGCACGGGCGAATTCGCCTCGATGACGATCCTGCCCGTCATCGCCGACGGCCTCGGACACGTCGCTGCCCACCATGGGCCACATCATCAGCGCCTACGCGCTCGGCGTCGTGATCGGCGCGCCGCTCATCACTATTTTCTTCGCGAAGATCCCGCGCCGCGCGATGCTGATCGGCCTGATGCTGATGTTCGCGTTCGGCAATCTGCTGAGCGCGCTCGCGCCGAATTACACGCTGCTGCTGATCGCGCGCTTTATTTCCGGCGTGCCGCACGGCGCGTATTTCGGCGTGGCGGCGTTGACGGCGGCCTCGCTCGTGCCGCCCGACCGGCGCGCGCGGGCCGTCGGACGCGTGATGCTTGGACTGACGATCGCGAACATTTTCGGCGTGCCGCTCGCGACCTGGCTCGGCCAGTGGCTCGGCTGGCGCGCGGACTTCCTGCTCGTCGGCTCGCTCGGCATTCTTACGATGATTGGCGTGCGCGTCTTCCTCCCGCCCATTCACGCGGGGGGCGCCACGCCACGGCGCGAACTCGGCGTGTTCAGGCGCCTGCAAGTGTGGCTGACGCTCTCGGTGATCGCGGTCGGCTTCGGCGGACTGTTCGCGGTGTACACGTACATCACGCCGACGCTGCTGAACGTGACCCATGTAGCGCCGTGGCGCGTGCCCTTGCTGCTCGGCGCGCTGGGTGTCGGCATGACGGCGGGCAGCCTGATAGGCGGCGTGCTGGCCGACAAATCGCGCCTCTGGACCATCTTCGGCATGCTGATCTGGAACGCGGCGGCGCTGGCGGCATTCGCGTATTCATCGGCGAACGAATGGACCGCGACGCTCAATCTCTTCGCGATGGGACTCGGCATCGCCGTTGTTCCGGCCGTGCAGACACGCCTGATGGACGTGGCCGGCGACGCCCAGACCGTCGCTGCCGCGCTCAATCATTCGGCCTTCAACATTGCGAATGCGGTGGGTGCGTGGGCCGGCGGCGTGGTCGTCGCGATGGGTTTCGGTCTGAGCGCCACGGGCTGGACCGGCGCGCTGCTCGCGTGCGGCGGGATCGTGCTGCTGGGCGTTTCCGTGGCGGTGGAGCGGCGCTCGATGGCGGCGGGGCCCGTGACGGCGTGCGGCTCGTCGGGCGCATAGACGCTTAGCCGGCCCCGGCCGCTGCATTTTGCTCGTCGCATAATCCAGCGTCCGGGGGGCCGTTAATTTCAAAATCCTTAAGGAAACGCTCAAGCCCCGCGCCGCGGTGCCGTTATACATGATCAGACGCAACCAACTGAAGGAGTGGGCCTTTCAATCGCCCTTCTCAGCGCCTGTTGAGAACATCGACATCGACCGAGAATGACGACCGAGATTAAATCAGGAGCCGGATCAGCCGTCGGCTCGGAGCGCCGATGAACACCACCTTTTCCGCGAACCATGCCGCTCTGCCGTGCGCAAGAGCGCAGCAGTGAGACCGCTGCGGCCGCTGCGCGCTCGACATGACCCGACGCGGGGACCACGCGGACAGTTGCATCGAAGCGCTGTTGCGAAACGCCCCCATGTATGTGGATACAACCGTGCTGGGCGTGGTATCAGGCCGGCGAGGATCTGCATCTCACGGCCCAGGGCGACGTCGCGGACGCATGGCCCGCCATCCTCACCGCCGAGGACTTCCACACTTTCTGCACGAGCCGCCGCCTGTGCCTCTGGCCGACGGGCAGCGGCGAAAGCATCCTCGGCTGGCTGCTTGCGCCGGCCGCCCTCGCGAGCGAATCAGGTCCTCACCGATTTCGCCCGAAGCCTGGGCGAAGCCCTGCAGACCGACGCGCTTGGCGCGCGCACAAAACACCCAGCGCGTGCTTTACGAAATCGCCTACCTCGCGAGTTCGGTGCGCGAGCGCGCGGCATTCCTGCTCGGCGTGCACCGGCAACTCGCCACGCTGATCGACGCAGAGAACTTCTATCTCGCGCTCTACGATCCGCCGAACAGCGGGATCACGTATCCGTATTACGTCGATGTGATCGATACCTCACGCGCTCGACCGCGCCGACTTACGACACACTCGATCCTTCGCGCCTGTCGCTCACCGGCCAGGTGCTGACCACAGGCCAGCCGCTGCTCATCGACGCCGCCGGCATCTGCGCCGCCGAGGACGAAGGCCGTTTCTACTGCGTAGGCGACCGCCCCGAATTCTGGATGGGCGCGCCGCTCAAGAACGCCTCCGACGAAGTCTTCGGCATGATCGCCATGCAGGTGTACGACGTCTCGCGCGTCTACAGCGTGGAGGATCGCGCGCTATTTCCTGGTGGTGGCCCGGCACGTGGCAATGGCGCTTGACCGGATCCTGCACCGCGCCGATCTCGAAGAAACGGTATCGCGCCGGACTGCTGAGTTATCCGAACTGAACCGCGACGTTGCGACAGGAGATCGCGGAACGCAAAGCGGGCCGAGCATCTGCAGGGCGCGTTGTTCCAGATCGCCGAACTGTCGAGCCGTCACGGCGACATGATGGAATTTTTCCGCAGCCTGCACGGGATTGTCGGCGAGTTGCTGTATGCGCAAAACTTCTACATCGCGCTGGTCGACAGCGTCGGCGGATACGGTGTCGTTCCCGTATTACGTCGACGAATTGCAGAACGACCGATCCCGCCGCCGCGGCGTGGCCGGCGCGGCCTGACCGAGTATGTGATCAGGCGAGCGCCGGCCCTGCCTGATCGATCTCGCTGAAGCGACGCGGCTCGCGAACGCGGGCGAAATAGAAGTGCGCAGGCGAGAGCATCAAGCTGCGTTCATGGCTGGGCATTCCGCTCTTCGACGGTGACGTCGTACGCGGCGTGCTTGCGGTGCAAAGCTATTCCCCGCGCGTGCGTTACTCGCTGCGCGACCAGGAATTGCTGACGTTCGTGTCGCGCCATATCGATACCGCGCTTTCGCGCCGCAGCGCCGCCGAAGCGCTGCACGCGGCCAATCTCGAACTTGAGGAGCGCGTGCAGAACCGCACGCGCGAACTCGACGACGCCAACGCGCGGCTTCAGCACGAGAATTCGCACGATGCGCTGACCGGCCTGCCGAACCGCAGTCACTTGCTGCAACGGCTGCAGCAAGCATGGCTCGATCATCACGGCGAGCGGCTCAGCAATTGGCCGTGATGTTCATCGACCTCGACCGCTTCAAGGTGGTGAACGACAGTCTCGGCCATCATTTCGGCGACCTGCTGCTGGTGCAGGCGGCGAGCCGTCTGCGCAGCTGCCTGCGCGACGACCGATCTGCTCGCGCGCCTCGGCGGCGACGAGTTCGCGGTGCTGTCGCCGGGTGCGCCGCTCGATACCGCGGTGGCGATCGCGGAACGGATCCTGGCGGCGTTCGACCTGCCGTTTCACATCGACGACCACGTGGTGTTTTCGTCGTGCAGCATTGGCATTGTCAGTCCCGACAGCCAGTTTCACAGCGAGCCGGCCGATCTGCTGCGCGACGCCGATACCGCGATGTATCGCGTGAAGAACGGCGGCCGCGACAGCTTTGTCGTGTTCAACCATGCGCTGCGCCGCGAGGTGTCGGATCAGGTGGAACGCGAAGGGGCGTTGCGCAATGCGCTCAAGCGCGACGACGAACTGGTGCCGTATTTCCAGCCTATCGTGTGCGTGAACACGGGCCAGCTGGTCGCGCTGGAAGCGTTGATCCGATGGCGTCAGCCCGACGGCCGCGTCAGTCGCGCCCGGCGAATTCCTGCCGGCGGTGGAGGGTTTGCGCCTGATCGGGCGGCTCGATCTCTACATGCTCACGCGCGTCGCGATCATCCTTGCGCAGCCGGAGCATGCGGACTGGCCGCCGGTGCATGTGAACTGTTCGAGCTACAGCATGACGCGTCCCGAATTCGCCGACGATGTCCTCGCCTTGCTTGCGCGCCATGGCGTTGCGCCATCGCGGATCTGCCTCGAACTGACGGAAGGCGCGCTGGTGGCCGAGCCCGATCTGGCGCGGCGTTCAATGCAGCGTCTTGCCGATCACGGCATGTCGGTTGTACTCGATGACTTCGGCGCGGGGTTTTCATCGCTGAGTTATGTGCATCAGTACCGTTTCAGCGGCTTGAAAATCGACCGATCGTTTATTTTCGAGCTGACTACGAGCCCGCGGAGCCGGGCGATCGTGAGGGCGATCGTGCGGATGGCGGAATCGCTGGATCTGACGCTCGTGGCGGAAGGCGTGGAGGATGCCGCGGCGCTTGCGGTGTTGCGGGAGATGGGCGCCGCGCAGGCGCAGGGCTATTACTTCGCCAGGCCAATGCCGTTGGAGGAGCTCATGGTGAGCACGCTAGCACCAAGGTTGTTTTCGCTCGCGCCGGTGGACGGATTGGGCGGGGGTGGTCGGGGGTGATGGCGGGTTGCTGCTGCAAGCGTCAGAGGGTATTTTCGTTCGCGCTCCGGGGTTCTTTTGGAGGCGGGCTACCGGCGGTGGTCAGGGTCAATGCCGGGTTGTTGCTGCTTACGTTAGCTCGGGTTTAATGTTGGCTATATTTTTTATCACTATTAGCCAGGGTATTTTCGTTCGCACTCCGGGGGTTCTTTTGGGGGCGGGCTACCGGCGGTGATCGGGGTTGATGCCGGGTTGCTACTGCGTACGTTAGCGCGGGTTCAATGTTGGCTGAATTTTTTATCACTATTAGCCACTGTGCGTGGCGGCACTTCATTTCTTTGTCCAACGGCGACAAAGAAACGAAGCAAAGAAAACGCCTCCCCACAATCTGTATTAAGTGTCCCCAGCGTGCAGGCCACTGCTTTTGGTTCCCGCGTAGTACGGTGCTCGCAAAACCACGGACACTTGAAACCCTCCTTCTCGCGAATCCTTACATCCCCACGCTTCGCCACCAGTGCTCTCGGGCAAGTTCGATGGACTCACCAACTTGTATGGTCTCACCAACTTGTATGGTCTCACCCGTATTTGCGGTTGCCAGCAAAGTATTCTGCCCGCCGTGATCTCAGGCGTGCCCATTCGCGCGTAGCGCCGTAGCGCCGTAGCGCCGTAGCGCCGTAGCGCCGTAGCGCCGTAGCGCGATAGTGTATTACTATTATTCTGGTCACCGGGCCGAAGCGTTTGGCCTTACGAATTCTTGGGTGTATCGAACTAGCCCGAGAGCACTGGTGGCGAAGCGTGGGGATGTAGGGATTCGCGAGAAGGAGGGTTTCAAGTGTCCGTGGTTTTGCGAGCACCGTGCTACGCGGGAACCAAAAGCAGTGGTCTGCACGCTGGGGACACTTAAAACAGATTGTGGGGAGGCGTTTTCTTTGCTTCGTTTCTTTGTCGCCGTTGGACAAAGAAATGAAGTGCCGCCACGCACAGTGGCTAATAGTGATAAAAAATTTAGCCAACATAAAACCCGCGCTAACGTACGCAGCAGCAACCCGGCATCAACCCCGACCACCGCCGGTAGCCCGCCCCAAAGAACCTCCGAGTGCGAACGAAAATACCCTGCCGATATATAACCCGCGCTACCGTCAGCAGCAACCCGCCGCCGCCCCCGACCACCCCCGTCCATGCCCCCCACCGCCCCCAACCCCCGACGCCGAAGCCTCCTACTCCTAGCCAGCGGCGCGCTCGTCCCATCAAGCCCCATCGCGAGCTTCGCGCAAACACCCCTCATGAACAAACGCCCCATCCCGTCCACGGGAGAACCCCTGCCCATAGTAGGCTGCGGCACTTGGCGCACCTTCGACGTCGGCGATAATCCCCAGGCGCAAGCCGCCCTCTCCGACGTCCTCCGCATCCTCTTCGACAACGGCGGCTCAGTCATCGATTCATCGCCGATGTACGGATCATCAGAAGCCGTCGCCGGCACGGTGCTCACTCACATCAACGGGCATGCCCGGGCGTTCGTCGCGACCAAGGTGTGGACCGAAGGCCGCGAAGCCGGTATCGCGCAGATGGAAGAATCCATCCGGCGCCTGCAGCAACCCCGCATCGACCTGATGCAGATCCACAATCTGCTCGACTGGCGCACCCAACTCGCCACCTTGCGCGAATGGAAAGCAAACGGACGGATTCGATATATCGGCGTGACGCATTACACCTCGAGCGCATTCGCCGACGTGGAAGCCGTGATGCGCTCGGAGACGCTCGATTTCGTTCAGATCAACTACGCCGCCGATGACCGCGCCGCCGAACAACGTCTTCTGCCTCTCGCGAAGGAACGCGGAATCGGCGTGATTGTGAATCAGCCATTCGGCGGCGGCAGTCTGCTCGGTCGCCTTAAAGGTCAACCCCTGCCGGCGTGGAGCGCGGAGATAGGCTGCACGACCTGGGCGCAACTGCTGCTCAAGTTCGTGCTCGGACATCCCGCAGTGACGTGCGTAATTCCCGGCACCGGACGGCCCGAGTACATGCACGACAACGTCCGCGCCGGATTCGGTAGTTATCCGGATGAATCCATGAGGAAACGCATCGCGGCGGCGGTGGCCTAATACGTAAAGGTTAAGTGTCTTGCTTGCCCTTGACGCTATCGCTCGCAAGATCGATGGCCTGGTTCGAGCCCACGCGCGCGCGTAACTCGAACTTCTGGATCTTCCCCGTCGATGTCTTCGGCAATTCGCCGAAGACAACCGCCTTGGGCAGCTTGAAACCCGCGAGAAACAGGCGGCAATGCGCGATGATTTCCTCGGCGGTGGCCCGCGCGCCATCCTTCAACTCGACGAATGCACAAGGCACTTCGCCCCATTTCGGATCAGGCATCGCCACGACCGCTGCAACGGCGACCGCCGGATGCCGGTACAACGTATCTTCAATCTCGATGCTGGAAATGTTTTCGCCGCCGGAGATGATGATGTCCTTGCTGCGGTCCTTGATGCGGACATAGCCGTCCGGCATCAGCACGCCGAGGTCGCCGGTATGGAACCAGCCGCCGCGAAACGCATCGTGCCGTCGCGCGCTCGTTCTTCAGATAACCCTTCATGCAGATATTGCCGCGAAACATGATCTCGCCGAGTGTCTCGCCATCGTTCGGCACGGGCTCGAGCGTATCCGGATCCAGCACGGCAACTTCCGATTGCAAGTGATAACGAACGCCTTGCCGCGCGTTCAGATGCGCGCGCTCGTCGTCGCTCAGTTCATTCCAGCTTTCCTGTGCTGCACACACTGCGGCCGGTCCATAGATCTCGGTCAGGCCGTACACGTGCGTCAAACTCGAAGCCGATCTCCTTCATCTTCGCGATCACTGCCGGAGACGGCGCGGCACCGGCGACCATCGTGTTCACAACGTGATCGATGCCCGCTCTGCATCTCGTCCGGCGCGTTGGCCAGTGCGCTCTGCACGATCGGCGCACCGCAATAATGCGTGACACGTTCGCGGCGAATCAGGTCGAAGACGAATTTCGCATCGAATTTGCGCAGGCATACATTGACGCCCGCTCGCGCCGCCACCGTCCACGGAAAGCACCAGCCATTGCAATGAAACAAGGGCAAGCGTCCAGAGATAGACCGCATGCTTGGGCATGTCCCATTCGAGGATGTTGCTCACCGCATTCAGGGTACGCACCGCGATGGTGATAGACCACGCCCTTCGGATCCCCCGTCGTTCCCGACGTATAGTTGAGCGCAATCGCATCCCATTCGTCCGTGGGCGGCGACCATTCGAACTGCGGATCGCCTTGGGCCAGGAAGGCTTCATAGTCCGTCGCGCGCGGGAACTGCTCGGCGTTCGCCGGCATCACATCGCTTACGCTGATGATCCTGAGGTTGGGAAACTCGAGCGAGGCGCGGTGCGCCAGCTCGGCGTACTCGGTATCGACGATCAGCACCTTCGCCTCGCCATGACGCAACATGAACAGCGTCGACGCTATGTCCAGCCGTGTATTCAGCGCATTAAGCACGGCCCCGAGCATGGGAACGCCGAAATGCGCCTCTATCATCTGGGGAATGTTCGGTAGCAGTACCGCGACGGTATCGCCGCGCTGGACGCCTGCCAGGCTCAACGCGTGCGCAAGTTGACGCGTACGGTCGTAGGTTTCGCGCCAGGTTCGGCGTATCTCCCCATGGACGACAGCAAGACGATCGCCGTAAACTTCCGCGGCCCGGCTGATGAAATCGACCGGCGTCAGAGGGACGTGGTTGGCCGCGCGCCGTTCCAGCCCTTCTTCGAAAATATGTGACATGCTTTGTCTCCTTGAGTTGGCTGAACTATTCGCTCAACGCCCTTATTGTTTGGCGTAGCTGTTTGGCGTAGTTATTATGCCGAGCGTAGCAATCTCGCCGACGCTTGTCTGTCGCCGGGATGACAGAGTCGCCACGGATTCCTTGCCCGCACCCTGAATTGCACCGGTACAACCCATCATGAACGATGTTGCTGAAGCATCCAAGCTCCCGGATGAAGCCGAAACGAGGCGCCTCCCCGCCTTGTTTGCCTCGTACGCGTGGTTTCGCGCACTTGCACCCGAACACCAGCAACTCGTACTCGACACATCCCATGCGGAACGGCGGGACAGCGGCGCATGGGTGGCACGCCGCGGCGCGCCGTCGGATTACTGGATCGGCGTGCATGCCGGACTGCTCAAGCTGGCAATCTACAACGCGTCAGGGCGTAGTTGCACCTTGTCCGGCGTGCCGCCGGGCGGCTGGTTCGGCGAAGGCAGCGTGATCAAGCGGGAAAACAGGAAGTACGACGTGGTGACCATCCAGCCCTCGCTCGTCATGTTCGTTCCCGTGGCGACATTTCATACTTTATTGTCGGCGAGCCTGCCGTTCAACGGCTTCGTGATCCACCAACTGAACAACAGGATGGGCGAGTTCATCGCGTCGATTCAAAACAGCCGTCTGCTCGACGTCGAAGCGCGCGTGGCACAGGCACTCGCGCAGCTTTTCAATCCCGACCTGTATCCCGATACCGGCCGCACGATTGCAATCTCGCAGGAAGAAGTGGGCTTGCTGACGGGCGTGTCGCGGCAGCGGATCAATCAGGCGCTTCAAAGCCTGGAGAAAGCCGGGTTGCTGAAACTGGCTTATAACCAGCTCGAAGTGCTCGACCTCGAGGGGTTGGGTGCGTTCGGACGAGAGCAGATCTGACGTGCTGCTGTCGGGTCCAGCCGTCAGCTCTCACTAAGCGAATTTCCATGTGTAGGTATCGCCGTGACGTTCAATCCGGCCGGCGGACGATTCGGGGAAATGAGCCGTGAAGACCATGGCGTCGCGCTCAGCGCTGTAATCGAATGCCCAGCGGCGCGAAGCTCGCGCCCTCTCACCGTCGCCACAAAACACTGAGTTCCACTCGGGGTGCCGGAGCTGGAGCGGGTGATGCGCGATATCGCCGGTGAAGAGCGCGTGCTCTCCGCGCGACGCCAGCGAGATGGACATGTGCCCCACGCTGTGTCCCGGCGTCGGGTGAAACTCGATGCCGTCCAGATACGTCCCGCCGCCATCAGCTATGGTTATCGCCTGCTTCGACTCGATCACAGGCGCAACACTGTCGTTGAAGACCATGAGCCGGTTCGCCGCTGCAGGTGTCGCGTAGAAATCCTGTTCCGCTTGCGGAAACACGTAACTGGCGTTCGGAAAGGTCGGCACCCATTGTCCATCGATCCATCGCGTATTCCAGCCGACATGATCCGCATGGAGATGCGTGAGCAGAACGTGATCGACCTGCTCCGGGTGCACGCCGATTGCGTCCAGGCGCTGCAAGAACGGATTGTCGAGCTGGTGAAAGAGCGCGCTGAAAGGCCGTGTCTTGCCATTGCCAATTCCCGTGTCGATCAGCATCGTCTGGCCGCGTAATTGCACGACCCACGTATGAACGCTGAGCAGAAGATGCTCCCGTGCAGCGTCCATGCTCCCCGGCGTCAGTTGTTCGAGATCGTTCGCGCTCCAGTCCGCGTAGACAAAATCGGGCGTCAGTGTGGTCAAGACGGTCTCGGTAACGCGCGTGACGGTCGCGTCACCGACTCGATACGACTTGAAAACAGGGTCCATCCGGGCCTCCACATTGATGGTCATGCGACTACTATGGAGGGCGCGGGACTTGCCCGCCAATGCCGTTTAGTACCATGACCGATGCCGCTTGCGCATCGCCCTGAAACGCCTGCGGCGCCGCTAGCACCGTTGAGATTAAGCGGTACCCCTGACATTCTGCCCTCTCGATCCCACTGAAAACCATGGAACTGCGGCATCTTCGATACTTCATTTCAGTTGCTGAAAGCGAAAGTCTGCGCGTCGCCGCCGAGCGCATCCACGTCACGCAGCCTGCTATTACCCGCCAGATCCACGACCTCGAAGCCGAACTCAGCGTGCAGCTATTTGAGCGAAGTCACCTGGGCATGAAGCTCACTCCTGCGGGTACGCTGTTCCTGCGCGAGGTTCGAATCGCGCTCGATATCCTGAGTTCGGCCGCCCGATCAGCCGGACGTGTCGCGGCCGGGCTTGAGGGGAGCTTGTGCATCGGCTTCGTGGAGAATGCAAGTTGGGACGGCGTTGTACCGGAAACATTCAATCATTTTCAGCAGATTGCGCCGGAGGTCAGCCTCCAGCTCGCGGCGCTCAATACGCCGGAACAATTTGCCGGCATGATGTCGGACCGAATCGACGGAGGCTTTATTTATCGCTTTGGCAAGCAACCCAAAGGCATCTGCGCGATCCCGGTCGCCAGCCACGATGTCGTCCTTGCAGTCCCCTCACGATGGCCGCTCTCCGCCGAACCCTCAGTTGCCGTCCGCGATCTGAACGGCAAGCCTTTCATCTGTTTTCCGCGGCAAACCTACCCCGAGTATTTCGATCATCTGATCGGCGCGTGCGACACAGCGGGTCTGACGCTCAACGTCGTGCAGGAGGCATCGACGGAAGCCGCCATCTTGTCGCTCGTCTCGGCCGGCATCGGTGCGGCTATCGTCAACTCAGCGAATCGCGGACGGCCGCCCGCACTCGTGCGATTCATTCCCTTGTCCGATCTGTCGATACATCTTCCGTTGCAGTTCGCCTACCGGGAGAGCAATGCGAATCCCGCGCTTGCAAGATTTCGTGAGTTGCTTGAGTCCCAGGCAATGAATAGCACGTGACGGCGCCTCGATCCGGTGATACCTCAAAGGCATCGATCACCCCACAAAAGGGCATTGGCGCTAATCGTTTTGATTGTTGATAGTTGAATTGCCGGAGCACCCGGGCGGCGCTGACTTCACCCGCCCGGTCGCCGTCCCGGCATCCGCCAACAGCAATCGAGCGAATCCATGAGCACCGAAAAATCCCGCATTACAACGGCGATCGACTACGACCGGGAAGGTTTTCAGACCGGCACATTGCGCGTTCCGCATTCCGTCGACCGCTCCGGCTATGGCCATATCCCGATCCCCATCGCGGTACTCAAGCGCGGCACCGGTCCAACCGTGCTGCTCACAGGCGGCACGCATGGCGACGAATACGAAGGCCCGGTTGCGCTGATGAAGTTGCTGCAACGCATGCCTTCGCTCGACATCGACGGCCGGCTGATTGTCATCCCGGGACTCAACTTCCCCGCCTTCGTCGCCGGCAAACGTACCTCGCCTATCGACCAGGCCAACATGAACCGGGTGTTCCCGGGCGCACGAGATGGCTCGATCACCGAAATGATCGCGCATTATATGGATACCGAACTATTTCCACGCGCCGACTTCGTCTTCGATATCCATTCCGGCGGCGCATCGTTCGACCATTTGCCCACGCTGCTGATCTACCCGCCCGCGGAGCCCGCACAACGCGCGCGCTATATGCGTCTGGTCGAGGCCTTTTCCGCTCCACGCGCCATGCTGATGGATCTGCTGGGCGAAGACCGCACGGTGGCAGCCGCCGTCGAACGACACGGAAAAGAATTTCTCTGCGGGGAGTTCGGTGGCTATTCCACCGTGAATCCGGATGGACTTTCAATCGTGGAGAACGGGCTTGAACGCGTGTTACATGCGCTTGGCGTTCTTCCCCGCGCAGACACGCCTCCGCCTGAACACGACACACAGATGGTGCAGGTCGAGGGCGAAAAACACTACGTATTCACGCCGGTGCGCGGCATTTTCGAACCGGCTTTCCGGCTCGGCGATGAAGTCACAGAGGGGCAGCTTGCCGGTTGCGTATTCGATCCGCACGCGCCGTGGAATCCGCCGGTAACGCTCAACTTCCTCGGAGCGGGCACGGTGATGTGCGTGCGCTCGTTCGCGGGCGTCGAGCCGGGCGACTGCGTGGCGTTGCTGGCGTCGCCTGCGTCAGCCACTCGCCTGTCATGAACGGAGCATCGTCAATGTCCTCTATTGCATCCGTCGTATCCACGGACCTGCCATCGGCGGTGTATCGAAAGATCACGCTGCGGCTGCTGCCGTTTCTTACGCTCTGCTACATGTTCGCGTTCCTCGACCGCATCAACATCGGCTTCGCCAAGTTGCAGATGCAAAGTGCGCTGGGGTTCTCGGATGCCGTTTACGGCGTTGGCGCCGGTATCTTCTTCATCGGATACGTACTATTCGAGATCCCCAGCAACCTGTTGCTGCCGAAGATCGGCGCACGGCGGACCATCGCACGCATCATGATCCTGTGGGGACTCGTCTCCGCATCCATGCTCTTTGTGCGCAATGCACAGACGTTCTATGCGCTGCGATTTCTGCTAGGCGTGTTCGAAGCCGGCTTCGCGCCCGGCATGATCCTCTACCTGACGTACTGGTATCCGCCCGCCCGGATGGCGCGCGCCATGGCCATCGTCATGGTGGCAGGTCCGATCGGCGGATTGATCGGCGGACCCATCTCAAGCTGGGCGATGACAGCGCTGGCAGGCATGCACGGGCTGGCAGGCTGGCAGTGGATGTTCATTGTCGAAGGACTTCCGTGCACGGTGCTCGGCGTTGTCGCCTACCGGTTCCTGGACAACCGGCCGGCTGATGCGCGCTGGCTTTGCGCCGCAGAGAAAACATCGGTGGCCGAGGCGCTCGCCAAGCGCCCCGTTGCGCACGGCCACGGTTCACCGTCGGGCGTGTTGCTTGAAGTGATATGCGATCCATGCGTCATCTCTATCGCCTTCTGCAATTTCTGTGTGATTGCCGGTATCTATACCGTCAGCTTCTGGCTTCCGACAATCCTCAAGTCAGCCGGCGTTGCCAGTACGATGCAGATCGGCCTCTACTCGGCTATTCCTTACCTTGCCGCTGCGGGTGCAATGTGGATGGTGAGCCGCAGTTCCGATCGCCGGCGCGAGCGTCGATGGCATAGCGCGCTGTGCGGACTCGTCGGCGGCGTGACGCTGCTGATCGCCAGTTTGAATCCATCGGCTTTGTGGATCGCATTGCCCGCTATCACCGTCGCGACAGCCATGATGTGGGCGTCCTATACCGTGCTATGGGCGATGCCGGGCGACTATCTGCAAGGCAACGCCGCGCCGGGCGGAATTGCATTCGTGAATGTTGTCGGGGTGTTGGGCGGATTTGTCAGCCCGGTGCTGATCGGCTTTGTTAAAACTGCGACGGGCAGTCTGCAGGCAGGCCTTTTTGTCATGGTCGCCCTGCTTGGGGTTGGTGCAATCGTCATGCTGATCAACAAGGTTCCCAGACCTGACGCTGGCGTTTTTGGCGAGCAAGTCGCGGAGTCTATGCAATGACTTTCCCATTCTCGCGTGGTGCCTACCCTTGCGAAGCGTAACGCCGCCCCGCTCGCGAATACCCGGATGTTGACGTGGTCTGGCGTTTACCCGATTCGCACAGGCCGCTGCATTTCGTCGACCGCCTCGCAAGCATCCGCCACGACCTCGGCGAGCTCAGCAAGCTGGGCATCGGCAGTCTCGGTGGCGTCGGCAAGCGACAGGACCGCGGCGTCGAGTTCGGCAGCGGCGCCGCTGTGATCGGAGAAAAATTTCAGGGGCAGGCTCGCCAGCGCTTCGGCATTTGCAGACGCCTGATCGGTCAGCGAGCACAGCCGCACCAGGTTCTCGCATAACGACTCCAGTGCTCGAGCCGCGCACTCGCAAACAGCGGTGTCGCTCGCCGGATCCTCGGCCACGACGTTAAGCGTGCCTTGCGACTTCTCAACGTCACGCGCAAGTTTGTAGCTCCGGTCACGTGCCGCGGCGAGGCGAACCGCGTAGTCGCTCAGTTGCAAGACCCGTTGTGCCGTGTCGGTGGACATTGTGTTCTCCTGTACCTTCTGGCCGGCCCGTCGGACGCGCACTGCATCGACGCAAACTGAAGCGAGCGGACCGCGACATTGTTATAGGGTCCGGCCGGCGTTCCCCATCCAAACCCTTGGGAGCCGCAGTTGCGGGACATCGGTGACGGCCTCTTGCAGCCACTGCCACCACCTTTACGGCATGTAATGAAGAAGCTTTAATGAATTCTTCATATTTATCGGCTTTCAGAAAAGCAGGCGTTTTGCAAACGTTAAACAGCCCGGGAGCCGGGCGCGAGGCCGGTAATCTCCGGCATTATCCAGAGTGGTCCTTGCAAGGAGACAACCGTGAACCTGTCCTCCGCCGTCCCTGTCTTCCGGATTTTTTCCGTTGAAAAGGCGAAAGAGTTCTATGTCGATTTCCTGGGCTTCACCTGGGAATGGGAACATCGCCTCTCCGATACCGCTCCGGTCTACGCGCAGATCTCGCGCTCCGGAATGACGCTTCATCTCAGCGAGCATTTTGGCGATGCCACGCCAGGCTCCATGTCGTTTGTTCCCATGGAGGGTATCGATGAATGGCATGCGGAACTGACGCTCAAGAATTATCGGCATGCAAAGCCGGGAGTTGAAACCATGCCGTGGGGACGCGTGCTTTTAGTAACCGATCCTTTCGGCAACCGAATCCAGTTTTGCGAACGTGCGACTGCATGAAATAGCGCGGCTGCTATCTCTGAACCGCGTGTTGTCTAGCACGTGTAGCGACATTAGCCGGCTGTCCCGCCTTGTTTCGGGTAACAAACATTCCTGAAGCGAGGGAACAGCAGCGACACTTTCTCCTAGGAATTCATACTTAATCCAAACGTTTTTATTACATTTAAATTTCATTTTGAAAGTCATTTCCTTTCTTTAATAAATCCTACACGTGTAATTTCTATCCTCTCGCTTGTTCGCCAGGCGCCATGCAGCCCGCATGACATTGCCTGGCAAACCGCGCAGAGGATGTTTGTGCTCACCAGATCAATCACCATCGAGCGGATGTTCTGCGCGCTAGCCGCCTGCGCGATGCTTGCCTCATGCAGCGAGCGCGATCAGCCTTCATCGTCTGTGCAGTCCACTGCTTCGTCATCTCCCATACAGCAAGCCGATGCCTCCGCGTTGCCCGGGTCGTCGGACATACAACGCTGGGCATTGCAGCAAACCCAGCCATCCACAGCATCGTCCAGTCTTACGCAAGAACCCCCGCGCCGCCGCCGCTTCCGACCCTCTGTTGCCACCGGTGATTCACGAGGCCGAGTGACATCGAAAGCGACCGAAGCGGCCGGCGAGCTCAGATCAAGCCTTCCCCACCACGACCGACAAAGACCCATGACCTTAAAAAGCCGACGTGACTTTCTCAGGGCTGCCGCACAGGCCGCCGGTTCCGCCACCGCATTGGGCATCGTGCCCGCGGGCATCCGCAACGCACTCGCCATCCCCGCCAACAACCGCCACGGCAGCATCCAGGACGTCGAGCACATCGTCGTGCTGATGCAGGAAAACCGCTCCTTCGATCATTACTTCGGCACGCTGCAAGGCGTGCGCGGTTTCGGCGATACCCGCGCGGTCGCAGCTGCCGAATGGCAAGCCGGTGTTCAACCAGCCGATCGCCGCGAGGCCTCGGCGAAGTGCTGCCGTTCCGTCCCAGCGCGCCCGATCTCGGCAACCAGTTCATCCAGGATCTGCCGCACGACTGGAACAGCGGGCAAAGGCGCTTACGACGAGGGCCGTTACGATCAGTGGGTGCCGTACAAGGGCACGACGACCATGGCGTATCTCACGCGCCAGGACATTCCGTTCCACTACCAGCTCGCCGACGCCTTCACGATTTGCGACGCGTACCACTGCTCGATCAACTCATCGACGGATCCGAACCGCTATTACATGTGGACCGGCTGGGTGGGCAACGACGGCAACGGCGGCGGCCCGGTGATCGACAACGCCGAAGTGGGCTATAGCTGGTCGTCGTATCCGGAAGTGCTCGAGAACGCGAACATTTCGTGGAAGATCTATCAGGACATGGGCACCGGACTCGACGCAAACGGCTCGTGGGGCTGGACCAGCGACAACCCGTACATTGGCAACTATGGCGACAACTCGCTGCTCTACCTGAATCAGTATCGCAATGCGCAGCCCGGCAATCCGCTGTATGACAAGGCGCGCACCGGCACGAACGCGCGCAGCCGGCGACGGTTACTTCGACATCCTCAAGCGCGACGTGCAAAACAACGCGCTGCCGCAGGTCTCATGGATTGTCGCGCCCGAAGCGTTCTCCGAGCATCCGAACTGGCCGGCGAACTATGGCGCGTGGTACGTCGACCAGGTGCTGCAGATCCTCACGTCGAATCCGGAGGTGTGGAGCAAGACGGTGCTGCTGATCAACTACGACGAAAACGACGGTTTCTTCGATCACGTCGTGCCGCCGTTCCCGCCCTCGTCCGCCGCCAACGGCAAGTCCACGGTCAGCACCGTCAACGAGATCTTCCCGGGCAGCATGCCACCTACCAGGCGGGCCCGTACGGTCTTGGAACACGGGTGCCGATGCTCGTCGTCTCGCCGTGGTCAAAAGGCGGTTACGTGTGCTCGGAACTGTTCGACCATACCTCGGTGATTCAATTTATCGAAAAGCGTTTTGGCTCGCGGCCGAACGTTACCGAATCGAACATCACGCCGTGGCGCCGGGCGATCTGCGGCGACCTGACGTCCGCGTTCAATTTCAAGAACTCCGAACGCTGCGTTCCCACGCTTGCCGGACACGAGCGGTTACGCTCCGACGCAACAGATTCGTCATCCTGACTATGTGCCGGTGCCGCCCGCCGTCCAGGCCATCCCGAAACAGGAACCCGGCGTGCGCCCCGCCCGCGCGTTGCCCTACGAGTTCTTCGTTCATGCGCATACGAATACAGGCAAGAGGCGTCACCTTCGATTTCATCAACACCGGCGATGCGGGCGCGACCTTCCTCGTGTACACGGCCAATAGCCGACCGCGCCAAGCTGCTATACGGTCGAAGCCGGCAAGCGCCTGCAGGATCAATTGCCGCTGAGCTGCCGCCAATACGTACGACTTCATCGTGTACGGTCCGAACGGCTTCCTGCGCCGCTTTACCGGCAAGGCGGTCGAGCAGCACTGGTGGAATGACAAGCAGGCGCTGCCGGAAGTAGCCGAGGGTTACGACGTCGCCAATGGCAACCTGCAATTGCGCCTGAAGAACCTGGGCACGGGGCAGCTGCCAGTTCAGCGTGGCGAACGCTTATGGCCGGGCACCGTGATTCACGGCCAAGTTCGCGGCGGCGACACGGAGAGTCTTTATCTCGACCTGCGTGGGTCGTATGGCTGGTACGACTTGAGCATTACTATCGACTCGGACAGCACGTTCAAGCGGCGTCTCGCGGGGCACGTGGAGACTGGCAAGAGCAGCATGTCGGATCCGGCGTTAGGGCGGTAAGCGCTACCGCTTTCTGGGGTCTGTGGTCAGTGTCGGTCTGGGTTGCTGCTGCTCACGTTAGCGCGGGTTTAATGTGAGCAGTATTTTTATCACTATTAGCCAAGGTATTTTTGTTCGCACTCGGGCGGGGTTTTGGGCGCGGTGCAGGTGCAGTGGTCGGGGTCAGTGCTGGGTTGCTGCTGCGTACGTTAGCGCGGGTTTAATATTGGCTAAATTTTTTATCACTATTAGCCACTGTCCGTGGCGGGACTTCATTTCTTGGTCCTTCGGCGACAAAGAAACGAAGCAAAGAAAACGCCTTCCCACAATCTGTATTAAGTGTCCCCAGCGTGCAGACCACTGCTTTTGGTTCCCGCGTAGCACGGTGCTCGCAAAACCCTGGACACTTGAAACCCTCCTTCTCGCGAATCCCTACATCCCCACGCTTCGCCACCAGTGCTCTCGGGCAAGATCGGTAAGTCCACAGTCCGGTACGGCCTCACCCTTGTTCAAGGGTGACTAAAGGTATTCAGTACGCGGTAATTTTAGGCGCGGTAGTTCGCGCGTAGCGCGAGGCATTAACTACTTTTCCGTTGTGCCGGCGCACAAACGTAATGCGCGCCATACGTGCCCTTTCTCACCTAAATGGTCACGCTCATCGCGCAGTCCACTAACCGGAAAGACGCGTGAGGCCGTATTGGTCCGAGTGCCATCGATCTTGCCCGAGAGCACTGGTGGCGAAGCGTGGGGATGTAGGAATTCGCGAGAAGGAGGGTTTCAAGTGTCCGTGGTTTTGCGAGCACCGTGCTACGCGGGAACCAAAAGCAGTAGTCTGCACGCTGGGGACACTTAATACAGTTTGTGGAAAGGCGTTTTCTTTGCTTCGTTTCTTTGTCGCCGTTGGACAAAGAAATGAAGTGCCGCCACGCACAGTGGCTAATAGTGATAAAAAATTTAGCTCACATACAACCCGCGTTAACGTCAGCAGCAGCAACCCAGCATTGACCCCGACCGCCGCCGGAAACTCGCCCTCAGTAACCCCGAGTGCGAACGCAAAAAAACCTGCCGCCACGCACAGTGGCTAATAGTGATAAAAAATTCAGCTCACATACAACCCGCGCTAACGTACGCAGCAGCAACCCAGCACTGACCCCGACCGCCGCCGGAAGCTCGCCTTCAGTAACCCCAAGTGCGAACGCAAAAAAAGTGCCGCCACGCACAGTGGCTAATAGTGATAAAAAATTTAGCCAGCATGCAACCCGCGCTAACGCGAGCAGCAACAACCTGGCACTGACCCCCGACCACTGCCAGTAGCGCGCACCCTAAGAACCCCGAGTGCGAACGCAATAACGTCCAAAGCGGAAGCTCAACAAAAAACGCCGCAGGCGAACCAAGCGCGCTGCGGCGTTAAACATCTAACGACGAGCAAACCCAGGGTCCACCCTCAACTCCCGACATACCCCAGCGGCAGCGTCGAATTCGCCTTCGCGACATCCGCATTCTTCGACACTACGTACATGGGCGCTTCGGTCAGATTCAACGCCACCACGCCATTGCTGTACGCCACCGTCGACGCATTGCCCATCCAATCCAACACCTGCACCGTCCCACTCGTTCCAGGTCCATCGACCGTGAGAGTGTAGTTCACGCTATACGTCTGGCTGAACCCGGTACTCGCGCTCCACACCGCGTTATTGTGCGTCCACAAGGCCGTAACCGGATTGCCCGTTCCCCGTTGCTGGAACGCATAAGCATAAACCCCCGACGGCGTGCCGTTCACCGGACCAAGCGTGGTCGTGCCGTCGAGTACGCGCGTCATCGCCGCAATCGCAAGCGCCGCCGGCTTCGGGCTCACGTTCGTCGCACCGAACTCGCCTTGCGGGTTGTTCAGATCGAAGAAGGTGCCGTAACCAGGCTCGCCCGGATAGTCCGCACCGTAAAACACGTAGGTCTGATCCGCCCCTTCACCAAGCAGGATGATGTGCGTCCGGGCAACCACGGCGCCCTGCGCGAACAGCACGTTCGAGGTCGGATAGTCAGGACCATACGACGACCCAAGGTCGTAGCTGATACCCGTTTCCGTCACGAACAGCTTCATGCCCGGACGATAATCCGCCTGCATTTCCTGACGCAAGCTGCGAATCTCGTTCGGCAACGCATTCGCAGCGTTGGCAGGAACGGGGTCGGTCGAGAGACGCTCGGGCGGATGCGAGGGCGACGTGCCGGCATCGTAATAACCATGCGTCGCAATGCCATCGACATATTGAGCAAGGCCGAGCGGCGCCATGGTCTTGAGACGCTGCGTGGTGAGCGTCGGAAATGCATCGGCGGGACCCATCACGACCGCGTTCGGATCCGTGGCGTGGAGGCCGGTGTACACGAGTTTGTACAAGCGCCACGAAATTCGCGTTCGTATCCAGCCAGGTCTGGTTCGGTTCCCACGTGACCTGGTAGTAGTTGTTGGCCATCGCCGGCGTATATTTCTTACGCATTGCTTCGGTTTCCGAACCAACCTGACTCATGTATGCCTGGTATCCGGTCTGATCCTTCGGCAGATACGAGCTGTCGTTGAATGCGCCTGTCGGGCTGTCCCACGCGGGAATACCGTCGAGCCGCACCAGCCGCATGATCTGGCCCGACGCGTAGCCGCTGTCGGTGGTCGTGGCCGTCGCCGCAAAACTGTTCGGGCCATTCGGCTCCGTGGCGGACAATCTCGCGGTCGTCGATGGTGGAACTAATACCCAGCGCATTGAGCATGCCGGTCCAGCCGTTGAAACCCTGCATGCCGAACCGGTGCTGCTCCTGATGCGCGTAAGTAGGTGCGGGCAAGCTGGCCGTCACGTCGGGCAACACACCGAAGGTCGCAAAGCCGGTCGGGCGCGTGCCGGCCGTTTGCACACTTCCGCCCGCCTTGGCGAGCGTCGCCGACACCGCGAAGTACCCCGCCACTGTCGATGTACAACTGAGTGTGGTCGTGCTGCCGCCGGAGGGCGCTGCGAAGCTGCCGCTCGCGACGGTCTTGCCGAGCGAGTCGTTGACGGACCACGCGAGTGTGTCGGCGGTAGAGGGGTTCGCCGTAATTGCGAGCGGGAAGGTGCTGCCGGCAGCAAACATGCGCGTGCCGTCGGCGCTGGGGGTGTCTACCGTGATCAGGCCGCCGCCCGTCGACGTGGCAGTCGTGACCGGCGACGCGCACGTCATGCGCAAAGCAGCACTCGTTACCGCCGAGGGCGAGACTGCCGCGGGCGTTGCACCGTTGGCGGCGGCTACCGTCGAACCGGTGGTGCCTGCCGCGCCGCTGGACCCAGCGGCGGTTGTTCCGGACGCAGCGCCCGGCGCACTCGACGCGCTCGCGCCGTTTCCGCTGACTGCCGCGGTGGAGCCCCCTGTCGCGCTGTCACTTCCGCCACCGCCGCCGCAGGCCGCCAACGCGAGCACAAGCGAAGAGATTGAATAACTGACTAAGGAATGTGATTTCATTCGAATGATTGCCTGATCGTAGCGATGGACGTGAACCGAACAAAGCTTCGCCCCCAAGCGCCCTGAAGGAACTCGGCAAGGATTGAATCGGGAGGAAAGACCGGCGGAAACGCCAACTCGCGGCGATCAGCCGACGCGCTTAAACAACTCGCGCGCTGCCCTGAATGCCGGAATGAATGTTACACAGACGAAACGTTTTGAAGCAGTAAAAAAGACGTAACACGTTGTAACGTCTGATCATTAATCGGCAAAAATGGAAGTTATATCATTAATATGCACCCATTAACGGTGTTTAGAGACCTGTATTGGCGCGTTCATTCACTGAAATCTTAATTAATTAGACAAATCTTCAGTGATCGCATATTGGTGTTTATCAAAAACGAATCAATTTTATATAACACGGGGAATACCCTATAAAGCCCATTCTTCATTGCTGTATGGATTTGTAGGGGCAACCCATGCGAGTCAGATTCGCGATCGCGAATATTCGGCCGAGAATTAAAATTCGTATAGAAATGCTGCCTGGAATTCGCGGCGTGATTTATCCAAAGACGTCATCCAACGACAGCCGCCTATTAGGCCGTCGGTGAGAGACCGCTACGTTCCTTCAAGTCAACGTTCAATGCGTGCACGTAATGCACAGGCGCACAGACTTGCTTATGTCGTCCCCCGCTAATACGCTCTCACTCGAACGCAATGCTCCCGTGCCTTTGGAAACGGCCCTACTTAAGGAGCAACGAGCATCGATCGGCATTCGCCATACAACAAGGTGCAGAGTACGCAGCAAGGCCACGCGAGCTTGTCACGAGGCTCGGAAGCGCACCGGCCCCGCAGTTGCGCAACCACTTCTGGGCGGGTAAATCCGCGTTGCCTTTATAATCCGCCATGATTCCAATTTCCCGCCTCCCCGTCTGCCGCCCTCTTCGCGCTTCCCGCGGAGTCCTTTCTCATGCGGTGGCCCTATGAAAACCCCAAAAAGACTGCTGCCGTTGCTGGAAGAAGGACTGATCGACGAGGTGATCGGCCAGTTGATGAGCGGCAAGGAAGCGACCGTCTACGTCGTGCGCAGCGGCGATTCCACGCGTTGCGCGAAGGTCTATAAAGACGCGAAGCAGCGCAGCTTCCGGCAGGCTGCCTCGTACCGCGAAGGCCGCACGGTGAAAAACAGCCGGCAGGCGCGCGCGATGGAAAAAGGCACGCGCTACGGCCGCCAGATGCAGGAAGAAGCGTGGCAGAACGCCGAGGTGGACGCGCTGTTCCGGCTCGCCAATGCCGGCGTGCGCGTGCCGCAACCGTACATCTGCACCGACGGCGTGCTGCTGATGGAACTCGTGTTGAATGCGGAAGGCGACGTCGCGCCGCGCCTGAACGACGTGGACATGAGCCACGAGCGCGCGCTCGAATTGCATGAGCTATTGCTCAACCAGGTCGTGCGCATGTTGTGCGCGGGCATGATTCACGGCGACTTGTCCGAGTACAACATCCTGCTGGCCGCCGACGGTCCGGTGATCATCGACTTGCCGCAAGCCGTGGATGCTGCCGGCAATAACGAAGCAGCGGCCATGCTGCAACGTGACGTCGATAACCTCGCGACCTACTTCGGCCAGTTCGCGCCGGAATTGCTGAAGGCGAGCTACGGCAAGGAGATGTGGGCGCTGTACGAAGCGGGTCTTGCTCACCGTCGATACAAAGCTCACGGGTCACGTCGAAGTGGACACCACGCCAGTCGATCTCGAAAGCGTGATGCAGGAAATCGAGGACATCCGGCTTGAAGAAGAAGCGCGCGTACGACGCGAACAGGAACTCGACATCTAGCTGTTTCGTTCAGTCTGGCCGAGCATTTTTTCGGCCAGCGCATCTAGCACCGGCCCGCACGGCGCTTCGATCTTGAACTGCAACAGCGCATCGGCCCGGGTGCGCCCAAGATTGACTGCCGCGATCGGCTTGCCGGCGCGCGCGGCCCACTCGCAAAAGCGAAAACCCGAATACACCATCAGCGACGAACCGAGCACGAGCATGGCATCGGCCTGATCGAGCGATGCCGCTGCCGCGTCCACACGGCTGCGCGGCACACCTTCGCCGAAAAACACCACATCAGGCTTCAAGCAAGCCGCCACAGTGCGTACACGGCGGCACGCGCAAGGCGTCGAAGTCGTAGCCTTCGAGCTGCGCATCGCCGTCCGCCACCGGCAACGCAGCCAGGCCGACGAATCCCGGGTTATCGGCGATAAGTCTCTGCTGGAGCGCCGCGCGGGGTGTTTCGTTGCCGCATGCCATGCAGCGCACCCGGCCAATATTGCCGTGCAGTTCGATCACGTCCGTATTGCCCGCGCCCGTATGCAATCCATCGACGTTTTGCGTGACAAGCCGCTCGAACACGCCCAGGCGCTCAAGCCGCGCAACCGCGAGATGCGCGGCATTCGGCACGGCGCCCGCTACCATCGGCCAGCCGATCATGCTGCGTGCCCAATAGCGTTTGCGCGCGAACTCCGAGCCGAGAAAGTCTTTCAGCAGGATGGGCGCGCGTCCGGTACGCTGCCCTTCTGTCATCCCGGTAGCAAGGTATTCCGGATTCCGTACTAATTCCTGCACCTGATAAAACGAACAGCCGCGGATGCCGTTCGACAAATTCGTATAGCGGGTTTAGAAGCGGGGGATTTAGAAGCACGTGGGGAGCGCCAGTTTGAGGATTTTTCATCATTGCAATAGTAGCGGCAATGCGCGCTTTCTGCCTGTATCGCGGACGGGGGACAGACGCTGGATTCATCTGGCAATTGATTACGCGGAAGAGTCGGCCCTTGGCTTGTAGTTGCGCATTAGCGCTTTACGCCGATGTTTGCGCCCCATAAAGCCAGAGTGCATCGACAACAACTTGACTTCTCAAATCCCGGTTTCCACTATACCAATCGGTTAATAACCGATTGGTATGCGCCGTGACCTCCGATCTTCTAAATTCGACTTTCGCGGCACTCGCCGATCCCACTCGGCGGGCCATCCTCTCTCGGCTTGCCCGAGGCGAAGCGTCGGTATCGGAACTTGCCGAACCATTCGACATGACGCTCCCGGCCATCTCCAAGCACCTCAAGGTACTAGAACATGCCGGGCTGATCGTGCGCGCGCGCGATGCGCAACGGCGACCGTGCAGGCTTGCCGCGGCGGCACTCAAGGACGCCAGCGAATGGTTCGATCAATACCGCCGGTTCTGGAATGGCAGCTTCGATCGCCAGCAGCCCCCCACTCCGAAGGGAATCCAGCGTGACCGCCAGAAATAGCACCTCCTTGTGACGCGATAGCGCCGATCGGCGGCCTTCTGTACTCAAGCGCTGACTGACTTCATCGGCTTGGGAAACAGCGGATAAGCAAACAGCGCGCAGACGGCCGCAACAAGCCAGACGATGCCCCAGGAGCTCATCACAAGCAAATGCGGGATGCACATCGGCGTCAGGAACAACCCGAGATACACGGCCGTATTGGTCATTCCGAGCGCCGTCCCCGCGCGATCCTTCCCGGCCAGCGTCGCGAGTTCGGTATAGGCCACGCCGTGCCACGCAGAAACGCAGATCCCCGCAAACACGATGATCGAAATAAGCAATGCTTCGGATAGCTTATAACCCGATCCGACTGCGCCCCCAGCACCAGGAACGACGCCACCGCGACCAGCGTCGATCCTCGCAGATAAGCGCGCCGGTTGCCGCGTTTATCGGTGAAACGGCCGCTCCATACGCGCATGATCATCGCGCCCAGCTGGACGGTGACCATCGTCGCGGTAATACCCGCTATGCCGACTGCCCGAAGTCATGCAGGAACACGGTGGCGAAAGTCAGCACCGCGAACTGCGGAATGCACAGGATGCCGATGCCCACCACCACGCGCCAGATCATCCGGTCACGCAGCGGGCTGACAGCGGGCGCAGCCGGAACGCGCGAACCGGCATGCGCGCTCGCAGGCGCTTCGGGTGCGTCCGGCGGCTCGTGCAGCCAGCGCCAGCCGAGCACACCCGACACCGCGCACATGACCGCGAGCACCCCGTAGACCGAGCGAAAACCTCCCGTGGACGCGAGCCACGGCAAGATCAACGCGCCCAGACCGCCGCCGAGCGGCACGGCGGTCTGGCGAATGCTCATCGCCAGGCCGCGTTCGCCTTCCTGAAACCAGCGCATGACCGCCCGTCCGCTCGATCCGTTCACGCTGCCGCCGAGCAAGCCGACCACGCACATCGCCAGAACCAGCCATACCAACCCGGAACGGACGCATGCCGATGGCACCACGAACAGCATCATGGCGAGCAATGCGGCGGCGGTCGTCGCCAGCCCCGTCAGCAGGATCGGCCGGTCTCCCCAGCGGTCGGTGGCGACGCCCCACGGCAATTCCGACAACGCGACGCCCAGCCCCATCGCGCCCAAGCGCCAGTCCAAGCGCTGCGTTGCCAAGGTGATAATCCGCGCGCAGCCAGACGGCGGTGGTCGGAATGCCCGCGGCCGCAGCCGAAAAGCTGACATTCGCCGCCACGCCGACGCCGAGCACTTTCCACATGCGAGTGCGACGCGCCCAGCGCTTGTGCCCGTGCCTGCACCCTTGTGCCCGGCAAGGGGATTGCGACATTGAGTTTCCATTGCGTTGCTCTCGTTGAATGCATTCGATGCACCCAGTGTCGCGCGTTTATCGATCGTCCTGAATATCAAGTAATATCGAATCGATACTTCGATAAAACAGGACGATCAACCATGTCGCAGACCAATTTCGATGTCGCTTCGCTGCGGACCTTCGTGGTCGGCATGGAGCTGGGAAGCTTCGCCAAAGCGGCGGACCGCGTCGGGCGCTCGACCTCGGCCGTCAGTGCGCAGATCAAGAAACTGGAGGAGCAATCGGGCGCGCCGCTGTTCAAGAAAGCCGGACGCAATCTGGCGCTCGACCGAAGCGGGCGAAACCATGCTGCGGTTCGCGCGCAGGCTGGTCGATCTCAACGACGAAGCTGCCGTCGCCGTGCGCGGCCCCGACCTCGAAGGCTGGATCAGGCTCGGGCTGCAGGAGGATTTCGGCGAAGCGATGTTGCCCGACGTACTGGGCCGGTTCTCGCGCGCGCATCCGAAAGTGCGGATCGAAGCGCGGGTGGCGCGCAAT
The DNA here is from genome assembly GCA_963708695.1 of uncultured beta proteobacterium. Taxonomy (GTDB): domain Bacteria; phylum Pseudomonadota; class Gammaproteobacteria; order Burkholderiales; family Burkholderiaceae; genus Caballeronia. The sequence continues at coordinate 69,098 of CAVPTS010000016.1, forward strand.
ACGGAACTGCTGGAGCGCATCGATTCGAACGAACTCGACCTTGCGCTGGTCTGGGGCGACGCGGTCGTCGCCGGGTCGGGAGCCGCGCTCGGCGGTGGCCTGCACGAGATGATCGCCGAGCCTGCAATGTGCTGGATCGGTTCGTCCACCTTGCCGTGGAATCCCGATCATGCAAGAACCGCTGCCACTGGTCGCGTTCGATCGCGCGTGCCTGTTTTTTAGCGCGGCGACGACGGCGCTCGATCGCGCGAATATCCGCTGGCGTGTGGCATTTACGAGTCCGAGCCTGTCCGGTTTGTGGGCCGCGGCGGCGGCCGGACTTGGTCTTACTGTGCGCACGCGTTTTGGCTTGCCGGGGTCGGTTGCGGCCGTTGACGCGCGGGCTTGCGGATTGCCGGTATTGCCTTCGTTGCCGCTTTCGCTGGTGCGGGCTTCGGCCACGGGTTCGCCGCCGGTGCAGCGGCTTGAGTCGATCATTCTTGAATCGGTGAGAGAGCGGTAAGTTTTCTCGCTCGCGCCGGTGGACGGATTGGGGGCTGTTCGGAGTCGGTGGTTGGAGTCGGTGCCGGGTTATTTTCGTTCGCACTCGGAGTTATAGGGGAGTGCTATCGGCGGTGGTCGGGGTCGGGCCGGGTTGCTGCTGCGTACGTTAGCGCGGGTTGTATGTGAGCTATATTTTTTATCGCTATTAGCCAGGGGGGTTTCGTTCGCACTCGGTCGGGGTTTTGGGCGCGGGGCTAGTGGTCGGTGGTCGGGGTTGATGCCGGGTTGTTGCTGCTTACGTTGGCGCGGATTTTATGTTGGCTAAATTATTTATCGCTATTAGCCACTGTGCGTGGCGGCACTTCATTTCTTTGTCCAACGGCGACAAAGAAACGAAGCAAAGAAAACGCCTCTCCACAATCTGTTTTAAGTGTCCCCAGCGTGCAGACCACTGCTTTTGGTTCCCGCGTAGAACGGTGCTTGGAGTTGACCCGGTTTCGTGGACACCTATTCTTTAGAACAGGAGGTGTTCACCATGCAGAAACATCACAAGCCGTACCCGGCGGAATTCCGGGCGCAAATGGTAGAGCTGGTACGCGCGGGGCGTACGCCCGAGGAGCTCGCGGAGGAATTCGAGCCCACCGTAGCGTCGATCTACAACTGGCTGGCTCAAGCCGAGCGCGACGCCGGCAAGCGTCACGATGGTCTGACTACAACGGAGCGTGAGGAACTGACCCGGCTACGGCGCAAGGTTCGCCAGCTCGAAGTTGAGCGGGAAATCTTGTCAAAAGCCGCGGCCTGGTTCGCCCGGGAGACCGGAACTTTGCCCGAGAAGGGTTCGAGTTCATGAAAGCGAATCAGGCCACCTGGCCCATTGCCACCATGGCGCGGCTGCTGAAGGTCTCCACCAGCGGCTTTTACTCCTGGCTCAAGCGCAGACCGTCTGCGCATGCGCTTGGCGATGCGGATCTGCTTGGGCGCATTCGCGCGATCCATGCGCGCTCGCGGGAAACCTATGGGATGCCGCGCATCTATGCCGAGTTGGTCGAACAAGGCATTCACATCTCGCGCAAGCGGATAAGGCGCCTGATGAACGTAGCGGGCTTGTGCGGCGTGAGCCGGCGGCGCTGGAAGACCACCACAAAGCGTAAGCCTGATGCTCGCCCGGCCCCGGATCTGGTGCAGCGGCACTTCCGCGCCGATGCACCGAATCACCTCTGGGTGGCCGATGCGACCTATGTGCCGACCGTGGTTGGGTTCCTGTACCTCGCGGTGGTGCTGGACGTGTTCAGCCGGCGCGTGGTGGGCTGGGCGACGGGTTGCCGCCTGCGCACCGGGTTGATGCTTCAGGCGCTGAACATGGCGATAAAGGAACGGCGTCCCCACGGAGTGATTCACCACTCCGATCAAGGGTGCCAATACACCTCGATCAGCTTCGGCAAGCGCTGTCGTGAAATGGGGGTGCGCCCCTCGATGGGCACGGTGGGCGACTGTTTCGACAACGCCATGTGCGAAAGCTTCTTCGCCACGCTCGAGTGCGAACTGTTCGCGCGCGTGCGCTTCGAGACGCACAAGCAAGCCCACACCGAGATCTTCTCGTTCATCGAAGGTTGGTACAACGTGCATCGCCGTCACAGCGGCATCGGCTATCGTTCGCCGATCAACTTCGAGCGGGCTTATGCAGAAAAAAACCGAAGGTCGTCTGCACGCGAGTTGCCCACCGCCGGCCAGCGTCATGGTCGTAATAGGCGACCCGCCGGCCGGCCGTGGACAACTCGCAGCACCTCGTCAAATGGAGGAAAATCACCTATGCAAAACTCAACTGCTTAACTGTCCACCGAAGCGGGTCACCCCCAGCTCGCTAGAGCAACGGACACTTGAAACCCTCCTTCTCGCGAATCCCTACATCCCCACGCTTCGCCACCAGTGCTCTCGGGCAAGCTCCGTACGCGTAGGAATTCGTTCGGCCTCAACCAAACTTGAGGGGCGAGGCGGACCCTCCGGGCCAAAGTGACTCTCCGGGCCAAAGTGACTCTCCGAGCCATGGTGACTTTCCGAGCCATGGTGACTTTCCGAGCCATGGTGACTTTCCGAGCCATGGTGACTCTCCGGGCTGTAGTGACTCTGTGGCCTGAGTGACTCGCTGGCCTGAGTGACTCGCTGGCCGTAGTGACTCTCTGGCCTGAGTGACTTCAAGGCCTGTAGCGACTTCAAGGGCTGTACTGACTTCAAGGGCGGTTGTTCAATCCTGGCGCTGGCGGGTCCACTTTTTTTCGGTGTGCCGGTGCCCAAACGTATAACGTGCTATGCGCGCCCCTTGCGTAAATGGTCGCGCGGATCACGCAGTCTGCCAACGCGTAAGGGACCCGTGAGGCCGCATTGGTTCGTGGGAAACCGAGCTTGCCCGAGAGCACAGGTGGCGAAGCGTGGGGATGTAAGGATTCGCGAGAAGGAGGGTTTCAACGAAGCGTGGTTCTAGCGAGCACCGTTCTACGCGGGAACCAAAAGCAGTGGTCTGCACGCTGGGGACACTTAAAACAGATTGTGGGAAGGCGTTTTCTTTGCTTCGTTTCTTTGTCGCCGAAGGACCAAGAAATGAAGTCCCGCCACGGACAGTGGCTAATAGTGATAAAAAATATAGCTCACATAAAACCCGCGCTAACGTACGCAGCAGCAACCCGGCATCAACCCCGACCGACAGTCCCCGCACTCAAAACCCCAACCGAGTGCCAACGTAAATAACCTGCTGCCACGCACAGTGGCTAATAGCGCAAAAAATGCCGCGGGCATATAACCCGCGCTAACGTAAGCACCACCGACACCCCGCCCCCCCTCCCCAGCGGCCCGCTTTTTGCTGAACCCCAAACAGCGACCAACGGGAGCGAACCATGCAGCACGCAGCAAAACTCGACGAAATTCCTGAGGACCACGGCATCCGCGTAACGGTCTCCAACACCCCAATCCTGCTGATACGCCAAGGCGACCAGGTCCACGCGTTTTCAGCCGATTGCCCGCACGCCGGCGCGCCCCTCGAGCAAGGCGCGGTATGCAACGGCCGTATCGTTTGCCCGTGGCATAAAGGGACGTTTGCCATCGCCGATGGCAGCCTGATCGAGCCGCCGCCGCTGGCCGGCTTTGAAACGCTATCCGTCGCGATTGAAAATGGCAACGTGCTCGTTTCTGCCGAAGCGAAGAAGAACCCGCACGCACGCCGGCCGCAGACACCCGCACGATGGCCGTGATCGGTGCGGGCGCGGCGGGCGCGGCCGCCTGCGCCACGTTGCGCGAAGCCGGCTTCGATGGCCGTCTTGTGCTGATCGGACCCGAGCACGGCATGCCCTACGATCGCACGGCGCTCAGCAAATTCGTGCTGGCCGGCGACATGCCGCCCGAGAAGATTCCGCCGCTTTTGCCCGACGATTTCCTTTCGACGCAGCGCATCGAACGCGTTGAAGCCAACGTCGTGAAACTCGACGCCGGCACGAAGCAAATCGAACTGTCCAACAAACTCACCTTGCATTACGACGCCGCGTTGATCTGCACAGGCGGCATTCCCAAGCCGATGGATGTGCCCGGCTCAAACTTGCGCGGCGTACATTCCTGCTGCGGTCGCGAGACGATGCCGCGATGATTCTTTCGTCGCTCGAAGGCGCGAAGAAAGCGTTGATCGTCGGGGCAAGTTTCATCGGACTGGAAGTGGCTTCATCGCTGAGAAAACGAGGGGTCGGACGTGACCGTCGTCGCGCCGGGAAAGGTGCCGCTCAGCTCGCAATTCGGCGATGAACTAGGCCAGATGTTTCAACGCCTGCACGAAAAAAATGGCGTGGTCTTTCGCATGCAGTCCAAAGTCAAGGCGTTCATGGGCGATGACATCGTGCGCGAAGTGGAACTGGAGAGCGGCGAAAAATTGCCGGCGGATGTGGTGATCGTCGGGACGGGCGTGCGCCCTGCGACCGGATTTCCTGCACGGCGTCGAGCTCGCGGACGACGGCGGCATTCCCGTGGATACCTCCATGCGTGCCGCGCCCGGTCTTTACGCTGCCGGGCGATATCGCGCAATTCCCGTTGCCCCGCTCCGACAAGACGCTGCGCATAGAACACTGGCGCGTCGCCCAGCAACACGCACGCGTCGCGGCGCTGAACATGGCCGGCGGCGACGAACACTACACGGGCGTGCCGTATTTCTGGACCTATCACTTCGGCAAGCGCTTCGAATATCTCGGCCATGCGAGCGAGCATGACGAAGTGGTGATCGACGGCGATCTCGACTCGCAAGCATTCATTGCGTATCTGATGAAGGACGGTCGTTGTCGCGGCGGCCGTTGCATGCGACCGCGAAGCGCCCACCGCCAGGCTTGCGGAAGCCATGCGATCCACGCTTACGCTCGCGCAAGCACGTAGCGCAGCGGGCTGATGCCGGTTGATGATGACATGGCAACCAGGCCCATAGGCATTCGTCCGGACCAGCAACCGGAGCATCTCGATCAATGCCGCCGCTGCATGCTGTGGGAAGCCGCAACGCAGGCTGTCCCGGGCGCGGGTCCGCATCATGCGCCCTTGATGCTGGTCGGCGAACAACCCGGTGATCAGGAAGATCTGCAAGGCAAGCCGTTCGTCGGTCCCGCCGGCTGCATTGCTGGACAACGCGCTTCTTGAGGCGGGCGTGGACCGAAAACAGGTGTACGTGACCAACGCGGTCAAGCATTTCAAATGGGAGCCGCGCGGCAAACGTCGCCTGCATAAAACACCGGCGCAACGCGAAGTGGATGCCTGTCACTACTGGATCGAACGCGAATTGGCGGAACACGATCCCGTGGTCATCGTCGCGTTGAGCGCTACCGCGCTGAAATCCGTGCTGCAAAAATCGACTGTGAAATTGCAGGCGTCGATGGGCGAAGCGATCGAACACGATGGACGTCTCGTCGTCGCAACCTTTCATCCGTCGTATGCGCTTCGCGCACCGGATGCCGGGAAGCGAGAGAGCGCGTATCGCGCAATTGTGGAAGCTTTCAAACACGCGTATCGATTGATTGATAAGCGGACCGAATGAACAGGAGAGGAATGTTATGGCTACGACATCCAAAACCGGCGGCAAGCGCAAGACACCTCGGCAAAAGCACGCACGCGCAAAACCTGCACCGCGTTCGAATGGTTCGAATGGTTCGAAAGGTTCGGACGCTAAGCGCTGGTCGCACCATGTAATGGAAACGAGCGACGCCATGGATATCCAGCGCGATATCTTCAAGGAAGGCAACGCCCAGGAAATCGCCGATTCATTGAAAAAGTCGTCCACGCGCAGCACCCGGCGTAAAGGCACGCCGTTCCAATCGGCCATGTCGATGCTGAATTTCTATATCAATCGCGCCGGGCTGAACTTGCCGAAGTCGCGCCGCACTATTCTCGATAACGCCAAGAAACGCTTGCGTGAGGCGTTCGGACGCAAGCCGTGAGCCGTAGTGCATGCAAGCTAGTGCAAGCAGGTGGAATGGGACTTGCTCATCCCCTTGACCGGCAGCAAGATTTGCCGGCCACCCAAGGAGACGCCATGCCCCACCATACCGATCTCAATCCCGGCGACGAAGCCGCTCCCGGCATACCCGGAACCGGTGAGAATCTTCGTCCGGCATGCAGCGGTTCGGGCGATAAGGACAGCCAGAAGTGCATAGTCCGAATCGGCACCGGCAATGTCATCGGGGGCATCGGCGGTGCGTGATTTTCCGGTCATCTGCGCATGCATGCAACTCTGTAGTTACGCTAAGGAGTTTTAATGGCGACCCAGATATCCACGGCGCTTTCCGCCGGCTTGTTCGGCCTTGCGCTATTGACGGGTTGCGCCACTGCCTCTGACGATGCATCCATAGGCTTCGGTCCTAACCCGGCGCTTCCGCCTCCACACAGCACGCTGATCCCCACGCTCAATGTAGCGCCTGCCAAGCCCTGGCCCGAAGGCACCATGCCGACGGCCGCAGCGGGTTTCAATGTCGCGGCGTTCGCCAAGGGGCTCGATCATCCGCGCTGGCTCACTACGCTCCCCAATGGCGACGTGCTCGTGGCGGAAAGCAATACGCCTGCGCAGCATGATCCGAACACCGGCATAAAAGGCTGGATTACGAAGCAGTTTCAGAAACGCGCGGGCGCCGGCGTGCAGAGCCCGGACCGCATCATCCTGCTTGCGCGATGCCGATGGCGACGGCGTGGCCGACATGCGCACGGTGTTCATCGACAAGCTGCATTCGCCGTTCGGCATGGTGCTGGTCGGCGACGATCTCTACGTGGCGAACACGGACGCCGTGCTGCATTTCAAGTACCACACAGGCGATACGTCGATCACCGGACCGGGCGAGAAACTCACTGATCTGCCGGGTGGTCCTATCGATCATCACTGGACCAAGAACCTGATTGCAAGCCGCGACGGCAAGCTGCTTTATGCCACGGTCGGATCGAACAGCAACGCGGGCGAGAACGGCATCGAGGCGGAAGAAGGACGCGCGTCGATCATGGAGATCGACCGGGCGACGGGCAAGTCGCGCATCTTCGCGTCGGGCTTGCGCAATCCGAACGGCATGTCGTGGAATCCGGAAAGCGGCGCGCTCTGGACCGTGGTCAACGAGCGCGACGAGCTGGGCAACGACCTGGTTCCCGACTACATGACATCGGTGAAAGACGGTGCTTTCTACGGCTTCCCCTACAGTTATTACGGCCAGCATGTCGACACCCGCGTGAAGCCGCAGAACCCCGAGATGGTTGCCAAGGCCATTCCGCCCGACTACGCCTTGGGCTCGCATACGGCCTCGCTGGGGCTCGCGTTTTACGACGCGAAATTGTTCCCTGCAAAAGTTTCGCAATGGTGCGTTCATCGGTCAGCATGGCTCGTGGAATCGCAAGCCGCGCAGTGGCTACAAGGTGATTTTCGTACCGTTTTCCGGCGGCAAGCCGTCGGGTCCGCCGGAAGACATCCTGACGGGGTTCTTGTCGCCGGAAGGTGATGCGCGCGGGCGTCCCGTCTGCGTCACACTCGACCATGCTGGCGCATTACTCGTTGCCGACGACGTGGGCAACGCCGTCTGGCGGGTCACGCCATCGCAAACGCCATCGCAAACGTCGTCCAAAAACCGATGACGAAACGCGCTGAACCGGCGAATGGGTTGTTCGCGGCCGCCGAAGCCACGCTGATCGGTCTCTACGACGGCGGCGTGCTTTCGCCCGCGGTGCTCGAACGCGTGATCGCCGGTTTTGCGGGCAGCGCGATCGACTGGCATTCAGCGCCCCGACTCAATACCGTCGACGAAAAATCGCTGCACGAAGTGGTCGCCATGACCATGATGCCTGGACGAACCCACCGCAATGCATCGAAGGAATTCTTCGCGGTGGTCGGGCATATCGGCGGTGGCCGAGTTCAAGCGCACAGCGAGCAGGAAGAGCCTGAGGAACCAGCCGAAGAACCGACCTGGAAGACGAACCCGACGACGACCTGATCAACCAGCTATCCGGCGGCCGCAACAGCAAAAAGCGCCGCAAAACCCGCACGCAAGACGGCCGCTTCCGCCGGCTTCAATCCGCTCTTGCATGCCACGTCCCCGCGTCGCACCGCCAAGTCATAGCATTGCCTTTGACTCATGTCATGGTCGCAACCATACGTGATCGCGTGGCACGCGGCACAATACGCAGAATGCCTTAGCAAGAGTGACCCGGCAAGAGTGACCCGCAGGTGACCCGCCGAACCAAGTGACACCGCAGTTTCCTTCCCAACGATAACAACGGATATCAACGGACACGAAATGGACACACAGGCAACTTCCCAATCCCCCCGCCTTTCCCCCGACGAATTACGCAAGATCGATGCTTACTGGCGCGCTTGCAATTACCTGTCGGTAGGCATGATCTATTTGCGCGCCAACCCGCTGCTGCGCGAACCGCTGCAAAGCCGAACACATCAAGCGGCGTCTGCTCGGACACTGGGGGTCGGACCCGGGCCAGTCGTTCACCTGGGTGCATCTGAACCGCCTGATCATCAAGGATGACCTGAACGTCATGTTCGTCTCGGGTCCGGGACATGGCGCACCCGCGACGCTGTCGAACTCGTACCTGGAAGGGTATTACTCCGAGGTCTATCCGGATCGCAGCGCCGACGAAACCGGCATGCTGCGCCTGTTCCGCGCTGTTTTCATCGCCGGGCGGCATTGGATCGCATTGCACCCCCGAGACGCCCGGATCGATACACGAAGGCGGCGAGCTCGGTTACAGCCTCTCGCATGGATTCGGCGCGGCGTTCGACAACCCGGACCTGATCGTGGCCGTGATGGTGGGCGACGGCGAAGCAGAAACCGGTCCGCTCGCTACCTCATGGCATTCGAACAAATTCCTGAACCCGGTGCTGGACGGCGCGGTGCTGCCCATCCTGCATCTGAACGGCTACAAGATCGCGAACCCGACCATCCTCGCGCGCATTCCGCAAGAAGAACTCGAAGCGCTGATGACCGGTTACGGTTACAAGCCGCATTTCGTCTCGGGCAATGATCCCGCCGTCATGCATCAACTGATGGCCGAGACGCTCGAGACTTGCATCGGCGAGATTCGCGCGATTCAGGCGCACGCGCGTTCGACCGGCGACACCACGCGTCCGCGCTGGCCGATGATCGTCTTGCGTTCGCCGAAGGGCTGGACCGGTCCCAAGGAAGTCGATGGTCACAAGGTCGAAGATTTCTGGCGCGCGCATCAGGTGCCGGTGCTCGATCCGGTGACGAACGCGAAGAGCCTGAAGATCGTGGAAGCGTGGATGCGCAGCTACAAGCCCGAAGAACTCTTCGACGAAAACGGCACGCTGATAGAAGAACTTCGCGAGATGGCGCCGAAGGGCGAGCGCCGCATCAGCGCGAATCCGCATGCGAACGGCGGACGGCTCAGGCGCTCGCTGGACCTGCCCGACATCCGCGACTACGCGTTCGACGTCAACGATCCCGCCGGCACCTACCAGTCGCCCACGGCGGTGCTCGCGACCTGGCTGCGCGATGTCATCAAGCGCAACATGACGCAACTTCAAGCTGTTCGGCCCCGATGAAACCGCCAGCAACAAACTCGATGGCGTGTATGAAGCGTCGGGCAAGCGCTGGATTGCCGAGATCAAGCCGGAAGACAGCGACGGCGGCGCGTTATCGCCCGAAGGCCGCGTGATGGAAATGCTCAGCGAACACACGCTGGAAGGCTGGTTCGAAGGCTATGTGCTGACGGGCCGGCATGGCTTGTTCGCGACCTACGAAGCGTTCGTGCATGTGATCGACTCCATGTTCAACCAGCACGCCAAGTGGCTGGAAAAAGCGAAGCTGCGAACTCGACTGGCGCGCGCCGGTGCCATCGGTGAACCTGCTGATTACCTCGCTGGTATGGCGTCAGGATCACAATGGTTTCACGCACCAGGACCCGGGTTTCCTCGATGTCGTCACGAACAAGAGTCCCGAAGTCGTGCGCATTTACCTGCCGCCCGATGCGAACTGCCTGCTGAGCGTGATGGATCATTGCCTGCGTTCGCGCGACTACATCAACGTGATCGTCGCGGACAAGCAGCCGCACTTGCAGTACCTCGACATGGACGCCGCGCTCGCGCATTGCGCCAAGGGCATAGGCATCTGGGACTGGGCGTCGACGGATCAGAACAGCGAACCGGACGTGGTGATGGCCTGCGCCGGCGATATCGCGACAATGGAATCGCTTGCCGCCGTCGAGATCCTGAAGGAACATTTTCCCGACCTCAAGATCCGCTTCGTCAACGTGGTGGACCTGTTCCGCCTGATGCCCGAAACCGATCATCCGCACGGTTTGTCCGGCTCGCGATTTCGATTCTATTTTCTCGCGCGAAAAACCGGTCATCTTCAACTTCCACTCGTATCCGTCGCTCGTTCACAAGCTCACGTATAACCGCACGAATCACGAGAACATGCACGTGCATGGTTATCGTGAGCGCGGCAACATCAATACGCCGTTCGAGCTTGGCGATCATCAATCAGGTCGACCGCTTTTCGCTGTGCATCGATGTGATCGATCGCGTGCCGCGGCTTCGCGATACCGGCGCTCATACGAAGAACTGGCTCAAGGATCAGATCAACGAGAGCATTGGTTACGCGCATGCGGAAGGCATCGATCGCGATGAAATCCGCAACTGGGCATGGAAAGGCTAATGCCATGACCCAGGGCATTCTGGTGCTGAACAGCGGTTCGTCGTCGCTTAAATTCGGCGTGTACAGACCGGATAGCGGCGACGAAACCGCGTGGCTGACCGGCAGCGCGAAGGGAATCGGCCGGGACGACGGGTCGCTCGACCATGCGCTCGCTGGATGGTGCTATCGATGTCACGCAGAACCACGTGATGGAGTCGCAACACGACGCGCTTCAGCGTATGGCCGATGCACTGCACGCGCATCTTGACCAGCCGTTGGTGGCGGTGGGTCATCGTGTGGTGCATGGCGGTCCGCATCTGAGGACCCATGCGCTTATCACGGAGGAGGTCAAGCAGACGTTGCGCGACGCCGTGCAGTTCGCACCGTTGCATCTGCCACAGGCGCTGGAACTGCTCGACCAGGCTCAGCAAATTTTTAACGACGTGCCGCACTTCGCCTGCCTCGACACCGCGTTCCACCAGACCATGCCCGCACGCGCAACTCATCTCGCGTTGCCGAAACATTACGCCGATGAAGGCGTCGTCCGATATGGCTTTCATGGCCTGTCGTACGAGTCCATCGTCGCCAGTCTTGGCGCCGACCTTCCCGCGCGTCTGGTCGTCGCGCATCTCGGCAGCGGCGCGAGCCTTTGCGCAATCCGCGATGGCCGCTCTATCGATACCACCATGGGCCTCACGCCCACGGGCGGCATCCCGATGGCGACGCGCACCGGCGATCTCGATCCCGGCGTGCTGGTCTACCTGATGCGCACCGGTTCACTAGACGCCGATGCGTTAGAACACCTGATCAATCACGAGAGCGGCCTCAAGGGTCTCTCTAATTCAAACGATGACATGCAGACGCTCCTGCAACGCAGCGATCCCGATGCCGAACTCGCCATCGATATTTTCTGCACCGCGGTACGCAAGACAATCGGCGCTTATGCCGCGTTGATGGGCGGCATCGACAGGGTTGTGTTCACGGGAGGTATCGGCGAGCATGCACAGGCTGTGCGTGAGCGCATCTGCGCCGGCCTCGAATTTCTCGATGTCCAGTTCGAGGTGATCGAGACGCAGGAAGAACGGCAGATAGCACGTCATTGCCGCGCGCTGCTTGACTAAAGCCGTTAGCCGCGGCACGTCGACCGTCGCGTTCAGCCTTGGGTCTGCGTGCCGCCGCCGTGTGCGCCGCGCCAGAAAAACACCTGCTCGGCGGCGGCGATCAATGTGTCGAGCGACACCGGCTTGCTCAGCGTAAGGTCAAAGCCCGATGCGCGTGCGCGTTGTTCATCGGCGCCATTCGCGTAGCCCGTTAGTGCGATCGTGGGCAATTGGGCCAGCCGCGGATTCGCGCGCACCTGTTCGACGAGTTCGTAGCCGCCCACGCCGGGCATGCTGACGTCGCAGACGAGCAGGTCTACATGATTGCGTTCGAGCAGCGCAAGCGCGCCTTTGCCGCTATGCGCGGTGGCGACCAGGGCGCCCTCCAACTGAAGTAACGCGGCAAATGCGCTCGCGGTTTCGGTGTCGTCATCGACTAAAAGCAGACGCACCCCTGCCAGCGATCCGCTTCGCGCTTCTTCCTGCGCGCCCGCCGGGCGGCCGTCGACCAAGGGCAGCCATACGCTCATCCTGGTGCCATGGCCCGCGCCGTCGGAGTGCGCGAGCACGCGTCCCGCATGCATCTCCACGAGTTGCCTGACGAGCGCCAGGCCAATGCCCATGCCGCTACCGGTCTTGCGGCGTGCGTCGCTGCCTTGCGAGAACATCTCGAAGATGTGCGGCAATAGCGGCGCTTCAATTCCGATCCCGGTATCCATCACATCGATACGCAGCTCATCGGCCTCGCGCGTAAGACGAACGGAAACAGAACCGCCGCTCGGCGTAAACTTCAACGCGTTACTCAGCAGGTTCCACACGATCTGGTCGAAGCGCACCGGATCGATCTTGGTCCAGACGGGTTCGTCCAGGCCTTCGAACGACAGCGCGATGCCTCTTGACGACGCATCCGCCTCGATAGCATCGGCGATGGTCGACAGCATGTGCGCGACGTCGCTCAGGGCCAGGTTCAACGCGAGCTTGCCGGTGCGCACCCGCGACAGATCCAGCAAGTCGTCGATAATCTTCGCCTGCCCCAGCACGGCGCGTTGAATCGCGTCGGCGGCGAGCTGGATAGCCGGTACGCCGCGCGCCTCGGGTATGCGCGGCAACATTTCCGCCTTCACATGAATCAGGTTGAGCGGATGCTTCAACTCGTGCGAGAGCACCGCCAGGAAATCGTCCTTCAACCGGTTCGCCGCCTCCGCCTGCGCTCGCACCGCGCGCTCCTCGGCGAGCTGCGACTGGCGCGCATCTTCCTGCGTCTTGCGATCCGTCAAGTCTCGCAAGATCTTCGCGTAGCCTGTGAATTTCGGGTCGGACAAGGGCGTGACCACACCGCTGCAATACACCTTGCGGCCGCCCTTCGCGACGTGCCAGCGTTCGTCGTCGGCACGGCCGTCATGCTGCGCGACTTCGCGTTCGTGCTCAGCCATGTGCTCGTGCTGATCCTGCGCCGTGTAGATCACATCGATGTTCTGGCCCACCGCCTCGCCTTCGGTATAACCGAATACACGCTCGGCGCCGGCGTTCCAGCTGACGATCCGGCCATCAGGATCCTGCACGATGATCGCGAAGTCATTAGTCGTCTGCGCCGCGAGTCTCAAACGCTCTTCGCCGGCGCGCACGTTCGCCTCCGCGCGCCGCCGCGCGGTGGTTTCGACAAGACTCAGCACCGCGCCGTCAATGCGATCGTCCGCCGTCCGATAGGGCAGCAAACGCGCGAGGAACCAGCGGCCGTCATGGGTGACCACTTCGCGTTCAATCAGACGCAGCGACTGGAACGTCGCGCTGACATCGTCGGCAAGCTCGGGGATAATCGAGCTTGTGCGTGATGTCGAACAGCGAGCGCCCGACATCCGCGCCGATCAGGTTGAACACCGTGCTCGCGTTCGGCGTATAGCGTTTGATGCACATCGCGCGATCCACGAAAATAGTGGCGATGTCAGTCGAGGTGATCAGGTTCTGCAGGTCGTCGTTGGCCTTGCCGGTTTCCTCTATCTTGGCCTGCAATTCCGCGTTGACCGTGATGAGTTCTTCGTTGACCGACTGCAGTTCTTCCTTGCTGGTTTCAAGCTCTTCCGTCGCCGATCTCAACTCTTCGTTGATCGCCTGCAATTCTTCATTCGACGCCTTCAGTTCTTCCGTCGATGTTTCATATTGCTCGATGGTCGTCTGCAGTTGCTCCTTGCTCAAATGCAGTTCTTGTTCGAGCTGCTGCATCACGGTGTCGCTGCCGGTATCGCGTTCCGCGACCGGCGCGTTGTCCGTCATCGCTTCCTGGACTTCGTCGAACAATACAAGGAGGAAGTCGGCGTCAGCGGCGGCGTCGTGGAACGGCCGCACGGTCATGTTCACGAATGAGGGATGACCGTCGCGCTGCAGTTTGACGCGCCGCGCCTCCACGCTGTTACCTGTTTGCACCGCCTGGAACAGCGCTGTGCGCAGGTCGAGCCGCAACTCGGGCAAGACCACCGCAATCAGGTTGCTGGACGGCTCGCCGCCGATATACCGCAGGAAACGGCCGGCGTTATCCGACATATGCACGATCTTCGAATCGCGATTGACGATCACGCTCGGCGGCGCGTATTGCTCGAGCACCCGCTGGTGCAACGCGCTGAACGAGAAATTGCGACGCCCCGGAATCAGCGCGTGCCCGTCCTCCTCATGGTTCAGATAGCGCCCTTGCGCCAGTATCGAGGGCGACGCCAGCGCCAGCCGGTTCGGCAGCTTCGCCGTCTTCGCCCGATACACCCGGTTCTTCTTATCGACCACGGTGAACAGTTCTTCCACCGAGTCCGCCGACTCCGAGCTGCCAAGGAACAGATACCCGTTGGGATACAACGCGTAGTGGAACATCTCCAGCACCTGGTTCTGCACACCGCGGTCGAGATAGATCAGGAGATTGCGGCACGAGACGAGGTCGAGCCGGGAGAACGGCGGATCGCGCAAGCACGTTATGAATGGCGAACAGGATCTTCTCGCGGACGCTTTTCACGACCTCGTAGTGCGAGTCGGCCTTGGTGAAAAACTGCCGCAGCCTGGACTGGCGAACGTCGGTCGTGATCGACTCGGGGTACAGCCCGGCTCGTGCGCGCGCGACCGCGCTTTCGTCGATATCGGTGGCGAACACCTGGATGTTGGCCGAGGAATGCAGCGCGTCGCGCTGCTCGCACAGCAGCATGGCGAGCGAATACGCTTCTTCGCCCGACGAACATCCCGCGACCCACGCCCGGACCTGGTCGCCGTCGCTCTTGCCGCTGAACAACGCGGGCAGCACGTCGCGCTCGAGCGATTCGAAAGCTTCCCTGTCGCGGAAAAAACTGGTCACGCCGATCAGCATGTCCTTAAGCAAGGCCCCGGTTTCCCGCGGGTTTTCCCGTAACAGGTCGCGATAGGCAATGAGGTCCGGCACGCCATTGACCTGCAGACGCCGCTCGATCCGGCGCAGCATGGTCGCGCGCTTGTAGAAGCGGAAATCGTGGCCGGTGCGGGCGCGCAACGTGGAGAGAATGTCCTGCAGCGCGAGCTCCGCTTCGCCACGCCGGTCAGCGCGGTCATTCGGTGTCAGCGACGTCGGCTCGAGTTCAGGCAGCGCGATGCGCTTCGCGTTGTTCCATATGTCGAGCAGCCGCTGCGGCATTTCCACCACCGGCAGCACGAGGTCGACCTGGTCCGTGCGGATAGCGTTCTGCGGCATCTCGGCGTATTCGGCATCGTTCGGTTCTTGCGCCAGCGTCACGCCGCCCCGTTCCTTCACGCTTGCAATCCCGACCGCGCCATCGCTGCCCGTACCCGACATGACAATGCACATGGCATGCTGACCATGCGCTTCGGCCAGGCTCCGGAAGAACCGGTCGATACTGACCGGCCGGCCGGCGATGGGCTCGACGTCGCCTGCGTTCAGGTACCCGTCGGTCATCGTCAGGCTTTTACCCGGCGCGATGACGTAGACGTGATTGGCTTCAATGGGCGTCGGCTCGCTGACCTGCAACACCCGCATGCGGGTCACGTGTCTGCAGGACCTTGTCCGCACTGCTGACATGCTTCGCCGAAAGATGCAGCACGACGACGAACGCCATGCCCATGTCGGCCGGCGCGTTCTCGAAGAAGCGCAGCAGCGCCTGGACCCCACCCGCGGACGCGCCTATTCCGACCACTGGAAAATTCAGCGAGGAATGGTGGTCATCGCCGGGCTCGTCGTGCTCGGGCGGCACCGTTGATGTTGATGTTTCGCTCACGCCAGGTGGCCTCGGATCAGGGTGCTTCGATGCTTGAAAGATACCACTACCCGCTTGCGCGCTAAACGCTGATCAGCGTGATCTGCTCCGCATGCGAGCGGCTCGCCGGGAAAGAGAATCACTGAGTGGAAATCAATAAGCCGTTATCTGCTGGAGAATAGGCGGCAACATTATATGCATGCGCTTTTTATTCCGGGGCGCCGAGTATGTTTTATTTGTATTGGCTGATTGCGTAGCCGTTAAATGGCTCGTTGCATCGTGCTAAGATGTACTGTACATACATACAGTAATCATGCCTGAGCAGCCCTCCTACACCGTCGCGGTTCGCGCGCTATGCGAGTTCACTTGCCAAGCGCGGCGATCTCGATTTGCGCTTCACGCCGTCGCCCACTGCGCAACAGGGCATGGCAGGGCACAAGCTCGTCTCGGCGCGCCGGGGTGATCGTTACCAGACCGAAGTAAGCCTCTCCGACCACTTCGGTCCGCTGCACGTACGCGGTCGCGCCGACGGCTATGACCCTGGCTTGAACCAGTTGGAAGAGATCAAGACGTATCGCGGGAAACTGGATTCCATTCCTGATAATCATCGGCATCTGCACTGGGCGCAGGCGCGCATCTACGGCTGGCTTTGCTGCAAGAAACTCGGCTTGCGCGAGATTCGCATTGCGCTTGTCTACTTCAATATCGCCAGCGAGATAGAGACGGTGTTCGCGGAAACACAATCCGCCGAAGCGCTGCATGAACACTTTCGCGAGCAGTGCGGGCGCTTTCTTGAGTGGGCCGAACAGGAACTCGAACACAGCGCCGAACGCGATGCCGCGCTGAGCGCACTGGTTTTCCCTCATGCGTCATTTCGCACCGGGCAGCGGGAACTCGCAGCGGCAATCTATCGCTCAGCCCTGCACGAACGATGCGTGATGGCGCAAGCGCCAACCGGTATCGGTAAAACGCTTGGCAGCCTGTTTCCGCTGTTGAAGGCATGGCCGGCCAAGCAGTTCGACAAGATATTCTTCCTCACCGCGAAGAGTTCGGGCCGCCAGCTTGCCCTTGACGCGCTCAGCACACTGAGCCACCAATCCCCGCTGCGCGTTCTGGAACTCGTCGCACGAGACAAGGCCTGCGAGCATCCGGACAAAGCGTGCCACGGCGAATCCTGTCCGCTTGCGCGCGGCTTTTACGATCGCTTGCCTGCTGCCCGGCAAGCCGCGCTAAGCGTGGCGCAGCTTGATCGTCACGCTTTGCGCGATGTCGCTCTCGAACACAGCGTCTGTCCGTACTATCTGAGTCAGGAACTGGCGCGCTGGAGCGACGTCATTGTCGGCGACTACAACTATTACTTCGATGCGAGCGCCATGTTGTTCGCCCTCGCCGAGTCAAAAGAATGGCGGGTGAGCGTGCTGGTCGACGAAGCGCACAACCTCGTCGAACGCGCTCGCGCAATGTACTCGGCCACGCTCGACGAAGCGCGCTTTCGCAGCGTTCGCCGCACCGTACCGCCGCCGCTCAAGCGCTCCTTCGACAAGATCGGTCGAGCCTGGAAAGCACTTTCCGACGCACAGACGACGGAGTACGAAGTGCACGCGGCGTTGCCGGGACGTTTTATCGACGCGCTGGAAGACATGATTGCGGTGGTGACGGAATTTGTCGGTGAGCAACCCGCGGCGCTCGATCGCGACACGTTGCGCTTTTACTTCGATGCCATGCATTTCGTGCGCATCGCCGAGCGCTTCGATACGCATTCCCTCTTCGACATCAGCATTCCCCCGCGTTCAGCAACGCGTCGCAGCTCCGTCCTTTGCCTGCGCAACATGGTGCCCGCGCCGCATCTGAAAGCGCGCTTTGCACGCGCGCATTCGGTGGCGCTGTTCTCGGCCACGCTCACGCCCGCGCATTTCTATCGCGACATGCTTGGCCTGCCGGAAACCTGTCTGCATGTGGACGTCGCCTCGCCCTTTCATGCCGGCCAGTTGCAAGTGCGTGCCGTAGCGAATGTGTCCACGCGCTACCACGATCGCGAGCAATCCGTGCCGCAACTCGTCGAACTCATTGCTGCGCAATACCGTCGCGCACCCGGCAATTACCTGAGTTTTTTCAGCAGCTTCGAGTATCTCGACCGGGTGGCGAACGCACTGCTTCGCGAGCACCCCGACATCCCCATCTGGTTGCAGGCGCGCGCGATGAGCGAAGCGGACCAGCTGGCGTTTCTCGCGCGTTTCACCGAGACGGGCAGCGGCATCGGCTTTGCCGTGCTGGGCGGATCGTTTGGGGAAGGCATCGATCTGGCGGGCACGCGGCTTATCGGCGCGTTCATTGCCACGCTCGGACTGCCCCAGCTCAATCCGGTAAACCAGCAGATGAAAACCCGCATGGACCAGGAGTTCGGTGCGGGATACGACTACACCTATCTGTTTCCCGGCGTGCAAAAAGTGGTGCAGGCCGCGGGCCGCGTAATCAGAGGACAACATGATCAAGGTGTGCTGTATCTCATCGACGACCGCTTTCTCCGGGCGGAAGTGCGCCGGCTGTTGCCCGCGTGGTGGAATGTCGAGACCGT
Organism: uncultured beta proteobacterium; assembly: GCA_963708695.1. Taxonomy (GTDB): domain Bacteria; phylum Pseudomonadota; class Gammaproteobacteria; order Burkholderiales; family Burkholderiaceae; genus Caballeronia. The sequence goes on from CAVPTS010000016.1 coordinate 87,624, forward strand.
CCGGCATATAACGGCGGCTCAGGCATCCGCTTTGCTGTGAGTCTTCCACCCCCACTGGAGAAGTCATCATGGCCAACACCCAAACACAAAAGCAGGACGCGCTGACGTTGCTCGAAGAAGAGCATCGCGCGGTGGAGAAACTCTTCGATGCGTTCAAGCGCGCCGAGGACGGCGATCTGGAGCGCAAGGCCACCCTGGTTCAACGCGCGTGCGAGATGCTGACCATGCATGCCATTGTGGAGGAGGAAATCCTCTATCCGGCCGCACAACAAGCGCTCGGGAAAGACGACCAGCCCGACGTCGATGAAGCCTACGTAGAACACTTTCTGGTCAAGACGCTGATCGAAAAATTCACCACAATGAAAGCCGGCGACGAAGGTTTCGACGCCACGTTCAAGGTGTTGACCGAAAGCGTCGGTCATCACGTGGAGGAGGAAGAGTCGGAGCTGTTCCCCGAGCTCCGCAAGGCGGGCCTCGATCTCGTGAAGCTTGGCGAGCGCATCGCGAAACGACGCGATGAACTCCAAAGCCGCATTACGGAAGTCGCCACGTCGCATTGACAGCGCACCGATAGAACGCAAAGTGGTCGGCGGCTTTGCTAACATAAGCAAGCCGTCGCCATTGACCGGAGTGCCCGGTCGCGTTTTTTCTGTCGGAGCGCACCTCGTGACAAACTTCGTGTACATCAACACCGGCGACAACGAGAACGTTCGCGAAAGCGATCTGTTCGAAATCGATGCTGCGGGGTTTCTCGTCGACATGGGTTTCGTGCTGGTCGACCACTGCAGCAGTGCCGTGAGCGCGGTGTCGCGGCCGGCGCTCCAGCAGGTTGTCCGTCGAATCAAACCCGACGACACACTGGTGATCACGCGTCTTGGATACCTGGGCAACGGCATCGCCGACGTAGTTTCGACACTCATGAAGCTTGCCGGCAAACGCGCGCATGCCATTTGCCTGGATGCGGGCAAAAACGATCTTTGCGTGAGCGGCGACGACTCGCCCATCCGCATGCTTCAACTGGCTGCCGAACTGGAACGTGAAGCAAAACGCGCCCGCGCACTCGACGCCGCCGCAATCGCTAAGAAAGACGGAACGCCACAGGGACGCCCTGCCTCCCTCTCCGATTCGCAACGCCAGCAAGCCCTGACCGCGCTAGCCGCGGGTAGCACCGTGACTGCCGTCGCGCGGGTTCTCAGCACCTCGCGGCAGACGATCATCCGGCTGCGCGACGCGGCGTCGCGGCAGACCGCGCCCGCTTCGGCGCCGACCGAGCATTAAGCGGTTTCAAGGCGTCCATCGGTACATCAGGAACTTGGCGCGCGCGTCGTCTTCCACCAATACGACGTACTCGCCGTTGCCGCGCTTGACCGCACTGATGCCCATGTACACGTCTACCCAGCCGGTTGTCCCGCCGACCGCCGCGCCCGGCGTCAGCGCGCCGACATAAGCGCCCGTGCGGTTATCGAAGATATCGATCTTCGGCGTGTACAACTCCGCCACGAACACGTAATCCCCCGCGACCGCAATGCTCACCGTCGTCTGTTGCGGCGTCGCGTTCGTGACCCACGGCAGCGCGTGGCCCCAGGTCCGCGTGGGCGTTCCCGAACTCCAGTTGTCATAGCGCATCAGCACACGGCCGGCTTCCTTCCAGTGCGTATTGTCCGCGGGATCCTTGCGATAGTCCGTCGTGTAACCCGTGATGTACATGGTGTCCGTCGCCGCGAAGTAGTTCACCCGTGCAATGCGCGTGAACGGCGCCGGCATCGGATACTGGATCGCGCTCGCGTAGCTGTAGATGGGATTGCCTTGTGCATCGAAACCCTGCAACGGCATTTTGCGGATACCACTTGCCAGCGTACCCAGCCAGACCGCGCCGTTTTCATCGACCCACCAATAGCCGTTAGCGACCGTGTTGCCCGTGGACGGATTGCCCTGAATCTCGTTCGCCTCCACCACGCCGTCGCCGTCGGTGTCGCGCCACATCCATTCGCCGTAAGCCGGCTGACCCGCGGGCCACGTACCGGTGAGAGGCACCTGCGTGAGCATGCCCGCAGGGATCGCGATCTCGCCGTCGGTGGCCGCATTGAAGCGATAGACCATGACGTAGTGCGCCTGCTGGTCGAGCGTATAGAGCAGGCGCTGGCCGTTGACAATGCGCACCATCGGCTCGCCGCGTACGGCACGGTTGACATGCAGCGCAGGATCGTCGGGATATTTGAAGCGGTTGAGCGTGAAGCCCGCATACGACCATTCCTTCCCTGGCGGCTGCGAGTAGTCGAGCGTGAAGCGCTTCGAGCCGCTGTAGACCACGCTCGGGTTTACGGGATCGAACGTGCCGCCATCGACGAACAACAGGCCCTGCAGTGTCCAGTTCAGCGCCAGGTTCGCGTACTTGTAGCTCTCGATCACCGCGCCTTGCCCCACCAGCGCGGTGCCGCTCGCCCGGGGGCCGGAGCCGTTTTGCGCAACGTAGAGATTGCCCGTGCGATCGAAGGCAATGGCGGTGATGCCGTTAAAGCGTAGACGTCCCGGCACGCCGGCCGTCGCGTGATAGATGCCGTTGCGCGTGCCGATGCTACCCGTCAGCACGGGCTGGCCTTGGGCCGCCTTGCTGAAGACGAGGATCTGCTGGGACGGGCCGTTATCGGCGATAAGCAATTGACCCGCTGGAGAAATGGCGACGTCGACAGGAACCGTCGATGCCGGCAGCGGCACGCCGGAGGAAAGCACGCCGCCCGCCGCCGTGGTGTGGACGACCGTCGGGCCTGCGGCGCTGCCGAAGCCCTGGATGACCCACAGCGTGCCGTCGGTATCGACGGCGAGCTTGCTTGGCGACTGCACGCTCCAGCTACGCAACCGGTGCAGGGTGAGCGCGTCGAGCACCACGATCTGGTTCGCGTAGGTGTTCGAGACGTACAGCTCGGTCTCGGTCGCAGCGAGCCCGCGAATGGCGGCATCGGTGCCCGTCGGCGCGGTCGCGAGAAGCGCAAAACTGTTCTGCGCCGGGTTGTTGATGTTGCCGATACCACCCGGCACCGGCGCGCCGACTCTGAAGTTCGACACGAACCGCCGCGTGATGCCGAACCATGTCGATCCGTTCGGCGGATAGCCGCTGCCAGATAATCCGCCGCCTTCGTTGCCAATGGATACGGCGGCGTAAAGGTACGTGCTGTTCAGCGCGATGGCGTCGCCGCCGGCGTTGCCCCAGCCGTGTGTTTCGCCGGCGACGCCGAGCATGTCGCCATTCTGGTAGGAGCTGATCTCGCCGCCGCTTTCGTCCCATGGCGCGTTGGTGAACGTGGTTCCGTCGGGCGTGACGGCTAGCGCCTGGACGTCTTGCTGAACCCACTTGCCATCGCCATAACCGAACGTATTGCCGATCCACGACGTGACATAGTTCAAAGGGGGTTGAGCCCTTGCGATACCGGCATTACTAACCGATGCAAGGCCGATTAGCGCCGCCAGAAAACCCGTTCTCAAGCGGGATAGAACATTCATCATTTCTCCGGTACGCAGGCGTATTACGTGTATTACGTATTACCAAGATATCGACGACGTATTAGGCAACTATTTACCTTTAGGTCAATTAAATTCGTCAGAGGATTGTAGCCCTACAATATGACAGCAAGATCCGGAATGTTTAAAAGTGCGATTTAGCGGAGACTGGTTTCATCGATCCCGCATGGAGAATCTCGACAATGGATGTTTTGGCTACCGATATCGGCGCACGCGTGAACGCAATTAATTGGCAGAAAGTGGAAGAAGACCTGGATGGATTCGGTTGCGCGACCGTAGCTCAATTGCTTACGCCCGCGGAATGCAATGCGCTAAAGGCGCTCTATTCCCGCGATGAGTTATACAGAAGCCGGGTGGTGATGGCCCGTCATGGTTTCGGGCGCGGCGAATACAAATACTACGGTTATCCGTTGCCGGAAATGATCGGCCGCTTGCGCGAAACGGTTTATCCGAACCTCGTGCCAATTGCCAATCGATGGAACGAGATCATGCGTATAGAAACGCGCTATCCGCCGGATCACGCCGATTTTATCGATACGATGCCATGCCGCCGGGCAGCTTCGTCCAACGCCGCTGATTCTTCAATATGCCGAAGGCGATTACAACTGCCTGCATCAGGACCTGTACGGCGAGCACGTATTTCCGCTTCAATTGGCAATTCTTGCTTTCGGCACCGGGGCGGGATTTTACGGGCGGGGAGTTCGTGATGACCGAGCAACGGCCGCGCATGCAGTCGCGGGTCGAAGTCGTGCCTTTAGCTCAAGGCGACGCCGTGATTTTTGCCGTGCATAACCGGCCGGTGAACGGCACGCGCGGGCCGTATCGCGTGAATCTCAGGCATGGGGTAAGCAGGTTGAGGTCGGGACATCGGCACACGGTGGGCGTCATTTTTCATGACGCGACTTGAAAATGCCCGGTAAAAACCCGGGGCAAAATTTCTGGCAAATCTTGATTAAGAAATAGATACTTCCAGCCGCTTGCCGAGCGTGGCAAACGCGGCTTCAATGGCGTCCAGCCTGGAGGAATGCCGCGGATCAAGCAGCCGATCAACCTGCGGCATATGGACGTTCAAGCGGCGTGCGAGTTCCGACTTCCTGATGCCCTGCCGGACCATTTCATTGGCGAGTAAAACCTTGGACACGACGAGCGCCGGCAATGTCACGACCGGCTGTCCTTTCTTTGATTTCGAAGGCAGGGGAATCTCCCGCTTTTCGTCGAAATAAATCTCGATGGCGCTCTCCAGTGCGTCCAATGCATTAAGCAGGGCTTCGTCTTCATCATCTCCGACAGACACGGCTTCGGGGATATCCGGGAAGGTCACCAGATACGTGTTGTTTGTATCTAGCTCCAATTTCACTGGATAGGACAGCATGGCTATTTTATTCTCCGATAATTTTCACACTTCGAAACAGAAGTGCGACGTCCTGCATGACAACGATATTGCGACCCGCCATTTACCGCGTGCTTGTGAAGGCAGCCCCTCGGGGCCACCACCTCACTTCAATCCAAGCTGTTTCTTAATCTGCTCACCAAGCCCGTTCCCATATCCTTACTGCCGTGGTCCGGGAAAATCGTTGTCTTGCCGTTAAGAGTTACCCGGAAGTGGCTACCTTTGGCTGGTTTGAATTCTGCGCCCAGGCTCTTGAGCCACTTTCTGAACTCGCTGTATTTCATAGGCCTCCTGCTGTCGTTCAGGAGAAGCCATATTACAACACATATGTTGTCTCACCTGACGGTCAGGCGCAACATATATGTTGTATTTTGTCGCTTGCAATGCAGCCGGATTTTGCGGTGAACCGCGTCAAGGTCGACGTCGTCAAACCCTGCCCAGGCGAATGGACCGACGTCTATATGTAGAAAATATTGATATGCATCAGTGACTTACACAATGCACAAGCAGCGTCACTCGTTTTCAACCCACGCCAGACTATTCCGAAACTCCTTGGCACATTAACGTCGCATTTTAGCAACAGAGGAGAAAAGGATTCCGTCATCGAAAACGGCATTAGCGAAAGCCAAAGCGACAGTCCGGCAGGCACGCTCGGCGGTCGAATACCGGCAGCGACCGGTCGCGATCAAGGCGTTGGTCCCGGATAACAAGCGTACGGCGCAAGAACGTCTCGACGATATAGGCAAGCTGCCTGAAGGTCTCGTAGACAAGCCACCGGCAAGTCACGCAGCCAGCATACACGCGCACACGGCGGGCTAAAGTCGATGTTGATCACTCGCCCGTGAACACGCTCTCCCGATGGCCGTCGATACCCTGGACAGCGCGCTCGCGCCGTGAGTCGAGGTGTTCGTGGGCGCTGGGATCGGAACGATCGATGTCGGCCAGCATCTCGGCTTGCTACCGCTGCCTTCGCGCGACATCCTACTGTTTTCTTCGATGTCCGACCGACACATGCGCGCCGCGATTCCCGATGCATTGCGCTTGCCAAATGCCAAGCGCTTATAACCTTCGATGAATCGATTATTGGAGCGTCGCGCAGCATATTTCTATACTCGATCCCGGTCAGCACTCACCAACGACGAGCGCCAGAATTCAACCGCGGTAATCGAACCATGTTCCAGCGCGTCAGCCGCAAATGACACGCCGGCTAATTGGCGCACGGCAACGACCCGAGCCTTGAATTCCTCGCTATAGCGCCGGCGACCTCGACGTGCCGGGAGCGCGTCCTTTTCGATAGTGTTCACGTGTCCGCTTGTTCGTTAAGTGCTACTCCACACCGCGCCGCCGCTTAAATGCAGCTTTACATCGCTTCCAGTAGCCGACCGGCTGAGTTGCCTCACATGATTCGGCCAGAACCCGGCACATTTCGATCTGCCGCGTCGACAGCGTTGCTGCCGGCGCCGAGAGCATCCATTCCAGATAATCGCGGCGCAAACGTTCCCACGCTGACTCTTCACGTAGGTCCCGGAGCGTGCGGCCAAGGTTCCATGCCGACGTTATGGTGTCAGGGTGACGATCGCCCAACACTCTTCGCTGCACTCCGAGCGTCTTCTCCTGCAAAACACGCGCGCCGATCAGATCGCCTTGCGCGTGCATCGTCGCGGCCAAGTTATTCAGCAAGGTGAGCGTGTCGGGATGCTCGTCGCCCAATGCCCGGCGCAGTACTTCGAGCTTCTGCTCCAGCAACCTACGCGTAGCGATCAGATCTCCTTGCGCGTAGAGCGTGTCGATGAGCATTTTCATCGATATGAGCGTTTCGGAATGCTCGTCGCCCAACACGCGCCGATACAGCTCGAGCGCCATCTCCAGCAGCCCACGCGCGCCGGTCAGGTCGCCTTGCTCATACAGCAGATGACCCTGCAACTGTAACGTCTCGGCGAGGTTGTACATCGACGCGAGCGTATTCGGATGGTCGTCTCCCAATACCCGGTGTTGTACCTCGACCGCCGTTTCCAGCAGCTGGCGCGCGCGGAGCAAATCGCCTTGCGCGTACAGTGTCAGGGCCAGATTATTCATCGAGGTGAGCGTGTCGGGATGCTCTCCGCCGAATAATCGCCGGCGCATTTCCATAGACCTTTTCTGAAAGTCATGCGCACCGGCAAGATTGCCTTGGTCATAGAGCAGATCGCCCTGCGTCTGCAGTACGGCAGCCAGCTTCTCCAGCGAGGTGGGCGTGTCGGCATCATCGTCACCCGAGGTTTGTCCCTCAACCCCGATCAACCTTTTCGACAAATCGCGCTCGCTCGGCAGATCGCGGTGCGCATTCGGCGTTGGGGCCGGCTTGATGACCGAGGTGAGCGGGTTGGGTTGCTCGTCGCCCAACACCCGTCGTCGGACTTCGAGCACCTGTCCGATTTTGAATGTCAACGTCGCATCAACCTCTTCTTTGCTGAACGATGAGTCGTCGTTCGCCAGACTGTGAAACCAATTCCCCGTCATGATTTCATGAAGGCGACCAAATTCCTTTTCGTTATATGAGCCCGTGAAAAATGAAAGCCAAATGATGTCAGTCATGAATTTTTCGTAGGCACTAATACTGATGAATTGCCCTATCTCTATACCCGAATAATCCTTGAACCCGTACACCACTTTATCGGTATAGAAGGTGATCAGAGGGCGTATATCATATCCTCCATCGGAGTTCCTTTTTTCATCTATCAACGTCGTGCTGTTTTCGAATCTCAGTTTCATTGCCCGCCTGACTTCCGTTTCCGTATGTTTGGCGATATGGACGGGACTAAAAATATTTGGCAATTCTCTCAATCGATGGTCGAATCCCCATGAGTTTTCTCCGTTGTAGACGCACTCCACTCCGTGGCCTGCGACGTCAATGGGCGTCGTTAGACCTGCCTTTTGCGCCAGACTCGTTCCAAGAAAAATGTGGAGTTCGTCGTCCGACACTGGCCAGAACTCTTCAACCGCTGCATCGCACAATCTTGAGATGGTGAACGACGGTAGGACATCCTCGACCACGAGTCCGTTCTCTGACACACCCGCGAATGCAGGATCGATTGGCGACATGAAAGCAACATCGAGAACGCACAGCGCAGCGTTCGCGTCGCCCAGGCTCTTCAACAGATACTCGTAGGCCCGCTCATAGACGCCGCGTATGGCTCGCGGTTCCCACGCCGCTATTCTCTTTTCCGATTCCGGCAGCCCTTCGAGATAGCTTCGCTCGGTCAGTCGAGCGCCCGCCTCTATTAATTCAGTGCAACTGAATCTCGAACCGAATTCCGAGTTCGCCGGCAGGTTGGTTCGCCACGGTGCAACTGCCGGCAGGTCTGATCGTTTGCATAATGCGATAAACACCTTGTTCGCCAGATCGACGAACTCTCCCACGGTTTTGCAACGATTATAGAGAAATGCATCAAGAAACGCCGTCAGATCGCCGATCTCTTCGCAAATTTTGTGGATATAGGGAGCGCACTTTCCAAGGTCTTTCCAGTTAGAACTTCGGTCTACTGCGAACTGGCTGCCATTCTCAGCCAATTTGGCAATTGGATTCGCAGTGACCCATTGATGAATCGGAAGCGAAACCTTGACCGTGGGCCGGATATCCTGCAGCGCAATGGAAACGAACGAGAGGTCTGAAATGAGCGAGTTATACGTTCGCCAAAGAAGGAGTCCAAGGGGGGTAGACATCAACTGCCGGTAGTGGGACAGTTCGTGCCGTTTCAACAGTTCCGCATCGATGTCGCTTTGACTCTTGTTCTCAGGAAACTCGTCGAACGTTATCGCTGTCGCGTTGACGAACGGGTGATTCAATACAGCAACCCCGCTCGCAACTGAGAAGTAACCGCTGCTGGCGCTGAATAATCTGTCATCCATCGCAGTCGCGCTCAGAAAGGAAGTGTCGGTAGTGACTGAAACGACCCGATTGCTCCAGTCGGCTCGTGGAAGTATCGCCTTATCTCATTTGCCTGACAGATCTGCAAGATCAATTCCGTACCCGCGACTCCGCGATCCGTCGCGCGCCGCGTGTGTAAAACTACCGTTCCCATCGGGGTCTCAAAATATCGACGGGCAATATCGCCTTTCACTTCACGCACTGATCGAACGAAGCGCACCGATACGATCTCTTTTTGATCGCCAAGCAGAACGCCGACAGACTTCGCCGCGTTTTGGGCGCTTGCGTCTGCAGAAGATGCGGATGTCCACACCCGTTCGGGCCGCATCACGGAACCTACCGCGGCGAGCCATCCGGCCGGTGGCACGCTTACCATTCTCACGAAAGCTCCCGAGGCCGTCCGAAGTCTGTAGCTCACGCTGCCTTCCTCCCTTCGCACGACGCGCGACATTTGGGTACCACAAAGCTCGGAACAAATCCGACAAATGTCTGCAGGACTCGGATCGCCGTTCTTGTGCGGACCCTGTGGATGCTCTTTGACAGAATGTGCCATGGGTACCCTGCAAGTGGTATTTTGTAGGCGTCTGCGATGCCTCACCGCCACCCTCGAAATCATGGATCACGTACAAAGTATAGCCAGCACGCCAATCGTAGATTCTGCTCGGATCTTAGAACAGGAAGCTTACGTTAAGGCGAGTCTCGACAAGTGGGGCGCTCCGGACTTTTCGAGTGCTTTCGGCATCGGTACGTTCCCGTCGATCCTCGGTCCCGAAGACCGGCGAACCGTTGTTACCGACACGGGCGTCGGCCCGCCATGGGCAACCATATGTGCGCTTCTCATACGAGGAAAAGGCGATCACCACATCATTGGGACAGGTTGGTTGGCTGGACCCAACACGGTTGTGACTGCCGGCCACTGCATTTACTCCACTGACATGCTGGACGGGTGGGCGGAGTTCATACACGTGATCCCTGGACGCAATGGGCTATACGAACCTTATGGTTCTTCTCTCAGCACGGATTTCGAAGTAATGAGTCGTTGGCATGAGATACAGGATCCAGCTCTGGACGTGGGGTGCATTCATCTGAAAGAAGCATTGGGCCAGAAAGCTGGCTGGCTAGGCATGGCTGATTTGCGTGCGGACGAGTTGACCGACTGTCAGGTCACGGTTTCCGGGTACCCGTCCGATCGAGGCGGAGGGAAAATCCAATATGCGCATACTGATCGCATAACTCGTGTGACCGAGTCCCGCGTTTACTACCGCGTCGATACATTTGGTGGCCAAAGTGGTTCACCGATCTGGATTAACGACCCAGATACGGGCAAACCGCTTGTCGTGGGTGTGCATGCATATGGCGTTGGTCCCGACGAAGGCGAGCCAAACGCGAATTGGGGTCCTGTTCTCACACCCGCGATCCGCGAAAAGATCGATGAATGGAGTAAGCGTAAATCGATCAACATAGCTAAGGATTCAGTTTGAGGTCCATCTCCGTTCGTGTCGTTGACACTGATGGACTGTCCGTGTCAGGGGTGCCAATCGCTATTGCAAGCGCGTCCTTTTCGTTTCCGGAGGTTGCGTTTCTATCGAATGCAGAAGGAATCGTTAAGTTCAGGGTTCCCAGCGGCAACTTTTCGATTCGAGCGAACTCGGAAGATGGTCGGGCGGGTGAGACTCTTGTCGAAGCTGATGCGGAAGAGGCGGTGATTATTTTGACCGAATCCTGAAATATCGGATCGTTGCGAAAATTCGCGCACCATGGGCAGGCAGCACATCAATCCAAGCGCCAGCCTCAATATCCGCCCGACTCATCCAGCGGCCCGGGCGCCGAACACCCGGTCTGGGCAGCAAAGGTAGCCGGAGCGAGCAGACAGATCCGGGCACAGGCGCGGCCAACGCACAAACGAAGCTCCGCCACGCTTCGCCTGCTGAACGTCTCGAAGCCGTGGTTGATGCAACGCGCAACGAGAAGGTTAAGAACTATTGACAGTGGTAGTGCGTCTTCGAGTTCTGCCATGCGCTCTCTGATCTCGTCGAGTCCTGCTACGCGTACGGCGCAAAACGTAACGCCGAATTCATACAGCAACCCACGCAGCTTATTTATCTGCATCGTTCGAAACTTGACCAGCAACGAGGGCATACGATGAAGGCTTAGCATCACTTGCTGATCCCGCTCGGTGCCAGAGATTGTGCGCAGTTGCTGTCAGCGTCCGCTCGAGGCCTTGCAGTAATTCTCCCTCCGCATGCCGGAAATCGATGTGCCCGAGAAAGTCATGACGCTCCTGTCACGCATCTAGAGCAGGCGAGTCAGATCGAGTCCGGGGAGGCTGTGCCCTTCATTGAGTGCGGCCACCAGTTCCTCGACGCGTGGCGCGGGAATATCCTGATAACGATCATAGTCGTCGGTATGACGGCTCGAATCGACCGATCCATCGAGATTGGGCGAACTGCCGATCGTCGCCTCGCCGGACAAGTGCTGCGCGAGCGCCTCCTCCGGCGAAGCCGGAAGCGCGAGTGGACCGTCCGTCACCCATGCCAGCACGTCCTTGACGACGGCCGGCAGATTTTGCATCGAGCCGTGTTCTCCCCTGACGTAGCGCTGCTGTATTTTTTCCAGTTTGGCGGAAGCCAAAGGCACACGTCCGTCTCCCTCGTAGTTGGCGTTTCCGGGTACCCGCTCGGTGAACTTTTTGACGTCCTCCCACGCGCCGAGCCATCGCTCCTTGATCTCCAGCCGGAACAAGGTCTTCTTTCCGACGCCGCTAATCTGCAACATCTTCGAACGCTGCGCAGGCGTGAGTTTGTTAAGATGCCAGTCGAACAGGCGAACATGGAAGTCGCGTGCAGCATCGAGCGCGCGTTGAAACTCGTCTTTCGCCGGCCCCTCCAACTCGAGCTTGTAGGCCAGCGCGTCATGCATGTCGAAGTTGGCGCAGGGATGCGGCTCCTCGTTACGCGTACCGGGATAGACCGACGCGGGCGCGGGCAAGAGGCTGATGACACCCCACAACGATCGCAAGGTCTCTCGTGACAGAAACGCCCCGACGACCGCCAGTTGCTCCCATCCCCACAGATGATTTTTTAGATAGCCCGCGATCGATGTCGAACCGTAGTGCGGCGTGGCGATAAACACGATCTTGCCGACTTTCGGCCACAACTCATCGCCGTTTTTCATGAGCGCGGCGCGAATCATCAGCCCGCCCATGCTGTGGCCGACCAGATGGATAGGCTCCCGTCGATTGTCGTACTCGCGCGTGATCAGGTCGCGCAGATCGTCCGCCGACGCTTCGAGCGGTTTGCGCCAGTCGTACGGAAACTGGAGACTTCCCCCGAATATTCCGGATCGCGCGATGGCCGCGCGCATTGGAGCGTAGTCGATATCGATGGCACAAGGTCCGATCTCGACCGTGGGGTCCGCGTCATTCAGACCGCCGGGCCCCAGCGCCAATTGATTCAGCTTGTCGCGTGCGCGAAGCATGTCCATCCACAGGATGCCGCCATGACCGACGCTCTGCAGCACGCTGCCCATTACGCCCGGCACGACGATGAGATTCATCTTTCCGCCAGCCATGCTGCTACCGTCGCTCAGCGCCTTGAGTTCCGCGAATGCGGCATCGCCTAACCATTGCCGCACCCGTTCTGCCGTGTCGGCCTGCTTCAGCAAACGCATCTGCTCATCCCAGTCCGCTATGCGGAACTGTTCAAGTTTGTCTTCCGGAATGCTGCTCATTGTGATCTCCAGTTTCTGGACAATTGCGCGAGCAGTTCTTTCGATTCGAGCTGAAGGTCGTAACCATTGACGAGGCAATAGAACAAACCGCCGAGGTTGCGATACTGTGTCCAAAGGAATAAACGCGACTGTGCGAGTGCTTCGCCCGCCGCCATGGACGACGGATCGATCTTGCGCTGGAAAAACTGGAAAAACAACCAGGCGAAGCGACTCGCAAGTGCTACCGGCACCTTGGTCTCCGTGCCGATGAAACCGCGAATTTGACGCTTGAAGAAACGGGCCTCCAGTTCACTCGTCGCCAGCGGATTGCCCGCGGCGCTCATGCAGGCATTCAGAAATACAAGGGGCCCGTCTACGAGTGTGCCCAGATAAATGCCGTCCGCTTTGATGATGTCGTCGGCGCTGGCTTCGTCGCTGAACTGCAGTATCGGATCCCCGCCGTCGCCTGCGGTGCAGTGGCAATAGAAATAGAGAATCCCCGCGGGTTTCGGACTGGGGTCGTCGAGCGCCTTCAGGACCTGCTCTCTCGGCGGAGTGGTTTTGCCTTGCGGCACGAAGCAATGACCGCTCCACCTACCGAATTCTTCACGCTGCCACTGCGACTGCTTGCCGACATCATCGTTCGCGTCCGTTCCCCAATAGAGAAAATTCAGCGTGCTCACTGTTTCCGGTGCGCCGAGCGCTCGGGACAGCGCTTTGGTCTCGAAGGATTTACTGCCGATACGGTAACGAAGGCCGAGGAACAATTCGCAGTCCACGACCTCGTCGGAACGAAGTGGCCTTGTGTACATCAACGCCCATGGAACGTGCGCCACCCAGTCCGCGCCGCCCCGTTGGGTCCAGATGAAATCGATCCGGCTGCCCGGCGCAAGGCCTTCGATAATATTTCGCAGATCGGTATCCGCCGGGAAGCACGCATCGAATAGTCGATAGCCCGCATTGGCCAGATCGCGCAGTTTTGAGGACCAGCTAGGGTCCGCGGCGAACGTGGCGGCGTCGTCCACCGTCTTCCATCCGTACGGTGCAGGCTTCCAGTCTTCGCCTGTCAGACGACGGCGCATATCGTCGATATCCAGCGCCTCGAGCTGGACCTCGGCCGCCACCCTGAATAGTTCAAGTTCCCTCCGTACGTTGTCGATGGGATTTTTCAGTGCGGCGCTATGCGCTAACCACGCGACCGTGCCGTAGTCCTTGATGCCATATATCGTGCTGACGTACGCCGAATTGCCGGAAATGTTTACGCCGATATGCTCGGGCGGCGTGGCCCATTCGTGCGGGGTCCTAAGATTCATCTGCTTCAGGTCCGTGCAGGTCACATCGCTATCGACCTTCAGCCTTGAGGCCAAGGTCACGTCGGCTTTGCGGTATTCCTCGCCGCCAACCAGAATCGTCACCATGAGATGACCCTTCGTATCTCTCGTGAATATTTCAACCGATACGACGGCACTTTCTCCCCGTGCAGGAATCGGCAAATCGAACCTGGCGACCCACGTTTCGCCGACTTCCCTGACCGTTCCGGGTGAAGCCGTCTTCAGCAATTGCACGTCTGACGATGTGACGATCCACGTCGTATTGAGGCCCTCAGCCGGGACATCGTTCACATCGATTTCCCCCTGTGCGAGATTGTCAGCAGAAGGCATGCCAACGGAAAAATCGAGTGTGTAACGGGTTGTCGGATGAAAGACCCTGACGGACGCGCCGGATTGCGAACGTCCGATCACCCGGATTTCGCGCGAGGGCGTTGAATCCGTGGACGGCGATTGATCGACAGGCTTCGTGGCCGGGGTGCGGCCGACGATTATACTGTCAGCTTGCGAGGACTCCGGCAGGTTGCCTCTCGCCGATCGTCTTGAGACCGCATGTCGGGCCCCGACGTCGGTGGAGTTCAGAACGATCGGGGCAATCAAGGAAGCGAGGTGCAGGTCCCGCCCGCAGGCCATTATTTGATCGACCTGAAAGCGGAGGACCAGTTCGTTCGCTTCCCCCTGAACCAGAAGTTGCTCAAGCTGCGCCGTCAGCGTAAACATCCGATCCCACAGGTACCCCTCTGCTCCTGTGTTTCCCGGCTGTGAATGAAACAGTTCCCTGAGTTCGTATACGAAACGACCGTAATCAAAATCCATTGCTCCTCCTGCTTCTATCTGCCAGTGGTGTGGCCGAAGTCAGCTCCCCCGGGTCGTAAGAGTCTCATACACCTGCAAGCATGAATGCAGCCCAGTAATATGGATTACTGAAAGGACATGCGTCCTTCGGTTGACCATAAAAGTACCGATATTCCTCGGAGAGCGCGACATAGCTATCCGCGTCGTGCACGCCGTTCATCCAGTCCGACAGGATGCTGCAGACGGCGTCCGCCGTGGCCGTGCGAAGCCAGCCTTGCGAAAGACGCAGCGCCCCCGCAAGCGACTCCGGTCGATCGCCCTGCAATTGACGCCGATAAAATTCGCGCATGAGTAGCGCGGTTGGGAAATCGTCGACAGGCCACATCGTGGCGACGACCGAAGATGCGCCCGCTTCGAGAAAGCCCGCGGCCAATCCTGTGAATTCGTCGGGCAGCCGACCTTGCTGGGACATAGCCGTGCGACAAGCCGAAAGCACGACAAGCCGGGTCTTGTCCAGCGGCGCGATCGCCTCCACCTCGGCTAGCGTCATCACCTCTCCGGCCAGAACGATGTGCGATCGCAACGGCTTGTCAGGGTCGAAAACGCCGTGGCAGGCAAAGTGAAGATGAGTGGCACTGGCGGCAAGATCGATCGCCGCAGCTTTCGTGGCGTCGCGTCCATACCGGCACTCCGCATGAGGGAACAGGGCTGCGATGTCGCGCAGTTCGGCGCGCGCGAACGGCAATGGCGAATCCGAAGGCTCGGGATTGCCAATCCCTCCGAGCAAAAACGGGCCGTCGGGACGGACGCCATCGAGCATTTCGGCTCTTTGCAGCGCCCGGACGGACGGGACATAGGCGACGTCGAATTCGTCGAGCAGGCAGGTGGTCCGGCCGCCGTCCTGAAACGTCGCAGCATGCAGCGGGACGGCCTTGAGGTGGCCACCCGGTATCAGCACGGCACGCTCGATGCCCCGCCGACGCAGGCGCTCAGCCACTTGCGAGAGCAGCGCTTTCCCAAGAAGCGGCAGAAGATTGTCCAGGGCCAGCCGAAACGACTCGTGCAACTTTGCCTCGGCGTCATCGAACAACTGTCCAGCCAGGTACCCTCCTACGATATCGCCATCCTTGCGTTCGATGAGAAGCGCCTCGATCGTCTCCACGTCGAGGCGGTCGGCGCGCACCAGTTCAGCCGGTCCGTGGACCGCTCCACCCGAGAAGATCAGCGCCGCGGTTCCCGCCGCCGTGGTAACGAAGTACACCAGAGCCTTGTTCGCCGTCGTGCTGGCCATCACATCGACGTCACCGACGCCCTGAAAGAGGTGAGCGCAGTCCGGCAAGCCTCGCACCTGCTCGACGGCTCGTTCGAATTCCACGCGCAAATCACCACTCTCGATCTGCCGCTGGACCGACTGGATCGGTGTGCCCGGAAGCGGCCGGCTGGCGGCAGCCTCCCCGAGACGTCTGCCCGCGTCGATGAGCCTGCCATACTCGGCCGGATGCTCGCGCCGGACCACGGTTTCTAGCGTGATGCGGTCGTGCTCGAATGCCGCCGTGAAACGGCGCGCGAGCCCCTGTTCCAGGATGCTTGCGGCTTCGGGCAGCCGTCCCAGACGCGCACAGGCATAGGCTGCCATCGAGGGCAGGCCCTGAGCAATCCGTAGCCAATCTTCATCGGATTCGAGAAAAAGCTGCATCTGCACGAGGCTCTCGAGCGCGGGCGCAATGCGACCGTACACCGCCACCACGCCCTCCCAGTCCGCGGTCAGCAAGCGCAGTTTCATGCATTCCGCCGCGGCGCCGGCGGTCATTCCGACCAGCAGCGCCGGCACCGCAAGCAGCAATGAGAAGTGGCGGGAGGCACGGACTGCATCGGCGGGTCGCCGGTGCAGGCGGTAACAGGCGAGCGCGAGTATCCCACCATCCTGATGAAGCACCGCCCACTGCGACAGATTCCGCTTGCGCCGGCTGACGCGAAGAGCCTGACGAATGTGGCCCCGGGCGGCCGCGGCATCGCCGTCGGCTGCGTATTTCTCGTGACGATAGATGTGAAGCCTGCCGAGACCTTGTTGCGCGATGGCCCAGACCAGAGGCGCCGTGTCCAGCTGATAGAAAGCGAGCGCAGCCTGCAGGTTCGTCCGCGCATGGCGAAAGGCGGTGTCCCGGCGATCCGGATAGGCATGAAAGAGGCTTTGCCAGAGCATGCCCTGGTTGAGCCTGACCGATGCGCAGTGCTCGGGATGATCGACTACGGATACGGATTCGAGCGCCCCGTCGTAGTGCCCGTCTGCGGCGAGCGCGTCCTCCCTCCTCCCTTCGATCTGATATCGGGCCGCCAGGACATTGCCAAGATTGGCGTGAGCGACCGCCGCAAGCATCGGAAAATTGGTGCCGAAGGCAGACAGCGCACTTAGGTAGTACGTCTCCGACTCGCGGGCATCGGCGATGTTTCGGGTGGCTCGATACCGATGCTCGTAGAGCGATCCGAGGCTGGCCGTCGTTCTGCCGTATTCGGGTGAAGCCGGCGCCTCTTGCCGCGTAGTCAAGGCGTTTTCGTAGCAGCGCAACGCGTTGTCGAAATCGGACTCCGCGCCCGTCGCCCCATAGCGGAGCGCAAAGAGATTGCCGCGATTGTGATTGATCATGCTCCACAGCGGCGACCGGACCGGCGCCGCGCCCGCGGCGGCGCCGAAATAGCGATCGGCCAGTGCCACGTTCGCCGCGTCACCGGAGAACTCGTAACGGGCAAGGTAAACCGACCCTAAAGTAAATTGGGCCGCCATCTCGAACGGGGCATCCCCGATGCAGGCCGCCGCTGGCACGACGAAACCGGCGAGCAGTTCTTCCGCCCTGTCGAGCATGGCGGGATCAGGATTGAACTCGTGGCACTGACGATAGGCATCAGCCAACCTTATCACGATGTCCATGTACGCGAGAAACTGCTGCGGGCTTTTGGAGTTTCTCAACAGCCACTCTCCCATCTCGATGACCTGAGGCCACAGGCGTGCATCGACGGATGCTTTCGCCTGCATGCCCACCCAGAAGCCGACATTGATGTCATAGGCGCTGGAATTCATCGAAAGCCTCCGCCGCTGCTTGTGTCGATTCTCTAAAACGCTCTGGGATGCTTCGTACAGCGATAAATCTATGCGACGCGCTGTCGAGTGGAATTCACTATAGTTCAGCGCCGCGAGGATCGTTAGTGGAAGTGACACACACACAGCGCCCATCTGAATCGAATCATTCAAGAGCGCGTTAAAT
>CAVPTS010000017.1:0-26307 GCA_963708695.1 uncultured beta proteobacterium
ACAGCCGTTGGACAAAGAAATGAAGTCCCGCCACGGACAGTGGCTAATAGTGATAAAAAATTTAGCCAACATTAAACCCGAGCTAAGGTAAGCAGCAGCAACCCGGCACTGACCCTCGACCACTTCGCCTGCCCCGCGCCCAAAAACCAACGACCGAGTGCGAATGAAAATAACCCGCCGCCAGGCCGATGGTTAAAAGTGCTAAAAAATTCAGAAAACATAAACCGGGCGAATGCCTATGCAGCAGGAAGCCATTCCCACCGCCTCCGGCAGAACCCCACTTACCGTCCACCGGCGCGAGCGAACTTAACTCTGGTGCCGAGCGAACTTTATGGGTCAATTCCCGTACGCATCAGCAGCACCACCGCCTGCGCTTCAATCCCCTCCTTACGCCCCAAATACCCCAGCTTCTCATTAGTCTTCGCTTTCACATTCACACGACCCACCGGCAACTCCAAATCCCCCGCGATATTCGCGCGAATCGCATCCATAAACGGCGCAAGCTTCGGCGCCTGCGCAATCACCGTCGAATCGACATTCATAATCGCGAACCCCGCCTCCGATACCCGTCGAAACGCCTCGCGCAGCAGCACCCGGCTATCAGCGCCAGCGAACTCCTCCGAGGTATCCGGAAAATGCCGCCCGATATCGCCCATCGACGCAGCGCCGAACAGCGCATCCGTAATCGCGTGCAGCAGCACATCGGCATCCGAATGCCCGAGCAAACCGCGCTCGTACGGAATGCTCACCCCGCCAATAATGAGCGGCCGGCCCTCGACCAGTTGGTGAACGTCGTAGCCCTGTCCGATTCTGAAATCCATCGATAATCCTAGATAAGTGAGCAAGCAATTAACCCAGATCTGCCCGCTGAAACAACCCGCTAAATCAACCCGCTGATCCAACCCGCTGATCCAACCCGCTGATCCAACCCGCAAATTCAACCCGCAAATTCAACCCGCAAATTCAACCCGCAAATTCAACCCGCAAATTCAACCCGCTGCTTCAAACCGCGCCCAGCATCGCGGACGCAAGCGCAAAATCTTCCGGATACGTGACCTTGAAATTGCGCAGGCTGCCCTGAATCAGCCGAGGCGCATACCCGAGCCACTCAATGGCGCTGGCTTCATCGGTGAGATCGTGGCCGTCTTGTCGCGCGCGCGTGATCGCATCGCGCAGCATACCGAGCCTGAACATCTGCGGAGTCTGCGCCTGCCACAAACCATCGCGCGACTCCGTGCGCGCAATGCGCCCTTCGTCGTGCGCGGTGCCATCGGCTTCGATGCGCTTGAGCGTATCGGCAACAGGCAGCGCCAGAATCCCGCCAACGGGATCGTTCTTCAACTCGCCCACGAGCGTGCGGATCATCTCCGGCGTGAGCCCCGGGCGCGCGGCGTCGTGCACAAGCACCCAATCGTCGTCGCGCGCACCAAAACCAGTCAACGCCGCCAGGCCGTTGAACACCGACGCCTGCCGCGTCGTGCCGCCGCAGCGTTGCACGGCGAAGCGCAAGCCGGCGAAACGGCGGTCATCGAAGTGATGGTCGCCCGGCGCCAGAACAACCAGCGTCTGGGCAAACTCGGAACAGGCGTCGAAGGCGGCGAGCGAATATCGCAGCATCGGATGGCGTCCGATGGTCTGGTATTGCTTCGGCATCGGTGCACCAGAACGGCTGCCGGAACCGGCGCACGGGATGAGGGCGAACAGGCGGGAAGTCACGAGTTGAAAACGCCCAAGTCAAAAGTGAAGCCCGGATTTTATAATAGGTCCATCGCGACCATGCCGGTCCCGCATGCACTTTCGCACGCGAACGGTTCCCCGCACACTTTATGCCCGCAAAAGCCGTTAGTTCGCAGTCAACGTCTCCTATCGCACTCGTCAAAGCCGGTCAGCGCTTTGCCTTCGATGGCGCCACCGGTTCCTCCGACGCCCTCGCCCTGGCTCGCTATCACCTGGCTTTTCGCGAAAAAGTCCCGTTATTGGTCGTAATGTGCGCGAGCGCGGTCGATTCGCAACGCCTCGCCGCCGAAATTCCGTTCTTCGCGCCGGACGCTCGGGTCAGGCTGCTGCCCGACTGGGAAACGCTGCCTTACGACACGTTTTCGCCTCATCAGGATCTGGTCTCGGCGCGATTGGCAACACTGCACGATCTGGGTGAAGGCCGTTGCGACATCCTGCTCGTGCCGGCAACGACAGCTCTTTACAGAATGCCGCCGGCATCGTTTCTGGCGGCGTATACGTTTTCGTTCACGCAGGGCGAGCGGCTGAACGAGGCGAAACTGAAGAGCCAGTTGACGTTGGCCGGCTACGAGCACGTCAGCCAGGTCGTGCGTCCGGGCGAATATTGCGTGCGCGGATCGCTGCTCGACTTGTATCCGATGGGCTCACCTTTGCCCTATCGGATCGATTTGTTCGACGATCAGGTCGATTCCATTCGCGCCTTCGATCCCGACACGCAGCGCAGCCTGTATCCGGTGCGCGATGTGCGTCTGTTGCCCGGCCGCGAATTTCCCTTCGATGAACCCGCTCGCACCGCCTTTCGCAGCCGCTGGCGCGAAGTGTTCGAAGGCGATCCGAGCCGCTCATCGATTTATAAGGACATCGGCAACGGCGTGCCGGCGGCGGGCATCGAGTATTACCTGCCGCTCTTCTTCGATGAAACCGCCACGCTGTTCCATTACTTGCCGCAAGACGCGCAACTGGCGTTTGTCGGCGACATGGACGCGGCCATCAAGCGTTTCACGAACGACACGCGCCAGCGCTACAACTTTTTATCGCACGATCGCGAGCGGCCGCTGCTCGAACCGCAGCGCCTCTTTCTCTCCGACGACGACTTCTTCACCTTCGCCAAGCCCTTCGCGCAGATCAAGTTCCCGGCCACGCCCGAGGGCGGTTGGGCCGTGCCCTTGCCGGGTCTTGCCATCGACCGTCACGCCGAAGAGCCCTTGCTCGCGCTGCGTCACTACCTGGAACAAACGCCGAATCGCGTGTTGTTCGCGACCGAATCCGCCGGACGGCGCGAGACGATCCAGCAACTTCTCGCCGATAACGGCCTGCGCACGACGCTAGACGACACATTCCAGCAGTGGCTAGCTGGCGATGCAAAATTCTCGCTGGGCGTGGCGCCACTCGCGAACGGTTTTGCGCTGCCCGGCGAAGGCATCTCGATCATCACGGAGACCGAGCTATACGGTCAGCTCACGCGTCGCGCCGGACGGCGTCGCCAGGAACAGGCGAGCAACGTCGATTCGATGGTGCGCGACCTCTCCGAGCTGAAAATCGGCGATCCGGTCGTGCATACGCAGCACGGTATCGGCCGCTATATGGGTTTGGTATCGATGGATCTGGGTGAAGGCGAAACCGAGTTCCTGCATCTCGAATACCAGAACGAAACCAAGTTGTACGTGCCGGTCGCCCAGCTCCACGTGATCTCGCGCTACAGCGGCGCGGACCCGGAAAGCGCGCCGTTGCACGCGCTCGGTTCCGGCCAGTGGGACAAGGCGAAGCGCAAAGCCGCGCAGCAGATCCGCGATACGGCCGCCGAACTGCTCAACCTCTATGCACGCCGGGCGCTGCGCCAAGGTCACGCGTTCGCGCTCGAACCGCGCGACTACGCGAAATTCGCGGAAAGCTTCGGCTTCGAGGAAACACCCGACCAGGCCGCGGCCATTGCCGCTGTCATCGGCGACATGACGAGCGGCAAGCCGATGGACCGGCTGGTCTGCGGCGACGTCGGCTTCGGCAAGACGGAAGTGGCGTTGCGCGCGGCGTTTATCGCGGTGCTGGGCGGCAAGCAGGTCGCCATTTTGTCGCCGACCACGCTGCTCGCCGAACAGCATACGAACACGTTCACGGACCGTTTCGCCGACTGGCCGGTGAAGATCGCCGAGTTGTCGCGGTTCAAGAGCACGAAGGAAGTCGCGGCATCGATTGCGGCGATCAACGCAGGCACCATCGATATCGTGATCGGCACGCACAAGCTGCTTTCCACCGATGTAGTGTTCAAGCGGCTCGGACTGGTGATCATCGACGAGGAGCATCGGTTCGGCGTGCGTCAGAAGGAGGCGCTCAAGGCGCTGCGCGCTGAGGTCGATGTGCTCACGCTCACCGCCACGCCAATCCCGCGCACGCTCGGCATGGCGCTGGAAGGCCTGCGCGACTTTTCGATCATCGCGACCGCGCCGCAAAAGCGGCTCGCGATCAAGACCTTTGTACGACGCGAAGAAAGCGGCGTGATCCGCGAGGCGATGCTCCGCGAACTGAAGCGCGGCGGCCAGGTTTATTTCCTGCACAACGAAGTCGAAACCATCGAAAACCGGCGCGCGATGCTCGAAGCGCTGGTGCCGGAGGCGCGCATCGCGGTCGCGCACGGTCAAATGCACGAGCGCGAACTCGAACGCGTGATGCGCGATTTTGTCGGCCAGCGCGCGAACGTGCTGTTGTGCACGACAATTATCGAAACGGGGATCGACGTGCCGAGCGCGAACACAATCCTGATTCATCGCTCCGATAAATTCGGCCTCGCGCAGTTGCATCAATTGCGTGGGCGTGTCGGACGCTCGCACCATCAGGCTTACGCGTACCTGCTCGTCCACGATCCCGCCGCGCTCACCAAGCAGGCGCAGCGTCGGCTTGACGCGATCCAGCAGATGGAGGAACTCGGTTCCGGTTTCTATCTGGCCATGCACGATCTGGAAATTCGCGGCACGGGCGAAGTGCTCGGCGACAAACAATCGGGCGAGATCCACGAGATCGGTTTCCAGCTTTACACCGACATGCTCAACGACGCCGTGCTTGCGCTGAAAGAAGGCCGCGAGCCGGACCTGAACGCGCCGCTGGCCGCCACGACCGAGATCAACCTCCACGCGCCGGCGATCCTTCCCGCCGATTATTGCGGCGACGTGCAGGAACGTTTGTCGCTGTACAAGCGTATGGCGAACTGCGAGTCGAGCGATGCCATCGATGGGATTCTTGAAGAGCTGATCGATCGCTTCGGCAAGCTGCCGCCGCAGGCGAACGCGCTGGTCGAGACGCACAAGCTGCGGCTCGCGGCCAAGCCGCTGGGCATTTTGAAGATCGACGCGGCCGAGAACGCGATCGCGCTGCAATTCATTCCGAACCCGCCTATCGATGCAATGAAGATCATCGAGATGGTGCAGAAGAACAAGCACATCAAGCTCGCGGGGCAGGACAAACTGCGTATAGAGGTGCGCAGTCCCGATCTCGCGGTGCGCATCTCGACAGTCAAGGAAACACTGCGCGCGCTTGGCGCGCCGGTGCGTCAGCCGAAGCCTGCGGCAGCGGCGCCATCGAGATAATGGGGTCAAACCCGCGCGCCGCCTTATCCGGCGGTGTGCGGCCGGTTTTTTCGGTATGATCGAAAGTGAAAATTACAAGGAGAGCGTCATGTCCCAGATCGCTGAATCGGCGGCTTCCGTTGCACAAACACCCTCTTCCGAGCCGGCATCGTTGCCGTGGATCAAGAGACTTGTCTCCTTCGATACCGTGAGCCGCAACCCGAACATGGGCCTGATCGAAACCGTGCGCGACGAACTGCGCGCGGCTGGTATCGACAGTACGCTCACCACCGATCCAACCGGCAAATGGGCCAACCTGTTCGCGACCGTGCCGGCGCACGACGGCGCGACGAATGGCGGCATCGTGCTCTCGGGACATACGGACGTGGTGCCCGTCGATGGCCAGAAGTGGGACAGCGATCCGTTCAAGCCCGAAATCCGCGATGGACTTTTGTACGGGCGCGGGACGTGCGACATGAAGGGGTTTATCGGCGCATCGCTGAGTTTGTTGCCGAAGATGCAGGCCACGAAACTCGCGCGGCCGATTCACTTCGCGCTCTCCTTCGACGAAGAAATCGGCTGCGCCGGCGCGCCGCTGATGATTACCGACTTGCAGAAACGCGGGTTGCGCCCGGACGGCTGCATTGTCGGCGAACCGACCAGCATGCGGCCGATCATCGCCCATAAGGGCATCAACGCGTACAACTGCTGCGTGCGTGGCTTCGCCGCGCATTCGTCGCTGACGCCGAAGGGTTTGAATGCGATCGAATATGCGGCGCGGCTGATCTGTTTCATTCGCGACGTCGCCGATGAATTCCGCGCGCAAGGCCCGTTCGACGAACAGTACGACGTGCCCTTCACAACCGCGCAGACCAGCACGATCAAGGGCGGCAACGCAATCAACACGGTGCCCGCCGAGTGCAACTTCGCGTTCGAATTCCGCAATTTGCCGACGCTCGATCCCGAGCCGATTTATCAGCGCGTCGAGAAGTACGCGCGCGAAACCTTGCTGCCGAAGATGCTGAAGGAACACGCGAACGCGGCAATCGAGTTTTCGAAGATTGCGTCGGCGCCGGGGCTCGATGCGTCCGAGCAAGCCGCCATCACGCAACTCGTGCGCGCGCTCACGGCGAATCAGGAAAAGCGCAAGGTGGCTTACGGGACGGAAGCGGGTTTGTTTGAACTGGCGGGCGTGCCGAGTATTGTTTGCGGGCCGGGGAACATCGAGCAGGCGCATAAGGCGAACGAATATGTGTCGCTGGAGCAGCTGGCGGCTTGTGAGGCGTTTCTGAGCAAGTTCATTCACAGCATGTCTGTGGACGCGCAAGTGCGTTGATTCGATGAAACCTTCAGCCGCTCTGGATCTCAAACGTGACACGGTTCGCGAAACGGTAAGCCGCTTCCGGGCGGCGAACCCACGCGTGTTCGGCTCGGTGTTGCACGGCACCGATCAGGATGGCAGCGACCTCGATTTGCTGGTCGACGCGCTGCCGGGCGCCACGCTTTTTGACCTGGGCGGGTTGCAGATGGAACTGGAAGACATGCTGGGCGTAGTCGTCGATTTGCTGACGCCCGGCGACTTACCCGCCCGATTCCGCGAGCGCGTGCTGGCCGAGGCAGCGCCGGTATGAGCGAAAATATTCGTCTCCCCGACTACATCGGTCATATTCCCTCAGCCCCCTCACCCGACTAGCTGCCAACCGCTCCCCATGTCCACCGCCCATCACTCCGATAACACCATCGACGGCACGCCGATTCCCACCCTCGACGAGATCGCCAGCCAGCACATGACGCTCTCTCCGTGGGTCGCGCGCACCCCGACCTTCGAACGCCACGATTTCCCCACGCTCGAAGGCACGCCCGTCAACTTCAAGTTCGAGCTGCTGCAGGTCGGCGGCACGTTCAAGACGCGCGGCGCGTTCTCGCATCTGCTCGCGCTCACGGAAGGCGAACGCGATGCCGGCGTGACGTGCGTATCGGCGGGCAATCATGCTGTCGCGGTCGCTTATGCCGCCATGCGGCTCGCGATCAGCGCAAAGGTCGTGATGCTGAAAACGGCTAGTCAGGCGCGCCTGGCCCTGTGCCACCGCTTCGGCGCGGAAGTGGTGATGGCGGAAAACGGAGCGGAAGCGTTCGAGATCGTGCGGCGGATCGAGGCCGAGGAAGGCCGCTATTTCGTGCATCCGTTCACCGGTTACCGAACCGTGTTGGGCACGGCAACGCTCGGATACGAATGGACGTCGCAGGCGCCGGATCTGGACGCTGTCATTCTGCCGATTGGCGGCGGCGGCTTGGCGGCGGGGGTATCGCTGGCGTTCAGGCTGGCGAATCCATCGATTCACGTCTACGGCGTCGAACCTGAAGGCGCCGACGCCATGAGCCAGAGTTTCGCCGCGAATCACACGGTGAAAATGGGCGCGATGCACAGCATCGCGGATTCATTGATGGCGCCGCACACCGAGGACTACAGCTACGAGTTGTGCCGGCGGCATATCGACCGTCTGGTGACCGTCTCCGACACCGACCTGCGCCACGCGATGCTGCATCTTTTCAACGAGTTGAAGCTCGCCGTGGAACCGGCGTGCGCCGCCGCCACCGCCGCACTGCTCGGACCGTTGCGCGAAAGCTTGCAGGGCAAGCGCGTTGGCGTATTGCTGTGCGGCACGAACACCGACCCGGCTACGCTGAACAAACATCTCGCCATGGCCGCCCAAAGCGACTGACCGTTAAAACACAGCGGTCAGGCGTTTGCGCTCGCTCCTTTGCATGAAATAGTTCGCGGCGATCACGCCCACCGTCACGAATGCAATGAATAACGTGGCAAGCGCGTTCATCTCGGGGTTCAAGCCGAGCCGGACGCGCGAAAACACAACGAGTGGCAACGTCGTCGATCCCGGTCCCGATAAAAACGCGGACAACACGAGGTCATCAATCGACAGCGTGAACGAAAGCAACCATCCCGCCACCAGCGCCTGCGAGATCAGCGGCAGCGTAATGGCGAAAAACACCCGCAAAGGTGTCGCGCCCAAATCGAGTGCGGCTTCTTCCAGTGAAGGATTCAATTCCCGCACGCGCGATTCCACGATGATCGCGACATAAGAGATACACAACATCACGTGGCCGATCCAGATCGTGAATATGCCGCGCCCTGCCGGCCAGCCGAACACTTTCGCCATTTCCACAAACAACAGCAAGAGCGATATCCCCTGAATCACTTCGGGTATTACGAGCGGCGCGTTGATCATGCCGGCATATAGCGTGAACCCGCGAAACCGTCCCATGCGCGCCAGCACGTATCCCGCCCACGTCCCGATCACCACCGACGCGCACGCGGTAAATACCGCAATCCGAATCGATAACCACGCCGCGTTGATCAGTTCGTCGTCGTGCAATAACGCGCGATACCACTTCAGCGAAAACTCCGTCCACACCGTGACAAGCTGCGATTCGTTGAACGAATACACGACCAGGCTCACGATCGGAATATAGAGAAACAGAAATCCGATACCGAGAAAAGTAATCCGGAGCGAGCGACTGGGTTGAATCATCGCTTTTCCTCCAGTTGCTTGGCCTGGTAATACTGGAAGACCGCCATGGGCACGAGCAGCAGCAAGACCATCGCGCAGGTCACGGCAGAAGCCATCGGCCAGTCGGCGTTATCGAAGAATTCATTCCACATCACGCGACCGATCATCAAGGTATCCGCACCGCCCAGCAATTCCGGAATCACGTATTCGCCCACTGCCGGAATGAAAACCAGCAGACAGCCCGCGATAATTCCGTTCTTCGACAACGGTAACGTAATCTGCAAAAACGCCTTCCACGGTTTCGCGCCGAGGTCGTAAGCGGCTTCGAGCAAGGTGAGATCCATCTTCACGAGATGCGCATAAAGCGGCATGACCAGAAACGGCAGATACGAATACACCATGCCGATATAAACCGCGATATTCGTGTGATACAGCTCGATGGGCGTATGAATGATCCCCGTCCACATCAAGAAGTTATTCAGCAATCCGTTGTTCTTCAGAATCCCGATCCACGCATAAACGCGAATCAGAAACGACGTCCAGAACGGCAGCATCACGGCCATCATCAGCAAGTTGCGGGTAGCCGGATTCGAACGCGCGATGTAATACGCCATCGGATAACCGATCAGCAGACATAGCAGCGTCGATACCCCCGCGACCAGCAGCGAATTCATGTAGGTCGCGAAGTACAGGCTGTCCGTCAATAGAAACGCGTAATGCGAAAAATCGAGCGCGATGTTCAGCACGCCGTCTTTTATCGCGGTGATTTCCGTGTAAGGAGGAATGCCGAGACGCGAATCGGAGAAGCTGATTTTGACGACCAGCAGGAACGGCACGAGAAACAGCAACACGAGCCAGAGATACGGCCCGGCAATAACGGCCGTTTTCCCCGACAGGCCGAATCGATGTCTCAGTAAATGCAGCGCTTTCATGCTGTCAGCACCACGCCCGCGGACGCGGTCCAGCGGACATAGACTTCGTCGTCCCAAGTCGGCGAATCGATCTGGCCGATAGCAAGGCTAGACAGGTTCGCCACCACCACTTTGCCGCTGTCGAGCTTCACGTGATAGAGCGTGTAGCCGCCCATGTACGCAATGTTCGCCACCGTGCCGCGACCCCAGTTGTACGCGCCATCGGGCGGTTTGCGCGTCAGCGCGATGCGCTCGGGACGCACGGAAATAGTGACCGGCATGCCGAGCGGCCCCGTGATGCCGTGATTCACATATAGCCGCGAGGGCAATTCCTTCGACTCCACGAACACGTGGTCGGGTTCGTCCTCGACCACCGTGCCTTCGAACAAATTCGTCGACCCGATGAATTCCGCGGTGAACCTGCTGTTCGGATATTCATAGACCTCGTGCGGCGTGCCGATCTGCACGATCTCGCCCTCGCTCATCACCGCGATCCGGCCAGCCATGGTCATCGCTTCTTCCTGGTCGTGCGTGACCATGATGCAGGTGACGCCGACCTTATCGAGGATGTTCACCAGTTCGATCTGCGTGCGCTGGCGGATTTGTTTATCGAGCGCGGACATGGGTTCGTCGAGCAGAAGCAACTTCGGGCGCTTGACCAGACTGCGCGCCAGCGCCACGCGCTGCTGCTGGCCGCCCGAAAGCTGATGCGGCTTGCGCTGCGCATAACGCGCCATCTGCACGAGTTCGAGCGTCGTGTGCACGCGCTCCTTGAGTTCCGCGCCGCGCACGCCTTCTTGCTTGAGCCCGAACGCCACATTCGATTCCACCGACATATGCGGAAACAGCGCATACGACTGGAACATCATGTTCACCGGCCGCCGATACGGCGGCATGGCCGCGAGATCCTCGCCATCTATCAGAATCTGCCCAGACGTGACCGACTCGAGTCCGGCGAGCATGCGCAACAAGGTGGACTTGCCGCACCCGGAGCTTCCCAGCAGCGCGAACAGCTCACCTTTTTTCACCGACAGGCTCACGCCTTTCACCGCGATGGTTTCATCGAATTTCTTGACGACATCGACGATCCGCACGAAATTCTCTTCGGCCCAGTCCGGGCTGCGCATGCCCGGCTCAGGCCTGCGGCCATTGGGGCCGGCGGGAGCTGGCTGGCCGGATTGACCGGATTGACCGCCCGGTCCTGCGGGCACTGCGCTCGACTGCTCACTCATGATCTGCTGCCCGGCTCCTGCGCTACGCGCGTTCGTGCTGCCTTTTTGCTCTGCTTCATTGCTCTGCTTCACTTCCCTGCTTCACTTCCCTGCTTCATCGGTCCGACCACGAACAAAGCCCCCGGAAAACCAGGGGCTCTGCATTATGGGACAGCTTATGCAAACTTACCGGACTCAGCGTCCCGACTTCAATTCCGTCCAGAGCCGCGTTTGCAGACGCTGGATTTCCGGCGGCAACGGCTTCAGCAAGAACAGCGTCTTGATCACGTCTTGTGGCGGGTAAACAGCGGGATCGTCGGCTACATCCTTCGATACATACTTCCGCGCTTCCTTGTTCGCGCTCGGGTAATACACCTCGTTCGTGATGGCGGCGTGGACCTGCGGCGTCTCGATATAGTTGATCCACTCGAGCGCGGCTTCCTTGTTCTTTGCGTCCTTCGGGATCGCCATCACGTCGAACCAGACCGGCGCGCCGCCCTTCGGGATGTAGTACTCGATCTTGTACGCCTTCTTAGCATCGACCGCACGATGTTTGGCGATCACCACATCCCCCGACCAGCCGTAGGTGAAGCAGACATCGCCGCCAACCAGGTCGTTGATATAACCCGACGAGTTGAACTGCGTGATGTATGGGCGGATCTTCTTGAGCATGGCGAGCGCGGCGCGGTAGTCGGCCGGGTTCGTGCTCATGGGGTCCTTGCCGATGTAGTGCAGCGCCGCCGCGAACATCTGGTCCGGCGCGTCGAGCACCGAGACGCCGCAGGCCTTGAGCTTCGAGATGTTTTCCGGTTTGAACAGGATGTCCCAGTTATCCAGCGGCACGTCCTTGCCGAGGATCTGCTGCACCTTCGTCACGTTGTAGCCGAGGCCTGTCGTGCCGTACGCCCATGGAACCGTGTACTGGTTGCCCGGATCGGCGCCGGCGACCAGTTTCATCAGGTCGGGATCGAGGTATTTAAGGTTGGGGAGCTTGGATTTGTCGAGCGGGGCGAAGATTCCCGCCGTGATCTGCTTGCCGGCGTAGTTACTGGTCGGGACCACGATGTCGTAGCCCGAATTGCCGGTAAGCAGCTTGGCTTGCAGCGTGTCGTCGCTGTCGTAGTTGTCGTACTTGACCTTGACGCCCGTCTGCTTCTCGAAGTTCGGGATCGTGTCTTTGGCAATGTAGTCCGACCAGTTGTATACGTTGAGCTGGGTGTCTTTCGCCGATGCCGTCACAGGTGCCGTCAACATCGCCGCGCCGGTTATCGCGGCTAGTGCGGTCGCAGTCAGCCGCGCGTTCAGCCACGATGAAGCATTCGCCGTTTTCACGCGTTTCGACATTTGGTCCGCCAATTTTTCTGTCATTTCAGTTTCTCCGTCCTTTCGACCTGCCGACCATTGACCAATCCCACATCCCGATGCGCTCCTCTCCTCTCTGCTCAATCGAGACTCTTTAAAAAAACGAAAACTATCATCAAATCGGATCTTCGCAAAAAACAATTGGGCGGGGTTGTCGCGCAAAGTGCACATGGTCGAATTCGCGGCCGGATAGGGCTGGCGCGGGGCCGCAGGATGTGGCTGGGGACCGCGCGAAGGGGGTGCCTTACCGACGGCCGGGCGCGGGAGTCGGCTCTATATCTATATATGTTCGCCAAGTTTTCCGACGCCCCTGTGTGAAATGCCCCAGTCCCTCCATCCCGCTTTCCGGTCTTTTCAGCAAGCCGACGATGCCCCTGTTTCGCCTTAAACTTCAGCGCGCCGCGACAAAGACCACACTGACGCCATTGAATCCAAAAGCATCATTGCCTGCGTAATGTCATTATTGGGGCGTTAATACGTTGTTTATCGATTCATGCGGCATCGGATCACGCGATCTGCCTGCTGTTTCGTGCAAGTTCCGATTAATTGGATTGGGCTGTAAGAGTTGGCATCGACGTCAGCGTCAGCGGAACGGTCATTGCTGAGGCTTTCAGTGCGCCGGTGTTGTGGTGTTGTGCTGTCTAATCGAGCCTCGTCGAGCTTCACACGGTTTTCCGATGCCTATCGATACCACCGGTCACGCCGTTTTCCACTGCTTTGCCCTACTCAGGTTTCAGGAAACAGGCCCAAGAACTGCATGAACACGAACTCGTCCGCTCTAAACCCGACTGGCCCCGCGGACCCGCCGCAATCCGATCCGGTGCCTGAATGCGACCAGCGCGATCATCGCGATCGCCCGCCCGACGGCTCACCTCGCGTTCGTGGACGCTGGTTCTCGTTCGTCGGCGCCGGTGCGCTGGTCGCGGTCGGCTATATGGATCCCGGCAACTGGGCAACCGCCCTCGGCAGCGGCGCCAAGTATGGCTATCAACTGCTGAGCGTGGTGCTGGTCGCGAGCCTCATGGGCTTGCTGCTGCAATGGGTTGCATCGAAAGTGGGTGTTGTGACCGGGCGCGATCTCGCCCAGTTATGCCGCCAACGCTATAGCCGCCGCACGGTCATCTTTCTCTGGATCACCTGCGAAATCGCCATCATCGCGTGCGATGTGGCGGAGGTCGTCGGCAGCGCCGTGGCGCTGCAACTGTTGCTGGGCGTGTCGCTGACGGTCGGCGTGCTGATGTCCGCCGTGGGCACCTTCGCCATGCTCGCGCTCCAGAGCCGCGGGCAACGGCCACTGCAAATTGTCGTCACCACGCTGATCTTTTTTGTCGGCTTCTGCTTTGTCGTCGAACTCGCGCTCGCCAATCCATCGTGGCGCGGCGCGCTCGCCGGGCTGGCGCCGCCAGCCGCCTTGTTGCGCGACGCCGGCATGATCTGGCTAGCAGCGGGCATCCTCGGCGCAACCGTGATGCCGCATAACCTTTATCTGCATTCCGCGCTCGTCAAGGACCACGCGAAAGACGGCAACGACGAAGCCATTTCCGACGCCATGGTCGGTGTCAATATCGATACCTTTGCTTCACTCAGTCTGGCGTTCACGGTGAATGCGTCGCTGCTGATCGTGGCGGCCGCCGTGTTTCACGCGAGCGGCCACACCGACGTCAGCGATCTCGCCGATGCACACCGCCTGATCGCTCCGCTCGTCGGCAGTCAATGGGCCAGCATTATCTTCGCCGCCGCGCTGCTGGCTTGCGGCCTGAACGCAACGGTGACGGGCACGCTCGCGGGGCAAGCGGTGATGGAGGGATTTCTGCAGCTGAAGATCGCGCGCTGGGCACGAGCGCTCCTCACGCGCACTTTGGCGATAGGGCCAGCTCTCCTCGCGGTCGGCGCATTCGGCGAACATGGATCGAATCAGTTACTGGTGGCGAGCCAGGTGGTGTTGAGCCTGCAATTGCCGTTGGCGGTGATTCCGCTCGTGCGTTTCGCATCGGACGCCGGGCTCATGGGCCGCTGGCGTGTCAAAGGGATTCCGCTTGCGCTCGCGTGGTTGTGCGCCGGGATTATCGTGCTGCTGAATGTCGCGCTGTTGTGGCAGTTGCTGACCGGCGCTTGAGAAGCTAAGGCATTTAGCGCAGTGCTGAATGCCTTACTGCGGCTACATTCAAGTTCGCTTGCTGGCGTTCCTCATCGTCCTGGCTTGTAGTCCCGGGACAACTTCCTGCCGACACGTCCGTTTTTTCCCCTGATACATCGTTTAGCGAGCGCCCGTTGCGCCGCTGAACGGGCCGTTGTTTAGCCGATACCCTCGGGCGTGCCTCCGTTTATCGCGGATATCGATTTTTACCGCTTGATGCGTGCTCAGGCCACAACCGGGATCGCGTTTTGCTAAAGCTCGCCGTTCCGCACCGCTTTTTCGGGATGATTCCTCAGCACGTTTACAATTGCGCGTTTCGCGAACTTCGCTGCGAGGTTGAACGACGGACCAGCGCGGCAACCCACTGTTGCGAGCCGCGCACAACGAACGGCAGGAAACGCGGAGTCATCGCCCCCTGCCGCATCGCTTGCACCAGACGCTACTCAACGCAACAAGGACACTCGTTTCATGGCCCAAGGCCCTCTCCAGTTTTTCACCCGCTCACGCCGATACGACGCCGCACTACCCTCTCCCTTCAGCCGATTGACGCTCGCTTTAGCCCTAGGCCTCTGCTGGACCGGCATGGCTCACGCAACGGTCGCCGTGCTTCAGCCCGTGCGGGAAGCCGCCGCGAAAGAGCCACTGGAACTCACGCTGCTTTATAGCGATGACGACAAACAGCCGCTGACCATCGATGTCCCGAAGAGCCTGAACGTCACGCTGACGAACGGCGACCTCCCGCCCAAGCCGCTCGCGCTACGACGCGAAGCGACCGTGCCCGACAAACTCACGCTGCGTCCGGGTCAATACAGGAAGGTCCGATATTCAGCGCCCTGGCCCGAGACGGCGCGTGGCACGGTGACGGTCGACCCAGTGGGTTTCGATTCCTCGCCGATGCTGATCACGCTCAATCGCGGTAACCAGCAAACC
This sequence comes from uncultured beta proteobacterium, assembly GCA_963708695.1. Lineage (GTDB taxonomy): Bacteria > Pseudomonadota > Gammaproteobacteria > Burkholderiales > Burkholderiaceae > Caballeronia. Next base: position 15,373 of record CAVPTS010000017.1, read on the forward strand.
CAGGTGGTCGCAGCCGAGCAAGCCGAAGCACAGGCTAAAACGCCGGCGCAAATGGCCGGCGCGCAAGCTGTGGCGAACCCATCGACGGCACCGGCGATCACCGACGGCCGCATTTTGAGCGGCCACCTGTCGACCTTCGAACCCATGTATTTCGCTGATGGCGAGAACGGCGAAAACCTCGCGAAATTCCAGCTCAGTTTCAAGTACCGCCTGCTCTTGCCCGATGATCCCCGTTCGCGCGGCTTTCTCGACAACCTCTATTTCGCCTACACACAGACGTCGATCTGGGATTTATCGGCGGCATCGGCACCGTTTCGCGACACGAGCTATGAGCCGCAAGTGTTCTATTACCTGCAGGACACGGGCTGGAAAAGTTCGCTGTTTTCGCGCATGGGCGTGGCGGCTGGTATCGGGCATGAGTCGAACGGCAAAAGCGGCGCCGATTCGCGCGCGGTCAACATTGCCTTCGTGCGCCCGACCTGGGAATTCGGCGATGTCGACTCGAACCACCTGACCATATCGCCGAAGATCTACTACTACATCTCGAAGAGCGATAACGAAAACATCCAGGACTATCGCGGTTACGTCGATCTGCTCGTCAAGTACGGCAGCCCGGATGGCTGGCAACTTGCAACAACGCTACGCAAAGGTACGAGATCGGCATACGGCAGCGTCGACACCCAGTTCACCTATCCGCTCGCCAAGCTGATCAACAGCGCGTGGGGCGGTTATTTGTGGGTGGGGTACTTCAACGGCTACGGCGAGGACATCCTCGACTACAACCAGCGGAACCACTGGATTGCGCGAATCGGATATAGCATTGCGCGTTAAACTTGGTTTCTTTTTTGCGCGGGCGCTGCGGTTAAACCGCGTGCAGCGCTCCGATTTACAGGCGGCTACAGGTGGTCTATGGCATCGAATCTTCATGACTTACCAGACAGCCCGTGCATCGGCGTCTGTTCGACTCTCTTCGACGACATCTGCAAAGGCTGCGGCCGCGCAGCCGGCGAAGTCTCCAACTGGGTGTTTCTCTCCGATGAAGAAAAGCGCTCGATCTGGGAGCGCATCACCCGCGAGGGCACAGCAATGCGTTTTACGCGCGATAAGGTTTGAGCTGCGTTGGAATTGAGGCTCGGTTCAAGCCGCCTCTGAAGGCCTGATATCCGCGACCAGCAAGTCGAGCAGTTCACGCACGCTGCGGATCGCGGATCCAAAAGGCAGCGCTTCACGGCCCCGAAAGAATAATCCGGTCGAGTGATCACCACGCAAGGCCGCAGCCAGACGAACATCGATACAAAAGTGCCCGAACTTTTCGATGCCGTCACGCCAGCCGCACGCGCTCAGGCAGTTAAGACCTGACGCACATGCCTGCGGTTTTGTGCCGATCTTGTCGCGAATCCGCTGCTCCTGGCGCATATAGCGCACGAGCCACGGCGTCTTCACGGCGCGCGCCGGCAAACCCGTCACACTCACGAATTCGGCGATATCTTCCGGCTTTGCATCGGCGAGAATTCGCTTGAACTCGGGATGCGCGTCGCCCTCTTCCGTCACCGCGAACGCCGTGCCGAGCTGTACCCCTGAGGCGCCCGCCGCCAGCCAGTGGCGTACGGCAGCGTGCCCGTCGATACCACCCGCCACGATCAGCGGAATTTGCGTGCGGCCGATGCCAAGCGTGTCGAAAGTCACCATGGTTTCTTCAATCACGCGGGCGAAGTCGAAACGATCATTCGGGATATCGGCCACGCTTGCCACGCCGAGGTGGCCGCCCGCATGCGCCGGATGTTCGATCACGATAGCGTCGGGCAAACGGTTCTTTTTCAGCCACTTCTTCAGCACCAGCGCGATACCGCGGCTATCCGACAGGATCGGGATCAACGCGATATCGACGCCTTGCGTCAGGTCCGGCAAGTCGAGCGGCAGCCCTGCTCCCATGACGATGGCGTCGGCGCCGCTCTCGCAAGCCGTCTCAACCGATGCCGCGTACGAAGCCACTGCGCGCATCACGTTTACCGCGATCATTCCGCGACCTTCACTCAAGGCTTTAGCAGCAAGGATCTCGCGGCGCAAAGCCGTCTGGTTCGCGGCTTCGAGCGTTGCCTGAACCGGGTTTTCCCGGCAGAGTTCGAGCAGATCGGGATGGTGATGCCGCAAGTCGATGCTCGCAATCGTGCCCATTGCGCCCTCCTTCGCTACGGCACCGGCCAGACGGTGCGCGGAAATGCCGACGCCCATGCCTCCCTGCACAACAGGAAGCAAGGTGCGGCCGCGGATGGTCAGAGGGGGAAGAGGCGTCATCGAAGGGTGATCTCCTGAGTCAAATTTTTGAGCTTGCAGGAGATTGGACAAGCGCACGTTGCTTTTTATCAACCAGGCTCGACTACGCTGTGTTTCATCTTTTTGAGACGAGCGCGAGAGTGATTTGCCCGCGAGCGTTGTTGTCTTTTTTGTCTCGACCTTGCCGCAAACGCAAACGGCCCGCTTCTTACGAAGCGGGCCGTTTGCGTTTTGGCTTGTTGACTACTGCGTTACTGAACGCCCTGGCTTGCCAGCAATTCCTCGTACGTGCCGCCGAAGTCGCGGATCGTGCCATCGTTCTTTACTTCGATGACCCGGTTCGCCAGTCCATTCACGAACTCCCTGTCATGCGACACAAAGATTAATGTGCCTTCGTATTTCTCTAACGCGATCTGCAGGGACTCGATCGATTCCATGTCCATGTGATTGGTCGGCTCGTCCATCAGCAGGACGTTCGGGCGACCGAGCATCAATTTGCCCCAGATCATCCGGCCCTTCTCGCCGCCCGACAGCACCTTCACCGACTTCTTGATGTCGTCGGCATTGAACAGCAAACGGCCGAGTGTGCCGCGCACCATCTGGTCGTCGTCGCCTTCCTGACGAAACTGATCGACCCAGTCGGTCAGCGTCTCTTCCTTCGGAAACTCTTCGTACGTGTCTTGCGGCATATAGCCAACCAGCGCGTTTTCCGCCCACTTGACCGTACCGCCGTCCAGTTCGATCGCGCCCTTCAACGCGCGCAGCAGCGTGGTCTTACCCGCGCCATTCTCGCCGATGATCGCAATCCGTTCGCCCGGCTGAACGCTCAGGCTCAAGTGGTTGAAGATGGTGCGGTCGTACTTCTTGGTGATATTGGTCGCCACCACCGCGATGTTGTGCAACTTCTTTTCGAAGTCGAAGCGGATAAACGGATTCTGCCGCGACGACGGCTTGAATTCCTCGATCTTGATCTTTTCGATCTGTTTCGCACGGCTGGTCGCCTGACGCGCCTTCGACTTGTTGGCGGAGAACCGGCGCACGAAGTCCTGCAGGTCGGCGACCTTGTCTTTCGCCTTCTGGTTCGCGCTCGCCTGCCGCTCGCGCGCCTGGGCGGAGGCCAGCATGTAGTCGTCGTAATTGCCCGGATACACCTTCAGCGTGCCGTAATCCATGTCCGCCATGTGCGTGCAGACCTGGTTCAGGAAGTGGCGATCATGGGAAATGATCACCATGGTCGAGTTGTACTGGTTCAGTACGTCCTCGAGCCAGCGGATGGAGGTGATGTCCAGGTTGTTGGTCGGTTCGTCGAGCAGCAACACGTCCGGCTTCGAAAACAGCGCCTGCGCGAGCAGCACGCGCAATTTCCAGCCCGGCGCAACGTTGCTCATCGGGCCGGTATGATCTTCGATCGCAATGCCGATACCGAGCAGCAGTTCCCCGGCGCGCGCTTCAGCCGTGTAGCCGTCGTATTCGGCGAACTTTGCCTCCAGCTCGGCGGCGTGCATGTAGTCGTCGTCGGTGGCGTCGGGATTCGCGTAAATGGCGTCGCGCTCGGACATCGCGTTCCACATTTCCGTGTGACCCATCATCACGACGTCGATCACGCGCATGTCTTCATACGCGAACTGATCCTGGCGCAATTTGCCCAGCCGGATGTTCGGCTCGAGCATCACGTTGCCTGAACTCGGTTCCAGGTCGCTACCGAGGATTTTCATCAACGTGGATTTGCCGCAGCCGTTCGCCCCGATCAGGCCGTAGCGATTTCCTTCCCCGAACTTGACCGAAATGTTCTCGAAGAGGGGCTTCGGCCCGAATTGCATGGTGATGTTGGCAGTAGACAGCACAGCGCGTCCTTTTGAATGATGTACGGCGAAAAACCTGAAATTTTAGCAGTTTTTGCGACGAATTGCGGCATTGCAGCGGAAATGCTGAACGCGCGGGCCCGGATTGGCGCTCCGGCCCGCCGCCTGATGCCGCCCGTCCCGAGCCTAGATGCGCTCCGCGATGTACGCCTTCACCACATCAGCATCCGCGCTCACGATATCGAACTTCTGTGGCAATTCTTCCATGCCAATAAACGCCGCCGGCCGCTCCGGTTCACGCTCAAGCGCTTCGCGAATAGTTTCACCGAATTTGATCGGCTGCGCGGTTTCCAGCACGATCATGGGGACGCCGGGCTTCAGATGTTCGCGCGCGACCTTTAGCCCGTCGGCCGTGTGCGTATCGATCATCGTGCCGTAACGCTTGTACGCATCGCGGATGGTGTCCACCCGGTCCGCGTGGCTGCTGCGTCCCGATACAAACCCGAATTCCTTCACGCGCGCAAAGTCGCCGCTGGCCGCCAGGTCGAATCCGCCCTTTTCTTCCACGTCGCGGAACAGTTGCAACACGCGCGCCGGGTCGCGGCCGAGCAGATCGAACACAAAACGCTCGAAATTCGACGCCTTCGAAATATCCATGCTCGGGCTGGTCGTGTGATACGTCTCGGCAGCGGTGCGTACGCGGTAGATACCGGTGCGGAAAAACTCGTCGAGCACGTCGTTTTCGTTCGTGGCCACGACCAGTTGTTCGATCGGCAGGCCCATCATCCGCGCGATATGCCCGGCGCAGACGTTGCCGAAATTTCCGGACGGCACCGTGAACGACACGCGTTCGGCATTCGATTTCGTCGCGGCGAAGTAGCCCTTGAAGTAATAGACGACCTGCGCCACCACGCGCGCCCAGTTGATCGAATTGACCGTGCCGATCTTGTTCGCCGCCTTGAATGCGTGATCGTTCGAGACCGCCTTGACGATGTCCTGGCAGTTGTCGAAGTTGCCAGTCACAGCCAGATTGAAAATGTTCGGATCCTGCAGCGAAAACATCTGCGCCGTCTGGAACGCGCTCATTTTCTGATGCGGCGACAACATGAAAACGCGCACGCCTTGCTTGCCGCGCATCGCATATTCGGCCGCGCTGCCGGTATCTCCCGACGTCGCGCCAAGAATGTTCAGCGTCTGGCCGTGCTTGGCCAACGTGTATTCGAACAGGTTGCCGAGCAACTGCATGGCCATGTCTTTGAACGCGAGCGTTGGTCCATTCGACAACTCCAGAAGTGACACCGTCGTCCCGTTCTCGACGCCGAGCGTTTTGATCGGCGTGATCTGCGCCGCGCTTTCGTGATCGCGAACGTTGTTGTAGGTGCTGGCGGTATAGGTGCGGCGCGTGAGCGAGCGCAGGTCTTCATCCGGAATGTCGTCGCTGAATTTACGCAGGATTTCGTAGGCGAGATCTGCGTAAGAAAGCGTGCGCCAGACGGCCAGTTCGTCCGTCGTGACGCGTGGATATTCTGCAGGCAAGTACAGGCCGCCGTCCTTCGCGAGACCGCCGAGAAGGATGTCGGAGAATGTGTGACGCTCGCCGATACCGGCGCCGCGCGTAGAGATGTAGTTCATTTCAAAGCCCTATTTCAACCCTTCCATGCGCAGCTTCGTCACCTTCGACACCACGGTGGAAAGCGCCTCGATCTGCGCGATTGCCGCGTTGATTTCCTTTTCGACCGTTTCGTGCGTGATCAGGATGATGTCGGTCTCGCCCTTGTCTTCGCCGTCGACGTGCTCGGATTCCTTCTGCAACAACGCGTCGATGGAAATAACCTTGTCGGCAAGAATCCGCGTGATGTTCGCGAGCACGCCAGTGACATCGGCCACGCGCAGCCGCAGGTAATAGCTGCTCGTCACTTCCTCGATCGTCAGGATCGGCGTATTCGCGAGGCTGCCCGGCTGGAACGCCAGGTGCGGCACTCGATGCTCCGGGTCGGCCGTGTGCAGGCGGGTGACGTCCACGAGATCGGCGACCACCGCCGACGCGGTCGGCTCGGCGCCCGCGCCCTTGCCGTAGTAAAGCGTGGTGCCCACCGCGTCGCCGTGGACGACGACGGCGTTCATCGCGCCTTCCACGTTAGCCAGCAGGCGCTTTTCCGGAATCAGCGTGGGATGCGTGCGCAACTCGATGCCCTTCTCCGTGCGCCGCGCAATGCCCAGCAGCTTGATCCGGTAGCCAAGGTCCTCGGCGTAGCGGATATCGATAGCGTCGAGCTTGCTGATCCCTTCCACATAGGCCCGGTCGAATTGCACCGGCACGCCGAACGCGATCGCGCTCATGATCGTGACCTTGTGCGCGGCATCCACGCCTTCAATGTCGAAGGTCGGATCGGCTTCCGCGTAGCCCAGTTCCTGCGCGGCTTTCAGCGCGGTCGCGAAGTCGAGCCCGCGGTCGCGCATCTCGGACAGGATGTAGTTCGTGGTGCCGTTGATGATGCCCGCGATGTACTGGATCCGGTTGGCCGTCAGTCCTTCGCGCAGCGCCTTGATGATCGGAATGCCGCCCGCGACCGCCGCCTCGAACGCCACCATCACGCCCTTCTTGCTGGCCGCGTCGAAGATTTCAGTGCCGTGCACGGCGAGCAGCGCCTTGTTCGCGGTCACCACATGCTTGCCGTTGGCGATAGCGCGCATCACCAGTTCGCGCGCAACGCCCGTGCCGCCGATCATCTCGGCCACGATGTCGATGGACGGATCGTCGACGACCGAGTTGAAATCGGTAGTGATATCCGTAGTTGCGTCGATACCCGCCGCGCCCTGCACCTTGGACGGCGTGCGCACCGCGATGCGCGTGATTTCGATGCCCCGTCCGGCGCGCCGTTTGATTTCTTCCTGATTGCGGCGCAGCACCGTGAAGGTGCCGCTGCCGACCGTGCCGAAGCCCAGCAGGCCAACTTTGATCGGTTCCATTGCAGCGTGAGTCTTATAAGAGAGGTTTTAGACAGAGTGACGCTTTCGATAACCATCGAGAAAGCGCGCGATACGGTTGATCGAGTCCGCGAGATCGTCCACGTTCGGCAGGAACACCACGCGGAAGTGGTCGGGCGCCGGCCAGTTGAAGCCTGTGCCCTGCACGAGCAGCATGCGTTCTTCGAGCAGGAGATCTGTGATGAACTGCTGGTCGTCGACGATCGGATACATCTTCGGGTCGAGCTTCGGGAACATGTAGAGCGCCGCCTGCGGCTTCACGCAACTCACGCCGGGAATGGCCGTCAGCATGTCGTAAGCGAGCTCGCGCTGCTTGTACAGGCGGCCGCCCGGCACGATCAGGTCGTTGATGCTCTGATAGCCGCCGAGCGCCGTCTGGATGGCGTACTGCCCCGGCACGTTCGCGCACAGGCGCATGGACGCCAGGATGCCGAGCCCTTCCATATAGTCGTTGGCGATGCGGCGGTTTTCGCCCGTCAGCCCGGAGATGAACATCCAGCCCGCGCGATACCCGCAGGACCGGTAGCTCTTCGACAAACTGTTGAACGTCACCGTCAGCACGTCCTCGGACAACGCCGCCACCGCCGTGTGCTTGCGGCCGTCGTAGACGATCTTGTCGTAGACCTCGTCGGCGAAGATGATCAGGCCGTGCTTGCGCGCGATTTCGATCAGTCCGAGCAGCAGTTCGTCCGAATACAGCGCGCCGGTCGGATTGTTCGGGTTGATGATCACCAGCGCCTTCGTGTTCGGCGTGATCTTCGAGCGCAGGTCGTCGAGATCGGGCATCCAGTCGGCCGATTCGTCGCAGAGATAATGCACAGGCGTGCCGCGACGACAGGCTCACCGCGGCCGTCCACAGCGGGTAGTCCGGCGCGGGCAGCAGCACTTCGTCGCCGTCGTTGAGCAGGCCCTGCATGGCCATCACGATCAGTTCGGACGCGCCGTTGCCGATGTAGATGTCGTCCAGCTCCACGCCCGCCACGCCCTTTTGCTGGCTGTAATGCATGATCGCCTTGCGCGCGGCGAACACGCCTTTCGAGTCCGAATAGCCCGACGACGTGGGCAGGTTGCGGATCATGTCCTGAATGATTTCGTCCGGCGCGTCGAAGCCGAACGCGGCCAGATTGCCGATGTTGAGCTTGATGATCCGGTGACCTTCGTCCTCCAGACGCTTTGCGTGTTCGAGCACGGGCCCGCGAATGTCGTAACAGACGTTCTGTAATTTATTGGACTTGAGAATCGGTTTCACGGCGGGAAGACTCACTCGGTTGCTTGGAAAATCAGGCTCTGGTTATAAGGTGCTGTCAAGGTGCTGTCGGCAGGTGCAATCGGCTGCCGAAGTCGGCGAAAGGAACAAGCCAAGGGTAAAACAGCCGGCGCCATGCGGCTGCACGGCCGCTTCCGACCGACCGGACTGACGCTTTCGCCCGCACTTCAGCCGCAAAGCGCGATAAAGACGGCGGATCAGGCCGGACACCGCGCGGAATCGACGGTGAACTCCATTGAAACTTTGATCACGACGCGGAACAGGCAGTCTAGCGAAAATGCGCCGGATAGAGGCGGGTTTGGACTCAATCGCGTGGCTTTATGGCCATCAGGCCAAGGCAAAACGCCCGGATTGCGTGTCGGCAAGCAGCTTGTGGCGGCACGCGATGCACAAAGCCGCCCGGGCTCGCAACCCGCCGGCGGCTGTAGGGTAGCCCCCCATCCTCTCGGATGAAGGGCCCCCTAAGAACTGTACGTGCGAGTTTCCCCGCATACAGCTCAAGCCTACATTCAAAGCCCTACCTAATACAGGACCGGCTTCGTTACAACAAGTTTGCCAGCGTGCACTTGCTGGTGGCAATGCGGGTGAAGCAAAACTCTGTTGGACAACGTGTCTTTACCACCATGCATCCGATATTCCAGATGATGGTCGTGCCAACCCGTTTCGTCCGTCAGACCGGTGCCACAGTGTGCACACAATCCACCCTGTGACATGTACAGCGTCGCCCACTGCTTACGATAGCGCAGCGACTCCCACATGCGATCCTGCCGCAATTTCTCGCCGTACTGCTCCCACTTGGGATCAAAAGGATTGAAATCCCCCTTGAGCTTCGTGTGTCGTTTGATGACTGTACCGCTGATTTGGTACAGCTCAAACAACCCCTTATCACCATCTTTCCAAACTACAGGAGCAGCAAACACCCACTGTCGGTTACGAACAGAGTGAAAATATTTCGTCTTCACCCAGCTCGCGTTCTTTTGCGGGTGCCGCCTCTTCGACCACCACCAGAGCCTCCGGAAAACCAGATACTCCATGCGGCTGTACGCCTGCTTGGCTACCACGGGACTGTGATACTGCGCCCAGCCCCGAAGCATCGGATTCAACAGGCGGATCAGATCCTCCTGCTTTACCGTCTTGTTACCGCTGACCGTTTCCGCCACCTTGCGATAGAACGCTTGTGCGTTTTTCTTGCTCGGCTTGATGAGCAGCTTTTCCGAGTACTTCCGGAAATTCCACCCAAGGAAATCAAAGCCTTGATCAATGTGAGTGATCCGCGTTTTCTCCTCAGATAGTTGCAAGCCTCGAACCGCAAGGAAGGTTTCTATCCAAGGCCGGACTTCGTTGCTAGCATCTCTTGCGAGTCGCCGGTGATGACGAAATCGTCCGCGTACCGCACCACATTAACTTTCAGCTTCTTGGCTTTCCCGATCCCAAATTTCGCACCGAGGTGCGCCATCAGTTCTCGCTCCAGCCCGTTCAGCGTCACGTTGGCCAGCGTCGGGGAAATGATGCCTCCCTGCGGCGTACCGGCCTCCGTCGCCTGCAGCTGCCCTTGATAAATCAGGCCAGCCTTCAACCACTTACGAAGGATCACCTTGTCCATCGGGACATGGGTTCCAGCCACTCATGGTTGATGTGGTCAAAGCAGCCCTTGATATCCGCTTCCAGTACCCATTGCGCTGAACGCGACGGGCCATGACAACGAAAATCTGTGACATGGCGTCAGCCGTCGAACGATGAGCCTGAACCCATAAGAGTTCGGGTCACTCGTCGACTCCGCTACCGGCTCCAAGGCCAGCAGATACAAGGCTTGCATCGCCCTGTCCTGCATGGTCGGAATGCCCAGAGGACGCTCCTTCCCATTCGCCTTGGGGATAAGACTCTCCGTAAAGGCAGAGGCTTGTATCCACGCCGCTTCAACCTGCCGACAGCAAGCCATCGGCTCTCAGGCGAGTCCCAAAGTTCGCGATCGACTCCAGCCGTTCGCGCACCCTGATTCTGCGTAACACGTCGTACCGCATACAGCTTCGCGGACAACGTGCGGGTCAACATCCGTTGCAAGGCCTTCACCCTGCGCCAGTCGTTGTCCCGCGTCGCCTTCGCAATTCGAATCTGCATCCCTCTCACGTTCCGTTCAACCCGACGCCAATCTACGGCGTACCAGTTGTCAGGCGCGTGGGAGAGCGCAGATCCGTACTTCTCTGAGCAGGGAAATTTCTTCTTCATGCTGCTCTCCTACTTGGAAAAGTCCCCGAGCAGAAGGCGCATCTCCCCCAGCGGGGTAGATACACCCCGCTGGGGAACAACAAACACCTCAGTACGGGCGCATGCACCCGTACCTGACCAAGACACAGAGGGTAGTCAGCCGTCTTGCGACGGTAGACCAGACGGAAGTCTGCCCGCTTTCGCGTGGAGTAATGTCTCAACCCCTATCCGGACCATTACAGCCCGACGTTCGCTTTTTCCGTCCTCCCATACCCGCACAATCAACAGCGTCCCTTACGGTCCGCCTGCCAGCCAAACCGCACTGGCAACCATACGGGCTTACCACGTTCCCGGCATGTCACACGACTGGCTTAGGTTCCGCCTCTCCCCCGGCGGTCT
>CAVPTS010000018.1:0-266325 GCA_963708695.1 uncultured beta proteobacterium
GCTGGACGCGCTAAAAAACCGCAAACGTGATAAATACGGTTATCAGGTGATACCAGTGTCATCGTCCGCTAACCATTCATGGTGGGAGAAAACAAGAAGACCTACGACCAGGGCGACGGAGCCGACTGACAACACTACGGCGCGTCGCTTCAGACTCAGACCCCGCGTCCGATATCGGCTCTGCAAAGCAACGGAGCATGGTGGCTGGGAGCTTCATTTCATCCTTTTCCGGCCCCCGGACCTTGGTGACCTACGACGCGCCGGCCAGGGCTAACCTGACGCGCCACACGGCCTACCGTGCTATGCAACATTGGTGCCGGTCATGCAAAGTGCACGGTGAACGTCTTGTACCCGACCAGAGTCGAGACTCCTGATGCAGACGTATCGCCAGTGGTTCAACGATTGCCCATGAGGGAAACTCTTTCCATCCTTTCCGAACGTATCGAAGTCCTTGGTCGACATTCAGGTCCACAAGCAACCTCATTGCCTTCTCGTCGCCCTCGGTCATCTTGAATATCTTGAGCAACCCAAGCTCCTTTGCCCTGCGAAAGCAAGCGTGAAGATCGTGCCCATATTCTCTGTTGCGCAGCTCTCGTGGTTCGATGCCGTGGTAACGGAGAAACGCTTTAAGCGTCAGCTCAATCCCATGTATAGCAAGATTGTACGCAGGGATCGGTGAAACAAAGTCGTGTTCTGGCCGCCGGCCGATTGTCTCGTCGACTTTCTGCGCAGCTTCGATGTATTCGTAGGCATAGCGCGCGAATCCGATTGCATGCTCCTTCGCGTCTTCGGTTGGATTCTTGTGGGTCATGTGCGTTCGTTAGAGTGGAGCATCGTCAGTTTTCAGCAGTGAAACGGCCTGTATGGCGGCGGATTCGCCCCGCCAATGAGTGCTTTTCGTCCGGCGGTGAGTTACGGCCTATATTCTCGCTGGCGCCAGATATCGCTCAGGCATCCTAATGCGCTGGTGTACGCAGGAAAAGCGCTGCCGGTTATCGACCTTCTTTTCGAGTCCATCGACCCGTTGCGGACGGTCCGCCAACGCCACCATTATGACCGACGATGCTCAGCCTCCAGCTGACGCTGGTGGCCGAACGTCTTTATCGTTCTCTCAGCAACAGTACCGCGCCAAAGGTTTCTTAAGGATGTGCCGTATACCCGAATGCGCATTGCTTTTTACACTGGGTACCGAGTGAAATTTTGAAGCGGGGGAGAATGATGCGGGTTGTGATGGGGGAGCTCAATGGTGTAAGGCTTATAAATCTGATGCACGATGCAGTTGGCAAATGCAGTCGGGTGACCGCTGCCGTCGCCTACGCAACAAGTAACACCCCGTTCTTTGCGCACTGCCGCGAACATGATCTGTTCCTCGACTTCTACGGTCTGCTTGATGAAGACGCAGCCGTGAGCGTGCCGGTTCTGCAGGAGATGCTACGCGCCGGCCCCTTGGTCGTGAATCCGAGGCTAATCAAAGGCCATTTTCACTCCAAGATCATTTGGTGGCACGGGTATGGAGCCTATATTGGATCGGCGAACTTGACTTCCAACGCATGGTTCACGAACGTCGAGTGCGGAGTGTTTTTTGACGAGGCAGAGATCATCGGTCGTTCCCTTCAGGCCGATCTGGAACAGCAGTTTGACTATCTCCGCAGCGTGTCAGCGCCTGTTACTGAAGAGTTGGTCAAGGCTTTGGACAAGTTAAGGGTCCCCCAGTCGGGGGTGAATGTTGCGCGACAGAGGCTGACGTCTCAGTTTGAGCAAGCAACGACAGCATTTCCGGCGCACGCAGGCCTCGCCACCTACGGCCCCTCCACCCAAACGACGGCATTTACGCAGTTCACAACGGAGTGGAACCAGACCCTTCAGCTAATTCGGGGCCTAAGCGGAGAATTCGGGAAGTTAAACAAGCGCCCGACATGGGTCGAGCCAAGCGCCGATCCCACGGTTCACTTCGACCAGTTCTTGCATGCCTACTACTACGTCCGCATTCGCGACCAGCGAGACGACGAAGAAAGCGTGAAGAGTGTAGAACTGGTTAACCGGGCACACGAGCGCAACAAACTTGAAAAAACACGCGCTCTCAAGGAGGCGGTGGACTGGTGGGCTTCCCTGCCTGCAGCACCGTATGGCGAGGCTCATTTCATCAACAGCGTTTCGCCCATGATGAAGAGTAGATTCGCACTTCCTGATCTTCGCACGTGGGAACTTGGAGACTTCCAGAAGGTATTTTCGCATGTTCACGCCTTTAAGACGCATGCGAGACAGATCAAGAACACTACCCTTGGACTACCTCCTGGTCATAGCGAAACGGTCGATGAACGTTCGGACCGTGTCGCTCAATGGATGTGGGGACAACCGCGCGAAGCTTCACAAAAGCATCTTCGCGATCTACTGGAGTTTTTGATTTGGGGGAGCACGCCTGCGAGCATGGTCGAGAGACTCTGGATGGTCACAAACGATGAACGCTGGCGCTACGATCATTTCGGACCTAGCACTCTGGGCGAAGCTGTCGGGTGGGCCCGTCCAGACTTGTTTCCGCCGCGCAACAATCGAACTAACAAAGCGCTCCGTGCGCTTGGTCACGATGTGCGCTTGTTCTAAGCTGAGCATGTGAATCATTGCTGCACCTCGATTGCCATGCATATCTGATAGTGGCGGTCCTCCAGCAGCCTTGAACGGCCGTTTGCTGTGCAGAGCTGACGTCTGAGTGACCGGCCACCACCTGTCGTTCGGCGAGCAGGGAATCCTGCCGTTGGAACGGCTGCATTACTCCGGAATCTGACGGAGGAGCTATGCACACAATCCGGCGTTTGCCTATTCGGTTCCCGGGCAGCCACTGTAGCCGCTGAGGCGCCGCATTCATAAGGGCCGATGTTTGTTCCGAGGATGCCAGCACACTGATGAGCCCCCAGCACCTTTTACACAACATCAACAGGCACTTCGGCGGCAATCGACCTCGGGGCGCTGTGGCGAAGAAAAGTCAACCTCGCGCCGGGTCCATTTAGCACATTAATTCTTCAGAGGTGTAAGCGGCACACTATACTTGGTGTCTGCGGGAGGCAGCGCAACCAGATGTAGTGGAGATGCAGCCGGCCGACGGTGACCATGGGTACACCTGAACTGCGCGACATCGCACGGAATGCGTTGTGCGACAATAACCACGAAAATAACTTTTAAGTTAAGATCTTGAAACTTGCTGCCGTTATCCAACATACGTGGAAAGTGTACGAGGTGCTGAGCGCGCGGGGCGACACGGTGCTGGGTGACGTCGCAACAGGGGGGAAGGATTGGGCGCGCTGTGCGGCCTTCCTTGAGCACGCCGCGCAACATGGACCCGAGGCATTTCCCGAAAACCGAACTCATCATGTCGGCGATGATCCCAAAGTGTGGCAGTTTGACGTCACCGGGACGCTGCGACTCTTGTATTTCTATGACGAAGGACGTGTCATTGTCCTGACGAAATGCTTCTATAAGCAAGGCGGGAAGTCTGGGAAGACCCCGAAAGCGTTGATCAAATCCGCGCAGAAATTGTTCGAGCAGTATCAGGAGGCGAAAGCAGCCGGCACCCTCGAGATCGACGAAGGAGAAAATGATGAAAACTAGCGGTCGCTACAAAGAGGCCTTTCAACAGGCACATCGGTCACCTGCATTCTGGACTGAGAAAGCAATTCTGGGGATCACACAACAGATTGCGGCAACGATGAAGAGACTGGGACTGAGTCAGAAGGCAGTCGCAGAAAAGATTGATAAGAAAGCAACCTTTCTCAGTCGAGTGCTAAGCGGACAGCACAACGTGACAGTGGAAACACTTGCGCTCTTGGCTCATGCGATGGACATGCATATTGAAATGAAGCTCGTCCCAAACTCGGCAGAGAACCGCAAGGCACCGTTTAGCGTGACGACATCCCAGGATGCGTCGTTGCCTCAAACCGGGGTTGTGGTCCGAAAGCTTCGTTTGGTGCATGTCAAGGAAGCTAACGACAGCATCACCGCAACTCAAAGTATGAGCAGAAAAGCTGCATGAACACAAAGAAGCTTGAGAAGGTTCTGTCTCACCTTCACATACAAAACGCGTACCCAACGCGGATTGATGCCAAGGTATCGCCGTCGTTTGATCCCCGGGTTGCAATGGACACTTTTACCCGCGTGAACTGGAGTGCGTCAGAGATATCGGTTGCAGAGCTGACGTTTGAGAGAAGCGACGAAAGCAGTGACTTCTGCCTTTTGAAGTTTTTGGCCAACACTCGAACTCGAGTTGTTCGCATCGGCGAGGAAGGCGTCCCGCCTGACACTGAGGACGTCAATGAGGAAGACGTGGTCCTCGACCTCACAGTCGACTTCGCAGTGGAATATGCAGTCGTCGGATGCAACGCTTCGGAGCTAGATGAGGACGGCATGGCCGAGTTTACAGCGCACAACATGCCATATCATCTGTGGCCGTACTATCGGGAGTTCGCGCAAAACATAGCGCTGCGTTTGCGCGTTCCGTTGCCTACGATCCCCTCGTTTCGTGTCCCCAAGTCGCATCAGCGTTTGGATAACAAAGCTAAGTAGTTTGGCTAACCGGGTCTCCATGTTTGGCCATCAAGCGTGACAACACACGCTTGTTCGTCGCTTCGCCTCACGAAAAGCCGCTTAACTTTCGTTACACACGGCAATACCAATATGGTCGAGGACGCGCAGTACAGCTGGTCGTTCGCGGAGGTCACCCTCGCAGATTCGAACATGCGATTGACGCGCCGCAGAACTACCGCATCAATTTCAAAGAGCTTCGCCGTCGCGTCATTGATTCCGCCGTCAAGGAGCCACGGGCGCACATGGCCAAGCTCCTTATCGATCACAGCGTGATGCCGCGTTAGGGATGACGACCAGACTAACGGCAAAAAGTACATTGATAATTTCAGGTTGATAAAACATATCTGTTGGCGAGTCCACTATGTCTTGGGAAACTGATAAGTTCAAAGCAACATGCGATGGCTGCGGTCATGAGGGCGAAGTCTATGAGAGCTCCGACGATTGGTTTCGCTTCAGTCGCAGTTACATCGGGTTTGACGGTGTTCCTCCTGATCCGAACTCGGTCGCCCGCAAACAGCTCGACGCTCGACAGCAATCCGGCACGTGTCCGAAGTGTGGCGGAATCTCGATTACGCGCGGCGCACTGATCACTAAATAGCTCGCCAACGGATTAGAGATGTGCTTGCCATATCGGCACAGTGCCAGCTGGCGGGCGTTACGCAGGATCTGACGATGGATCTCGCTCGTGAAGGTGCATATAGGGCGAAAATGTCGCTTAGTCGCCAGTGCGCGCTTAAGCGAGTCGTCGACGTTACTGATGGAAGGTCCGTTGGCCCACCCTTGCCGTTGTTCACCTGCAAGAGCCACTGAAACTCGGCGCGTCGACTGAGATTTTATGCCGTAACAACGATCGAAATTTGCGTCGTCTACGGCAGCTCGCAAGTCAACTCCCGCGCCTGCTCCATCCGACGACCGCCCCTGGCCGCTATGCGCCGGTCCGGGAAGCGTTGGCCTCCAGCGCATCGCTGCACCTTTGCCAGATGTGCCCGACCAGTGGGTTTTGATAGTTCAGCGTCAGCTCATTCGTGAACAGCGTAAGCACATCCGATTGACGTACTGCATGCGCACCGGTCAAGTGCTCGCGGGACAACTTTAGCGCCATTTGTCCAAGCATCAGACGGTCAAGCCAACTCGCCGACATCCGATTTCTAACCAACCAGATGCGTGCCGATTCGACGACGTGGTCGACGCGCCATGTTTTCGTCAAAGCGTGCGAGGCGAGCGCACTCGTCACTAAATAGTTGTCCATCGGGCGCGCCCGACCCCGAAGGATGAAGCATGCTTGCGGCGAACGCATTGCGATTTACCGGGAGTAGGATGGCAAGTGGGATCGGTAACGAGGTCGGCTTTCCCTGGTGCGACAAGCCCGTTAAGTAGTTGGACCCGCAGTCCTGCGAGCACCCCGGAATGTGGCAGAGGGCGGCAACGCCCCGAAGCACGCTCTAGTAGAGTTCGATGACGAGGACTGCCTGCGGTGCCCATCGACCGGCAGGAGGTCTCATGCAAGTACTCTACACGCGCTGCGCGGGCCTGGACGTGCACAAGGACACCATCGTGGCCTGCGTGCGATGCGTCTCGCCGCCCATGCATCAGGAGGTGCGCAGCTTCGAGCAGCACCACCACCAGACTGCTCGCTCTGGCCGATTGGCTGGCGAGCCACGGGTGCACCCACGTGGCGATGGAAGCCACCGGCGTGTACTGGAAGCCGGTCTGGCACATCCTGGAGGGCAGTTCGAGCTGGTGCTGGCCAACGCGGCGCACATCCGCAACGTGCCCGGTCGCAAGACCGACGTGAACGACGCGATGTGGATTGCCGATCTGCTCGCGCACGGGCTGATTCGCTCCAGCTTCGTGCCGCCGCAGGCGATCCAGGAACTGCGCGACCTCACGCGCACGCGCAAGCAACTGGTGCGTGAGATCGCCCAGCACAGCCTGCGCATCCAGAAGCTGCTCGAGGACGCCAACCTCAAGCTCGGCAGCGTACTGTCCGACGTTCTGGGCAAGCAGCGGGCGCGCCATGCTCAAGGCCATCGTCGCGGGCGAAGATAACCCCGAGCAGCTGGCGGCGCTGGCCCAGGGCACGGCACGCAAAAAAACCGCCGAGTTGCGCGAGGCGCTGCGTGGACGCGTGAGCGACCACCATCGCACGCTGCTGCAGCTGCACCTGGACATCATCGATGCGCTGGAACATACGCTGGCCGAACTGGACGTCGCATTGGGAAAAGCGCTGGCGCCGATCCAACAGCGTGCCCGCCTGCTGACCACGATACCCGGGGTCGGTGACCTGACCGCTCAGGTCTTGCTGGCGGAGATCGGTATCGACATGACACGCTTCCCGATGCGGCTCACCTGGTGTCCTGGGCGGGCCTGTGTCCGCGCAATGACGAAAGCGCCGGCAAGCGCCGCAGCACCCGTGTGCGCAAGAGCGGTAACTGGCTGAAAACGGCGCTGGTCACTGCTGCCTGGGCAGCGGTGCGTGTCAGGACCAGTTACCTACACGCTCAGTTCCTTCGCATCAAGGCTCGACGCGGCCCCAAAAAAGCGATTTTGGCGGTCGCCGCGTCCATGCTAACTGCCGCCTATCACATGCTTAGCGACGGGGTCCAATATGCTGATCTCGGATCCGATTACTTCAATCGGCACGACAGTGACAAGACTGTCCGCCGACTCCTCAAACGCCTTGCTGAGCTAGGCTGTCAGGTCGAGACAGTAACTCTGCCGGGTAGTGCTTCCTAGTAGCAAGTTCTCTCCATTGGCTAGCTCTCTCCCTGGCTAACCGTTTCTCCAACTTGCTAGCTGAATGGGATCGCCAGCACCAGTGAGTGCGTGCTTAAGCGGGTTCGTCAGTCCATGAACCGAACAACGGTAATAGAGCAATCGCTCCGCGCGGTGGTTTGGTTCCTGCTCCGCGATCTTCTCCCTCTATTCGTGAGGGGCAAACCCGGCTCTTTGCCCCGATTGACTGAGGCGCAGACTTACTGGACAAGGGTTTTCCGGCGACCCAGTTACTTGCTCCAATAGATCGGTTGGCAGCTAGGCTAATTGAGCTGTGGCCTGCTACTTCCGTTCCGTTCGCGCCTGCTTCCGGCGCGCTTTAGCCTCGTCCATACGCTTCGCCGAGAGCTTTTTGAACGGCTTTTCTAGCCTCTTAAAGTCCTTCTCGCACTTAGGGTGCTCGGCGCGGATGTCGTTCGTCAAACGGTCCCACAGGACAAAGGCGCCCCACGCTTGGAGTTCGTAATAGTCCTGTTGGTGAGGGTCGAATTCGATTCTTTCCAGCAGGCCCTGAATCACTGCCTCGGTCGCCGCGGTGAGCTGGTCGTAGTTCCACGTGTTCATGCCGTCACTCCAACAGTTCCAGCTGTCGCTCGATGCCCTCCACGCGAGCACGAAGCCGGTCAAGATCTGTATTGATCCTTGCGGTCGCGCCGACTAGATCGCCTCGGTGACGCAGCATCAGCGCGTAGTTCTGGTCGAGATGGTCAGACGATCTGCATGTGGCCGTGCTGATCTGCCGCACGAGAGAAGGACTCTGACATGTCGTAGATTAGCTCATTCGATAGCCGTCTTTTTTCTAGCAAGCTGCCTCGCTGGCCACCCATCGATCTAGCTACTAGACGCTATTGCTAGCGGGCTTGCCGACTGCCTCTTACAAGCCGATTTGTCCTTCTAGCTCTCTAACTAGCTGTATGACTGGCCGGCAGTCGCGATTACGATTTCGGTTTCGGGCCGCAGTCACCTCATCCGCTCGCCCCGCCAGAACAATCACGTAGCCGGCTTGCATCCACCGGAGAATGGCTTTCGTCGGCGGCGGGAAGTCCCTCTCCGCCCGCTCACCATTTGTCGTCGCGTGCCGGATCGTCGGGACCCCCACTCTCGCTGCCTTGCGGCGGTCCGAAATCGATCAGTGGGGGTCGCTCGGCGGGATCACGCGCGCGTCCCTGTCTGAGGAATCGATCCATCGAAAAAGGTTGAGGCAACCGACGCATCACGATCACGTTATTTATCCGCGTTATCGAGATTTCCGATTCGCAGTCTATTGCTGCAGCGTCCGCGATCTCTGCTGGAAGCATCACGGCAAACACTCCGTCTATGCACTTTACTGAAGTCTTCATCGGGTCCCTCGACGTAGATAAAATATTGCAAGTCAAGTGTATCTCTCAGCAGCTTCCAAACATACTCCACCGCACGGCGTAATGGCCGAAGACGGTCGTCGCCTACCGATATGAGCCTCCCTCGCGCGCGATCCGCACGCAAAAGATACACGAAACGAATGTATAAGGCCCCGTCTTTCGACGCTGCCGCCGAGGGGGGCATGACCATTGAACAACAGCTTTTGACCTAGGACCTCCAAGTCATTGATTCGCATTCTCAGGGAGGGGCGTCGGCCCGCTTAGTTGGCGCAGCGCATGCACGTTGGGGCCCTGGTCTGCACCATACCGTTCCCTTCTTGACAAGCATTGAGGGCGCAAGGCGACCACGCACCTCCACGATCTCACAAACAGATAGTTAGCAACTAGTTGTGTCGGGTTTCCCGTAGCAACTGCCGTGCGTAGCACATATCATTTTGACTAAAATAAAGCATGCTAATTATTAAGGGTTACTAACATGCAACTAGAAAATACATGTCAAGTCGATTCGCACGCTTTGGTTTTACGTGCAATTGAAAAAGCGTGCATTTCCGACGAGGCAATAGCTGAAGCGTGTGGATTTTCGAGCGCTGCCGTTGTGAAGCGCATCAGAAAGGGCGACATGAAAATCCCACTTACTAAGATACCCTCTTTTGCCATAGCAGTTGGTCTTGATGGCGCTCATTTGCTCCGCCTTGCGCTTAACGAAAACCACCCCGGCCTGCTCGAGCAGATCGAGGCGATGTTCGGGTCAATGCTGATAAGTGAGTCGGAGAAGAAGTTGATCGAATCCTACCGGTATATCTCGAAAGACACTGACGCAGCGCCTGTTGTTATCGATCGCGCCGCGGTGCTTGCCATCATCACGAACTAGACACTTCAGAGATCAGACACGACGGTCGATCCAAGCGCGCTCGTAGGCAAATTTCCGATTCTGCGCGTAGCTCGCCTACTAGAAAATCTTTCGGACGTCACGGAAGAGGCCATTGCAAGTCGGTTGCATACGTCGAGGGAGCAGACGCGCATCCTGATTGACGCACCCATTGACCAAGGCTGGTTCTTCGAGTCATCAAAAGACGGCCACACGCTTCTAACGCTTGAGGGTAGTCAGTTCATCGGCAAAGTCGCGTTCTCGGCGCCTCAATCCGTTGATCACATGACTGCTGACATGCTGTTGCAAGGTGCCTGTGACCGCGCGGATCGAATTATTGATGACTATTCAAGTGGACCGTCAAATGAATCGAGCCGCCGTTTTTGGGAGTTATATAAGCGCTGGGACGATCCCGGAAGACGTCAACATTTCCGTTGACACCGAGGCTCTGAGCGTCAGGCAAAGCAGTATGACTTCTGCCGAGGCCGAGCGTAAAGCGCGGCTCGTCAGGTTCAAGCCAAAGACATCGTTCGACAGCCGCACATTGCTTTGGATGGTCATCAATTGAACGATTCGGGGCGACGATCGTGCAATCTCCCTCGGTTCCTAGGAAGGGGATGGAGGAGCCCGGGTGCAAGTTTGAGGTTACTGGGAGAGGAGTTCCGAAGCTGCCACCTCCGTTCACACACGCCGACATGCTATAGAGACGAAGGTCAAGAGCCAGGCTGCCTGGCGACCGGCCGATGAAACCGGACAACACGCCGTGAGGGAAGATATGGATAGCGCAATAACGGCTGTTGCCGATCTGACGTTGCAAAAGGAGCAGAGCCTTTGCTAACCAACACTCTCTGGACGCAATTTTTCCTATTTTCCTATTTTCTTTGGGGGTTTAAGGTTTTGGATGGCCTTCGGGTAGGGAAGGCGCAAAGCTCCGCCTAACCCGACGTAGAAACGTAAGGTTAGCGGCGCGCCCTCCCTACCCGGAAAGAATGCCTTCGGTGTAGGGTCCATTTTCCTCTTCGATCGTAGCTACAGCTATGTGTTGCGTGAGTGACTGGATCGAAGTCCGGCGCCCATCATTCACGCTCACTGGCACGGCCTGCAGCGACCCTTTTTGGGACCAACTCCACCGTCGAGATTGCGCCAGATTCCTTCTATCCCGTGCAGCCTTCCTGCGACTGCGCATCTATGCCCGAACGTATGGAGACCGATAAGACATAGACCGATGTCTATCATACAGATATTGTAAGACGAATGTCAATACTGACTGTCTCTGCGTCGCCGTGCCATCCATTACCTTCTATTTCGATGGTAGCGAGGAGCTCTAGGCGGCGTCGTTGTCGCTGGCGCGGGGCTATGAGAGGCCAGGATCAATCTCGCTGCATCGATCTCGAAACGGCGTTCACCGCCCGCCTGGCTCCCTAGTCTCGCTCATCACGATTCGTTGCGACACTAGGAAGCGCGCTCGTGCCGCATGCCTGCGTGATAACCAGCGTAACGACGTCGCGACGACAGCGTTGCTCCCACATGGCCGCGGCCGACGGCGGATACTCATCTGCACGGTCACACTCGGGCATTCAGAACTCGTCCTGACGGCCCGGCGTCGGCAACGGTGGAATGAGCGCGGCGGCAGGTGAATGCCACCTTCGAGCCTAGTGAACGACAGGGCCGCCCTGCGTTGCCGATGTTATGGCCCGTTCGCAACAGCGGCAGCTCCCGCCCCTAACTCGATCGCTCAATGCTCCGCGGCCACTCACCGCCGAGCGTCAAGCCAACTCGAGGACTTGGTGTGCTCGATATCAGGAAACGCGCTAATAGCTTCTATCGGGTCACCACGTCGCAAAAAGAGAAGACCGTCACGACCCAACGCCCCTAGTCTGCGTGAGAGCCAGAGCCGAATCGCCCCAAGTTATACGCACCAGACATGCATTTGCCCCAACATATGCGTGGCTCGTTTGGATGGCATGCTTTAATCGCTGGGATTTCAACGGGGCAATCATGGCCGCACCCGCTGCAAAGCACGACCAGGGCGAAAACGATCAACCCTGTGAAACCGCCGTTATTGATGCATATGGGGAGACCGAGCTACGCATAAGTTGGGGCCGCTTTCACGCATAAGGCGGGGCAGATTTTCATCGAACCGATTGCGCCCTTTCGACTGTTCTACAGACTGCGGTGCGCTCTCCTGGCACCGCGGCCGCGCTCGTCAGCAGCCGGGCTTTTAACTCGGGTGGCAGCCGAACGCTGTGGGGAACGCTCGCTTGGCTTATTGCGGTCTGTTGAAACGTCGATTGGTGACGGCAAACATCCAAAAGGTGATCCCCGGATAGCCGGCATCGCGATGCCAGACCGAACACGGCCTCTTTGTAGGCAAGCCCACAGAAACGAGTCGCCGCGCCGCGAGAGAATGCGAGCCGATAAAATCAATTAATCTCACGGGGCGGCTATGAAAAACAAGCGGATGCCAAAAGGAGTCACAAAATGCGGCGTAATTGCGTTGGGGTTCACGTTCATAGTGGCGCTTGCAGGTTGCGCGCCGATGCCGCCAGTTGACGTTTCGAAATCCGGCGACCTTGTGCGAACCACCCTCGCCCCGCAAAGCAGGGCGAAGCTTTCGTCGGTGGAGATCATTGATCGGGCGACCCCTTCAAAACTCGAGAACGAAGGCGTGTTCGGTGACACCGAGGTCGGGGTCAGGCAACCGACGAGCCAAACGGTCACCGAGGACATAAAGGCTTATTTCGACAAAGCCACCATTCGCGAGTCCGGCTCCGGTCAAAAGGTGATCGTTCGCATTGAAAAGGTCGACGCATATTGGGTCTTCCGGGCGGCGAAAAAGGTTCCGTTTGTTGGTCTCGCGCTGCTTGGGACGCCCGACGTGTTCGTCATGAAGTTGCGAGCTTCATTTGAAGTGGAGAGCCAAGGCAAGGTCCTCCGGACATTCAACTACGACGAGACGTTTTCTCTAGCTAACGGCAGCGCGAGCACGCGGGACAGCATCGCCGAGTCCTATCAACGCCTCATCGCTCTTTACCGCCAACGCTTCTTCGATGACCTGGACAAGCAATTCGCCGCTCGATACCTTTGAAGGACCGATATCCGGGCCGCAAGCTTTCTATGCTCGGCCAAACGGTGGGCGGCGACCGCCGCCCCGCGCGACACGACCGATAGCGGCTTTTTCCCGCCCTCGGACGAGCCAGGACGCGGCCCGCATTCGGCCCATGGTTCTGGACATAAGGCATAGATCTAAGGCACTTGATAGCATATCTGCGATGCGCGCGTTACTTTGCCACTCGGCCAGCTTCAGTCGGAGCACCACCTGTTGAACACGGCGTAAAAGTGACCGCGCGCCCAGGATCTTCATTCCGATCATTGCCTCGTGTCGCCGCGCTGCTTTTTACGCCAGCATCGCGCAGATTCATAGCCTTAAAGATATATCCCTGCGGATTCGCTGACGCCTCGCTTTCATGTCATCCTTCGCCGTAACTCTTCAACGACGCATCGAATCGCCACAAGCGACGGAGCACCGTGGTCAATTGATTGCATCTCCGATTGACTCTTGAGCTTACGCTGATGGATGAAAGCTACGGTTCGAAGCTCATCGATGCTGGCGCGGGAAAGCCCCCCTGTCTCCACCTTGACCGCCACCTCCCAGCAATCTTCGACGCTGATCAAACCACCCTTGTATCCGTCGTAGCTCAAGCAAAACGGCCAAATAGTTTCATAAGACGCGCCCTCAGGCGGCAAGTCACTGATTGACAGTTCATCATTAGGAATAAGGGGCTGCCCCGTTGCGGAAACGAAGTTCGGATCGGCCTGAGATTTGACGCCCATAGGCGCTGGCGGCATTTCGGACTCGTCGCTCACTGGTCCGCCGCCATAGAACGCCGGCAGTTCGCCAAGCTCCGCACGCCCCAGAACCATTGCAAACCACCCTGCGTAGGACCAGTCCTGACCCTCGCAACGGCCAGCCAATTCGGGAAACCGCACCAAGAATTTGTTGGCGAGGGCGCGAGCGTCATCCGACGTCGCATCGCTCCAACCGAAGTAGGCCTTGCCTTGCTCAGAAGAGTAATCCGCGCGCCAAGTTTGGGAGACAGGGCTCCAGCCGTCCTCGGAGACGGTGCTCGCCGGCATCAGGCGCGCACGCCAATGCTGTCCGAGAGGGTCCCATCCAGCTGCAATACGAAGCCGTTGAAAGCCGGCCTTGTGCAGCTCGTGGACCATCGCCAGCAGCCGAGTCGCCCGCTTCACCGTGGGATCGCTCGACGGCTCTGTGGAGACCATTAACTCGAGGAGTTCTTCTGGGCCATCTGCCGAATTGCCGGCCTCAATGTGCAAAGCTCCAATGGCGGCGCGAAGAAGGCGCATGGCTTCGAAGGGCTGTGCATCTGCCATGTCGCGCCGCAGGCGGTTGCCAATAACAAAGCAGGTTTCGTCGTCAAGGAGAGCAAAACTCGGAAAAGCCACGCAGCTCGCCTTCGCCAACCTCCGGGCTCTGAGCTCGGCCGCGGACCAGAAAGGGTCATCAAGGCATGAACGTTCGTCGCCCGGCATAACAAACCCAGGCATGGCAGACATCGACAAACCTTCGGCATGGGCTACCGGGTCCGCAAGCGTCCACGTCGTTCGCTCGCCAAAATACTCACCAAACGCCTCCGGGATGCGCCCTAGATCTAGCTGCCGTTTAAGGTCCGCGACCCAGGCCACGATCTCACGGCTCGGCTCCCCCGAACACGCCTCCTTAAAATCGTCCGAAACGCTTACCAAAATCGCTTGTGCAAGCTTTTCGGGACTGATGTCCTTGCGCACCGACCCCCCACAGTGCAATGCGAGATAGCGTTGCTCGTTGCCAATCGTGTATCGAAACAGCGGCTTGCTAGGTCTCCCCGGCGGATGGAACTCGCAACGCCAATGGCCAGTTGCGTAAACATAGGGCATAAGACCCATCTTTCCGTAGCCGTTCTCAATGAGAAACGCTCCAGCTAGCAACACCTTGCGAGCGCAATCCAGCCACATGGCGGATTGAGCATGCTCGTCTGATGGACGATCCTCGCGGATCTCTTCAGTCGCACGACTCATTCATGTTCTCCAAATCCACTCTTTTCACCGGACTTTTCAGCCGTTCGTCGAGAAGCTAAGCAGTTTCCCTATGCATTGCAGAGCAATTCGACGGCTCCGCCGCGAACTGGACGAACGCCTTCGCAAGGCACATCCCAAGCCAAACAGCGGTCAGCATCGTCCCAGTTGATGGTAACTGCCTCGCTTGGCCCCGGTCGGCACTTCCTCAGTAGCTAAAACGTGCTGTCCCGGTCGGCACGCTGCTCGGCCGTCATGCAGCCAGTGAGTGCGAGCGCAGCGAGCCCGCCGGCGATAATTGTCTTGATCATTGTGGGTTCCCCTCGAAAAATTTCGACGAGATTATAGACACCGCGGAGCGCCGCGGCACGCGTTCTATAAGGTTTTACCCACCACCCACTCACTTACTCTCACGCCTTTTCAGGCGCGCCCACTCTTCGCCCCAAAGACTCATGCACCAACGTCCGTGCGGATCGACTGCCGGCTTGATATGCATATCATACAAATCATCATGCACATCATCTGGATACGTCGGTGCATGTCCCGGCCGGTAGCAGGCTTCCTTCAACACGTCCTCATCCGCAGTCGTCCCCAACGGAAACTCAAGGTCAGATATATCTGCGGCGGAGAAACTAGCGCCTCGAAAGTCGCCACTCAGCGACGCACCCCTAAGATTTCCGAGCTTAAAATCGGCACCCCGGCAGTCACACCCAAATAAAGTGGCACCCTCAAAATGAGCCCCTTCGAGACCGGCATTCGACAGATCGACCCCTTGCAGTTCCGCGTGCTCGAACGATGCGGATGCTGCATCCAAACCATGCAAGTTGGTCATGTAAATGAATGAATCATGGGCGTCAAGACCTGAAAGATTCACCCCATTCCGGGCCAATGTTTCAAGCGCGAAGCCCTGCCCTTCGTTGAATTGCGCGCGATGGTCCTGATGCAAGTAGCCCTGAAGCAAGGTCCATGCTGCAATGTTGGCCTGTTCGCGGCGATCGTGCATGAAGAAAAGTAGCGTCGCTACGGTCGCGACTGAGGCGACTAATGTGCTGACGTCCAGAATCCATCGGAAGAAACCGCTCCAATGCCGCTTCTGCACTGTCGTTTGCTCCGTGGGCGTTTGCGATTTCGTCTTTGCTCGGCGCCCTCTCCAGCTCAGCGTCACATTCACCCGACGCTTAGCGCGCAACCTGGTCATGTCGGCTCCCGGAGGATCGCAATGCCGCTAAGTATAGAAATGATGCGGCTGTATAAGGAAGCGCCTGCGACGAGCGCTAGTCGGCGCCGAAGTCGATCCCCACGTATCGCGGCGGCATGCGTTCTATAAGGTTTTACCCACCACTCACCTGCGCGGGTCTACTGGCGCGAGTAACACTGCGGGATACGCCCTTCCCCACAGTATTTCGGGTCATCCTCGCCCGTGAACTCGTAACCCTTCGCTCGCATGCACTCGTCGTCCGCGGCGGCGACGTCGGAATCCTGAATGGTCATCGGGATCAGTTCCTCGGTGTGCCTTTGAAGCGCCGCTTCCTTGTCGAGCGACTTGCCGTGGCAAACGAACAGGGTCTCGCCGGTTTTATCGGGCTGACAGCCAACCAGTCCAGCGACAAGCACGCCGGCGATTGTGATGTGGCACAGCTTTCTCATGGGGCACCCTTGGAGATCAGGGCGCAATTGTATGACGGACCACGTGAGCGTCTCGGTGAGGTTGATTGTGCTGCGGGGTGCGATTGTATAAGGAAGCGCTCAGCTGCGGGGCCCGGCTCTGTAAGGGACGGTGTTTGCAGTGCAGGAATAGTCAACGCAGGGCCATA
This sequence comes from uncultured beta proteobacterium, assembly GCA_963708695.1. Lineage (GTDB taxonomy): Bacteria > Pseudomonadota > Gammaproteobacteria > Burkholderiales > Burkholderiaceae > Caballeronia. Next base: position 16,470 of record CAVPTS010000018.1, read on the forward strand.
TCGAATGCACCGGCCTTCTAGGACTCGCACCCTCGCGGATCCGGCCATCGACGCATCCAACCTCCATCGCAACAGGTCAAGGCAAAATCTTAAAAAAGTGTCGGCGACGGCTCCCGTTTTGCCCTAAGCGACAGATCGGGTTGAACGCCTCCGTCAAAAGAATGGACTTAGCTTGCAGGTCTTTCGATGGTTGCACTTCGAGGCCGCGTCGCCATCCGAAGAAAAGGAAAGACAGCACGCTCGCATTTACGCCTGGCTAACACGTTCATTGCCCTGCTGGCATTGGCGGTAGGCGGATTTTCTGCTTACGTTTCATGGCTGTCAGATCCGCGCAACGCCGAAAATTTAGATGTCGTAGCGGACACCGAGTCGCTATGCACTTTGGAATGGAGGCCGGATATCAAGGGATCGGCGACACTCAACTGCAGGGTCGTTGTCCTATGAAGCCTTGCTGCGTTCGTGGGAAACCCCTTCTATCGCAGTAAGGCCCCGCTGATGCTAGCGTCGTCCGATCAGTAACGAGATTGCTTCTTCGAGCAGCGCCACCGAGGCATTGACGTCTCGGGCTTCAACATCCCCGCGACCGGAAAGCGCCAAGTAGGCCATGTGCACGCTTGGCGAATGTTTCGCCAGTGCCACCAGGTGCGTGCCGCTTGGGCCGCGCACCGCGCTAAGCCAGTTTTGCACGGTTCTCTCGCTGGCGCCCGTCCATCGGGCGATCGTTTTGACTGAGTGCTGCGAAGCCTGCATCTCTTCTCTCAGGGCCATGGCAATCGCGAGCGGATATTCCGCTCCGACTGAAATTGTTTGCTCCTCGCGCAAATTCTTGCTGTTTCTCGGCAACATTTTTCGCGCCTCCAAACGTATATTTTCTGGACGGAAAGATGAAACAAAACCAAGGGGAGCGTCGCTCGACCGTGCTGCTGTCGGGTTGCCCTGCCAAACGGAGGTGCCGTGAGCCGGCCAACGCGCGAAGAAGTTTCTAGCAACTCAAAAACCGGGCGGGCGCGCGCGGCCGCATATGTGCGCATGTCGACGGACCACCAGCAATACTCAACGGAAAACCAAACAGACGTGATCCGGGCGTTCGCCGAAGCGCGCGACCTGGAAATTGTTCGGATTTACGCGGACGATGGCAAGAGCGGTCTCGTCCTGCAAGGACGCAAGTCGTTGAACGATCTGATTCACGACGTCGAGTCCAAGTCGGTTGACTTCGAATTCATACTTGTCTACGACGTGAGTCGCTGGGGTCGGTTTCAGGATACGGACGAGAGCGCAAGCTATGAACTCCGTTGCAAACAAGCGGGCGCGCGCGTGCTCTACGTCGCAGAGCAGTTCGAAAATGACGGCAGCCCGATATCGAGCGTTATCAAAAGTCTCAAAAGAACCATGGCCGCTGAATACAGCCGCGAACTAGGAGAGAAGGTCAAACTAGGCCAGATCCGCTTGGTCAAGAGCGGTGTTCGCCAAGGTGGGCCGGCCGGCTACGGATTGCGCCGCGTCGCGATCGACCAAACGGGCAACGTGAAAGCCGAATTGGCACGCGGGGATCATAAATTCCTGCAGACCGAACGTGTGATCCTCAGGCCGGGGCCGCCAGACGAGGTAGCCACCGTCCAAGAGATTTACAGTGAATTCGTGCACGAGGGCCGCACGGAGTCTGAGATCGCGGTCTGGCTCAACTCCACCGGTAAGAAGACAGACCGGGGCGTCGACTGGACTCGCGGCACCGTCCATCAGGTCCTAATCAACGAGAAGTATGTGGGTCACAATGTTTGGAATCGGACATCGTTCAAGTTGAAGCAAGAGCGAATCAAAAATCCGCCCGCCGCGTGGGTGCGAAAGGACCACGCGTTTGAGCCCATCGTGGACACGCTGATGTTCGAAGCAGCGCGGCAAATCATCCTCGCTCGGTCTTATCGGCTGAGCGACGACGACATGCTCGGCGCATTGCGCACTGTTTTGCGGCAGAACGGCCTGTTGTCAGGCCTAGTTATTGATGAGGCTCCGGGGTGCCCTTCGAGCAGCGCTTTCCGCAGCCGCTTCGGAAGTCTGCTGCGCAGCTATACGCTGATCGGATATCAGCCGGATCGAGATTATCGATTCGTTGAGATCAATCGGCGGCTGCGCGAGATGCATCCGCGCATCGTCGAGCAAGCGGTGAGAGCGATGCTCGGCGCCGGCGCGTCGGTGGAGAGCGACCCGCGCTCCGGCTTGCTTCGAATCAATGAAGAGTTCAAGGCGTCGCTGGTTCTCTGCCGCTGCCGGGCGACGGAGGCGGGCAGCAACCGATGGATCGTCCGCTTGGATGCCGCCCTAATGCCGGATATTACGGTTGTGGCGCGCATGGAGCCCGACGCACAGTCTATCCGCGACTATTTCCTGCTTCCGGCAATCGACGTGTGGGAAACCCGCGTGCGTTTGGAAGACCACAACGATTTTGGCATTGAAGCTTATCGCTTCGACGACTTGGAAATGTTGGTCCATCTAAGTCGTAGAGTTCCTTTGCGAGGGGTGTCTTATGGATGACCAAGTGAAAGGGATCGGGGCCACTCTGCCTCGCGAGGACAAGATCACGCTTATCCCTGCCAGTCAGTTGCGAGTGCTTAACCCCCGGACGCGCAATAGTTTGTTTTTCTCGCAGCTCGTAGAGAACATCGCGACAGTAGGACTCAAACGCCCTATCACCGTTGCCTTGGGTGGCCAGTCGGAGCAAGGCGACTGGTATGAGGTGCTTTGCGGGCAGGGACGCTTGGAGGCACTCCAAGCCCTTGGAGAGAGCATGATTCCATGCTGCGTAGTCGAGGCGGATCGCGTTGAGCGGTATTTGATCAGTCTGACCGAAAACATCGCGCGTCGGCGGCACAGCACTGAAGAGTTGCTGAGCGGATTGCAGATCCTTCGGGATCGTGGCTACACGGCAGAGCAAATCGCTCAAAAGACGAATCTCGACTCGCGATACATCACCAGCATTCTGCACCTTCTAGAAAATGGCGAGCTTAGGCTTTTGCGTGCGGTGGAGAGGAAGGAAGTCCCATTGTGGCTTGCGATCGATATCGCTCGATCACCGCGGGAGGAAGTGCAGGCGGCGTTGGTCGCGGCTTACGAGAACGGGACATTGAAAGGCGACCAGTTGATGAAAGTCCGCAAGCTGATCACTCGCCGCGAGGCGTCCGGCAAGTCGTATTACCCGAAAAAGAAACCTGCAAACGACACGCCCACGCCCCAGAAGCTGCTAAGGACTTACCAAGCCGAAGTCCGCCGCCAGCAATTCGTCGTTCAAAACGCGAAGATCCAAGAAAATCGACTGTTGCTCATCACCTCGACCTTCAAACGATTGTTGGCTGACGAGCATTTCCGGACACTTTTACGCGCGGAAAACATCAAGGACATCCCTGAAACAATCGCTCGCCGCATTCCGTCGGAGTTGCTGCCATGACCGAAATAAAGCACGGGTTCGAATCGCAAATCGTCGACGTTTCGCTCGCGCTGATTCGCCCGAGCTCGCCGACCCCCGCGCGTGTTTTGGCGACGCCCAAATTCCAAACCATTCTTGCGTCGATTCGCGAGTTGGGGATCATTGAGCCATTGGCCGTTTATCGATCGAGCGAGCATGCAGGTGAATACGATCTGCTTGACGGACACCTGCGCCTCGAAGCGTTGAAACAGCTCAATCGAGAAGTTGCGCCGTGCATGATTTCGCTGGATGACGAGGGATTCACTTTCAACCGCCACATCAACCGCAGCACCGCAGTCCACGAAAATCGAATGATTCGGGCGACTCTTGCGAAGGGCGCGTCTGCGGAGCGGATCGCGCAGGTGCTCAAAATCGACGTGAAGCGCGTTCGCGAAAAGGCCCATCTGCTCGACAGAATTGCGCCCGAGGTCGTTTCAATGCTCAAAGACAGGCAGGTAATCCCAAGGGTGTTCAAGGTGCTCAAAAAAATGAAACCCATGCGGCAGATCGAGGCGGCGGAGATGATGGTCGCCGCTAACCGCTTCACGGCGAGCTATGCGGAAATGATTTTCGTCACCTCGCGGCCTGAAGCGCTCATCGAGACCTCGCGCGCCAAGAAGACCGAAGAGATTTCCGCGGACGACATCGCGCGAATGGAAGCCGAGATGGAGCGGCTGCATCAAGACAGCCAAGCGGTGGAGGACAGCATCGGGGACACAATGCTTTCGTTGGTTGTCGCAAAAGGATTCACGAATCGGTTGCTGCGCAATGAGAACATCCACGAGCATCTAAGACGTCATCATCCGGATTTGCTCGCGAGCCTAGTCGGTGCCATGGAAGCGATCGCCGCGGACAATCGCACGCCTGAGCGCGAATGATGCAATTCATCATTTACGCAACTGATACCCTTGAGCAGTCGATACTCCGAAGTGTCCTCTGTTGCGGGATTATTCTGTAACGTCAGATCAAGTTGAATTGGTCCTGTTCGATAACTCTCACATCTTTGCTTGGCGCGAGAGCCCCGAGTCAGATCGTTAGTTGGCGCCTTTGTCCGAAAAAGTCTGGGACTTTCCGGATGGGCCAGTGCCGCGGTTTGCCATTGAATTAGATTCGGCAGCGCTGCATTTCATTTTTGAGTCTATGCATGCGTGCCAAGCGCGGCTACGATCCATTGTTCTTTTGCGATGACGGCCCTCTCAGCTAATCGCGCGCCCGTCGTGAGACGGGTTTTTTTTAATTAACGCAGGTTCGTTATGTCAGGACCCGATTAGTTACGCGGTGGGAAAGGACTACCGGCATGCCGACGATTTGCTATTCCGAAGCGCGTGCGCGAAATACTAAGGCGATAACTACGAAGCGACCAAATGACGTCCGCACCCCGCGCGTTTGCAAACGGCAGCCGTCGTCGATCCCCCGTAAATGCATTTTGTTCTATTGTGATCGCGGGAAGCACGCCCGTTCAGCGCGATGTTGTCTTGGTTACCTCCGGTGCCGGTTGTGTCGAAAGGACGATCGCGCGGCGCGGCTGCGATACAACCGCTATTGAAAGAGATCGAGACTTCGTGCGCGGCCACTGCGCGGGCGCTTCCTCCGCGCGATAGCCCGATGGTCCTTTGATGCCAGCACCCGTTATTCAGGCCCTCCAGAACGTCAGCGCTATTTCGCCAGCTTCGTCACTAGTGATGAACTGCGTGCGCTTAACGTCAAGCTCTTGCCGTGTTAGCGACTCCGGCAGGCAACCACGTCGCACAGAGAAAGCATCACAACCCGGCGCCCATTTCCGGCGCAAGAATCAGAACCAAATCGCCCCAACTTATGCGCGCAAGCCCGCGTCTGCCCCAACATATGCGCTATTCATTCGAACGGCATGCTCCATCAGTCGAATTTCAAAGGGTAATCATGGCCGGTCCCGCTGCAACACGGCTAGGGCGAACGGATCAACCCTGTGAAACCGCCGTTATTGACGCATACGGTGGACCGGACTACGCATAAGTTGGGGCGGCTTCACGCATAAGGTGGGGCAGATTCCACCTGACCGGTCGCTCCCCTTCTGTCTGTTCGATGGGCTGCGATGCTCTCCTCTCGGCTTCCATGGCACGCTCGATGGCCCAGTGATGCTCTCGAAGAAGGAAGCGCCGCGCGATCACGACACCAAGTTCAGCCGTGACATTCGGCGCGGCAACGCATTCGTGCGCTCACCTCATCCGTGATGGCTGCTCGAGTATTTGGCGCAAGCGGCTAACGAAGTGCTACGCCCGGCGCTTGGCAGAAAAGCTCACAACCAAAAAGTCATGGGCTTGCCCGATTCGTGGCGCGGAGATCGAGGTATATCTGCCCATGTTCGGGCCGAACGATCAGGACTGATGGGTCAAGGAGATCTTCTCCCACGTCAACGGCACGAACATCGTGCGACCGCGTGTGAACCGGGGGATCGCTGCGTGAGGGTGCTTCGAGGCGAAGTGATCTGCCTGATAGATAACGCGCTGCTCACCTACTGCGTCTATTTGCGGGCGGAAGCAACAAGACAAGCGGCGATCATGCTTCGATCGGCTCTTATTGCTAAGTGCAGCATGGCGGTTTGGCGGTGGAGCGGTCTGATTGTTGCGATAATGCGATAGACACTCGCGGTGAGACAGACGGAGGCAGCGTCAGCGAAAAGGATCGCCGCGCTGGAGGCGCTGATACGCCGAGCTAAGCCCGACGTGGATGAAAGCAGCACGTGAAGTTGAAGCAGGCGATTTCCAGGTCGCCTGCAAATCAAAACTGCAGCTAATAACTACGAAAAGCACAAAATCTGGTATCTAATCGCGTCAGAGGCACAACATGTGCTATCCTCAGTTCAAAGGAAGCCTCAACTTCCTGCGGACAGGGAGTCCCCACATGATTACCGATAAGCGGAAGAAAGAGATTGAAGCGAGCGTTCGCAGCCTACACTTGGAGGTTCTTCAAGGCGGTCGACTCAGGACAAGCGGAGGGCAACCGCATTTGATCGAACAGTTGTCTCCGGATGTTGCGATTGAGAAGTGTGGCTTCTCTTATGACGTGCGCTCAACGATGCCGTCTTCTCTTAGTGGTGCTAAGACAGAGACGGCCGGTATGATCGATTTTCTGCGCCAGATCGTGATCATTAAGGGCGGCAATTCGACGGAGATCCAGAGATTCACGGCAGGGCATGAACTTGGCCATCTTGTTCTTCACCGTGACCAGATTGGGTCGATGCCACACAGGGATCGACCTCTGCCCGGTGGTGAAATGGGGCCGCGTTCGCCCATGGACGAAGAAGCGGATTTTTTTAGCGCGCTTTATACGGCTCCCGGGCCGACGGTGATCCACTTCTTCCAGCAACGGTTTGGGAAGGCGCCGTTGCCTCTCAATGATCTTACGGCATACCACATCGCCGGTGAGAAAGGTCGAACTGACCTGCTGGCTGGCGATGGCGACGCTAAGGCGTTTGCCGTTGCGGTCGCTCGGGCGGAGAAGTTCGGCGGCCATTTCAGGTTCCATTCGCTGGCAAAGCTCTTTTGTATGTCGCCTACAGCAATGGGTTTTCGACTGAGGGAACTCGGGTTGGTGGTCTACTAACGACACCGGTAACTTTTAGCTGTGTGCTATCTTTGAGCGCCTCTGGAGGACACCGTGCAGGCACTCAAAGACGTCGGAGAGATCACCGCTCTCCTAAGTAACACCCCGCTGTCTAAATCCCCTCTTTGGGACAAGCCGCTAGACGAACTCGACCCGGCGCAACTTCATGCTTTCCTTACGCGACTGACCCTCGACGGACACGGCGAAGAAGCGCGGCGGATCGCGGAAGTGGTCATGGCGCAGATACGCGCTGTGCAGACACCGGCGGCGGTCGTGTCAATGCCGATTCTCGCGTTCGCTATACCGCAAGAGCGCATGACGCTTGGCGAGCTCAGACTCGGTTTAGAGAAGCTCACGCGGCCCCGGCCGGCGGCAGTCCTGTTCGGGCTTGAAACCGACATGGAGATCGATGCGCTGATTACCCTCAAATGGGATAAGGCGAACGAACTGCGCATGAGCGGCACGCTCTCGAAGATGGCAACCGATGTGCTGCGACTTGCGCCGCGGCACTTGAGCAGCCCTTACGTGTTCTGGCAGAACTTCAGCGACGGCGTGGCGCCGCTGTTCGGGTTGTCCCTGGAGCTCGCTGAAATCTTCGATATGGGTCGTTTAGGCCTAAATCCGAGCGCCGCGGGTCGGCCATATCCCAGCGTTTTGACCTTCTGCCACTCGTGTGTGCGACCGCTCGGATAAGGCGAGTTTAGTCGCTTGGCCACCATCCCCTCGAAGCCATGATGCTCAACCTGTTCAAAGACCCACTCGCCGGCGCCGACAATCCCGTTCATGAAAACAAGGGTGCCAGTGTCATCGAAGCTGTCTCGCAGGAACGCTTTACGTTTGATCAGCGTCATGCCGCGCAGGTCTCGATCCCCAATCGTCAACATATCGAACATGTAGAGTCGCGCGGGCTTGGCGATCGCTGCTGCTTTAATCCGAGACGCCACCGAGGTCGTCGAACGTGAAAGCAGCTTTTCAAAGTTCGAATGGCCGCCCGGGTCATCGACCGTAAGCTCGGCGTCCACGTGAAGTCGCCCGGGACTTGAGCGACCGCGGCAACGATCTCGGGAAACGATCGGTTCAGAGAATTGCCAGGACGCGAGATGAGCTCCACGCTGTCGCCCTGCTTCCTGATCAAGCACCGGAACCCGTCGTATTTCCATTCGAAGATCCAGCCCTCGAGGGAGAACGGCGCGCGCTTGAGTGTGGACAGCATGAGGTCGGCCGCCTCAATCGGCTTCACAAGCGGCACACCGGGAGGCCTGGCCCGGACAGCGATTTTCTTCGCTGTTGTCGGCGCTTGCAGAGCACGAGCCATTCGATCCCCGATCAGTCTATCGGCCGACATCACTTCGCGACGTGAGCTTGAAGCGCATGCGCTACCGCCACTTGGAAAAATTCATGTATCGACCGAAGAGAATATCAATACGATTTTCCTTAAGCCACGTATTTGCTGCCTGAATTGCAAACCCGCGTCTCGGCCCGTCGGTCGAAGCGTTAACCGCATAGTAAGCGACTACATCCATAAACCCGGCAACTTCGCTCCCAAAAAGGAAGCGCGCTTCGACAGTCTTTTCTTTAAAGTCGCCTAGCGGACCAGAAAGCGCCTTTTCTCCTTGGCTTATTAGAGCGAGCATGTCAGTGGTTGCCTTATAGACCTTGTAACGTTTGTCGAACAGGTCGAGATTAAGCTTTCCTCGCGCAATTTTATATTGCCTATAAGCAATCACGACCGCGACGAACGCCACTACGACGGTGCACGCACCATTGATCGCAGTGAGCACCAATGGATTGATACTCGCCGCTAAAAGTTCGAGTCCAGCCAAGCCTTCCCCCATTCCAGTCCACGCGCATGAGCTGCCGCTTCAGTGTCGAAGCATCCGATATCACTGAAGTTGAAAATCTGCCCGTGATCTTCGTCCTCCCACGGACCACGCTCGACCTCGATCCAGGCATGCCACAAGTGGTTCTTCCGTTCGGGCACCGACTCGATGTTCCATTCCCCGTGTTCGATTTTCATTGGTGACACTCCACCGGTTGCTCACCCCTTCAGCAGCATCGAGCAACATCAATAGATGCCTCTGTGGCAGACCGTTAGTTGCTCAAATGATCTCACCCGACAGGGGATCGGGAACAAGATTCGCGCCGTTGAAGTAGCCGTTATGCAGCACGTTTCCATCGAACCACTGACAGTCGTAACAGTTGTTGTCGCGCACCGTGTGGATGACCATACGCGGGCCGCGAGTCTTGAGGCGAACCTCGTCGCCAATTTTGTATTGAGAAGGCTGCTTAACCATAATGTGCTCAAGAAAATTAAAGGGAAATGCAGTTTGGCGCCCGTCAAAGCTGATGCAAGAAGGGTCGCTGGCGAGCGACCTATGACTGCTGTCGGCCCGGTTGATCATAGGGTTGCCGAAGCCTCCAAATCCGAGCGCCCCGCTCCCAAACGATAGTGTCAGCCGTCAGCGAATTGAACGCCTTAAGGACCGACCGGTGAATCGCCATATTTCCGTTATCGTTGATGTAGGTCCACTCCCGCCCGAATTGTTCCATGATCATGCTCACCGCAACCTCTTGGTCTAGCACGTGCCCGGAAACAACCCTCGCGGTCATGAATTCGGCGATTTCCGCAGCAGTTGTCATTTCGTCGTGGCCTCTTCGTCGTGGACCAAAGTCTGTTTGCTAAAGTTCGCCCGCTCGGCCTTCGCTCCTGCGAACCACCGGCACGCGACGGTGTTGGTGTCTTCATATAGTTCACTGACCGTCATCTTCGGGCCGCCCGACTTAAGTTTCACAATGTCACCAACCGCAAATTTCCCGTCTATTTTTCCTGCCATGGTCTCCGCCTAGGGTATGTGTCGCTTGGCGCTGGCGAATTGCCGCTCCTATTTGTCGACACGGGTGAGAATACTCGAATATTGGGGCACGCAACATTGGTAGCTAACAGCCGCAGCCGAAACAGACAGTTAGTTGCTTTTGTTCTTCTATCAGACTGTGATATTTTTCCCAATCTTTCTGATGCTCACGCCGTCATCGGGATCAGTCGGCGGCGTAGCCTTGGAAGAGTTCGCCTTGTCTTTGGCGGCCCAGCAGTCAACCGTTTCAGCTTGAGCTTCATACATGGCTTGCATCGTTTCACGACGTCGCTTGGCTCGAGCACCAAGTGCGCTGAAAAACATAACGCCCGCTGCTAATGTAGCGGCTATGTCAACAATCGCAAGGCCAATCTCCTTTCGAGACGGAACACCAGAGCCTTCAACAAATTGGTTAAAGCTGTATAGCGTTAAAACGATCAGTAAGAGCGGCATTCCTAGCTCGAGCACCAATGACAAACTCACCCCGAGCCAAGACCGCAAAGTCTTTCGCCCGTCAGGGTTCATGTTTGCCAGCGCGATGAGTATCGTGATCGCGCCGACGATACCGGTTACTACCGGAGCCCACTGCATAAAGCCTCCGCTTTTGCGAAGTTCGAATGGTCGGAGAATACCTGTTCCGAAAGGCTTTGCAACATAGGTCGCACAGACGCGACCTATTGGATCTCGAAGCACCCTACTTTTGCGACCTATCCTGCCGTCAATAGGTCGCACGGGTGCGGACTATTCGGGGGAAAACCATCTGCCGAGAGGGTGCGACCGGTCGATCTGTGGACAACTGCCTACGGTTAAAAGCGATAGGTCGCACCGCAGCGATCAGTTGGCTACGATTCCTCGCTCCGTTGCGACCTATTTCTTCCGGCATCGTAGGTGCGATCTTTAGCAACCGGGCTTTTAACTCGGATGGCAGCCGAACGTTTCGGGGAACGCTCGCGTTAACCATTGGAGATCGGGCCTGCCAAGCGGTCCTTCATTTGCGCGACTGGGACGTGTTCGGCACCGGGCAAACCTCCGTCGCAACCGGCCGAGGAAAATTCTTAAAAAGTGTCGGCGACGGCTCCCGTTTTGCCGTGCAGCGATGGCTTACGCGACGGCCCCTTGAGCAAATTGCTAAGCGCTCCATATCTATCCCCAGCCTTACTACCTATGGTATTTGTGTCGCACTGCCTGGCTCTGTCGATATTGCGATCGGCTGTGATGACGGTTTGAGTGCTTATGCGCAAAAGCGCGCGTCCGCCCCGACGACTTGCGAGCCATCGGCGAAATCGCAGCGATTCTGCTCCTTCCTCACTCTGAGCAGCTAAAATCATCGCCCCAATGACTGAATTTATAAAAAAGGAAACACAATGGACGAAGTTGAATACTTTGGGCTCGCCGAGTTCGTCGTCGAGCTAGATGCGGCCAACTACGCGGAGCCGTCAGTAGACGCAATTCATATGCTTGGCAAGGAAATGATCGCCAACGGCATCACGGATGTCGCAAAGAAGTTGCGCGCTCTCAAAGCGGCGTTTGCTATCAAACCTGACTAGCAGGGACCCAGTCGTTCGTCATGAGCGAAAGCCACAGCGCGGACGCTTCCTCTGCGTCATCTTCCCGGACGACCTTGTTTCCGACTCCACGTCGTCAGTTCACCGATAAATCCGCGTGGCGTCGCAGAAGTGCTTTGCCTTGAAGATTTATCCCTCTGGATTCGCTGACGCGTCGCCTTCGCGTCATCCTTCGGCGTAACTCTTCGACCACGGGTCGAATTACCACAAGCGACGGAGCACCGTCGACGATTGATTGCATCCCCACCCCCACTTTCCCGCTGTATCCTGTCCCTCATCCCCTTCCGAGGAGCGCTCACATGGACGCTGCCACGACTGCCACGTTGATTGCGATCTTGGGTGTGCTCTCGCTGCTTTTCGGGCACCATCTAAGGAATTTGGCACTGATTTTTTGGGATGTTCTCTTTCCTCGTCGGTATGGTGGTGGTTCAAGCAGTCCTCTCTCTCCACCCGACAAAATCTCGTCCCATAGCGAGGACTCGCTCTCTCCCGAGGATCGTGAACGTTTAGTAAGAGCTTCAAATCTGACGCGAAGGGAGGCTGCCGAGCGCCGCAGGTTTTGGATGCAGGCGTTCGTTACAGTGATTGTGCTGGTGGCGGCTATATACGTCTTGGTGTTCAAGCCTGACGCGGAAACTTCGCTCAAAGACTTTTGCTATACATCGGTCGGAGCGATCATCGGCTTTTGGTTGAAGGGTTAGTCCTTCCTTCTCTGGCACTCCCCGCTGTATCCTTTCCCGCAACCCTTCGTCTCCGTTGTCCGACCTATCCTCCTAACTAACTATAGGGGTGTGTCATGGAAGAGCTGCTCGGTCCCTACGCGGTTGCGGTCATCTTGATGGCGCTCGGAGTGCTGGCTCTCCTTCTGGTCAGCCGATTTCGTTATATAAAAATAGGCGGAGGTGGAGGCGTGCTTGCTCCACAGGCTGCAGCGGCAAGGATAGATATTCCAGCGTGGTTTAGGCTGGCCATGCAAGCCCTGATCTCTCTCGTCGTGCTGGCTGTAGCTCTCTATGTAATCGTGAAGGCCGCCGACGAAGGTAGTAAGAAGTGGGGTATTGGGGCCGCTGGAACCATCGTTGGTTTCTGGTTACGCGGGGTTTAGCCCTACCAGATCCCGAACTCTGTGCGCGGTAGGGTTACTGGCGCCTCGTAGATCCACTCCTTTCTGAAGCCGTCGAAATCCGCGGCCATCATCCAGTCCTCGGTGGAGTTCTCGCCGTGCAGGCCGAACTTGTTTCTCAATACGGTGGCGAGCACGATCACGTCCTCATTGGTTTCTGTGTCGTAGCCGGTGTAATAGCGCTCGCCTAGCTCGAGGTAGCCTGAGTCGTGCAGCCGGATGGTTGTCATGTCTCTCATGGCCTGTCCGCTCCCGTATTTACTCCAGGTAGAACAGTGAGACTAGACAGACCGCCGAGTCGCTTGCATCGCGATTGACCGGTGCCATAACCCGATCGAAAATTGTTGCGCCAGCAACGTCGCAGACTGCCACCAGCACCAAGATAAGCCAGACAAACCGCACGATACCCTCTTCTTTCCAATGTTCCGTGAAGCGATTATGGCTCACCAGACATCTCCGTAGCCTGGGTGGCCGTCTGCCCGAAGCTGACCGGGATCGGATCGTCGAATGAGTCCTCGGGACTGTTGCGGTAGGGCAGCGTGTATAGCTTTCCCTCGTATGCCTTGTAGTCTCCGCCGTGTCCGACCATCAGTGCGAGTGCCGGCGGGGAGACATCGAGCGACACGCGAGTCTCCAGGACCAGTAGCGGGAAGGTCCGGTTCTGTGGGTCGAATCGCCTCCTCGAACGTCGTCTCAGGGTCGAGCCACTCCTTGGCTTCCTCGGCCGTCAGCACCAGCGGCCGGCGGTCGTGGACGTCGAGCATGCCGGCGTTCGAGGCGTCCGTGACGATCACGAAGCCGTCACCATCGTGGCGCTCACCACCAGGCGGGATGGTTAAGAGGCTGACGAGGAACAGCGGCTTCCCATCGCCGGGCTAAATGAAGGAATATTCCGCCTACACGATGATCGTTAGCAGACAGCCGCAGTGTTTCACCTGAGCCGCGCTCTAGTCTGGGCAGAAGTTTACGGTCCTCGAAGTTCAAGGAAGCGGAATGCGAATCGCAGTTACGACTGCCGCACAATACGAGACAGGACCTGAGCTGAGCAACCACAGCTACTGGACGCTCGCATCGCGGGCAATGCGGTCGCCGAGTGCGGGGAATGGATAAAAGAAACCCATGGTTGCCGGGCGTTTTTCGATCAACCGCCTTGATCTCGAGCGGACCTGGTTTAATAAAGCCCCTGTGATTCAGCCGTGTGTGTCGTTCGAGAGTTCACGTAGCAGTGTAGGTCCGCTTCGGGCCATCATCCAGTTCATCGCGAAGCGGAGGAAAAATTCATATCGAATGCCGAGCTGATCTCCCGTTTGCCGCAGCATCCAGAGCGCCTTCTTCTCTTTCGCTTGCATGAAGTCTTCGCTGCCCTTGAAGGGGCGCATGAACTTGCCGCGCTGGTAGTCGAGCGTCGTCACCATGAAGTCCTGATACGCCTTCAGATAGCACTGCGCGAACAGATACGTCGCCTTTGTCGGGTGCATGCGCCGGTAGTCGAACCACTTGGTCGTGAGCAACTCGGGCTCGCGCTTGAGGATCTTGCCGTCGATGTTTGCGATTGCCGCGACCTCACAGTGCAGAAACGACAGGTCATGCCCGTAAAAATCCCCAAACCATTTTTGGAGCTTGGGTTCCGCGATGATCAGTTGGGTCATCCTTTCCGCCTCGTCAAATAACTAATACTTATATTTAAGGCTTAATACTTCTTAAAACTAACGGGAACGCTGTGGGAGCCCAAGTCGCGGACCCGGGAACCCAAGTAGCGCATACAAATGTGGCATAGCGTTCCTCCAATCCGTCGCCTATGGTTTAGCTACCAAAAAGGGAGACCCAAATCATGAGCACACGTCTAGGAATCTTCCTTGCTCTTCTTGCCTGCTTTACCCTGAGCGTCGACGCTTTCGCCGCCGACATAGGTTGCGAGCAGCCGGCTTACGACGCTTCAGTAAAAGGCAATGGCTGCAACCCTTATGCTGGAACCGACCCAGGCGGCTCTGGAAAAGGCGGTGGCGGTGGCTCCATTTCCACTGCCGAGGGAATAGCTGAACAGAGATGCACTATGGCACAGCGTGCAGGGGTAGCTGGATGCAAATCGAAAGGTGGCACGACGGCGCAGATCACATCCTGCGAGAGCAACGTAGATACCACCGAGGAACAATGCATTAAACATGTTAAGGCCACTTACGACCCCGCCCCCGCCACTGGCGAAGCGAGCGACAACTCCATCACAGGAAATTCCAAAAACGCCAAGGCGAAGTCTTCCGGCGTTCACGTTGGGATACCGGCGTCTGCACTTAAGCACACCCAGTGACCGTTCATAGCTGCGAGAGTTGCCTCTCGCAGCCGGTGTTTCCCTACGCGGCTTCCCGTTCGTATGACTCCAAAATCTCCTGGATCACGCCGTGCCGCACGACATCCTTCTTTTCGAACCGCACGTGGCCGATGGACGGAATCCACGTCACACGCTCGATGGCGTCGGTGAGACCGGACTTGCCGCGGGACATCGACCTGCCCCGTTTCCCCGTTGATGATCAGGCGCGAGCCCTCCCCGATGCTGGTCAGGAACATCTTCATCTGCTCGGGCGCGGTATTTTGCGCTTCGTCTAAAATTACGATCGCATTTTTAAACGTCCTCCCGCCCATGTAGGCTAGCGGTGCGCCCTTGATGTTGCCCATGCGCTTGTGATACTCGTAAGCGCCGGTGCCCAGGCGCTCGACCATGACTTCTTCGAACGGCACTAGGTAGTGGCTGAACTTCTCTTCCATCCCGCCAGGCCATAGTCGATCCGCCCGTTACCGGCACAATGGACTTGTGCATCTTTTTGCATCTTCATGACGCCTCAATGACTGACCGGCTGGTTGCGCGCCCGGAGGAACTTCGAGAGACCCTAATCGAGGGGTCCGGCAAGCGGACCGCGGCTTTGAAGAAGCTTCGCGAGTCGGTCGAGAAGCACCCACCCTGATCCGTCGCGAACTTGCTCCGCTTTAAAACCGACATGGACGTCGACGAGCTGATCACCCTCAAATGGGCTAAGGCGAACGAACTGCGCATGACCAGCACGCTCTCGAAGATGGCGACCGATGTGCTGCGACTCGCGCCACGCCACCTGCGCACCCCGTATGTGTTCTGGCAGGAGCTCAACGATAGGATCGCGCCGCTTTTCGGTCTGTCTCTGGAGCTCGCTGAGATCTTCGATATGGAGTGGCCAGAACTGCGCCAAGCCTATCGGACGATCATCAAATTGGATCCAGAAATTGAGCGCCTGACCTGGCTCACAAACTGATCAGACCCAATCTGAGTCAGATCGAATCCCTTGCGTCGTCGTTGCCGCAGACGTTGTTCACGAAAGCCTGGAGAGCATGCCGTTCAGCGGGCGACATAAACGAGCGCACGCGCGCACGAATGTCATCCAGTCTTTTGCCATGAAGGGTTCGTTGAGCAGGTTTCACCTGACAAACAGGCTGAATTGCCACTCGATACCCAAGGTCTGACTCGTCGTATCGGGGACTGTTTGCCGACGGCGTTTCGAGAACGCCGCAAGGGTCTCAATGGGCGAATTCATCGCGTATTTTATATGGAACGATCGTGCTATTCACTCTCGTTAATCCACTTGCGGTAGCGACGAAAAGCGCGAACAACGAAAATAATCACAAGAACAAACCATGTCACCAAGCCTTGGCAAATAGCATATAGTAATCCAAAGTAATAAATCTTCTGGAAAGAAGGCGGCAAATGCGGGTTGACTAGTATGCCGTGGGGGACTAAAAGGTCTCCACTGCGGATGGTCGAAACCAGCATGTAACCAAAGCCCAAGCAACTAACAACACAAATAACTAGCATTTCAATGCTTCGAGCAACCGCTCTTGGAGAAAGCTCGACGGGTCGCGTCAGCGCCAATACAACGGCAACAATACTGGCGAGCGCACTGACTATTCCGATCCATTGGTCGAGCGTCATTTCACGATCCCCGCGATTCCATTTCCTTCAATATCGATGACTATCTTGGGCCGAAACCAAGTGCCGCAGTTCGACCATAACCGGCGTATTTGATCTTCTGCCATTCATGGGTGCGACCACGCTGGTAAAGCGAATCGAGTCGCTTCGCCACCATGCCTTCAAAGCCGTGAAGCTCGACTTGCTCAAATACCCATTCGCCTTCGCCGCCGATGCCGTTCGTGAAGACGAGCGACCCTGTGTCCTCAAAGTTGTCGGGAAGAAAGCCATTCCGCTGACGTAACGGCAGACCGCGCAGATCGCGAAACCCAATCGTCAGCATATCGAACATGTAGAGCCGCGCCAACAGCGCTCCTTGGACGCATGGAGGAAGGCCTGTTGAGCACTCTTTCGCCCACCTGGAATCGATGAGTCGCGCGGACAGTCTGCCTTACAGGAACCGGGAGCGATAGTAGACGACCGCAGGTCAACCTCAACGGGCAAATGACAAGGTGGCAAACGGAAACGACGTTCGACGCACGTCTCTATCAGAAGAGGTGGTCCCGCTCGGCGTCGCTCTATGCGAAAGCGTCATTCACGGTCAGGAACGAGGAAGGGGATGCCACCTGCGCCGCTGAAATCTCCTAGGAGTCCGCCTTTGCAGCTGACCGGAGGCAAAACGCTAGGTCGCGCGCCGCACCAAGTTCCTCAGCGTCGAAATTTCGAGCACGTGTCGGCGACAGCTCCCGTTCTGCTGACCTACGCGTGACCGGCCAACGTCTCGATCTTCTCCAATAATGGGTCTATCGCAGCCGCGCGATCTTGCCTATTCAAAGCTTTTGACGATTTCATCAGTGTCGCTGTTCACCACTTACATGTCGTCGTAATGACCTCGACATCGCACAATCAGAATGTTTTCTTGGGTATCGACCGTCTGCTGGCACGTCGAAGCCGATCCCACAGCCTTCCGCCAGTGCGTCGACCAAGCTCGCCATGTGGACTGCGAGACGCTCGCTCACGCTGTTGAAGATAGCGCCTTCGATCAGTGCGACCGTCTGCTTGTGCTGGACGCGCTCCTTCATGGTGCTCACGACAATCGGCTCCGGCGCGCCCACTGTGCGAATGAGGTCCGCGCGGCGGTCCCATCCCATTGCGACGATGCGGGCGTTTTCGAGGACGGCGATCAGATTCGTTCGGGACATGTGTGTGTTACACCTTGCCTTATGCGCTTTGTCGCGCGACTTCGATATGTGTATTTTCTTGACCGAAGCGAGGGCATTGAAGTTGATTTGCAAATGTCCCTTCAAAATGACCGAAAAGCGCGCTATGTTGCTGTTTCATAGAAATGAAGGAGACTACGGTGGGCCAATCTAAGCGACTATATGAAGACGACCAACGGCGCGGAATGAGCGCCTTGGATATCTGTATTGAGGCCGGTGCGGTGCAGCGATGTGAGATACATGAACACATATGCTTCGATGGCAGACAGCCAAAGAGCGCAGCCTATGAGTTAGCGAAGAAGACTTGGTATAAGGGTGAGAAGCACGGTTTTGACAGCCTTCCGAATTTGATGGAAGCCGTCGATGAGGCTTACAACCAAAACTCGGAATCAAAGTGCGCGCAATGCGCATCAAACGCCGCTCGCGACTAGAAGCCGTCTACTTCGAGTCTTCATCCGAAGGCTAGTCTCTATGTCGAGAATGCGCGCTTTTCACCTACAAGCGCGCTCAATCGGTCAGCGCTGCTGTCTGCGGGTGTCGGCGTGGAGTTGCCAGGGTGATGTCGCTGTATGTATGTGCGTAGCGCGCGTGCGTGATACACGTCGCGGCGAGGAAGCGCTGCGGGAAAATCGCAGCCTCATTAACGGCACGGAGACCCAGGCATGCCCTATTATTACGACTTGGCAGAGGAAGTTGACGGCACGTCTTTTACACGGTCATCAAGAACCAACCGATGCCGCTAAGCGTTGGGGATCTGATCAATCCGCCGGCGGAAGAAGTTCCCGCCCTTCTCCGAGGCAAGCTTTTGGGGTTGAAGGAGATCATTCAGGACTTGGATGCGGAGCGCGGCCCGGATCGGCACCGGGTGAAGGTGCTTTTGAAGGTGCTGAAGTAGCATTTGGCCGCGAGCCTAAGTAAAGCACCTAGGCTCTAAGGATGTGGGCAAGTCGATTGTCTTGCTGCATGCGGCGATCGCACTGTTGTTGGGGCCGCCCTAGTAACGCCCGAGCTCGGCGGCGCTGAATCGCGCAAGCGGCCGTGCCAATCACGATCTGGTTTCGGTTGTCCGTCGCGACGGCGTCCATCGTCATCACAAGGCTCCCGAGCAAAGCCCTGATGCAGCCGAATCGAACTGTGCACGACGTCGTTCACAGCGCGGACGCCGCTAACTTGCAATCACCCCCGCGGGGTCGACGCGAGCCCCGCCGCTCACAATCCACTCTTCGTAATCCGCCATTACCAACTCGGCGCGCCGCATCAGCGGACTCATGAACGCCTTGCGATTAGGGTGAGCGAATATTTGCGGTTGCAAAGCAGCGCTATCAAGAAGTTCCTTGAACTTGGCGAACCGCTCTTCCCACGGATAATCCGTGCGGTCCAAAGCCATAGACTCGATTAACTTTCGATGAATGTCCTTGTTCTTCCGTTTGCCGCTGGCATCCATTGCGCCAAAAAGCGCCATAAGGAACGCCTTCAACTTTTCGATCAGGTCGAGCTTATGCTCCTCTGTCAACTGCAACGCCACGAGAAGCTCCAAAGCATCTAGGGAAGCGGCAATCGCAGCGATCGACTGGGGCATGTCGTTTTTACGAGCAGGTTCTTTCCCCCTTTCCTTCTTTTTAGCGTCAGGGACTTCGTCGAGTCCCCAACCCTCAGACTCTTCGACCATATCGATATCGAATACGGCTCCGACGCGATCGTCAGCGTCTTTCGTCTTGACCGACAGATGGCTACCCTGATCGCCGTCCAGCAGTCGCAGAAGCCCCGTGAGGCGGAGCATTTGGGACGGAACAAGATCGTGTGTGTCACCTATCGTCAGGATGCGTTTGCACCAGTAGGCCTTGTCGAGGCCGACGATGCGCCTGCAATCGTCGTGTTGAGTTGCATATTTCACGGCAACTTCAAGATGTCTTATTTCCGCGTCCGCGAGTTGAGCCGCCTGGCGTTTGCGGCGAACGAGCGCTGCTCGTGGTTGAACGCGCGCACTCATATGGCTGCTCCTCCGCACAGAATGATCCGCAACGCTAACGATTTTCGTAGACGCCTCGTTCGCGAGAGATCCGACACTTCCTTGGGTACCCCTACTTCGACTGATCTGACGACGTGTTTGCGTAACCCTCCGGTGAGAGATGCGTCACTGCAATGGCGTGGGCGATGCAAGGCCGCGGCATAGCGTGCTCGACGCTGGACATCCAAAATGTAAAGCCCGAGGAAAGTGGCCGCTACCAAAGAGAAAAGTTTGAGTCGGAGCATGTTCGAGTTGGAATCAAATTGCGACGACCCATCTTCTCTATTCCGTGGCGATGTCAAGGCTAGCGAAGATGCGCTCGACGGCGCGCGAGGCTCCCCCTTTCCTCTCGGCGACAAGCGCAAGTATTCAAAGCCCGATGTGCTCACGGCCAGTTCGCACCTTGTAGTGAATGAGGTCAAGCACCGCTTCATCCATCCTGGTGATGCAACCCGCACCTAGTCCAAAAGCCACATCGATTTTGCGACCTTTCCGGTTCGTGACGAATCGCGCAAGACCTAAACTCTCCTCATCCCCGCGCTACTGCGCATCGATCCACAGATCCGGCGTGCCGGAACTTCATTTCATCTTTGTGATTTCACACGTCCAAATCTTTCGACGTGCATTTCTGCTTGTGCGCCTCGTCAGCCACGTCTTTCTAAAGCTGGCTTTTTATAGAGACGGAACTGACATCGACGCGCAGTCTGACCAAGCCTGTCTTTTCTAAGCAGTGAGGCCGGTATCTCGACCCGCTGTTGTTGCGCGTTGCCCACTCGGGCGATCGCTAACCCCCGCGGGACAAATCCCGCAAGGGAGGACGCTCGCCTTTCCTGAAGAGGTTCGCAGCAATGAAGCTTGTTCCAGTAGAAATCAAGTACACGTGCGGCACGACCATCTATGATCGCGTCTCGCTTAACGTACAAACCTGCGAGGTGCACTTTGCCCCCCGCTTGACAAGGATCTTAAAAGAGATGGAGAACACCGAGCCATCGCCGGTGATCACTATCGAAATTGGCCAACGGACGTTTCCTATCACAAGAGACGATAACGGACGCCACGTTGTTCTCGCGCACGCAAAGCAGTCCGTTAAGCCGTGCGTGTTTCGCTCGATCACTACGCCGAACCGAGCGCAACGTCATCTGAACGGTCGCTTGGTTCATTTGTTAAGCGGAGCCTCGTTGGCGGCGGCGGTCGTCAGCGCATATTCGGTAACAACGTGGAATGCAAGTTCGGCCGCTGGCGTAGTAAGCTATTTCGTGTCTGCAATGCTCCTGGGGGCGGTTGGTTTTTATTGCAAAATGGACGGTTGATTATGACCTTTTCTATTATCGTAGTAGCGGCAGCGGCTGTGCTCGCCTTATTCTTCGGGTGGACTGCTCACAACGGACGTAAGTTCGAGCGTGATCGGTACCGTCAATGACGCTTGATCGAGCAGACAACATCCGTGCTTCGTAATAATCTTTGACGACAAAGCCGCGCCCAAATGGGTGCGGCTTTTTTTATACTCGGGCTTCGCGCATCAGCATTTTTAGCTAAGAAAGAAATCTCATCTCCGTCATCCGCAAGTAAATCGAGCAACAGGAGACCCCTCAATGAAGATCCGATTGACGCCTGTGTCGTCCGCGCTAGATTCCCGCCAAGAAACACGAAGTTTGACTCGCCTTCCGATCAAACTGTTTCTCCAACGGAGTCGACACTAACGGAATCGCCACAGCTGTGGAACCTTTTCGCGGAGCATCGCCTCCAGCTCTGCTAATTCCTCTGCGTTTATCCTTTTACTTAACACCTGCCTGACCGCTTGCTGGATTTCCCTCCTGTACTTAATAAGAAACGCCGGGTGAGCGCTTTCGATCTTCAGATACTTGTTTCCTGGGCTCCGGGTTATCCGGACGTGGATGCTATCGAACGGCAAGACGTTGTTGCCACGAAGCTCGTCAAACACATGTCGTTCGGAGCGCACTGCTGAGCACCGATCAACCCATAGCGCTCGCTTGCTCAGTTGCTCCAAGCCAAGTTCATTTTTTATCTCGAGTAACGCCGCCGCTCCGCCGGATGTCAGTGATTTGGGCATCAGGAATAGAATTCTGACAGGCGCCGGTAACGCGGCAACTTGAATCGCACGAGTCAGCGTCGTTCGCGTCACTCCAAGCTTTTTTGCGCCTTCCGTGATGGTCCGCCATTTTCCTTGCGCCTTCCCTTCATGGAATTCTTTCGCAAGCTCCAGTGGATAGACGTCCTTCGTAGCTCGTAATGGGACCACACATTCATTGCTGTCTGTCATTTTGATAGTTCCAGGTTTTCTAAGTTGCCGGATAGCTTCCTGAGTCTCGGCTCTGTGCCTATTAACCATTCGCTAGTGAAAAGGGTTCATCGCCATATGATTGTTACCGTTCGCGGTTGATGCAGCTACGTCGTCGGGCAGATCGCGTTTGCCGAGCAACGCGCCAAGCGCAACACTCGAACAAGCGATTTGAAAGTTGTCGCCGGCCGAAACCGTCGGAATACCTCTGAACACCGCGCGACGGCAGTGGGTGTTACGGCGATACGCGAAGCAGGCACCAGCGTCTAGATCGCAACTTCATGATTCAAAAGAGAAAATGCGGGGTTTCCCGTTAAGATAATTTTTGAACATTTGAACGGCGCAGGAATCTGATCAGCCGATGCGCTCAGATTGAATCCATCGCGGTCACGGCGAGTAGCCACAGACTTGGCAATTCTTGTCGCACCCACGGTGAAAGTCGATCATTTCCGTTGTCCCCGCCCCCTCCCCGGAGATGTTTGGCAAACCTTAGCGGGCGCGACTCGGTGGGCGTAGCGGAATGCAGGATCTGTCGATGTTGCTCATTTGGATTGCTCCAATTTTGTAATTCATCCGGTCGGCTGCTCATGCTGCTCGCCATGTGTGAGGTTTATCGAAGGCACCGTGGCCCGGTTAACTCCGAAGAGACGTTATCCGGATAATTCCAACGAACTTTTCTTTATCGGAAGATAAGGCTTTTGATTTAATTCATAGAATTCGACTTTTTAGCGTCACCTAAAATGTTGAACATTTGAACAAGCACCTTTGAAGGTTGTCGCTGGCCGAAACCGCCGGAATACCTCTGACCCCCGCGCGACGGCATGGGGGGGGTGTAATGGCGTTTCGCACAGCAGGCACCGGCGTCTATATTGCAAATACATGATTTAAAAGATAAAACGCGGGTTTTCCCGCTAGGAAAATTTTTGAACGTTTGAACGGTGCAGGCATCTGATCAACCGATTCGCTCAGATCGAAGGCCGTCGCCGTCACGACGAGTCTTGGCCTTGGCATTCCACGTTCACGGCATCGTGCAGCGTTATCGCAACAAAACCGTTCCACTCATTTCCTTCTCCATATAAGCGGATGACCACAAACCAGATGCAGCCCCGCCGAATTCGCTGAAAGCCACCGATAGGCACACACGCGTGGCTACCTTGATCTTCCCCCCTCTGCGGCCGCACTCTCCCCGAGCACGCGTACCGATGCGATTCGCAGGTGGAAACGCTCAGTGTGAAAAGCCGGAACCAACCGATGATCACATCGATTTTGATCGATGCATTTTATTGATTCACAATGCTTTCGTGCACAAAGTCGCGCAATTTTTCTCGTGTTAGAAACAGAAATGTTGTTAATTAATGACAGTCTAACCAGCTGGCCTTTCTGAACATTACCTATTGAGATTTATAAAAGCGAAAGACGTATAAATTAATGCGTCTTTCGACGCAGCTGATGATTTTTTCACCATTCAAGCTTTGCGAAGCGGTCGTGATCGCCTCTCGATCTTAAAGACGATAAAAACCTGCCTGTTTAATGCTCACCTGATTTACCGACGCGGTGTTGTCTTCAGCGCGGTGGTCGGGAACGCCATTCAATCACCTGTGTCCGACACCCGCTGGCCGCATTGCAAGGCAAACGCGCACACGCAAATCCGATAGATAGATCTTTTTCGAGTTCGTTGCTGCGGGGCCGATATCATTTGTCGAGACTCGAGAGCCGGTGCTTCATGATCCAGTAGACTGCGGCGATGGTGGCCATAGCGCGAAAACCTGGAGCACTTTCCGCGAAATGCTCAGACAGACTGTAAGCAGTACTTATGGCATGACCTTGCACGATCGACATCGGTCCGTGCGCGGCGGTCTAGACTGCGGGCGTAATTGCCGATGTCAAAGGCAGCGGCACTCCCACCACTACAGCAGCCCGTAAATTCGTTTGCTAATTATCTGGCTGCAAATAAGGCTGCAGGAGCGTGACGACCATTTGAGCCATCTCTTGAGCGGCCCTGCGCCCGGAAGAGGTTCCCAGATCCCATCTATGACTGCGAAAGGCTGCACCATAAAGGAGTCCCCCCGGAAATGCCCTAAGCATTTCAAAATACTTGACTAAGATGGCGACGTTGTGGCGCATTGATCGCCTTCCGCGATAACACGCTGAGTTGCCGGAGCAACCTTCTACTTTAGAACAGCAACGCAATCATCACGACCAGCGCTATCCGAAATTTCCAAACGACGGCACTATTTCAGGTTCATATGAAGCATCGGCGCCAAAGCGCCACAGTACTAGAGGCTCGATTGATCTGCATAAATGCTCTATTGATTACGGATTATTACACGTCGGCTCTTTCTAGATTGGCGATGAAATTCGACTATGTTGTCGCTACCCGCTCAAAATTGACACTTGGAGATTGACAGTTAGATAATCCCGCGACCGGCAAGTTTGCAGTACGAACATATGAATCGGGAGGATATTGAAATTCAAATGGCAAGCACCGCTTATACACCGGCCCCGACCCGGGCGTGGGTCGGGCATACCCTGCGGGCAACCATGGGGAACATGGCTGACGACAGTATTGGGCGCGAACCTCATTGCTAGATGAGGGAAAAGGCTCACTTTTACTGCGCGAAGCGGTATAAGCGACAACGAATTGGCCGGTTACTGAGTTAATTCTGTGGCAGTGCACTGTATAGCCGAGAACGAGTCGGGTTCAAGCAGTTAGACTCTGGAATCAAAATTGAGATATAACGGCTTCCACCGCTGCATGCGAACGACTATGCGCAGCATCTAGTTTTCCACTAAAGTGCGCGCATTTGTTTTTAAGCTTGGGCGAGTATGACCGCCCTGACATTGGGCCGCTGGTCCATCGCCTTTCAAGCTGCTCGACAATGAATTCGCTTACCGAAATGGTTCGTGTCCTTCGCCAGGCCAGACAATGAAGTTGATCATCCAGATACCGTGTTTCAATGAAGCACAAACGATTGCGATAACGCTCGCCGCGTTGCCCCGCGAGGTTAAAGGCTTCGACAAGGTAGAGTGGCTGATCATCGACGACGGAAGTGCCGACAACACGGCCGTCGTCGCGCGTCAGCATGGCGCTCATCACGTCGTACGCCATACCAGTAACCAGGGACTTGCTCGTGCCTTCATGACAGGTATTGAGGCATCGGTGCGGCTGGGCGCGGATGTCATCGTTAATACCGACGCAGATAACCAATACGATGCCCGCGATATTCCCACTCTGGTGGAACCAATCTGTCAGGGCGTTGCGGAAATCGTAATCGGCGCGAGGCCCATCACTGAGATCGAACACTTCTCGGCAGCGAAAAAATTATTGCAGAAGCTCGGTAGCTGGGTTGTGCGAACTGCAAGCCGCACGACAGTGGCGGATGCGGCAAGTGGGTTCCGGGCGTTCAGTCGAGATGCCGCCCAGCGACTCACAGTCTTCAGCGACTATACATATACCCTCGAGACGATCATCCAGGCTGGCCAGAAGAATATGGCAATCGTTTCTGTACCGATTCGGGTGAATCCGGATCTTCGGCCGTCGCGACTTGTTAAAAGCGTCCCATCGTACGTATTCAGGTCGATGCTCACCATCTGCCGGATCTTCGTTATTTATCGTCCAGGCCGTTTCTTCGGCGTGCTGGGCACACTCTTGCTGGCTGCGGCATTTGTACCTGGACTGCGATTCCTGGCGTTATATCTTAGCGGTGAAGGGCAAGGCCATATCCAGTCGCTCATTCTTGCGTCTATCCTTGCCGGCATGGGCATCCAAACCCTGTTGGCAGCGGTGATTGCCGAACTGCTGGCGACCAACCGGAAGCTTCTGGAAGATATCCGCTACTCCGCGAAACGTTCCGAGCCGATCGCATCCTATAGCGAGAAGGGTTCATTTGCCCTTGTCGTGTCGCATCACCCGAAAAAACCGCGCGCGGCCGCACGCTCCTGAGCTGAACCCGAATAAAGAAGGCACTCGCTGATGAAGATTTCGCAGGGCATGGTCGAAAATGGCACCGTCGTGGGCAATACCTACGACAAGTATGGATCGAGAAATGTCATCGTTAGGCGGCTCATGCAGGGGTTCGAAAACTCGCTGACCGAGCTTGTGGACAAGATTTCCCCTCGATCCATTCATGAGGTTGGATGCGGTGAAGGCTATTGGGTCATGCATTGGGCGGGCCAAGGTATTGCATCCACCGGCTGCGACTTCTCCGGAAAAGTGATCGAGCTGGCCCGGGCCAATGCGTTGGAACGGGGCATGGCGCCTGATCTATTTTCCGTCGAAAGCATTTATGAATTACCCCATAGGCCGACAAAGCCCGAGCTGATCATTTGCTGCGAAGTACTCGAGCATCTGGAGCATCCCGACAACGCCCTACGCGCGTTGCAAGCGGCAGCGAAGGAGTACGTCATTGTCAGTGTGCCTCGGGAGCCGATCTGGAGTGTATTGAACCTGGCGCGAGGCAAGTATCTGATGAGCGGCGGGAATACGCCCGGCCATATCCAACGATGGTCGGCTCCGGCGTTCAAAACCCTCGTGTCCCGGTACTTCGATATTCTGGAAATCCGGGCTCCGCTGCCCTGGACCATGCTGCTGTGCCGCGTGCCAAGCGTACCCCGTCCGAAATGAGCTCAACGCTGAAGCGCGTCCTGTCTTGGGGCGGCGGTGCGCTGGGTATCCTCGGCGTCGTTTTTGTGGCTCTGAAGCTGTTCGACTACGGCAATCACTTGCCGATGAACCGTATTGGCATGGGACAGTGGTTCGGCATTGCCGCCCTGTCGCTCTTGTACGGCGCATCGGGCTTTCTTCTCGCCATCGCGTGGCGGGACATCTTGCGACATCTCGGGGTCACAGTTCGCCGCGACTGGGCCGTCTGGGCATATGGCGTATCACAGCTCGCCAAGTATGTTCCGGGCAATGTGTTTCACCTCGCTGGCCGGCAGGCACTCGGCGCGTCGGCCGGCTTGCCACAGTGGCCGCTTGGCAAGTCACTGGCTTGGGAGCTCGGCACGATTGCGGTCATGGCCGGGCTGTTCGCGCTGTGGGTGATTCCATCGTTCCTGCCATTGCCGGCTTCGCTCGCTGCCGTTGCGTTCGCATGTGTCATCGGCAGTTCTATTGCAATCGTCCGCCGCAGGTTCAGTCCCGACCTTGCACGAGCTGCAGCACTTCAAACCACATTTCTCGCACTTTCCGGCCTCATCTTCGCAACGCTATTTAAGCTTTTGGGCGGCGAATGGAATGTGGTGGCTGTTTGTGGCGCGTATGTTGTTGCATGGCTGATTGGGCTGGTTACGCCTGGAGCACCGGCGGGAGTCGGGGTTCGAGAGGCCATCTTGTTTTTTTTGTTACGTCACGTTCTCGGCGAAGCGGATCTGCTCGAGATCATTCTTATTGGACGACTCGTCACCGCAGCGGGCGACCTGGCATTTTTTGTTACCGCGTCATTGTGCTTTTCAGGGCGGCCCACGGGGTTACGTGTTGAAACCGCGTAACCCCAGATTTATAGACTAACCGGTACTTAACAATGACGACACCCCCACCTAGAGTTCGCGCACGCCGAACTCTAGGATTAAATGCACTCTGCCTGATAGTGCTGCTTGCGCTTATCGCAGCGATCTACGGATCGATTCCGTTTTATTCGGCACCTGTGATGGGCCAACTTGTCTGGGTGTCGTCATTCGCCCGATCCTTCGCGAACGAAGGTTGGCTCGCCGTGTTTTCGCACAACTTCGGTTACCCGCAGCCAGCGCCTATGGCCTTCGGCCTCCCGGGAGCGCTCGTAGAGGGCGCATTGCTGCGTCTTACGACACTGCGCGCCGTAGATGCGTACTCGGTCATGACCATCGGCTACCTGGCGCTTGCGGGCTGGGGTGCGATTCGTTGCGCGCAACAGATCGGGCTAAGCTACCGTGCGGCGGTTATCGCAGCCGTGGTATGGCTCACCATGCCAATGGTTTGGGCACATTCTGTTTACTCGATGCTGTCGATCGGCATTGCTTTGCTCCCCTTCTACTTAAACCAGTCTCTGCATGTTTGCCGTATCGACACCACTCGTATTGGGACCCTCGTTGTCCGATTCCTCAGTTTCACGGCAGCCGCAATCCTCTCGGTATTCATGGACGGCTATACGTTCGTGATGTTCGCGCTGGCAACCTGCATCCTTCTCACCTCTGAAGGCTTGAGCGAACGTGGTCGCCTGAAATGGGTTGCCGTAACAAGCTTGCCGATTTGTGTCATGGGCTTTGCGATCGCGTATTTGCTGTACGTAAAATTTCTTGGTTTTCCAGTGTTTTCCCCTGAACCGCTCGATTTTTTCCGCGGTTGGGGGGTGGACATAACCATGCTGATCATTCCCACCAAGGGATTGTTCTGGCTCTGGGATCTCCTCGGCGCGGGACTGGACCGAAACGATGCGCTTTATTACGGCGACGTGTCGGTCTGGACGACGACGTTCTCATTGTTTATCGGATTGTTTGGCTGCGCTGGCTTTCTCGTCGCCAAACGTCAGAAATATGCTGGTACCTTCCTCGTCATCGCGATCGTAGGAACCTATCTTTCGTTGGGCCCGTCCTTGAAGGTCTACTCGTTGCGGCCACACACTGATATCGTCGCCGGCCATTTTTCTCCATACATGCCAGCCGCCAACGCGGTCATGTCGACGGGCAGTGGGTATCTGTCCGAGCACATACCAGGCTTTCGGAACATGCGCGCAAGCTATCGGTGGTTAGCTCTCGGCCTGTTCGGACTGTGGGCATTATTTGCGATGTTGATTGGTGAACTAGATCGACGGGGCCGAATTCAAGTAGCACTCGCGCTCGTCGCCCTGACACTCGCCTGCAATTTCCCGAAACCACTCGTGACGACTCCTGGAACGGTCGTAAACCAGTCGGTTGCACGCGTGAAATTGCGAGCTCCGCATCATTGGCGGGAGTCGCTGATGGACATCGATGCGAGTCTGGTCGCATCGTTCAAACGCCTGATCCGGCCCGGAAGCGTGGTCGCCTTTGTGCCACAGGGTAACGACTTTCTTGCCGCATATCTGGCTGCTGAGGCAAATGCAAAGACGTTCAACGCGGGTGGTGACAAGAATGTCGAAATCGCAAAGGCAGCTTGGCCCGCGAACATTCAAGCACTGTTCGCCAGCGACCCCGAACACCTTGGCATGGCAATCAAACGCGTGCTCGAATCGCACGACACCGACTACGTCGTGCTTCCATTCATAGATCTACTTTGGGATGCCCACGAATGGCCTCCGGCCGCAACAAGTGTCGAAGCGGCGAAAGCACGGTTTGCCAGCGTCCTCGACCAGCTTCAGGCGGATACGAGATTCGTGGTGTCACGTGACCAGTACTTTGCGACGGTAGCGCTGCATTAGTGTTGGATGGGGGAATCACCAAGCACGCATGTATGGAGAGGTTGTACTGAGCAATTTACCGATCCGCCCTGCCTGCCTTATGCGCTGCTCGCATTCGCGCTCGAACGGCAGCCACTGGCATATTTTATTTAGGGAACGGTGGAAAGGCCCTGAACGACAAACTACTCGGCTAAATGTGCACACTTCGAAGCCAACCTCCGGGCATGTTTGCCGCCAGAGCCCACGCATTTGATTCAGTTATGAGCTGGGCGACAGTCTCAGGCACCAGAGTTGGCGGAACAACTTCAACCAAGTCGACCCGACCGGACGCTCGTCAAAACCGGCGGCATCGTGGTCTGATACTCCGGTACCCATCGACGCAAGTCGCGACGTACCTCGTCGTCAGCCAGCACGCGATGCTGCATCAACCAAGGCAGCAATTCATCGAGGAAGTGATTCGGCACCTCGCGCGCCTGCGCGATCCGCAGTTTCGGATGCGGGGTGCGCGTGGTAGTTTCATCGTCGGCGAGAAGTTCTTCGTATAGCTTTTCGCCCGGCCGCAAGCCCGTGAACACAATCCGGATCTGCTCTTCCGAAAACCCGTACAAACGAATCAGGTCGCGCGCCAGATCGACGATTCTCACCGGCTCGCCCATGTCGAGAATAAAGATCTCGCCGCCGCGTCCCATGCTCGATGCCTGCAACACGAGTTGAGCCGCTTCCGGGATCGTCATGAAGAACCGCGTGATCTCCGGATGCGTCACCGTGACCGGGCCGCCCTTCGCAATCTGTTGCTGGAACTTCGGAATCACGCTACCCGCGCTGCCCAGCACATTGCCAAATCGCACGGTCTCGAACTGCGTGCGCGGCGCGGTCTGCTGTAATGCCTGACACGCCATCTCGGCGAGCCGCTTGCTCGCGCCCATCACGTTGGTCGGGTTGACGGCTTTATCGGTGGAAATCAATACGAAATGGCTGACCTGATGACGGATCGCCGCCCGTGCCACGCGCAAAGTGCCGAGCACGTTGTTGCGCACCGCCGCCCATGCGTTCTGCTCTTCCATCAGTGGCACGTGCTTGTACGCGGCCGCATGAAACACGATATGCGGCGCAAAGCGCGACATGGTCTGATCGAGCAGCAGCGAATCCTTGGCATCGCCAATGACCGGGATCACCGATAAATCCGGAAAGCGCTCATGCAATTCTTCGATGAGCAGATACATTGCGTATTCGCTCAGGTCGTAGGCCACGAGTTGTGCCGGCGAGAAGCGCAGGATCTGCCGGCAGAGTTCAGAGCCGATAGAACCGCCAGCGCCCGTCACCATCACCACGCGTCCATGCAGCAACGCCTCGACGTGCGGCATGTCGATCTTCACCGGCTCGCGCCCAAGCAAGTCTTCCAAATCGATCTGACGAACCCGCGAGAGGAACGCCTGGCCTTGGGTCAGTACCGTAAGCGCGGGCAGCACCATCGCCTTGACGCCCGCGCGCACGCACATGGTCGCGACGCGCCGTTGCGCATCCACCGATGCCGACGGAATCGCGATAATCGCCGTATCGGCTTTAAGCTGCTCAGCCCAGAGCGGCAATTCGCTGAACGATCCCAGCACCTTGTGACCGAGGATCTCGCGGCCGCGCTTGGCGGGGTCGTCGTCGAGGAGACCGACCAGCCGCCATTCGCTCGAGCGCGCCAGTTCGCGCACGAGATTCGCGCCTGCCGTGCCCGCGCCGAGCACGATCACGGGCTTCCCCTTGCCGATCAACCCGCCATACAGATAAAACTCCTTCACCGCCCGGTAAAGCGCACGCGATCCGCCCGTGATCATGAACAGCAGCATCGGCGACACGATCAGCACGGAACGGGGAATGGTCGGCCACGGCTGCAGCATCGCCGCGCCGATCATGACAATCATCGCGCCGCTGACGACCGCCTTGGCGATCCGCATGAGGTCGGGGAGGCTCGCGAACACCCACATGCCGCGATACAACCCGAAGACGCGGAACATCAGAGCGTAGATGACGACGACCCACACCAGCGCGTTGATGCCGCCGTGCCAGAAAGTGTCAGGGACCGAGCCATTGAAGCGTAGCGTGTACGCGGAGAGCCACGCGACGGCCACCGCCACGAGGTCGAATCCAAATGCTGCAATCGAGAGCCATGAAGGCTTAATTCGCATCGTTATCGTTCTAGAGTGAGGGTGAATTGCCGCCAACGGCGGTCGATCTGCCAGCCAACCAATGCCAGGACGACGTACCACGCCCCGAACAGTGTCCATTGGACGACGGGCGGCACGTGAAGTGCTACCAGTGCCACGCCGCCGCTACCCAACATGAGCAAGTAATACACCATAGCCACGCGCACGTGGCTTTCGGTCAGTCTCACCAGCCGCTGATAATAATGCTCGCGATGCGCCAGCCAAACTTTTTCGCCCCGCGCGAGACGGCGCGCGAGGGTCACGGTGGCATCGGCGACAAAAGGCGCGAAAACAAGCGCCGGAAACCAGATGGGCCAGACGCCGTGCTGCCAGCCCCAGAAGCCCAGCGCGCCGGCCAGGAAACCCAGTGGTATTGAACCGGCATCGCCAAGGAATATCTTGGCCGGATGATGGTTAAAAATCAAGAATCCAATTCCCGCACCCGCTATGGCCGCCGCGGCGCCCGCCAGCGATGGCTGCAGCGCAACCGCTGCAACGGCATAAAAGCCGAAGCCGAACACCGTCATGCCGCCCGCGAGCCCGTCAGAACCGTCCATGAAGTTGTAAAGATTCACCACCCACACCAGCGCGACAACGGCAAGCAGCGCGAGCCACCAGGCGATGTTTACCTCGCTCCACGCAATAGCCGCGGCCACCACGAGCAGATGCGCGGCGAAACGCACACGGGCGGGCAAGCCGCGCCGGTCGTCGATTTGTGAGATCACGCCCAGCAGCAATGCCCCGAGCGCGATCCAGCCGAATAACGGCGCACACAGCGCGATGCCAAGCAGCATGGCCGGCAATACGCCCCACCCGCCCACGCGCGGCACCGGGCGCACATGTAGCGAGCGGTGATTCGGGATATCGACTGCGATATCCCAGGCCCAACCCGTACGCAGAAGCAACAACAGAATGCCCGCGCACACCACGCACGCGATGCCCGCGGCGAAGAGGAACAGCATTGGCGATTGCGTCATCGGCGGGCCTCCTGAAACGCGCGCACCGTCCGGGCGATACCTTCCGCCACCGGCGTAGGCGGCGTCCAGCCAAGGCCGCTGCGCAGGCGCGTGCTGTCCATGCGCAGCGGACTCGTCAGGCGATCGACCTGCGCCGAGCGCCCGGTCAGCGCGCCTGCCGCGCGCAACCATGAAACCGGCACGGGCAACAGACGCGCTGCTTTATCGAAGGCTACAGCCAGCGCGCGGATCATTTGCGCCACGCTCAGATCGTCGCCATCGGTGACGTGGAACGCGCCTTCAGTCGGCTCGGCGCGCGTTGCGACAAAGCGGATGGCATCGGCGAGATTGCCTGCGAAGACCATGCTGCGACGTGCATCGATTGCGCCGAGCGGCAGCGGCACACCACGCTCCACGGCTTTCATCAGTTGTTCGAAATTAGCCCGCACGCCGGGGCCGTAAACCAATGGCGGACGCAGGATGACCACTTGCATAGCGTGTTCGCGGCCGAAGCCAGCCAGCGCGCGCTCGGCTTCGAGCTTCGTTATGCCGTAAGGATCGGCTGGCGCAGGAGCGTCGTCCTCGCGCCACGGCCGGCCCGGCTCACCCTCGCCAAGCGCCTTGATGCTGCTGACGAACACGAAACGCTTCACGCCCGCGCGCAACGCCGCGCGCGCCACGTTCAACGATCCTTCCACATTCACCGCACGATACTCGCCAAGCGGATCGCCGGCCTTGTCCTTCATCACATGCACGCGTGCGGCGAGATGCACGAGGGCATCGGCGGGAGGCAACGCGGTTGTGCCTGCTGCGATGCTGGCGAAGTTGTCGTCAGCGATGACCACTTCGTGCACGCGTGGTTCGTGAGCCACGCAGCCACCCTGCCGGCGCACGAGCGCCGTCACGTCGTGGCCTGCATCGCAGAGATTCGCGCAGGTCGCGCGTCCCACGAAGCCGTTCGCGCCGGTCACGATTATTCGCATGACAGTGATCTCCGCAGCTTCATGCCGATATCCTCATGCCGCCAATCCGCGATACACCGCGCACGTCTGGGCGACGGTCGCCTCCCACGTCAGATCCGCGGCCCGCCGCATGCCTCGGGCGATGAGCTCGTCGCGCAGAGCCGGATCGCCGAGCAGGCGCTCCATGCCGGCCGCGATGTCATCGATGGAATACGGGTCCACCTCCCACGCCGCCCCCGCCGATACTTCCGGCAGCGAGGTCGAATTCGATGTCAGCACCGCCACGCCGCTCGCCATGGCTTCGGCAACAGGCAAGCCGAAGCCTTCGAATAACGACGGATAGGCAAACAATGCCGCTGATGCATACAGTTTCAGCAAGTTCGCTCGCGGCACGTAGCCGGGCGTCACGACCTGGCCATCGCGTGCAAGCGGTTCGATCACGCGCATCAGCGCGGAATTCTTCCAGCCGTCCGCGCCGATCAGCACCAGCGGAAAAGCGCTGCGCATCTCGGCGGGTAGATGCGCGAACGCTTCGACCAGCCGCTGCAGATTCTTGCGCGGCTGCAGCGTGCAGACCGACAACACGAAGCCGCGATGCTTCAGGCCGAGTTCATCGAGCGCCGCGACGCACGACTCCGCCGAATACGGTTGAAACGCCGCTTCCACGCCCAGATGAATGGTGACGATCTTCGACTCGGGAACGCCATAGATATCGACGATATCGTTCTTCGTGTGGTGGCTGTCCGCAATCACGACCTGCGCTTGCCGCAGCGTTTTCGGCAACTCGCGATCCAGATATTCCACCGCCACGCGCGGATGAAACTCCGGATGCCGCCGATGCGACAAGTCGTGAATGGTCACCACCGTCGGGCCTTTATAGCGCGACGCCACGAAATTTGTCTCGTGATAAACATAGCCGCGACGTGCAAAATCACTGCGCACTTCACGCGACTTGATTGCCCGCGCAATCGTCCTTCCGCGATACAGCCCCGGCAGACTGCGCGCCTTCTGCAGCAGCTTCGCCGCGATCCCCTCGCTGAACTGCACGCCTTTGCGCAACGGCACCTGTTGATTGATCAGCGCAAGCAAGCGCTCGCCTTCGAAGCACTCAGCGCCGACCCATCCCGCCAGGCCCCGCACATCCGGCTCATCGCGCAATCCTTCCAGCAGATGCTGCGTGTAGTAGCCAACGCCGCTCCTTGGTGGACGAAGTGAGTTGAGATCGAAGAGCAGTTTCATGCGTGGCGTTTAGTTGGCGTGAGTGAACAAAACAAAAGCGCAAAAAGGAGTCTGCGACGGCGAAGTAAATGCCATCGACCTGCATCTGCAAGTAAGTTTCAAGCGATTGCTGCCGGGCTGAAAACAGCTGAAGCGAGTTGGGGACCGTTCGCAAGCGGCTGGCAAAGGTTGCAATCCCGCCACATTGCTTTGAACGACTTTGCTGCTTCTGTCCTGTTTTGCTGATCGATTTAGACAGATTTTTCGTACGAGAAACGTGTTCCCGCAGTGGCACAGCGCGCTTCGCGTATCCCCGACGCAACCACGGAATTTAACACATCGGCCTTTTAATCCCGCTTGTTTACGATGCTTGCCCATGCAACAAACCGGGATGTCCGCGACACCGCGTCACGGTCCCTGCACGCCTATGCAGCAGGGAACCAAGCCCCTTGCAGCGGCAATTGTTCACCTTAACGCAACCCTCCCGCGCGGCGAGCAATGGGCGGTTCATTTGGTGCAACAACGGTAACGAGATGTGCTGAAACCGGGCACCGGCGACTTGAAATCCGCTAAAATCGCCGCTTCGCTGCTTCAATTCAGCCATTTTCGAGCCGTTCAATGAACATCATTCCCGTCATTATTTGTGGGGGCGCAGGTACACGCCTGTGGCCGGTGTCCCGCGAAGCCTTCCCTAAGCCGCTGTTGAAACTGGCCGATGGGCAGAGCCTCCTGCAGAAGACATTTTTACGTGCATCGCATGTAGCGAACGCCGACGAAGTGGTCATCGTTACCAATCGCGAGACGTATTTCCTGACAAAAGACGAATGCGTTGAAGCAGAATCGGGCGTCAGTCAGCTTGGCTTCATCCTGGAACCCGCTGCGCGCAATACCGCGGCGGCCATTGGCGTAGCGGCGGAAGTCGTGCGTCAACAGCATGGCTCGGACGCGATCATGCTCGTCATGCCCGCCGACCAGCTCGTGGAAGACGAAGCCGCGTTCAGCGCCGCCGTGCAGCACGCGGCGCGCGCAGCACAGGAAGGCCGCATTGTCACGTTCGGCATTCGGCCGACCAAGCCGGAAACGGGCTATGGCTACATCGAGTTCGAAAGCAAGCCGCTGCCGGGCGCGGACGCCGTGCACAAGGTCGTGCGCTTCGTCGAGAAACCGCAACTGAACGTGGCCGAAGAACTCGTCGCCGATGGGCGCCATCTCTGGAACGCCGGCATGTTCTGCTTCACGGCCGACACCATGCTCGCCGAACTGGAGAAGCATGCGCCGACGGTGCTTGAACCGGCTCTCGCCGCGGTCAACGACGCGAAGCGCAGCACCTCGAAGGACGGCTACACCGTCGAACTCGATGCCGCGCAATTTGGCCGTGCGGAAGATATCTCTATCGACTATGCCGTGATGGAACGCTCGGACAACGTCAATGTGGTGCCGTGCGAAATGGGCTGGAGCGACATCGGCTCGTGGCTCTCCATCAGCGAACTCACCGCGCCCGACGCGCGTGGCAACCGCATTCATGGCGATGCTGAGCTGTACGAGGTCGATAACTGCTTCATCCGCAGCGAAGACGGCCGGATGATCGGCGCCGTGGGCGTGCAGGATCTGATCGTGGTGGATACCGCCGACGCGCTGCTGATTGCGACGCGTGACCGCGCGCAGGACGTCAAGCAGATCGTCGCCAAGCTCAAGCGCGTGAATCACGATGCATACAGGCTGCACCGGACGGTGCATCGTCCGTGGGGCACGTACACCGTGCTCGAAGAAGGCGATCGCTTCAAGATGAAGCGCATTGTCGTGAAGCCGAACGCGCAACTCTCGTTGCAGATGCATCATCACCGCAGCGAGCACTGGATTGTGGTGAGCGGTTGCGCCGATATTGTCAACGGCCAGCAGATCATCTCGCTGCAGCCGAACGAGTCGACCTACATTCCCGCCGGGCACAAACACCGGCTCATCAATCCGGGCGTGATGGATCTCGTGCTGATTGAAGTGCAGTGCGGCGAGTATCTCGGCGAGGACGATATCGTCCGCTTCGAAGATGTCTATGGGCGCGTGCCGGCCTGATTGTCTCTAGCGGTCCTAGCTACGGGTCGAGTAACCGCTGCCTTTCGATGGTAATGCGAGGTGCTCGGCCGATGCTGGCTTCGCAACGGCGGCGTCGCTCGCTTTATCGCCGCCTGGCGACACCCGCCCGGCACCTTCAACGGGATCTATGCGCGTTTTACATTTCTATAAGACTTATAAGCCGGACACGATGGGCGGCGTTCAGGAACTGATCACCCAGATTTGTTCCGGCGCGGCCCGCCACGGCGTGACAAGTGACGTGCTCTCGGTGAGCCATGACACAAGCACTGTGGACTTCGGGGACCATGTTCATTACCGCGCGAAGATGGACGTCGAGATTGCGTCGTCGGGCTTTTCGCTCTCGGCGTTCGGGCGCTTCCGCGAACTGGCTCGGCATGCCGATCTGATTCATTATCATTTTCCGTGGCCGTTTGCCGATGTGGTGCACTTCGCTACGCGTGTGCATAAGCCGTCTATCGTCACGTATCACTCGGATATCGTGCGGCAGAAGGTGTTGCTGCAGTTTTACAAGCCGCTGATGAACCGGTTTCTTGCGAGCGTCGACAAGATCGTGGCGACGTCGCCGAATTACCTGGCGACGAGCGATGTGTTGCAGCGCTATTGCGACAAAGTGGAAGTGATACCTATCGGGCTGGATGAGACGTCGTATGCGCCGCCGACCGAGGCGAAATTGCGCTATTGGCGCGAGCGCGCCGGGCCGAAGTTTTTTTTGTTTGTCGGGAATCTTCGGTATTACAAGGGCTTGCATATCTTGTTGGATGCGCTGCAAGGGACGGAGTTCCGGGTGGTGATTATTGGCTCGGGGCCAGTCGAGCGGGAACTGCTGGCGCAGGCTGAACGGTTGAAGCTGAGTAACGTGGATTTTGTCGGAGCGGTGGGTGACGACGACAAGATCGCCCTGCTCACGCTCTGTCACGGGCTGACGTTTCCGTCGCATTTGAGGTCGGAGGCTTTTGGGATCTCGTTGCTCGAGGCCGCCATGTACGGGAAGCCGATGATATCGACAGAAATCGGGACCGGGACGTCGTATGTGAATGTGGATGGGGAAACGGGGCTGGTGGTTCGGGCTAGTGATGCGGGGGCGTTGAGGGAAGCGATGGGGACGTTGTGGAAGGATGATGCCCTGGCCCGCAAGTACGGCAAAGCCGCGGCGCTGCGTTTCCGATCGTTGTTCACAGCCGACCGCATGGTCGACAAGTACGTCGACCTGTATCAGCGGTTGACCAACGGGGTTTAGCAGCAGCAAGTCGGGACCGTGAAGTTACCGTCCCGTCTTCATAGAGTGGCGAATCGTCGCCACTCTATGATGTTAATCAGGTTCGATCGCCTGCATCGGGCTTTGAGCTTGCTCTGGAAGCCGTTGATCAGACGGGTTTCTGTCGCGCACAGAGTCTTGCCGCACGATATAAAGTGGCCGCCCTTTCTGCTCGTCGTACATGCGGCCAACGTAGATAGCCAGCACCCCTACCGCAAGCAGAATCACGCCGCTGAATGCAGTCTGAGAGATGATCACGGTCGTGAATCCGCTGAGCGACGCGCCCAGCATATAGCGCACAAGCGTTTCGACGCAGAGGATCACGCTCACTAGCGACATCACTAAGCCAGCTACCGCGATAAACGTCAGCGGCAACGACGAGAACGCAAGAAGATTGCTGATTGAATAGCGAATCAGGCCATACGTGGACCAAGTGGATTCACCGGCAACGCGAGGTTGAACGTCGAATAGAACATCGACTTGACGGAAGCCAACCCAAGCCACGAGGCCGCGAAAGAAGCGATCGCGTTCACGACATTGCTTGATTGCCTCGACGACTTGACGATCGATCAACTTGTAGTCGCTTGCACCGCGAAAATCTACGCCCGTTGCACGCGAAAACAGTCGATAAAACAGCTTCGATGCGTAGCCATACGCCGCACTCTCTTCGCCCCGATCGCGCTTTTTCGCGTTGACAACGTCTGCGCCCTTGCACCAGGCATCGATCATCTCGGGCATCAGCGAGGGAGGATGCTGCAAGTCGGCGTCGATGAATAAGACGGCATCGCCCTTGGCATGCTCGAGCCCGGCTTCCAGCGCCGCTTCCTTGCCAAAATTGCGGGCGAAGTTGATACACCGCAGTTGGGTGTATTGGTCCTGAAGTGAGTTCATCACCGCCGCGGTCGCGTCTTTCGACCCGTCATTGACGATGATAATTTCCACCTCGCCGCAATACGGGCTCGCCTCGGCAAGCAGCGTTGCGACCGCGACAGGAAGATTTTCGGCTTCGTTGTACGCGGGAACGACGATAGAAAGAAAGGGACGGGTGTGAATATTCATGAGATTTGGGTTGGGCTTTTCGACAGACGACTAAACAACGCCTTCATCAGTACAAAGTTGATGCACACCATGACGACCTCGGTAAGGACCTTAGCAACGACCAGATGAGGCTCGACAATACGCAACATGAACCAGATAACGAATGGCGACAGGACAATGCCCGCAACCATGATGCATACGTAACCCACTACCTGAATCGTGGAAGAACGCCCTTGGGAGCCCGCATTTTCCTGCTGCGCGAAAGAAAAATACTTGTGGCCAAAGAATCCCACGGCTGCCCCTACCGTCCGGCTGCAGGCTTGCGCGACCTCGGGTGAAATGCCCGCTTGTTTGACCAACAGCAGAAAGCAGCAAAGGTCGACCAAAAACGTGCCGCCGCCTACGGCGACGTATCGCAGAAACATCAGTACAAGATGGTTACTCAGAATATTTCTTACGAGCCGCATTCGATCCCTTGGGTACCAGAGTTGGCTGGCAATTTAATGTCGCCGTAATTATAAGGCATAGGGACAGCCTCCTTTCCCTAAGTCAGGGGCATGGTTTGCGCGAGATAGGTGCCGCGGGTAAAGTGGCGTGCCTTCTTGCGATGAACGGCGAAATATTTTCAGCAACGCGTCCTGTCCCGTCGCGGCCCACGCAAAACTTACCGTACGCTATGGAAAGACAAAACTTACAGACCAACCCTCGTCGCGCGATTGTCGACCTTGGCATACCCGTACTTGTTGGGCTCTTATTTTTTTTGGCCTTCACTGGGGCCAAGATCGCGCTCCCCACGAATCTCGGCTGGATCCTGGTGTCGAACGGCGACCCGGTTCAGCATTACGTGGGCTGGAATTTCTTTCGCGGCGCTCCGTTCTTTCAGTGGCCGTTTGGGCGCAATTGGGCATATGGAGAAACACTTAGTAGTTCGATAGTTTTCACGGACTCCATCCCGCTGTTCGCCTTCATCTTCCGGCCATTTAGTAGTTTTCTTCCTGCGCAGTTTCAGTATTTTGGAGTTTGGATTCTTGCCTGCTTTGTCTTGCAGGCCGTGTTTGCGTGGCAATTGATCAGTCACTTCACGCGTGACAATTGGCACCGGATGTTTGCGACCGGCCTCTTCGTGCTCTCGCCACCCATGCTGTGGCGTCTCTCCGGACACGAGGCGCTTATCGGGCATTGGCTTATTCTCGCCGCCCTGTGCGTTTTCATGCAGGAACGCCGGAAGATCCCGTTGTGGACCCTGCTGCTCTGCGTTGCCTCGCTCATCCACGCCTATCTTTGCGCGATGGTCATCGCAATCTGGCTAGCCGATGTGATTCGGCGCTTTGCTTATAAGACCACGCCGGCGCGGTTGTTAGCCACTGAAGTGGCCATCGTCATCGTTTGTCTTGGTGCTGCGATGACCTTCGCGGGTTATTTCATTTCAACCGGCGTTAGCGCGGGTGGGTTTGGTTATTTCCGCATGAACCTGCTGGCGTTCTTCGACCCGTCACCTATCTGGTCGTCGTTTTATTCCGATGCCTATCGAAACGGCGATTACGAAGGCTTTGCTTATCTCGGCGCGGGCATGTTGGTCTTGACGGTCATTGCGTTGGTTGCCCTTGCCTTGCGAAAGAGGCCGATTGGCGTTAATCGACGAGTTGTTGTGCCTCTCGGTGTGCTGGCTGTTCTATTGATGGTGTATGCGCTTTCGGATCACGTCGCGTTGGGGCCGTACGAGCTGTTCCACTACCGGCTGCCGGGCTTTTTGCGCAAGGTATCGTCGACCTTCCGTGTCTCCGGGCGCTTTGGATGGCCGGTCGTCTATCTGATTGAACTCGCAGTGTTCGCCATTCTCTTCTCGCAGACCAGGACCGAAAAGCGCCTCGTTTCGTGGATGTTGTTCGCCATGCTGGCGCTACAGGCATACGACGTAACGAAAGCCGCGAACATTCTTCAAGCGGGTTGGAATCGTCCGTACTCGCCTCCGCTCAAGGCTGCGTTTTGGGATGAAGCCGCGAAGAAATACAAACACATTGCGCTGATCTATCCGACGGAAGACACGCAGGATGTTGGGTCGCTCATGCTGTTTGCCTCGGATCATCACATTGCCGTTAATGGCGGAAGCATAGCGCGCATCGATCCGGTGAAACTTGCTGCACTACAGGACGAAATGCGGCAGACCGTGGCGCAAAGCAGTTACCGCGGCGACACGCTGTATGTGGTCCTGCGCGACAACCTTTGGGACGAGGCGCTGGACAAATATTCGGGCGGCTTTAAAGGGGTGATTGATGGGTATCGGGTTATTGCGCCAGGGTGGCAAGGTTGCAGCTCTGTATGCGGCGCGAATCCTTTGGAGCAAGGTCTGCAGACGAAATTTCCGGAGACTATCGATTTAAGCTCTAGCGGGCCGGCCGACGCAGTCACATTATCGACGTGGTCTTTTCCCGAACCGACCGGCCGCTGGACCAATGGCAACGAGGCAAGCTTGCGTCTTTATGTCGGCAAGGCGGAGGCGAACGACCTACTGCTCACTTTCTATGTAAACCCGTATGTCACGGAATCGCATTCACAACAGACCGCTAAGCTGTCCGTTAATGGTGCTCCAGTTGCTATCTGGAAATTCACCGACGGTTCCCCGGCGACTGAGCAGGTTCGCGTTTCGAACCGGTCACTTCGCGAAGCGAAAGGCGCAATCAACGTGCACTTCGATTTTCCCGATGCCGTATCACCAAAACAGCTCGGGCTTGGGAGCGACGATAGGAAGCTTGGAATATTCGTACGCCAAGTGGTAGTAGAGGAAGTCAAATAGTCGAAGGGTGCAC
Organism: uncultured beta proteobacterium; assembly: GCA_963708695.1. Lineage (GTDB taxonomy): Bacteria > Pseudomonadota > Gammaproteobacteria > Burkholderiales > Burkholderiaceae > Caballeronia. Next base: position 58,378 of record CAVPTS010000018.1, read on the forward strand.
TTGTCGTGGAGCGGTAGAGGTCCTCCGCAAGTGAATGCGCACCCCAGCAACGCTCGCTTTGTCTCGGTGAACCGTAACAGGGCTTTTAAGAAGTTGCAGTTGATTTTTGCGAGCACTGCGGAGCGCTGGTGATGTGACCCGAGTGAAGGTGTTCGGGGTCGCTTGCCAGTGCCTTCGTTTTCGATCTCGGGCACATGTCCAATATGGCCAACGACTTTGGCGCACAACATGGCGTCCCACAAACCCGCATACCATTGTTTCAGACGTTCCTTGAACGGCATAGCTCGTCGCATTCGTTATGCAAGTGCCGAGGATAGGCTGGCTCCGTTTTCCATACGGCGGGATTTCGCCTGTGCCTCACAACTCACCTCGAAGTTGCTCGGGGCTGCACGGTTCGCCATTTCGTCAACCTCGTAGCGAAATCCACGGCTGTCCGCAGGGGGGCTAGTTAGCATGCTCAAAGCTACGCGAAGCACCCATTGAAAACTCGAGCGCCGTCGGCGCGACGCCGTCAAAACTGCCATGTCGTGAATCGCCTTGAAGGGCCCGGGCCGCTGCATTCTCCGCTGCCTGTTCGCTCGCCGATCGGGTCTTCCAAAGTCCACGAAGTCAGCCTACATAGCTGTAAAATGCCGACACATTTGACAGCAGGAGCCTCGCAGTGATCATTAACAAATCGCCCGACGCGCGCGACACGGTACGAGATATGTACATCGCGGCATTAATTGGCCTAGCGGCATTTCTCGCCGTTACGGGCGGTTGTATATTAAATCCCTTCGATCCTACCTTTATTTTTGCTACTGGAGGGGACGCGGTTCAGCACTACGTTGGTTGGCTGTTTTATCGGCACGCTCCCCTGCTACAAATCCCTTTCGGATCTAATCCCGCGTATGGGGAAACAATGAGCAGTACTGTCGTCTTTACGGATTCAATTCCGTTGATGGCATTTCTCTTTCGACCATTAAGCCGATTTCTTCCGCTCGACTTCCAATATATCGGTATTTGGACAGCGCTGACATTTACCCTTCAGGCTATCTTCGCATGGAAACTACTCGCACGCCTCACGAGCGACCGCGTTCTGATCGGCCTTGGAACGGGTTTTTTTGTGCTCTGCTATCCAATGATTCTGCGTATCTGGGTGCATGAGGCACTTTCGGCGCAGTGGCTAGTTCTCGCGGCTTTATATGTGTTTCTTGACGACGCAAGAAAGAGCTTTCGGTGGGCCTTGCTTCTTTGTGTTGCATCACTTGTACATGCGTACCTAGTTGCGATGGTCGCGGCGATATGGGCGGCTGACATGCTGCGGCGTGCGCTAATACGTGAATGCACGTTCATCGATTTAGCTAAAGAAGTAGTGGCCGTGGTCATCCCATTGATCGCAGTAATGGGATTAGCGGGATATTTTAAGCATGGCTCGACTACGGCAGACGGCTTTGGTATATACCGCATGAATCTCTCGTCTCCGTTTAACCGAGGAGGAGCGATTTCAATCATGGATATTCCGACTCGGCACGGCGGCGACTATGAAGGGGCAGTTTATCTCGGCGCGGGTATGATAGCCCTTGTTGGCATTGCGATATTCGGCGCCTATAAACGCAGGCTTAAGTTTCAATTTGAATGCTCAAAAATTACTACCTTGGCATTGCTCTCTGCCGGCCTACTAATTTATGCTATTTCCAATCGGGTAGCATTCGGATCACACGAATTGTTTTCCTATTCATTGGACAGGTTAGTCGGTCCGTTAGCAAGAACTTTCCGAGTTTCAGGTCGATTCGCATGGGCGGTAGTATATCTTCTTCAAATGGTAGTTATCGGAATCATCATTCACTGCTTTTCGCGCAGGACGAGCATATTGCTGCTTAGCTTCTTCCTTGTTGTACAAGCTTGTGATGTGATGAGCGGAACAGTGCTTATGCGCGAACGCTGGTCTGGGTCTTGGTCCAACCCGATTAAAGCAGCTTTTTGGAACGAAGCCGGCTTGCGCTACAAGCGAATTGCATACGTACCGGCACCCAGCGCTCCTCCCGGTTCCTTACCGGATAACGTAGTCCCACTTGATATCTTCGCATCGTCGCATGGGATGTCTGTTACTTGGGCGGATGCGGCGCGTCCTGACTTCGAGAAAGCTGCAATAGTAGAATCGCAACTCCGACAGCAAGTCGATACTGGACAATACCGGCTAGACACGCTCTATGTGATAGGTGATGACATTATCTGGGCGCGAGCACGGGACTCGGCTCCTGGCTTTCTCGGCTCCGTGGACGGCTATCGGGTGATCGCCCCGGGCATGCAATGATCCGATAGCATTGGACGTCGGTTTCAAATAAAATTGAGACGAATAACGGTTTTCTAGAGTGCCGATTTTCTTGCATGAAGATCTGCGGTGTCTGCTATTGCAATTGCGATAGCAGACATACCGGCGTTGAGGACGGTAGGAAGTCAACGCAGTTGACTTCGCGCGGCGCCTACTCCGACCTGCTGTAGATCATATTTAGCAGTGCAGCGATATTGCGTCGCCGCGAACAAAGCTAGCCTTGCGCGACAGATCTAAATTTTTCTCACGCGCCATCATTGTGGCCTTTTGAATCAACAAGCTTGGCCATGAGAGGCTTTCAAGTCGAGCATAACAAGGGTATCCGACCTTTAGTCTCAATTTACTTCTGCGAAGAATACATTGGAGAATACGTGGCATTAGACAGACGAGACTTTGGAATAGACGCATTGCGGAGCTTCGCGGTGCTGTTAATCGTTCTGGTCCACACGTTAGTACCAGGCTTTTACTCCTACGGACCACATTTTAACGTGGATGTTTTCTGTGGTAGCCCGGCACGCGCTGGCGTACCGCTTTTTTTCATGATCAGCGGAGCGCTGTTGCTGAATCGAGAGCATGAGATTAGAGCCATTCTTAGGCGTGTTCGTAAGATTACAGTTCCTCTGATGATCTGGTCACTTATCTACCTTGCTGCGGACCGCAGTCGCGGCGTAGTTCATCAAAACTGGTTACTCACGATCGCGCGTGCGTCTGTCGCTCCGCACCTCTGGTTTCTTTATTCTATGATCGCCGCGTATTTGGTACTACCAATGCTCGCCGGGTTTCATCAGGTGGTAACCCGTACTAACCGAATCCTCGTTCTGACTTCGTGGTTTGTGTTTGCCTCGGTTGTGCCTGCGATCGCAGGCTGGACTCAGCCATTTCTTGCGATTGACGCGACATTTTTCCCTTTATACGCTGGGTATATTTTGCTTGGTGCAACCCTGTATGGTGTTAAACCATCGAAAAGAGTGGCACTTTTTAGTTTCGCCCTCATCATGGCCGGATGGCTTCTGACTTTCTGGTTGACCCTGAGGCACTCTGATTTAGGTCACAAGCCAAGCGAACTGCTTTATTGGTACTGGTCGCCGAACGTTGTAATTAGCGCGATCGGCTTCTTCCTTCTCTTTCGATGCATTCCGGCTCCTCCTTTGCGATCGCCGGTCGCGAAGGCCACGCGCTTTTTTTCTACGACGTCGTTCGGAGTCTATCTTTCGCACTGGCTGCTGGTCGGTTGGGCAAATCGCAACTACGGAGCGTTCTTGACCGATCACGCTTCCTGGGCACCTGTCGCTCTCGCATTTGAGACCGTTATCGCGTGCAGCTTGCTTACTGCTGTGATCCAGAGGATTCCATATGTACGTACCATCTGCCCCGCATCCTGATCTCTACAAATTTGCATGCAATCTGCACCGGGAACGGACCGTGGCTACATACAGATAGGAGACGCGCTCCTCTCGGCGCGTGAACTCCCGGAGCGTTTAAAGCGAATACACATCATAGCGTGGCAAGTTGTGCCAGCCCTACCGCGACCCTTGTTGTCAGTAGGCAGTTGAGTTGGTCGCCATCAATCAACTGGTGACTTTCTGACGGGCTGACACCGCACCATTCGCTTCGGCGCGACATAGGGGCGTTAGACATCCGGGCCCGTGTTCTTTCGAGGCTGTCCCCGTGCGATAATGCCGCCACCATGGGTGGGAACGTATGATGAATCACGTGCGACGTTGTGAGCGCCCTGTCGTCCCGATGCCACATGGATGCTTGCCAAGGCGGTCGATGTGAATTCGCTCCTTTTGACGAGCGCCGCTGTTGACTTGGCACCGCTGCCATCCGTAATGGAGTGGTTTTAAATTAGTAGGTTGTGCAAGCGGCCAGTCGGTCGACTAGAAAAGCTCTCAACCGTTTTCTATAGATAACGTCGTCACGCTTTGTCGAGCCGACAGACGTTTGACTGGCCCGGCGAACAAGCTTTGAAATTAAAAGTAACGGTGCAATGGAAACTACTAGCGATTTCAGTGACGTAGCGAATGGTAGTCGTACGAGGAGCCAGTCTGTAAAAAACGGCCACGTACAAGGGTCTTCTCAATCAGATGTTAATCCGCAGATGACAGTGCTTTCGACCGGTCGCATCAAACAAGAAGCCAATGGAACTCCGTTCTCCGTCATTGCGGGCAACGACGTGACGCGCGCCGAAGCTCTGCCCCGCATGTTTTTTGATGCGTCGCTAACCCTGCACTACGGCTTGAACAATCCGGTGGGCATCGTACGCGCGGAGCATTACGTCGCTGAATTCCTGATGCGTGATGCGAACGTGACGCTGGATTTCGTGACATTTGACCGCGACCAAAAATCGTATCGCACCTTGACCACTGTCGAGCAGCGATTGATACGGACTATTCTGTTTCATCGCTACAAGACTAACCCCGATCAGGCCCACGAGGATGAGGTGCTCGATCCGACCACTTCCGCAGTCGATCTCGGTATGGAGCAGGCACCGCGGCCAGTCGACGAAAGCGAACGCGCGGGGTCGGAGAAATCGATCGTCGTCGAAGAGGACCCGTACGATCTAACCGCGCCGGAAGTCGACGCGGCGGGAACTGGCACTCCGCGCACAACTGGGGCTCCGGACGTTCCATCCAACGCTTCGCGGCCCGCCGTTCGCGCCCGCATCGGCCTCGCTCGTCGGCGCTTCCGCTCCGCCCTAACCCTGCCGCCAGCCGAATTCAACTCAATACTCACCCGTGATGCGGCACGCTTGATGCCGGTTAAGTCAGAGTATTCGCCATGGCGTCGTCTGACTACGCGAATCACTCGCAGGTTGATGCTGTTGATGGCACGGCGCAGCCACGCCATTTTGTATGCAGCGGCAAGAGCGGCGTCGGGACCGTTTCGGCCGGACTCTATGGCTTCAGCTCTCACGTCCGCAGAAATTGGTACAGGCACGCCCGATCTGCCCAAATTTGTGGAAAATAAGACCACCCTGGCGCTCGCCGCCCGGGCCATGACATTCCGCAAAGGCGACGTCCTCATTTCCATGGCCAACACATGGGACTACATGGACTACGGATACCTTCATCACATCTGCGCAGACGAAGGTGTCAAATTTGTGTCCGTGTTGTATGACGTGATTGCGATGATGTATCCGTTCACGACACCTGGACCGCCGCACATTTATCAGCGTCACTGGGTGGAAATTGGGCACGACGCGTCCCACATCGTGGCGATCTCCCAGCATAGTCTCGACACGTACACGCGCTTCGTGTGTGAACCAAACGATCTGACGCCACCGCTGAGTTACGCTTATTTGCCCAACTTTCTAAAAGCTCGCTCAAGCGAAATCGGAGAGACGCCCGTAGATAGCCTAAGCAATCATCCGTTTGTCTTCTTTTGCTCGACAATCGAGACGCGCAAAAATCATCAGGTTCTATTGCACGCTTGGGATCGGTTGCGCGACGAGTTGGGTGTCGACGCCCTGCCCACACTTGTATTCGTTGGCAAGTGGGGCTGGGGCACGGAAACAGTTCGGATGCTGGTGGAACGGAATTGGCGGTTACGTAAGCGAGTGCGCGTGCTCGACAGCATCTCGGATGCCGAGCTTATCTGGATGTACCGGAATGCACGTTTTACGGTGTTCCCGGCGTTATCGGAAGGATTCGGGCTCGCGGTGGCGGAAAGCCTGTCGTTCGGCACGCCAGTGGTTGTATCAAGTTGCCCCGCCCTTCAGGAGGCGGCCGAAAATCTGATGCCATCCATCGACCCGTTCGATCTCCCCGCCTGGGTAAGAGAGCTGCGTTCTCTTATTGTCGACGATCGCCGCCTTGAGATCTTGCGGGAAGCCGCGTCGCAATATCAGGGACCAGACTACGATCAGTTCGGCGCGGCTGTCCGCGACGCAGCCCTTTCCGTGGCAAACAGCCAACTCAAAGAAAACGTTTAATCGCCAAGGTATGCGAAGGATTGCAAAGTGCCACGTTGTCTAATAATCACACCGTTCCCTGTATTCGCCCCCAAGCACGGTGGTCAGGTGCGTGCCGCGAGCATGATCAAGGCAATGCGTCGAGCCGGCTGGCATACCGACGCGGTCGGCGTCTATCACGAGGCTTTCTTCCCGTCTCAAGAGTGGGGAGCGCTTGACATCGTAATGAGTGATCAGCGCGTGCGCGATCGGGCATTGAACGATATGCTTTTCGCCGACCTGCACGTGGCTCAAGCAGCTGCGCGCGACAAGAACGTCATCAGCCAACTGCGTCGTGTATTGCGCCGCGTTGCCCCCGATGTCATCCATATGGAGCATCCGTGGGACTGGCCGCTTCTAATGGAGGCACTGCCGCCCGATTCGAAGGCGAAGATCATCTATTCCAGCCAGAACATTGAGTGGCGTTCGCGAGAAAATTTTCTCGGCTTCGGGATTCAACGCGCCGATTCCGCAAAGTGGATCGACACCACCCGAACCTTGGAAATGCAGGTCGCGCGCGATGTCGATTTAGTGCTCGCGATCTCCGACCTGGAAGCGGCCGAGATCGAGGCAGAAACGGGGCGCCCTGTCGTGTATGTACCGGCCGTGTCCGATCTGGCCGATCCCGAGATCGAAATAAACGGGAAATTTGCCAAGCTGGCGAGCGACGAGAAAATCCGCTATGCAGCGCTGATGGGCAGCGCCTACTGGCCGAATGTGGAAGGATTTTTTGACCTGTTTCCGCAGGGTCTCGGTTTCTTGACCCAGGACGAACGCATCTGGGTTGCCGGGACAATCGGTAGAGGGCTGACTGAAGACATTCGTTATGCGGACTTCCAGAGCATCAACGATTCGCGATTCCGCGCCATCGGATATATCGACGATGCAGATCGAGCTGCATTTCTCACCCCCGCCGCTTGTGTCCTCGTGCCGGTGCGTCTAGGCGCGGGCGCGAAACTTAAGACAGCTGACGCCGTTGCAAGTGGCAGCCCAGTCATTGCCACACCACATGCGTTGGAAGGGTATGGACCGATCGTGCAAGAAGCATTGGGCTGTGGTGTCTATGTCGCCGATACACCTGACGAATATCGCGCGCTCGTTCGTCAAGCTTTGCGGGAAGGACTGCAAGGTTGTTCCGGTACGGTCCGATCAAGACTCGGCCTCAACCAACTTGTCAAAACGCTGGGCACCGAAATGCAGGATTTGCTTAAGCCTACCCATCACGCCCCCGCTCAAGATCTGCCCGCAGCGCAATAGCTAAGGAAGGGATTGCCGCACATTCAACACGCAAATCGACTGGAAAACTTGGAAAATCGAGCGCGCGGGCGATCCCCTAATTTTTTGTTGGCGTTCCAAGTGCTTGCTGTTAATCCACGAACGCTCCGCATCGCCAGCTTGATGACGAGCGCCGCGATAAGCGAAAGCGAGTCATCTGCGCACATCAACTTGTCGCGTGATGACAAGTCAAGTTTATCGTAAGCGGCTCGGCTGGGCCGTGTCCTCACGCGCGCGCGAGTGAGGCATGATGGTGATGGCGTGTCGGAGTCCGTGTAGATCAAGGTAGATCGTGCCCACGATCGGCGATCGTGGGCACGATCCATCCAAATCTATCCAGATCTACCCGGTTGAGAGTGTGCGCGGGGTGAGGGGTTTCAGTTTGTCAGCCACATTCCAAGGCAGCAATTCGTCGATGCGAGAGATCTTGTGATCAGCGATGTGGGTCAGGACGTATTCTAGGTAGGCACGCGGGTTGATTCCGTTGAGCTTGCACGTCCCGATCAAGCTATACATCGCGGCGGCCCGCTCGCCCCCGCTGTCGGAGCCGACGAACAGATAATTTTTGCGTCCGAGCGCGACACAGCGCAAGGCGTTTTCGGCAAGCACATTGCTTATCTCGGCCCGACCGTCTTCACAGTAGAACGTGAGGGCTGCCCAGTGGTTCAGCGAGTAGTTGATCGCCTTGGCGAGCGCGGACTTCGTCGACAGCGTCGTGAGTTTTGCCCTGATCGTCGTTTCGAACTTAACGAGCAATGGCTTGCTCTTCTCGCGCCTCACGCGCAGACGCTCGTCTGGTTCCTTGCCGCGGATGTCGGCTTCTATGCTGTAGAGCTCGCCGATCATCTCGAGCAGCTGCTGGGTATCCGCCGTCGGCGTGCGCGCGTGAACATCATAGATGTACCTCCTCGCGTGATCCCAGCATGCCGCTTCGTAGATCTCGCCGCTTGCGTACAGTTGATCGAACCCCGAGTAAGCATCGGCCTGCACGATGCCGTGGAATGCGGCGAGCCGGGTTTGAGGGTGGATGCCTTTGCGATCCGAGGAGAAGTCGAACCATACCGCAGCAGGCTCAGCCGAACCCGAGCGACGATCGTCGCGCACGTAGACCCAGAATCGGCCGGTCATCGTCTTACCGTTGCCTGGCGCGAGCACCGCGACCGGCGTGTCGTCAACGTGTACCTTTTCGGAAACCAACACGTAGCGCTGGATCGCTTCAACGAGCGGCACACAGAGCTGGGCAATCTGCCCGAGCCAGCGGCCCATGCTGCCGCGATCCAACGTCACTCCATCGCGTGCCGCAATCTCCGATTGGCGATACAGCGGCTGATGATCAGCGAACTTCGACACCGCAATATCGGCCAGCAAGCTCGGATGCGCGATGCTGTGCTCGATCGGCAGGCTAGGCATCGCGGGCTGTTCGATGTGGCCGCAATCGGGGCAACACAGCTTGTGGCGGATCGTGCGGATCACTTTGAACGTAAGCGCGAATTTATCAGCACATAGCGCCCGAATTGAGAGCAAGGCAAGCTGTGTCCACTGATTAACAGTGGACACAGCCCATGACTCAGATCGATTCAGATGCGGCGCTTCTCGCCGTTACGCTCGTAGGTCGCGACGGCAAGCGGCGCTACGACTCGCAATCCAAACGCAGGCTTGTTGAGGCCTGCTTGCAACCGGGCGTGTCGGTGGCCGGGTTGGCGCTCAAGGCCGGCGTGAACGCTAACTTGCTGCGCAGGTGGATCAAGCTGCATCAAGAACGCAACGGCGTGGCAGCGACGCCGGAAGTTGTCGAGAATGCGCCTCCGCTTGCCGTGCCGTCGGCGTTCGTGCCGGTCGTCGAGATCAGCCGTCGTGAGGTGGTTGAGCACAAGGACGCTGTAAAGCTGGCTTGCAAGCCCACGCGCTCATCGCCCCCGCCCGTGCGCTCGCAGTTGACGGTGGAAATGCCCAACGGCGTAACGCTTCGGCTGGACTGTACCGGGCAGGATGCGCCGCTGGTATCGGCGATGATCGAGACACTGGGGCGCTGCGATGTTCAGGCTCGACGCTAAACTCAAGGTGTACGTTCATCGCGAGGCAGTCGACTTCAGGAAGTCGATCAACGGCCTGGCCGCTCTGGTCGAGCAGTCCATGGGGCTGGACCCGTTTGCGCCGGCGCTCTACGCGTTCAGCAACCGACGACGGGATCGCATCAAGATACTCGGCTGGGGTGGCAACGGCTTCTGGCTGCTGATGAAGCGCCTGGAAGAGGACCGGTTCGTCTGGCCACGCCGGCAGCAGGTGGTGATGGAACTCTCGACCGAGCAGCTTCATTGGTTACTTGAGGGCATCGACATCGATGCGGTGCGTCGTCATCCTGTGCGGCAGTATCGGCACGCGAGCTGATGTCGTGATGCTACATTCGGGACCGGCGTTACAAATTCGGTAAACCCATTCGCCTTGCGGTTTCGCTATCGTGAGCGTCATGTCAGCACACGATCCCAGTGCTGGTCTGCCGCCCGAAGTTCTCGCCTATATCCGCGAACTCGAGACCCGCAACCAGCTACTCACTCAACGCGTCGAGCAGCTCGAGGAGTTGTTTCGTCTCGCGCAACTTAAGCGTTTCGCCCCGAGTAGCGAGAAACTCAAAGACCGAGTGTTCGACGAAGCCGAGCAGGTGGCTCTGGCCGAACCCGTTGAAGACGATCCGGACGGCGTCCTTGCGCTGCCCGACACGGGCCTGCCAGCTGTAGACGGCCCAAGCCATCAGAAACGAGGGCGCAAGCCGCTGCCGGCTGATCTGCCGCGTACGCGTATCGAATACGACCTGCCTGAAGACCAGAAGGTCTGTCCGTGCTGCCAGGGTGCGATGCACCGGATGGGTGAGCAGACCTGCGAACAGCTGCATATCGAGGTTAAAGCGTCAGTGCTGCAACACGTGCGCTTCAAGTACGCGTGCCGCCATTGCGAACGCCATGCGGAGCACACGCCCATTGTGATCGCGCCCATGCCGGCGCAGCCGTTGCCGGGCAGCAACGCGAGTCCGGCGATGATCGCCACGGTGATGACCGCCAAGTACGCGGATGGCACGCCGCTCTACCGCATGGAAGATGCGTTGGGCCGCTCAAACATCGCGGTCAGTCGCGGCACGCTGGCGCACTGGATCATCCGGCCTGCCGAACTGCACCTGTCCCGGCTATACGAGGCATTGCGCGGCACGCTGCTCGCGCAGTCGCTGATCCATGGCGACGAGACGACGGTGCAGGTGCTCAAGGAGGACGGCAAGACTGCGCAGAGCAAGTCGTACATGTGGGTCTACCGCAGCGCCGAAGCATCTGCCGAGCCGGTGGTGCTGTTTGAATACCAACCAGGGCGCGGGCAACAGTATCCGCAGGCCTTCCTGAAAGGCTATGCCGGCACGCTAATGACTGATGGCTACAGTGCGTGGCGCACGCTCGAAGGTGTCACGCATCTCGGATGCGTGGCCCATGCGCGCCGGGCGTTTGACGAGGCGTACAAGGCGCTCAAGAAACCCGACGGTCGCGCGCGCCGCGCACTCGAATACTTCAAGGCGCTGTATCAGGTCGAGACCCTCGCACGCGGTAAGTTACCCGAGGGTCAAACCCGTGCCGACTATACGTACGAGCTTCGCCAGACGCACAGCTTGCCACTGCTGGAGGCGTTCAAAATCTGGCTCGATGAACAGGCACCACAGGTGCTGCCGGAAAGCCTGAGCGGCAAGGCCATCAGCTACACGCGCAATCAGTGGGAGTACTTGCGGCGCTACGTCGAGGATGGCCATGCTCCCATTGACAACAACGTACTCGAACGGGACATCCGGCCATTTACGACAGGAAGAAAGGCGTGGTTGTTCAGTGACACCGTCGCCGGGGCGAAGGCGAGCGCCATCATCTATAGCCTGATGCTCACGTGCCGCGCGTGCAAAGTCGAGCCGTATACCTATCTGCTTCGCGTGCTAACCGAACTACCGCAGCGTGCAGCGGATGCCGATATCAGCGATCTGTTGCCGTTCAACGTTGCCAAGCCGCTCGACGTTTTAGTTCCTGCATGATCTGGCCCTACGCGCCGGCTCGTTGAGGTGTGCGTGAATTCGCGCTTACCTTTGAACGAGGCCGCCACGCGGGCGAGTTGCTCGGAGACATCCTCGCCGAGCCACTGCATTGCAGTCGCGCATATGGGGCAAGCCGAATCAGGTGTGAGTTCGATCTCGTCGCGCGGCAAGTGCGGCGGCAGTGGTTCTCGCGTGGGCCCTCGATTGGATGGTCCCTTCGATGCTTTGTCTCGTTGTCCTCGCGCCTCTGCCGCCCCTTGGCCGGCCGTCAGGTCTTCCAACTGCGCTTCGAGCTTATCGATCTGCCGGGCCAGTTTCTCGGACTTGCTCCCGAAGTACATCCGCCTGAGCTTGTCGATCTGCGCCTTCAGTCGGTCGATCTCGTCGTCGCGGGCGGCGATCTCCCGCACCATGTTCGCGAGCGATGCTTGCTGCTCGAGCACCAGAGCCTGGAGCTCAGCGACGGTGGCGGGAAGCGGCGCATGTTGGGACATGCGTCGCAGTTTACGAGTCTTCTTCGCGGTTTACAACATCGACAGCGCGGCAGTGCGTCGCGGCTGCCGCCAGTCGATGCCCTCGAGCAGCATCGACAGCTGGGCGCTCGTCAGATGGATCTTTCCGCCATCGGCCTGGGGCCAGATAAAACGGCCTCGCTCCAATCGTTTTGCGAGCAACCAGAGTCCGTCATCAGTCGCCCAAAGCAGCTTCACGAGATCGCCGCGACGCCCGCGGAAGATGAACAGGTGGCCGCCCAGCGGATTTTCTTCGAGTGCTGTCTGCACCTTCGCGGCCAGCCCCTGGAACCCGCAGCGCATGTCGGTCACGCCGGCCGCTAGCCAGATACGCGTACCTGCCGGCAGCGCGATCACTTCAGACATTCCTGCAGGAAAGCTTCGGTGCGCTCGGCAGACAGGCCGCGAATCTTCACGCGCCGCTTGCCGATCTCCACCTCGATCTCGCACACGGGCGTCGGCATCGGTACGCTGCTCATCGCCTCTGACATCACTGTCGGCTCCGGCGCCCGAAGTACCAATGCCGAGTCGATCACGTCGACGCTCAGCAGTTCCGTGCATGGCATGCTCGGCGCAACGTCGAGTGCAGGGACGACGAGCTTGCCTTCACGATATTGCTTGCGCCATCCGAACACTACATTGGCGTTGATGTCGTGCCGGCGCGCAACAATCGACACCGACATGCCAGGCTCCAACGTCTCTCTGATCACCTGCTGCTTGAATTTTCGCGCGTACGTGCGACGGGGATGGGCTGCGCCCCCTGCGTTCGACATGGCTGACTGGCTCCGTTGATCTGAACGCGCTCATCATGCTTTGGAAAAGTCAGCATGGCGAAACGGTCGGGCCGAGCCGCTTACAGTTTATCCGAGACAGACGTTTGATCTCTTCAGTGAAAAGGTCAAACGGCTGCGGTCAGCGCTCGTAGGAAGCGCGCTAGGACGATGTTGACGCGAACGCAAATCCGATAATTGGGAGGCAGTAGCAACCGCTTACAAAACGGTCGCCACGTACTCCGCTTGTGATCCGATGAAACGGCTCGCGTTACTTGAGTACTGCCTTCTTCTGCTTGCTTTAGTTTCCACAGAAAAGGAGCCAAGAGTTGAAAGCGATCGTGGGCAGCTACCCAGAAAGTGCTACTGAAAAGTTTTTGCCGAACGAATTCAGGAAGCCCGCTTGGAAACAGTGACGAGCTATTGTCGCGCCTTTTTTTCTAATATACATTCTCCTCCAGACCAAGAAATGGAGACAGTATGTCATTGCGTAAATCTGCCCCATCGAGTGTAATTACCAGATTAATCAATTGTGTTTCGCGGCGGCATGATGACAAACCAAATAACAGCGACGAGTTTTCTAGGCGAATCACCCACCTTGCGAGTCTGATTGACGCCGGTGTGCTCGCGTTCGACTACGAGTCTGTACTTCGCACGCAATACCAGAAATGGATACGCCCGGGGGATACGGTATTTGACGTGGGCGCACACACGGGAAAACACTTACAGAGTTTTATCGAGTTAGTGGGTCCCAAGGGCACGGTTGTTGCGTTCGAACCAATTCCATTCGCTCATTATCATATTCATACAACGTATGGAGCACCGAACGTTACAATCCATAATGTTGCGCTTTCGGATAAGACTGGTAAAGCGTCTTTCACATATGCACGCGGAACGCCTGAGGAAAGCGGTCTCATGCAAAAGACCTATAATTTCCCCGATTTAGCAGATCCTCAAAAAATCGAAGTTACCATCGAACGTTTAGACAACTACGTTGGCGACGTTGATTCGATCAGATTTCTCAAGATCGACATTGAAGGGGGCGAAATAGGATGCTTGAAAGGTGCATCGATAATACTGAATAAATTTCGGCCGCTCATGTCGGTAGAATACGGCTCGCCCGGCTATAGCGCATATGGACACACCAAAGATACTCTGTTCGATATCGCGACTGAGCATAAATACGTTCTTTACGACTTATTTGGAAATAGGCTTGCTGACCGAGAAACGTGGCGCATGGCGTGTGATTCTATTTACTGGGACTATTTTATGGTACCAATTGAATTGGAGTCTGAGTTTTCGAGAACCTTGAAGCTCAAACCATTAAGATAAGTTAGCGCGCGGTTTCACGAACAAACGCCGCACGTTCAAGCAAATTTCATTGCAAACATGAACCGCCATCCGAAAGATGGCGTCCTACTTAAAAAATCAAAGCAAATCGCGCGTCAATGATCACCGCGCCGAAACGGAGGCGGCTCACCCTTCACACATCCATACCACGCATTCGCAGCATCGCTCGCGTGATCAGTCACCAACCTCTGCAACTCCCGCGCACTCTGCTCCCACGTGAGCCAAGGCATCGAGGTGGACACCGGAACGGCGCGTTGCGCCCACAAATCCAGCCAGCACTGCACGGTCGTCGCCAGATCTTGTGGCTCGGCGCCGTTGAAGTAAAACGCATGCTCGCCGGCCACTTCGCGGAAGACAGGAAGTTCGCGTGCGATGATCGGCAGATTCTTCTGAGCGGCTTCGATCAACGGCAAGCCGAAGCCCTCGCCTTCCGAGGCGGCCAGCAAGCAAGTTGACGCCTCGTAGATACGGTCAAGATATTCATCGCTTACGCCCTGCAGCCAAAACAACTGCTGCCCGAGCTGCGGATTACGCTGCAGGGATTCAATCAGCTTTTCCTGATGCCACCCTGGCTTCCCCACAATCGCCAGGTTCACCCGCACGCCGGAATTCCAGAGCAGGTCGAACGCCGCGAGGGTCTGAGCGTAACCCTTCCGTGGTTCCACCGTCCCGACCATCAGCATGGTCGGCTGCGCACGCAGGCTCGTCAGGACTTGTTCGGAATCGTCTGCAAGTCCGCTACTCGGATTAGTGCTGTGAATGTCCGCGCCCAAATGAAAATAGCCGATTTTCAGGTCGGTGAGCCGCGTCGGAACGTGTTTTTCGTAATAAGCGGCGAGATCGTCTGCTACCGCTCGCGAGATTCCGATCAGTCCGTCGGATACCACGCCGAGCGTGGTCAGCCACGGTGGAAAAACGGTAGCAATGCCTTCCGAGAACCACTCGGGCCGAAGTATCGGCAACAGATCGTAGACAACGAAGTAGATCTTTACGCCGCGCCGCCGCAGTGCCTCAAACCATGGCTGCGCATGCGGCACGATATCGGCGGCGAGATCGAGGCCTAAGAAAATATCACCGGCAGACGGATCGACCCAATCATCGTTGGCGTGGGCGCCCTGTTTGGAACCACCCATAGATCTCACAAACTCGTCGGCATAGCGATACTTCATCGCCGACCGATCCACGCGCACGGGGCGTACGTTCCACCCCGGCGGCGGGGACGCGAGCAATTGCATTACTACGGCGCGCGTGACGCGCTGGATACCGGATTTGGCGTCGAAGCCGCTGAGGATCGACACGTCCACAAGCAACTGCTTCGGGCGACCCGTGCGTTGGTTGAGCGCAATCGCCGATGCTGCCGCTACCCAATCGGCGTCGTCGGAAGGTTCGTTGAGCGCAGCGAGGGACCTGAGCAGTTTTGTATATAACGGATTCTTGGAATCGTGCGCGGTGTCACTCATTGGAGACGACACCGACTCCGATGGCCGGCGCTTGGACGCCCCCCGTTTCTCGACGGCGTTTTCGAACGCGCGCAATGCGCGTCGCCCCGTTTCGTCCCAGGAAAACTGCGCCGGATACACGGCGGCGTGAGCGAGCAGAGACTCACGATACGCTGTGTCGTCAAGCGCTTTGCGCATCATGGCAGCCATTTCGTCCAGCGCACGCGGATCAAAGAGTGCGTCAGCCTTGCCGATCGCTTCGGGTAGGCTGGTGACGTTCGATCCAATGACGGGAGCACCGCACGCCATTGCCTCCAGCGCGGGCAGGCCAAATCCTTCGTGCAGAGAGGGAAATACGAACAGACTGGTCGACCGGTACAACGCGACAAGGTCGTCGTCCGTTACAAAACCCGCAATCAACAAATCCTCTTCCGTCAAACCGGCGTTGCGCGCGATACTTCTGAGCCGCAACTGATCCGCATCAGTCGCCTGACACACCAAAAGCAATTGGTATCCGTTGCGAACCTCGGCCGGCATCCGGCTGAACGCTTTAATAAGACCTTCCAGATTCTTGCGTGACTCCGCAATCCCTGTCGTCATCACGAACGGCCGTGTAAGACCGTGGCGACTCATCAATGCTTTGGAATCGGCTTCACTCAGTACGCCAGGATGAAAACTTTCTCCCACACCCGATGAAACATTCACGATCCGGTCTTCGGGGATGGCCAATTCGCGGGAAGCCTCTTCTCCCGAGTAGCCGGAGATCGCGAGCACCAAATCCACGCGCTTCAACATCTCCAACTTTCGATGGAAAAACTTGCGCAGCCGTGGGTCGACCAAGTGCGTGTCGGGATCGAGATATTGAATCAGATCATAGTGAGTGGCGGCCACTACGGGCGACGGGTCAAGCAGATTCACTGTTGTAGTGGAATTGCTTGTGAATCCTTCGAACAAGCTACTGATATGCACGACGTCCGGGCGCAATTCGGAGATTGCGTGCTCGCGGATTAGTTCGGCTGCCGCCGCGCGCCAAGGACGGCCGCCCAGGGCCTGCACCGGACCGGGCAACGACATTGCCACCAACTTTTCGGCCGGCAACGTGTCAGCAAACTCTTTGCGAAGTTCCTCGACGGAGCGCGGAAAAAGGTCCGACAACACAATCCAGATGTCATGGTCGCCCGCATTGCGAACGATCGATTTTGCAAGAGACAGGCTGTAACGCCCGATTCCGCGAAGCCGGCTTGATGACTGGCAGCCTTGCAAGTCCAAAATCACACGCATAGTTATTTTGATGAACGGTTTAGCGAGCAGATTTCGCGTTAATGATGGTCACGGCCGGATATCGATTTCCGTTTCGGAGCGTACTTGCATGAGATTGTCGTAGACCATTCGGCCTCGTTCGCCGAGTTGGTCCACCTCGTCGACGACTAACGAATAAGCTTCCCCAAAAACAAACCCCGCGCTCCCTGCGTTACCTGCAATTCCAGCAAGTCTCGCGTGCAACCGGGGAAACCGCGACAACACGGCAAGCACGCGATGCTTCAGTTTTGGGCGCGTTGAAAGCGTTGCTGCCGCTCGCACGATCACGCCTCGCAACTGCGCCCGGGCAAACGCCCGTCCAGGCACGCGCGCAAACCGCAAGCCTCCGATCGCGCGCAATGGTGCGGTGATGCGCCAACTGCTACTCGCCCGCATCTTTTGCAACTCTGCCTCGCGGGCGTCCGCTATTGAGCGAAGCTGGGCAATCCGCGTGGTTTCAAGAAACAATACCTCCTCAGATTTGCGCTGCGCGTCTTCAGCGCTTTCAATGCTTCTGTCGGCCGTTTGGCGTGCCAGCTCTGCCGCGCCCTGGGCCATCGTGGACGCATCCGCAGCGTTATTCGCAGTCTGACACGCAGAGCTAGCCATCTCGTGTGTCTGTTGGATAGTGACTTCGGCGCGGTCCAGCCGAAGAGTAAGCTCGGCAATCATGCCATCCATCTGTTTTGCAGCGCCGTCGAGCGCGACAACATCAACCGCGTGAGCAGCAGTCGGTAACGGAGCCTGCTCAACCAGCGTCAACGCAACATGCTCGAACGCCTCGTCGCTTCGCTTGAATGCGACGACCGCATAATCAGGCGCCTGCATCAAGGTGTCGTTCAACGCACCGACCGCGTTGTTCAACGCAGACGCTCCCTGCACGTCCGCAGGCCAGAGTTCCAAAGGATTTGAAATAAGGTGGCGATTCACCGGCACCACGAATGCACGCTCGAAGCCCGCGTACTCCGCGGCAAACGCGAGCAACGCGGGCGGCAATGGACGTTCATGCGTCGGATCAAGATAAAACGTGTTGGCGCCGACGGTGAGGTTTGCCGGGTTAGGTGTCTCTAGAAGCAGAAAACCATGATCATCAAGCGCTGACCGTGCGTGTGAAAGCAAATCAAGCATCAACCCGAAATCAATGTGTTCGACCATATGGAACGCACTGATAAAACCAAGCTCGCCTGACGGAAGGTCACGCACGTGAGCGATCGCGTCACCTTGCATAACATCAAGGCCGAGCGATTTGCCGGCCTCGATGAAATCTGCATTGAGATCTATGCCGGAGGCCTGCACGCCATGATCTCGCAGGAGTTCGAGCCATTCCGCGCGGCCACAGCCTAGGTCCAACCCTGGCTTCCCAGTGCGCTCGCGCAGCGCGTCAATCAATGGCAGATAGACTGATTGACGTTGTTTAATGTCTTCGCGCTCGCCGCGAAAACGATCTTCCAGGGCGCGATAAAAGCTGTCGGGAACCATGAGCCTGCTATTTCCCGTTGGAGTATTCGATGCTGAGGTTAGGCTCAATCCATGCGCAGCCAACAAATTCGTTTTTGCTCGTATTCACCACTTCGAACACCAGCGCCAGGTCGCGCCATTCGTAATTGGCACCCACGTGAGCCGGTCCGCTATGAAGGGCCACCGCGACCGAATAGCTGCCAAACCCCAAATTTGCGGGGAACTCGAAACTGAATACCGGCGAATCGCCTCGCTGAACCTTCATCAGCGGCTGCTTTAGATAGTGTGAATTTGTTCCGAAAACCGCCTGCCCAAGCCGATCCTTGATCACATAGCCGACCACCAGTTCCGGCACGGGCACGTTCACGCGAACGGCAATCTTTAGACTGACCGGTGTTCCGACATCCACGACCTCGACTCGCTGCCCCGTCGCGTTGAATAACCCTATTGTCTCGATCACAGCTTCGCCGGTTCCGGACACCGTTTGAGCGCGTCCGTCCGCGAGTTCGATCTGACGCACCGTACTATTGCTCTTTTCTGCAATCAGCGCGTTGTAGTAGTCCATCACCATTTCTGGTGATCCTTCACGTTCTACGCGCCCCGCGTTGAGCAAGATTGCGCGGTCGCAGACCGCTTGAATAGACGACTTGTCGTGCGACACGATCAAAAGCGTAGTGCCCTGCTCCCTGTACTGGCGAATTCGGTCAAAGCTTTTATGCTGAAAATAGGCGTCGCCGACTGACAACGCTTCGTCGACAATCAAAATGTCAGGGCGAATCACCGTCGCTACGCTAAACGCGAGCCGCATCTGCATGCCGCTCGAGTAAATCCGGACGGGTTTGTCGATGGCATCGCCAATCTCGGCGAAATCTTCGATTTGTCCCATTACGCGTTCGATGTCGGTGGCATTGAGTCCAAGCAGCTGGCCCGACATGAACACGTTTTGTCGGCCGGTAAAGTCAGGGTGAAAGCCCATGCCGAGCTCCAGCATGGCAGCCACGCGGCCGTGCATGGTCACCGAACCAACTGTAGGCTGCGTGGTGCCCGTGATCAGCTTCAGCAATGTACTTTTGCCGGCACCGTTCACTCCAATGATCCCCAACGCATCGCCCTGACGGACATTGAAGCTCACATCTCGCAAGACCCACTTCACCGTATGCTTTTCGATCGCTACAGGCGAAACCCATTCCAGCAAGCGGCCGAAACGAGACTCATATTGCTTATAAGCTTTGCCGACATTTTGTACAGAAATACTTCCCATGCCACTCCCACTCGTCCGTCCGGTCATGCGGCCGCGTTGCCGCACCGTGCCCGTCGGGTGAAAAACAGAACCGCAAGCTGGCTCGATGCTGGGCCGCGAAGCACTTGGGTGCTCGTCAAACTCGCCCGTCGGACGGAAAACGCAAACGCGAGATCCCGCCTGACCGACTTTCTGACCCGTATGAAGCAGCGCTCGTTGGAACGCAATGACACCTTCCCCCGATCATAAGCGCCCTAGCCTAAGTGCCAGGAAAGTTCGCCTGCGAACACCGCACTCCACCGAACCGACTAAAAGGAAAAGCCAACTTTGTTACGATTCAGGTCCGATTCGACCATCATCTTGCACAGTTCTTCCAGTGTGGTCTTGGGTTCCCAGCCAAGCTTGTCCTTTGCCTTGCCCGGATCGCCAATCAGTAGTTCTACTTCCGCCGGACGATGGAACTTCGGATTAACGCTCACGAGGACCTTGCCGTTGCCAGCGTCCACGCCCTGCTCCTGCTCACCCGCGCCGCGCCACGCCAACTCAGTTCCGATTGCCTTGAATGCCATCGTCACGAAGTCACGAACGGTTTCCGTGCGGTTCGTGGCGAGTACGAACGTATCCGGCTCGTCGGCCTGCAGCATGCGGTACATACCGTCAACGTATTCTTTGGCGAAGCCCCAATCTCGCTTTGCATCCAAATTGCCAAGTTCCAGAAGACCCAACTTGCCGAGCGAGATCTTTGCAACAGAATCGGTAATCTTGCGGGTCACGAACTCACGGCCGCGCAGGGGGGACTCGTGATTGAAAAGAATACCGCTGGAGCCGAAGATGTTGTACGACTCGCGATAATTGATCGTGATCCAGTGCGCGTAGAGCTTAGCCACACCATAAGGGCTGCGTGGATAGAAAGGCGTGTCTTCTTTTTGAGGAATCGCCTGGACTTTGCCGAACATTTCCGACGTGGAAGCCTGATAGAAGCGAATAGTCGGGTCCACAATACGGATCGCTTCCAGAACGTGTAGCGCGCCGACGCCCGTAATTTCAGCCGTCGTGACCGGTTGCTCAAAAGACACGCCCACGAAACTCTGTGCGGCGAGGTTGTACACCTCACGCGGCGTGGCTTTTTCAATCAGACGAATAGTCGCGCCCAAGTCGGTCAGGTCGTGTTCTACGAGATGCAGCTTGGGATGATCGAGCAAGCCGAGTTCATCCATCCGCCAGAAATTAACCGAGCTGGTTCGCCGGTATGTACCGTAGACGTCGTAGCCGCGCCCAAGTAACAACTGAGTGAGGTATGCCCCGTCTTGGCCAGTAACGCCAGTTACAACTGCGCTCGTCAATTCAATCTCCTTATGAAGTCCGCTTGCGCGATCAGATTACGGAAGGACAACATTCTGTGGCGCCTGAATTATATCTGACGCTTGTTGCCCCAAAAATGAGTGCGAGTCACCTGGGAAACGCATAAAAAAATGGACAGAACTTAAAGTTCGTCGACCATTTCGGCCGAGTGCCGCCTGAACAGATATAGGCCGAATGCGCATAGCAAGATTCCGACCACGACCACCGGCACGAGACTCGTCCAATCCGGCCACTTGCGGTCGACCAAAATGGTCTGATAGCCAAGAATAAGCCGCGCCATCGGATTGATCTTTATCAACGGCTTGACTGCCTCGGGCAGGATGCGCCATGGATAAACAATCGGCGTGAACCAAAACCAGAACTGCATGAAGATGGTCATGAACTGACCAACATCGCGAAAAAATACGTTCAGGACACCCAGCGTCATCCCGAGCCCAATGCTGAAGATGATCTGAATTAGCAGTAAAGGAATTAACCCGAGGAACGGGAGGCCAGGAAAATTTCCCGTGGCTACCAAAAAAACGGTGAAGAGCGTGAAGATAATCGCGAAGCTCATCAGCGCGGACAGCGTCACAATGACAGGCAGAGCAATGCGAGGAAAGCTCAGCTTTTTCATCAGGTTGGCGTTGTCGATAAACACGCCTTGCGACCGCGAGACGATCTCCGCGAATAGGCCCCACGTCAGCGTGCCGGCGCACAAATAGATGCTGTATCCAAAGGTGCTTTCCACGCCTGGCATGCGCGAACGCATGACTTCCGCGAATATAACCGTATATACGACGATCATCGCAAGAGGCTGCAGGATGAGCCACAGCGCCCCCAGCATGCTGGTTCTGTAACGCGTCTGGAACTCACGCTTGACGCTGCCAAAAACGAATCCTCGGTACCGGATCAGGGCACCCAACAATGCACTCAAGTCTTATCCTCAGAATATTAGGCAGTCGCGCTGCGATCGCGCCAATCAGGCCGACGGTGAATTTGGCGATGGTCCGTGTAAGACCCGTCAATTTGAACGGGGCTGCGTCAAAAAAAGCGGACAAACTCGTATTGTCTGCTATCCGACGCTTTTGAGGCAACATCTGGACCACTTGCCCCGTTTTGGGAAACCCTAGATTATAGATGCCTCCAGCCTAGGTCCAAAGCACGCTGACAACCTGATACAACGGTAAAAAATTAAACTTCCTTGCGAATTGCTTACCAATATCAGAGCACCAAGTCGGCAAGACGGACACCTGCGGCATCTCGTGAGGACAGCACTGGATCGGTGGCAAGCGGCCACTTGACTCCCACCCCGGCGTCACTCCAAAGCAAGCAGCCCTGATGCTCGCTACACCGATAATCGGTGACCTTGCACAGCACTTCCGCGTAATCTGACAAGACTAGAAACCCATGTGCAAATCCGACCGGCACCCATTTCTGCCGTCGGTTTTTCTCGCTTAGAATTGCGCCGACCCAGCGCCCAAATGTCGCCGATCCGGGGCGAATATCGACAGCCACGTCGAACACTTCGCCCGCAACCACGCGCACGAGTTTGCCCTGTGGCCGTTTCGCCTGGAAATGTAGACCGCGCAATACACCCCTGGTCGAGATCAAGTGATTGTCCTGCACGAATTCCACCGCTTCCCCAGTAGCCGCCTCGAATTCCTGCTTATTAAAGCTCTCGAAGAAAACTCCGCGGGAGTCCTCGAAAACGGCGGGCTCGATGATCTTCACTTCTGGGATTTCCGTCGGAGTAACTCGAATGTCCATGGATGGGTTCCAAGCGCACTTTGAATGAATAGAAATCCTGACGGCTGTTCACGGTTGCCATGTCGTCCCCGGCGAGAAAACCTATCCCGCATTGCCGGTCTACCCCTCTTCCCCCAGCAAGTCCCGCACCGCGTCGGTTATTATGTCGTGTTGATTTGCCCGGTTTGCGCGGTCAGTATCGAAGCGCGGCGAAGCGTCCCAGGCGGTCCCAGGCGGCATCGGTTGGCACGCCACCACGCAAAAAGCTCCCGTATTGATAAGGTTCATCCACCGCCGCGCCTTGCCGGCAATAGATTCATTCTTCGCACTGTTCCTACATGGCATCTTTATTCCCGCAACACCCCGTCCCCCTCGCTTTCGGCGATATCCAGGGTTGCCGCGAAGCATTCCAGCGCCTGCTGGCCAAGGCCGCGCCCAGCGCCGCCACGCCGCTGTGGTTCGCCGGCGACGTCATCAATCGCGGCCCGGAATCGCTCGCCACGCTGCGCGACCTGATCGCGCTCGGTGACCGCGCCGTCGCCGTCCTCGGTAATCATGACCTGCACCTGCTGTCCGTATCGGCGGGAATTCGGAAATCGAAGAAAGGCGACACCATCGATGAAATCCTGGCCGCGCCCGACGCCGCCGATCTCCTCGACTGGGTCCGGCATCGCCCTATCGCGCATTTCGATCACGGCATGCTGATGGTTCATGCGGGCGTGCTGCCGCAGTGGGACGTCGCGACAACGCTCGAACTCGCCGATGAATTCCAGCGCGCGCTCCGCGCGGCAAACTGGAAGGAAACGCTCGCGAGCCTCTACGGCAACGAGCCGGCGCGCTGGAAACCCAAGCTCAAAGGCAGCGACCGGCTGCGCGTGGTGTGCAACGCGCTGACGCGCCTGCGCTTTTGTTCCGTCGATGGCGACATGGACTTCTCATCCAGCGGCGGCGTGGATTCGGCGCCCCCGGGCTTCATGCCCTGGTTCGACGTGCCATCGCGCGGGACATCGGACGTCACCGTGGTATTCGGCCATTGGGCTGCGCTGGGTCTCATCGTCCGCGATAACGTCATCGGCCTCGATTCAGGCTGCGTCTGGGGCGAAGAGCTGACGGCAATGCGTTGGCCAGCGACCCGGCCGAGCGCACGGTGACGCAGGTGGAATGCTCGGACTGCCGCGCGGTTATCGATTAAATCGAGAATCGCGGATTAAGGCAGTCTCCGCCATGCAGAGTCGCAGCGCTTCGCGCCATTCAGGCGCCTGCACGCCGAATGTCGCCAACAGCTTGTGGTTTGATAACCGCGAGTTCACAGGCCGCGCTGCAGGAGTTGGATAGGACGCCGTGGGAATCGCCTTGATTACCGGCTTCTTCTCTTGCTTCGAGTTATCGAAAATTGCCTGGGCGAAACCGCACCACGAGGTCGCGCCAGAAGCCGTCAGGTGATAAACGCCTGAATCGCGCATCCAGTCGTTTTCGATTTCGAACGAGAACCTGCGACAACACGCTCGGACGTCAACGTCGCGATAGTCCTGCGACCACGTCGGCGCGCCAATCTGGTCGGCCACCACGCTCAACTCGTCACGCTCGCGCGCCAAGCCGCAGCATCGTTAGAAGAAAGTTCTTGCCTCGCGCGCCGTACACCCAGCTCGTCCGGAAAATCAGGTGCGCACAGCCCGACGCCGCAATCGCCTGCTCGCCGGCAAGCTTGCTCTTGCCATAGACGTTCAGCGGATTGGTGGCGTCGTCTTCGTCGTAGGCGTCCGTCCTTCTTGCCATCGAAGACGTAGTCCGTCGAGTAATGAACCAGCAACGCGCCAAGCCGCTTCGCTTCCTGCGCCAGCACATCCGGTGCTTCGGCATTCAGGCGCATGGCGGCCGGCACATCGCTTTCGGCTGCATCTACAGCCGTATACGCCGCCGCATTGACGATCAACGCCGGCGATCACATCGCGCACAACCCGGCGCATCTGATCCGGAGTCCGAAAGATCAAGGCCTCTGCGATCAAGCGCCACCACACGGCCCAACCCCTGCAGACTGCGCGCCAGTTCGAAGCCGACCTGGCCGTTGGCGCCGGTCAGCAGAATCGGTTTTCTGCACAGTGTCCGGTGTCATCGACAGGCTCTCACGCGAAGCACTCAGCATCGGCCAGACGCGCGCCCGCCGCGTCCTTCGCGGCAAGCAGCGGCTCGAAGTCGATCGGCCATTCGATTCCGATCGCCGGATCGTTCCAGATGATGCTTCGCTCGTGTTCCGGGTACCAGTAATCGGTCGTCTTATACAGCGACTGCGCCGACTCCGACAACACGACAAACCCATGCGCGAATCCCGGCGGCACCCACAACTGCCGATGGTTCTCCGCCGACAGTTTCACGCCCGCTCCACTTGCCGAACTGGGGCGAGCTTTTGCGGATATCGACGGCGACATCGAACACCTCGCCTTCCACCACGCGCACGAGCTTGCCCTGCGCATGCTCGATCTGATAATGCAGCCCGCGCAACACGCCATGAGCCGAACGCGAATGATTGTCCTGCACGAATTCAACGCCCGCCTGCACGTGCTCGGCGAAGTCGCGGCCGTTGAAGCTTTCGTAGAAGAAGCCGCGGGCATCGCCGAACACTTCCGGTTCGATGACCACGACTTCCGGCAGCGCGGTAGCGGTTACTTGGATGGCCATGCGACTTGATGCGTAAGAAGGTTGAGCAGATATTGCCCGTAGGCATTTTTTGCGAGCGGCTGCGGCGAGCTTCAGCACTTGTTCGCCGTCGATCCAGCCGCGCCGGTACGCAATTTCTTCAGGACACGCGACCACCAGGCCCTGCCGCTTCTGCAATGTCGCGATGAACGTTGCCGCGTCGATCAGCGAATCGTGCGTGCCGGTATCGAGCCACGCAAAACCACGCCCCATGATCTCGACATCGAGTTTCTGCTGCGCGAGATAGAACGAATTGACATCGGTGATTTCGAGCTCTCCACGCGGCGACGGCTTGATGTCGGCGGCGATCTCGCAGACGTCGTTATCGTAGAAATAGAGGCCGGTGACCGCGTAGTTCGAGCGCGGCACCGCCGGCTTTTCTTCGATCGACAACGCGTGAAAATTCGCATCGAATTCGACCACGCCGTAACGCTCGGGGTCGTGCACGTGATACGCAAAAACCGTGGCGCCATCGGTCTCGTGCGTTGGCGTGCTCGAGCTGCTTGCTCGAGATCGTGGCCGTAGAAAATATTGTCGCCGAGAATCAGCGCCGACGGATCACCGCCAATAAACCGCTCGCCGATGATGAACGCCTGCGCCAGTCCGTCCGGCGACGGCTGCACGGCGTACTGGATGTTCATGCCCCACTGGCTGCCGTCGCCGAGCATGACTTCGAAACGCGGCGCATCCTGCGGCGTCGAGATGATCAGCACGTCGCGAATCCCCGCCATCATCAGCGTGGAGAGCGGGTAGTAGATCATCGGTTTGTCGTACACGGGCAGCAATTGCTTCGAGACAACATGCGTGATCGGGTAGAGCCGCGTACCCGAGCCACCGGCGAGAATGATGCCTTTGCGGGCCATCGTCAGTCCTTTATTGCGTCACGCACGCTGCGCGTAGTTGGCCTCGACCCACTTGCGATATTCGCCGGAAGCCACTTCGTCGACCCACGCCTGATTGTCGAGATACCACTGCACCGTCTTGGCGATACCGCGTCTCGAACGTCTCCGCCGGCTTCCAGCCGAGTTCGCGCTCGAGCTTGCGTGCATCGATGGCATAACGGCGGTCATGGCCCGGCCGATCCGTCACGAACGTGATCTGGTCGCGGTACGAACCGGCTGACTTCGGCTTTAAGCCGGTCGAGCAAGTCGCACAACGGCATGCACGACGTCGAGGTTCGTCTTCTCGTTCCAGCCGCCGACGTTATACGTTTCCCCCAGGCGTGCCGCGCGCCAGCACTTCGCGAATCGCGGCGCAATGGTCGCCGACGTATAGCCAGTCGCGAATGTTCTGACCATCGCCGTAAACCGGCAAAGGCTTGCCGCCCAGCGCATTCGCGATCACCAGCGGAATCAGCTTCTCCGGGAACTGATACGGACCGTAATTGTTCGAGCAATTCGTCGTCACCACCGGCAGGCCGTAGGTGTGGTGATACGCGCGCACCAGATGATCGGACGCGGCTTTCGTCGCGGAATACGGACTGTTCGGCGCGTAGGGCGTGGTTTCGGAGAACTGTGCGTCGTCGGGGGAAAGCGAGCCGAACACTTCGTCCGTCGATACATGCAGGAACCGAAACGCAGCCTGGTCCGCATCGGCGAGTGTTTTCCAGTATGCGAGCGCCGCTTCCAGCAGCGTGAACGTGCCCACCACGTTGGTCTGCACGAACTCGGCGGGTCCGTGGATCGACCGGTCCACGTGACTTTCGGCGGCGAAATGCAAGATCGCGCGGGGTTTGTGCCGGCTGAGCAATGCGTCCATGGCGGCGCGATCACAAATATCGGCTTGCACGAAGACGTGGTTCGGGTTGTTTTGCAACGGCTTGAGCGTGCCCAGATTGCCCGCGTAGGTCAGCTTGTCGACATTGAGCACGGCTTCGCCGAAGGCGTTGAGCCAGTCAAGCACGAAGTTGGCGCCGATAAACCCAGCACCGCCCGTCACGAGGATCATCTCAACCCCGCGGCGTCAGCGCTTCAAACCCACCCACCTCATCCCGCACCACCGCGCTCGACACCCCCGCCCCCTGCATCCGCCGCAACGCGACCTCCATCGACGCCTGCGCTTCCTTCGCCAGCACGCGCCGGTCGGCACCCGGCGCCATCGCATCGCAGACATACAGATGCGCGGTCAGCGGCGCATCGCGAAGCATGGCGTTCAGCGTAAACGCGAGCGTCAGGTCATCGATATAAGCCGGCGCCTCCGATTGCCGCCCGTTCGCGTCTTCGTACATCAGGCAGATCGGCTGCACCGGACAAGACGCCGACACAGCCGCCTGAAACAGGTTGGAGTGAAACGGCAGCAAGTCGCGCCCAAGCGACGTCGTTCCTTCCGGAAACACGCACATCAGCTCGCCGCGCACCAGCCGCTCCGACAGCTCATGCATGATGCGTTTCGCGTCGCTACGTTTTTCGCGCTGGAGGAACACCGTGTCGAGTTGCTGCGCGAGCCAGCCGACCAGCGGCCAGCTGCGAACCTCCGCCTTCGAGACGAACGGCGTCGGCCGCCACGCGTTGACCACGTAGATATCGATCCAGGACACGTGATTGCCGACCACCAGCGCGCCGCTATCGAGCCGCGCCTGATCGTTGTGCACGACAAGTTTCATCCCGCATCGACGCAACATTTCGATCGACCACGCGCGGTTCAACTCCATGCGCACCTGCGGCGTCGCGTTGGGAAAACGCGTCGCCACGGTCCACATCCCGTGCAGCAGATGCGCAAAAATCCGTGCTTTGCGGAAAGCGAACATGGTCAGGACCGGTCAGCGCGCTTCATACGCGATATGCCCCGACACACAGCGTCGTGAGCACCCGCGCCGGCAATTCGTAGCCGAGGAACGGCGAGTTGTGCCCCTGGCTCTTGAGCTTCGCGGGCTCGACGAGCCATTCGGCGGCGGGATCGAAGAGACACAGATCGGCGGTTTCACCCACCGCAATACGCCCCGCGTTCAGCTTCAGCACAGCCGGCCGGCGCGGTCGTGATGCGCGTCAGCGCCTTCGCCAGCGGCACGCGCGCTTCACGCGCCCATTTCACCGTCAGCGACAGCAGCAGTTCCAGCCCCGTCGCGCCCGGCGTGGCTTCGGCGAAAGGCAGCAGCTTTTCGTCGTCGTCGAGCGGGGTGTGATCGGAGCAGATTGCATCGATGGTGCCATCCGCCAGCCCCGCGCGAATCGCGTCGCGGTCACGCTGCGAGCGCAACGGCGGATCGAGGCGGAATTGCGAGTTGAAGTAGCCGATATCCATATCGGTCAGATGCACGTGGTTGATGGTCACATCGCAGGTCACGGGCAAGCCTTCGGCCTTCGCCTCGCGCACCAGCGCCACGCCCGCCGCCGACGACAAATGCGACAAGTGCACCCGCGCGCCCGACACCCGCACCAGCTCGAAAATGGTATGCAACGCGATGGTTTCCGCCGACACCGGCACGCCCGACAACCCCAGCCGCGACGCCACCGCCCCGCTCGCCGCCACGCCGCCGCTCGCCATATAAGAGTCCTGCGGACGCAGCCACACGGCATAGCCGTACGTGGTCGCATATTGCAGCGCGCGCAACAGCGTGCGCGTATCGACAATCGGCGTATCGGCCTGCGAGAAGCCGATGCAGCCCGACTTCGGTCAACTCGACCATCTCGGTGATCGCCTCGCCCTTGAGCCCCACCGTCAACGCGCCGAGCGGATACACGTGCGCCTGATGCAGCTTCTGCGCGCGGAACTTGAGCATTTCGACGAGGCCCGGTTCATCGAGCACGGGATCGGTATCGGGCGGACACACGAGGCTCGTCACGCCGCCCGCAGCCGCCGCCGCCATTTCGGACTCGAGCGTCGCCTTGTGTTCGAAACCCGGCTCGCGCAACCGCGCGCTTAAATCGACGAAACCCGGCGCAAGGGCCAACCCCTTCGCATCGATCACCCGCGCCGCGTGAAAATCCGCGGGCGCATCGCCGATGCGCGACGATCTTGCCCGCCGCGATAAACACATCGGCCTGTGTTTCGGTGCCCGCAGCCGGGTCGATGAGCGTGCCGCCCTTGAATATGGATCTTCATGTGTGTTAATCGTTATTTCCGGCAACGATGCCCATTACCGCCATCCGCACGGCAATTCCGAATGTGACCTGATTGAGGATCACCGATTGCGGGCCGTCGGCCACTTGCGAATCGATTTCCACGCCGCGATTCATCGGTCCCGGATGCATCACGATAGCGTCGGGCGCAGCCAGCGCGAGGCGCTCCGGCGTCAGTCCCCAGGACTTGAAATACTCTTGCGCCGATGGCAGCAACGCGCCGCTCATGCGTTCGTTCTGCAGGCGCAGCATGATGATCACATCGACGCCCTTCAGGCCTTCGTCGAGGTTGTGATACACGTGCACGCCCATCTCGTTGAGATTGCCCGGCAGCAAGGTGCGCGGACCGATCGCGCGCACTTCCGGCACGCCGAGCGTGGTCAGCGCGTGGATGTCGGAGCGCGCTACGCGCGAATGCAGGATGTCGCCGACAATCGCCACGCGCAGATTCGTGAAATCGCGCTTGTAATGGCGGATGGTGTACATGTCGAGCAGACCCTGCGTCGGGTGCGCATGACGCCCGTCGCCGGCATTGATCACGTGCACGTGCGGCGCGCAATGCTCGGCGATCAGATACGGCGCGCCGCTCGACGCATGACGCACGACGAACATGTCGGCGTGCATGGCCGAGAGGTTGTTGATGGTGTCGAGCAGCGACTCGCCCTTGCTCGTGGACGATGCATTGATATTCAGGTTGAGCACGTCCGCCGAGAGTCGCTTCGCGGCGATCTCGAACGTGGTCCGGGTGCGCGTGGAGTTCTCGAAGAACAGGTTGAAGACTGACTTGCCGCGCAGCAGCGGCACTTTCTTGATCTCGCGATCCGTCACGCTGACGAACTGTTCGGCGGTATCGAGAATATGCGTGACGATCGCGCGCGGAAGTCCTTCGATGGTCAGCAGATGCTTGAGTTCGCCGTTTTTCGTGAGCTGCGGATTGCCTTTGAGAAAGCCGTAGCGCGAAGACGCCGGTTTTCTGTCCGGCGCGCTGCTTTCGGCAGAACCCTGGGTGGCCGTGTTCATGTCGATCCTGGTGGTGCGTTGTTTTTGTCGGGGGAAGGTGCGCCGGCAGATGCTGCGCCGCTGCGCGTTCAATCCGTGCGCGCTTCGGTCGAGAACGTGAGCGTGCCGTCGTCGCGCTGCGTGAGCACGAGATTGGCGTTCGCGGGCACATCGACCACGCCGCCGGTGAAACGCGCCGCCATGGGCAACTCGCGGCCGCCGCGATCGGCGAGCACGGCCAGTTCCACCGAGGCCGGGCGGCCGTAATCATAAAGCTCGTTGACGGCTGCGCGCACGGTGCGGCCGGTGGACAGCACGTCGTCGATCAGCAGGATTTTCCGATTGTCGACTTCGAACGGCAGCGAGGTCGGGCTGGCCTGGCTGTGCAGGCCCTTTTTCGCGTAATCGTCGCGATGCAGCGCCACGTTCACCACGCCGAATTCGGCCACGTTCAGGTCTTTGGCGAGCCGTTCGGCCAGCCACACGCCGCCGCTATAAATACCGGCGAGCACCGGAGCGCCGGCTTGCGTCAGCGATTCGCCATAAGCCGCGCGAATCTGTCCGAGCAACTCGCGGTACAGCGCCTCGGCGTCAATGGAACTCATGATCGTCGGAAAGTCCGTCTAGATACTGTTGGAGGATGACGCGCGCGGCTTCGGCGTCGATATCGTCGTAACGGCCCTTGGCATTCATCTTCACGCCGTTGCGCTTCATTTCGGCCTTCGCTTCCACCGATGAATACCGCTCGTCCACCCAGCTCACCGGCACGCTGAAGCGGCCGTTCAGCTGATTGCCGAAGCGCGTGGCGAGTTGGGTCATTTCGTGCGGCGTGCCGTCGGGGTGCATCGGCAGGCCGACTATCACCGTCATGCGGTTTCCATTCGGCGATCAATTGACCGACCACTTCGAAGCGATATTCGCGGCTGCGGTTTTCAAGCACCGTCAGCGCCCGCGCGTGTCTGGTCAGCGTATTGCCGACCGCGACGCCAATGCGTTTTTCGCCGTAATCGAAGGCAAGCAGCGTGGCTTCGATGCGGGTGTCAGGGCGGCGCGTCACCCGTCATGCGTGGCCCGCTTCGCCCGACAGCATGGAAAGCGACACGCCGAGCAGCGACAACGCCGCTTGCAGCTTGTCTTCGGCGGGGACGTCGAAGACGATGCGCGGATCGGCTTCCACGGTCAGCCAGCCGTTCTTGGCGATTTCTTCTTCGAGTTGCCCCGCGCCCCAGCCGGCGTGGCCGAGCGTGAGCAGGAAGCGCTGCGGGCCCCTTGCCGCTCGCGACCGCTTCGAGCACGTCTTTCGACGTGGTCATGGCGAGGCCGCCGGGCACGCTCATGGACGAAGTATAGACATCGCCGTCGGCCGGATCGTGCAGCACGAAGCCGCGTTCGGTCTGCACCGGGCCGCCGAAATACACGGGCAGATGCACGAGCGGCTCGATCTCGAGCTTCAGGTCGATGCGATTGAAAAGCGATTGGAGGTCGATGTCGGTCGGCCGGTTGATCACCAGGCCGAGCGCACCGCGCTCGCTGTGATCGCAAAGGTAGACTACAGTCCCTGAGAACGTGGGATCGGCCATGTTGGGCATGGCGATCAGGAACTGATTGGTCAAATTGATGCGATCGGAAGTCTTGGACATAATTCGAATTTTAGCAAAGGCGCTGCTTGATGGCCGACTTTGATCTGGGGCTAGTCTGGTTTCGACGAG
This sequence comes from uncultured beta proteobacterium, assembly GCA_963708695.1. Classification (GTDB taxonomy): domain Bacteria; phylum Pseudomonadota; class Gammaproteobacteria; order Burkholderiales; family Burkholderiaceae; genus Caballeronia. The sequence continues at coordinate 90,591 of CAVPTS010000018.1, forward strand.
ACCTGCGCGTGGCAGACCATGCTGCACTCTATCACGCACTAACACGCTGTCGCCGGGTGCTGTGCGCCTTCGTTTTCGACCGCGAAATTCTCTCGCCTCTTGCCTCAAAACGATCGGCGCGTGCCGTTTATTCATGCCAGCCTGATCGAACTCGATAAAACCCTGCGCGACGCGGGCGGCGGCCTGATGGTGCGGCACGGCGTGCCGTCGCACGAGATTCCGGCGCTGGCGCGCGAATGCGGCGTGAACGCGGTGTTCACCAATCGCGACTACGAGCCGTCGGCGAAGGCGCGCGACGAGGATATCGGCAAAAAACTGGCCAGCGCGGACGTAGCGTTTTTCACGTTCAAGGACCAGACCATTTTTCATCAGGACGACGTGCTGACGGGCGCGGGCAAACCGTACACCGTGTTCACGCCCTATAAGCGCAACTGGCTCGCATCGCTGACGCCGGATGCGTTGAAGCCGTATGCGTCGGAGGATCATCTTGTCGGCTTTGGCGCGGCCGCCGGCTGGCGTGAAGCACGGCATTCCATCGCTGGAATCGCTTGGATTCAGCGCTGCACACGCGCCCGCGTTGCCGGCGGGAACGAGCGGCGCGTATCAGCTCTTCGATGACTTCCGCGACCGCATGGCCGATTACGACCGGACGCGCGACTTTCCATCGCGTGAAGGGTCCGAGTTATCTCAGCGTGCATCTGCGGCACGGCACGATTTCGATACGCGCGCTCGCCCGCACCGCCCACGATGCCCAGCGCCACGGCAATCGTGGCGCCGAAACGTGGTTGTCCGAACTGATCTGGCGGGATTTTTATTTTTCGGTGCTGCACCATTTTCCGTACGTTGGCGTGCCGGGCGACCACAAGGCGTTCAAGCCGGAGTACGACCGTATCGAATGGGAAACGGGCGAGCCGCCGATAGCAATTTCGCCGCGTGGTGCGAGGGCCGGACGGGTTATCCGCTAGTCGATGCCGCCATGCGCCAGATCAATCAGTCGGGTTATATGCACAACCGGCTGCGGATGGTCGTGGCGAGTTTTCTCACGAAGGATCTCGGGCTCGACTGGCGTCGCGGGGAGCAGTATTTCGAGTCGCTGCTGAACGACTTCGAGTTGTCATCGAATAATGGCGGGTGGCAGTGGGCGTGCGTCGAGCGGCTGCGACGCGCAGCCGTATTTCCGCATTTTCAATCCGGTCACGCAGTCGGAGAAATTCGATGCCAGGGGCAAGTTCATCCGCCATTACGTGCCGGAACTCGCCGGCGCTTTCCGATAAGGACATCCATGCGCCGTGGAAAGCGAAACCGGACGCGTTGAAGGCCGCGAAGATCTCGCTGGGCGCGGAATACCCGATGCCGGTCGTCGATCACGATGCCGCGCGAAAGATCACGCTCGCGCGGTATGCAGTGGTCAAGTAGCGGTCGTTCGCACTTGGGGTTGGATGGGCGGGGTCAGTGCCGGTAGCCCGCCCCAAGTGCGAACGACAATCACCGACCCATGCCCCTCTCGATCATCGCGGTCAGCGCCGCCACCGACGCCCCGCCCTCCGATGGCGCAATCCCCGCCGCAGCCTGATGCAGCATCGCGCCAAGCGCCTGAGCGGCGCGCTTCGGGAATGGCGGCATCGAGCGGCTGTGCCCTCCGGCGTCATCTGCGCCTCATACGCAATCCGCCGCCACGCGAGCCCGAGCGTATCGGCGAGCAGCGCGACATGACCCAGCCCAAGCGCACACGCCGCCGCGCCCAGCCGATACGCCGCGTCAGCCGCCTTGAGCGCCGCGCTGCACATCGATACGCCCCGCTTCCCGCGCCGACATCCCATGCTCGATCAACGCGCCGATAGCCGGCTCGGCGCTCGTCAGGAAATCCTCATACGCCACGGCGTTCACACGCAATACGCCCAGATCCCGCGTGGACGCATCGCGCGCCTGCTCCGCATTCCTCTCCCACGCGTCCTCGGACGCCTGCGACGCCGGCAACGTGCCAGTCCACGGTCAAGCCGTAGTCGCGCAACACATCGACTTGAGCGGAATCCTCCGCCGACGCGCCGTATAACGCGTAATCGCGCCACAACAGCGCAAGCGCGGCGCGCACCAGCGATTTGGGCGCATGCGACAAACCATGCGCCTGATCGGCCAGAACCAGATTGAAGCGCGCGTACAGACGACGGGCGTCCGCGGCGGTGTCGGGATCGGGCTGCAAACGCAACGCCTCGACCACCGCAGCCGGCCAGACGCCAGAAATCGTAGGGATCGGGGCCGGCGAGATCGGCGAGACAGGCGTCGAGGATCGACATGATCTCCGCCTGCCCTTTCAACTCGCCCGGCCTTCGATCGCAGCAGCATCAGCAACGCACGCTCGTAGTGCGCCCGCACGCGCGCCAGGCGCTCGGAGGAAATGGGGCGCAGCGTGGCCGGCGGAATGGCGCGGCCGGCGAGCGCGAGGTCATCGAAGGAAACGGGCGCGGCGCGGGTATGCGCGGCCATCAGCGCATGCAGCCCGCGATAGTGATCGAACAGCAGCGTGGAACAGGCAAGTTCGCGCAGATTGCGGCGCTCGACGGCGCGCTGAAATCGCGCAGCGCCTCGGCGAACTGGTTGCGGTTTTTGTCGTTCAGCCCCGCCAGCGGCGACACCAGCACCAGCGTCTCGCCGAAACGCTGCGCCGGCAGCCAGCCCGCCGACTGCAACGCGCCGATCGCGCGGCGCAGGACGCCGAGCGTGTCGCCGTCGCGCATGAATGCGTGCTAGCGCGTCGGTCAGCGCCATCTCCGCAATCCGCACGGCGCCGCCGCGCGGATTGGGCAATGCCTGGAACGTGTTGCTCAAGCCGGATTGAGTTGTCATGGAACGCTCACGAGCCGACGCGTGGCGCTACGCCGTGCATCGGATGGATCTTGATCGAACCCGGGCCGCATTTCATCGGCGTATTTTCGCCGACGCATGCCGCCGCATCCCTTGGCGATACAAACCCGGACCCACGCTTGAGAGTCGATTCGGTCGGCCGAACACGTTCCGCCGATTGCGTTCCTGCTCGGCTTGATCTAGCTTTATTAGTCTTCGCTCCGGCCCATGGTCGCGCTATTCCGCGCCTCGATGCGCCACCCATGACCGCACGTCACTTACTGCTCCGCATGACCGCCACCGCACGACACCACGTAAACAAGGCGCGCCGCATGAAGGCATCCCATCCATGCGGCGCGGTTTTTCCTGCACGACGTCCGAGCCTTTGCTCAGATCTGGACCATTTCGAAGTCTTCCTTGCGTGCGCCGCATTCGGGACACGTCCAGTTAATTGGAACGTCTTCCCAGCGCGTGCCCGGCGCAATGCCTTCCTCGGGCAATCCCGCTTCTTCGTCGTAAATCCAGCCACAAATCAGGCACATCCAGCTTCTGTATTCCATACTTATGTCGCGTCGGGCAATCGGTTAAATGAGTGCATGATGGTACCGGTTTGCCGCCGCGATGCCTAGCAATGCAGCAGCGTTGGCCGATCGGTCAGGATTCAGGGCGCAATCGCATGTGGATGTCGCCCGCCGACACCCTCACGCAATCGTCGCGAAACGCCCTTTCAGCAAGTATCGGTCCTTCGTTGCACCGTTTCTCCGCACACATGTATTCACCCAGCTCTTGGTGCGAAAAAATGGCCGTCTCATGTGCCGGCGTGACTTTAGGCCGCATAATCGTGCCGTTTGCGCCGACTCATTGTCCGGCTGCTTCGAATAGCCTACTACCGATTGAATCACACGAAATAATCCGATGCCCAGCGACACCCCTCCTATTGTTCTCACCTTTGGCCTGTCCGATCCCACGGGCGGCTCCGGCCTGCAGGCCGACCTGCTGACGCTCGCCAGCATGGGCTGCCACGGACTCACCGTCCTGACCGGCTACACCGTGCGCGACTCGGCGACCTGCGACGAAGTCACCGGGCTCGATCCTGACACCGTCGGCACGCAGGCCCGCATGTTGCTGGAAGATATGCCGGTGGCGGCCTTCAAGATCGGCGCGGCGACGCGCGCGGAAGTGGTCAGCGCGATTGCAGAAGTGGTCGCCGATTACGACGACGTGCCGCTGATCCTCGCCCCCGATTTCACGCTCGACGACGAACACGTGCTGGCCGCGGACGAATTGCGCGAATCGATGGCGGATTTGCTGGTGCCGCAAACCACCATGCTCGTCGCCGATCACGCCACGCTCCTGCAGCTCGCGCAGCCGGACGGCGACGCCGAAGCGCCCACGCTCGACGCCGCGATCTCGCATCTGCTGTCGCAGGGTTGCGAGTACATCCTGGCGACGGAAACGGGCACGCATCGGCATGTGAACACGCTTTACAGCGAGGAAGGCCAGATCCGGCAGGACACGTGGGACCGCGACCGAACATCGCATGATGGGCATTACCGACACGCTCGGCTCCGCCATCGCCGCGTTGCTCGCCAACGGCCAGGAACCGGCGGAAGCGGCGCGCGAAGCGCAGGAATATGTGTTCCAGGCGACGCGCGCCGCATTCAGGCCCGGCATGGGCGCGTATTTGCCGGATCGATTTTTTTGGGCCCGTTCGAACGATGACGACGACACGCCGCCCGTGGTGGTCGATGCACCACCCGTCACGCCGGGCGAAGCCCGCCACTGACACTTTTCCGGAGCGAGACTAACCCATGCCGCTGCGCAAAACATCGCTCCACTCACTCAAGCACACGTCCGGGCACCGTTCGTATCGGCTGCGCCGGCTGGGGTCTGACGGACGCGGTCGCGGAACATTTTCCCGGCGACGGCACGCATCTCGCCCGCTATTCGCAGGTGCTGACGTGCGTCGAGATCAACTCCAGCTTTTACCGGCCGCATCGCGCGGAAACGTATGCCCGCTGGCGCGACAGCGTGCCCGCCACGTTTCGCTTTTCCGTGAAGATCCCGAAGGCCATTACGCACGACGCACGCCTCGTAGGTTGCGAGCCGCTGCTCGACGCCTTCCTCGAATCCGCGACGCAACTGGGCGACACGCTCGGTTGCTGGCTCGTGCAACTGCCGCCGAGCCTCGCGTTCGATCGCGGATGTCGGCCGAGACGCTTTTTTACATCGATGCGCGAGCGCACGAAGATCCCCGTTGCGCTGGAGGCACGCCACGAAAGCTGGTTCACGAAGGGCGCGGCCACGTTGCTGAAGTCGAAGACAGATCGCTTACGTCGATGCCGACCCGCAACCCGATGATTGCTTCATCACGCATCGCGCGGATACGTCGCTCGCGTATTTCCGGCTGCATGGCTCGCCGGAGATGTATCAGTCGTCGTATGAATATCCCTACCTCGATGCCCTCGCGCTCACCCTCCACGACCGGGCGAAGAAAGCGCACGAAGTCTGGTGCATCTTCGACAACACCGCCGCCGGCCACGCCCAGTTCAACGCGTTGCGCGTGAAAAGCCGGCGCGCATTGAGCGTGCGTCCGAAACGCGCCGCCGTCGGGGAGAAAGCTGATGCTTGAGAGGGGAAAATGGCTGGTCGCGCGGCTTGCCGTGGCCGCTTTTCTGGCTGGCAGTTCTATCGCCGCACTCGCCCAGACGGCGTCATCGCGCCCAAGGTGTAAACCCGGCCACGCCCGTCGGCGACGGCACGTTCCTGCTGACATTTTCCTGAAGCACGACAGATCAAGACGCTGCCGAAGATCAACGAACAATTGAAGGAGCAAGGCTTCTTCAAGGCGTTTCCGCCGCCGGGCGTCCAGGTGGTTTCGTGGTACGTGATGATGGGTATCGGCCAGGTGGTCACGCTGCGCGTGCCGGCCGATAAACTGCGCGAAGTGAATCGCGCGATCGAAACCACCGCGTGGGGCGGCTACAGGACGGAGTTCTATCCGACCTACGACTACAAGGCGGTCGCCGAACAAATGCGCGAACAGAACAATAAGTAACGAGCATGAGTGAATACCGCGCTTGAAACGCCCAAAAGAAAAACCCGCATCGTTGCCGATGCGGGTTTTTCTTTTGGCAAACGCCGGGCTTCCGAAGAAACCCGCGCTGCCCTGTAATTCAGGCTAGGCCCGAAATTACATGTCCATGCCCATGCCGCCCATGCCGCCGGGCATACCGCCGCCCATCGGAGCATCTTCCTTCGGCAGTTCCGACACAGCGCAGTCGGTCGTCAGCAGCAGGCCTGCCACCGATGCTGCGTTTTGCAGTGCCGTACGCGTCACCTTGGTCGGGTCCACGACACCGGCTTCCACCAGGTCGACGTACTCGCCGGTTTGCCGCGTTGTAGCCGAAGTTGCCCGTACCGGCTGCAACTGCTGCCACCACGACGCTGGCTTCTTCGCCACCGTTCGTGACGATCTGGCGAAGCGGCTCTTCCATCGCGCGCAGCACGATCTTGATGCCGGCGTCCTGATCAGCGTTGTCGCCCTTCAGGTCCTTCAGTGCCAGACGAGCGCGGATCAGCGCAACGCCGCCGCCAGCCACGATGCCTTCTTCCACAGCTGCGCGCGTTGCGTGCAGTGCGTCTTCAACACGTGCCTTCTTTTCCTTCATTTCGACTTCGGTCGCAGCGCCAACCTTGATCACTGCAACGCCGCCAGCCAGCTTGGCGACACGTTCTTGCAGCTTTTCACGGTCGTAGTCCGACGTTGCTTCTTCGATCTGCGTGCGAACTTGCTTCACGCGTGCTTCGATGTTTGCAGCTTCGCCAGCGCCGTCGATGATCGTGGTGTTTTCCTTCGCCACTTCGATGCGCTTCGCCGAACCCAGCTCAGCCAGCGTTGCCTTTTCCAGCGTCAGGCCGGTTTCTTCAGCGATAACTTGACCGCCGGTCAGGATCGCGATGTCTTCCAGCATGGCCTTACGACGATCGCCAAAGCCCGGAGCCTTCACAGCAACGGTCTTCAGGATGCCGCGGATGTTGTTCACAACCAGCGTTGCCAGCGCTTCGCCTTCGACATCTTCAGCGATGATCAGCAGCGGACGGCCAGCCTTGGCAACTTGTTCCAGGATCGGGAGCAGGTCACGGATGTTCGAAACCTTCTTGTCGTGCAGCAGCACGAACGGGTTTTCGAGGATGGCGACTTGCTTTTCCGGCTTGTTGATGAAATACGGCGACAGGTAGCCGCGGTCGAATTGCATGCCTTCAACCACGTCCAGCTCGTCTTCCAGCGACTTGCCGTCTTCAACCGTGATCACGCCTTCCTTGCCGACCTTGTCCATTGCTTCAGCAATACGGTCACCAATCGACGAATCGCTGTTAGCCGAAATCGCGCCAACTTGAGCGATTTCCTTGTTCGTCGTGCAAGGCTTGCTGATCTTGCGCAGTTCTTCGATAGCAGCCGAAACTGCCTTGTCGATACCGCGCTTCAGGTCCATCGGGTTCATGCCCGATGCAACGTACTTCATGCCTTCGCGGACGATGGACTGAGCCAGGACCGTAGCCGTGGTCGTGCCGTCGCCTGCGTTGTCGCTGGTGCGGGAAGCAACTTCCTTCACCATTTGCGCGCCCATGTTCTGGAGCTTGTCTTTCAGTTCGATTTCTTTCGCGACCGAAACACCGTCCTTCGTGACCGTCGGGCCGCCGAAGCTGCGTTCCAGAACCACGTTGCGACCCTTCGGGCCCAGCGTGACCTTGACCGCGTTGGCCAGGATGTTCACGCCTTCAACCATCTTTGCACGGGCGAATCGCCAAATACGACTTCTTTAGCTGCCATATTCAAACTCCTTGATTCGTTTCAGTTTTTGGCTTGCCCGTCAGACCGGGCGAGAAGCGTTCAAGCGCTTCGATCGCACCGGCCGGAAAAGCCAGATGTCTTGAAGGGGATTTACTTGACCAGGACGGCCATGATGTCTTCTTCGCGCATCACGAGCAGTTCATTGCCGTCGACCTTGACGGTCTGGCCAGCGTATTTACCGAACAGCACGCGGTCGCCCACTTTGACGTCGAGGGCGTTTTGCGTACCCTTGTCATCGCGCTTGCCCGGGCCGACGGCCAGGATTTCGCCTTGATCCGGCTTTTCAGCTGCAGCGTCGGGGATGATGAGGCCCGAGGCAGTCTTGGTTTCCTGATCCAGACGTTTGACGATGACGCGATCGTGCAAAGGACGAAGGTTCATACACACTCCTCTCTTAATTGAGACTTAAAGAACGCGGGAAACCCGTCTGGCGGGCGAAACCCGCCGGGCGGAAAACTTGTTAGCACTCTCGTGCGACGAGTGCCAAGTATATGGCACAGCGGTCGGTAATTTCAAGAAGGGATATCGGCGAAGGACGAGAAATAGGTGTTGAAGTCCATTCAACGGTGAACTAAGTTCACGTAACGTTGAACACCAACAGCCGCTCATAGCTGCGAAAACTAGAAAAAGTTGCAGTTAAAACAGTGCCTTACGACGCGGTCGCCTTCCGGAAAGTGACGGCGCCATCGTTTCGACGGCCGGCCTACTGTGGTCCAAACATTGTTAGATTTGCTAGCCGAAAGAAGGGTGGGTGAAAACCCTGATGTGGGAGAAATGTGGGGAGTTGGGGACCTGTAGACCGATGGGCCTTACCGCGCTTTAACGCGATACAAGCGAGGGCTTTTGCCGTTTGTATAAAATTTCAATCTTGGTCTTTGTGGAGGCTCTAAACAGGTGAATAAACGTCTGAATTCGTGCGCGGTTGGCTCGCCTCTATCGATACGAAACAAGGGCAATTAAACGACTGACGCGGCGGGCGGTTGTTTCCCCTGGAACTGAACAGGTTCATTCGTATTTGCAGTATCAATATGCCAGGTCCTGCGATTCGTACGATGCCATATCAATCGAAAGGCCAAGCACCGCGAGGGCTTTTCGAATTGTTCGTGGCGTCTGATTTGCACTTTATGCCGGGGTGCGCCTGACGCGCCAATGGTTCTTCGCAAGCGCCCCGTGTCCATTTCCATTCATCTTGCCCCTTTGAGCCCCGGAAGATTGCTGCGAATCTTCCTGAAAATCTTGTTCGCAATCAGTTCGATTGAGGATCGCGTACGCACTCTCACGCCGAGATCTTTCAAAACCGCCGATCTCGCCTGCAAGATTGAACATAACTCTTTTTGAATAATGATTGATATGATCATCCACTCCCGAAATGTATTTCGTCGGTTCGATGAACGCAATCGACTCATCATATTGAAATATTTTTTTGCCTCGTCGTTAACCTTCTTTTGAAAAGAAGCTCTTCCAACATAATTTCCAACAGAATACTTTTCTATCTCGTGCTCAGCACCGAGAATGATGACAAGCTTGACGTGAGGCTTAATTTTATTGCGGATGGATTTTATATTATTAATGATGCCATCAAGGCCATGCTCGATTTTCTGGAAATCTTTCGCAAATCATGCGCATTGCCGGCTGAAAGCGTGAAGCAGAAGCATTTTCTCTTTCTGGTCGAGCGTACGCGCGCGCCCACCAATATTGAGCCACATCGACGTCGTAGCTCGCCTCGGTTGAGGGGCTCGAGCACGGCCCCCGTCCCCGCGCGCGGCTTACCAACGACAATACCGGTTTAGATCAGCCATATCGCAGCAGCCGTTACATTTTTCTAAAAAGCGAGGGCGGCCTGTGAGGCACTGAAAACTGATAAATCCGAACAGACGCGCAGGTAACGCAATAAGAGCCTGTGGCACCAGGCGTCAATTCATATTGACCGAATCTTGTTGGAAATCGAAAAAACGTTCTCGTTGAAATGTACGAAGTCGCGTTCCATTTCAACATGCCACTTCAAGAAGTTGCGACTGTTCGATTCCCGCGGAAGCATCCAATCATGGAGTTCAATTATCACCAGCGGAAACCTGTTCAATTCCTCGGAGTGGCGTGAGAAAAGGTCCGACTCCGCACCTTCGATGTCAATTTTCAGAATGAACGGCGTTCCACTCGCTTTCGCTATCACCTGTTCCAGCGTCATTGCCTCAACGACGTAAGAGCGGTCAGTGGGCTGCTCTGCCGTACGATATCCCCAGGCGCCTTCTCCCGGATCATTCAGATAAAGGGTTCCACTCCTTGCTGCAATGGCTGCGTTCAGCGGTACGACGGATGGGAACGAAATCGAGTTACGCTTGAGTATTTCGTAGTTCGATACGTCGGGCTCAATAGCCAGAATCTTCGCTTTGGGATAGGTGAGTGCAAACCATACCGCAGCGGCCCCAATGTTAGCCCCGGCGTCGACAATAATAGGATCAGGGCAGGCCCGGTAGAAGTCGATAATCTCCTGCGAGCGGCCGAGATGTTCTGTCGCATAGTCTCGCTGAAAGAAAATCTGCGCGCACACTACGCGGTCCGGCCGCGAAGGCCGATAGACGAAGCGCCTTCCTCCGGGAAGCCGCAATCCGTGAAAACCATATCTAACGGTTCCCCAAGCATCGGAAGGCCCATTTTTGGATCGCAGTAACCGCACGAGTCCTGGGGGTAATATGTCCTTAAGGGTGGACTTTACGAGGTCGTGCATGTTGGTCCTCCAGATGGAACCGCCGACAAAAGTGCTCACGCACGAGACGCATGTGCGATTCAGGATGCCAGGTTGGCGAATCTAAATTAACTCGCAATAAGCCCGGAATCCAGCGTAACGAAACAGCGCGCCAAGGCATGGCGTTCGTGAGATTGCCGTGTCAGAGCCTCGCAGCGCACTCGCCCCGTAGATCGAATCCTATGCGCAATTGCGTCGTCGCCTTGGACTAGCTATTTGAGCACGAGGAGCAGTATCTCACTGAAGGTCTCGAATGTTCGATCTTTCGACTGCAGTACTAACCAACTTATTTCAATCGTCTATTGAATGCGGGTGTATCAACGTCTATTCAGTGTCGAGCTCGAACACATGAAGCGGAAACAAATTTCAATTCTGCTAATGATATCCAACTGCGTACAGGTATTAGTGTGGGACACCGCACAGACGCACGACGGGCACACTCGAATCCCCTGCAAGATCGCATCGCAACATACATTCTGAGCGCCTACTGTTTGAACAGTTGTCATTGCAACGGCCAAGCGTTCAGGCGCCGACGGTGTCCTTCAGGAAACATGAGATGCGGCCGCGTTCTCTTTCGCGGCGCAACGTTACATAGAGACGACTGACAGCCGCCATTATCCTCTTCACATGCCGCCGCTGATAGACGGCCTGCAGTTCTGCACAGCTCATGTAAAGTTGCACCGGAGGCTAATATTTCGCCCTTACGACGCCGCCGCTAAGTGCCGCACTTGGATCGTCGCTCACCTCCAGAGCGGGCATCAACTCCCGATACACTGCGAGCGTCTTTTCAATGACGATACGCTCGTCGAACTCCTTAAGCGCCCTTTCCCGCGCCGCAAGGCCAAGCCTTCTTGCCAGAACGCGGTCATCGTCGAGCAATCGGATGGCGTTTGCCAGGGCAACGCAGTCGCGCACGGGGACTGCTATGCCATCCTCACCAGTCTTGCTGACCACCTCGCGGCATCCCGGCGCATCCGTGGTGATGAGCGGCAATCCGCATGCGGCCGCCTCGATGAGGGCCTTCGGCAATCCCTCCCGGTAACTTGGCAGCACCATGACGTCTATTTCCGACAGCAGTTTCGGCATGTCGCTGACATGACCCAGCCATTCGATCAGTCCTTCCTTCACCCAGCCTTCTACGATGGCGTTATCCACGGATGCAGGATTTCCTGCATCCGGCAGTCCGGCCAAAAGAAATTTCACAGAACGATTTTCTCGCCTGAGCGCCCGGGCTGCGTCGACGTATTCCGCGATGCCCTTGTCCCACAATAGGCGTGCGGCCAGCAAGATGCGCAACGGCCGTTGCGCATCCGATTCCGTGTCAGGTCTCACCGTAAAGCGATGGAGGTTCACACCAGAACCCTTGATGAGCCGTATCGCGGTTGGATCGACAATCCTTGCCTGCTCGAATAACGCGACATCATCGGGATTCTGCAGGATCAATGCACTGCCGCGCCCGTTCAATGCGGACCGCATCACGCGACGCACAACCGGCCTCAGGAGACGCGCCTTGACGTCCCGACTAGTGAACACATAACCCATTCCCGCCACCGCATTGACGCGTGCAGGCACGCCAGCGAGCTTACTGGCGAGCGAACCGTAGACCGCGCATTTGATCGTGAAACCATGCACAATTTTTGGACTCTCACGGGAAAGAAATTTCGCAAGCCACACGACGAGCGCGAGTTCGCGCAGTGGGTTGAGACTGCGCCTATTCATCGGTACCGGCTGCCAGCGAAATCCGAGCTCTCGCATCTTGCGTCCGTACTCCCCGTCGGGTGAGAGGAGAACTACTTCAAAACCGTCGTCGCGCAACTTGCGCGCGAGCGACAGGCGGAAATTGTAGAGATACCAATCCGTGTTGGCGAACAGCACCACCTTGGGCATGGCCATGCGGCCTCCTATTTGTATCTCTTTGTTTTCTGCGTAGCGCTCAAGACGTCATATCGCCACTGCAATACCGCATTTCCAACGGCTTGGCCGACCCTTGATCCCGAGACGCGCTCGGCCACGCGACGACTCACTCGATCATGCTGTTCGCAACTCAGGCAAACAACTGAGTGCAGCATTGCGCATGTAGTCGCCAAAAAAAACGTTTCGCCGATGGGTGTACGACACGCCCGCACAGACTTCTCTTCAACGATCGCTCGTTATCAAACTCGAGTGGGTTTTCATGGGTCCCTCCTTGCCACCTCGCGCGTTCGTCTCGTCGTTCAGGATCGAAGGACCCATTGCGGGAGCACGAGCCACAAATACGCTTCAATCAGATTCTCAAGGCTCTTTTTAAATCAGGTGCCGTGTCGGCCTGCCCGGTGTCTAGAGCTTCCGACTTCTCACCGGCATTGCGGATGTACCAGGGCATCGCCTCAAACAGACCGTCCGCGAGACGCACCCGCCGCGTGTATCCCAGCAGCGTCTCAGCCTTTTCAACGCTTGCCTGCGAATGTCTGATGTCCCCGAGCCGGAAATCACGATAAACCGGCGTCTTTTCGCAAAAGACTCCGTGAGCGGCAAGCGCCTGTTTCACTCCTTCATATAGCTGGTTTAAGGTCGTGCGATCGCCGACCGCAACGTTGTAGACCTGATTTCTCGCCGGCAACTCCGCGGTCGCCGCCAGAATGTTCGCCTTCACGACGTTATCGACGAAACAAAAGTCCCGGCTCGTCTCACCATCACCGTTGATGTAGACATCGTCGCCCCTAATGAGCGCGGCCGTCCACAACGGGATAACCGCGGCATACGCACCGTTCGGATCCTGCCGCTTGCCGAAGACGTTGAAGTAGCGAAGGCCCACAGTGTCGAAGCCGTACACGCGCGCGAAGACATCGGCGTACAGCTCGTTGGCAAACTTGGTAACAGCGTAAGGCGATAACGGCCGTCCAATCCGATCTTCTATCTTCGGCAATCCAGGATGGTCGCCATAAGTCGAACTCGACGCCGCATAGGTGAAGCTCGCTACCCCGGCTTCACGCGCGGCCACCAGCATCCGGAGAAAACCGCCGCTGTTCACATCATTGGTCGTAATCGGATCGTGCACGGAGCGCGGCACGGACCCGAGTGCGGCCTGATGTAAAACGTGATCGATTCCTGCCACGGCGGCGACGCAATCCTCCGAGTTCCGGATGTCTCCTTCAATGAACCTGAACCGGCTCCATTGCTTGCTCGTGACGAGGCTCCGTACTTCGTCGAGGTTATGTTGGAACCCCGTCGCGAAGTTGTCCAGGCCCACCACCGACTGGTCGAGCTTAAGCAAGGCCTCCAACAAGTTGGAGCCAACAAAGCCAGCCACGCCGGTGACAAGCCATCTTTTTGGCTCCTGCACAAGCTGTTGTCGTATGCGATCAAAGCGGTCCGTCATTGAAGACAATTCCTGGTTAGCGGCAGTGCGTTACTTGTGGGGCCTCGGCGTCCGGCGCGTGAAGCATCTGGACCGCCCTTCTAGAGGCGTAGGTCGCTTTCATCGGCCGCTAAAATGTATTTCAGATCGTAGATGATATGTTCGTCTTTTCCGTATGATCGCAGCGTCGCCGCACCAAGTTGCGCGAACTCGCGGTGCGCCACCGCCAGAATGATGGCGTCATAGAACCCGGCATGAGGACGATCGATCGGATCGATGTTGTACTCGCGGCGCGCCTCCTCTTTCGACACCCACGGATCGTACACATCCACGGCCAGACCATACTCGGCCAGCTCGCGGACAATGTCCACCACCCGGGTATTGCGCAGGTCCGGGCAGTTCTCCTTGAATGTCAGGCCCATGATCAGAACGCGCGCGCCTGAGATGTCCATACGCCGCTTCGTCAATCCTTTCACGAGTTGCGACACGACATACGTTCCCATGCTGTCGTTGAGCCGTCGCCCAGCGAGGATGATTTCCGGGTGGTAGCCGATCGCCTGCGCCGCGTGCGTGAGATAGTAGGGATCGACACCGATGCAGTGACCTCCCACGAGTCCCGGGCGAAACGGCAGAAAATTCCATTTCGTGCCGGCGGCGTGCAACACGTCCTCAGTGTCGATACCCATCTTGTTGAAGATGATTGACAGCTCGTTGATCAGCGCTATATTGACGTCCCGCTGAATGTTCTCGATCACCTTGGCAGCTTCCGCCACGCGAATGCTGCTTGCCTTGAAGGTCCCCGCAGTGATGATTTCGCGGTAGAGACAATCCACTGTCTCCGCCACTTCAGGCGTCGATCCAGACGTCACCTTCCGGATATCGGCGACACGGTGCTCCTTGTCTCCAGGATTGATCCGCTCGGGGCTGTAGCCAACGAAGAAATCGACGTTGAACTTGAGACCCGACATTTTCTCGAGGACGGGAACGCACTCTTCCTCCGTCGCCCCGGGATACACCGTCGACTCGTAGATAACCACGTCATTCTTCTTCAGCACCTTGCCGATCGTCTCGCTTGCCCGCAACAACGGAGTCAGGTTCGGGCGCTTGTACTGGTCGATCGGCGTAGGAACGGTGGCGATGTATACATTGCAATCAGCCAGATCAGCAATGTCGGTACTCAGCCTGAGCTGGGTGGCATTCGCCAGTTCAACATCGCTCAGCTCGAGCGTCGTATCGCGCCCCTCGCGCAGTGCCGAAATGCGGATAGGGTTGGAATCGAAGCCAACCACCGGTCGCTTCTTGCTGAATTCCACGGCGAGGGGTAAGCCCACGTAACCCAAGCCAATCACTGCGAGCTTTAAATCGTTCGGTGTGTACATAAATCTTCCTTCCCTGTGAGCGGAATGCACACTGCGTTTGAGGCGGATGACCCGCGCTTATGAGCGTTCCGTGACTGTTGAAGCGTCTTGATTTCGCTTGGGATCGGATATTGCCCCGGTGCCTCAATCAATTGTTTTTTCGTCACCCGTTCCCCGTACCTGATTCCAGACCACCCGTTACGATCAGACGATTAGTCAGCGCGTCGAATGAAGGTCCGCAGCCCATGCCCACTAACAGCGGCAGACCGTTCGTGCTGCAATACCGCAAGCTACAGGTTGTCTTCGACATGTTACGTGCGGGACCGCACATGTCTGCGAACACATCTTCAACTCTATTCGCGCAGTCTCAGGCCGCCATTTGCAATCGGACTTTCCAATATGCACGACGGCCTTTAAAGAGAATCAAAATGGGGAAGAGCCCGCCGCGCGCTTTGGTGAGTCAATCGCACGTCGCGGCCTGAAGCTCAGCAGGTAAGGCGTTTTATTAATGTCGGGTAACTAACAATGAGCAGCATCAACCATTGGACTGTTGAACGATTGACGTCTAGCATGCGAAGCTGTCACGCTTCGATGCTAGTCGCAACGTCTAATGCAGGGCCATTGGAGGCCGTGTTCATGATCCTGTCAGCCAACAATGCGGTTACCACCTAAGCCCCGTCTCTCGAAGGTTTCATACGTGCAACGAAAAACGTACGTTCTTTAACGGTGAATTATTGGGTTTCGGCTGCCACCGAATATGCCGCCCAGTCTGGCGGTAGCTCAATGATCACCGATCATATTTTCGACGGGCTTAGCGAATGAGAATTCTGCACATCATTTCAGGTCTCGGGGTGGGTGGAGCCGAGACCCTGCTTTACAGATTGATCCGCGAGTCGCAAGTTGATGGCACAGAACATCTGGTGGTCTCACTTTCTTCGCTTGACATCATGGGAGACAGGATTCGGGCACTCGGGGTGGAAGTGCGCGTTCTCGGGATGCGACGCGGAGCGCCCCAGCCGCTTCTCCTCGGCCGAATGGTCAACTGGATCGTCGCCTTCAGGCCTGACATCGTCCAGACGTGGATGTACCACGCGGACCTTTTTGGTGGCATCGCTGCCCATTTAGCACGGCTGATCCTGGCACGGCGTGAGAAGGGCGCGAGCCGCATTGGCCTGCTATGGGCGATCCATCAAACCGAATTTCCGGCCCTCAGCGCCGGACCAAAGCTCGGGCTCATTGCGAAGTGTTGCGCAATGGTGTCGTCGAAAATCCCCGACCTCATTGTTTGTTGCGCCGATTCGGCGAAAGCAAACCACATTCGAGGTGGCTACTGCGCTGAGCGCATGCGTGTCATACGGAATGGCTTCGATATCGATTTGTTCAGACCACTGGAAAGTGCACGAACCAGTTTGAGGCAATCGCTCGGCGTCGATGAAGATGTGCCGATTGTCGGCATTGTCGGTCGATACCATGCAGTCAAGGACTATGGGAATTTTGTCGCCGCCATCGGTCGCGTGCACCGGAAAATGCCGAAGTGCCAGTACGTGATGATCGGGCAGGACCTGGACTACGACAACCTTGAGTTGCGTAACTTATTGGAGAAGGCCGGCGTTGCCGACGCGTGTCATCTGCTCGGTCCGCGAGACGATCTGCAACTGCTGCTTCCGGGCTTCGATGTGTTCTGCCTTTCCTCGCGAAGCGAAGGATTTCCCACCGTCGTCGGCGAAGCGATGGCTTGCGGCGTTCCGTGCGTCGCGACTGATGTGGGAGACACCGCATTGCTGGTCGGTAACTTGGGGCCAATCGTTCCGCGAGAGAATTCAGAGGCGCTGGCGTCCGGACTGTTGTCGCTGCTCACACTGTCCACGGACGAGCAAAAAAATCTGGGGGAGTTGGCGCGCCAGCGCATCCGCTCGCTCTTTTCGATCGAGTCGACCTGGCAACATTACAAACAAGCCTATGGCGCGGCACAAAAAGGAGCATGGCCATGTGCGGAATCACGGGTTTCCTGACTCACGGTCCGCTTGATGAAGCAGCGGGCCTTCGGGATTTGCGGAACATGTGCGACAGCATCCAGCACCGAGGCCCTGACGACTTCGGGCACTGGATTGACGCTCACGCAGGGGTCGCACTCGGGCATCGCCGCCTGGCAATTGTCGACCTGTCCGTACATGGACATCAGCCGATGGTATCCGCGTGTGGCCGCTACGTCATCGTCTATAACGGCGAGATTTATAACTTCGAGCAATTGCGCAAGAAACTTGACTCGATGACGAACCCGCCCGTTTGGCGCGGACATTCCGATACAGAAGTCCTGCTCGCCGCGATCTCCCAATGGGGCGTCAAATGGACACTGCAAAATTTGTGCGGGATGTTCGCTTTCGCTTTGTGGGATCGCGACGAGCGCGTGCTTACCCTTGCGCGAGATCCGCTTGGCGAAAAGCCGCTCTACTACGGTTGGGTGGGCAACACACTTCTCTTCGGCTCCGAACTCAAGGCACTGCGCCAGTATCCGACGTTCTCTGAAGTAACCATCGACCGTGACGCCTTATGCCTCTACATGCGTTACAACAGCATTCCGGCGCCCTACACGATCTATAAGGGCATTAAAAAGCTGTTGCCCGGAACGGTTATCGCAATTCGCCCTGGTCGCGCTGATGCAACAGCCGAGACATACTGGTCGCTCGACGATGTCGTGGCGCGCGGCCGAGCCAACCCGTTCGCCGGCAGCGAAGCCGACGCTGTAACAGCGCTCGACGAAGTGCTTCGCACCGTTGTTAGTGAGCAAATGGTGGCAGACGTACCTCTTGGCGCGTTTTTGTCGGGAGGTATTGATTCATCCACTATCGTCGCACTGATGCAGGCTCAGTCGACACGTCCAGTCAAGACGTTCACCATCGGCTTTGACGAAGCAGGCTTCGACGAAGCCGAACATGCGCGAGCCGTTGCGCGCCATCTCGGCACGGAACACCACGAGCTCTACGTCACGCCCGCGCTTGCATTGAATGTCGTCCCGCAGTTGCCGCTCATCTACGACGAACCGTTCGCGGATTCGTCGCAAATTCCGACCTTTCTGGTTTCGCAGATGACTCGCCGCCACGTGACCGTAAGCTTGTCTGGCGACGGTGGGGACGAGCTGTTCGGCGGGTATAACCGCCACGTGGCTGCGCAAGGACTCTGGGACAAGCTCGGCAGTGTGCCGTTGCCTGCTCGCCATTTCGCGGCACGCTGCATCAAGGGCGTTCGAGGAGAACATCTTGACCGAATGGCTGCCCCGCTGCTCGGCTTGTTGCCCAAGAACCGTCGTCAAACGCAGGTGGGAGAGAAGCTGCACAAACTTGCAGACGTAATGGGCGCCGGCAGCGTTGAAGCGTTGTACGAGCGGCTCGTGTCCACGTTCAATGACCCAGAGCAAATCGTGCTCGGTGGCAAGGAGCCATCGGTTGCCGCTTCCAGCGGAGAGCGCCTGCCGCCCGAGCTCAGCAATGCTGAACGAATGATGTACCTTGACACCCTCCAATACCTACCAACCGATGTCCTCACCAAAGTCGATCGTGCTGGAATGCGTGTCAGCCTCGAGACGCGTATTCCGTTCCTTGATCGGCGTGTGGTGGAATTTGCATGGAGTGTTCCAGTGTCCATGAAAGTGCGCGATGGCAAAGGAAAGCTGCTTCTGCGAAAACTCCTTGACCGGTACGTACCAAGACAGTTGATCGACCGGCCGAAGCAGGGATTCGGTGTGCCGATTGCCGCGTGGCTTCGGGGCGAACTACGCGAGTGGGCGTCCGAACTGCTCGACGGGGCGCGCCTCAGGGACGAAGGTTTTCTCAACGTGCCAGTAGTCGAACGCATGTGGCGGCAGCATCTTGCAGGCACCCATAACTGGCACAGCCAATTGTGGGCCATTCTGATGTTCGAGGCGTGGCTCGATGCTAACGGGCCCGTATCTCCAGCATCTTCTGACGTATCAGAGATGTCGCAATTAGCATAGCGGGCACAACGAGAGGGTCAATTGATCTTGCACCCGTCGGTGCAAGAATTCTCAATGAATTGGGCGTCTCTTCCGCCTCCTGGTGCGTTTTTTTGTCACCTGGTTCGATTCAACCGGACCACCTGCCTGTCAATTTTGTGCAAACGCACAAGACCACGGTGCGCTAGCGAACAGTCGTCTCCTGCCCGTTGATGCACGCTCTGTGCTGTGGGCGCGACTCCGCAATAATGGCTCTTGATATTGCGCTCTACAGCCTGCCCGACCTTGCGAGCCGTTTCATGCATATATGTTGGAAGTAAGTGTTCAAGGCATCGCCTAGCCACCTCGCAGGAGCGAACCGTAGTGACTGAACTTTACAAGTGCCGGGCAGGTTCGAGGGAAAACCGATGGTGACGAAATCTGCGCTGGTCCCGGCCGCGCTGAAACTGTGGGTGCGCTTCGAACAATGGTTTTACGGCGCGTCCGGTGATCGCAGCGATTCCGATCTGGACGACCTCGCTGCACATCCTTCTATCGAGGCCTTGTACAACGGCAAAAGAGGCATCAGCGCCCTTCTGCATACTCTGCTTGCGTGCGAGACGCCTCATGTGCAAATCGTCTCGCTCTCAGCGAATGGCACCGAGGGTCGATTGCTGGCAGAGTCCCACATCGCTATTCCGAACAAGCTTTTCTTCTGCGATTCGCTGGCCATCTGCCTGCAGCGGCGGCGCGCTCTGCATGAGCGGGCAAAGCGGCATCTCGCAGAGGCAACACACCTGACGACCTTCCCGTTATTGCAGATTCCGACAGAGGCTGCAGTTGTGCCCGTCATCGCAGTCATTCGTTTCGCGGCGCGGCATTTCCTGCAAAAGCTTCTAAACCAGCCCAAAAAATGGCTGCTGCGCCGTGGGCATTGGGCGATCGCGTTCAACAACGAAGGACTGTCCGGTAACGCGGGGTTGTTCCGCAACACGTCAGCAATCGACGATGCGAAGTGGTGGCTCAAGATTCCCTGTCCAAAAGATCGTTTTTACGCGGATCCATTTTTATGGAACGATCAGAATGGACACTGCCATCTCTTCTTCGAAGATCTCCCGTACCGGACCCAAAAGGGTGTCATCAGTTACATCGCTCTCGATCCAGTCACCAAGACGTGGTCCGGGCCGCCGCGGGTCGTACTCGAACGGCCCTATCATCTTTCGTATCCATTCCTCTTCGAGTACGACGGCGAAATTTTCATGATTCCTGAAACATCAGGAAACCGAACAATCGAGGTCTATCGGGCGGCGCCATTTCCTACGGCCTGGACGTTTCATAAGACCCTGATGGAGAACATTGATGCGGCTGACGCAACCTTGTATCGCGATGGCGCCATGTGGTGGCTCTTTACGAGTATTCGCGAAAAAAATGGGCCAAACTGGGATGAATTATTCATCTTCTTCTCGGATAGTCCCTTCGGCCCCTGGACAGCGCATCTTGCGAATCCGGTGATATCAGATTGCCGCCGCGCTCGTATGGGCGGGAATGTCTTCAGAGATATGCAACACCGGCTAATTCGCCCCGCTCAGAACTGCGAGGAAAGCTATGGCGGAGCACTGCTTTTTTGCGAGATCACAGAACTGACCACCACGACCTATGCCGAACGACCGCTGTTCGCGAAGCGGCCTCCAGCACGGCGTTCCGGCTTACATACCTGGAACTCGGTGGGCGACTTTACGGTGGTCGACATTAAAATGGATTTGAGCAGATGGGCTAAAGACAGGCTGATCGACACGCGCTTATAGAACTGCATAGGCGACACGGATTGCGTGCTGCGAGCGCTCACTGCACCAGACTAGCCCGCGCTCATGACACACTGCGAAACTTCAAATTTGTGAACTCGTTGATGCATAGTCACCGGCCGAGCCGCTCAAAAAGCTGCTTTTTAGTGACGCCCGAACCTCGATGTTCCGTGTCGAAGCGAAGTGTCTTCCACGAACCGTTGGAACGGTCACTCGTGTGTTATTTGGCCGCAGTACATTTCACATTCTGAGCTCGCAACAATACTCACCTGTCGTTGAGTCAGCCTACGCAAGCAAACATGTCAGAGGTCACCACAGTGTTGACGGCAACGATCGAATCTCTACGGAGGCGTCTGCTTGGGGTTCATCAGGATCATAAGAGAATCGCCAGAAGCGCTTTGATCCTGATGGGCTTCGTTCTTGCCGGAAAGATCGTTAGCGCGTCAAAAGAAATGATGATCGCGTACCGCTATGGGATCAGCGGCACGGTCGACGCTTATCAACTGGCATTTACCCTCGTCACCTGGATACCAGTAACGCTAACGTCAGAATTAGGCACCCTGCTTGTGCCCGCACTCATCAGTCTTCGGAAGTACAAGACAAAGCAGAACCAGTTCTTGGGCGAGCTTGAAGGGCTCGCACTGGCTATCGGCATCATATCCGCTGTTCTACTGTGCGTTCTTTGGCCGCATCTGGGGAGATTTGTGTCTGGCAACCTCTCCGATTCGACCCGGGAAATGTGCCGGCAGATGATCATCGGTATGGCACCAGTCGGCGTCCTCACTTATACGATCTGCATATCGGCGGCCCGGCTACAGGCGTGCGAGAAGCACATCAACACACTACTCGAGTGCGTTCCGGCAATCGCGCTCCTTGGGTTCATGCTTGTCACGAAGAACAACACGTCAGTGCTGCCGCTTGTACTGGGAACAACCGTCGGCTTCGTGATCCAGGCCGCCGTGCTGCGAACGCTGGCAAGAAAGGCCGATACTGTTCACGCTATTCCACGCCTGTCACTTAAGTCGAGCCAATGGCCGGCTACATTTCGGGCAATGGGAGTACTTCTGCTCGGCGCGGTTATCGGCAATCTTGCTGGCCCCGTAGACCAGTATTTTCTCGCGCACCGGGGAGACGGAGCAATTGCAACGATGGGGTACGCAAACCGGCTGCTATCGCTGCTAATAAGTATGGGTGCGCTTGCAATCAGCCGGGCAACGCTTCCCATCATCTCCGAGATTCTTTTTCTTGGAGATCACGCACGCGCGCGAAGTACGGCCCTCAAGTGGTCATTTGTCATGCTTGCAGTCGGGGCGATCGGCGCATGCATTGCATATGCCCTCGCCCCCTATGCTGTTGCACTGCTGTTCCAGCGGGGAGCATTCACAAGTCAAGACACTACTGCAGTTGCCAACTTGTTTCGAGCGGGACTCGTGCAGATACCGTTTGCTTTCGCGGTGTGGGTTTTGGTGCAGCTGTTTGTGAGCGAAGCACGGTTCAAGGCAATTTCCGTCATTGCCGTAATCGGCTTCTTCATAAAACTAGCGGGGAACATTTTGCTGGTCCCCCTCTTCGGCATTGTCGGTGTATTTCTCGCGACGGGTGTGGCGATAGCCGGTGTATTTTTGGCTTATCTTGTCTGCACTCGGTTTGCGCCGAAACACGCCCACATCGAGCCGGGAAGCCGTGCGGGCGACGATTGAGCTCAGCTCTTTTTATCTGCGAGCCGTTGCCGACGGCGCCCGCTCACTGGCAGCTCGTCCTTGGGGAGCGATCCGCCCGTACCCTTAAGACCGTCCGTTGATCGTGACCTTTTGGTTCGAGAAGTCGGCTTCAAGAACAAAATGTCGAACATCGCCAGCAACGAGATAATCAAAACAGCACCAATGGCTATCGTCCCGATCGTGGTGATCCAATCCATACTTTCTCCGCGATCTACGTGGAACGCCGCCCGACCCTCCACAGGCGACCTTTCAAACATCCCGGAATTTGCTCTGCAAAGGTTGTATGGCAACCAGCACAGGGTCATATCCGCTTGTATCACTACACATGCATTCTGCTTTTACCGCAATCGCGCTGACCGGCAGCTGAGCGGCGCTTCCGTGGCGGGTGTCTGACACCGGGTGCCCGCCCTTAGCCTCCGGGGGATACTCGGTAATTTCCACCACAAAAGCCCGGACAACACGTTTTCGCGCCGGTCAAGTCATATATTACGCCAATTCGTCCTTTCAACTCGCCTTCAGAGTCGACGCCCCGTCAATCACCAACCTCGAGAACGTCATTCCTGACGATTTCAACCACCTGATCGTTCGTCGACGTGCGTCAGCGCACAGAGCAAAACCTCGAACGAGCGCAGACTCCTACAGCACGATCGACCATCAGGCAGCCCAGATATTACCAGCCATCCAGTGGACGAAGTTCACGATGAGAGTTGAGCCATGACGTCGTTTTCAGCGGTTTTAGAGGCACCCGTGAGATCAACGGCATAGTTTCACGCCAGCGGTAATCCATCGCGAGCGCTCCTGGTAAAACACGGAGCGGAAGTCTTCTGTTTCACTGGAGGCCGAATGAGCAAGGTGTACCGATACGCATTGAAAATGACAGGGTCGACTGTAATTTCCACAATTCTTGATTCTGTTCTTCGTTTTTTTCTGTCATTTGTCGCTGTTCTTTTAAAGATTACTAGCGGCAGAGGGAACACGATAATAGACGAAAGAGCCCTGGAAAACAAAATCGAGAAAATCAGGCCATATAGTCGGTTCCGAGCGCAATCGCTGCCCTGCGCGGATGATCAACCCGACATTGCCCTTTCGATAGTCGTCCCTGTGTATAACGTAGAAAAATATCTGGTGAAATGCATTGATTCGATCGTTACCCAGAAAACCTCATTTACATACGAATTGATTATCGTCGATGACGGCTCCACGGACAGTTCCGCGAAAATTCTCGATAGATACGCGAGCCGTTCTCAAATCACGATTTTCAGAATTATTAATAGTGGACTCTCCGTCGCTCGTAATGAAGGCATGAAGCGGGCGCGAGGGAAGTACGTAATGTTCGTCGATGCCGATGACTATGTGAGCGAAGACTGTGTCGATACTTTGCTGTCTCGCGCCATGCGAGACGGCGTTGATATCGTGCAGGGTAGTTATTGCGTAGTTGACGTCGACAACAACGTGCAGAGGACGCAAGTTTTCAACGAAGCTGTGACGGCCCACGCTGATCCAGACGTCCTTGAGCTATCGGGATACGCGTGGGGGAAGGTTATCAAGCGTGATTTGTTCAAAAGCGTACTGTTTCCTGAAGGCATGGCATTCGAAGATACGATTTTCGCATTCATTTTGCTCCCTTCGGCAAAAGGATACGTTAGCGTAAACAAGCCCGTCTATTATTACCGCGTAAATCCAGTCGGCCTAACTGCCGGCATAGCCAATAACCCAAGAGCTTTGGACGCTTACTGGATCGTGCCGAGAATGCTCGCGCATAGAAAATCGTTAGGCATGCCTGCCGACAATCGAATTTTCAAGCGAGTCAAAACGCAATTTGGGGGGCTGCTGTATTGGAGAATAAAAAATTTCGACGAAGGAATAAAGAAGACAGTCTTCTACCTTTGTTGTCTGCAAGTGGAGGCGCTGCGAGGCGAGTGTAGTGGCAGCCGATCGGTCGACAAAGGCGACGAGCTGGATTATGCGTTCCGCACGCGTAACTACGCTCTGTGGAAGTTGCTGTGCTTCTTTGAGCTGCAAGCGACGTAGGTCCGTATTGTCTCAGCCCAATTAATTTATTCATGATTTTTGCGAAAAGCGTGGACGATATACCGACAGAGAAAGCAGAAGTTTCGTCGGTCGGTAATACAGCGGTCACCTTCTATTTCTCTGCCACACGGAGGACCAAAAAATGAGTGGGCTGACACGGTTAAAAACTATGAATGCGCCAACTATGAATGCGCCTGCAAGGGATTCGGCAGCCTTATTGTTACGCCTGCAACCTCGATGGGCTTTAAGAGGGAGGGAACCGAAGACTAGATTTGTGCCGCCCCTCATCCTACAACGGTGCGAAGTCTATCTCGGCGAATGATGGCGATCCCTACTTTGCGGCGCATGGCGCAAGAATCCAGTCGAGCTGATCTCGTCGTCGGCGGGCAGAACTTACCATTCAAGAGGAGCAACTACGACGAGCTGAATCTGTATCTCGTGCGCGACGACTCGGTCTACAAGGCACACCCCGAATCGGAGTGGGAGGGTTCTCCCTACACGCTGGTTGCAGCGACTTCCGAGCCCTCGGCGCTGCGCGTTGCGGAAGCACATATACGTGGTGGGGCCCATTACCAGGCGCTTGGATGGGGCGGTGAATCGATCTTCGTAGTGTTCATGCGCGACTCGGACGGGCTCTACCGCTAGCTCGCCTACTGAATATGTACGCGATAGAAAGTCTGTTGGCTAAGAAATGTGAGGTCAAGCGCCGGTTGTATGTAATTCGACGCCAAGATAAAAGCGACTTCTAATTGACGGCACCGTGCTGCGCCGAAGACGATGACATGGAAGAGCCGATTTATAGTCTCGCCGAAAAGCAGACATTCCGACACAGGTTCAACTTTCAACGTCGAAATTCGCCTTCCCCACTAAGAGCCACGCGCGAGAGCGTGTGCATTGACGTGTGTGCGCAGGCACGCCGGCCTGGCGTTAGCGGCGAGGAACGGAATGAAGCCGGCGAATGACTGTACGACTAGCATTCGTCTCCTCCTGATACTGAACGCATGCAACGTCGATTGAGGGTGAGTGTTGCGCGCTTCTGAACTGTCAGCGTTAGGGAAGTCGAAATTCCGAGCTTCTACGCTGACCCAGGCGACACTCCGCGCAATCTCATGGCTTGCGGAAAAAATCAGTAGTGCAGTATGACGTCATACGCGCCCTTATCATTGGCCAATGACATCTCCGCGCCCATCATCACAAACAGCACTAACAGCAACCATAAAGAGGCGGGAGTGCGAACCCTCAGCACCTGAATAAAATAAGGCAAAAGCAAGGAGACATAGTAGAAGACGCGGTCCTTCCCAAATGGGAAAACCAGAAACGCAGCGACCAGGTAAGCAATCAGTCCGATGTGCATCGTCGCCAGTTCACGCAGGGCCTGAAGCCGACTATTCTCAACGGGCTTTAGCGTATAGAGCACCATCGCCGAAGCAATTCCATATGTAATCATCAACACCAGCAGCCGGGCCGAGAAATCGACTTGGTAGCCCGCGTAATCGCCGATCCGCCGGCCACCGTAATCCTGAAAAAGCACACTCCCCATTGAAGCGAGCAGCATCCCGGCCACGCACACCGCCGGTAGCGCGAATTTTTGCCTGGGGCCGCTCATTCTCACCACAATAAGCAGGATCGCCGGAACCGCAAAGGTTGTATGGATTGAACTTGCGATCAGGGCGCCCAAAACAGCTCGCCTAAAGTCGATCGCGAACAGCATCGCGATCGCAAAAGCAAACCCCTGGCGGATCTGGAACAGACCCGCGATAGGAAAAGCAACCGGTATCGCGAGCCAGAGCACCAGTCCCAGTAAAGGCCGACTTAGGCGGCTCAGTGAATAGAAGACCAGCGCGTTGATAACCACGACGGTGATTCGAATGCCAGTCTCCGGGGTCACTCCAAACGAGTTAACAAGAAGGATCCAGGCTCGCCAGCCTAGCTCATCGGTTACCACACCCGCGGCCATGCTCATTGCTGACTTGCCCTGGCTAAAGTAGTCGACCATCCATTGCCAGTCAGTCAACTTGAAATAGGCGAGGTAAGGCACCTGATCAGGCAGCGTCACTGGACGCTCGGTTGTTGCAAGGTAGTAGAGCACGAACGACGAGAGCAGCACGAACGCCCATCCGCTGGGCGTCGTAAATAGATTGCGTGTCGGGGATTCGTACCCTGGCGCGTTCGAATCCGCAGAATGGTGCATCGTTAGAGCTTTTGTCATATGTTTTGGCGATGGTTACAGCATCTCGAACATGGAGGTTCCGAAGACCCCGTCGTGGCCTGAAACCCATCAGAGCCCATTCTTGCGGGAATGAGCTCTAACCGAACGGTAGGCCAGTCTATCCGACTCATACAATCTGCCGCCGTCGAACCATCCTGTTCTGTGCGCTGACACACGCGCCAAGAGACGTCGACACAATCGGTGACTTTCAAGGCGCGCAATGTGGGTAACCGTCGGCTGGGTTGTCGAAGGAGCTACCCGATTCCGCGAGAAAAAGTGTGTCGCGCATACACTACGACGCGTAACGTTTGCTCAATTCTTTTTGCATCCCGCATTGCCGCGCATTAATCGAATTAAGGGTGCACATTACCGAGGCTATCGAAGCCGTTCCAGGCGCCTCAATCGCAAGCGCAACTCACGCAGCGGTCGTGACTTCGCGATGCTGCAGATCAGCGAGGATGAGCGAGCTCAGAGCAAAAATAGCGTCGTCGGTGGCAAACCTGACAGCGACTCTATTAGCTCTAGCGGGACACGTACCGTTCATGACTTCGGCGACCACGCGACAGCCTGAAGGGACCAGCAAGTCGCAATCTATGTTTAAACTGGCGACCGTACACATTGCGCTGATGGTCTATCCCGGTCGCCGATTTTTAGTTTTCATTTGGGACGGCAGCATCTTCTACTATTTGTCCCTGTCGTTGCCTTACTTCGTTGTTGTCTTGCGGCATACGTGCAAGCATGTTCGCCTGGCGCTCGTAGGGTTCTGACCAGAGCACCTAGCGGGACTGGAGTACACCGGTGCCAACCTGAGAAAATATCTGATCCCATTTCGGCAGCACCGCATGCAATCCGTATCGTTCCCGCACCGAGATCGCCGCCCTGCGGCCCATTTCCTCACATAACGCGTCATCCATCAGTAGTCGGCTCATCGCGTCGATTAGCGCATCCGCGTCGCCCGGTGGAACCAGCAATCCGTCGCGGCCGTCACGGGTTAATTCTCTTGGTCCACTCGGACAATCGAATGAAACGCATGGAACGCCCAGCGCCATACTCTCCATTAGCGCCATAGGGAGACCTTCAAAGCGTGAAGACACGGCGAATGCGCGGGCGCGCGCCATCTCGCTCCACGGTGTCGGTGTGTTTCCAGGCAAGAATATGCGGTCGGTCATACCCAGACGAGCGACTTGCGCCTCCAAAGAGGCACGCTCGTTTCCTTCGCCCCAGATCCAGAGATCGACATCTTCGATCTTGCCGGCCAATCTGGCAAACGCACTGATGAGCACATCGAATTGTTTCTGGCTGTTCAGCCGACCGATGGAGACTATACGTTTTCGGCTTTCGCGGTCAACAGGCGCATACGACTGAAAAAGAAGCGCGTCCGGCAAAGGATTGGGGATGACTGCAATATGCTTTGCCGAAGGAACCATCTCTTTGAATGATGCCGCTATGCTTTCCGTCAGCACGGTAAGGAAACTGGCCTTCGGATATAAAAACCTGCAAAGCAGACTCCACAGTTTGGATCGGCCATCAGCGGACGGATTGTTGTGCTCACAGGCGATAACGGGCACATTCAACCCCAGCGCTGTGACGATCGCCATGACGTTCACGTTGGTTAGGAACGAGACGATAACTTCCGCACCGGAGTGCAGGATCAATGAGCGCAATCCCTTGATCCGGGCAACGTATTGGAGTGGCCCACGACCTTGGCGACTAACAATATCCGCGAGATGAATAAAACGTACCTTGTCAGACAGCGGATAAAAACAAGGGCCGCGTTTTGAAAATGTCGCAACCAACGTCACGTCATCACCGCGTTCTGCCCAAGCATTGACCAGCGTAGCAGCTACGCGTTCCGCTCCGCCGCTTCCCATCGAACTGACGAGCAAAATTATTTTCATCAACCGCCTCAAGGCTCAATTGTCTGCACAGCAGGCCGGGACCGCCTGCCATCACAAGCCACGCCCGGACACCGGCGCCGCAGCTTGAATCATGCGCGCACGCTTCGTACGCTATTGACGCCGGCCGCCAGGAATGCATCTCGCCAAAGCGAGACGACACTTGCCAGCGTAAAGGTCTCCCTGATCGCCGTAGCACCCACAGCCAAGCGCTTGCGCTCGACATCGCTCAGCATCAGCGATTTCAAAGCCGCTGCCAGCATCTCTGCATCACCAACCGCCTCTACTAGCAGACCGTTTTCGCCATGCCGGATGATGTCTCGCGGCCCGCAATCACAGTCGTAACTGACAACAGCGAGGCCGCATGCCATTGCCTCGACCAAGGCCATGGCAAAGCCCTCGAAGCGCGAACTCAACACAAAGAGGTCGGCGCGCTCATACCAGTCCGAGACATTTCCGGCCCGTCCTGGCAAAAACACCCGATCCTTGAGCCCTTTTTCCGCAACCAGCTTTTCGAGCGTCTCACGCTCACCGCCTTCGCCCACGATCGCGAGATCCCATTCCGGCGCGTCAGCGACAATTTGCGAAAACGCTTCGATCAGGTCATCGAAGCCCTTCTCCTCGGATAGGCGGCCGACTGCCAACAGCACGCGGCGCTCACGTTTTATCACCGTGTCCGGCATGAGAATCGGCTCCAGTCTAGGAAGCGGCAGCGTAAAGGGCGGAGGAATGACTCTTACGTCGGTGCAATAGCAATGCTCCTCAAGCCAAAGCTTGCTCTCGTCGGTCAGCGCGACCACCAAGTCTGCCGCTTGAAATGACCAGCGGCGCATTTGTTGCCACGGGCGGTTCAACGGTAGCAACGGCGGGTGGGTATGCTCGGTTGCAACAACTTTGCAAGGCAAACCGCGCGCCGCAAGAATCGCCAGAATTGATGCGGTGGTCATGATGCCTAATACGACATCCGGCTTCAGTTCACGCAGGGTCCGGCGGAGAGCCCGCACGCGAGCGATATTGCCGGTGATCGCGGAGAGCGGTCCGGACGCCGTTCCCGCCACATTCAATGCAACGCGCCGCACGGCCGGATTCAGCGGGTAAAAGTCGACATCCGTTGACTGCATCGTCACAACGCTGACTTCCGCACCTTGTGCGACCCATTCGTTGGCGAGATTGGCGGTCGTACGTTCGGCCCCGCCACAATGCATGCCATGGATGAAAAGCAAAATCTTCATCGCGTCCCCAGGATTTTCTAATATATGCCAGAGTGTGAAGCTGGCAGAATGTTGCTAAACCATCGCGCATGCCAATGCCGGCGTGATACCTTGCCTTGAAGCCATCAGCAGTCCGGATTACTCCGCGACCCAGTTAAATCGCTTAGATTTCCTTTGAGTCGTAGTATTGCGCATAGGCACGGGCACCGTATTTCCTGGCAAAGGCATATCCGCCGCCGCCCTGCGGGACGCCGTTCAGCAATGCACCATGAACCCTGCAGCCGGCCTGCTTCAGTCGGCTGATGGCCTCGGACATCTCGCTAATGCGCGTCACACCGTAGCGCGCCACGATAAAGACTGAACCCGCGACCGGCGCGATAATGCCTACATCGGACACCGCCAGTACGGCGGCAGCGTCGACCAGGACAATGTCGTAGTGCGGTGAAAGCGATTCGATCAACTTCCGGATATCGCCCTTCAAAAGCAATTCAGCGGCATTCTCCGGGTAAGCCCCCGTACCAAGAAAATCGAGATTAGGCACCACGTCACGCTGAATAGCGGCCGTCAGCGGGAGCGATCCGTTCATCACTTCGGAAAGACCTTTTCGCTTGGGCAAGCCCAAATAGGTATGAAGATGTCCTTTGCGCAGGTCGGCATCCACCAGCAGCACACGCTTGCCGCCGGACGCAAGTACCGCGGCGAAATTCGCCGAGGTAAAAGACTTGCCGATACGAGGCATGGGCCCTGTCAGCAGTACCACATTGTTACGCGCGCTCAATAGAGCGACCTGCAAGGACGTACGCAAGACGCGCATGCTCTCAATGGCAGGATCCTTTGGATAAGACAGCGGCGAGAAGACTCGGCAATCCTCCTTTAGACGCCGCATTGCGCTCCATCTTCTCCTGCCGTTCGCTGTATAGAACAGATCCGTAGACGTTCAGGCCTGTAACATCCAGTTCATGCGGATCGACTACGCCCTTACCCATCATGTCTCGAGCGAAAGCAAGGCCAACGCCTGCAAAAACTCCAAACACGGCCGCGACCGCCAGTACGACCCGTCTACGCGGCTTGATGGGTATCTCGGGCACGTCGGCGTTATCGACCACGCGTACCGAACCGATTTTCCCAGCACTCAACAGTTGCAGATGTTCCATGTTAGAGCGCAACGACGCATACAGATCCGTGCTGACGCGCACCTCACGCATCAGGCGAAGAGCTTCTTGCTCCGCACCAGGCAAATCCTTGATACGTTTGGTAAGTGAGTTCAGAAGGTCTTGGGTCGCCTTGACCTGCTCCGACACCGCCACGCGTTGCGGGGAGGTATCTGAGTAGTGGGACGCCAAATCCAGCTTGTGCTGATTGAGTTGATACAGCGACGTTTCCGCCTCGGACGACTGCTTTAGTAACAACCTTGCCTGCTCGTCCATGTCAATCGAAGTATGTGCGGCGCGATAAGCGTTGTAGTTGTTTTCTGCCCGCTCGACCTCACTCCTCATGGCAGGAAGCTGAGCGTTGAGAAATGCTAGTGAAGTCTCCGCGCGCGTAGCCTTACGAGCAGCGTTCTGCTTGAGGTACTGGTTGCCGATCTCGTTCACGGTCCTGCTCAACAAGACGGGATCGTCCCCGGTGAGCGTCGCCGACAATACGTCCGACTTGACCCCCTGTTCAGCGATTGCCAGGTGACTTTGCAGGGCATCGATAGTCTGTTGCCGCGAATTATGAACCAGGTCGAACGTCACTCCCTGACCTGCTGCAATGGCTTTTACCTGCAAACGGATCGGCCCCTGATGGGTTGCGAACTCCTCGGTGACACCGATACGCCCGCGTAGCGGCTGCTCCAGGCCCTTGCCACTGATTTCATATAAACCGTCTCCCAAAGCTGAGAGTGTGTATTGCGCACCCTCCATTTGCTTTGGAACGTCAAACCGGCCTACGGTGATGGACTCGTCACCCCACGCATAGTCGCCGATCTGACCTGTTCCCAGATTCGGAAAACTTTCGCGGTGATGCGCTATCCACCGTCCGACTACGGGAAAGTAATGCGGTTGCGCAGACACGTTGAGTTGAAGCGCATCGACTGTCTCGGATACGACCAGCTTCGAGCCCAATATCTGGATCTCGCCATCAGCAGTCGACCTCGATCCGATGATCGACGAAACATCGCCCATGAACTCGTTGGGAGAGGCGTTCGGGGCGTCCCCGGTATCCTCGACCTGTATCAGTATTCGTGCCTGATAGACAGGTTTCGCGATCAATGCATAAAAACCGCCACCCAAGATAAATAACGCTACCGTGCAAAGCACCAGCCAGCGGCTGACATACAGTATGTCAAAAGCCGATGCAAAATCGAATGTTGATGCCTTTTCACTGTGTTCGTGCCGCTCGCGCTTGCTCTCTTTCTTCATGGCAATTTACCCTGCATTTTTCTAAGGAACTTCCCCATTTACGCACGACCCACGAATTCTCTTAATTACCGAAGTGGCGAGTTGCGCTTTGCGGGAGCGTCGGTGCTTTTAATCGGATACAACACTAAAAAAATATGACGGAGATATTACGAAGCCCAAAACTTTTATTTCGAAAACTTTCATCCGATCGGAAAATCCTTCAAATCGTTGGCACGATTCCTTCATCCGCAATAGCGCCTTCGCAGCACATCAAAGCCGGAGACGTGGCCAGATCATTTGGTTCAATCTTCATCCTTAAGACCGCACGCACGGCCATCGTCCGCAACCATACTAGTTGACGATACGGACTTGCAATGTGCGATGCCCCACAGAGACGCCTGCCGCGTGAGTGCTATACCTCAATAGTCGAACCTTCCTGAATTTGCAGCATGGGTTAGCAAGTTAGTCATGTGAATACTGCGTTGACGCTCAAGGCTGGTTGCGACATTGAAAACGCACAATCCGGCAGTAAAGTAAAAATAAAACCCGCTTCGCTAATATGACGCGCTGGAGACCCAGGTATGTTCAATCTCTCGATCGCCTTCATCACCTCTTTCCTAGCGACATGGCTGGTCGTACGCTTCGGTGCGGTGCATTGCCGATTTACTATGGACCGAGACTTGAGCGGTGTACAAAAAAATCATGCTGTCGCTGTGCCGCGCGTAGGTGGTGCCGCAATTGTTATTTCGTCTGCAATAACAATTGCGTCGTCATTATTTCTTGGCACATCGCCGACTGTGGAAGCGCTGTTGTTGTTATGTTGTTCGATACCAGCATTTGGAAGCGGCCTCGTCGAGGATCTCACCAAGCGTGTTAGCCCCCGCGCAAGGCTGCTGTGTGCGCTTGGCGCAGCGCTGGCCGGCTGTTGGGTTATGGGCGCCGTGGCCACGCGCGTGGACTTGCCCGTCATTGACAACCTGTTGCGTCTTGCGCCAATAGGCATTGGCTTCAGCATGATTGTTGTTGCTGGTCTCACAAACGCGGTCAACATCATTGATGGTCTCAACGGGCTGGCATCAGTTGTCGCTCTATTGATCTTTGCGTCGATTTGCCACGTTGGGTACGAAGTGGGTGACTTTCTGGTAGCGAGCTTCGCGCTCGTGATGATCGGTTCAATCACCGGCTTCCTGCTCTGGAACTTCCCAAACGCTCAGATCTTTCTGGGGGATGGGGGCGCCTATTTCATCGGATTCGTTATGGCGGAGCTTTTAATACTACTAATTGTTCGGCATCCGCAAGTCAGTGCCTGGTATGCACTGGTTGCGATCTATCCAGTTTTTGAAACACTCTTCTCCATCTACCGGAGAAGGATCCTGCGGGGCAGATCGGTGGGCATGCCCGACGGGCTTCATTTGCACACACTCATCTACAAACGGATCACGCGTGGGGGAGGTGTGGCAAGCGATGCTCATCAGCGCACTCGCCGCAATTCTCTAGCGTCGGTTTATCTATGGCTAATCAGCCTCATCAGCATAGTTCCGGCTACGCTATTCTGGCGTTCGCCTATTGTTCTCGCTGCGACAGCGCTTGCTTTCATAGTAGTTTATGTGTGGCTTTATACTTCGATAGTCAAACTCAGGACGCCCCGCTGGCTGATGCTCTCCAATTCACTCGAGCTCCCCGCAGCCCAAGCCAGACGTCAGCGATAGACACCGGACTAGTACGGAAGAGCGGGACCACGGCAGATCGCCCGGGGGCGACAAGAACGCCGGCAAACCACCATTGCCCCTCAATCCAGGGACGGACCAGTCACGAACGCCGCGGAATTGCCCTTGTGTAAGTCAGAACGTGAATGGTGGACCCGGACAATCGCATTCCGACGTTCGGGATTGCGAAATCGTGCCGTTGTTACGCTCTTCGCCGAAACTCAAAGCCATCCCCGGTCGCGCAAGGTGCAGGAGAACCACTGATCGGTTCCCACGACATTCGTCGGACGCTGGAACGGCATAGCACTCAATGGCGCGTCCCCGAAGTGATCAACTATGAAGTTCTTTCCTGCAACTTGTCAGCCCCGTGGTAACAAGTAGATCCGCCGGACCCGGGACGGAGCTTGCGGAGGGGACCGTGTCAGTTGATTTCCGGGAGCCTCGGAGAATCTGTTTGGTTCGGCGAGCCCCCGAAAATCCTGCCGTTCACGTCCGAACGCTCAACCCACTACAATCTAGCGCTGCGATGTCCTTAGTCTCGTCCTGCCGCCCATCATGCAAATCCCGTTTTCCCGCGCGTTTTCCCATCTCCCGCTCGCCCTGCCCCTGCTGATCCTCGCCGCTTGTGCCAGCAAGGCCGTGCCCACGCCCAGCTACCAGGCAGAAATGTTCTCGACGGGCGCCAGTCCGTTCGCGCGCAACTACGACGCCACGAGCAAGGAAACCTGCGAGGCCTCACGCCGCGCGTTGTTAAGCCAGGGTTACATGACGACAATGGCGCAGCCCGATACCGTCGATGCCACGAAGAACTTCCAGCCGATCGGCGGAGACGCACGTGGTGGTGTCGTTTCATGTGGTCTGCACGCCGGGCGAAAACGCGAGCAATACGAGCATCGCTTATGTGAACGCGGTGCAGGACGGCTATACGCTGAAGAAAAGCGATACATCGGCGAGCGTGGGATTGAGCGTGTTCGGCTCGCTGTCGCTGCCGATCCGCTCGAACAGCGACTCGATGGTCAAGATTTCGAGCGAGACCGTTCCCGCAGGCAAGTTCTACGAGCGGTTCTTCGGCCTCGTCGGGCATTACCTGCAAACCGTGCCGCGCAGCTCGCCCGTCCCCGGCGAGGATGTCAGCAGCCATCCGCTCGCGCCATCGCTGATTCTGAACTCGCCGGAACTCACGCCGACGCCGATCGTCGTGCAGACACCGGCCGCGAGTTCGGCCGCCCGCGCGGCGGCACGTTCTGACGCAGCTTCGGACGTAGCTACGGCAGCTTCAGCCGCCAGCGCCTCGTCCGTGAGCGCGTCGTCGCCCGCTTCAGCGCCGGTGGCTACGCCATAAACCCGTCATTGCGGCACATTCTCCAAGCCGCCGCCAAACGCGATCGCGTTCGAGCCGGGCGATGCCAAAATCGCAGGCAAATTA
This sequence comes from uncultured beta proteobacterium, assembly GCA_963708695.1. Taxonomy (GTDB): domain Bacteria; phylum Pseudomonadota; class Gammaproteobacteria; order Burkholderiales; family Burkholderiaceae; genus Caballeronia. Next base: position 126,059 of record CAVPTS010000018.1, read on the forward strand.
CTCGCCGATAAAGCCGGCGCCGACCCCGCCGTACGGCCCCTCGGCACCGTATGCACGACCTGCGACGGCGGCAACGGCGCCCCGCTCGTCAAATGCGCCCACATCAGGTTCAGCGCCTGCAGGTTGTAGTACTGCAGCGGAATGAAGCGGTTATCGAAGCCCGCGACGCTTAGGAACGCATCGAAATGCTGGGCGTTCGTCACCTCGTAAAACGACAAGTTGCTGGAATTGCCCTCGACCAGCTTGTTCATCGCGGCGTAGGGGCGCGACGCGTGGTTGATCGGCACGAGCGTGTCCGAGCGCCCTTGCACGATGATCGCGGGCTTCCCGTGCAAATTCGCATTCACGCGGATCGCATTGACGCTCGATTGCATCTGCGCGTCGCCGTTGGTCCATAACCCGCGCAGACAAAACGCGCCGGTGAAACTGGCATCGGGGGTAGCCAGGCGATGATCCGCCGCGACCGGGCTCCCCGCGTTGTACACCAGATTGATGCCGTTGGTCGGCGGTACGCCATTGCCGTTGCCGAACACGGTCAGCATGGGCGACATCAGCGGCGTCGCGGTCGCCGCGCCCGACACCGCGTTGGTCGTGCCGAAGCTGAAGTTGCAGAGGTTGACGGAGACGCTCGACAGCGTGTACGAGTTCGCATACGTCACGGCGACCGCAGGCACGGCTTGGGAATCCCACATCGGCGCGTGCAGGAAGTCGGAGTCGGTCTGATAACCGGCCTGATGCAACTTGGCGAGCGCATCGTTGGCCTGGCTTGTCACATTGCCGCCGGAAATCACGCCGCTCGAGGCCAGCGACGCACAGCGCGCCGCCCGGATCGCCGCGGTTGTGGCGAAGGGCAACGTCGACAGATACGGCGAGCCGGCCGTCGCGGGAGAAAGCGCCGCGCAGGGTTCAAGCACATTGGCGAGCGAGATGTAGTCGGCAAGCGGCCGGCCGAACGACGCGACGGGCACGCCGCCCTGACTCACCGATACCTGCGACGGAACCTGCAAATTGATCTGCGGCTCGCCGACCACCACCGCCGTGATCCACCCTTGCACGTCCTGCTCGGCCGCCGCGAGCGACGCGCCGCCGCCGTTACTCACCGATGCCGCGATCGTCAGTACATCGCCGCGGTTATAGAGGACCTTGCGCGTGCTGCCGTCGAGCGGGCCGAAGGTATCGTTGAGCGCCCAGTACGCGAACTGGATTGCCTGCAGCGTGTTCGTGCCCCAGCTTCTTTCCGGGTTCTGCTGCGAATGCGCGTGCTTGAATGCGTAGCGATTCGGGAATTGCGCGTTGAACGTGGCGAGACTGGTCGTCCCGAGATTCGCCGTGAACACACTGGATTTGCCTGCGGCGGCAGCGCTCGACAACGTGCCGTCGATAAGCGTCACCGTGCTCGTCGCCAGTTCCTGCGCGCCGTTGCCGGTGCCTTTGTCGGTATAAGCGACCGCGCAGCCGCGTTTGAGGCCCCATTCGCCTGCCGCCGATATCGCGCCGTACACGCCGCGCGAGCCCGACGATGCCGCCGTGACAATGCACGGCTGGTTCGGGTTGAAACTCGTCGGGATCTGCACGAGCAAACTCACGTTGACCTTGCCGCTGCCGTCATCGGCGAACGCCAGATATTCCTTGCCGGCGATCAACCCCTCGCCGAGCGTGTCGTTGCCGTTCAAATCGACATTCGGTCCCCAGAAACGCCCGTAGCCGCCGTTCGTGGTGATATCGACGAGCGCACGATAGTTCGAATAGATCGCGAGACGCCGCAATTCGGCGGCGGTCGGTGCGGCGGGATTGGCAATGGAAGGCTGAGTCGACGATGCCAGCCCGGTCTTGCCAAGCCCCGCGGTCAGCAGGTCATCGGTCGTGCCGTTGTAGCTTTGCGTGCGTACGCTGCCCGAGATGAAGCTCGGCAACGAATTGGTCTGCGGGCCGTTGTTATTGTTGTTGCTGTTGTTATCGTCATCGCCGTGGCAGGCCGCGAGGCCCAATGCTGCCATCACTATCGCTATTGCCAGGGCGGGTGCTGCGGCTCCCGGGAATCGCTTCATGGTTTGCCCCCCCAAGTCTCGTCGATCGGAATCGCCTTTCTTCCAGGCATGCCGCGTCCCTGCAACGTCCTCATTCAACCATTTTCACTCAACCACGAATCTGAAACCTGAAGCCGCAAAGCAAAACGGGTTCCAAGCACCCTAGCGCCGGAACCCGTTAATCAAACCACTGGACGAAACTGCGTCGCGCGTCGCCTAAACGCCACACTGACAACCAGCCGCCCAATGCTCAAACAAGCATCAACCCCCACCGTTCGGAGCGGCCACGCCGAGCTTGTTCGACACAGACTTCACGCCGGCCACGCCCTTCGCCACTTCGCCTGCTTGCGAAATCTGCGCGCCGTCCGGCACCGATCCCGACAGGACGACAGCACCGCTGCGTGCGCGCACGAAGATGTTCGACACGTCGATGCCCTGTGCCTTGCTCAAGGCACGGCGCACATCGAGACCGAGCTTGCGGTCGGTCTTCTTGGTGATCTTGGCGTCAGCCTTGGCCGACTGCGCATCAGTCGTGGCCATGGCATCGCTTGATTGAGCATAGGCGCTCGACGCCACCGCGACGCAAAGCACGACGCCCAGCGCCTTCAACATATCGACTACTTTCATGATTTCTCCTTTTGTTTCGCTTTGGACTTCGCAAAGTTGTACTTCTTTGTGCTTCTTTTGGACCGCATCAACCCAGCGGCTTGGCTACGACATCTTGCGGCTTAGCCGAGCACACGCCGACCTTGAAGAGTCGACGCACGCACGACCAAAGACGGCGATGCTGGCGACACGGTGTTGCGAGAGACTGGCGAAAAAATCGAATGTCCGGCCGTTCTTTTACGGGAGTGATTCCGTTCGGCTTCCGTTTGGCTCAGGACACAAGCTGCTGCACATCGCGCGACGCTGCCGGTTCTGCTCGGAGCGATTCTCCGAAATGCCAGTTGGGCGGCGCGGATGTTGGTTCTGCGGCGGCGAACGTCAATTTAATCCAGCCTCGCCAGAAGCGCAAAGCATTTAACGAGATGACGCGCATTGTTCACCGGATAGCCACGCCGGCTTAGGGGCCGAGTTTGATCCAACGGCGCTTGCGATCATGTACCATCGGCGAAAATTAAAGGCTGGGCTAGTGAAGGCCGGCGTCTTTGAACGGGGTACCAGCGTGCTTTACCCTCCAGGCCGGCAGTATTTACGCGAAATCTCCGGCGCGCGCTTCGAATATCGATGAATAAGTTGCCACCTGAGTAGATAAGCGAGTTGTTTAGTGGATGAGGGTTTTCCCTTTTCCATTCGATTCATCTCGCCTTCGTCTTGCTTCTCTCTTTCCATTTAAAAGACCCGCTGCCTTGACGGTATCGCGCGACACGCAAGTCCCCGCTCCAATTAATCCGACAATGACCCAAGATTCCGGCCAGAAACCTCCCGCTTCCGACGCACCGCAGAAACCCCGAAGCCGGCGCATGCCTGCCTCGATGGTGCGTTTCGTCGCGATCTCATGGCGCGACCTTGCGATCTCGTTCGGACCGATCCTCCTGATCAGCGCGGTCGCGATCTATTTCGCCGTGCGCCTGATCCAGCCCGCGCCGCCCAGCATGCTGACGATGTCGGCGGGAACCAAGGGCAGTTCGTTCTGGAACAACGCGCAGCAATACAAGAAGATCCTCGCGCGCAACGGCGTGACGCTGAAGGTGCTGGAGTCGCAAGGTTCCCTCGATAACCTGCAAAAACTCGAAGATCCGAAATCGAACGTCGATGTGGGCTTCGTGCAGGGCGGCATGTCCGTACCCGGTTCCACGCAGGACAAGCATGAAAACCTGGTCTCGCTCGGCAGCGTGGCGTATGTGCCGCTGGCGGTGTTTTATCGCGGACCGGTGCTTGCGCGGCTCTCGGAGTTGAAGGGCAAGCGGCTCGCCATCAGCACAGAAGGCAGCGGCACGCGCGCGCTCGCGCTGGCGGTGCTGAAGGCGAATGGAATCGAACCGGGCGGCGACACCGAATTGTTGCCGCTGAGCGGCGACGCTGCCGCCAAAGCCCTGACGGAGGGCAGTATCGACGCGGCGTTTCTTACCGGCGACTCCGCGCAGCCGCCGACCATGGGCAAGCTGTTTCGCACGCCCAGCATTCATTTCTTCGATTTCACCCAGGCCGACGCGTACGCGCGCCGCTTTCCGTATCTGAAGGTAATCGTCTTGCCGATGGGCGCCCTCGATCTCGCGAAAAACGTGCCGCCGCATCCCATCCGGCTGATTGCGCCGACGGCCGAGCTGGTCGCCCGCGACGGGCTGCATCCGGCCCTGTCCGACCTGCTGATCGAAGCCGCGAAGGAAGTGCACGGCCGCCCGAACCTGCTGCAAACGGCGAACGAATTCCCTGCGCCGCTCGCGCACGAATTTCGCATCAGCGACGACGCCGAGCGCTATTACAAGTCGGGCAAAAGCTTTTTGTACCGGACGCTGCCATTCTGGATCGCGAGCCTCGCGGATCGCGTGATCGTGCTGCTGGTGCCGATTATCGTGGTGCTGATTCCGGGGCTGCGGCTCGTGCCTAGCCTGTACCGGTGGCGCGTGAGATCGCGGATCTACAAGATCTACGGCTCGCTGATCGCCATAGAACGGGAAGCGATGACCGACATGGAACCGGCGCAGCGCGAGGCGCTGATCGAGCGCGTGGATGGTATCGAGGCGACCGTCAACCAGATGAAAATGCCGCTGGCTTATGCCGATCAGTTCTATGTGTTGCGTGAGCACATCGGCTTCGTGCGGCAGCGGCTGACGATTGCCCAGGCCGCCGCGCTCGACGCGCAGGCAGACAGCGTTCAGCACACCACGTAATATCGAAAGCTGAAACGACGGAAACCTGAATGACAGGTACCGCGTGAAGGGCACCAAAAAGCCAGGGAGATTCATATGAGCGCCTCGCCTTCAACCGATCCGCGCCAGCCGTACTTTTTTTTCGATTTCAATTCTCCCTTTTCATATTTGCTCCTCGAACAGCACGAAAAGTGGCCGAACATGCCGTTCGAAATTCTGCCTATCGACTATCTGAAGCTGCTCAAGCATTGGGGCCAGCCGATGCCGGGCAACATTCCGTCGAAGCGGGTGTTCGTCTATCGGTACGCGCTTTTTCGGGCCGAACAACTGGGCATTCCGTTCAAGATGCCGCCGTCGCACCCCTTTAATTCCACCAAGGCGCTGCGCCTAGCGGTGGCGGCGGGTGGCGAAATAGGCTGTATCCGCGAGATTTTCCGGTTCATCTGGAAGGAAGGCCGCGATCCCTCGACGGAAGAAGGTTTCCACGATCTCTGCCGTCATGTGGGTCTCCCCGATGGCGCGAAGATGATCGAACTCGAGGACGTCACCGCGACGCTTCAGGCGAACGTTGATCGCGCAATCGAGCTTGGCGTGTTCGGCGTGCCCACCTTCGTGATGAACCAGCAGCTGTTTTGGGGCGAAGACACCTTGCCGATGGTGCTGTATGTCGCCCGCTCGCCGAACTGGCTCGATGGCGCGGAAGTGCAGCGGATCAGCAGTTTGCCGAGGACCGCGCCGCAGGTGTAAGGCGGTTCGGTGCTGCGAGCGTGCTGCGGCGGCACGCTCGACCTATGCCATGCATAGCGCGCACGCTATGGCGTGTGGATACGGTCGGGCTTAAGGTGACGCATGGTGTTTCATGTAGCGCATCCTCCGGTGCGGCGGATAGAAACACCCAACACCCGCCTGTCCTAACCACGCATTTTCACGCATGGGTCCGTCCAACGCCTCCCTCAATGAACGATTCCGCCGATCCTGCCGACGCATCCGAAGCCGCCGATTCCCTCGACATCTGGCTGATACGCGTCCTGCAAACGCTGCTGACGGAGCGCAGCGTCACGCAAGCCGCGATGCGTCTCAACCAGACGCAGCCCGCCATCAGCACCGCGCTGCGGCGGCTGCGCGATCTTCTCGGCGACCCGATCCTCGTACGCGGCAAGCAGGGCATGGTGCCGACCGAGTACGGCGCGTCGTTGCTGCCGGCTACGCAACGCGCGCTGCGCGAGGTTGAATTTGTCGCCACGCCGCACGGCACCTTCGATCCCGCCACTTCGCGACGCACCTTCCGCGTCGCCGCGCCCGATTATCTGAACGACTTTTTCATGCCGACGCTGATCCGCGCGTTTCGCGCCGCCGCGCCGAACGCGCGGCTGGAGATCGAATCGCTGGCCCCGACGCTCGATCACGAACGCGCGCTCGACGACGGCGATCTCGATCTGGTCGTCGGCAATTGGGAAAACCCCGAACCGCGTTTCGCGCGCCGCGATCTCTTCACCGACAGCTTCGTCTGTCTCATGCGCCGCGGCCATCCTCTGGCGCGTGAACCGCTGACGCCCGCGCGTTATGCGCACGCCGCGCATCTTGCGCCGACCGCGTATAGCGGCGCGAAACGTCATCCGATCAATATCGGGCTGGCGGCCGCCGGCATCACGCGGCGTATCGTCACGACCATTCCGTACTTCGGGCTCGTGCCGCAAGTGCTGTTGAAATCCGACCTGATCTTTACCGCCACGCGGCGCTTTGCGCTGCATTACGCCGCGCTGCTGCCGCTCGTCGTGATGGAATCGCCAATTGAGTTTCCGCCCATCGAGAGTTACCTGATGTCCTTGCCAGAGGTGAGCCGCCCCACCGATCTGGCATGGCTGCAAACGCTGATGGCCGACGTGTCGAGGGAACTCACGGGGCAGCCGGCGCGAGAGGTGGATAGGTAAGAAGTGCTTTCTTCGATTTTTGACGCGCTTTGCGTTTTGAGACGCGTTGTTTTGCTGCAATGCAAAAAATCTGAAACTCTTATCCCATACGGTTTTCAGCGTTTTTTGGCTCTCAAAAAGAACGCCCATTCGCTCACGATCATTGCGAACCTATGGGAGAATCACGCTTCTTCCGTGATATCAACCCCGCACTTACCCCTATGTCTACCGAAGCCCCGCTGTCCCGCCGTGCCGACCTCGCCATTACGGGACGGATTGTTGCCGTCGTTATTTTCACCTTCATTTGTTACCTGACCATCGGCATTCCGCTCGCGGTGCTGCCGGGTTTCGTGCATCTGGACCTGGGCTACGGATCGGTGATGGCGGGCGTGGCGATCAGCGTCCAGTACTTCGCGACGCTCGCCTCGCGGCCGCTCGCCGGACGTGCGGCCGATAGCATCGGCCCCAAGAAAACGGTGCTGCGCGGCTTGGCCGCCTGCGCGATCAGCGGTGTGCTGCTGCTCAGCGCGGCGCTCGCGTCGCAGTGGCATTCGGTGAGCCTGGCGCTGTTGATCATCGGCCGCCTTGTGCTTGGTTGCGGCGAAAGCCTGGTCGGAACTGGCGCGATCACCTGGGGTATTGGCCGGGTTGGTTCCGGCAGCAGCGGGCGCGTGATTTCGTGGAACGGCATTGCGACGTACGGCGCGCTTGCTGTCGGCGCACCCCTTGGCGTCGCGATGGAACGCTCGCTCGGATTTGCATCGCTGGGAGTGTTCGTGATTGCGCTAGGCAGCCTTGGATACTGGCTCGCCACGCGCATGGACGCCGTGCCGGTTGTGCATGGCGAGCGCATGTCGTATCGCAGCGTGTTCTTTCGTGTGTTGCCGCATGGTATGGGGCTCGCGCTGGGATCGGCGGGATTTGGTTCGATTGCCACGTTCATCACGCTTTTTTATGCCGCGCACAACTGGCCCGATGCCGCGTTGTCGCTGACCGTATTCGGCACGATGTTCGTGGGCTCACGGCTTTTGTTTGCGAACACCATCAAGGTGTTTGGCGGTTTTCGCGTGGCGATTGTGTCGTTTGCGTTCGAGTGCGTGGGTTTGCTGATGCTTTGGCTCGCCAGCGATCCCGCTTTTGCGCTTGCGGGCGCGGCGTTGACCGGGTTTGGCTTCGCGTTAATCTTTCCGGCACTCGGCGTGGAAGCGGTTGGGCTGGTGCCGCCGGCTAGCCGTGGCGCGGCGTTATCGGCGTATTCGGTGTTTCTTGATTTGTCACTTGGCGTGACGGGGCCGTTGGCGGGGTATGTTGCGGGGGAGTTCGGATTCAGCTCCGTATACCTGTTTGCTGCGATGGCGTCGGCGGCGGGGGTGGCGCTTACAGTTGCACTGTATTTGCGCACAGGGCGCGGGGTGGGGGGTGCGGCAGTGTGTTGACGTTCGCACTCGAGGGTTTGGGGGGGCGGGGCTCGCTACCGGCGGTGGTCGGGGGTCAATGCCGGGTTGCTGCTGCTTACGTTAGCTCGGGTTCAATGTTGGCGATTTTTTTTATCACTATTAGCCACTGTCCGTGGCGGGACTTCATTTCTTTGTCCAACGGCGACAAAGAAACGAAGCAAAGAAAACGCCTTTCCACAATCTGTTTTAAGTGTCCCCAGCGTGCAGACCACTGCTTTTGGTTCCCGCGTAGCACGGTGCTCGCAAAACAACGGACACTTGAACCCCTCCTTCTCGCGAATCCCTACATCCCCACGCTTCGCCACCAGTGCTCTCGGGCAAGATCGGTAGACCCGCGAACTTGTACGGCCTCACCGTGTTCGCTTTCCTGTGAAGCTATCCAGTGCGTAGTAATTTTCGGGCGCGGTTGCTTGCACGTAACGCGGGCGCCTTCCACTATTTTTCTGGGGTATTGGCGCCCAAACGTATTTGCGCGCTATGTGCGCCTCTCGCCCTAATCGGTCGCACGGATCATGCAGTCCACCAACCCGTAAAGACGCGTGAGACCGTCTTGGTCCGTGCGCCATTGATCTTGCCCGAGAGCACTGGTGGCGAAGCGTGGGGATTAGTGATAAAAAATTTAGCAAACATAAAACCCGCGCTAACGTGAGCAGCAGCAACCCAGCACTGACCCCGACCACCGCCCGTAGCACGCCCTCAAAATCCCGAGTGCAAACGTAAAATTATCGCCGACGACCCGCGCTAAAGTACGCAGCAGCAACCCAGCACTGACCCTCGACCGCTAACCCTGGAAGCCCCTCCAAGCCCACCCCGCCCCCGTCCGCCCCATGACTCCTCCGCCCAATCCCCTCTCCCGCCATTTCCTCACCATGGCCTACAACAACGCCTGGGCGAACCACCGCCTGCTAAAAGCGTGCACGCTACTGAGCCAGCCAGATTTCATCGCAAATCGAACGGGATTTTTCCCGTCAATCATGGCGACACTCAATCACAACCTGACCGTCGACTGGTTTTATATCGATGCATTCGAACGCGAGCTGCGCAACGAACCGCCCCACCCCAACGTCATGACGTTCTTCAACCCGGAAGAGCCCTTCAATACCTGCGTCGAGCTACAGCGCGAGCAGCGTCTCGCAGACCATCGGCTAATCACCTACTGCGCCCAACTCACCGACGATACCCTGCACCGCCCCGTCACCATCCTGCGACCACGCGGCACCCAGCGGGAAACGCGCACGCGCCTCCTCGGACATGTCTTCCAGCATCAGATCCACCACCGCGGGCAAGCGCATGCAATGCTGTCCGGAACACCAGTCGCGCCGCCGCAACTGGACGAATTCTTCAGCGAAATCGATGCACCATTACGCGCCGATGACCTCGCCGAAATGGGCCTGAGCGAAGCGGCAGTCTGGGGATAAACGACTCGCCGCGTTCTCCTCGCGCAACCGAAACCAAACCGCCGCTGCGCTCCTTGTCTTAGAATCGCCGCTTGGTCCCTACTTCCTGCGCTCTATGAACTCGACATCGGAAGATCGCTGGCGCGACTTGCGCCCGGACCCGGACAACGACACGCCGCTTTATCTGCAGCTCGCCCGCAAGCTAGGCAACGCTATCCACGACAACCGCTGGAACGCAGGCGAAGCCCTGCCCTCGGAACGCGTGCTGTCGGAAGCGCTAGGGGTATCGCGAATTACATCGCGCAAGGCAATCGCCCTGCTGGTCGAACAAGGCCTCATCCGACGCACGCAAGGCGCCGGTTCGTTCATCACGCCACGCTACGAAGATCCGCTGTCGCGGCTGTCCAGCTTCAGCGAAATGCTGCGCCGACGCGGTTTCACGCCCGGCTCGAAGTGGCTCTCGCGCGTAATCGAACCCGCGAATCGCGATGAAGTGATCCAGCTCGGGTTATCGCCGGCGGCAGCGGTCACGCGCTTGCGACGCTTGCGCACGGCCGATGGCATCGTGATGGCTGTCGAAAATTCCACGTTTCCGGCCGCGCTGATTCCAGATCCGATGGCTGTCGGCGACTCGCTTTATAGCTTTCTCGAACAGCGCAATCTGTCGATCGTGCGCGCGCTCCAGCATTTCCGCGCGGTGAACGCCAGCGATGAAATCGCGGCGCAAATGGGCATCGCGCCGCACGACGCGCTGCTCCTGATCACACGAGTCGGCTATACCGCCGATCAGCGTCCGATCGAACTCACCGACACCTATTGCCGCAACGATTACTACGACTTCGTCGCGGAATTGCGCAAGTAGTCAGCGCCACAGCGGCTGGTCGGTGCCAATGGGAACCGGCGGCAAGCGCCAGAACGGCGGCGTCAGCGACATGCGTTCGGGCGGCTGCGTGCAGGTCAACGAGCCGAACGGCGAGTCGATGGTTTGAAGTACATCGCGGACATCGTCGAGTTGGGGATCAGGCACGTTCTGCCCGTCTTCGATGAGACCCATCGACTGCAACCATCGTCCGGTTCTAGCCAGCGAAACGCGCACATGCCAGCTTCCGCCTTCGGTCGCGCGGCGTTTTAACGCGATCATCGCGCCGAAGGCCGCGAGATAACCGGTGGCGTGATCGAGCGCCTGACACGGCAAGTGGCGCGGGTTCGTCTGGCCGGCCGCTTGCGCTTCCGTCCAGGCAATACCGCTCGCCGATTGCACCAGGCTGTCGAAGCCGCGTCGTTGCGACCACGGGCCGTTGTGCCCATAAGCCGATACCGTCACGTACACAATGCCCGGACGAAAACGCGCCGCTTCTTCCGGACCGAATCCCTTCGATGCCAACGCGCCCGGCCGATAAGACTGCACGAACACATCGGCGTCTTTGAACAGCGTGCGCAGTGTCTCGCGGTCGGTTTCTTCGCGCAGGTCGAGCGTGGCGGAGCGCTTGCCGCGCCCATTGTCGATAACCAGCGGCGCTATGTTCGGCAAATGCGGGCCGTTGATCAGCAGGACATCCGCGCCGTGCTGAGCGAGCGTGCGCCCGGCCACCGGACCCGCGATGATCCTGCTTAAATCGAGTACGCGAACGTTCGACAAAGGCCGTTGCGGCTCACCCTCACCGATAGGCTCGGCCGGGGCATCGTCGAGTTTGATGATTTCCAGTAGCGGCGTTTCGGCTATCGCCTGCGCCTGCGGTACGAGCGCCCATTCATCCGGCGTGCGAATCAGCGCGGCGCATAAGCCGGCATCGGCCAGTGCTTCATCGAGGTTGGCGCCGTCCCAGTTGCGGATGGCGTGGCTCACGCCGGCGTGATCGTTCACGCAGCCCAGCAGCTTCACCACGCCATCTCGATGATGCTTGAAGTTCGTATGAAGCTGGATCCAGCGGCCATCGCGCGTTTCGTAGAAACCCATCAGCGGATCGCGCAGTTCGGGCGCAGCGCCCGCGTCGATTCGCAAATAGCGCTCGCTGCGAAACGCTACGGCCACGCGGCGGGCGTCGAGATCGACTTGCTGCATCTGGTCCGTGCGCTGCCTGAAACATTCCGCCGCCGCCAACGCCGACGCCGCCACGCTCGCCGATGCCAGCGCACTCACCCTATACACCGACGGCAACTGGCGTTCATCACCGCTCATGGTGAGATGGTTGAGCGCCTCGGGGTCGCCCTTTGCAATCTGCCAAAGCTCTTCGATCAGCGTCATGGCCGTGCTCCTTTTGGCGTTTTGTTTCAGCTTGCGGTTCGCAATCGCGCATTCCTTCGGCATCGATTCTACGATTTTGGCATCGGCCATGGGATTGAATCCTGATCCGGCACGCGAGTTGCCAGCACACGCCAATCACACGGCAATCACCCGCAATCAGCCCACGCATCCACGTAAAATCCCCCCACTCCTTCCGCCGGCCGCCTTCATGCCCGACACGATTCGATCGACCGTTCCCGCCACCCCGTCCCCCCAAGCGCTCACGATCATGCTGTGGCTCGTCGCCACCGGCTTTTTCATGCAGACGCTCGATTCGACCATCGTCAACACCGCGCTTCCCGCCATGGCGCGCAGCCTCGGCGAAGCGCCGCTGCGCATGCAGGGCGTCGTGATCGCGTACTCGCTGACCATGGCGACCGTCATCCCGTTCTCCGGCTGGCTCGCCGATAAATTCGGCACCCGTCACGTCTTCTTCAGCGCCATCCTGGTCTTCACCATCGGATCGCTGCTCTGCGCCAACGCGCATACGCTCATGCAACTTGTCGCGTATCGCGTGGTGCAAGGTGTAGGCGGCGCGATGCTCCTGCCGGTCGGCCGGCTCGCCGTTCTGCGTGTCTTCCCCGCTGAACGCTATCTGCCCGCGTTGTCGTTCGTCGCTATTCCCGGGCTGATCGGACCGCTCATCGGGCCGACGCTCGGTGGCTGGATCGTCCAGATTGCATCGTGGCACTGGATCTTCCTGATCAACGTGCCGGTGGGTGTGATCGGCTGTTTCGCTACCCGGCTCTTCATGCCCGATAGCCGCAACCCCGCCACCGCACCCTTCGATCTCGCCGGCTATCTGCTGCTCGCCGTCGGCATGGTCGCGCTGACCATCTCGCTCGATGGCCTCGCCGATCTCGGCATGCAACACGCCATCGTGCTCGTGTTGCTCGTGCTGAGCTTCGGGTGTTTCGTCGCGTACGGACTGCACGCGGTGCGCGTCCCGCAGCCCATCTTTTCGCTGGATCTCTTCAAGATCCATACATTCAGCGTCGGCTTGCTCGGCAACCTGTTCGCGCGGATCGGCAGCGGCGCGATGCCGTATCTGATTCCGCTGCTGCTGCAAATCAGTCTCGGGTATTCGGCGTTCCAGGCCGGTCTCATGATGCTGCCCGTGGCGGCGGCGGGGATGGTGTCGAAGCGCATTGTGACCCGCTGGATCATGGCGCACGGATATCGACGGGTATTGGTGATCAACACCGTCCTCGTCGGCATCACGATGGCAAGTTTCTCGCTCACCAGCGCCGGCCAGCCACTCTGGCTGCGGCTTGTGCAACTGGCGTTCTTTGGCGGCGTCAACTCCATCCAGTTCACCGCGATGAACACGCTCACGCTCAAAGACCTCGGAACCGGCGGCGCCAGTAGCGGCAACAGCTTGTTTTCACTCGTGCAAATGCTTTCGATGAGCCTTGGCGTGACTATCGCCGGAGCGATTCTTGCCACGTTCACCGGCATTCTCCCGCAGGTGACCGAGACCAACTCGCTGCCCGCCTTTCACGCGACGTTTTTGTGTGTCGGGATTATTACGGCAGCGTCAGCGTGGATCTTCGCGCAGCTCGCGCCGGAGATCCGTGCCGTGAAAATTACGAAAATCGATCCTTCGGAATCGCATTGAAGTACTGGGTTGAGCTTGGGTGGTGCTCGTTGGAAGGCTCGGTGAAAGCTCGTTGGACGACTCGCTGGACGGCTCGTTGGACGGCTCGGTGGAAGGCCTGTTGAAAGCTGGTTGGAAAGCCCGTTTGAACTAACCCGCACATATCTTTGATACCGCCACGTCCCCGCTCGCGCCATCGTGAGCCATGACGCCGTGCGCCCTGCACTGCGAAAGTGCATGCAGCGCCGTGGTTTCGCTCTCAGGAAAACCGCGCTCGCCGGCCCGCCCCAATTCCACGCGCTCGTGGCGGGAACATCTCGAAAAGTGGGCAAATGCGCATATTTCTTGCTCTTCAAGAAGTGGGCCTATCCTGTAAACTAGCGCTTCCCCGATGTTTACTCCTATCCGAGCCGCGTTCGAACGCCTGCCAAAACCACCATGAGCATGGTTGATCTCGACCCTCCCCGCTTTCAGCCGCCCCGTCCCGTCGCGGACGATGACGGTTCGCGGCGCACCGTCCTGTACGGCGAATACACCGTGTTCAGCGTGTTCCAGCCGGTGTTTTCGGTGTCTCACCGGCGCGCGATTGGATATCACGCGTCGCTGCGGGCTCGTGATGATTCCGGCCGGCATGTTCCATCGCATGAGGTATTCACGCAAGCGGCACGCCGCGGCGATCTGCTCGAACTCGGCCGCCTGGCTGAGTCGCTGCATCTAGGCAACTTCTTCGCCTTCGATAGCGACGACGAGTGGCTATTCCTGAGCCTCCACCCCGCCGCCTTGATGGACACGAGCTATGGCGACGCGCTGCTGGCATCGCTGAAAAATGTCGGGTTGCCGCCGCAACGCGTGGTGCTCGAAGTGCCCGAGCAAGCGGGCGGCGAGACGACGCGCTTCGCTGAGATTATTGATTCCTTGCGCAAGTCGGGCTTTCTCATCGCGCTGGACGGCTTTGGGGTGAAGCATTCGAACATCGACCGCGTGTGGCATCTGCGGCCGGATATCGTGACGCTCGACCGCTGCATCCTGCAGCAGGCGAGTGAACATTCGCATATCGAGCGGGTGTTGCCGGGGCTTGTATCGCTGCTTCACGAATCTGGCCAACTGGTGTTGATGGGGGGTTTGAGCACGGAACGTGATGCGTTGATCGCGCTCGAATGCAATGTCGATTTCGTGCAGGGCGCGTATTTCGCGGGACCGAGCGTGGAGGCTGTGAAACCGCAGGCTGCGCAAGGCGTGGTGGATGCGTTGTCCGCCTCCTCGCGGGAACGTGTTGCTGCACGCGAGCGCACGCAATCGGCGCGGCTTGCGCCGTATGTCGGTGCGTTGGAAAGCGCGGCGGCGCGCCTGATAGAAGGCGATAGTCTCGCCGATGCCACCCGCGCGCTGCTGCAGCTTCACGAAACGGCGCGTTGCTTTTTACTCGATGCCTCGGGGCGGCAGATTGGCGACAACGTATTGCCGGTCGCGCGTGCGTCGCAGCGTGCGAAGCGGTTCCGGCCGCTGTTGCATTCGGAAGGCGCTAGTTGGGAGCGGCGGCCGTATTTCATCGAAGCGTTGCGTGCGCCGGATCGGGTGCATTTGACCGCCCCGTATTTGTCGATTAATGAGGCGCATCTTTGCGTGACAGCGTCGATTGCCGCGCATACGGGGCACGGTTTGCAGGTGCTTTGCGTGGATATTAATTGGGATGTTACTTCGCAGAGGCGGTAGGAGAAGAGACTTCTGCTACCTCAGCCGCCTCGCACACTTGAGCCCGTGAGCGCGGCTTTCAGGCTGCAAGCAAGACTGTCGATCTGAACGGCTTCCTGAACACCGCTTATGCGGTCTAAGCGGTAGTAAATGCGGCGATCGACGCCCTTGAGCGCCGTGATCAGAGAACACGCCGCTGTCGTCTTGTCGGCACCCGATAGATAGTCCGGTTGGCAGTGTGTTCTTGCGGCGTGCTTCGATCAGCCCGCGACACCGTCCGTAGCCTCGGCGATCCGGTCCAGCGCCGCCACCACCGTATGGACATCGGGCGCGAACATCAAAGCGTCGTGATCACACTGCACCTCGACGACGGTCAGGCCGCGGCGCGCCACCCGCTGCCAGAGCTGCAACGGATCGCCATATCCCTCCATCAGCTTCACTGCGCGCACGTAGACGATCGGTCCGGCGTCATATGCCCGCGGCTGATAAGTTGTCATTGCGTCACGCATCGCCTCGCGTACCCGCCGCAGGACCGGGGGCAGCGCTGGCGCCTTGCTCTGCCCCGACGACCGGGGATGAAGCATGTCACGCCCGCACAACTGACCGGCCGCCATGCCAAGTCTCTTAAAAACATAAGCTACCCGTTGAAGCGCGGGCAACTCGCGCAGCGCGCGATATCGAATGCGTACATAATCCCGCTGGAATTCGAGCCACGCGGCCCAGGGCAAGTAGCGTTCGGCAGCGTATGTATCCAGTAGGCAGAGAAAATCGATACGCTCGCCGGCACGGCTAAGCTGCTGCGCGATCTCGAGCGCGACCAGTCCGCCGAACGAGTAACCGCCGAGCGCATAGGGGCCATTGGGTTGCACGCCGCGCATCTGTTCTATATAACTTGCCGCCATTTGCTCCACCCGACGCTGCACCGGCTGCTCACCGTCGAGCCCGAGCGCCTGGAGTCCGTACACGGGACGCGCATTGCGCAGCGCGCCCACGAGCGTCCAGCATTCCATCACCGTGCCGGTCACACTATGCACGAGAAAAATCGGCGTACCGACGCCAGCGCGCATCGGCACGAGAATGGGCGAAACCATTGCGCTATCGTCGTTCGCGGCGTGCGCGTCCTGAATCACCGCAGCCAGACGGGCGATGGTCGGCGCAACCAGCAGCGTAGCGAGCGGGAGCTCGCGTCCGGTCCACGTCTCCACCTGGGAAAGCAGGCGCGCCGCCAGCAACGAGTGGCCGCCCAGCTCAAAAAAATCGTCGTCGCGGCCAATTGGTGCGAGCCCGAACAGGTTCTGCCACAGCGTCTGCAAATGATGTTCGATATCCTCACGCGATCCGACGGCCTCCGGCAACTCCTCATCACTGTTCCGGTTCAACGCCGTGCGGCGGCGGATGGCATCGAGACATTCAGGATTGCGCAGCGCCGCCGTGTTGCCGACAGCGAGCCCATTGACCGCCGCGCGCGCGGCCGCTTCGGAGAATTTGCCGTTGTGCGTGACCGGCAGCGCATCGACTGCAACGATGAAATCCGGCGCGTGAGCTGCCGACGCGCGGCGCACAAGGTCAAGACGAATTCGCGTGGCGAGTGCATTAGTCATCGTTACGCCTTCCTGCAAGACGACCAGCAGCACGACACGCTGCTCGGCGGCGGCCGGACGTGAACCATCTATCGCACTGTCGCCGCTTCGCTGTTGCACGGCCATCGACTCGCGGATCTCCGGAATATCGTCGAGCACGCGATAAATTTCTGCCGGGCCGACGTTGATGCCGCGCACATTGAGCACGCCGTCGCAGCGGCCGTGCATCCGCGCGCCGCCATCGGGTGAAAACTCGACCAGATCGCCGTGCGTCCAGACGCCTGGATTGCTGGCGAAATAAGCAGCATGAAAGCCCGCGCCGGAGGTGTCGCCGAAGAATCCCAGCGGCCGCGACGGGAACGGATTCACGCAAACCAGTTGGCCGATGCCAGTGGTTTCAGCGTGCTCGCTCCAGGCCTGCACATCGAGCGCGAGGCTCTTGCATTGCGCCTCGCCCGCATAGACCGGAAGGTTAGGATTGCCGAGAACAAAGCAACCGATGATGTCAGTGCCGCCAGACACGGTCCAGAGCGGCAGCAGCCTGACGTTCTCGCGAACCCAGTGGAACTGGGCGTCGTAGAGGATCGCGCCAGTTGACAACATCGCGCGCAACCCGCTCAGGTCGAACCGCAACGCAGGAACAAGATGCGCTTCCGCGCACATCTTGAGATAAGCGGGGCTCGTGCCGAACACGCTGACGCACTCGTTGGCGACCAGTTGCCACAAGGTATCGACCGATACTATCGGTCCATCGTAAGTGACGATCTCGACCCCCGAAGCCAGCGCGGACAATTGCCAGTTCCACATCATCCAGGCGCAGCTCGTATGGAAATACATGCGGTCGCCCGACTTCAAATCACAATGCAGCCGATGTTCCTTCAAGTGTTCGAGCAGAACGCCGCCGGCCGCGTGGACGATGCATTTCGGCTTGCCGGTCGTGCCGGACGAAAACATCACGAACAGCGGATGGTTGAACGGAAACTGCTTCCATTCGAAGCGCGCGGCGTCGCCGCTGTTGATCAGCGCATCGAGCGAATAGACGGGCAAACCATCCGGACACGGGAAAGGACCGTCATCGAGACTCACGACGCCTTGCAGGGTAGGCAGGGAAGCGGCGAGTTCAGCAACATTTCTCGCTACCGATACCCCCACGTCGAACGGCTGCCCGGCCGTGTGCGCGAACAAAAGGCGCGGCGCGAGCGGCAAAAAACGGTCCAGAAGCGTCGCGACGCCCATCTCGGGCGCGGCAGTCGCGAGTGTCGCGCCAATGGCCGTGGCGGCCAGCGCGGCAATAACCGCTTGCGCGTCATTGCGCATCACGCCGACAACACAATCGCCCTCGCCTACTCCAAGCTCCGTCAAGGCTTGCGCGAGACGCGCCACACGCTCACGAAGTTCAGCTCGTGTCAGGCGCACGTGGCGGCCATCGGCGTAACAAGCGGTCAGCGCCAAAGCGTCGGCATCGGCTATTGAAAGATTGAGCAGGTTGTCGGCATAGTTGAGACGAAGCCTGGGGAAAAAGCGCGCGGTCTCGCATTCGTCGCCAATACAAACCGGTTCGATGTCGCCCGAATAAACGAGATCTCGTGAGCCTTTGACGAAACTGCGCCAGAACGTCCGAAACTCGCTGACCGAAAAGTCGTGCAGCGACGCATAGCTGTCGAATCTCTTGCCGGTATCGGCTTGCAAAGCTGCAATAAACGATGTCATTTGCGATGCCGTGATGGCGCCCGCGGGACTTTCATACACAACGGTTCGCGGCGTGTCGACGACACACCGAAGGCTAGACGGTTCAGCACGATCCATTTGCGTTGCCGTCGCATAAGCGGCGTCCCTAAGCGATATGTCAGATCGAAGGTCGGAAGTCGAAAACAATTCCGTCGCATGCCTGCGCGTCGCACCGATGCTCGAGACCTTGCTCTCAATGCAACGATGACCAGCGGGTTTGATAATAAGTTACCAACTGTTGCAAGCGCTCTCCGTTCGCAAGCGCACCGACACAGCGGTCCGTAAATGTCGCGCAGGGAAATTGCAAACTTGATCGCTTGGCCCGCAGCGCGCGAATATGCCGCTGAACCTTCACAGCAAAGGGTTAATGCGTTCCCGTGAACGCAACACGAGTCGATATTTTTCATGCTGTTTTGTTGCGAAGCCGGGACAGGGTAAAACCCGCATTCATAAAAAAAGCCCTTGCGGCGAAGGGCTTTCAAATTTATTTCGATTACCTGACTTTTTGTCAGGCAGTGTCATAACTCGCGAAGCTGATTCAACCTCATTATCTCCATTACGCTCGCTCGGGCAGCTTCCAGTCCGGCCGGATGAAGTGGCACGTATATCCGTTTGGATTGCGTTCCAGATAGTCCTGGTGATCCGGCTCGGCCTCCCAGAACGGGCCTGCGGCAACGATCTCGGTGACGACCTTGCCGGGCCAGAGATCGGATGCATCCACGTCCGCCACGGTGTTCTCGGCCACTTGCTTCTGCTTATCGTCGCGATAGAAGATTGCCGAGCGGTAGCTGGTTCCAACGTCATTGCCCTGGCGGTTCTTCGTGGTCGGGTCGTGGATCTGGAAGAAGAATTCCAGGATCCTGCGATAGCCTATCTGTCTCGGGTCGAACACGATCTCGATCGCTTCTGCATGCGTGCCATGGTTGCGGTAGGTGGCGTTGGGCACATCGCCGCCCGTGTAGCCCACGCGCGTGGACAGCACGCCGGGATAGCGCCGCAGCAGGTCTTCCATGCCCCAGAAGCAGCCGCCTGCAAGGATGGCGGTTTCAGTTTGCGTCGTCATTTCAATCCTTTCCTTTAAGTGGCGTTACCGCATAGGGTACACATCATGGGCGCGCATCATTTAACGATGTGCGTAGATGTTGCCGCGCGATGTCACAACGCCATACCTCCCCGATTGGGAATGGCCGGAGACTACATCGCCATACGCATCTTGCGAGCCGTTAGCGTCCACGCGCTCCGCGGCAAGAGTTTGCACGCTTTGACCGCGTTGCGACGCCGGTGCGCCAGTCGAGGGTCGATAGGAAGGGGCCGGACCATAGCCGCTGGCGAACGCGGGAGCAGCGGCGGAAGCCGAAAGAGCGACGAGCAGTGCAACGATGAGTTTGGTTTTCATGATGGATTTCGCTAAGAGTTGTTCTATGAGAGACGCGTGCCTTGACGGATCGCGCCCCACTGCAAATTCAGTACTGGTCCGTGTTAAACCACGTTGACGACGACGTCGATGTTGCCGCGCGTCGCTTTCGAATACGGGCAGACCTCGTGGGCCGCGTGCGCAATCGACTCGGCGACTTCGCGCGCCACGCCCGGCATGCTGATGTTGAATCGGGCTTGAAGCAGATAAGCCTCTCCCGCCTTGCCAACATCCACCTCGACCTCAACGGACAGATCGGCCGGAAGCGTCACCTTCTTTTCCGCAGCCACGAGCCCGATCGCAGCGCTGTAGCACGCGGACCAGGCACCCGCGAACAACTGTTCAGCTGTCGGATGCGGCTGGACGCCTTCGAACGTCATCTCGCTGCCGGCGTTGCCGGGCGACGAGAGAGCAAGGTTGAGGCGGCCGCCACGGCCGCTTGCCGTCGTGCGTGTCTTGCCGGTGAACAGAACGGTCTCGATCTTGGTCATGATGGATTCCTTGATAAATAAAGGTGCCGCGTGTTAATTAGTCGTATGCGATGCATTCGCATACGATGCATAATGAGCAAGAAATTTAGCGATGTCAAGTGCTAACTAATAAATCGGACGCGATTTAATTAAGCACCGAGCGAAGACCTGCTTTTTTAGTTCACGCGGATCGGAGATGCGGGTCGAGGACGTGAAGTGCGGGCGGCGACGGATGTGCTTGCGCGGAAGCGGTGACTTGCGTGACGAGTTGCCGCGCGGTCTCACGCTCGCGGAGTATCTGCCCGGAAGGCGCGGGCATCGGCATCTATCTGAAGGTCTGCAGTGGTCCGACGCGGCACTGGCGCTGCCGCCGTAGGCGAAGGCATATGCGATGATGCGGCGGCAAGCGCTTTTGCCGCTGGCATCGCCACGAACTGCTGCTCACGATTCTCCGCCTGTGACAGAATCATCTCGTGCCGGCAAGCCCGGTGAATTTCCCGACTAGCATCACCCGCAGCAACGACAAATTCAAAATGGATATCGGGATGCGGCAGGTTCTGTGCGAATCCGATTCCTGCCGCCCTCACTAGCCGCTCCATGAACTGCGCCATGCCAGAAAATAAAGAAAAAATTGAAGCTGACACTTCGTCGAACACGAAGGGGATTGCTGCCGCGCCAAGAAAACCGGAGCGCTGGCGGCCATCCAGCACGCTGCGCAGCGTGTTGATGGTGTCGGTGGGCTTTATCGCCTTCGTTATTGTCTCGGGCTTTGTGTTGTATATGCCGATCAGGTACGGCGATGCCATCGAGAACTTCGGCATAGTCATGATGCTGACAGTCCCGGTGATCGCGGCCGTCGCGTTTCGCGTTGCCCTGGATTCCTGGCTGGATGCGGACTGAAACGCGTCGGAAAGCACGGCTTACCGTTCGTGCAAAAAAGACCCATTAACCACAAAGACGCGGCGCTTTCATCGTCCTACGGGAAAGTCGTCGGTGTCGGACAAACCCTCACATGGAGGGTTTTATTTTGAATACGGATTCCAAAGTCGATTGCGAGTAAACCAGCCAGTAATTTCCAAAGTTTATTGTCACGACGCACAAATTTTAATTTTCGTGACAATAAACTTTGGAAACGTCGACAATAATGTTGAGAAAACTTGGACTGAAGCTTTATAACTCACGCCGCTGGGGAAGCGCTAAACAAAGCGGCTTCGCGCGCTGCAACTTTTTTCGTGAGACGACCACGAATTGGCCCACGAACTATTGCAAATTTAAACGTCTGCGCGGCTTTCTAATTCTTCACCTGTTGCGTTCCACCTCTCTAGAACCGCAAGCTTGATATAAACATCACCGATAGAATGTCTCGTGATTTGTTTCGTTATACTGAATTTTACGCGCTTGTTAGCTCAGTACTAACAGAATTGTCTCTGAACCAGCTGCAAGCACGCGTTTCGAGAAGCGTTTTGCCGCTTCCATGACGACAATTAGCACCTCACGGGCCGCTGAATGCCCGCAATAGCACCTAAACCCCACCGCGAAATTTTTACCGAGTAAAAGTGACCTGGCACTCATAAATCCAAACTTAATTCATATTATTATTATTTTATATAGCCTGTCTGAGTACCATAATTTAATTTTTACGGGTCGTTTTTACATTCGCTTACTTTTCCATGAGTACCGATTACTTGAGTCATACGATATGATCCTGATCGAAGTCAGCGTTTAAAGAGACTTCATTTGTCCCCGCAATCGTTTGCTAGCAAAAATGAGGCGGTTGTTTGGACATGCAACGTCAAATTTGCCGATCAGTTGGACTTCGGCCTGATGTGTAAGGCGCTTAGTTAATCGCTCGTAGCATAACGCATTAATACGGTGCCCGGATCTTCTGTTCCAACGTCCGGCGAATTTGCTCGCGTGCAAACAATGTATGTACTCCTAATGGATACACGGTATCCGACAGTGCTTGATTAAAGCGATTGAATTTCGCGCCGTAATTACATAGGCGTGAGAGCGGCAGCTTTATGTCGTATCGCCCCCTTTTTCTTCAAGTGCCGATCAGTCCGGCTCTGTGAAGCCGTGCCTGTCGCTATTCAATGGAAATTCTCATGGCATCAACGAAAACCGATATTCAGGAAGCGTCCGCAATTCCCAGCACGATGCGTCGCAAACTCATCTCCACGTTTGTGCTCGGTGCCGGCTCACTGGCATTGGCAGCCTGCGGCGGCGGCGGCAGCGACGGCGGCTCGGTTACGGACGCCGTGGCGAACCGGCAGCGTCGAGGCTCGAAGGGCGCATCCGGCGCCAGCTCGGCAAGCTCTGCGAGCGCCGCAAATCCGGCGAGCTCGACCGATACGAGCACGAGCACCGGCTCGCAAGGCGCGGGCGACACCAGCACGAATGGCGTGCTGCTCGATACATCCTTCGGCGTGAAGGGTGACGGCACGACCAATGACCGCGCTACGCTGCAGGCCGCGATCGACGGTTCGGTCGGTCAGATACTTCTCATCACCGGTAAGAGCCGAATCGATACGACCGGCCTCACGCTGCGCACCAACAGCCACATCCGCTTCGCGCAAGGCGCTTCAATCAAGCTGCTGGCTCACAATTCCAGCGACTACCAGATGATGCGTGTGTGGGACGTGAGCAACGTGAACATCGAAGCTCCGTATCTCGACGGCAGCAAGGAACTGAATTCGGCGAAATCGGGCGAGTCCGGCATGGGTATCTCGATCGCCGGCAGCTCGAACGTCACCATTTCGTCGCCGACGACTATCAGCTGCTGGGGCGACGGTATTTACATCGCCAACAGTTATAGCGGGAACAACGCGGTGAGCAAGACCGTCTCGATCAGCGGCCATCACGCGAGCGGCTGCCGTCGCCAGGGCGCCACGATCACCTCGGGAAATGGAATCACGTTCACCAACCCGCTGTGGGAAAACATCGGAGGCACTTCCCCGCAGTGCGGGCTCGACATCGAGCCGGACAACAACAACGCCGTGCTTCAGGGCATCAAGATCGTCAGCCCGACGACCAACAACTGCCAAGGCGCGGCCATCCAGATCTATCTCGGGAGCTTGCCGGGGCCGGTCGCCAAGTCGGTCGATATCCAGATCACGAACCATACCGATACCGGCAGCCCGGGCGGCTCGTATGGCGTCGGTGGACTGGGGCTGGATGGCCATACGGTGACGGGCGCGATCACGAGCACGAATCCGGTCTGGAAGACGAACTGGTACTTCGGTCAGTGGGACTCGGCAGGCCCGAAGGTCACGGTTGTCAATCCGAAGGTTGGCTAAGCCGCTGAACTGAGCGAACGGCGGCCCGCTCACACTGCGCACGTCATTCGCGCAGCGCTTGCCTGCCACCGATGGGCGGAGATTCCTTTACGGACTCCGCCCTTTTTTGTCGTTCAGGCATCGGGTCATGCCTGTTGGACGGAAAATCAGGGATTACCCTTGACATGGCATCCGTCGATGCACGAGTTTCCGATGTACTGCGCGCTCCTGCCCCCCTCCTCGTGGTTCTGCAGAATGCTGGTGTTTTTCCCGGTAATCAGGTTGTAGCGCACAATATTGCCGCTGTAGTTCGTATTCTTGCCCTGTACGCCGCCGGTAATGTTTCCGCTCGCTCCGTTGGAAGCAATGATCTTGTTGCATTCCAGGATGTTGCCGCCCGTATTGTCGGTGGCGTGATCGTTCTCGATTCCCGCCATGCAGCCCACCACCCTGTTGTAGCCGATGTAGCCGTTCTTGTGACCGACGAACGCGGGGCCGTATAGGGGACAGTTCATGAATGTATTGAAGATGACCCTGTCGCCGCTTCCGCCGTTCTCTCCCGTGGTCTGAAAGAACGACTGTCCGAAGAACTGCTTTATCGTGTTTCCTGCAAACAGGAAGTTGCTGACGTTGTCTCTCGTGAGCACGGGAATGTCCCAGTGCCCCTGCGCCTGGAAATCGATCACTGGTTCCGGGGAATTCGCGCCCTCGAAGTTGCAGTTCACGATGCTGTTTCCGATCAGCGCGCCATTGCCCGCCTCATACAGGAACATGCTTTCAGCGTCCGACACGGTGCGCTTGAGGAGTGTCCCGGGCGCGCATTCCAACCGTCTTTGACTGACCCGGACGGTGACTGTCTTGTTGATCAGACAGGTTCCCCCGGCGACCCTCACATCACCGGCATTGATTGCCCTCTGGAATGCGGCGCTATCGTCGGTGACGCCATCGCATTTCGCGCCGAACGTGCGGGGATCTTTGGGGTGGAACAGCGGAGGGGCCGTGAACGACGTCAGAGGACATCGCGGCGAGTTCGGAACGGGGGAACCCTGCGCAAACGCGCCGTCGCAAACACAGGCCAAGAACCACGTCAGGCAAACTGTTCGGCTCGACCGCCTCGACAAGATCGAAGCGAAACGGCTCGTACTCTCCGGTTGGCGCGGGAGCCACCGCCGCATCGAGCCTTTCTCGTCGTATTCATCGGGATGCTGAGTGGGCATGAAGTCGTCGTGTCTTGTCATCAACGGATGCCGGCCCAGTCGCACATGCGCAGTTCAACGATACCACCGAGTTCGTGAAGCGCACGCCGGGCCAGACGGAAGTTGTGCCTGCGTGGAAGAAAGGAAATCACCGGTTTGTCATCGCGAGCGGCGTCGGGTATCACGCTCAACCCGAGGCGACTGAAAGCAAGCTGCGCACGGCGCATATGGTATGCGGATGTGACCAGCAGAACGACGTCGTAGTTTCCGCTCCGCAGCAGTGGCTCGACATATCTCGCGTTCTCGTACGTCGTGCGGCTGCGTTGCTCCAGAATGAGATCCGCTGCGCTGACGCCGAGCGCCTCGATTTCCGGCGTATAGACTTCGGCGTCGGACCGGCCGCGATGACTCGGATCGCCACCGCTGATAATGACCTTGCAAACCCGGTTGTTGGCCTTGCACGCCGCGTAGCCCGCCGCGGCCCGCCGGATCCGGAACAAGGCATCGGTGGTAGGGACGTACGGGCCGCCCAACTCCCATTGGTCCACGCCAGCGCTCAACAGCACGATGGCATTACGCGCGCCGAACGCCGGGTCGGTATGCGGTGGCGGGCTTGGAAATCCGGCGCTCCACACTCCGGAACCCGTCACCCAGGAGAGAGCCAGCATGAGAACAGCAGAGACGCTCACCCGTTCGAACAAGGCCAATGTACGACGATTCAACTGAAATACTCCACTCATCCGGTCAGTATGTTGCAGAGGCTGCCACTCGCGATTGAATGCTTGGTCCACGACGGACGCCCGCCGAATTCTAAAGTTGTTTACTTCCTTGCAAACCAGGTCCGGGTGCCCGGCCCATCTGTTCCGTGCAAGGTCGAGGCCGCCTTCCCAATTCGCATCGAATCCGACGTAGCGGTCCGGTTCGGTCGAAAGAAAGCCGATGAGCTTGCCGTCAAAGCAACCGAGCTAGATAGGAATTCAATGTGTTTGCCGGACGCCCGGACGTAGCTGCGGTGCACGACTTCAAACGTCCGGGACATGCAGAGCCGTACGCTCACGCATGCTGAGGAAATCTTTACTCTCCCTCACCAAGGATGCATCGTCCGGGAAACCGTCACGACGCTAACACTTTCCCGTCGGTTCGGTATGAGCGGAAGCACACACAAGCCCGTCTACCTCCTAGGGGTCCCTTTGTTTTGAGTGCAGTCAATCGGGATAACGCCATCTAGACAGGATAAGGGCCGGCAGCCCTACCTGAAACACGTTGCAATATCAAACGCTTCCGAGCGCCCCGTTGAAAAATTGACGGGCGGTCGCGCGCGCCCGGACATGCGCGTGCACCACATTCGTAGCGCGACCGGCGATTTCGAACTCGAAGGATTTAACTGATATCCGATGGGTACCGAGACAAGGCAGTCGTTAGCAATCCTTCGCACTTAAAAGCGATCGCGAGGCGATAACACTAGCGCTAGTGCTGAACCTAGACAGCATGTCTTTGTTTTGGCGAACCATTTTAGTGGTGCCGGTTCCGGGATCACCCCAGTGCTGGGGCGGCCTACGCGGTACATTGCGCGTAAATTTAGCCTACTTCCAGTGGATGGAAAGAAGACACCGTGTTGAAGATCTATTTCTGCGGTTGCTTGAATTGTTGGGGATACGCATTCCCTGACGCGAACGCATATCCCCCCAAAAAAGCCCTCACACGGAGGGTTTTATTTTGAACACGGCTTCCAAAGTTTATTGCGGGAAAGCCCGCCGCATTTCAAACTTTATTACCGTTTCCAAACTTTATTATCGCGTTACAACAAACTTCAAGCGCCGAAATTCTTCGATGCAAAGTCCCAGTTCACGATGTTCCAATACGCTTCAATAAACTTCGGACGCGCATTGCGGTAGTCGATGTAATACGCGTGTTCCCAGACGTCGATTGTCACGAGCGGCTTCGCGTCGGTGGTGAGCGGCGTAGCGGCATTGCTGGTCGAGACGATGTCGAGCGAACCGTCCGTCTTCTTCACGAGCCACGTCCAGCCCGAACCGAACGTGCCGGTTGCGACCTTGGCGAACTCTTCCTTGAACTTGTCGTAGGAGCCGTACTTGGCGTTGATAGCGTCGCCGAGCGCGCCGGTCGGAGCGCCGCCACCCTTGGGCGACAGGCTGTTCCAGAAAAACGTGTGATTCCAGACCTGGGCTGCGTTGTTGAACACGCCGCCCGATGCCTTCTTGACGATCTCTTCAAGCGACAGGTTTTCGAATTCGGTACCCGGGATCAGCTTGTTCAGATTCGTCACATAGGTTTGATGATGCTTGCCATAGTGAAACTCAAGCGTTTCTTCCGACATGTTCGGAACGAGTGCGTTCTTGTCGAACGGCAACGGCGGGAGGGTATGTTCCATGGTGCGAGCTTCCTTCTATGATGATTATGGGGGACGTGAGGAGTGAAGCAATGGAGCACTCGATTGTAGGCGAGTTGGGATAACCCCGCAAATTGCGGGTTTTTATGAGCAGTATCGATTACGAAGCTTTAACAGCGGCGTAAAAAATGCTCGAACGTTCCTTCTAACCCGTCAAAAATACGGGCTTTTCGCAGGCCGGGTTTGTGGCGCGAACTTGGGCCTTGTTTCACGCGCCGCATCTCGCGTGCCGCGTTCAGAATTCATCGGAGAGACGGGGCTGTACGTCGGCCAGCACGATATCCGCCGCGCCTTCCGCCAGATGCACGGTCAGCGGCCGCTTCGGGTTCAGCGCATTCGGCGTGCGCACGGCGCGCCCGGACTGCGCATCAATCAACGCCGCGTAGCCGCGCTCGAGCGTGCGTTGCGGGCTCAACACCTGCAATCTCGCCGATAACTCCGACACCCGCGCCGCCGCCCGCTCATGCCTGCGCCCTTGCGACGCACCCAGACGTTGTGCAAGGCGCATCAGATGTTCCCGCTCGGCAGCGAGATCAGGACGCCAGCGTTGCCAGCGCATCTGCACCAGCGCGAAGCGCGCTCGGGCATCGCGCACCGGACGCGCGCCGGCGGACGCAAGACGCGCCGCCAGCTGACGCAAATGCGTGCGCTGGCGTTCGAGCCGTTCGGCCGGGACTGACCAGCCGGCGCGCAAGCCAGTCGAGTTGCTGCGCGCGCCGTTCCATCATCCGGCCGAAACCACGCGCGAGCGTCGCATGCCGGTGATCGAGATCGCGCAGCAGCAACACACGTTGCGGACTGACGAGTTCGGCGGCGCCGTGGGCGTCGGCGCGCGGACATCGGCGGCGAAATCGGCGATGGTGAAATCCGTCTCGTGGCCGACACCGCTGACAACCGGCATCGCACTTTCCGCGATCGCGCGTGCGAGCACTTCTTCATTGAACGCCCACAGATCTTCGATCGAACCGCCGCCGCGGCACACGATCAGCACATCGACCTCGCGCCGCGCGCTGGCTTCATCGACCATCGCCGCGAGCTTGGCGGCCACGCCCGCGCCCTGCACCGGCGCGGGATACACGATAACCGGCACATGCGGCGCGCGGCGCGCGAGCGTGGTGAGCACGTCGCGCAACGCCGCCGCCTGCAATGACGTCACAATGCCGATCGCGCGCGGATGCTGCGGCAGCGCGCGCTTGCGCTCGGCGGCAAACAGGCCCTCGGCTTCGAGCTTGGCCTTGAGCTTCAGGAACGCTTCGTACAGCCGGCCTTGGCCCGTGCGCCGCACCGCTTCCACGCCAAGCTGCAACTCGCCGCGCGGTTCGTACATCGTGACCAGCCCGCGGACCTCGATCCGATCGCCTTCGCGCGGCGTGAACTCCGCGTACTGCGCGCGGCCACGGAACATCACGCAGCGCATCTGCGCCTGCGCGTCCTTGATCGAGAAGTACCAGTGACCGCTCGCGGCCTTCGTAAAATTCGATACCTCACCCGATACCCACACGAGCGGAAACGAGCGTTCGAGCATCGACCCGATCGCGCGATTGAGCGCCGAAACGGGGATGACGGCATCGGCGCCGACGGATGGGCCGGATGGAGAGAAAGGATCGGTGCTCATCGAAGAAAGGGCTTGGGTTGATTGCAGTGGCCAGAGTGCGCACGGGATGTCCGATCGGCGCCCGAAGTGTAGCAAGTGTCCACAATGCACAAGTTATCGAAAGCTAACGCGACTCATTGTTAAAAACTAATGAACAACGTTTAAGTGCTTGTTTTTGCTAAGGTTTCCATCTCATAATTAGCACAAAGCCGAAGCCGGTCTTTGCCGATGCCGATTTCCGGCCGATCGGAGTCAAGTTGTTCACAGAGTTATCCACAGAAGGTTGCCAATCAAATTTCAGGCCGGAACCTGGCCGTTCGGACTCATCCTGTTTGTCCCTTCGACTGGCGCCCCGCGCAGCGCCGCGCTAGAGTGCCGGGTTCGAAGACCGGGGCGCATCGTATTGCTTCGCCTGCTTCGACTGTTAACTGCTTCCGACCCGATCACTCTGGAGAACCGCCCCGATGCAAAGGTGCCGGCCGTTACCATCAGCATTTTCGTCATGCTTCATCCGCCGGTTCGTCCCGTCGCCCGCCTCGTTCAGCGCTGAACGAAAGGCACGCCATGTCTGATTTCAAGCCGCCAATCGAAAACTTCCTCGCCCGTGAATGGCGCCGGCGCGGCTGGGTCGCATGGTCGCTGACGCCGTTCGCGTGCGTTTTCGGCGCCATCGCTGCGATCCGCCGCGCGTTTTTCGCGCTCGGCTGGATCAAGCAGGTCGATGTGGGCGTGCCGGTTGTCGTCGTCGGCAACGTGACCGTGGGCGGCACGGGCAAGACACCGACGGTGATCGCGCTCGTCGAAGCGCTTCGCGCCGCCGGCTTTCAGCCGGGCGTCGTCTCGCGCGGTTACGGCGCGAAGATTCACGAGGCCACGGCGGTGACGCCGGCGAGTAAGCCCTCCGATGTCGGCGATGAGCCCCTGCTGATCGCCCGCCGCACGCACGCGCCGGTGATGGTGTCGCCGGATCGCGTCGCGGCGGCGCATGCGTTGTTGAAGGCGTATCCATCGGTGGATGTGATCGTCAGCGACGACGGCCTGCAGCATTACCGCCTCGCCCGCGCATTCGAACTCGTGGTCTTCGACGCCCGTCTCGGCGGCAACGGTTTCTTGCTGCCCGCAGGCCCGCTGCGTGAATCGATGTCGCGACGCCGCGACGCCACGCTCATCAACAGCCCGTACGAGCGCACCTTGCCGCCGTGGCCGAACACCTTCTCGCTGGACCTGACCACGGGCGACGCCTGGCTCCTCGACGATCCCGCCGTGCGCCGTCCGCTTGCCGCGTTCGCCGGCGAGCGAGTTGCTGGCGGCGGCGGGCATCGGATCACCGGAACGGTTCTTCGCCTCGTTGCGCGCCGCGGGCCTCGCGCCAGCCACGCGCGCGTTCCCGGATCACTACGACTATCGCGACAATCCGTTTGCCGGCATCGACGCGGATTCGATCCTGATCACCGAGAAGGATGCAGTAAAATTCGGGGCCTGGCGTGACACGCGCATCTGGGTCGTTCCCGTGGAAGCCGTGCTCAGTCCCCGCCTCATCGCATTAGTTGTGGAGAAACTCCGTGGACGCACGCCTGCTTGAAATCCTCGTATGCCCCATCTGCAAGACCCAGCTCACCTATGACCGTGCGGCGCAGGAACTCATCTGCAACGTCGACAAGCTCGCTTATCCTATCCGCGACGGCATTCCCATCATGCTGCCCGACGAAGCGCGCCAAACGGTGGAAGGCACGCCTATGGAACCGTTGAAACCTGTCAGCGGGAACTGAGTTGTTATGAACGCTCACGTGCCGGTTGTGCCGCCCTTTATCGCCGTCGTGCCCGCGCGGCTCGCCTCCACGCGGCTGCCGGATAAGCCGCTTGCGGATATCGGCGGCAAGCCGATGGTCGTGCGCGTCGCCGAGCGTGCACGTCTGGCGGGCGCGCTGCAGGTGCTGATCGCAACGGATTCCCCGCGCGTGGTCGAGGTCGCGAAGGAACATGGCTTCGACGCGCTGCTCACCCGCGCCGATCATCCCAACGGTACGGACCGGCTCGCCGAAGTCGCGACGCATTTCGGCTGGAGCGACGACACCATCGTGGTCAACGTGCAGGGCGACGAACCGCTGATCGACCCGGCGCTCGTGCGCAACGTGGCCGCGCATCTTGCCGCGCATCCGTCGTGCGCGATCGCCACCGCGGCGCATCCCATCCACGATCCCGCCGATGTCTTCAATCCGAACGTCGTGAAAGTCGTACTGGATTCGAAAAGCGTCGCGCTGTATTTTTCGCGCGCGCCGATTCCGTGGTCGCGCGACGCCTGGCAGAAGGACTGGCCGAACGTTGCCGCGCTCGCCGCGCGGCCGTCCGTTCCGGCCAACATATTGCGGCACATTGGCTTGTACGCGTATCGCGCAAAGTTCTTGCGGGTTTATCCCACGTTGTCCGTTGCGCCTATCGAAGAAGCCGAGGCGCTCGAGCAACTGCGCGCGTTATGGCATGGCGAGCGTATCGCCGTGCTTACAACAAACGATGCGCCGCCGCCGGGTGTCGATACCCCCACCGATCTCGCCCGCGTCCGCGCGTTGTTTTCCGCTGCTCCATGACGCGGACGCCTTAACGCGGCGGCCCCGCCCGATCAACCCGCGTTAACCCCCGCTGCGGCTTGCTTGGCGGCGCATTTAGCGGGCTTTTCGAGCGTGGATTCGGGCCGCGATTGTGACGATGCGTGGCATAATCGGCTGGTAGCGCGAGCCTTCCGGTCAGCGCCATCGCTCCTGAGCGCCCATGTCGACTGGTGCCACGCCGTCTTCCGAATTCGGCTCGTCGCGCCTCGTTTCGGGCTTCACCCGAGCGATCCTCAGCCGCGACCGGATGCCAGGATAAGCCTCGCAGCGCAGCGATTTCTATTCGATTCGGAGATATCACCATGCGTTTGATCCTGTTGGGTGCTCCCGGCGCCGGCAAGGGGACCCAGGCCACTTTCATCAAGGAAAAGTTTGGCATCCCGCAGATCTCGACGGGCGACATGCTGCGCGCCGCCGTGAAAGCGGGTTCGCCGCTGGGCGTTGAAGCCAAGCGCTTCATGGACGCCGGCGAGCTTGTGCCGGACACGCTCATCATCAACCTCGTGAAGGAACGCCTGCAAGAGCCGGATTGCGTGAACGGCTATCTCTTCGACGGCTTCCCGCGCACGCTTCCGCAAGCCGACGCCATGAAGCAAGCCGGTGTTGCTATCGACTATGTGCTTGAGATCGACGTGCCGTTCGAGGACATCATCGTGCGCATGAGCGGGCGGCGCGTGCATGCGGCTTCGGGCCGCACGTATCACGTCAAGTTCAATCCGCCGAAGCAGGACATGCTGGACGACGTCACCGGCGAACCGCTGATCCAGCGCGACGACGACAAGGAAGAGACCGTGAAGAAGCGGCTCGACGTGTATGTTGCGCAGACCAAGCCGTTGATCGAGTACTACAACAACTGGTCGAAGCACGACGACAACAACGGGTTGAAGGCGCCGGAGTATCGGCGAATTTCGGGTTGCGGCAGCGTCGATGAAATCCGCACCCGCGTGTTCGATGCGCTGACCTAATTGTTAGCCGGCGCTGACGAATGTCATCGGTCGGCGCTGGAGGCAAGCCTTCTGAGACCCGCTCGTGCGTAACCGGCCGAGCGGGTTTTTTCGTTCCGGGCGACGTCCGGGGCGAACGAAAACATCTACGCGCATAACCACCATTGACCACCATTGAGGAGCACACAGCATGGACATCCAGGACAACGTTTTTCTCGTCACCGGCGGCGCATCGGGTTTGGGCGCGGCAACCGCGCGATTGATCCGCGACCACGGCGGCAAGGTCGTCCTTGCCGACATGAACGAAGCCGCAGGTGAGGCGCTTGCGAAGGAACTCGGCGGCGTGTTCGTCAAGTGCGATGTGAGCCGGGAGGAAGACGGCTTGCGCGCAGTGGAAGCCGCGACGCAACTTGGCAGTCTGCGTGGGCTCGTCAATTGCGCGGGGATCGCGCCGGCTGCGAAGACCGTGGGTAAGGATGGTCCGCATGCACTTGATTTGTTTGCGAAGACCATAGGCGTGAATTTGATTGGCACGTTCAACATGATCCGGCTGTCGGCTGCGGCGATGTCGAAGAACGAGCCGAATGCGGCGGGTGAACGCGGCGTGATTGTTAGCACGGCGTCGGTGGCGGCTTACGATGGGCAGATCGGGCAGGCTGCGTATGCGGCATCGAAAGGGGGTGTGGTTGGCATGACGCTGCCTATCGCGAGGGATTTGTCGCGTAACGGTATTCGCGTGATGACGATTGCGCCGGGGATTTTCGAAACGCCGATGCTGCTTGGGATGCCGCAGGAAGTGCAGGGCGCGCTTGGTGCAATGGTCCCGTTTCCGTCGCGGCTTGGTAAGCCGGCCGAGTACGCCATGCTGGTCAAGCAGATTTTCGATAATCCGATGCTTAACGGCGAAGTGATTCGTCTGGATGGTGCGATTCGCATGCAACCAAAGTAATTTCGCTCGCGCCGGTGGACGGGGGGTGGGGGTTTGGGTTAGCGGTCGGGGTTGATGCTGGGTTGATGCTGGGTTGCTGCTGCGTACGTTAGCCAGGTTATTTTCGTTCGCACTCGGTCGGGGTTGGGCGCGGGCGGTGCAGTGGTCAGGTTCAGTGCCGGGTTGCTGCTGCGTACGTTCGCTCGAGTTGAATGTTGGCTAAATTTTTTATCACTATTAGCCACTGTGCGTGGCGGCACTTCGTTTCTTTGTCCAACGGCGACAAAGAAACGAAGCAAAGAAAACGCCTTTCCACAATCTGTATTAAGTGTCCCCAGCGTGCAGACCACTGCTTTTGGTTCCCGCGTAGAACGGTGCTCGCAAAACCACGGACACTTGAACCCCTCCTTCTCGCGAATCCTGACATCCCCACGCTTCGCCACCAGTGCTCTCGGGCAAGTTCGATGGCCCACGAACTTGTACGGCCTCACCGTGTTCGCTTTCCTGTGAAGCTATCCAGTGCGTAGTAATTTTCGGGCGCGATGGTTCGCGCGCAGCGCGGGGGCGTTCCACTATTTTCCTGGGGTATTGACGCCCAACGTATTTGCGCGCTATGTGCGCCGATCGCCCTAATCGGTCGCACGGATCATGCAGTCCACCAATCCGCAAAGACGCATGAGGCCGTATTGCTCCGGGGCCCATCGTTCTTGCCCGAGAACACTGGTGGCGAAGCGTGGGGATGTCAGGATTCGCGAGAAGGAGGGTTTCAACGCAGCGTGGTTCTAGCGAGCACCGTGCTACGCGGGAACCAAAAGCAGTGGCCTGCACGCTGGGGACACTTAATACAGATTGTGAAAAGGCGTTTTCTTTGCTTCGTTTCTTTGTCGCCGTTGGACAAAGAAATGAAGTCCCGCCACGGACAGTGGCTAATAATGATAAAAAATACAGCCAATATATAACCCGCGCTAACGTACGCAGCAGCAACCCGGCACGAACCCTCGACCACCGCCGGTAGCACGCCCCCTAAACCCCGAGTGCGAACGAAAATAAACTGGCTAATAGTGATAAAAATTTAGCTCACATACAACCCGCGCTTACGTGAGCAGTAGCAACCCGGCACTAACCCTCGACCGCTAGCCCCAAACCCGCCAGGGCCCCATCCGTCCACCGGCGCGAGCGAACTCATTCATCCTTATGCTGCGTCCGCTGCCGCAACTCATGCAGCTCCGTCTCAACAACCGTGGCATCCTCGGCATCTGGCCGGTCATCCAAATATCGACGCAAATCTTCCATCGCCGGGCGCAGATAATCGAGCCGCGCGTAAGCGAACCCGCGATCACGCACTTCCTCAATACTCCCCGGCATCAGAATCACCAGCCGTTCCTGCACAGCCAGCAACCGCTGCCAGCGCTCAGTCTGCAAATAAATACTCTTCAGATTACGCAGCATTCGTCCGATGATTTCCCGCCGCGTCGCAGGCTGCAACAGCACCCGAAGCGCACTTCCGATCGATTCCCCCACGCGCTGCACATAAGGCTCGAGCATCTCGACCATCGCGGATTCCGACAGCGAATGCCCCGTCGTCGGATCGAGCATCACATCACCTTCCGGGGTGGTCACGCGCAGCAGAAAATGCGCCGGAAACGACACGCCGCGCACCGGAATCCCAAGCTGCTCGCTCATTTCCAGATACACGACGGCAAGTGAAATCGGAATCCCGCGACGCCGCTTCAGCACCATGTTCAGATGACTGTTATCGGGATCGTAGTAGTCGTTCAGATTGCTGGTGAAGCCCAGCTCGCGGAAGAAAAAACGATTCAGCACGCCGACTTTCTGCTTGATATCGGCGTCTTCGGGCATGCGGCGGCGCAGGCGCAAAACCAGCTCGTCGATCTCGGCCAGCACGCCCTGCAAATCGAGGTCCGGATAAGCATCCTGCGCAAGCGACAACGCCGCCTCGGTGAGCGGCAGACTGTCGTCCTCCGCCACGAGCGAAGTGAAATAGTCGAGGATGCGCGTTGTGGTCGTCACAGCGTTCGCCTTCTGAAATACGCGTATTTAAAGCCCATCGCGGAGAGCATACCGAAATATAGCGCACCGAATACAACCAGGCTTGCACCAAGAAGCGCGATCCGCTCCAGCGGCGCCGCACGCATGCCGATCCAGTCGAAATTGCCCGCGACCCAATGCATAACGCCTGCCAGCACCAGGCACGCGCCGATCAGCTGCGCAAAGAAGCGCGCCCATCCCGCCGATGGCTGATAAATCCCGCGTTTCCTCAAGCCGATGAACAACAACGTTGCATTCACGCATGCGCCGAGCCCGATCGACAACGTCAGCCCGGCGTGCGCGAAAATCGGCACGAAAATCAGGTTGCTGATCTGAATGGCAATCAACACGATGATGCCGATAATCACCGGCGTCTTGATGTCCTGCTTCGCATAGAACCCGGGCGTGAGAATCTTGATCAGGATCAGCCCGACCAGCCCGACGCCATACGCCGACAACGCGCGGCCCACCATGACGACGGAATGCGCATCGAATTTGCCGTAGTGGAACAGCGTTGCTGTCAACGGCTCGGCAAAGAAGAACAACGCGCACCCGCTAGGCGCCGCCATCAGGAACGTGATGCGCAAACCCCAGTCGAGCAGCGCTGAATATTCGACCGGATCCGCGTCCACATGGGCCTTCGACAGACTCGGCAACAGGATCGTGCCAAGCGCCGCGCCGAGCAGCGCGGTGGGAAACTCCATCAAGCGGTCGGAGTAATTGATCCACGACACCGCGCCCGCCCCGAGCCGCGACGCAATATTGGTATTGATGATCAGGCTCAACTGCGCGACCGACACGCCGAACGTCATGGGCACCATCTTGATCAGCACGCGCTTGACGCCCGGGTGGCGCAACGCACGCAGAAAATTCAAGCCGATACGCGGAATCATGTCGATCTTCTTGAGACCGGGAAGCTGCACGAGAAACTGCAAGATCCCGCCCACGATCACCGCGTACGCCAGCGCGTACACCGGCACTTTCAGATGCGGCGCGAGGAATATGGCCGCCGCGATGAACGCCACGTTGAGCAGCACGGGCGCGAACGCCGGCAACGAAAATTGCCGATAGGTGTTGAGCACGCCGGACGCGAGCGACGTCAGCGAGATGAAGATGATGTACGGGAACATGATCTGGGTCATGGTCACCGCGAGCCCGAAGGCGTGGCCGTCGTGCTCCAGCCCCGACGCCACCGCGAACACGACCCATGTCGCGCCCGCCACGCCCGCCAGCGATACCACCGCGAGCGCCCACGCGAGGACTGTCGACATGGCATCGACGAGCGCCTTTGTGGCGTCATGACCCTCCGTGTTCTTGAACTCGGCGAGGATCGGCACGAATGCCTGCGAGAACGCCCCTTCCGCGGACAAGCGCCGCAGCAGGTTCGGGATGCGGAAGGCGACGTAGAACGCGTCGGTGAATTGACTGGCGCCGAAGGCTCGCGCGATCAGCGTTTCGCGGATCAGGCCGGTCACGCGGGAGAGCAGCGTGAAGCCGCTGACCGTCAGTAGGGCTCGGAATAGATTCATGGGGCGCTTATTATACGGGCCGCATTATGACCGCGACGCATTGCCACGTTTTCAAGAACGAAGTCGCCCGCGCGCCATCCATCTCCGCTGTCCATCTCTCGAGTCAAAGAACCGCTCCCGCAGCTTCCGCCAGCAGCCAGTCGCGAAACGCGGCGATCCTCGGTAATTCCGCGCACTCCGGCCGAACCACGACGTAGTAACCCAACGTAAGCGGACACTCGATCAACGGGAACGGTCTTACCAGCCGCCCGGCAGCAAGATCGTCTGCCACCATCACGCTCCGCGCGAGCGCGACGCCTTGCCCCTCAATGGCGGCCTGCAATACCGCAGCCGAATTGTTGATGCGCAAACCGTGGCGTGTATCGATTGATGAATAGCCTGCCGCCGCGAGCCACGTCTCCCACGTCGGAAAATCCACGTTGTTCTCGATCGTCAAATCGTGGATCAACGTGTAGCGGGCCAGATCGGGCGGAGAGCGCAGGCTCGAGCTGTCGCGATTCATCAGCGACGGCGCGCACACCGGAAAAATCTCCTCGTCCATCAAATGCGCCGCGCTCAATCCCGCCCAGCGCCCTGCTCCATACCGCACGCCGATATCGATGCCATGCGTCAGGAAATCCAGCGACTGCTGGGTGGTATTCAGCCTGACGTCGGTATCGGGATGTGCCGCCTGGAAGCGGTCGATGCGCGGTAGCAGCCATTTCGCGGCAAACGCCGGACTGACCGTGATGGTGAGGACACCGTGCGCTGTAGCGTCCCGCAAACGGTCCAGACCAATGGAAAGCCGGTCGAAGCCAGCCCGTATATCGGGCAGCGCGCTGCGAGCGACGTCGGTCAATGTCAAACGGCTTGCACCGCTATTCACGCGACGAAACAACGTCGTCCCCAACCATGCCTCCAGGCTGCGCACTTGCTGGCCCACCGCGGCCGGTGTGACGTTCAGTTCAAGCGCGGCAGCGGAAAAGCTTAGGTGTCGCGCCGATGCCTCGAATGCTCGCAGAGCATTGAGATGAATGAGAGGATTCATTTCTTCACTAAAGATTTTCTATATCGCATTGGAAGATCTTCTCATTTGTCGAGCGTGCCGGCCAGCCCCAGAATTCGCCCATCGATTTAGCCACTCTCACTGGCTCATCGCGGCGCGAGGACAGCTCCTCGTGCATCCGATTACTTGAATTGAACAGGACAGACGGACATGCAAAGCTTTAAATCCAGGGTTGCGATCATCACGGGCGGCGGTTCGGGTATCGGCAAGGAAGTGGCGAAGCGCCTGGTGGCGGCGGGAAGCTTTGTGGTCATTGGCGGAAGAGATAGCGACAAGTTGAAGGCGGCGGCCATCGAGATCGACGCGAGCGGCGCACAGGTTCGTACGCTGGCCGGCGACATCGCCGATCCGGCCACGGCGCAAGCGCTGGTGCAATTGGCGACTGACGCTTTCGGCGGCGTCGATATCCTGATCAACAACGCTGGCGTGTTCCAGCCGAAACCTTTCCTGGAACTATCGCCGGCGGAATACGACTGGTTCGTCGATACGATCCTCAAAGGAAAGTTTTTCATGGCGCAGGCGGCCGCGAAAGCCATGCAGCAACGCAGTGGCGGCGTCATCGTCCAAACCGGCTCCATGTGGGCGATACAAGCCATTGGCGCCACGCCCTCCGCGGCCTACTCGGCGGCCAACGCAGGCGTGCACGCGCTCACTCGCAACCTGGCAATAGAGCTCGCCCCGATGAAAATCCGCATCAACACCGTCGCGCCTGCCGTGGTGGAAACGCCGGTCTACAACACCTTCATGAGCGATGCGCAGGTCCAGGAGACCTTGCCGACATTCAACAGCTTTCATCCGCTGGGGCGCAACGGCCAACCTGCGGACGTGGCCGCTGCGATCCTGTTCCTCGCTTCTGACGAAGCAGGCTGGATTACCGGCGCTGTTCTACCCGTCGATGGCGGCGTCACGGCTGGAAGACAATAAGCTTCGACGTGGCGGCGTGCCGTCACGCGCCGCCACGCGCCATGATTGGGCGACCGTTCGTGTTGCCTGTTCCACTCCGCCTGCCGGGCCCGCGCTCCTTCAGCCGCAAGGTTGCCAAGAACGCTTGTGTTAAATTGCTTGCCTTCTCCGCGACGCATCCGGCCTTTATCGACTACGGCAGCATGAGCGTTCGCAGAAGGCGGCTTACCACAGCCCGGCATCGCAGAACTTGCCAGCCCCATGATTTCGTTGCTATAATCGCCGGTTTTGAAGCTCCTGAATCCGCTTTCGGCACTTTTAGCTAAGTACCAAGCATGGCTACTAAGCATGGCGGCTTCGCGTCTTCTTTCGACGTTTTTGCGCTTTCGGGCAATCGATCCCGAGAGTTTGATCATAAACAGCGCATCGGATTGACCTCGTTTTATGTTGTGTGGAGTCGGGCCAGCATTGAGTTGGATTCGATCCAGAAGCAGAACGGGAAGCGCTGAAACACATAGCTGGAACAGGATAAGGAACCGTCATGGCAAATACCGCACAAGCCCGCAAGCGCGCCCGTCAAGGCGCCAAGGCAAACTCGCACAACTCGGCACTGCGCTCGAAGTTCCGCACCGCCATCAAGGCCGTTCGCAAGGCAATCGACGCCGGCGACCAAGCCAAGGCTGCGGAAATCTACAAGACGTCGGTCAAGACCATCGACATCATTGCGGACAAGCGCATCGTCCATAAGAACAAGGCAGCTCGCCATAAGAGCCGTCTGTCGGCAGCCATCAAGGGTCTGCAAGCACCTGCTGCTTAAAGATTCCGGCTGCCCTGCGCGCCCTCGCTTCGATCAGGCGCGCGGCAGATTGCTGCCTTTTGCCGTGACGCTCTAAAACAGGCGTCGACAGTAGAAGGCAGTAATAGAAAAACCCGCCAATGGCGGGTTTTTTGTCGTGTGCATCGAAAAGAGACCTCCTCTTCGATCAG
Organism: uncultured beta proteobacterium; assembly: GCA_963708695.1. Taxonomy (GTDB): domain Bacteria; phylum Pseudomonadota; class Gammaproteobacteria; order Burkholderiales; family Burkholderiaceae; genus Caballeronia. Next base: position 165,894 of record CAVPTS010000018.1, read on the forward strand.
CCTTGTTGCGTGCCGTGATGCGGCGGCAATTCGCACGCTTCGGTGACCAGCAGGTCGTTGTCTTTGGCGAAGTTCAATACGAAATCGAAAGCCATCGGCTCGATGTCGCGCAAGCGCGAGTCGAGGATGACCGTCTTCACGTTGCCGAGCAAGGTCGGGCGCACATAGATGGAATACTGCAACCGGGCATTCGGTCCGCGTTTGCCCGGTCCGAACGCCGACATCACGCCGCAAAGCCGCTCCGACCAGTCGCTCGGCCGAAAAGTCTTGCCGTTCGAAGTGATGCCCTGGATAAAGTATTCGGTTGGGATTGTTTCGGCCATGTAGGAATACCTGTTTGACAACCGGCGGAGAACGCCGGCGAACGCGCATGCACGGTTGGCAAGGTGAACCGGGAAGTCATCGGCTGCAACCTCCGGCGCTGATCTCTGCCTCGTCCGGCAGCACTGCAACTCGGTGCAACGAAGCCCAGCTCAATGACGCCCGGCCACGCGATGTCTTAACGTACAACACGCAACGCCTGCGCATTCACCTCGAAGCGTGCAGATCTTGCATTAAGTCCCGACAGGCCCAGTTTCGATGCCGTTCGCGGCTTCCATTTGGCAGATGCGGCAGATGCGGGACACGAACTCGCATGACCGCAAATCACTCTGAATCTGTCTTGAGTCTGCCTTTGTATCCGCTATGAATCTGCCGCTTTAAGTCTGCTATAAAGCCGCTTTGAAAGCAGTCGAAAGGTGTCGGGACTGCCTGAGAAACCTCGCGGATTATACAGCAGAGACCCCTATTCCGCACTGCACACAAGGCCTCTAAACCGCGCCGGATGGACTGTGGCGCGGCGCGTTAGCTATTTGGCCGGCTCGTCAAACGCCGGAAATTCCTTTATGCTGAAATTCGATACCACAACGACGGCGGCGCCGTCCGGCGCAATTGCCGGCTGAAGCCGCCGTACGCATTTCATGACCGAAAAAAAAATTCGCCACTATCTGCAGTTCAAGGATTTCTCTCTCGACGACTATGACTACGTGCTCGAGCGCGCGCGTATTCTGAAGCGCAAGTTCAAGAACTACGAGACCTACCATCCGCTGCACGATCGCACGCTGGCGATGATCTTCGAGAAGAACTCCACGCGTACGCGACTGTCGTTCGAAGCGGGCATCTTCCAGCTCGGCGGCCATGCCGTGTTTCTCAGCACGCGAGACACGCAGCTAGGGCGAGGCGAGCCTATCGAGGATGCGGCGCAGGTGGTATCGCGCATGGTCGACATCATCATGATCCGCACGTTCGGCCAGCACATCATCGAGCGGTTCGCCGAAAATTCGCGCGTGCCGGTGATCAACGGCCTGACGAACGAATATCACCCGTGCCAGGTGCTCGCCGACGTCTTCACCTACTACGAACTCCGTGGCCCGATTGCGGGGAAAACCGTGGCCTGGGTCGGCGACGCGAACAACATGCTCTACACGTGGATCGAAGCCGCGCAGATTCTCGGCTTTAAGTTGCGCCTGTCCACGCCGCCCGGCTACACGCTCGACCACGCGCTGGTGTCGCCCGAAAGCGCGCCGTTCTACGAAGAATTCGCCGATCCGAACGACGCCTGCACGGGCGCCGATCTCGTCACCACCGACGTCTGGACCAGCATGGGTTTCGAAGCCGAGAACGAAGTGCGCAAGAAGGCTTTCGCCGACTGGTGCGTAGATTCGGACATGATGGCGCGCGCCAATCCCGACGCGCTTTTCATGCACTGCCTGCCGGCGCATCGCGGCGAGGAAGTGAGCGCGGACGTGATCGACGGCCCGCAAAGCGTGGTCTGGGACGAAGCTGAGAATCGGCTGCACGTTCAGAAAGCGTTGATGGAATATCTGCTGCTCGGCAAACTCAATCACTGAGCCAATTGCCCAGCTCAGAACCGCACGCACGGCGTTTGTATCGAAATGCCGTGTAGTCCCGAAAATGCGGAAAGGCCGCCGTTTAGTGTCAAAATAGCGGTTTTCCGCGCGCTGAAAGCCCGGCGCACACCGTTTCCAGCCATACGAGTTCACCATGAGCGATATCAAAAAAGTCGTGCTCGCCTACTCAGGCGGCCTCGATACCTCCGTCATCCTGAAGTGGTTGCAGGACAACTACGACGCTGAAGTCGTCACGTTCACCGCCGACATCGGTCAGGGCGAAGAACTCGAACCGGCGCGCAAGAAAGCGCTGCAGCTCGGCATCAAGCAGGACAACATTTTTATCGAAGATCTGCGTGAGGAATTTGTCCGCGACTTCGTGTTCCCCATGTTCCGCGCCAACACGGTCTATGAAGGCGAATATCTGCTCGGGACGTCGATTGCGCGGCCGTTAATCGCGAAACGCCAGATCGAGATTGCACGTGCGGTTGGCGCGCAATCCGTGTCGCACGGCGCGACCGGCAAGGGTAACGACCAGGTGCGCTTCGAGATGGGTTATTACGCGCTCGAACCAGGCATCAAGGTGATTGCGCCGTGGCGCGAGTGGGATTTGCTGTCGCGTGAAAAGCTGCTGGCATACGCGGAAAAGGCCGGCATTCCGATCGAAATGAAGCACAAGCAAGGCGGCGCGCCCTACTCCATGGACGCCAACCTGCTGCACATCTCGTTCGAAGGGCGTCATCTGGAAGACCCGAAAGCCGAGGCCGAAGCCGATATGTGGCGCTGGACGGTTGCACCCGAAGACGCGCCGGATCAGCCGGAATATCTGGATATCGAATATGAGAAGGGTGACCCGGTCGCGCTGAACGGCAAGCGTTTGTCACCGGCCGAGATGCTGACGCAATTGAACGCTATCGGCGGGAAGCATGGCATTGGGCGGCTGGATCTGGTCGAGAACCGCTATGTCGGCATGAAGTCGCGCGGTTGCTACGAAACGCCGGGCGGCACGATCATGCTCAAGGCGCATCGCGGAATTGAGTCGATCACGCTGGATCGTGAAGTGGCGCACTTGAAAGACGACCTGATGCCGCGTTACGCCGCGTTGATCTACAACGGTTACTGGTGGAGCCCGGAGCGGCGCGCGCTGCAAGTGCTGATCGATCACACGCAGGACAAGGTGAACGGCTGGACGCGCGTGAAGCTGTACAAGGGCAGCGTGACGGTGGTTGCACGCGATTCGAAGGAAACGCTGTTCGACAAGAACATCGCAACGTTCGATGACGACGGCGGCGCATACGATCAAGCCGACGCCGGCGGTTTCATCAAGCTCAATGCGCTGCGTATGCGGATTGCGGAGAATGCGCGTCGCAAACGCGGGGGTTAATAAATAAGCTGAGAAGTAACCTCAGCTTTATCGGTTTCAATGCCGTTCAGTCAAACACTGAACGGCATTTTCGTTTTAAGCACGGCAACTAGCTCATCCGCAAATTCGCTGTTTTAGCCCATTGGTTCAGCGCAGCGCACGCGAGAAGCGAAAAGCTCGTGACAAAGAACACCCAATGGAAGCCGAAGTGAACCCCGATCTGGCCTCCCAGTACCGGGCCGATCACCTGCCCGCTGAACTGTGCCGACTGCAGATAACCGAGCATCTTTCCTGACTGGTTATCTTTGACCGAATTCCGGACAAGCTTGGCAACCGACGGAAGCAAGCCGGCGAGAGACATCCCCATCACCCCTCTCAATGCTGCCAATTGCCACCAATGCGTTACATAAGCTTGGGGAAGCATGGCGAGCGCCGTCACGACCAAGCATCCGATAATCACATTCCACGCACCGATACGATCCGCCAGCGCGCCAAGCCTCGCTGCCGTCAGCATGCTACCGAACGCGGAGCACGCCATGACGACGCCGGCTATGGTGGCGAGCCGTTCATGGGCAACCCCAAGCTGGGATATGTACACCGTGATGATTGGCTCAATCGACATGTTCGCGAGGAGAACCATCATGGCCGTTACCAGCAACGCCACCATAATCCCCCGACGGTTTGGCAGCGACTGCCCTGTCGTTCCAGCCGGGGTGCTCCGATGCTTCGTATCCGATGCCCGGTCGAAGTCTTCTCGAATGAATACAGCCGTGAGGATGGCCGCCACCGCGATCATCGCGCCGCCGGCGAAGAATGTTCCTCGGATCCCGATCCATGTCGGGAGGACGCCGCCGACCAACGGGCCGATGAGATTGCCCGCAAGCGCGCCCGTCGACAAGATTCCCAACGCCCAACCGGCACGTTCACGCGGCGCTTGCGTGCCGACCATCACGATCGATGCCGACGCGTAGCCGCCAATGAGCCCCGCGACCAAGCGCAGAAGGACCAGCTCCGTCACGTTGTGCGCCAGACCGATCAGCGACATGACGACGGCCATGCCGACGGCCGCGCGGATCAGCATCGGCTTGCGCCCGTACTTGTCGGCGAGGCGGCCCCACAGAGGTGCCGTCGCTGCCGTGCCCAGGAATGTCGCGCCGAACGCGATGCCCGACCATTGAACCACTGCGGATTGTGACTGGACGCCGAGCTGTTGCACGTACAACGGCAAGAAGGGCAATAACATGCTCAGGCTGACCAGCGTGGTGAACGAGCCGAAAACGCAAATGAAGAGATTGCGGCGCCAGTAAGGCGCATTCCGGGCGGCGTAACTTTGAGGTTCGCTTGATTCCAACGGGATAAAAGGAACGCTAATAGACTTGTTCATGAGCACTTCCAGCATGGGTTCGTTCAAAGCAGTTGGATCTGGTTTCCATCGTTCCCGAGCCGTGCGTAAGATCCGAACCGCATGACCTGAAGGTCGAACTTCTTCTGGTTATCCGCTTTGAAGAACTGCCCCGTTTTCCCGAATTGCACTTGGGAATGCATCGGCTGCGGGTGAAAGGCCGGGTGGTTGAGTCGCCCGAGAATCCGTGCAGCGCAAGGGCTCCCGATCTGCCGATGCGAAGCGGCGCAAAGCCATGCGCATATCGAAAGTGAGCGCGGCGCTGGCAGTCGCAGCAAATAACGAAGTCATACGTTCGCCTCCAGCGCTGCAACTGGCGTCAACATCTGCGCAAACTCTCTGAACGCTGCCGTGCTGTAGCCTTTGCGGCTCACCAGCAGCGTGTCCACGCGCATCAATGCGTGCGTCCTGAACTGTGGCCCCGCGTTCTGCAGCGCGAGTACGGATTGCGGCATCACAGCCATGCACGAGCCCGCCGCGACGCAAGCCAATATTGCGTGGTAAGAGCCGACTTCCAGCACCTTGATATCGCGCGCGGCCGCCGCATCGTTTGCACTCAACCAGTTCTCAGCTATCTGCCGATAGGCACAGCCCCGCGCAAAGCCCGCCAGGGTCATGGGTTGCACGTCCTGCGCCGCATCCACCGCGCGATGTCCGGGCGGAAGCACCAGCATCAGTTGCTCGGAGAACACAGGGACGGCTTGTAATTGGGAATCCAGTGGCTCTGCGTTGTCCGGATGGCAGGCCATCGCTGCCGGGTCCGCCACCAATGCGCAATCGACGGTGCGACTGCGCACCTCGTCGATCAAACCCAGCGTCGTCCCGGTAGAGATCGCCAAATCGACGTCGGGCCAACGGGTGTGGTATTGCGCGAACAAATGCGGCAAGCGAGTGGCAGCGGTGCTTTCCATTGCGCCGATGCGCAGCGTGCCGCCTGGCTGACGGGGCCGCATTGCCTGGCGCGCTTCTTCGGATAGCGCCAACAGTTGTTCCGCGTAGCCAAGCAACTGTTCGCCCTCCGCAGTGAGCGTCATCCGCTTGCCGTCGCGCAGGAACAAGATCGTGTCGAGATCGCCTTCCAATTGCTGGATGCGCGTCGTGACATTTGACTGCACCCGAGCAAGCCGTCGAGCGGCTTTGGTCACGCTGTTCTCAGCCGCGACTGCCCGGAAAATCTCGAGCGCTTCCAAATCCAGGGCGGAACTCATTTTGATCTCCAAAAAAGAACCATAAATTATTATGATCCTTTTTTGAGATACATGTCTAGAATTTTAGAAATTTGCGTCAATCGGTGCGTTTGATTGGAACTGATGAATGGGGGTCAGCGAGTCACGTCTCGATGTCCGGACGAGGCGTGAGCGCCGGAGGACTTCCCACCTCGTCCGGCCGTGTTGGCCGAACGTCGTAGGATGGCGCGGTCGCACTGAGCGGCGAGGATGTTCGATCCGGGGCATCGAAGCAAAGCGTTGCGGTCGCCCCACCGTAATCTGGAAAAGAAAAACCGCGCCGGAAAGCGAGCGCGGTTTTTTTTCGGAAGGCCGTTATGCAAGCGGCACTAGCTGTGCGTTTCCATTTCCATCAGAGACACACCGGCTCCGCTTCCAGCTCAACCGCAAAGCGCGCGTGCACGTCGCGCTTGATCGCGTCGGCGAGTTCAAGAACCTGCGCGCCCGACGCGCCGCCGCGATTCACCAGCACCAGCGCCTGCCGGTCGTGAACGGCGGCGGCGCCGATCGAACGGCCCTTCCAGCCACATCGGTCAATTAGCCAGCCTGCAGCCAGCTTGATCTGCCCGTCCGCCTGCTTATAAGACACGACATCGGGCTCGTGCGCTTTCAGTTCATTAAACGCAGCCGCGCTCACCACCGGGTTCTTGAAAAAGCTTCCCGCGTTCCCCAGCACCCGCCAGTCGGGCAACTTAGCCTGACGCACGGCGACGACGGCATCGAAGATAGCTTGCGGGCTTGCCGCATCGCTTTTCTCAAGCGCGCGCGCGATATCCGCGTAATCCGCACGCGGCGTCCACGCTTTCGGCAGACGAAAAGTCACCGATACGATCACAAAGCGTCCGCGCCCTTCCCGCTTGAAAAAACTGTCGCGATAACCGAACGCACAGGCATCGCGATCGAACTCGCGCGTTTCTCCCGTCGATAATTCAACCGCTCGCAACCGCTCGAAGCGCTCGCCCATTTCCAGGCCGTACGCGCCGATGTTCTGGATCGGCGCGGCCCCCACCGTGCCGGGAATAAGCGCGAGATTTTCCAGTCCGGGCAAGCCTTGCGATAAGGTCCATGCAACGAATTCGTGCCAGTTTTCCCCTGCGCCGGCTTCGACGAAAACGGCTTGCTCATCCTCGCCAACCACGCGCCGGCCGCTCAATGCCACAAGCAATGCGACACCGTCGAAATCTCGCGTCAGGACCACGTTGCTGCCGCCGCCAAGTACCAGCAGCGGCAACGCGCTGATGCGTGCGTCGCGTGTCAGTGCCGGGATCTGCGCTTCTTCTGTTAGCCGAATGGCGTGCGTGGCGCGGACATCGAAGCCGAACGTGTTGTGCGCGAGCAGCGGGTAATCGGCGAGAAGTTCAAACTCGGAGGACATTGAGGAGCGCTTAAAAGGGGCGGCCTTGGGAAAACCGGGACGTCATCGGTAGAATGACGGTGGTCCGTGATTATAGCGAGTGCGTACATGTCTCATGTCTCACGCCTCGCCTCAACGAAGGGGAATGCAGATGCCATCGTTTGACGTCGTCAGCGAAGCAAACATGATCGAGGTGAAAAACGCCATCGAACAATCGAACAAGGAAATTGCCACGCGCTTCGACTTCAAGGGTTCGGATGCGCGCGTCGAGCAAAAGGATCGTGAACTGACGCTTTTTGCCGACGACGATTTCAAGCTCGGCCAGGTCAAGGACGTGGTGTTGTCGAAGCTGGCAAAACGCAATGTGGACGTGCGTTTTCTCGACTACGGCAAGATCGAGAAGATCGGCGGCGACAAGCTGAAGCAGGTCGTCGAGATCAAGAAGGGTGTGACCGGTGATCTGGCGAAGAAAATCGTCAAGATGATCAAGGACAGCAAGATCAAGGTCCAGGCGAGCATTCAGGGCGATGCGGTGCGTATCAACGGCACGAAGCGCGATGACTTGCAAAGCGCCATCGCGTTGTTGAAGAAGGACGTGACGGATACGCCGCTGGACTTCAATAATTTCCGCGATTGATTGTTGGCCGGTTGTGCGGGTAAAAAGCGACGAGTTCTAAACGAGAAAGCCGCCTTTCAGGCGGCTTTCTCGTCTTCGGCGGAGTTTATTTAACCGCTTCCGCTGCCCGCTTCTTCTCCCCGATCCGGCTTTCCTTCCCATCGAGCAATTTCTTGATATTCCCGCGATGCCGCCAGACCAGCAACGCGCTCATCGCTGCGACCGCAAGTGAAATACGGCTTGGGCCGAAGAGAAAGACATCGAAGAACGGCGCGAATACCGCTGACACCAGCGCGGCCAGCGACGAATAGCGGAAGAAGAACGCGATGATCACCCAAGTCAGCAAGGTCGCCAGCCCCAACACCGGGTTGATGGCGAGCAACACGCCCGCCGCAGTCGCAACGCCTTTACCGCCTTGAAACTTGAAGAATATCGGGAACAAATGCCCCAGAAACACGGCGATGGCCGCCAGCGCGACAGCCGTGGAATCCAGTCCAAAACGCCCGCCGAAATACACGACGAGCCAAACAGCAAGCCAGCCCTTGAAGGCATCGCCGAGCAGCGTCAGGATGGCTGCCAGCTTGTTGCCCGTACGCAGCACGTTCGTCGCGCCCGGATTGCCGGAGCCGTACGAACGCGGGTCGGCCAGACCCATGGCCGAACTGACAACCACCGCAAACGAGATCGAGCCGATCAGGTAAGCCACCACAGCGACAATCACATTGTTCATTGATTTTTCTTATCTCAGGGAGCAAAAGCGGAACTTCGCGACGCGCATTTTAATCGACGCTCGCACAACTCACGGGCGTGGCCTTCAGCAACTCGGTCAGCACCGGCGGCGCAATGCTGACCAGATACCCGCGCCGCCCGCCGTTCAGATAGATTGTGTCGAGCTCGAAGATGCTGGATTCCACGTACACCGGCATCGCCTTTCTCGTGCCGAACGGCGATGTGCCGCCGATCAAAAACCCAGAATGCCGGTTCGCTACTTCGGGCTTGCACGGCTCGATGCGCTTCGCGCCGATCTGCCGCGCGAGATTCTTGGTCGAGACGGTTTTGTCGCCATGCATGAGCACGATCAGCGGCTTCGCGTGCTCGTCCTCCATCACGAGCGTCTTGACGACGCAATGTTCGTCGACACCAAGTTGGCGCGCCGATTCCTCGGTGCCGCCATGCTCGACATACTCATAAGGATGCTCGCCGAATGCGACCTTGTGCCGACGCAAAAACTGCGTCGCCGGCGTTTCGGAAATGTGTTTTACCTTGGACATGACGGCATTGTAGCGGCGCGAAAGCACGGCCACCATCGGCCGATCGGCCAATTGTGCAAGCCGATTTCATGTGGCACGATCGTTCGGAATTGCTCATCCGGGTTATACGATTCGGCAGCCATGTTGCATGCGACCAGAGTAAGGAGATTCAACGTGATTCGCGATTCAGAAACCCAGACGCTGCTTGAAGACGCCATCCGCCGTTTCGTGCGCGAGACGCTCGTGCCGCGCGAAGCCGAAGTCGATGAAACCGATCAAATTCCCGCCGATGTCCTCGCCGCCATGCGCGAGATCGGCCTGTTCGGGCTGACCATTCCGGAGGCCTACGGCGGACTCGGCCTCACGATGGAAGAGGAAGTGCGCGTGGCGTTCGAACTCGGCCAGACATCGCCGGCATTCAGGTCGGTGATCGGGACGAACAACGGCATCGGGTCCATCGGCATTTTGCTCGACGGCAGCGAGGAACAGAAGCGTCACTATCTGCCCAAACTCGCTGCGGGCGACCTGATCGGCTCGTTCTGTCTGACCGAGCCGGACTCGGGCTCGGACGCGGCGTCGCTGAAAACCACGGCGCGCAAAGACGGCGATCACTACGTGCTGAACGGCACGAAGCGCTTCATTACGAACGCGCCGGAAGCCGGCATTTTCACGGTAATGGCGCGCACCAGCGACGCGAAAGGCGCAAGCGGCATCTCGGCGTTTATCGTTGAGCGGGAATCGCCGGGATTGTCGCTCGGCAAACCCGACAAGAAAATGGGCCAGCGCGGCGCGCACACGTGCGACGTGATCTTCGAGAATTGCCGCATTCCGGCCGCGCAATTGATCGGCGGCGTGGAGGGCGTCGGGTTCAAGACGGCCATGAAAGTGCTCGATAAAGGCCGCTTGCATATAGCGGCGGTGGCCATCGGCGCGGCTAAACGGATGCTGCGCGACGCCCTCGCCTACGCCATGGAACGCAAGCAGTTCGGCCAGCCGATTGTCGAATTCCAGCTCGTGCAGGCCATGCTCGCCGACAGTAAAACCGAAATCTACGCCGCCGAATGCATGGTGCTCGATGCCGCGCGCCGCCGCGACGAGGGCCGCGATGTATCGATAGAAGCCTCGTGCGCCAAGTATTTTGCAACCGAGATGTGCGGGCGCGTGGCGGATCGCGCGGTGCAAGTGCATGGCGGCGCGGGTTATATCTCGGAGTACGGCATCGAACGTTTTTATCGCGACGTGCGGCTTTTCAGGCTTTACGAAGGCACGTCGCAGATTCAGCAGATCATCATCGCGCGCGGGTTGATGCGCGGCACGGAGATTTGAAATGGATATTGATGTCAATGCGTTGCTCGCCGCGCTGCCCACGCGCATTTCGGATATTCCGGCGCGCATCGCCGCGCGCGATCCGCAGCACGTGGTGTTGATCGAAGACGCGCGGCGCATGAAGCGCGGCGGAACTCGTGCAAGCCATCGACGGCACCGCCCGCAAGCTTGCCGAACTCGGCGTGCATGGCGGCGATCGCGTGATGATCGTCAGTGAAAACAGCATCGCGCAGGTCGTGCTGATGTTCGCCACCGCGAAGCTCGACGCCTGGGCGCTGGTGACGAACGCGCGGCTGTCGGCGAGCGAACTCGATGCGATTCGCGCTCATGCGCGACCTCGCGTGGTGGCGTTCACCGTCGGCGTATCGAAGGACGCGGCGAATCACGCTGAGCGATTGAACGCGTGCATCGGCCATCGACGCGTGGCGTATATCGTCGATGAATCCGTCGTCGTCTGAACCGGTCGAAGCCGATCCCGCCCGTCAATGCGCCGCGCTGATCTACACCACGGGCACGACCGGCGCGCCGAAAGGCGTGATGCTGTCGCATCGCAATCTGCTGTTTATCGCGGCGATTTCCAGCACGCTTGCGGCGCGTAACGCCCGACGATGTCGTCTACGCCGTGCTGCCGATCTCGCACGTGTACGGCTTGGCGTCGGTGTGTCTTGGCAGTCTGTATGCGGGCGCGACGCTCAGGCTCGCGCCGCGCTTCGCGCCCGAAGCCGTGCGCCGCGCGCTTGCCGAAGAGCACGTGTCGATCTTTCAGGGCGTGCCCGCCATGCACGCCAAGCTGCGTCGAACACGTGCAGACGAGCGGTCATGCCGTGGTCCGCGCCCGCATCTGCGCTTCGCCTATTCGGGCGGCTCGCCGCTCGATGCCGCGTTGAAGGCGCACGTCGAAGCGCTTGTACAGGTGCCGCTGCACAACGGCTACGGCATGACCGAAAGCAGCCCGACCGTCTGCGCAGACCATGCTCGACGCGCCGCGCACGCGATTGCTCCGTCGGCGATCCGATTCCGGGCATCGAGGTGCGTTTCGTCGGGCTCGAAGGCGTCGATGCCGCGCCGGGCGAAATCGGCGAACTGTGGGTGCGTGGTCCGAACGTGATGCTCGGCTATTACCGCAATGACGCGCAGACGCGCGCGACGGTCACCGAAGACGGCTGGCTCAAGACCGGCGATCTCGCGCGGCAGGATGCGGATGGCGCGCTGCATATCGTCGGGCGCAGCAAGGAGTTGATCATCCGCTCGGGCTTCAACGTGTATCCGGCGGAAGTCGAGAACGTGCTGAATGCGCATCCGGGCGTGGTGCAATCGGCGGTGATCGGGCGCGCGGTCGAGGGCAACGAGGAAGTGGTCGCGTTCGTCGAACTGCGTGCCGTCGCGCGCAGCGCTGCCGGCCGATATCGATCGAGTGGTGCGGCGACGCGTCTTGCGCCTTACAAGCGCCCTGCCGAGATTCGGCGTGCTGGCCGCGCTGCCGGCGGCATCGACCGGCAAAGATGTTCAAGCACCGGCTCCGCGGACGAGCTTGCTGTAGGCCACCCGTTCAACCGCGCGGATGATGGTGCGTGATGCAGCGACTTCAGCCGCTCGCGCGCGACGTGCGTGTAGATCTGCGTGGTGGAAATATCGGTATGCCCGAGCAGCAACTGCACGACGCGCAAGTCGGCGCCGTGATTCAGCAGATGCGTGGCGAACGCGTGCCGCAGCGTATGCGGCGAAAGCGGCGCGTGCACGTCGCCGGTCAGCGCGTGACGCTTGATGATGTTCCAGAACTGCTGGCGCGTCATGCCTTCGCCGCGCGTGGTGACGAACAGCGCATCGGCGGCGCGCTGCGCCGAGCAACGCCGGCCGCGACTTCGCGCAGATAGCGCTCGATCCAGTCATGCGCGTCCTCGCCGAACGGGATCAGCCGCTCCTTCGAACCCTTGCCCATCACGCGCACCACGCCTTCGTTCAGGCCGACTTCAACGGTCTTCAGCGTCACGAGTTCGGTCACGCGCAACCCGCTCGCGTACATCAGTTCGAGCATCGTGCGGTCGCGCAGGCCGAGCGGCGGTTTCGACATCGGGCGCGTCCAGCAGCGCTTCGACCTGCGCTTCGTTCGAGCGTCGCGGGAAAGCGCGGCGGCTGTTTGGCCGAGCGCAGCTTCAGCGTGGGATCGGCCAGGGCGCGATGCTCACGCAGCGCCCAGGCGTAGTAGCGTCGAAACACCGAAGGCGCCGGTTCGCCGAGGTCGCCTTGTCTGCGCGGCGCGCGGCGATATAGCCGTTCAGATCGGCTTCGGTGGCGGTATCGACAGTGGCGCCACGCGTCTTCGCTAGCCATTCGGCAGAACAGCCTCAGATCGCGCCGGTACGCTTCGAGCGAGTTCTTGGCGAGGCCGTGTTCAAGCCAGAGGGCATCGCAAAAGAGATCGATCGATGCGCTGCTCGACGCGAGTTCCGGCGCACGTTCCATCTCGGTCACTTCCATTGATTTTTCCTGTAAGCGTGAAGTCATGCGTCCTGCCGCAGCGCCCATTCCACATGTTCGCGGACCAGTTCCGACGGATCCGAGGCGCGGGCATGTAATGCGTTGTGTATTTCCATGCGCGCGTTACTGTCCAGCGCCGGCGAGCGCAGCGCGTTGCCCATCGCCACCGCAATATTACGCAACCATCGCTCATGTCCGATACGGCGAATCGCGCTGCCCTGCATGCGTTCATCGAAATCATGCGCGCTCCAGCCAAACAGCATCACGAGCGACGCGCGATCGAGCCCGTGCCGGACGTCGAAATCCGCGACCGGCGCGGCCTGCGCGAACTTGTTCCACGGACAAACTAGCTGACAATCGTCGCAACCATAAACCCGATTGCCGATCAGCGGCCGCATCTCTTCCGGAATACTGCCCTTCAATTCAATGGTCAGATACGAAATGCACCTGCGCGCGTCCACCCGATACGGCGCGACGATCGCCCCCGTCGGGCACGCATCGATACACCGCGTGCAGCTCCCGCAATGCGAGCCGTCGCGCTCGGGAGCGTGATCGGGGTTAGTCACAGCATCGGCGGGAAGCGCAATGTCCACCAGAATCTCGCCGATAAAAAACAGCGACCCGGCATCGCTTTGAAGCAAAAGAGTATGTTTGCCGCGCCAGCCGATGCCTGCTTTTTGCGCCAGTTCAACCTCGAGAACAGGCGCGGAATCCGTGAACACACGATACCCGATACGCGCCAATCGCAGCCTCAATTCGCTCGGCCAGTTGCTGCAGACGGCTGCGCATCACCTTGTGATAATCGCGGCCACGGGCATAAACCGACACCACCGCCGCGGCGGGATCGCCGATTCGCGCCCATTCGGCCGCGCGCCAGTCGATTACCTCACCATCGGCTGACGCGGTACTTTCGTGCGCCTTGCCTTCCAGTGTCGATGCCGGCAAATAGGCCATCCGAACTGTAATAACACGTCGCGTACCGGCCACAAGCTCGGCCGGCCTCGCGCGTTTCATCGCATGTTTGGCCATATAATCCATTTCGCCGTGATAGCCTGCTTCGAGCCATGAAGCCAGGCCTTCTTCGGCATCCGTCAAGTCGGCGTCACTGATGCCGACCGCACCGAACCCCAGCTCGCGGCCCCACGCCTTGATGCGTAGCGCGAGTTCAGCCAGCGCGGCTTCGTCGTCAATATTGAAGTGGCGCGTGTCCGCGGTGGCGTCGTCTGACGCGCTCTCGCGTTCCACAGGGTGTTCCGGCAAACGGTTCATCACGACATTTTACGAGAATGCCCGACAGCCTCACTCGATCGTTTGCAATTCCTCCCGCCGCGCTCCTCGAACGCCGCTTCGACCTGCCCGACGAGGACGCGACGCTCGCCTTCGGTGGCCGCTTCGCTCAGGCGATTCTTACCGTCCGTCTTGCCAAACCAAACGCCCCAAACGAACGTTTTCGCGGTTTGCAGGTCCAGTTAAGCGGCGACCTGGGCGCGGGCAAAACCACGCTTGTGCGCGCGACGCTTCGCGCACTCGGTCATGCGGGCCGCGTGCGCAGTCCCACTTACACGCTCGTCGAACCTTATTCGCTTGCAACGCAGACGGGTCCGCTCGAGCTCTATCACTTCGATCTTTACCGCTTTGCCGATCCAGCCGAATGGGCCGATGCCGGCTTTCGCGAATACTTCGATGCCGGCGCAATCTGCCTGGTCGAATGGCCGCAACGCGCCGGCGGATTGCTGGGCGTGCCGGACCTCGAATTCACGCTGGAACAGGAAGGCGAAGGCCGCGTGCTGACAGCGCGTGCGTTTAGCGAAACAGGAAAGTCATGTCTCGAAAGTTGTTGATCAAGCCGTTTCATTCGATCGAATCGACCGCCACGGCGTCGCATAACTGGCGCCGGCGGCAGGTGCTGCGTGCGGGCGCTTCGACCATCGCGCTCGCGCTGCTCGGACCGAGGCTCGCGCACGCGAGTTCGGTGCTCGGCGTGCGTGTGTGGCCCGCTCGCGATTACACGCGCGTCACGATCGAGTCCGATCAGCCGCTGCAAAACAACCAGCAATTGCTGCAGGGTCCGGACCGGCTCGTGGTCGACCTGAACGGACTCGACCTGGATCAGGAACTGAAGGATCTCGTCTCGAAGATCACGCCGAACGATCCGCAGATCCAGTCGGTGCGTATCGGGCAATATCAGCCGCACGTGGTACGCATGGTGTTCGACCTGAAGGGATCGGTGAAGCCGCAGGTATTCACGCTGACGCCGATTGGCAGCTACAAGTATCGGCTCGTCTTCGATTTGTACCCGGCCGTCGCCCCCGATCCGCTGATGGACTTGCTCGCCCAGTCCGAACGCAAGCAACAAGCTTTCGATCAGACCAACCCGAATCCCTCGCCGCCGCCTGCAACGCTGAGCGGCCCCGCCACGCCGCCTAAGCCCACCACGCCGGACAACACCGACGAGTTTTTCCAGAAGTACGCGCAGGCCAACGACCTGCCGCGTGCGCCTGCGCCGTCAGCTCCTGCTACTCCTGCTATGCCCGTTCCACCCATTGCGTCGATCCCGAAACCCCGGCCGGTCATCAAACCGGCGCCGCCGCCGACGGCAATCGCGAAGAACGACACGTCGAACGACAGCGACGACTATGGTTTTTCCACGCCGAAGAGCGACAAGTCCGGCACGACGCGCCTGCTCACCGTCGCTATCGACCCGGGTCACGGCGGCGAAGATCCGGGTGCGATCGGCGGCGGCGGAACCTACGAGAAGCACATTGCACTCGATGTCGCGAAGAAGCTGCGCGCCAAGATCGACGCCCAGCCGAACATGCGCGCAATGATGACGCGCGACGCCGACTTCTTCGTGCCGCTCAACGTGCGCGTACAGAAGGCGCGCCGGGTCGGCGCGGACCTGTTCGTCTCAATCCACGCCGACGCCTTCACCACGCCTTCAGCGCGCGGTTCGTCGGTGTTTGCGCTCTCTGATCACGGCGCGTCCAGTGCGGCTGCGCGCTGGATGGCGAACAAGGAGAACTCGTCGGATTCCATTGGCGGCATCAATGTGACGACGCAGGACGCAAGCGTCAACCGGGCGTTGTTCGACATGTCCACCACCGCGCAGATTCGCGACTCCATGCGTTACGGTAATTTCGTGCTGAACGAGATTGGCGACATCAACAAGTTGCACAAGGGCTCGGTGGAGCAAGCCGGTTTCGCCGTGCTGAAAGCGCCGGACATTCCATCGATCCTTGTGGAAACCGCGTTTATCAGTAACCCCGAAGAAGAGCAGCGCCTTAACGACGATGCTTACCGCGACAAAATGGCCACCGCGATCATGAAGGGCATCAAGCGTTATTTTGCGGCGAATCCGCCGCTTGCGAAGAGCCGTATGACGTAAAGGCGGCTCGCGGTAAGGGCGGGTTCCGAACGAACACGCCCTTACCGCGCGGCCGGCAAAAACCGCTGCTTCAGCCATCCGCCGAACACGTTCACGCAAAGTCCCACCATCACGAGCACCGCTCCCAGCAGTTGCATCGGGCTCAGCCCTTCATCAAGCAACAATGCCGCCGATGCCAGCCCCACGACCGGTACGAGCAACGAAAACGGCGCCACCTGACTCGCCGGATAACGCGCCAGCAGCTTCCCCCACAACGTGTACCCAAGCATTGTCGCGATGAACGACAGATAAACGATCGCGGAGATCGACGTAAGCGAGATGCCCGACAAGCTCGACGAAATGCGCGCCGGCCCCTCGAACATCAACGACAAACCCAGAAACGGCAACGGCGGCACGAGGCTTCCCCACACCACGAGCGACAGCAAATCGACCTGGCCCATGCGCTTTGTGATGACGTTCCCCATGCCCCACATGGCCGACGCGGCGATGGTCAACAGAAAGCCGGCGACGGTCATGGCGTGGCCGGCCTGCATGCCAATCACGGCGAGTCCGCAAGCCGCGATCAGCAAGCCGGCAACGTTCGGCGCACGGAAGCGTTCGCCGAGAATCACGGCCGCGAAGATCAGCGTGAAAAACGCCTGCGCCTGCAGCACCAGCGAGGCGAGACCCGCGGGCATGCCAACCGACATTGCATAGAAAAGCAGCACGAACTGGCCGAGCGAAATCGTCGCGCCATAGGCGAACACCCACCGAAACGCAATGGCCGGGCGCTTGATGAAGAACACCGCCGGGAATGCAACCAGCGCGAAACGCAGCGCGCCGAGCAGCATGGGCGGGAGACCGTGCAGGCCGACCTTGATCACGACAAAGTTCACGCCCCAGGCAAGAATGACAATCAGCGCGGACAACAAATCCCTGGGCGACATCGGCGTCTCCGTAAGTTTTATTCGAAGCTTGCAGGATCAGTTCCGAAGCGTGGAAGCCTCTGAATCAGATCGAACGCAATTCGACACTTTAGCGGACGATTTCGCACATGCGTTGGAGTTACTCACGTCATAGCCCATTCGGACAAGACAACCCTTAGCCGCGCGCCCAAAGAAAAGGCGCTTGCATGGTGACCCAACGCAAACACCTCGCGCTACTTTCCCGGCGTGCGCCGGGCTCACTCATTACTTGCTCTGACCGTTCTCCGTCGCGGCGCTGGCGCCTGTCTCCACGGCAGGCGTCTTGCTCGGATTAACCGACGACTTGTGGGTGACCCGCGCGCGCATGTGGTGTTTTTTCATCGGCGCCGATGCACCGTCGGCCGCGTCGGTGCTCTGCATCGGCGATGCGGTGGGCATGGACGCCGCGTTCGAAGAATTGCCATTCGATGTTTGTGCAAAAGCACTGGTGGCGGCGAAAAGTCCAGCCGTAAGGGCGATCAAACGCATGTTCTTGCTCATTATTTTGCTCATTACGAAGCTCCTGTGTATGCAAAAAAGTCATCCAGATTTACGCAATTTTTTAAGTCGTCACCGTCGCCGGATCCCACTGGAGACTTTGCCTGACGGTCTATCTCCCCGATAGTGCTTGCGTGCTTCAACCCCACGCCCAGTAGAATTACGGTTCCGAGTACGCAACCGGGCGTTCACATGTCTTCCACAATCGAAGCGTTTCTCAAGCCGCATGAGCACGACGTCGGCAACCTCATGGTGCGGCGCGTTTTGCCGGCGCTAGCTGTCAGGACCATCGGACCGTTCATCTTCTTCGACCACATCGGTCCCGCAACGCTCATGCCCGGCGTGGGGCTCGACGTGCGTCCGCATCCGCATATCGGCCTCGCGACCGTGACCTATCTGTTCGATGGCGCGATCATGCATCGCGACAGCGTCGGCTCCGTTCAGAAGATCAAACCCGGCGATGTAAACTGGATGACGGCCGGCCGCGGCATCGTGCATTCGGAACGCACGCCCGACGAAGAGCGCGCCGCCGGGCAGAACATGCACGGCATCCAGACGTGGGTCGCGTTGCCCGTCGCGGAAGAAGAGTGCGCGCCGTCGTTCGAACACCATCCGGCCGCCACGCTGCCGCAACTCGAACGCAATGGCGTGACCTTGCGAGTAATCGCCGGCAGCGCGTTCGGCGAAACAGCGCCGACCACGACTTTCTCGCCGACCTTGTATGTCGCGGCGCAATTTGCAGCGAACAGCGCCGTAACGCTCGACACGGAACATGAGGAACGCGGGGTCTATCTGCTGGAAGGCGATCTCTCCATTGACGGAGACGCGCTGCCCGCGGGCCAGATGGCCGTGCTGAAGCCAGGGTTTTCCGCCGATCTGCGCAGCACCGAAGGCGCGATTGCAATGCTGCTCGGCGGCGCGCCGCTGGACGGCCCGCGCTTCATCGAGTGGAATTTCGTATCGAGTTCAAAGGAGAAAATCGAGGCGGCCAAGCGCGCGTGGAGTGAACAACGGATCGGGCAGGTGCCCGGCGAGACGGAGTTCATCCCATTGCCAGCGCCGCGCCGCAGCTCGAATCCGCCGGAGGCATAGAGCCAGTTGAACTCGCCCGTCTCGCCCCAAGATAATTGTTCATCGTTTAAGCATTCTGGAGGAACACCATGGATACAACACTCGCCACGTTCGAACAAGACGTAATCGCCGCGTCCACGCTTGCCCCGGTGCTCGTCGATTTCTGGGCGCCGTGGTGCGGACCGTGCAAGACGCTCGGCCCCATGCTCGAACGGCTCGAAGCGGAAGGCGCGGGCAAGTGGAAGCTGGTGAAGGTGAATGTCGATGAAAATCAGGAGCTGGCGCAGCACTTCCAGGTGCGCAGTATTCCGCACGTGATTGCGTTTGCAGATGGCGGCGCGGTCGACCAGTTCATCGGCGTGCTGCCGGAAGGCCAGTTGCGTGAGTTCATCGACAAACTCGTGCCGGACGGCGCGGAAGCCGAACGGCGCGCGGCGCATGCGGCGTACGAGGCTGGCGAAACCGATGTGGCTATCGACCACATCAAGGCAACGCTCGCGCTTGATCCCGGTTATGACGACGCACGGCTTGATCTGATCCAGTGGCTGCTGGCGGCGGGCCGCACGGACGAAGCGCGCGACGAAGAGAAGTTGCTTTCGCCGAAAACCACGCAAGGTATTGATGCCCGCTATAACGCGCTAAAAACCGAACTGGACGCCGCCGATGCTGCCGCGAGCTTGCCACCCGCCGACGCTCTGATCGACGCCGTGAACGCCAATCCGGACGACCTCGAAGCTCGCTTTGCGCTGGCCAACCGGCTGATTGCCGGCCGCGACTACAACGGCGCGCTGGAGCATCTGTTCGCGATCGTCACGCGCGACCGTGCATTCATGGACGACGTCGGCCGCAAGACCATGCTGTCGGTGTTCGGCTTGGCCGCGCATCAGCCGGAAGTGGTTTCGCAATGGCGCCGCAAGCTGAGCGCCGCGATCAATTGATCGCATAAAATGCGCGGCGTTAAAAAACCTTTCAAATCGATTAAATCGATAAGGAGAGATCGGTTTCAAAACGTCGCTTATTTGAAAATCGACCAGCATTAAACGGCCGCCAGAAAGCGGCCGTTTCTCATAGCGCCTGGATTAAGCGCGTTTCGCAATATCTCTTAAGACGTATGCAACCGCGGCAAATCCGAAACTCGCTGTGACGCAGACACTCGACCCAAATCCCGCGCAATTCAGTCCGACCGGTCCGGTATAACCATGAGCGCCTTCAGCGTCGCCATCCGGATCCCCCAGAGGCGCTTCGGGATAGATCAACGGCTCCTCGGAATAGACAGCGCTCACCTTGAATTTCGCTTTCGGTCCGCGTGGAAAACCATGCGATTTCCGTAGTTGCCCGCGTACTTTTGACAACAACGGATCCTGGATCGTCAGCGCCAGATCGTCGATACGAATCCGCGTCGGATCGAGCTGCCCACCCGCGCCGCCGATGGTGATCAGCGGCTGATCATGTGCGACACACCACGCAATTAGCGCGGTTTTCGTACGCACGCTGTCGATGGCATCGATCACGAAATCGAAGCCGCCGCCGAGTACCGCGTCGAAATTCGCCGGCTCGATGAAATCCTCGATCTGCTCCACGCGACACGCAGGATCGATCAGCCGGATGCGCTCGGCCATCGCGCTCACCTTGGGCTTGCCGTAGTTGCCATCGAGCGCGTGCACCTGGCGGTTCGTATTGCTCTCGGCCACGTTGTCCAGATCGATCAGCGTCAGGCGTCCGATTGCATTACGCGCCAGCGCTTCGACCGCCCACGATCCCACGCCGCCGATGCCGATCACCGCAACATGCGCGCGCTCGAACGCGGCGAGCCCCGCCGGACCATACAGACGGGCCACGCCGCCGAAGCGCCGGGCGCGGTCGGCGGCTTCAAACTCCGGCGTGGCAGATGTAAAATTTAGAGCGTCGGCGGGGGCGGAAAAAGCGGTCATGATGAGGTAGTCGGAACGCGCGAAAGGACGCAATAGGGGCGCAGAAAGAACGCAAAAAACAGGCAAGGAAGCGGCATTCACCCGGCGGATGGCACAAACCCGGACTGACGCGCTGTCGCAACGAGTGACGGGCACCTCAGCAGGATTTCGCCGAATTGCGTATTCTGCCTTATCGAAGAATGGACGATGAAAATCACCGGCCAGACTCCGAAAGCAAAATGAAAATAAACGCCGGATCAAGTCAAATTTTGTCGCGCGGTTTCATGATCTGAATCATTGGAGGTCACCGGAACATTAGCCGTGAAGCGCAGGATTTGTGGACCTTGGCTATACTAATGCGATTGAAGCGTTTGCATAAAAAATGACGACCCTCGCCGATATTCGAACGAATTATTCCCTCGGATCGCTGGACACATCCGACGTGAATCCGAACCCGTTTCGGCAATTCGACATCTGGTTCGCGCAGGCGCTCGACGCGCAACTTCCTGAACCTAACACCATGACGCTCGCCACGGTCGACGAACGCGGCCGGCCTTCGGCGCGTATCGTGCTGATCAAGGGCGTCGACGACCGCGGGTTCGTTTTCTTTACGAACTACCTCAGCCGCAAAGGTCGTGAACTCGCGAGCAACCCCGCCGCGAGCCTGCTGTTTTACTGGATCGAACTCGAGCGCCAAGTGCGTGTCGAGGGCTCCGTCGTCACAACAAGCCCGGAAGAAAGCGACGCGTATTTTGCGTCGCGCCCGCTTGCATCGCGAATAGGCGCGTGGGCGTCGGAGCAGAGTGAGGTGATCGAAAGCCGCGCGGTGCTCGAAGCCCGCGAGCGCGAGCTGATTGCGAAATTCGGTGATAACCCGCCGCGCCCGCCACATTGGGGTGGTTACCGGCTCGTTCCCGACACTATCGAATTCTGGCAGGGCCGTCCGTCACGGTTGCACGACCGTGTCGTTTATCAACGTGATGCACGCGAGCATGCGGACGGCGGCCAGCAATGGACCATCGTCCGTCTGTCGCCCTAGAGTCGCCTTAGCTTAGCCCGAGCAGGATTTCGACCTTTACCCGGTTCGTCACGAACCGCACTGACCAGAACCGCGTTGAATCGCGTCTCGTTGCGGCGTGTCCGGATGACTAATCCGGACAGTAAAGGGAGAAGGAAAGGGGAGGAGGAAAGGCATCGCGAGCGATGTGCAAACGTGTAGTACAAGCGACCCGTTTTAGCTTCATTTTCATCAGAGCGCGGAGAACGAGCATGTTTTGGGAGAAAAAGCTGACGCAGTGGGTGCAGGACATTCGGGATCGGGCGAACCTGCCCGCCCGGCTCGTACTATGGGATGGACAGCAGCACGACTTCGGGAGTTTCGCGGCGCCGCAAGTCACGTTGCATGTGAAGAGCGCGACTGCCCTGCCTTATCTGCTCGAACCGAGTCTGGACAATCTCGGTGAAGCCTACGTGAAGGGCAAGATCGACATTGAAGGTAAATTGTCGGACATCATCAACATCAGCTACGGGCTGGCCAAGAACACGGTCACGAGCGCCGGCAAGCTGGCGCGGGTACGACGATACTTTAATCACACGAAGGCGTCGGACAAGAAAGCCATTCAGTACCACTACGATGTGTCGAACGAGTTCTACGAGCTGTGGCTCGACAAGAACATGGTCTACTCGTGCGCGTATTTCGAGAACGGCGATGAAGACCTCGCCACCGCGCAGATCAAGAAGATCGACCACATTCTCACGAAGATTCAGTTGCAACCCGGCCAGCGTCTGCTCGACATCGGCTGCGGCTGGGGCGCGCTCGTGTTGCGAGCGGCGCAGAAATTCGGCGCGAAATGCGTGGGCGTCACACTCTCGCAAAACCAGTTCGACCTCGCCACGAAGCGCGTGAAAGACGCCGGGCTGGAAGGCCAGATCGAAATCCGGCTGCAGGATTATCGCGACGTGCAAGGCCAGTTCGACCGCATCACGAGCGTCGGCATGTTCGAGCACGTCGGGCGCAAGAACCTGCCCGGGTACTTTGCCAAGGTGCGCGACCTGCTGGTGGACGACGGCATTGCGATGAACCACGGCATCACGTCGACCGACTTCAACAGCGGCGAAACGGCGCTGGGCGGCGGCGAGTTTATCGATCGATACGTGTTCCCGGACGGCGAGTTGCCGCACATCAGCCTCGCGCTCCAAGCGCTGCAGGAAGGCGGCCTGGAAGCTGTCGATATTGAAAGCCTGCGGCGTCACTACGCGCGCACGCTCGACATCTGGGCAGAGAATTTCGAGGCGAAGGCGGAGCAGGCGAAGGCGCTCGTCGACGATGAAAAATTCCGCATCTGGCGCGTGTATCTCGCGGGCTGCGCGTACGCATTCGAAAACGACGACGTGTCGATCTACCAGATTGTGTGCCGCAAGGCCGGTCGCAGCGCGAAGACGTTGCCGTGGTCGCGCCGGTATATCTACGAAAAAGCGCTCTGAGTTCGACACCCGAATCCGCCGCTTTCGAGCAACCCGCGTCCGATGATGAATTGGACGCGGGTGTAGCGCCGCCTGTGCTACAGACCGATCTGTTCGGCGCGATCGGAACTCCCAAAGCGCCCGAAACCAAGCCACCCTCCGCTCCCCGCACAAAACCGCGCGGCGGCGTTCTGCCCGCGGTCGCCGCGCCCGAGCTCCACGCGCTTGCCGAGCGCCTTCCTCCGACCATTCATCTCGGCACCTCGACGTGGTCGTTTCCCGGCTGGCGCGACATTGTGTATGGCGACGACTATTCGTCCGCGAAGCTTTCCCGCGATGGCCTCAACGCGCTCGGCGCGCACCCGTTGTTGCGCTGTGTATCGATAGACCGTTCGTTCTACGGGCCGTTATCGGTGGCTGACTATGTGCGCTATGCAAACCAGGTGCCGGCGCATTTCCGCTTCATCGTAAAAGCGCCCGCCTCCGTCACCGATGCCACCGTTCGCGGCGACAAAGGCGCGCCCGCTGGCGACAACCCAGCGTTCCTCGACGCGCGCATTGCCATCGATGAATTCGTGCAGCCGTGCATTGCTGGCCTGGGCGATAAAGCCGGCGCGCTCGTGTTCCAGATTTCGCCGCTGCCGGACGCGCTGATCGTCGATCCAACCGCGTTTCTCGAGCGCCTGTCCGCGTTCCTGAACGCGCTGCCTCCGCTGCCGGGCGAAACCTGCTACGCGGTCGAATTACGCGATGCCATCATGCTGACGCCGCGTTTCATTCGCGTGCTGCGCGAGGCGGGGGTTCGATATTGCGTCGGCATTCACGCACGCATGCCGGACCCGCGACGTCAGGCGAAGGCGCTCGCGCTGCTGGACGAAGGTGGACTCGGGCCGCTGATCGTGCGCTGGAGCCTGCACGGCGGCTTTCGATACGAACAGGCGAAAGCGAAGTACGAGCCGTTCGACAAGCTAGTCGATGAAGACCCCGATACCCACGAAGCGCTCGCCGAACTCGCGCTGCGCTACGCGCTGGCAGGCCAGCCGGTGGTGATCGCGGTGAACAACAAGGCGGAAGGATCGGCGCCGCTGACGTGTTTCAAGATCGCACGCGCGATTGCTGCGTCGCTGCCGCAGGAATAAAAAAGGGCTTCGATGATCCACGAAGCCCGCCGTACTCAACCCACCTTCAATTCACTCATCGTTTGAGCCGATGAGCGAACTTCTGCCTGAACTTCGCCACCTTCGGCGCGACCACGAACGCGCAATATCCCTGATTCGGATGTTGCTCGAAGTAGTTCTGGTGATACTCCTCAGCCGGAAAATAATTGCCGTCCAGCGGCGTGACTTCGGTCACGATCTCGCCGTCGAAAACACCTTCCTTCTGCAATTCATCGATCACTTCCAGCGCGATTTTCCGCTGCTCGTCGGAGTGCGTGAAGATGGACGAGCGGTACTGCGTGCCCACGTCGTTACCTTGCCGGTTGAGTTGCGTCGGATCGTGGGTCGCGAAGAAAATCTCCAGCACGTTGCGATACCCAATCACCGCCGGATCGAACTCCACTTTGACGACTTCGGCGTGCCCGGTCACGCCATCGCAAACATCTTCGTATGTTGGGTCCTTCACCGTGCCGCCGGCATACCCCGACTCCACCGACAACACGCCTTCCACGCCTAAAAACACTGCTTCGGTACACCAAAAACATCCACCGCCGATGGTGGCGGTTTCGCGCTTTGCCTGCTCGTCATGCTGCGTCATGCTGGCTCCTGGTTCGTGTTCCGCGAGAGCACTCAGATGCGTGCGGAACCCCTCTGAATCAACCTTTTCAGCTTACCGGTTTTCGCATCTCCGCGTTATTGGTGAGGCTTTTAGCACGTTGGCGCCCAAGCCAATTCCGCTAGAATCGCAACAATCGCAATCTTCCGATGACTTCGAACACTTCATCCGGCATGCCGCATGTCGCCATGCCGCCTGGATTTCGCCGATACCGTCGAAACTGAACCCATCCCGATGAAACGCGCTAATCCACCGAATTTCGATGCCACCGCTTTTCGCGACGCCCTCAGCCAGTTCGCCACCGGCGTCACCGTCATCACGACGCGCTCCGAGTCCGGGCAGTTGATTGGCATCACAGCGAGCTCGTTCAATTCTGTCTCGCTCGATCCGCCGCTCGTGTTGTGGAGCCTCGCGACAAAGTCGGCCTCCATGCCGGTATTTCAGGCCAATAGCCATTACGTGATCAACGTGCTTGCCGCGACGCAGGTCGATCTTTGCAAGCGCTTTGCGACGGTCAAGGGGGACCGGTTTGCCGGCGTGTCACATGCCGCGAGTGATACCGGCATGCCGGTGCTCGATGGCGCGCTCGCCTGGTTCGAATGCCACAACCGCAGCCGCTATCAGGAAGGCGACCATGTGATTTTCGTGGGACAGGTGGAGCGATGCGGCGTGCATGAGAATGCAGCGGAGATCGCCCCGCTGGTGTTCCAGGCGGGGCGGTTTCATGGGCTTGGATCGTTGTGAGCGGGCTTGCTACGTTCGGCTAGAACGTTGATTCAGCTAGTTCTGTCGATCAAGGCGACCGGAACGCCCGCTTCGTCCTTCATGGTTTGAAGCACGATGTTCGAGCGTATATCTATAACGCCAGGCGCTTTGTAGAGCTTGCTCAGAATAAAGTCCGAGTAGTGCTTGAGGTTATAGGCGAGCACACGCAGGACGTAATGCGTGTCCCCCGTCACGACGAACGCGCCTACTACTTCCGGCCATTCGCGCACTGCGGCCGCGAACTTCTCGTGCCAATTTTCCTGGTCGTTGCGCATCGACACATGGACGAACGCCTCCAGCTCCACGCCGAGCCGTTCCCGGTCCAGACACGCGCGATAGCTCGCTATGACCCCTTCTTCCTCGAGCAGTCGCATGCGGCGCAGACACGCGGACGGCGAAAGCGAAATCCGCTCCGCCAGATCCAGGTTGCTGATACGTCCATCTTCCTGCAGCACCGACAAAATACGGCAATCCGTTGCGTCCAGCGAGAACCCGGTCATTTTTTAGTCTCCCTGCGGCTGTTTCATCGAATTATGTTCTAAGAGCGGTCGCTTTGGGATGTTATTTCTAAATCACTTTTCGATGGTTTTCAACCCGATTTAACTATTCGCGCACCAGATTCGGGCTTTTCAAACGAGTCGCGCGGCCAATGTCCGCAGTTTCGGCCCGACGACATCGCGGAAATAAGCCTCATCCATCGACGATGCCGGCCCGCTGCTGCTTAATACCAGCCAGCGCCCGTTGCGGACATCGCGTAAGGGCGCCGCGATCGCGTTCACGTCGGCGTGCCAGTCGCGAAACGAATAACAACAGCCGTCGCGGGCGTAATCTTCGATAGCCGCTTGCGCCGCTTGCACCAGTCGCGCGCCATCCTCGCCATTTTTCACGGCCGCCGCGCCGAGTTCTTCGAGCAACGCCGCGCGCTGCTCCGGTTCCTGGACCGCGAGATACGCGCGCCCCATGGAACTGGTGAGCATGGAAAGCCGTGAACCGGGCGCGAGACCCAGCGTCAGCGCCGTCTCGCTGCGAATGGTTTCCAGATAGATCATGTCGATCCCGTCGCGGCATCCCAACGACACCGCCGCGCCAATTTCCCGCGCCAGCACCCGCATGTGCGGCCGCGCGAGTTCGAGCGCATCGGCGCCCGCAAGCAACGCGAAACCCAACGAGAGCACGCCTGTATCGAGCGCATATTTGCCGGCCGGTTCGTCAAAACGAAGATAGCCGAGCGTTGTCAGCGTGTAGGCCAGACGGTTGACCGTGGCTTTGGGCAGCCCGGTTCTTTCGACAAAATCACGGTTGCCGAGCAAAGTTTCGCCCGGACGGAACGCCCTCAGCAATTCCAGCCCGCGGGCGAGCGCGACGACGAACTTGCGCTCATCGATCTCTTCGGACGGCGTGGCGGATAACGTGGAATTTCGGATGGAAGTTGTTGGCATCGGATGCTAAACTCGTTTCTGATTTGCAAAACATTGTTCCGCTTAGCGGAACATCAGTCAAGTCCGAAAATCAGGAATCGAAGGAAACAGGAGAACACCATGGCCGATACCGCCCGATTCAGCTGGGAAGATCCGTTGCTGCTCGACCAGCAGCTCAACGACGAAGAACGCATGATCCGCGACGCCGCGCACGCTTACGCGCAGGACAAACTGCAGCCGCGCGTGCTCGACGCGTTCCGCAACGAACACACGGACGTCGCGATCTTCCGTGAAATGGGTGAACTCGGCCTGCTCGGCCCGACTATCCCCGAGCAATACGGCGGCCCTGGGCTCAACTACGTCAGCTACGGCCTGATCGCGCGGGAAGTCGAGCGCGTAGATTCGGGTTATCGGTCGATGATGTCAGTGCAGTCATCGCTCGTCATGGTGCCGATCAACGAATTCGGCACGGACGCGCAGAAGCAAAAGTACCTGCCGAAACTGGCGACCGGCGAGTGGATCGGCTGCTTCGGGCTCACCGAGCCGAACGCCGGCTCCGATCCGGCCAGCATGACGACGCGCGCCAAAAAGGTGGACGGGGGGTTTTCGGTCTCCGGCCAGAAGATGTGGATCTCGAATTCGCCTATCGCCGATGTGTTCGTCGTGTGGGCGAAACTCGAAGAGGACGGTCGCGACCAGATTCGCGGCTTCATCCTGGAGAAAGGCTGGAAGGGACTGAGCGCGCCCGCGATTCACGGGAAGGTAGGCTTGCGGGCATCGATCACCGGCGAAATCGTCATGGATGAAGTCTTCGTGCCTGAAGAAAACCTGATGCCGAACGTGAGCGGTCTGAAAGGTCCGTTCACGTGTTTGAATTCAGCGCGCTATGGCATCGCGTGGGGCGCGCTGGGCGCAGCCGAAGCATGCTGGCACATGGCGCGGCAATACACGCTGGACCGCAAGCAGTTTGGCCGGCCGCTCGCCGCCAACCAGTTGATTCAGAAGAAACTCGCCGACATGCAGACGGAAATCACACTCGGGCTGCAAGGTGTTTTGCGCCTCGGCCGCATGAAGGACGAGGGCACGGCGGCCGTCGAAATCACATCGATCATGAAGCGTAATTCGTGCGGCAAAGCGCTGGATATTGCGCGGCTGGCGCGTGACATGCTCGGCGGCAACGGCATTTCAGACGAATTCGGCGTCGCGCGTCATCTGGTCAATCTGGAAGTGGTGAATACCTACGAAGGCACGCACGATATCCACGCGTTGATCCTCGGGCGCGCGCAGACGGGCATCCAGGCGTTTTTCTGAGGGGTCGCTGCCCGGTCGCTTTAAAACAAAAGCCAACGCGTTTTCAAGCGTTGGCTTTTTGCTTGATGCCTGTTTGTTACCGGGTTACTTGTTCGGTTGCGGCGTCATGCGCAGATACGGGCGCAGAGCCTTGTAGCCCTTCGGAAACTTGCGCTTGATCTCCTCTTCGTCTTGCAGCGACGGCACGATCACCACATCGTCGCCCTGCTTCCAGTTTCCGGGCGTAGCGACCTGATGACTGTCGGTCAGCTGCAGCGAATCGATCACGCGCAGGATTTCGTCGAAGTTCCGACCCGTGCTTGCCGGATACGTAATGGTCAGGCGCACCTTCTTCTTCGGATCGATGACGAATAGCGACCGCACCGTCAACGTGGCGTTGGCGTTCGGATGGATCATGTCGTAGAGCTCGGACACTTTACGGTCGCCATCGGCCAGGATCGGAAAACCGACATTGGCCGCCTGCGTTTCGTTGATGTCCTTGATCCATTCCTTGTGCGACTCCACGTTGTCGACCGACAGCGCAATCGCCTTCACGTTGCGCTTCTCGAACTCGCTCGCCAGCTTCGCGGTCAGACCAAGCTCCGTGGTACACACCGGCGTGAAATCTGCCGGATGCGAAAACAGCACGCCCCAACTGTCGCCAAGCCATTCGTGAAACTTGATACGGCCGACGCTGGAGTCCTGTTCGAAATCGGGCGCTGTGTCACCGAGACGCAAACTCATATCTATCCCCTCAAGTTGATGTACCGCGAAATTCGTGATGCGGTGCAGATCTGCAATAGCCGGACGCTTCAATCATCAAGCGAAAGCCGGCCCTTGTGAAACTTAAAGCATACGGTACTAGACCTGCACGACGAACGAACATTCCGTCAGATCGTCATGCACTTTTGTAATTTTTCGATTTTTGACAGAAACTTCTGCGGGCAGGATCTTCTCCATTCGACTCGGGCAGGCTTTGATATGCATGTAACAGCGCGTCTCAGGAGTTCGTTTGAAGAGTCGTGAAGCGTAAAGGAGGCAGCGGGAACAAAAACTGCAAGCTTTTGTTTCGGGGCCGGATGGACGCTGGTCGACGACCGCTTCTTTGGTACGATTGGCGTAGCCTCACCCGTTTGGAGCCATCAATGTCAGAAATCAATAAGGAGCGATTCATGTCGGATATCAAAACCGTTCTCGCAGACGCCGAAGACCTGTTGAAACAGGCCGCAAGCGCCACTGGCGAGCGTGCATCCGAGTTGCGCGAGACCGCTCTGACCCGCTTGAAACAAGCGAAGGAAAAGGCCGCCGATGCACAGGTCGTCGTCATCGAAAAGGGTAAGAAAGCTGCACGCGCCACCGACGATTTCGTGCACGAACGTCCATGGGCATCCATCGGAATTGCCGCCGGTCTCGGTGTCGTCGTTGGCTTGCTGATCAATCGCCGTTAATCCCCCGCCGGTTCGCCGCGTTCGCTTCATAGCCGTTTGATAGCCATACGGTAGTCACGCGTGCGAACCGGCCTGAATATGCCGTGACCGTCTGGGGCGCCGGAGTTTTTCGACCGGCGTTCCTGCTTAATAGACCGGCCGGGGCGCCTTGGCGACCCGGCCGGAAATCTTCGCGCCAAAAATAACGCGCTCGCAGCGCTCAAGCCATGACGACAGAAAGGCAATCTCAACACGATACGCAAGGGCCGTTGCGCCGCATCGTCAGTTCCGTGTTCTCCATCTTCGAGACGCGCCTGGAGTTGATTGGCATCGAACTCGCGGAAGAAAAGGAGCGGCTGATCGGCGTGCTGTTCCTCGGCCTTGCCGCGATGATGCTGACCATGATGGCGCTCATCACGCTCACGGTGCTGGTCGCCATTGCGTTCTGGGATACATACCGATGGCAATCGCTTGCGGCAATCACGGCCGCATACGCGCTCTTCGCCATAGTGTTTGCGCTTCGCGCGCGCGCTGGACTGCTGCGACGCGCCCAACGTCTTCGACAGCACGCTCGCCGAATTCAAGAAGGACCGTGACACGTTTAACTGACGTGCAAGCCGGTAAGGCAGAACCGATTTCATCGACGACTTTCCAAGAGCCCGCCACGCCATGAGTCACAACGACGACACCTTCAAAGCTCAAAAGCGAGCGAATGCGCACAAGCTGAGCACGCCCCATATGCGCGCGCTGCGCAAGGAACTGCTGATTGCACGGGCGGACGTCGAGCGCATGGAGCTGGCGCAGGCCAGCGCGGATCTGCGCTACAAGGTCAGGCATTTCAGCGTTCTCAGTTTGCTGATGCCGGGACGCGGCAAGCGCGGCCGGGCATCGGGCGGCGGATTCATGAGCCGGATCAGCGGACTCGGCGGACTCTTTAATAGCGGCGGACTGGGTGTGTTGCTCAAGCAATATCCGGTGGTGAGTTCGCTTGCGTCGCTTGTGCTCACGAAGCCGGTGCGCAGTCGGCTGCTTGCGAGCGCGAAGCCGCTGCTCAAGTGGGGTGGCCTGGGTCTTCTGGGCTGGGAGGCGTACCGCGTCTGGCAACAAATGAAGTCCAGCTCGAACGACACTTCGCCCGAGGTCGTGGTCGATCCGGAAGTTTGACCGGACAGGCTTTTTCGTTACGCTCATCTGCCTCCCCAGCACGCCGCCACTTTTGGCGGCGTGAGCTTTTCCACCAGCCGGTTCGACCGGACACCCGTCGCATCGAGCGAAAAAATGCCGCATGCGTCGTCGCGGGCGGAAACCGGCTCCGCTTCGATCGAATACCCTCCGTTCATCTCCGATTCCCCGAATACCCGTAGTACATGGATTGCGTCGCCTACGGCGGGCGCTTGGTCGAAACCGCTCGGCAGTTTGATGGCGGCGTCGCTGCTCGAAACCGTTCGCGCGCTCTCCACATACTGAGCGGCGCGGTAAAGCGCCGCGACAGCATCCAGCCGATGCCCCTTCGCTACCTGCTGCCGATAAATCGGCATCGCGAAGGTCGCGATGATCGCCGCCACGCCCAACGTGATCATCAGTTCGAGTAGCGTAAAACCTCTGCATGCGCGGGTCATGGTGAACTCCCCTGAAACGGCTTT
This sequence comes from uncultured beta proteobacterium, assembly GCA_963708695.1. Classification (GTDB taxonomy): domain Bacteria; phylum Pseudomonadota; class Gammaproteobacteria; order Burkholderiales; family Burkholderiaceae; genus Caballeronia. Next base: position 197,385 of record CAVPTS010000018.1, read on the forward strand.
GCGACGATGCGCCGCCAGTGCGTGACCGCGCCGCTTTCGCTTACTTCGACTTGCTGCTGCAGCCACGACTCGCTGCCCGCCGTTTTGCCGAAGCCGCGAGCGGTGATCAGAAACGCGCCCGCGTGATCGCTCGCCCGGGCAGGCCACGCTTCGATCAGGCATTGCGGCGGCCGTCTCGTGTGCGGCCATGTTGCAAACGGCGTTACTGCGCTCGCTGACGCGCCTTCGAATGAGGCCTTCAGGCGCCATCGATCAGGCTCGTTGGCGAGCGGGCCAATGGGATTTCTCGGGTCGGCCATGGAGTCGAGCGCAATGCGAGTGCAGCGAATCAACGCGCTGTCGGCGCTATGAAACGCCTGCACGCGGTCGCCCAGGCTGGTAGCCGTCCGGGCGCTGACAAGCGCGGCTTCGAGCCATGCGGCAGCGGTAACCAGCAGCATCGACGACATCAGCAGGACGACCGGCAAGACGATGCCGCTTGAGTAATGAGGCGAACGGATGCGCTTCTTCATGACGATTCCGGTCCGCTTTCCGGTCCGCTTTTCAATCGATTACGCAGCGCAATCCGGCGCCGGAAAACTTGCCGCATGCGGCCGTCCGCGGATACGGCCGATGCGCCATCGCAGTCGGTGTAACGCAGTCGCGATGTTGCGCTTTGCGTGACGCCACGCACGAGCACGCACACATCCACGGCGACGACCAGCGGCCAGCGATCTTGCGCGATCGCTGCCGCATCGACGGCGAACGACGCGCCCTTCAGCCAATAGCCAAACCTCAGCCGTTCGATACCTTCGACAAGCGGCTGCCCCGTGCCAGGTTTGCCGCTTCCCTCGCAGTACAGTTCGGGCTCGACCGTGGACGAGCTTGCCCTGGCGTAATAACGATTGGTGATCTGCTCGCCAGTCGATATCTGGCCGAGACAGTCAGTCGGCAAGCCCGACGACGACGGCCACGTGGCGATCGTATCGGCGGCGTAGCGTACAACGATGCCATCCGAATGACTCGCGAGCGCCTCGCACGCGGGCGTGGCGTCGCTTCCGATTGGACGGCCTTGCGAGCATCCAGACAGCGCCAGGGTTTTATCCGTTCGGTCATTGCCTGCCGCGGCAAAACCGGCCATCTGGATCTGCTGGCCTATCAGATCGAGCGCGGTACTGGCCGCGTCGTGCAGGCGAGTCGTTTCAGTCGCGCGATCGTATGCATGTCGCTGCCCGCGATACAGCGAAATTGTCGCGAGAACGATCAGCACGCCGAGCGCCACCGAGATCGATAGTTCGAGCAGCGTATGGCCGCGCTGCGGATTGTTGAGGAATCTCATCGTGCGAACGCCACCGCCACACAGGCAAGCTTGTCGCCCACGCCCGGTTCCGCACACGCCGCTTCGCTGCCGTCACTTGATCCCGGCACCCGCCATTTGACGACCGCGATATGCAAGCCATCGCCTCGGTCCAGCACGTCGATGTCGCCGTCGGGCAACATCGCGGCGGCACGCGTGCGCCATTGCGCCACGACAGGATCGCGATCCGCGTCAGTGCGAATTCCTTCCGCGACAGAGTCCGCGATCGAATTCGCCAATTCGCGCGCCAGCAAAGAACGTTCGTTGCGAGCGAGCCACATCTGCGAACTGATAATGCCAAGCGCCGTGACCGCAGTCAGCGCCAACGCGACCAGCACTTCGATCAATGAGTCGCCCCGCCCAAATCCACGCGACATATTTTTCACGCCGCCCCTCTGCACGTGCCTTGCGTTAGCCGAGCCCGGCCGCCAGCTGCGAGCCGGATACAGCGACGCCCACGCACTCCAAGCGAGGTCAAGGTGTTGTTGCGCGCACTGAAATCGAAGCTGCGAAAGCCGCCGATCACCTGACCCGACGGCGGTGTGAACGACAACTCGCTCCCCGTTCCGCCTATCGCAATAGCGCTCGATGCCGGTTGCATCCGCAACAGGACGCGGCCACCGTCGCTATCGGCGAACAATGCCCAGCCGCATGACCAGTCCGTCAGGCCGCCGTCGCAGGCCTTACCGGCCGCGAGGCATGCACGCGCGGCGTCGATCCGGCACAAGGTCACGCGCGCCCCGCGCCTGATCGCTTCAGAGCGGGCCAATGTGAGCGTGGACATCATGGCGCGCGCCCGGGCATCGATCTGATCGCGCTTATGCCATACGACAAACGACGGCGTTGAAAACGTCGCGACGATCGCGATCACCGCGAGCACGACGGCAAGCTCGACTAGCGTGAAGCCTGACAAGCATCGGAAATTCATCTGCATCCCTCATCGATTGAACCGGGCCAGCGCTCAATCTAAAGAGAATTTTCGATGTCCGCCATTAGCCGATCGGTCGAGTATCGGACGTGCAAAAGCCCCGACATACTGTCGAAACGATCACCAAGGTGCAGCAGAGAGGAAGAGAAAATGCAGAAACGCTCAGCGTTTGCGGGGACTGGATTTGCGCGGCGCGGCGCGCCGGAATTCCTCGAGCACGTCCTCAAATTCGGACACGTCTTCAAAGCGTTTGTAGACCGAAGCAAATCGCACGTAGGCAATGGTGTCCAACTGGCGCAATTCGTTCATCACGAGTTCGCCCAGACGGTCGCTGCGAACCTCGCGTTCGCCGCTGCCAAGCAACTGATATTCGATACGCGCAACGGCGGCATCAATAGCGTCGGCAGCAACGGGACGCTTTCGCAACGCCAGTTGCATGCTCGCCACAATTTTCGCGCGATCGAACTCGGTGCGGCTGCCGTCCTTCTTTACTACCGAGGGCAACGCGAGTTCCACCCGTTCATACGTGGTGAAACGCTTGTCGCAGGCGGGGCAACGCCGCCGCCTGCGGATCGCCGCCCCGTCTTCCGACACGCGCGAATCCGCCACCTGCGTGTCCTCGTGCCGGCAGAAGGGACAGCGCATGGCTTAGCCGTAGACCGGGAATTGCTTGGTCAACGCGGCGACCTTCGCGCGCACGCGCTCGAGGTTCGCTTCGTCTTCCGGCGCATCCAGCACGTCAGCAATCAGGTTACCGACCTGCGCTGCTTCGGCCTCGCCGAAACCGCGCGTGGTCATGGCCGGCGAGCCGAGGCGCACGCCGCTGGTGACGAACGGCTTTTCCGGATCGTTCGGAATGGCGTTCTTGTTGACCGTGATATGAGCCTTGCCAAGCGCGGCTTCCGCTGCCTTGCCGGTAATATTCTTGGCGCGCAGGTCGACCAGCATGACGTGGCTCTCAGTACGGCCCGAAACAATCCGCAAGCCGCGCTTCACCAGCGTTTCGGCCAGCACGCGCGCATTGTCCGCGACCTTTTGCTGATAAACCTTGAATTCCGGCGACAACGCTTCCTTGAACGCCACGGCTTTAGCGGCGATCACGTGCATCAGCGGGCCACCCTGAATGCCGGGGAAAATGGCCGAGTTGATTTGCTTCTCGTACTCGGCCTTCATCAGAATCACGCCGCCGCGCGGTCCGCGCAGACTCTTGTGCGTCGTGGTCGTGACGAAATCGGCGAACGGCACCGGGTTCGGATAGACGCCCGCCGCAATCAGCCCAGCGTAGTGCGCCATGTCGACCATGAAATACGCGCCAACGCTCTTGGCAATCTTCGACAACCGCTCGAAATCGATCTTCAACGAGAACGCGGACGCGCCGGCAATGATCATTTTCGGCTTGTGTTCTTTAGCGAGTTCTTCGGTCCGGTCGTAATCGATATTTTCGGCTTCGTTCAGGCCGTAGCTCACCACGTTGAACCACTTGCCCGACATGTTCACCGGCGAGCCGTGCGTCAAATGACCGCCTTCGGCCAGGCTCATGCCCATGATGGTGTCGCCGGGTTTGAGCATGGCGAAGAACACGCCCTGATTGGCCTGCGAGCCGGAGTTCGGCTGCACATTGGCGGCTTCCGCGCCAAACAGTTGCTTCACACGGTCGATCGCCAGTTGCTCGACAATATCGACATACTCGCAGCCGCCGTAATAGCGCTTGCCCGGGTAGCCTTCTGCGTATTTATTCGTGAGTTGCGAGCCTTGGGCGGCCATGACGGCCGGGCTCGTGTAGTTTTCCGACGCGATCAGCTCGATGTGATCTTCCTGCCGCTGGTTTTCCTGCTCGATCGCCGCGAACAATTCCGGATCGACTTGGGCGATGGTGCTTTGGGCTCTATCAAACATACGTTTTCCGTTGGATGGGTGTCAGTTGACCGGATCGTGCGTGCGCAATGTGACTGCGCCGCGAAGGCGCGAAACACGATGGGTCCAGGCGAGGCGGAAGAGAGACGCTCCGTTTACGCGAGACGGACAGCCACCGGCAACGCAACCACCGCGTGCGGATCTCAGCTGCCCAGGCGAACGGCAAAACGACACCCTGCGCTTCCCGGTGGGTTAATCCACCTTGGACCCGAAGATCCTTGTCGCCAGTTACGCAGGGCTGGAGCGCCTTAGTTTAATGGGACGTCCAAGATTAGGCAACAACCGGTAAACAGCTGAATTTTGAGGCTCCGAGAGGAAAGCACTCGCGGATATCACGTCCCATTGACGATCGGGCACTAAAATTGCTGCCTGCACCGGCCGCGCCGGGCATACGGCCTGCCTGAAGGCGGCCGGAACATTAAGCTGACAACTTGCCGCGTCGCACCAATGGAAGTACGCTATTTGGCTTTCCCGCACACACTCAGGCGCTGAGCAAGAGCTCCTTTTCCGTAACCTGACCCAAATCTGACAACCGGAATCCGCACATGATCGTATTTGTCACTGGCGCGTCCGCCGGCTTCGGCGCTGCCATCGCCCGTACTTTTGTAAAGGGCGGCCATCGCGTGATTGCCACCGCGCGCCGCAAAGACCGCCTGCTGGCGCTGTCGAAAGAACTCGGCGACGCGCTGCTGCCCATCGAACTCGACGTCCGCGACGAAGCGGCCATCAAGTCGGCCATCGCCGGCCTGCCGGATGATTTTTCACAGATCGACGTACTCGTGAACAACGCCGGACTGGCACTTGGCCTGGAGCCGGCGCAGCGCGCGAGCCTCGACGACTGGAACAATATGATCGATACCAACTGCAAAGGTCTCGTCACGGTCACGCACGCCCTGTTGCCGGGGATGGTCGAGCGCAACCGCGGTCACGTGTTCAATCTGGGGTCAGTCGCGGCCTCCTACCCCTACGCCGGTGGCAACGTCTACGGCGCGACCAAGGCGTTCGTGCGCCAGTTCAGCCTGAACCTCCGCGCGGACCTGACCGGCACGGCGTTGCGCGTAACCGACATCGAACCGGGTCTCTGCGGCGGCACCGAATTCTCAAACGTGCGCTTCAAGGGCGACGACACGAAGGCCGCCAATGTTTATAAGGACGTGCAGCCGCTGACGGCCGAAGACATCGCCGACACCATTTACTGGATCGCTACGCGCCCCGCCCACGTGAATATCAATACCATCGAGATGATGCCGGTCGCGCAGTCATTCGGCGGGTTGACTATTCATCGCGGGTGAATTTTGCCGATGACTGCCGCCGACTGCCCGGCGGGTGACTACGCTAATACGCTAAAACGCCCGGCCAATGGTTGCCTGGAAACAGCAAGTTACAGCTCGATTTGGCGGACGGTTTTCAGCTTCCGGTAAAATGCGCGGATGAACATGTCTACCAGCGAGCCTCAACAGGCGAACGGCCTCTTGACTTTCGATTGGCCGCTCCGGGTCTATTACGAGGATACCGACGCCGGCGGCATCGTCTTCTACGCGAACTACCTGAAGTTTTTTGAACGGGCGCGCACCGAATGGTTGCGCGCGTGTGGCATCGACCAGCGCAAGCTGGCGGAGTCAGATGGCGTATTGTTCGTCGTCAAGCGCACGGCGCTGGACTATTCGGCGCCCGCGCGGCTCGACGACCTCATTCACGTGGTAAGCCGGATTGAGCGGCTGGGCCGCGCGTCAGTGGATTTTCATCAGGAAGCGTGGCGTGACGGCGTCTTGCTGGCTTCGGGCGACATCAAGGTGGCGTCGGTGAGTATTGGAGCCATCAGGCCAGTCGGGATTCCCGCTTCGGTGCTCGCCGGATTGCGCGGCGAGCCGCATGGTTGTGACGTGTCAGCCGGTGCTGGAACCAGCGTCAACACGGCAATGCGAACCCCGTTTGAGTAACCTTGCTTAGAAAGACCTATGTAGACAAAGACTCTTGGACTCCATCAAGACCTGAACCGAATCGCGCCTGCATGCCTCCATGCACGCAGGCACAGCAGTACCAAACATGACCCGGCGGCAACCTGCCCACGCTTTCAATCGATTGTCGAAAGCCTGACGCTTTCCAGCCGGAACATGCCGGACGCCCCTTTGGGACGTAACAGCGGACATTTATGAACACTACACAAGACCTGTCGATCATTTCTCTCGTCATTCATGCCAGCCTGTTGGCGCAGGCCGTCATGGCGCTGTTGCTGATACTGTCGTTGTTGTCGTGGACTTACATCATTCGCAAATGGTTTGCCATTCGGCGCGCGCGCATCCAGACGGAGCGCTTCGAACGCGATTTCTGGTCGGGCGGCGACCTGCAGGCGCTGTATCAAAGCGCGGCGAATAACCGCCACACCATCGGTGCGCTGGAACGGATCTTCGAATCGGGCATGCGTGAGTTCCTGAAAGGCAAAGAGCGCCGCATGAACGACCCGGCCGCGACGCTCGATGGCTCGCGCCGCGCCATGCGCGCCGCCTTCCAGCGTGAAATGGATGTTCTCGAAGTCAATCTCGCGTTCCTCGCGTCGGTGGGTTCGGTCAGTCCGTATATTGGTTTGTTCGGCACGGTCTGGGGGATCATGAACTCTTTCCGCGGCCTCGCTAACGTTCAACAGGCCACGCTCGCGAATGTGGCGCCGGGGATTGCCGAGGCACTCGTGGCTACGGCAATTGGCCTCTTCGCCGCCATTCCCGCGGTGGTCGCGTACAACCGCTACGCACACGATATCGACCGCCTGGCCATTCGCTTCGAAACGTTTATCGAAGAGTTCTCGAATATCCTGCAGCGCCAGGCCCACTAAGGAGTCCAAGATGGCCGGAGGTCCAATGCGTTCCAGCATGCGCGGCAGTTCAAGGCGCGCCATGTCCGACATCAACGTCGTGCCGTACATCGACGTAATGCTCGTGCTGCTTGTTATTTTCATGGTGACCGCCCCGCTCGTCTCGCCGTCCATCATCAACTTGCCGACGGTCGGCAACGCCGCGCCGCAGGATCAAACGCCGCCGGTCGTGGTCAATATCAAGGCCGACGGCAGCATGAACGTGCGCTACAAGGAAGACGGCGGCGCGGCGCAACAGCAGAACATGTCGAAGACGGAACTCAACGCGTTCGTGTTGAACCGGCAGGAATCGCATCCGGATCAGCCGGTCGTGATTGCCGCCGACAAGACGGTGAAATATGAAGTCGTGATGAACGTGATGTCCGATATGAAGGCGCGAGGCGTCAAACGGGTGGGACTGTTAGTCAAATCGCAATGATGAATCGGCAGCCAAGCGGGAACCCTGGCGCGCGGGCTAGCGCACGCCCTGTCCGTCCGCCGCGTGAGCGCGGCACATGGAAGGCGTTCGCGCTCGCCGCGCTGATGCATGTGCTGCTCGGCATCCTGCTGTATCACGGCGTCAACTGGCAGAACAACACGCCGGCCGGCGCCGAAGCCGAGTTGTGGACCGAGATCCCGAATCTGTCGGCGCCCACGCCGCGTCCGGTTCCGCCGCCCGCGCCACCAGTCAAGGTGCAGCCCGCGCCGCCGCCGGCGAGGGACGAGGAAGCTGACATCGCGTTGCAGGAAAAGAAGCGTAAACAACAGGAAGCGGCAGCGCGTGCGGCGCAACTCGCTGAGCAGCAACGTGCACAGCAGCAGGCCGAGCAGGAAGCCGAGGCCAAGCAGCGCCAACTGCAAGCCGCGCAGCAAGCTGCCGCAGCAGCGCAAAAAGCCGCACAGGACAAGGACAAGCAGAAGCAAGCCGACAAGCAGAAGCAGCTTGCTCAACAGAAGCTCGAGCAGCAGAAGGCGCAACAGGTCAAAGAGAAGCAGGCTGACGCCGAGAAAGCTGCGGAACAGCAGAAAGAACAGGCCGACGCGAAGGCGAAGGCGCAAGCAGATTCAAAGGCTCAAGCCGAGGCCAAGGCTCAGGCCGACGCCAAAGCAAAAGCCAAGGCTCAGGCCGACGCACAGGCAAAAGCCAAGCTCGACAAGGAACGCAGCGCCCGCCTCGCGCAGTTGCAGGGTCAGGCCGGCGGCGGATCGAATTCGAGCGGCGAAGGACTGGCCAAGAGCGGCACCGGTAGTGGCGCGGGCGGCACGGCGACATCGGCGGGATATGCGGAGAAGGTGCAGCGCCGCGTGCGTCCGAATATCGTGTGGGCGGGGGAAACGGCGGGACTCGAAACGGTGGTTGCGGTGCGCTGTTCGCCGACGGGCACGTTGTTATCGGCGACTATCCGGCGTTCCAGCGGCAACGAGCAATGGGACGAAGCCGCCTTGCGCGCGGTTCAGCGCTCGGATCCGATGCCTGTAGATAACAACGGCGAGGCGCCTTCGGCATTTACGATCACCTTGCGCCCGGCGGGCGGCTGAAGCACGGTCGCGAGCCGATTTGACGGGACGTGGTAAAACGACAGCGACGGATTAAGCCCTGTCGAGTCCTAATTGGGAACGAATTGTGCAATCGACGGTCTCTTCTGCTGCCGTCGATAGTTTAAATATCGCTTTTTCTGGAACTAGATACATGAGTTTGATGACGAAGCTTGGCTTGAAAACGCTTGTTGCATCCTGCCTGATCGCCGCGGGCACCGCCGCGCAGGCGCAATTGAATGTGCTCGTGACCGGCGTGGGTTCGACCCAGTTTCCTATCGCCACCGCCACTTTCGCTAACGAAGCGAGTTCGCCGCAGCAGGTCAGCGCGATCGTTCGCCAGGATCTGGCGCGCAGCGGCAAGTTCACGAATATCGATGCGGGCGGCACGCCTGTGTCGGAGACGGATTCCGTCGATCTCGGCAGCTGGAAGGCTAAAGGTGCCGACGCTTTCGTGTCGGGCAGCGTGACGCGCCTGCCGAACGGCCAGTACGAAGTGCGCTTCCGTCTCTATGACACCGTCAAGCAGGAAAGCCTGGGCGGCCTGTCTCTCGTAAGCCCGGAAAGCGGCTTGCGGATGAGCGCGCACAAGGTCTCCGACTACATCTACGCAAAACTGCTGGGCGGCCGCGGTGTTTTCGCGACGCGTCTGTCGTACGTGATCAAGACCGGCGGCCGTTATCAGTTGCAGATTTCGGACTCCGATGGTCAGGATGCGCGTATCGCACTGTCCAGCCCCGAGCCGATCATCTCGCCGGCCTGGTCGCCTGACGGCACCAAGGTCGCGTATGTCTCATTTGAAAAGAAAAAACCGGTCGTCTATATCCACGATCTGCCGACTGGCAAACGCGTGGTCGTCTCGAATCAGAAGGGCAATAACAGTGCACCGGCGTGGTCGCCCGACGGCCGCAAGCTTGCGGTCGCCTTGTCCACCACCGGCAACACGCAGATTTTCCAGGTGAACGCGGACGGAAGCGGTTTGCGCCGCCTGACGCAAGGCAGCTCGATCGACACCGAACCGGCTTACTCTCCCGATGGCAACACGATTTATTTCACGAGCGACCGAGGCGGCGCGCCCCAGATCTACAAGATGTCGGCGAACGGCGAAAGCGCCGGCACGGCACAGCGCGTCACATTCACGGGCAACTACAATACAAGCCCGCGAGTGAGCCCGGACGGCAAGCAGATTGCGTACATTTCGCGCGTTGGCGGCGGCTTCAAGCTGTATTTGCTGGACCTCTCGTCCGGTACGGCGACAGGCCTGACCGACACCACGCAAGACGAATCGCCCAGCTTCGCGGCGAATGGTCAGTACATCCTCTACGCCACCCAAGTGAACGGGCGTGGCGTGTTGGCGGCCGTGTCGACCGATGGTCGCACCCGGCAAGTCTTGTCGCTTCAGGGGGGCAGCGTACGCGAGCCGTCCTGGGGTCCGTTCATGCAATAAATCTCATGCAATAATTTAAGCAGCAACACACAAGGAGAGTTAACCATGATGTCTAAAATTCGTATCGGCTTTGCAGTGGCGATGGTCGGAGCATTGGCCGCATGTCATTCAGGCGTGAAGCTGGATGAAGGCGCAAACAAAGGCGCGATCGGCACGCAACCCGACGCGAACGCAGTTCAACAGGTCAATGTCGACCCGTTGAACGATCCGAACAGCCCGCTCGCGAAGCGCAGCATTTACTTCGACTTCGACAGCTACGCCGTTCGTGACGACTATCAGCCGCTGTTGCAACAACACGCGCAGTATTTGAAGAGCCATCCGGATCGTCACGTCCTGATCCAGGGCAACACCGACGAACGCGGCACGAGCGAGTACAACCTGGCACTGGGCCAGAAACGTGCTGAAGCTGTGCGTCGCTCAATGTCGCTGCTGGGTGTGGCCGACACGCAAATGGAAGCCGTGAGTCTGGGCAAGGAAAAGCCGCAGGCAACCGGTCATGACGAAGCGTCGTGGGCGCAAAATCGCCGCGCCGATCTCGTTTATCAACAGTAACCTAACCAGTCACGGGTGAGTCGCCGTATGTTGTATCGCTTCCCCTCGCTGCGCTCGGTCGCAGTTGCTTGTTTGTTGAGTTCGGCTGTAGTCGGCGGATCGGCGCATGCGGCATTGTTCGACGACAATGAAGCGCGTAAAGCGGTGCTCGATCTGCGCACGAAAACGGACAGCCTGGCTAGCCAGTTGTCCGCCGCTCAGCGCACGATCCTCGATCAATCGAATCGTCTCGACCAGTTGAATCAGCAGGTCGCCACGCTTCGGGGACAGAACGAGGACATGGCCAACCAGTTGACCACGTTGCAGAAGCAGCAGAAGGACTACTACACCGACCTCGACGGCCGGCTGAAGAAGTTCGAGCCGCAGCAGCAGACGGTGGATGGCGTGCAGGGGACGGTGCAGCCCGGCGAGACTGAAGCGTTCAATGCGGCATCCACGCAGTTCCGCAACGGTGACTTCAAGAATGCGGCGGCGTCGTTCAAGACGTTCGTGGCGAAGTATCCGCAGAGTCCGTATCAGCCGACAGCGCAGTATTGGCTAGGCAACGCGCAGTATGCTCTGCGCGATTACAAGAGCTCGACGGCGACCTGGCAAAATATGGTGAAGAGTTATCCGACGCATCCGCGGGCGCCCGACGCGCTGCTCGCAATCGCGAACAACCAGATCGAGCAGGGTCAGAAAGCTGCTGCGAAGAAGACGCTTGATCAGATCATCTCGCAGTATGGTGGAACCGAAGCCGCGCAGTCGGCTGAAAGCAAGATGTCGCAAGTGAAGTAAGCGTCATGCGGGTCGTTTGACCCGTATTTCGCGCCTCTCGTTGAAAAAGCCCGTAGCGTCATTGCTACGGGCTTTTTCTTTGGTCTTTCGGATGCTTTCCCTTGCTGCAAGAGGCGATGCATTTTTACGCTCCGTTGACAACATGCAGTCACTGTGACTATAATTTCGGCTCTTTGGGTCGTTAGCTCAGCTGGTAGAGCAGCGGACTTTTAATCCGTTGGTCACAGGTTCGAATCCCGTACGGCCTACCAAAGACTTAAAGGCTCCCGAGCAATCGGGAGCCTTTTTCATTTGTGGCGGAGTTTAGGTTAACCCGTATTCTCGGCCCCCGCGCTACAGTTCCGCCCTATCCCGCCGTTAGACCGTCATCGCTTGTAACGCAAGGCACTGCCTCGAGGTTTAGGGAATAACGCAACCCTCGGAGCGCAGCACAGCGCTTCTTCTGCGCCTCGGTCATAGCGCCGGTCGCCCAAGCTGCCTTCCGCCCCGACGTGTCTTAGCCAATCCGGTGTCGATTAGTTTCCGGATAAGGTCTCGCTAAAACTCACTGAACGCGGCGAGCATCTGCATGAACAACTTGCCGCTGGAACTAGACATATCCACTGCGCCAAGTTGGAACACATGCACCGCAACTCCACGCGCGGCAAAACTCCTCGACCGTGGATCTATTATCGGCGGCATTGCGACCCGACCAATCCAGCTTCGCCACGATCACACGGTCACCCGGCTCCAGCTTGTTCAACGGTTTTCGCCAGTCCGGTCAATCGGCAGCGCGAGTGCTGCCTGATAATTACTCCGTTCCCCAGCGCGAAGCGCCCTTACCGATCTACAACCATTTTTCACAAATAATTTTGTGAATGTTGGTTATGCTGACAATCGTTGTACATAGTTTAATCAGCTATTTACATAGGATACTTAAGCATGTTTGAACAGAATAACAATGAAGCGACCTACCTTCTTGTGACAATCGGTTCGCGTACCAAGCGCGGAGAACATGCCACACGGGTATCAACGAAAGCGGAATACAAAGGAGTGGCACTGACCCGTGTCGGCGATATCGTCACCTGCGACGACGGCAGCGCAGCCACCATCATTGACGGCGCAGGGTTCGCTGCACCTTGGCAAGACAAACCGTTCGCGCTGGTCAGTCTTCGCCTGAACAAGGGTTACACGATAACGGAAACCTTGCAGGATGGCTTCGACATCACGGTTCGCAACCACCAGCCGGTCCCCGCCCTGTTCGATCCGGGCCATATCCTGCCCCTGGCGAAACCGGCCAACGAAGAAGGCGAAGCACATGCGTAAGGCGCTCATTGTGCAAGGCAATCCCACCACGACACGCGGCGTGGTCATTGGCGGCTCGGCCTTTGGCATGACGGACAATGGCAGGACGTTCGCGCTTCACGGCGACGAGGCCACGTGCGGCAACTGCAAAGGAGCATTCAAGATCTTCGGCACGGCGACGGGCCGATGCTACGACGGGCGAGCGGGCGTCGTTGAAGGTGATCTTGTGCTGTGTCCGTGCGGCCGGAATCGCGTGCTGGCGGGTGCTAATCCGGGCTGCTTCTATGAGGACGACGGCGGCTCGGCCGGTGCGAGTAGCAGCGCTGGCACCACTTTTGAACAGGACGATGCAACGGACGAACTCGAACACTACTTTGAAATTGTGGACGCGGTTACGGGCGCTCCGATCGAAGGGATGACTTACAAACTCCTTAGCGACGGAATTCCTCTCGTCGACGAGAAAGCACTTGTTACGGGGAAAACGATGTCGTTCTCGAAGAATGAACATCCAAACCTGACGTTCATCGCGTGGCGGAAAGGAGATGCACGATGAGTGACGCGATCAATCAGCAAGTGCGCCTGCTCGCGGCAATTGCTTACGGCGAAGCATCCCCAGCGAACGAATCGCAGGAAATCGGTGGGATTGCGTTCGCGGTAGCTAACAGATGCACGGCATGGGATAAGAAGTCCGTATCAGCGTTGCGTGCGGCTGACCCGAACTATTCCTATGCATGGGACGGTTCCAACGCCCGATTCAACAAACTGATGAGAACATCGGATAGTGAGATAGAGCGTGACCCGGGAATGAAATTGGCGGTTGAGTGGGCCCAAAAAGCTCTGGCTAACATTGGACCCGATCCGTCGAACGGCGGCTTCTGGTGGGACGGTCTAGACTTCAAGACGAACTACGGTAATCATCCAAAAGTTCGAGATGGTTTTAAATGGGGCGACCGCTCGCATAACATTTTTAGCGTGCCAGATAAGAGCCGCGAAGTTGTCGTACGCTGGAGAATCAAAAACAAAAAGACCGGGAAAATTGTCAATGGCAGCGAACGCGGCCGTTACGATTCCGTGTGGCTCTCGACGGCTGCGCACGGCAGCACAGTATTCTGGATCCATAATTCCGATTATCTACAAGCCAGTGGGGGCAAGGCATACCGATGAAATTCAAGATTATGTCAGCGGCTATCCTGGCTGCTTTTGCCGTCTGTTCCCACGCGGCACAAATGTATAACAGCTACGATTCTTTCTACACGGCACAACCTGGGGCGGTCTTTGGAGACCCGGTTGAACGTGATTCTAGCGTTGTCTATTCCGATGCAGGCGAACGAGGCATCTATACGGAAACGCGAGGTGCTTTGAACGGGAAAAAAGTAAAGATCAGAGTCACCGACCGCAGCATAACGATTAACGGAAGAAACTATCGTTTTGCGGATGCGAAGAAATTTCCCGGTGAACGTCAATCAAATCTGGACCCGCAAAGCGCAGACGTCTTTCTTGCGACACTAACCGGGTCCGACACTGGCATTATGTGCCTGCAAGGGGATACTGCCGGGTCAGGGGAAGCTGATAGACATAAACAAATCTACCTGCTGCTGAACCCCTTGAAACTCAAAGGCAAGTCAGCCTTTCTGCATTTACCAAGTCTATTTTCTTCGTGCCGTGCTGTAGCGTTGACAAACGACGCAAAGCTTGTATTTTCGGAGAACAGCTACCTACTTGACGACGCAAAAGAAACGCGCATTGGCTTGCTCGTTTCGTATTACACGTTTGAGAACGGGCGCTTCATGCCGACCAACAATGCAGTTCGACTTCGCTTCACTAGCCCGGAAAACCCGTTCGAGTTTTCACGGCAAGACGCGACCCAAAAAGCGCGTTGACTGAGCGGCAGCACGAGTTGCATGCCGGATAGCGTGCCCGACTGGGAGTGAAGGAGACCTGCGTGCATTCCAATTCAGCCATCGATTCGGACACGCTTCGGGCTTACGAAGAAACGCACTATCGCGTATTTGGGGATGTTCCCACGACGCTGCGTATCGGCGTGGCTAATGCCGTTCTTGCGGATCTTCACCAAGCCTTTCGCGTCGATTGCAGTGCGTTTATAACCGCTGTGAATCCATTCAGCGAGCTCACCGATGAAGCGATCAACGCGCGCCGGCAAGCAACGCTTGCAGAGGAACTTGGCGGCGGCGGATGGAAGTTTATCGAAGGAATGGGCGAGCATCCGTCGGGGAAATGGCCGGGTGAACCGAGCTTCCTGATCTTCGGCTTACCGCTCGACGCGGCGAAACAAATCGGCGTGCAGCACGGACAAAACGCGATCGTCTGGTGCGGCGATAACGCCGTTCCTCAACTCATCCTTCTGCGATAAACCGACGACTCGCGACTCATTGCCAGAACACGTGCGAGCGATCCAGCCATTCATCACCGCGTCGTGCAAGCCGCCGGCAAGTCGACGTAATCATCGGCTGTCACGCCGTCACCGCAACGCGGACACGCCGGGTCGCGCAGCAGCCGCAAGCGATTGAAGCGCATTCCCAGCGCATCGAACTGCAGCAAAGTCCCTGACAACGACTCACCAATACCCAAAATCAGCTTGATGGCTTCGGTAGCCTGCAGCAATCCGATCACCCCGGGCAACACGCCCAGCACGCCCGCCTCGGCGCAGTTGGGCGCAAACGCCGGCGGCGGCGGTTCCGCAAACAGGCATCGATAACAACTCCCACCCTCCTTCGCGGGCCAGAACACGCTGACTTGCCCATCGAAACCTTGCACCGCACCGTAGACCATCGGCAGGCCCAGGCGAACGCATGCGTCGTTGACGAGGTAGCGTGTGGAAAAATTATCGGAGCCGTCGATCACCACGCTGTGTCCGCCCAGCAAGCCCTCGACGTTGCTGGCCAGCAAGCGCGTGCGCTGCGCATCGATCACGATGTGAGGATTGAGCGCCGCCAAGGTCCTTGCGCCCGATTCCACCTTGGGCGTCCCGATATCCACATCGCGATGAAGCACCTGGCGCTGCAGATTGCTGCGATCGACGAGGTCATCGTCGATCAGCGTGATGTGCCCGATCCCGGCCGCAGCCAGATACAGTGCCGCCGGCGAACCCAGGCCGCCAGCGCCGATCAGCGCCACTCGCGCGGCGGCAAGCTTGCATTGTCCGTCCAGCCCCACCTCGGGCAGGCGCAGATGGCGCGAATAACGTTCGAGGAAATCGGCGTCGGCGGTGGGCGCGCTCATCGGCAAGCTTGCTGCTTTCCAGCGCGTGGTTCCGCCGCTGACTGAGAAGACCCGCGTATATCCGCGCAATTGAAGCAGCCTTGCACATTGCAGCGAGCGTCTGCCCACGGCGCAGATCAGCACGATCTCGGCTACCGGATCCGGCAACCAGACGGCCGGGTCGGTTTCCAACCGCAGCTTGCTGACGCCCATCGCGCCGTAAGCCATGCCGGCCGCCCGCTCGCCGTCCTCGCGTACGTCGACGAGCAGCGCTCCCGATTGCTGGCGCTCGTATGCCTGCTCGGGGGTCAGTTCAACAATCGTCTGGTTCATGGTTGTGCTCCGCTTGAGCGAACAAAATCAAAATCAACTCACGGTGACGAGACGGGTGAACTCGCGCAGGAGATCGTAGCCGTCCCAGACCGCGGAGAATTCGAGCGCACGTCCCAACGGCACGATGCGATCGATGCCACGCCCTTCAAGCCGTTCTGCAAACGACATCATCTCGTCGGCCGTGAAACCAAAATAGGTCAGCGTTTGATCCTGGCGCTGCAACAGGGGCGCGATCTCGTCCAGCGACTCCAGGCGCAACTGCGGAAAGGTGCCGGTTCCAAGCCACCGGCGCGGAAGGCGAACGGGCGTGGCGAGCTGCACGAGCGCGATCTCGTTGCCGATGAAACGCACCTCGCCGGCTATCCCTTCTGCGGCCAGCCCATAGGTTGCGACATGCTTCTGGATGGCCATGGACGCATCCGCTCGAGGCCCACGCGCTTGCACCGTTTGCATCAGCAACTCGATGAACGAGGCCTGCGCGTCCTCCACGGCGGCCGCTGCGCCGATCCAGAAAATCGTGCCGGGCGAAGCGCACGCGGCTTGACCGAACGAGTAGGCATCGGAATGAAACGCTTCTGCCACCCGCTTGCGCTCGGGCGCAGAGGCTGCGAGAAAGGCCTTCGCGGAAAACACCGCGAATGAAGACCGGTTCGGGAACGTGAGATCGCGCGCCGACGGCCGCAACGGCGATCGGCGAATCTCGTGGATCGCTTGATCGCCGCCCCAAAGCACACGCAAGTCGCAGGACGCCGAAAATGCAGCAGTCGCGGCCTCGTCACGATGGTCGTAGCTCACAATCCGCTGCGTGTCGGCTATCACAGCTGCTACGTCGGGATCGGCTTGTTCCAGGGCTTCCGCCAGCACGGTCAAGCACGGTCTGAGTGGCCTCTCCGCCTCGATCCGATACCCGCACCACGTTGCGGTTTCCGGCTAACGCGGCCAGCGCCCAGGAATAGACGAACACCGTATCGGCGTTGCCCGGGGCGACGTGAAACACCAGCCCTGCGGGAAAACGCAGGAAGCGATGCCCGGCATCGAGCCGAGCCAGCTCAGAACCGAGATGGCCGCGGCGAAGATAAGCGCCGAGCGGCCCCAGTTCAGGGTGGCGCCGGGCCAGCGCCGGCGCGCGCAGGCGCTGGCCGACGGCATCGAAGAAATCGAGCATTCGCTCATCGCCAACTTGCAAGGCGGCGATGGACGAGGGATTGCGCATCGACTCATGCATCGACTCAAGCAGCGCCGATGCTTCCAGCGAGGCGGTCGGCGGGAACAACGGCCGGATCATATCGGCACCTCGCCGCTGGCGGCTGCGCGGATCAACGACCGGTAATCGATCTTGCCGTTGCGCAGCAGGGGCAATTTCTCGATGCCGCGCGCGACCACCCCATGGCGATTCACGCCCAGGCGTTCGGCGACGCGCCGGGAGAGTGTTTCCAACCGCGCCGGCTCGGCCTCGCCTTCGCACCACAGCACGATCGCCTCGTCGTTCAGCGACACGGCCGCGTTCGCGCCTTCGCTGCCGGCTTCCGCCACAAGGCGTTCGACTGCATCGAGATTAATGCGCTGACCGAACAGTTTGGCAATCCGCTTGAGTCGGCCCTCGAGATAGAGATAGCCATCCCGATCAAATCGGCCGATGTCGCCGGTGTGCAGCACGCCGTTGTGATCATCGCCGTGGGCGAGATCGGCGGCTTTATCGGCGTAACCCATCATGACGCTGGGGCCACGGTAAATGACCTCGCCTACAAGATCCGGAAGGCGCGTCTCCTCGCCAGTGTCGACGCGTATCGAAAACGCGCCTCCGGGCACGGCCAGGCCGACTGAAGCGGATTTATCGGCGATATTTTCCGAAGGCAGCACGGCCATCCGCGCCGTTGCTTCGGTTTGCCCGTACATGAGGTAAAAACGGCCTCCCGCCCGGCCGATATCGCCCGCTATCTGCGCGATCAGTTCGGGACGCATGCGGCTGCCGGACTGGGTCAGCGTGCGCAGGCTGGGATGCGCCGATGACGTCCATCGCAAGCGCGCGAGCAATTCATAAACATGCGACACGGCGGCAAAGGACGTCGCGCGATAAGTATCGACGGCCGCCCAGAAGTCCGAGCCGATCACAGGATGAGCACTCACCACGACCGTAGCCCCCGCCAGCAAATGGCTGTTCAGTACCGACAGGCCGTAGCCCAAGTGAAATGGCAAGCTGGTGGGCGCGATCTCGAGCGGCGTGATGTCGAGCGCGCGCACGATCGCTGCGGCGTTGGCGAGCACGGCCTGCCGCGAGAGGCGCACCATGCGGGCTGCGCCGGTCGAGCCGGAGGTGGTCAACAGCAAGGCCAGATCGGGATGGACGGCTGCCGCCGCCGTTTGCCTGATCCAACCGTAAGCTTCGTCGCGATACCCCTCCGGCGCAACGCCTTCGATTCCCGCTTGCCAGATACCCGCCGGCTCGAAGCGCCCGATAAGCTCCGCGAGCGTTTCAGGTTCGATTCCCGGATCGAGCAAGGCGAGCGGCCGGTTTTGGCGGAACGCGGCGAGATAGCGGCACACGGTGTCTGTTGTCCATGGCGCGCTCAGCAGGAGCAGCCCGGAAGGGAAAGCATGCAGTTCATGCTCCATCGCTTCAATCCGTGCCGCCAGTTCGTGTCCGCTCAGGGTCAAGCCTTGAGCGGCATCGATCAAGCGAACGTCCGCGCCAAATGGTTTCATAGCGTGAGGCCTCCGTCGACGCCCAGTACTTGTCCGGTGATAAAGGATGCTTCGTCGCTGAGCAGGAAGCGGATCGTCGTCGCGACCTCCGTCGCGGTACCCACGCGGCGCAACGAGGTCTGCGCGCACCGTGCCGCAATGACGTCGGTCGGAACGGCGGCCAGCATGTCGGTATCGATCAGGCCGGGCGCCACCGCGTTCACGCGGATGCCGAGCGGCCCCAGTTCCTTGGCGGCCGAGCGAGCCAGCGCGGCAATACCGGCCTTGGCCGCCGCATAGACGGCCTGTCCCGCCGCGCCGCGCTCACCGACAATCGACGCGAGCAACACAATGGCGCCCTTTCGGCGCCGCATCATCACCTTCGCCGCCGCCTGCAGCACTTCGACAGGACCCAGCAGATTGACGTCGAGCAGATGGCGCGCGACCGGCTCCGGGGTCATTCCCAGCGGCGTGCTGTGCATGACGCCTGCACTGACCACCAACGCGTCGATACCGCCATGTTCTGCGGCAATCGACTTGATCGTTGCACCGATCGACGCGTATTCGCGCAAGTCCAGCGCCCGGCCTTGCGCGCCGACGCCGTAGTCAGCAGTGAGTTGCTGCGCCTCGTATTCGGCTTGTGCGCGGTCCGTGCCGGTCAACACCACCGTGGCCCCCGCTGCGGCCAGCATCCGCGCGCTGGCCTGTCCAATGCCCCGCGTGCCGCCAATCACAACGGCAATGCGATTGCTGAAACTCGCCGTATTCATCCGTACCTCCAGCGTTGCACCACGTCAGATGCCTATCACGTGAAAACCACCATCGGCATGCACGATTTCGCCGGTCGTGGCGGGGAACCAATCGGATAACAACGCCACGCAGGCGCGCGCCACGCCGCTGGCATCGGCCTGATTCCAGCCCAGCGGTGCGCGCGCTCGCCAAGCCGCTGCGATGTCCGCGAAACCCGGCTCGCCGTGAGAAGCCGCGGTGCGCAGAGGACCTGCCGACACCAGGTTGATGCGTATCCCGCGCGCGCCCAGGTCACGGGCCAGGTAACGCGCACTCGACTCCAAGCCGGCTTTCGCCACGCCCATCCAGCCGTAGCCGGACCATGTCACGGAAGCATCGAAATCCAGGCCCACGATCGCACCGCCTTCGTCCATCAACGGCAGCACGGCGGCGACCAGCGCCTGCAGCGAATACATCGACACGTGCAGGGTCGTCGATACATCGGCCCAGGTCGTGGCCAGAAAATCACCGCCGATCGCCGCAGGCGGCGCATTGGCGATCGAGTGCAGTACGCCGTCGAGCCGAGGCATATGAACCCGCACGCGCTCGGCCAGCGTGGCCAGTTGTTCGGGCCGGGTGACATCGAGTTCGATGACCGGCGGCGGCCGTGGCAGCCGCCGGGCCGCGTCCTCGACCATGTGCAGCCGGCCATGACCGGCGAGCACGATGTGCGCGCCCTGCTCTTGCGCGAGCTTGGCCACCGCGAATGCGATCGAAGCGTGATTGATGACGCCGGTGATCAGCAAGTGCCGACCTTCGAGAAGTCCGCTCATGGCCGCGCTCCGTATGCGGATTCCGGCAACGTGTCCGCGCATCCTCGCGGTTCGGCGCGCGCCAGCCTGCCCAGCACAGAGAAGCGCTTGCCGGGCCATTCGCCGTCGTCGATGCCATGCACCACGCCCCTGTCCTCTGTCAGCAGGACGTGGCCCGGGTGCGCGCGCGGCGCGGCGCTCAGCACCTCGATCACCCCCTCAGTGCCGACGGCAGCTTCCTCCCAGGTCTGCGGATCGCGAACGATGACGTCGGCGAAGTCCGGGCAATACAAGCCATCGCCCGAGGCGGATTCGACATGGATGACCCCGCCTTGCTCGACCATGCCGTAGAAGTTGTGGCATCGGCTAAGGCCGGTTGCATCGCGAAAGCTCGTGCGAAATGTTTGCGCAGACACGGCTTGGTCGGCGAGTTTTTTCCAGCCGCCTGTGTGCAGCAGGAGGGCGTTGCTCAGATCCAGTTCACGCGATTGCGCGAACGCGTAGAAGCGTGTCCAGACCAACGATGTAAAGCCGAAAATCAGGAAAGTCGTGCGACCGTGGCGTTGCAGAAAATTTTCGACTGCGGCCGCGTTGATGCAGTGCTCGTCGTCCAGGGCGAAGACAGGCTCGCGGCCGATGTTCATCACGCCCAGCACGGTCGCACCGCGAATAGACGAGCGCTCCTGACGCACCGCCGAGGGCGAGTCGATGATCAGTAACGGCAAACGTCGCGGACCGGCTACCATCGCCAGCGTCGCCGTCAGCATTCGGCGTTGGCGCTCGGCGGCGTCCCGGTCCAGCGCAATCCGGCTGACATTCGTACCTGTCGTACCGGACGACGTGAGCACGGCCACTTGGTCGGCGCCGGTGCTGATCAATCGATGCTCCTTGAATAGGCGCACAGGCAACCACGGCAACTCGCGCAATTGCGCGTAATCGCGGTCCGGCCAATGCCCGATTGCATCGAGAATGCGCGCGTAAGCCGGGCAGGCGCGCCTGTGGTGACCCATCAGCTCGACCAATTTCGGCAGCAGCGCCAATTCCCGCATGTCCTGGCTCATCGGTGAACCATTCATAGCGGCTTCCGGCTGAAGAAGCTTTGTGCCAGCAGCCGGCTCACTCCGACACCCCAAGCTCACGGAGCAGTTGAACAGCACCGCTGAAGGTGTCCAGCTTCAACGCCCGGTCGGTATCGATTTCAACCTTGAATTCATCTTCGATGGACGAGATCAGCAACACTGCGCCAAGCGAATCCCAGCCCGGCGTTTCTTGATAACGCAGCGCTGAATCGGGCAGCGTCGCATCCAGTTCCAGCACCGTGTTAAATACAGACCGCAGTCTGGTGTCGAGGGACATTGCACACTCTCCTTTCGTTGGCCGTCGCGGCGGCAGGTCACTCAGCCGCCCGAGATCGCGGTCATGATCTCGACCGAATCGCTCGACCTGAGCGCTCGTGACAGGTCACTGCGAACCACCTCGTTGTTGATCGCCACGCGCAACGTGCGGCGCAGCGTACGGTCTTCATTCATCAGTAATCCTTCAAGTTCCGGGTAATCGATAAATAACGCGCGCAAGGCATCGGCGAGGGTATTTGACTCGTAAACCATCTGGCGCCGATAACCCACGTACCTGAGCAGAGAGCCGGAAAACAGAAACGTCATGGCGAACCCCTTTATTTCGTGCGCAGGCGTCAGGACGGCCGAAACACTTCGACTGCATCGCCGGCGTCGAATCCCGATGCACTCAGCAATCGATGAACAAAATGAATTTCGGCGCCCACGCGGTACGCCGCCGTCACGACCTGACCTCGGTCGAACAGCACGAACGGCCGACGCAAGCCGATACTCAGACGCTCGACACGCTGAGCCAGTCCCGCGAGCAGTTCCGGGTAATCCTGCATAAGCTGGAGCACCATGGCTTCACGACTGTCGCCGAGGTAGTCGCATACGTGCTCGGAATACCATTGGTCGGCGACTTCGCACGCGTGCCGATGGACGACGAAGTCATTTCTTAGTTCAGCGATAACTTCGGCGTTTTCAGGCACACGCGCGGCACCGCGATTCAACAGCACGGGGCGTTCGTTTATGTCGTCCTGCGTGTCGAGCAGCAGCTTCGTCAGGCCGTCGGGCACTCGACCCGGCGCGGCTGCAAGTGTGTCCGCCGATTCAATTTGAACGCATATTTCTTGCAGCGTTACGCGAGCTACCGGCACGCCGTGATTGGTGACCAGCAGCACTTCGACGTCCTGCAAGCTGTGGAATCGCCGCGGATTCCAGGTGCTGACGCGGATAGTGATGGTTAGCGATTCGCAATCGAAGAACGTCGATGGTTGCAGGTATTCGATCTCAAGACCGATCGGGACAAAACCGGTTGCGTGGTCGCGGATAAGCCTTGCATGCGATACGGCATGTTCGATCAACCACGCCGACCAGCCCATGAAAGCGAAGGAAAATGCGACTCGCGGCTTGAGTTGCAAGTGCGTGAACATGCCGCTGCTACAGGTGAGCGAGAAAGTCGTTTGCCGAGCCGGTTTCACGCGAGGCAAGGACCGGTTTGCAGCCGTCGTTATGTCGTTCAATTCTTGCGATATCGGCGATACGAGGTGATTCAACCGGGCATAGCCGGGGATTGTCAGGAACTCGGGGAAATCCTCGTTCATGGTGACTTCTTCGAACAAAGCCTTCGCTTGTTCGATAGCGTTCGCCGTCAGGATTTCAGCCGATTCCGCGCGGAATTGGTCGATCTCGTCGGCTAGAAGCGCATGCACCAGATCGCGCGTCACACGACGGCCATCCTGCAAACGCGTGCCGTTGCGCAGCCATTGCCAGATTTGCGACCGGACAATCTCGACGGTCGCCACGCCTTCCATCAAACCGAAAAGCCTGACCGATCCGCGACCGCGCAACCACGCTTCCAGATAACGGATCGACACGGCGATGTTGGATCTCAAACCGTGTTCCGTGACATGGCCATCGATCGGATTGACGGCCACCAGGTCCGCTACCGTTGTCAGACTCTCGCCGTGCGGACGATCGATCTGGTGCGGGCGGCCATCGAGGACACGGGCGAATGCGGCGTGACACACCGGAACCAGGTCTGGGTGAACTACCCAGGTGCCATCGAAACCCTCGGCGGCCTCGCGCTCCTTGTCGCGTCTTACGGCCTCGAGCGCACGGGTTTGGGCCTCGGGATCGTGCCGATCCGGAATCTGAGTGGCGACGCCTCCCAGCGCATGCGTGCCGCGGCGGTGGCAAGTCTGGATCAGAAGCTCCGTATAGGCGCGCATGAACGGTAGACCCATCGTCAGTGCCGAGCGATCGGGGAACACGAAGCCCGGTTCATTCCGAAACTCCTTCGCGATACTGAATAGATAGTCCCACCGTCCAGCCGTCAGTCCGGCAGCGTGTGGGCCTAACGCATGCAACATCTCGTCCATTTCGCAGGCAGCGCCGATGTGCTCGATAAGCACGGTGGCTCGGATGCTGCCGCGCGGAATGCCGATCCAGTCCTGGGCGAACTCGAATACATCGTTCCAGAGTTGCGCATCGAGGCGATTTTCCAGCTTGGGCAAGTAGAAATAAGGTCCGCTGCCACGCTCGAGTTGTTGGCGGGCGCAATGAAAGAAGTAGAGACCGAAGTCGACCAGGCTGGCGGACGCCGGGTGTCCATCGACGAGCAGGTGCTGCTCGGGTAAATGCCAGCCGCGCGGCCGGACGAGAATTGCCGTCGTTCCGCCTTCGAGCCGATATTGCTTACCTTGCGGGTCGATGTAGCCGATATCCCCGCTGACGGCGTCCTGCAGGTTGCGTTGACTCACCATGGCGTTGTGCCAGGTGGGTGACATCGCGTCTTCCAGGTCGGCCACCCACACTTGCGCATGGGCATTGAGCGCGTTGATGACGACCTTGCGGTTCTCGGCAGTACTGGCGATTTCCACCCGTCGGTCGATCAGATCCTTGGGGGGCGCGGGAACGCGCCAGTGGGGATCGTTACGGATGTATGCAGTGCTGGAGAGGAATTCGAAGCGCCCGCCGTGTTGACGATTGCGTGCGTGTTCGTTGCGGGATCGAAGAATGTGCCGGCGCTGTTGCGCGAATTGGCGATTCAGCGCGGCGACAAAATCTAGTGCTTCGGCAGACAGTACGTCGGGGAAAGGCTCCGCCAGTTTGCCTTCGATGGAACAGGTCGCGCTAGTTGTTTTGGCCAACCCGGACTCCACAGAATGTTTGCGGGCTCGCCAGGTTTTTTGGGATGGCGGGTGGGATGAACTATCGGCAAGTAGGGGGAAATGTTCAAGCTTCAAAAGGAAACACCACATTGCCGGATTGCGCACAATGCGTGCGGGCTTTGAAGTGGGGATTGGTTTGGTGCGATGCGCGGTGGTATGGCTTTGGGCTGGGGGGTGTGGCGGGGTTTGGGCGGTGGGGTTTTGAGCTTGGTGGTCGGGGTTGGTGCTGGGTTGTTGCTGCTTACGTTAGCGCGGGTTGTATGTTGGCTAAATTTTTTATCGCTATTAGCCAGGTTATTTTCGTTCGCACTCGGTCGGGGTTTTGCAGGGCTGGTGCAGTGGTCAGGGTCATTGCTGGGTTGCTGCTGCGTACGTTAGTGCGAGTTCAATGTGAGCTAAATTTTTTATCACTATTAGCCACTGTGCGTGGCGGCACTTCATTTCTTTGTCCAACGGCGACAAAGAAACGAAGCAAAGAAAACGCCTCCCCACAATCTGTATTAAGTGTCCCCAGCGTGCAGGCCACTGCTTTTGGTTCCCGCGTAGCACGGTGCTCGCTAGAACCACGCTGCGTTGAAACCCTCCTTCTCGCGAATCCCTACATCCCCACGCTTCGCCACCAGTGCTCTCGGGCAAGATCAATGGCCCATTGACTAATACGGCCTCACGCGTCTTTACGAGTTGGTGGACTGTGTGATCCGTGCGACCGATTAGGGCGAGAGGCGCACATAGCGCGCAAATACGTTTGGCCGCCAATACCTCAGAAAAATAGAGGAAGGCCCCGCGCTATGTGCAAGCAACCGTGCCCGAAAATTACTACGCACTGGATAGCTTCACAGGAAAGCGAACACGGTGAGGCCGTGCAAGTTCGTGGGCCACTGATCTTGCCCGAGAGCACTGGTGGCGAAGCGTGGGGATGTCAGGATTCGCGAGAAGGAGGGTTTCAAGTGTCCGTGGTTTTGCGAGCACCGTTCTACGCGGGAACCAAAAGCAGTGGTCTGCACGCTGGGGACACTTAATACAGATTGTGGGAAGGCGTTTTCTTTGCTTCGTTTCTTTGTCGCCGTTGGACAAAGAAATGAAGTGCCGCCACGCACAGTGGCTAATAGTGATAAAAAATCTAGCTCACATACAACGCGCGCTAACGTACGCAGCAGCAACCCAGCAATGACCCCTGACCACCGCCGCTAGCGCCCCCCCAAAAAACCGAGTGCGAACGAAAATACCCTGGCTAATAGTGATAAAAAATTTAGCTCACATACAACCCGCGCTAACATACGCAGCAGCAACCCGGCACCAACCCCTGACCGCCGCGGTAGCACGCCTTCCACATGCTCAAGTGCGAACGCAACAACCCAACACCGCCCCCCTAAAACCCCCGCATTGGCACCGGCGGCAAATCGTAAACTCCCGTGCGCGCACACTCCTCACACCACTGCCGAGTCACGGCATCCGCGACAGCCTCCCACCGATGCCCGAACGCACACTCCCATCGCAACGGTGTGGCAGCGTCCACATACCCGTCCGATATCAACCGCCCACCCCGATCTTGCGCCACGGCCTTCAACCGCTCGGTTTGCTGTTCGCGCCGCTGCGAAGCGCAATTCATGCACCTCACGTTCTGCGCCACACTGATGCCATCGTCCCAGGCATGCCCACGTTCGCACTGCCAACCCGCGCCGACAGGCCCCGCCAACCTCGTCCGGTCCGCACGATGACGCGCCGCCAGCGCCATCAGCGCCTCGCGCTCAAGCGCGTGTTTTGATTTTTGATCTTCCATCAATTTCGATAATTCCCCGCGCCCCGCTCAATGCTTGCCGCCACCTTCCGCTTCGGATCGCGACGTGGTCGTCACAATGCCATCAGGGCCGAAATGCGCGTTGAACATCGCGTCGCGTGTCACGCCGCCCTCCTCCCAATGCCAACTCCATACGCGCTCCTGCTTGAGCGGATATTCAGCAATGGTGGTCGGCTTGCCCAGCAAGCGGCGCACTTCGTCCTGCGTCATGCCCGGCCGCACCTTCGCAATGTTCGCCGCCGTCAAAACCTGCGTGACGGCGACGAACTTGCCGTTCGCATCGATATCGACAAAATACGTGCTCGTGCCCGCCGGACCACGCGGATATTCAAGACGCTTCGAACCGTCGGTGTAGTTTCGCGTCGTCTCCGGCTCGCCCATCTGATCGCGAATCTGCGCCTCGGTCGTGACACCTGGCGTCAGATCCTTCAGCAATAACGCGTCCGGTTTGACGGCGTTGAAGAGCGACTTCAACTTGTTCATGGCGTCCTCACTCTGCTGGTCATTGCAGCCGGTGAGCAACACGGCAGCCGCGCACATGGCGGCAATCACGAGTCTTTTCATGTTCTTGTGGATTGCCGCGACGCAGGAGTCATCATCCCGCCTTCTTGAGCGATGGAACCGGATCGACGGCCTGCCCCGACTTGCGCAACTCGAAATGCAGCAGCGGCTTACTGGTCGGTCCCGTCCCCATTTCCGCGATAGTCGCACCCTGGCGCACGGTATCGCCTTCCTTCACCAGCAGCTTGCTGTTGTGCGCGTAGGCCGTGAGAAAGTCGTTGCTATGCTTGACGATGATCATCTGCCCATAAGCCCGCAAACCCGTACCGGCATACACGACCCGGCCCGCCGCCGCGGCTTTCACCGGTTCGCCGAGCTTGCCGCCAATATCGATACCCTTGCTGCCGCTCTCGCCGAACTTCGTGACCACGTCGCCTTGTGCCGGCCACGTCAGCCACGCGCCCTTCGAACTGATCGCGGGCGTGCTGGTGTCGGGTGCTTCGTTTGTCTTGGCGCTGGCGTTATTGCTGGCCGTAGCCGCCGGCGAACCGATGATCGGCGGCCCGGCTTTCGATGCCGTCGCCGATGAACTCGAAGCCGCCGATTTGCTCCAGTCATCGGAACCGGCGGTCGTGCTTGAACCTGCACTGCCCGGCGGCGCGACGCGCAACAACTGGTCGATGTTCACCTGCTTGCTTTCGGGCAGGTTATTCCACTTGATCAGGTCGGAGGGACGTTGCTTTTGCACGCGTGCGATGCCGTAGAGCGTATCGCCCGGCTTCACGCGATAAAACCCCGGCCCGGCGTCCGGTTGCACCGGCGTCGTGATAACGCCCGGCCCGGCGACGGGCGGCGTAGTGGGAATGGACGTCGGCGAACTTGGACCTCCCGTCGACTGCTCGACGATGGGCGCAGGCGTGAGCGCCGTCGAGCACCCCGCGACCGACATCACCACGCCAATGGAAACGAGCGCCCCGAGCACTCCCCCGCGGGCACTGACGGCCCATCCTGTATTACCTGAACGCGATACCGCCATGCTTGCCGTTTTCCCTGACTTCCTGTTAAACGATATTTCCGGGCTGCGCTTTAACTTCCGGACCGCTCAGAACCGCATGCCGGCTCCGCATCCACCGAAAGCCCCACCGTTCGTCGCGGCGCCGCCGCAGCCAAAAATCCCGCAGCCGGCAAGCAGCGCCGCCATACCCAGCGCCACCACTGCCAGCCTGAGACGACGCCAGTTGCACGCCGCTCCCGCTAAATTGCTTGCTCGTTCCAACATCACCCACCACCTCGCCAACCTTCGCCAGCATAAAACATTTAACGTTTGTTCAAGAAACGCCGGAATCGTTCCTGCCAGCCGCTTGATTCCTGCTTATTCAAGTTTTGGCATTCTAACCTTTTACGTTTCACGCCGAAGACGCGGGCGGATCAAAAATCGGACGGCGCGCCAATCAAAAAAGGGCGATCCGACCATCCGGACCGCCCTTTTCTTTTGCGAGCTCTACAGCAAGTTCAACCCTTTAAAACCCCTCGGATCAGAACTCGTAGTCGGCACGAGCGCGCACGCCGGCGTCGCCGCTCTGCGTCGCTGAAACGGCGCCGTTCACGATCCAGCGGCCACTAGCCGAACGATGCGTCACGCCCGCACCAATCGCGCTGTAGCCCTTGTAGTTCGCTACGCCAGCACCGACCGTTGTCTTGCCCGGCGCGCTCGGTGTTGCATTCGTCATCGTCATGGCGGCGGCTACGCCACCGAATGCAGCCCTTTGCAATGCCGTCAGGCTGGCGCCGACATCGCTACGAAACTGGTTCATCTGCGTCATGTTGATCGCGTCCGTCGCGCCGACACCCGCCGCCACATTCGTCACGCGGCGCTCGTTGCCCGCTGAACCCACGGATACCGTATCGGCTTGATCAGCGATTGAATTTGCACCGAGAGCCACTGAGTTGCGCGCCGCAGCCGACGCATTCACCCCGATCGCCACCGCGTCCTGGCCCAATGCCACGGGCTTCGATCCGCTAGCCGACGACAAATTCACCGTCATGAAGCCGAGGCCCGCTGCTTCATAACCGGCGATGGCGGTTTCCGTCACACCGACACGCTCATTGGTCGCGTTCAGTTGCGCGCCGTTGACGGCGTCGGTACTGGCCGATGACAGTTCGCCGGCCTTCACGTTCGTCAGTTGCACCGCGTCTGTCGCGGCCGTACCGCCCAGCGTGACCTTGTTGTGATCGGTGGAATCGTAGGAGACGGCCTTCGGGTTCATCGCGCTCGATGCCGCCATGATGTTGCCCTTCAACCCCGCAATATCCGCGCTGTTCTGCGTGACGCGGCCATCGATGTTGTCGAATGCCGAGCCAACATCATGCACTTGCGTGCCGCCGACGGAGTAGGTCGGTGCGCTGACGCTACCGTTTGCATCGACGCCCGAACCGCCGCCCAATGCCGCCGCCGTGCTCGCCGAAACCTGCGCCAGTTGCGCGCCGTTGACCGCGTCCGTGCTGTCTGCGCTGACCGCGCCCTTCGCCACGCCCGTCAAGGTGCGTGCGCCTTGCGTTCCTGCCACGCTGATCGAGCTGCCGTCAGTATTCGCGCCGATGCTGATTAATCGCGTGAGTGCGTCCTGACGTGAGAGGCCCAAGAAGCCGTTGTTGAAGTCGCTCATCGAGTTGTTCAGGCTGGCAATGTCGGTCGTGTTCTGCTTGACGTTTTCAGCGACGGTGTTCAACTGCGAGCCGTTGACCGCGTCGGTGCTGGTGGCGGAGATGTCGCCGGCCTTCACGTTCTTGATCGTCGTGCCCGACGTGCCGGTGAGCGTCATGACGTCATGTGCTGCTGAGTCGTAGGCCACGACGTCAGCAAGCGAGCTGCCTTGCGAGGCGATGCTTTGCTTCACGGCGTAGAGTTGCGAGCCATTGACCGCGTCCTTGCTCGATGCCAGCACGCTGCCGTCCGCCAGGTTCGTGATCTTCGTGCCGGACGCGCCGCCCAGCGTGATGAGCGAGTGCGCCGACATGTCGTACCTCACCGCATCGGCGATCTGGGTGTTTAGGCTGCCGACCTGCGTGTTGAGCGAACCGATCTGCGTGCCGATCGTACCCACTTGCGTGTTCAGCGTGCCGATATCCGCGGTGTTCTTCGAGATGTTTCCGATGTTCGACGCGATGTCCGATTTATCCTGAGCAATGTCCGTGGTGTTCTGCGTGACGTTCGAATTGATGGCGAACAATTGGCCGCCGTTCACTGCGTCCGTGCTGGTTGCCGAGGTTGCGTCGCCGGCCTGGACGTTGACGATCTTGCGTTTAAGGGTGGACGAACCCACCGATACCGTGTTTGCCGTGTCTGCAATGGAATGTCCGCCCAACGCAACGCTGTTCTTTTCCGATGCGTTGGCACCGGTGCCGATAGCGATACCCGCCAGCGTCGCTTCTGCATTCGCGCCAAGGGCCATGGCCGAATCCGTGCCATCGCCAGTTGCCGACGCGGTGACGCCCATGGCGATGTCGCCGTGCTTATTGGTATGAGCGTTATTGCCGATTGCCACACCGTCATAACTCGACACAATCGAACCGACACCAATTGCGACGGAGTGCTTCGTGGTCGCTATAGCACCGTAACCCACAGCGGTACCGTCCTGGTCAGCTACAGAATTGGCGCCAATTGCAGTAGCACCAGGGTTACCGCCGCCACCAGCCTTTGCGTTGAAGCCTATCGCCGTGGCGCCCTCGCCTTGGCTGGTCGTGACTGCATAGGCCTTCGCGCCGAATGCCACAGATCCAACGCCACTCGCAGTGGCGTTGTCGGTGCCGTCGTTCTTGCCGGTCGCTTTCATGTAGGTAGAGTTGACAACTGTCGAACCATCGGTCAGGGCGAATAGCTGCGAGCCATTGACCGCGTCCATGCTTTCTGCGGAAATGGCGCCGGCGTTCACATTCTTGATCTTGCTCGATGACACATCAATGCCGTTTGCCGATTTCAGTGTGAGCGTGGTGCCGGAAATCGTCGTACCGTTCGCATCCACCACCACTCTGTTCATACCGGCCGGGCCGCTGCCAAAAAACATTCCCGAGGACAAGTTCCCCGCCCACAGACCTCCTTCCGTCGTGCCGTTTTCGGAAGTCATATAGGCAAAGCGCTTTCCAGACACATCCGTAAAACCCGGACTCCACGGATCGCAAGCGGCCAGGTTACTGGCATCTTTCAAGCAGAAATCCTTTCCGTCGGATTCGGTACCTATATACGGTACGCTTTGTGCAAAGCTTTCAATCGGCGTCAACAGGCCTACCGCTGTGCTCAACGCAAATGAAGCTGACGCGAGCTTGGTTGCCAGCTTGCTCTTCAACGACTTGCCCTGCGACTTCGCGTTTTCGCCAGCTGCCACGTTCGTTCCTGTCGACTTGTTCATGACTGACTTGAATGACTTGTTCATAGTGATGTGTATTCCTAATGGTATGCCCAGTCTCTTGACTGGAAAGCGGTTCGGGGCATTTCCGAAACGGCGGTCGATATGGCTAGCTCGGCATTGCGCCAAAAACATGTTTCGGCGTTCAACAGGCGGGAAGTAACGAGAGAGACTTAAGAGGTTCTTCGCGTCGCACCTAGCGTCAGGACATACTTTATTAGGATGAGACAAGACTTTTGATAGGCGCAGTCCTATAGAACATTGCATGAATTGCAACGGTCTTTTATGTCTGGAAAGGGTGAAAGCACGCTGGACACGATGGTGGGTCTGAGATCTTTCGACGTGACATCCGGCCGTATTTGAAAGATTTGGATAGACCGAGGTTCACGCGCTTGATCCAACATTGATGCTTGGGGCGCCAAACGCGAAAGGCCGCTCGAGAGCGGCCTTTCGGGTTCCATCCACACTTATCTTATTCGTTGGCTTTGCGTCGCCGCATGACTTTCCACAGCGCGCCCAGCGCAATCGGAACGATCGCGGCGCAAACACCGATCAGCGCGATCACATTCAGATACTGACGAATGAACGGAATATTGCCGAAGAAATAGCCAAGCAGCACGAGCAGCAGCACCCAGATCAGCGCACCGAGCACATTGAAAAACTGAAAGCGGCTCGCGCTCATGGATGACGCTCCCGCCACGAACGGCGCGAAAGTCCGCACGATCGGCACGAAACGCGCGAGCACGATGGTCTTGCCGCCATGCCGCTCGTAGAAATCGTGCGTCTTGCGCAGCGCTTCGCGATCGAGGAAACGCTCCAGCACCGGGATGTTCGTATGGAAGACCTTGGGGCCGATTGCCCGGCCGATCCAGTAATTCACCGTGTTGCCGAGCACCGCCGCGACCAGCAGCAGCACGATCAGCGCGCCGAGGTCCATCGACCCGCTCGCGGCAAACGCTCCGCCAATAAAAAGCAGCGAGTCGCCGGGCAGGAATGGAAACACCACAAGTCCGGTTTCGCAGAACACGATCAGGAACAGCACCGCGTACACCCAGCCGCCGTAATGCTGGATGAAGAAACCAAGCGATTTGTCGATGTGAAGAATAAGACTCAGGAATGACAGCAGCGTATCCAAAAGGGGCCTCGATCAGATGGTTTTAGCGATGGCAACGCGCACGCGCGAGGGTATCGTTGCGAAAAACAGTCGCGCCATGATACCGAACTCGCCGCGCGAAAATTGGTGAACGCCGCGTTCGTCCGTTGGTTTTATCGGCGATTCCCATGTTTCGGGCGAACGCGTAGTGGGAGACCGGCCGGCGCCGAAATCGTTCACCGGCGCGAAGCTTTATAATTCGGCATGACCGATCTCATCGATTCATCCGACACTTTTTACACCCCTGCCGCCTCGCGCCGCGCGCTTGCCGCGCGCCATTCAGCCGCTGCCCGACCAGCTGATCAGCCAGATCGCGGCGGGCGAAGTGGTCGAACGGCCGGCGTCCGTGGTGAAGGAATTGCTCGAAAACGCGCTGGATGCCGGGCGCGTCGAGCTTGCGGATCACGCTCGATGAAGGCGGCGTGAAGCGGATTGTGATAGTCGACGATGGCTGCGGCATCCCGCCCGCCGAACTTCCGCTCGCGCTGCTGCGCCATGCCACCAGCAAGATCCGCTCGCTCGCCGAGCTGGAAGCCGTGGCATCGCTCGGGTTTCGCGGCGAGGCGATTGCATCGATTGCATCGGTGGCGGAGCTTTTCATTACCAGCCGCACGGCCACGTGCGCGCACGCGACGCGCATCGATGCCCAGACCGGCGCGATCACGCCCGCTGCCGGCACTATCGGCACCACCATGGAAGTGCGCGAGCTGTACTTCAACACGCCCGCGCGCCGCAAGTTCCTCAAAAGCGAGCAGACTGAACTCGGGCATTGCCTGGAAGTCATCCGGCGCGTCGCGCTCGCGCGGCCGGACGTTGCGATATCGGTGATTCATAACGGCAAGGCCGTCGAACACTGGAACGCGTCGGAGCCAGCCACGCGCGTGGCAAAAATTCTCGGCGATGTCTTCGCCACCGCGCATCTGCCGCTCGATGAACGCGCCGGACCGCTCGCCGTGTACGGCTGCGCCGGCTTGCCGACCGCGAGCCGCGGCCGCGCCGATCAGCAATATTTCTTCGTCAACGGACGGTTCGTGCGGGACAAGCTGCTGACGCACGCCGTGCGCGCCGCTTATGAGGACGTTTTGCACGGCAACCGGTATCCGTCGTACGTGCTGTTCCTCGATTTGCCGCCGGAATCCGTCGATGTGAACGTGCATCCGTCGAAGATCGAAGTGCGTTTCCGCGATTCGCGCTCGATCCATCAATACGTGTTTCATGCCGTGCAGCGCGCGTTGGCGCGTAACGCGGGGGCATCGCCGGAAACGACTGCTGGCGGACATGCCGCTCAATTGCAGCCGACGGGAATCGCTTCGTTCAGCGCGCGGCCTTACGCGGGCGCGGGCGTGTTGAATGGCGCTTTGAATGACGCTTCGCCGGGACCGAAAAGTGACGGCGGCACGAACTGGCTGCGGCAATCGCGGATGACGCAGGGCAATTTGCCCGTCGCGCAGCCGCTGGCGCTGTACGACGCGTTGTTCGGGCGCAGGGATGTCAACGCCGGCACGCCGCAGGGCGCGACGCTCGCGGCTGACGCTGGCATTACGTCGGGCGCTTATCCGCCGAGCGCAACCAGCACGCCGATGTATGCCGCGATGCCCGGAGCGCCGGATGCCGTTGCCGACGAGCAGCCGCTGGGTTTCGCGCTCGGCCAGATTCACGGCATCTATGTGCTGGCGCAGAACGCGCAGGGGTTGATCATCGTCGACATGCACGCGGCCCACGAGCGGATTCTTTACGAGCAGTTCAAGAACTCGCTCGCCGACCGGGCTATCGCGGTTCAGCCGTTGCTGATTCCGGTGACGATGAGCGTCGATGCCGTGGAGATGGGCGTTGTCGAAGAAGAGCGCGAGGTGCTGGACGCGCTGGGATTCGATCTGGCGATTTTATCGCCGGGTTCTATCGCGATCCGCGCGGTCCCTGCTCTGTTGAAAGATGCCGATTTGCAGTCGCTGGCGCGTGCGGTGATTGCGGATTTGCAGGCTTATGGCGGCTCTCGTGTGTTGACCGAGCGCCAACACGAATTGCTCGGCACGCTCGCGTGCCATCACGCGGTGCGGGCGAATCGGCGGCTGACGCTTGACGAGATGAACGGCTTGTTGCGCCAGATGGAAGCCACCGAGCGCGGCGACCAATGCAATCACGGCCGCCCGACCTGGTTTCAATTGACGCTCGGCGATCTCGATCGACTTTTCATGCGCGGCCAATGAGCGCGCGGCGGATTGCTTGTTTGCTGGGGCCGACGGCATCGGGGAAAACGGCGGCAGCGCTGGCGTTCGCGCAGCGCCGGCCGGTGGAGATAATCAGCGTGGATTCGGCGCTGGTTTATCGCGGGATGGATATTGGCACGGCGAAGCCGACTGAAGAAGAGCGCGCGCTCGCGCCGCATCATTTAATCGATATCATCGATCCGACCGAGTCTTATTCGGCTGCGCAATTTCGGAACGATGCGTTGCGTCTGGTGGCGGAGATTGAAGGACGGGGCCGCATTCCGTTATTGGTCGGCGGCACGATGTTGTATTACATGGCGTTGACGCGCGGATTAAACGATTTGCCGGAGGCGAATGCGGAAATGCGCGCGCAACTCGATGAAGAAGCGGCGCGCGATGGCTGGCCAGCCTTACATGCGCGATTGGCTCTGATTGATCCAGAAACGGCGGCGCGTCTGGCGCCCAATGATTCGCAGCGCATTCAGCGAGCGCTCGAAGTATGGATGCTGAGCGGTCGCGCGATGTCATCGATATTAAAAGAACCTGAAAAAGCCGAATCAGGAAGCGTATGAGTTTGTGCCGATTGCTTTAGAGCCATCGGATAGAAGTGTGTTGCATGCGCGAATAGAAAAGCGCTTCGATGAAATGCTGAAGGCGGGATTGGTGGAGGAAGTCGATGGCCTCCGGGCGCGGGGTGATTTATCGCCGACGATGCCATCGATGCGTTGCGTTGGGTATCGGCAGGTCTGGGAATATCTGGACAGGAAGATCGATTACGCGACGATGCGCGATAAGGGCGTGTTCGCGACGCGCCAGTTGTGCAAGCGGCAGTTGACGTGGCTGAGAAGTGTTGGGCATCGCAGGATAGTGGATTGCACGACGGAAGGGGTTACGGAAGCGGTGGTGGGTCAGATTGAGAGTGTGATAGCGGGATAGGTTCGATGGAAGCGTGCGCAGTGAGGAGTCAAGAAACGCGGGGGTGCAGGCGTTTTCTGGTGTTGCGGACATTTGAGTGCCGCTTAACCAAACCGCCCCGCCAAAACGGTTTCTACCATCGAAGCGGGGCCGTAGATCGCGCCAATGACAAAGTTGCTCACACGCTTTCGGCTTAAAGGTCGGCCAGCGCCACAAAATGCCATTGCTTCGCTTCCAGGTCATTAACCGCTATCTGGTTGACTTCGGCGCAAGAGCGGTGAGGCGCTTTATTCTTCATTTAATGGTTGAGTCGTGGGTTGTAGCACTACAGCACTTGTTCGGGCACTGAGGCTCGAACGAAATTTCTACTCTTCGTCCGTTATCTACGTCGCCCTTGTTGTAGACGCGCACATTCGTACTTATAGGCGCTCGCGTGAAGCCCATTTGCACGAGCAATTGCTTGCCAATTGCCATGCGACTTTGTGCGAGCGCATTAGCGTTATGTTCAATACTTTCCGCATGGCCGCTGAGTTGCGTAGCTTCTTCGGTGCGGTGATGTTCATAGGTAATTTTTGATCGGCCACCCAATTGCTAAGCCGCAAGATTTCACTCACCGGTAGCTGGGCTGAGTTACTCGGGAAATACAGAAAGGGCGTTTTAAGTAGATATTTAGCGCAGGCAAGCGAAGCCGAGATGGCTTGATCCCAATTCCAACCGACGAACTTCTCGTCACGCGCACTGGCCAATTGCTAGCCTTTGGTTCGAAATAAGACTACTACTTTGATCGCATGAGCAGCCAGCAAAATTGCGACTCACGATCTTCTTGAAAGATGACGTCTTCGAAGTTTCTCCGATGTTTTTCATGTGTAGTCTTATTTTTTGATAAATTAAAGTCACAATTTATGGACTATCCAGAAACAAATAAATGTCCTAGACTAAAAGACTTATAAATTATTAGCGCGACATGCGTTGAGCAGAACCTGCAGAACACCCATCCATCACTGGACTCAATTTTCTGCTGCGCGCGAATTTTTCGACTTGATGTGAGAAAAGTCGATGATTTACTTATAAGAACGCTTTTAATCTCAATTTTTCTTTGGCTACTTGGTCCCTATGTCTACATCTGAAAATCTTCTTACCCGTATTTATGCAACTCCCGAGTCTGCCAGGATTCCAGGCGTTCCTGATGGCGTTATTGTAGAGAAAGGTAGACAAGTCTTCCTGTCGGGTCACGTTCCCATGAACGATGAAGGAAAGATTTTACCTCCGGATTTTCGCACGCAAGTGATTCAAGTGTTCGAAAATCTGAAGCGCACCATGAAGCATGCGGGAATTGAATCACATAATCTCGTGCGCATTACAATTTACGTGTGCGATCTCAAACCAGAATATCTGGCAATTATCCGCGATGCTCGCAGCCTGATTATTGACCCTGCAAATCCACCGGCGAGCACGCTAATTGGAGTGGAATCGCTTTTTAATCGCGACGTAAAATTTGAAGTGGATTTATTCGCCGTTATTCCTGACGCCGCATAAAATAAAATGCTCCTGTGGGAGCATTTGTTACAAGCGCAGCAATAGATTAAGTTCGGTACTGCGGGTCGCAACGATTAAAACTGCCCGCCTTCAGCCCGCGGCAGCATCAAACGACCGCGTTAATCGCATCCCGCGTCCGCCGCGCAGCCTCACCCGCTGCATAGGCAAAATCCTCCCCCTTCCCCGCATAGATAATCGCGCGTGAGGAATTAATCAGCATTCCTCCCCGTCCAGTCGAATCCCGTCCGGCACGAACAGTCGCCTCAACATCCCCACCCTGCGCACCGATCCCGGGAATCAAAAGCGGCATATCGCCGACAATAGAACGCACCACCTCAATCTCACGAGGAAACGTAGCCCCCACCACCAACCCCAACTGCCCACTACCATTCCACTTCTCAGCCGCGAGCCGCGCGACTACCTGATAAAGCGGCGTCCCATCGACATTAAGAAATTGCAGATCCGACCCACCGGCATTAGAAGTACGACAAAGCACAATCACGCCCTTTCCCGAATGCTCAAGATACGGCTGAACAGAATCAAACCCCATATACGGATTAACCGTAACCGCATCGGCTTGATAACGCTCAAAAGCCTCAATCGCGTATTGCTCGGCGGTACTCCCAATATCGCCACGCTTGGCATCCAGAATCACTGGCAGCCCAGGATGCGCCGAATGAATATGCGCAATCAGTTGCTCAAGCTGATCCTCCGCCCGATGCGCGGAAAAATAAGCGATCTGCGGCTTGAACGAGCAAACAAACGGCGCCGTGGCGTCGACAATTTCCCGGCAAAAATCGAAGATCGAATCAGCGCGGCCTTTGAACGCACCCGGAAACCGGGAAGGCTCAGGATCGAGCCCGACACAAAGTAACGACTGGGTCCGCGACCACGCAGCATTAAGCGATTCGATGAAAGACATGAGTTTCCGTGAGCGAGAGTGCAGATTGAGCGATCCCGCATTTTAACGCGCTGTCAAAAGGCCCCGATCGAAGGGCCGCAGAAGGTGCCGCAGAAAGGGCCACCGAAAGCGCTATCGTTCCACCGTCGCCGTCTTTCGCGCTTTCTGCCCCGCGGCCTGTCTGGGGCGACCGCGCCGCTCCGCCTCCCCCGACCGTTCAACAGTAAAGCTGAACTCGCGCGTCAGACTCTCGCCGGGCGCCAGCACCGTCATCCCATGCGCCGCGCCGCCGCCGGGCAAGTTCACCGCGTTGATCGGATGATCGACGGGTTCGA
This sequence comes from uncultured beta proteobacterium, assembly GCA_963708695.1. Classification (GTDB taxonomy): domain Bacteria; phylum Pseudomonadota; class Gammaproteobacteria; order Burkholderiales; family Burkholderiaceae; genus Caballeronia. The sequence goes on from CAVPTS010000018.1 coordinate 235,759, forward strand.
AGCAGAAGAAATCCTTCCCCGCCGGCGCGTAGAGCACGTAGTAATCGGTATCGGCGCATATGGTCAGCGACAAACGGCGCTTCGGCCACATCACGCTCGTGCGTCCGCTCCACCCTGTGAACGCGTTATTCACCATCGCGGCGGGCATGGGGTACGCCACGCCGAATTGCCATGCAGGCGGCGCGGGAACGTGCCGGACCGGGAGAAAATCATCGCCGCAAAGCCACAAGCCATCAGCGGCGGCGGACAACTCGGTATCGGCTTCACGCGTAAGGAACGGATGCAAACCGAGCCCGAATGGCAACGCCTCACGCCCCGTATTCTCGATAAACAACGTCACCACCATCGTCGGGCCTTCGAGCATGAACGACTGGCTCGCCCGATACGAATACGGTTTGCCTTTGCGCCGGTCCAGCGTGAGCCGCACATGCTCCGAACTTTCGGACGCGACGTCCCACGCGCCGAGCCAGCCGTCGCCGTGCAGCGGCAACGGTTCGCCGGGCCGGTTGCATGGCACATCGATACCGCGCCCCAGAAACTGAAAGCGGCCGCCGCCGATGCGGTTCGAATACGGCAGCAGCGGATAACACGCGAGTTCGTTCGGATCGGTGGTGGCGCTCGGCGCAATGCATGGCCGGAAGATGGGCACGAGCGAGCCGTCGCTGCGCCAGTCGAACCGCGTGATGCCGCCGCCGAGCGCGGGCGCTATATCCAGGCGTAATTGGGCGTTGGCGAGCGTAATGCAGCCGTCTAGACCAGCGCCGCCCATGGCCACCATCGACGTGGAAGGTCCGGGACGAATGGGCGGTTCAGTGGCTGCGGCAAGTTTCGAACGGCGGGTGGGCGCGGCGGGACGGGACGGGGGCTGTGGGGTCTTCTTCTGGCTTCCAGCAGAACGGGCAACGCTCATGTGCTTGTCTCCGAGAGGCGAACGGTCCCGTAGTTCTGGCATGAAACCCAGCGCACCGGGAAAAGGTGGGCCGCACGTCGTGCGCGCGGCCTCGGTTTTTCTTGACTGCCTGATACGGTCGTCGATGCATGGAATCCATGCATCGAACGCAATCCTTTAGCTATCTCCCACGAAATACCGGCTCAGCGATACCCCGTGCCGCCGGGCTCGCAATAAACACGCCGCCCGCGCGCAGATCGCTCTGCAACGCGCCGTCATCCAGCCCGATGCGCGCGCTCGTAATGTACAGCGTGCCGAGTTGCGGACCGCCAAACGCGACGCAGCTCGGCTGGGTTGTAGGCACATCGACGCGCTCGGTTTCGCGGCCGTCGGCGTCATAACGCACTACGCGCCTGCCGCCCCACTGCGCGTTCCACAGGCCGCCAGCGCGATCGATGGTCGAACCGTCCGGCTCGCCGCTCGCATCGGTCAGTTCGACAAACACGCGCTGATTGTCAAACGAATCGTAGTCGCAGACGCGAATCTGGCGTGTCGGTGAATCGCAGAAATACATGCGCGAACCGTCGGGACTGAACGCGATGCTGTTTGGAATCGCGGCGTCGCCGAGAGGCAAACGCTCAAGCGACAAATCCCGGTTCAGCCGATAAAACCCGCCCACCGGTTCCGCCTTCGCGACATCGTGTTTCGTGCCGAACACGAAGCGGCCCTGGCGGTCGCATCGGCCATCGTTGAGACGTGTCGGCAGATTGTCTTCGACCGACATGATCGTATCAATAGCGCCAGTCTCCAGATCCAGATACGCGAGCCGCGAAGCGAGGCCGAGCAGCAGCACATCAGGATTAGCGCATAACGCGAAACAGGCAAGCCGCTCGGGCAGCTCGAAAGAAATCCGGCTGGCGTCGCGTGGATCGTAGCGCCACAAACGCTTGCCTTCAATGTCCGTCCAGTAGAAACGCCCGGTCGCGGCGCACCACGTCGCGCCTTCGCCCAGCGCGCATTTGCTGTCGATCAGCAGATGCGCCTTCATGCCCAGCCTCCGTCGACCACCACTTGCTGAGCGGTCATCATGCTGCTGTCATCGGATGCCAGGAACAAGGCCGCGCGGGCGAGATGTTCGGGCTGCAATTCGGCATCGATACACTGGCCTTCCTTGATCGCACGGCGGCCGGCGTCGTCGAGCCACAGGCGACGTTGTTTGTCGGTCATCACCCAGCCCGGCACGAGCGAATTCACGCGAATCCTGAACGGTCCAAGATCGCGCGCAAGGCCGTTCGTCATGCCTTGCACGGCGGCTTTCGACGTCACGTACACCGGAAAATTGCCTTGTTTGAGCATCCAGCTGATCGAACCGAGGTTGATGATCGAACCGCCGCCAAGCTGCTTCATATCGTCGATCACGGCTTGCGCCGCGAAGAACTGATGACGGATATTTACCGCGATACCGGCGTCGTAGAACTCCGGCGTCACGTCCTCGATCTTGTGGCGCTTGTCGTTCGCGGCGTTGTTCACCAGCACGCCGATGAGCCCCAGCGTGCTGCGGACATCGGCAATAGCTTTGCGCAACGCGTCGATATCCGTCAAATCCACACGCAGGAACATCGGGCGAAATTGCCCATCGGACAGATCGGCGCCAAGCTGGTCGGCGAGCGCTTCGCCGGCATCGGTATCGATATCGAAGAACGCGACCTTCGCGCCCTGATCGAAGAAATGTTCGACGAACGCCGCGCCAATGCCCGTCGCGCCGCCGGTAATCAGCACTACTTTGCCGGCGAGGCTCGGATAGCGAGCGAGGGTTTTATCGACTGAACTTGCCATCTGTTTCAACCTCTCAATTAGTCACGTGAGCCGCGATTCTTCAACTGGTCGAGCAGCACGGCGGCGAGCAGGATCGCGCCGCGAACGAGGTACTGATAGAACGCGTCGATGTTCATCAGGTTCATCACGTTCTCGACCGTACCCATGATCAGCACGCCGATCACCACGCCGGAAATCGTCGCGCGGCCGCCGAGCAGCGACACGCCGCCGAGCACGCACGCGGAAATCACGTTGAGTTCGAAGCCATCAGCAGCATTCGGTTGTCCCGATGTAATCCGCGACGCCAATATCACGCCGGCGAGCGCCGCCACCGCACCCTGAATCAAAAAGATCCAGATGCGCGTGCGTTCTACATTAATACCAGCCAGACGTGACGCTTCCGGGTTACCGCCGATAGCGAGGGTATTACGCCCATACACAGTTTGATTCAGCAGCACGCCGAACACGATGAAACACGCCAGCGTGACCCAGATTGGCAGCGACACGCCGAACATGGTCAAGCCGCCAAGCGCAATAAACGTATCCGACGACACGCCCACCGCCTGCCCATGCGACACAATAAACCCAAGCCCGCGCACCACTTCCATCGTAGCCAGCGTAGTAATCAGCGCGTTGATCCGCAAATACGCGATCACCGCGCCGTTCACGAAGCCAATGGCCGAACCCGCCGCCACTGCCGCAATAATCGCGATGAACGTGTTGCCCGTCGCGTTCAGCACCATGGCGCAGAGCACGCCGGCGAACGCCACCGTGGACCCGACCGACAAGTCGAAATCCCGCGATGCGAGGCAGAACATCATCGTGCACGCGACCATGCCGATCTGCGAAATCGACAACGCCAGGCCGAGCATGTTCTCGATGGAGAAGAAGTGATCGACTGACAGCGACATCGTGACGAACATCACGACGAAGATCACGACCAGGCTGTATTCGGTGATCTGTTGCCACCACTTCTGCTTGTCGTTTTTCGACGGCACCAGCGTGTTGCTTATGTTTTCCCTGACTTCCATGATGTCCTCCATCTCCACTTTTTTGCTTCAGGCTGCTTGTGCGGTCGGTTCCGATTGCACGGGCAGCGCTAGATTCAGCACCGATTGTTCAGTCGCTTTCCCGCGCGGCAATTCGCCCGCGATCCGCCCTTGCCGCATCACCACGATCCTGTCCGATACGCCCAGCACTTCCGGCAGCTCGGACGAGATCATCACGATCGCGCAGCCGCGTTCGGCCAGTTGATAAATCACGTTATAGATTTCGTGCTTCGCGCCCACATCGATACCGCGCGTGGGTTCATCGAGGATCACCACCTTCAGTTCCGGCTCCGCGAGCCAGCGCGACAGAATGGCTTTCTGCTGATTGCCGCCGGAGAGGAAGCGAATTTTTTGCCTGCGGCTCGGCGTCTTGATCTTCAGCAACTGGATGAAACGGTCCGCGGTCGCGGCTTCTTTCTTCCGGTCCAGGAACAGCCCGGCGCGCAAGTAATGGCGGCGGCACGAAATGTTGATGTTCTCGGACACCGAAGCCATAGCCACGATGCCCTCTTCTTTCCGGTCCTCAGGGCACATCACGATGCCGTGCCTGATCGCCTCGCCCGCGCTGCGGACCTTGATCGGCTGGCCATCGAGCGTGATCGTGCCGGCTTTCTTATGGTCCGCGCCGTAGACGAGGTGCATCAGTTCGCTGCGCCCCGCGCCCACCAGCCCGAAGAAGCCGACAATCTCGCCCCGGCGCACATCGAAACTCGTCGGTTCGCGCAGCGCGTGACCTTCCACATTCTTCACGGAGAAGCGCACATCGCCGAGCTTGCGTGGCTTGTAATCGTAGATATCCGAAATTTCACGCCCGACCATTTCCTGGACCAGCGTATCGCGCGGAACCTCGGCAAGATTCGCGTGCGACGCGATCTTGCGGCCATCGCGGAAAATCGTGCATGTATTGCACAACTCGTAAATCTCGTCCATGCGGTGCGAGATGTAGATCAGCGCGCGGTTGTCCGCCTTCAGCTCGCGCACGAGCTTGAACAGCACCTCCGTCTCGCGATGCGACAGCGACGACGTCGGTTCATCGAGCGCAATTACGCGTGCATTGCGCAGCAGCGCCTTGCAGATTTCCACCATCTGCCGTTGCGCGATGGAAAGCTTCTTGAGCTTCGCGTTCGGATCGAGATCCACGCCCATCTGCTGCAAGCGTTCCTGCACATGCTTTTTCCCTTCCCGCTTGTGCACCCAGCCGAACGTGTTCGGCAACGCGCCGAGCAGCAGGTTTTCAGCCACGGTGAGATCGGGCACGTACTGCAATTCCTGGTGAATCACTGCGATCCCCGCCGCAATCGACGAAGCCGCGCTCGCGAATTTCACCTCGTTTCCATCGATTAAAACGCGGCCGGAGTCCGGCTGATATTCACCGCCCAGCACTTTCAGCAAAGTCGATTTACCCGCGCCGTTCTCGCCCATCAGACCGTGCACTTCGCCGGCGTTGACGTCGAACGACACGCCGTCGAGCGCGCGCACGCCTGGAAAAACCTTACCGATATTGTCAAAACGCAGCGTCGCTGACACATCGCCTCCTTGAAATTCGTGCGGACCGCGCGGCCTATAAAGCGCGCGGCCCGTGATGCTCTACAGATACAGGGACAACTTACTTAGCCGATGCCAGGCCCATCTTCTCGCGCACGTCAGCTACGTTGTCACGCGTTGCCAGCATGCCGGTCGTCAACGTCACGAGCGGCGGTTCCTTGCCGTCCTTGATCCACGTGTAGACCAGTTCTGTCGTTTCTTCGCCGTGACGCTTCGGGCTGATGATCACCGTGCCGTAGAAGCCGGTCGGGTTCGGCTTCTTGAACTCGTTCAATGCCGACTCCGAGCCGCCGATCCCGACGCCGATCATGTTGTCCGCCTTGAAACCACGGCCTTCCGCTGCGCGCACTGCGCCGAGCACGGCTTCGTCGTTCAGGCCGAACGCCACCCAGTGCTTGAACTGGGTGTTTTTCGTCAACGCGATGTTGGCTGCGTTGAAGGCGTTTTCCGTATCGGTCTTGGCTTGCGGCGCCATCACGATGTTCGCCTTCGGAAAGCCTGCCGCGACCAGCGCTTCGACTGCGCCCGCGGTGCGGTCATGCGCGGTCGGAAGCTGTTCGTACGTCACGTCGATAGCACCGACTTCCGCCATGTTCCAGCCGCGCTTCTTGATCTCCGCAGCAATCCCGTCGCCCACTTGCTTGCCGATGTTGAACGCCGAAATGCCCATGTAAGGAACGGATTCGATCGGCTTGCCCGAGCCGTCCACCAGACGGTCATCGACCGTCATCATCTTGAGGCCGGCAGCTTTCGCTTTGGCAACAATGCCCGGTCCGAGCTTGACGTCAGGCGTGCAGATCACGAAACCCTGGGCTTTTTGCGCGGCGAGGTTATCGATAGCGCTCATCACCTTTTCACCCGACGGCGCACCGATCTTCACGAGCGTGAAGCCCTTTTCCTTGGCAGCAATTTCGGCGAATTTCCATTCGTCCTGGAACCACGGTTCTTCCGGCTGCTTCACGAGGAAGCCGATCTTGACGTTATCGGCGGCCTGGACCACCGGCGCCGTGAACAAGGTCGCGCTTGCCGCGGTAGCCGTGGCAACCAGCGTAAGGAAAATTCTGCGTTTCATGGTGCGTCTCCTGACTTGAACTGTCTAGTTGGTACAAAGGTGTTGGCCGCGTCTTGTTGTCTGACGCCGCACCGCGGCCAGTGCGTCATCGTTTGCTGCGTTTTTAATTCTTTAGTCGTGATTTTTAGTCGTGATACAACGCCGAGCGCCCGCCATCCACCGTGATGCAGCTTGCGTTAATAAACGGCGCTTCATCCGATGCAAGGAACACAGCGGTCATTGCCACTTCTTCCGGGCGGCCGATGCGCTTCATGGGTTGCAGATCGAGCGTCGCCTGTTTCGCTTTCGCCGGATCAGCCTGCTCGTTCCACCAGTCGAGCGTCAGTTGCGTCTCTATATACCCCGGCGCTATTGCATTCACCCGCACCTGCCGCCCCGCGTACTCGATCCCCAATGCCCGCGTCAATCCGATCACCCCGTGCTTCGCCACCGGATACGGGAAGCAGCCGGGAATGATCTTGAAAGAATGCGTGGAAGCAATATTCACGATGCTGCCGCGCCCGCGTTCCACCATGCCCGGCAGCACGGCGCGACAACCGTTCCAGACGCCGTCGAGATCGACGGCGAAACAGCGGCGCCAGTCGTCGTCGGTCATGGTCAGCGGATCGCAGAACACGTTGATGCCCGCGTTGTTCACCAGTACATCGACCGGGCCGAACTTCGCCTGCGTTTCGCTGACGGCGTTTTGCACCGATGCGCTTTGCGTCACGTCCGTCTGCACCGCGAGCACATTCCCGGAGCCAATCCGCTGCGCGGTTTCCCGCGCCAGTTCAATATCCAGTTCCGCCAGCACCACGGCCGCGCCTTCGCGTACGAACGCGCTGGCAATCGCCGCGCCGATGCCACGCCCGGCGCCGGTGATCATCGCGACCTTGCCTGCGAGCCGGTTCATTTCCTGTGGCCTCGTGCAACCGCCAATCCATTGACGAACGCCTTCGCGTGCGAGGCCGTCGTCGCGACGCTCTGGCCCGGCTTGTACAGCCCCGAGCCGAGACCGAAACCATTCGCGCCCGCTGTCAGGAACGGCCCCATGTTGTCCGGCGATATCCCGCCGACCGGCACCAGCGGCACCTGCGCCGCGATCACCGCGCGCCACGCTTTCACCACATGCACGCCGAGCTGCTCGGCGGGAAACATCTTCAGCACGTCCGCGCCGTTCTTCAACGCGATAAACGCCTCGTTCGGCGTCGCGACACCCGGTGAACAGGCCATCCCGAGCGCCTTCGCGGCGCGCACGACATCGCCGTCGCTGTGCGGCATCACGATCAGTTCGCCGCCGGCCTTCTTCACTTGCTCGACGTAACTCGGATGCAGAACCGTACCCGCTCCGACGATGGCATCGGCGGGAAGCGCCTGACGGATTGCCGCGATGCTGTCGAACGGCTGCGGCGAGTTCAGCGGCACTTCCATGATCCGAAAACCCGCTTCGTACAACGCGCGGCCGTGCTCGGCGGCGTCAACAGGCGTCACGCCGCGCAAGATCGCGATCAGCGGACACAGGTTGAACGCAGCGGCGAGGCCGGCGTGCGGCGTGTAGGGCCCGGGGAGGTTGATATCGATCATGTGCTGCTCCTAATTAGTTGGCTGGCTTGCGTTGGCCGCCGGCCGTCGAGCGGATCAGCCCGGCCTGCAACGCAATCCGATGCAAACCGCGCTCGGTGGCGTGGGCGACCGTGCGGGCGTCGTGACAACCGAAACGCGCGAGCGCGTGGCGATAGCGCTCGCACAGCGCGTCGTTGCCGATCAGCCGCAACGTCTTGCCCGCGAGATCCGCTTGCTCGCGCACCAGCACTTCGTTGAGACCGCGCAATTCGTGGCCGATCAGCAGGCCCGAGAGGTAATCGGCTTGTTGTTCGGGCTTGAGCTGCCCGGTCAGACCCAATGTTCGCGTGCTGAAAATCGTCGCGAGCATGCCGGCGTGGCCGGCGTCCTTGGCGGTATCGACACCGCGAATGAACGCGGTCATGTCCGCCTGATCGGTCGCGCGCATCGTGCGGCCGAGAATGGTGTGGTCGCGCAGCGCGCCGAAGGTCTCGCCGGTCATGAAGGTGTAGAACCGCTCGATCCGTCCCGCCGATACAAACGCCCACTTCGCATGCGTGCCCGGCAAGCCGATCAGGCCGGTGTGCGGCTCGGGATCCAGCGCGGCGTCGTTCTCGAGCGCGCCGAAGATCTGCGTTTCCTCGCCGCGCATGACGTTCGGCAGCGCGCCTTCCTCGAGCACGCCCGGGACGATGTGAACGATTAACCCTTTAAGCGTCTTCACCCGCACGATGCCCGCCACAAGCGCCGCCGGATCGGCCGGCGTCAAGACGTACGGCGCTTCCATCCAGCCTTGCGCGCTGCCGACCATGCCCGCCGCGATTACCGGAAGCTGCGCGTTGCTGGCGAGCCAGCCGCCGCAGGTTTCATCGAAGACTGCGTCGAAACCGCCTTCCGCTGCGGGACGCGGCAAATTCATGATTCCCGCCGATGACGACCGCGAATCCAGCGCCACGCCTTGGGCGTCCAGCAAGTAGGCGCGCAGCGACGTCGTGCCCCAGTCGAGCGCGATCAATGCGGGTGCGGATTGAATGCTGGCCGATGTGTCAGTCCGCGTCATCGTTTGATCCTGCGTGTTACGGGCTGCGGCACGCGCCAGCCGAGTTCTTGCGAGATCGCGCGCGCTTCGCGCTGCACGATGGGAATCAGTTCTTCCATGCGCTCCGGCGGCATGTAGGGAATCGTGCTCGCCACCGAAAGCGCCGCCACGATTGCCCCCGACGCATCGCGCACCGGCGCTGCGACGCAACGGATGGACGCCTCGTTTTCCTCGAGATCGAAGGTGAAACCGCCTTGCGAATAGCGCGTCATGCGCTGCACGAAGGTATCGAAATCAGGCTGGTGATCCGGCCTGAAACTCACCTTGGCGAGCACGCGATGCGACGCTTCCAGCAGCTTCGACCACGTCTGCGGCGGCAGGTCGAGCATCATCGCCTTGCCGATTCCCGTCGATGCCAGCGGCATCCGGTGCCCCACGCGCGAACGCATTTCGAGACCGCGCGTGCCAGGAATCTTGTCGATGTACAGCACGTCGTCGCCATCGCGCACGCCGAGGTGGATGGTGTCGTGGGTGTAGTCGGCGAGCACTTGCAGATGCGGGTGCGCGACTGCGGTTAGCGGCATTTGTTCGAGCGCGATCGTGCCGAGTTCGATCAGCTTCGGGCCGAGCAGATAACCGCCGCCGACCTGGCGCAGATAGCGCGCCTGCACCAGCGAGCTGACCAGACGATGCGTCGTGCTGCGCGTGGTGCCGAGCGCCGCGCCGATGCTGCGCAGATCGCGCGCGCCGCCTGCGGCTGCTTCGAGGATCGCGAGGCCGCGCAGCAGGGTTTGGGTGCCGGCTTGCTGCGGTGTGAGGTCGAGGAGCGCGGCGGCCGATGCCTGGGCGTCGCTGGGTTCGTTCGCCTCGGGCGCGTCCGGTTCGCGGGCTGCGCGCTCCATCGACGCTTCAGGGTCGATGGCGGGGTTCAGGTTCTTGGTCATGGCACTCGATGGTCGCGGCTTGAGGAAGGCTGAGCTTTCGTTCATGTCGCGGGTTACCGGGCCAATGACGCGTGGTACTGCGCGTGAGCGGCGGCAAGGAGAATCATCGATGAGGTGTGCGGGACGCGTGAATACGATGGCGATTGCGCTGAGGTTTGCATGACTTGTCTCCGAGTGCTTTTTTCGTAACACGCGAACGGCGGGAAATGCCCGGTTATGCGTGGAACTGCCGTTTTGGCTGTGATCGGATTTTAGAGCCGCGAGACGAAATTATTCAATATGTGATTGACGTGCTCACATATTGGGAGATTTGTGAAAATGCGAGGGAAAAGAAAAACCCCGACGAATCGGGGTTTTGGGGGTCTGGCAGAACGAATGCACGCGCGATTTACAAGCGCGTTGGCGGGCAGGAATCAAAAGGCAAAGGCAGACTGGTCGTGCTTGAGCAATTCGATCTTCTCGAACAAACCGATCTTTTGATCGGCCTTCAGTCTCGCGGGTTCCGACATAAACGTTAGCAACTGCTCAAGTTGGGCTACCTCGCCCACCACGACAAACAGCTTCGCTTTATTCACGAACACCACGGATTTCTTCCTTTGCGTCAGCAGCTCGATCACATTACTCAGCGTGCCGGTACTTTTGGCGTCCCAGAGCATCAACCCATAGTCTGCTGAGTACGCCATTTTCACATCCTTTTCCGTGAAAAACGCACGCGACCCGGCTTTGTGTGCCGATTCAACCGTCTTGACGCGCCATCTTCCGACATTGTTGCGCGGCGCCGTCCCACTACAGTAAACGGTCACCGACGCCGCGCCGCGCTGGACAAGATAGTCTTGAACCGACGTATCGACGCCGTCCGCATCGCCGACAACGATATCAAGTTTCGACCCGATGACGTTGTCGAGTCGATCCATAAACGCGCTGTCCAGATGTTTTATGTCCATGGAGCCGGCAATGAACACAGTAGCCATATTTTTTATTTCCAGGTGACGGTCGCAACGTAGATCTTTGCGATCTTCCGATAAGTTCGTAACACTTTACACGCCCCTTCGAGCGACGCGCCGGTATCGTAAATGTCGTCCACCAGCAGTATGTTCCACGGCCCATGACCGCTAATCCCATCGGTCAATAAAAAACTGCCGTCCAGCGCTGCGACCTTTTCAGCCTTGGCCTGCAAATCCTTGAGCTGCGGTCCGTTGACGGTCTTGCTCAATAAATTATCGAAGACGGGTAACGTGGTCAGTTTTCCGAGAACCTCAGTAAGAAAGGTCACGGGCTGACGCGGACGCTGTCTGGACGCGGGCATCGGGATCAGAAGTCCCACGTGGTCAAATCTGGGGAAAATCGCCGTGGCCAGTTCTTCAGCAAGCGCACCCGCCCGTGGCCATGCTTGCTTATTCTTGAGTTGATACAGAGCCTCACCTGCCGGCGTCCGCTCAGTCTCGAACGTGGGAAATCCGTACGCGTTGTGACCCGTCATCACGCTCGAGACGACATGCTTGTCCAATGCGTACCCAAGATCCCAATTTCCTGCCAGCTGTCTTAGGTTTGTTTCCACTCGGCCCTCTCTCATTTTTCATATTTCCTGCGAGATGCAGGAGGCAATACCGCTTTGCCATGCTGAATAAATGAGGAGAAACAAACTACGCGATTATTCCGATAAACCGTCGCTCCAAGCGCTCACCGTAACCGATTCAATGCGGCAATTCCGCCGCCCCCATCCGCCGCGCAATCACCCCTGCCCGCTGCGACAAATACGCGGACCCGCGATGTTCATCGAAGTATTTCGGTCTCGGCAACATCACGGCGAGCCGCGCCGATTGCCACGCGGTCAGTTTCGATGCCGTCGTCTTGTAGTAGTAATGCGCCGCCGCTTCCGCGCCGTACACGCCGTTGCCCCACTCCACGGAGTTCAGGTAGATCTCGAAGATGCGTTCCTTGTCCATCCAGAGTTCGAGCATCGATGTGATGACAAGCTCCTGCGCCTTCCTCACATAACTCTTTTCCCGCGATAAAAACAGATTGCGCGCCAGTTGCTGCGAGATGGTCGAACCGCCTGCGACAATCTTCCCGCGCGCTTTGTTCTTCTCCCAGGCTTGCAGGATGGCATCGGTTTCGTAGCCGTTGTTGTTGACGAAATTTGCATCCTCGGACGCGATGATCGCGCGCTTCAGATTGCGCGAAATCTGGTCGTACGGCACCCAGGCACGCTGGATAGAGAGATCGGGGCGATCTTGCGCGAGGCGCCATGCGTCGGAGCGCATGAATGCCGTCGATGACGGGTTAACCACCGTATAAATGCCGACCATCGCGAAGAAGTAGACCTGCGTGGCAATAGCGGCAATCGCCATCACCGAGACGCCGTAGACAATCCATCGAGCCGGCCCGAGGCGAACGGGCGATTTTGTTCTTGTCATCGTGCTTCTTCTGTTGGAACCACGCGCTCACCTACCCCTTCGTCGATAACTCCAGCCGCAACGCGCGCAGCACAGCGCCGCTGTCGGGACGCACCCCGCGCCACACGAAGAACGATTCCGCCGCTTGTTCGACCAGCATCCCGAGGCCGTCCGCCGACCGCGCGCCCAGGCTTTCTGCGTGGCGCATGAAGACTGTCGGCTGGGCGCTGTACATCATGTCGTAGGCAAGCGTGCCGGGGCCGAACGAAGCGTCGGCGCAATCTGGAAGCGCGTCGTCGAGACTGCCGGCCGTCGCGTTGACGATCACATCGTAAGGACCGGCTTCCACGCTTTCTGCGCCGCCGCCGGAGAAGCGGACATGCGCGGCGTGAGCGGCATCGGAGAAATGGTCGACGAGTTGCTGCGCCTTCGATGCCGTTCTATTGACTATCGTCAGCGCCGCCACGCCGCCATCCAGCATCGGCAGCACGACACCGCGCGCCGCGCCGCCCGCACCCAGCAGCAGCACGCGCGCGCCTTTCAAGCCAACGCCCAGATTCCCTTCGATATCACGCACGAGGCCGACGCCATCGGTGTTGTCGCCCAGCACGCCGTCCGCGTTGAACGCCAGCGTGTTCACCGCGCCCGCTGCCGCGGCGCGTGGCGTGAGGGTATCGGCGAGAGCGTGCGCGTCGAGCTTGAACGGCACGGTCACGTTCATGCCGCGTCCACCCGCTTCGATGAACGCGCGGACATCGCCGGCGAATGCGCCGATGGTTCCAAGCACGCGCCCGTATTCGATCGCTTCACCCGTTTGTTCTGCAAAGTGCGCATGAATCCACGGCGATTTGCTGTGCGCGACCGGATTGCCGATCACCGCATATCGGTCAACGCCTTCACGTTGCGGGCCTGAAGTCATCGCGTGGGCTCCGTTGTGTCGGGCGTGCTCTCGCCGGCCGGTTCCTCGGTAGAAGCTTCAGGTTCCCCTTCAGCCGAATCATTAGCCGTCGCTTCCGCCTGCGCCTCAGCTTCGCTTTCGGCGCTCAAATCTTCCGCTTCGATCAACTCGTCTTCCGTCTCTTCCTGCTGCGCCTCGGCCTCTTGCGCCGCCGTGGGCGCCGGGGCGTCGATCACATGCAGCAAGCGGCACGACGCCTCAACGGTGAGTTCATCGAGGTTCATCACATCCAGCATCACCTTCGTCCCGCGCGCGTGCACGCCGAGCCCGGGCACATGCAACATCAGCGGAATTTCGTCCAGGCGCACGAGATCGTCCTTCACCACCGACGCCGCCACGTGCTCGCGATCCTCTTGCTTCAACCAGCGCAGACACCAGAAATATTCCATGCGCCGTTGATGATCGGCGTAGGCGGAATACTGGTCATCGAAGCCCTGCACGACGGCGAACAGATCGGCGTCCTTCGGCTTGAACGGCGCGACAAGCGCGGCCGTCACGCCATGCCGCACGCACGCGAGCAATTGCCATTGATTGACCAAATCGACGTATCGACGCAACGGCGACGTGCTCCACGCATATTGCGCGACACCCAGCCCTTCGTGCGGCGCGGGCGTGGTCTGCATGCGCGTGCGCTTCGGGCCGGGCGCGCCAAAACCACGCTGCGACCGATAAATCCCCGGCACGCTGTGATCGTTGAGAAACGCGCCCCACGATGAATTTGCGAGAATCGCCAGTTCAGCAACGATCAGGTCGAGCGGCGAACCGCGCCGACGCGGCGTGATCGTGATGTGCTCGCCTTCCACGTAGAAGTTGAAGTCGTTATTGCGCTGCACTTCGCGCCGCAGACCGTAACCCGCGCGCGCTTCCTGACGTTTTTCGAACAACGCCTGCGCAAGCGGCCACAGCACCGCGATGTCCTCTTTATGCGGATAGTCGCCGCTGCCCGCCGCGAGCGATTCCTCGGTGACGTGTTCGTCGAGATGGTTGTGTCGAAGATTGCTCTTTATGAAGACGCGTTCGGCGCGCGTTTCCGTCGCCACGATTTCCTGCGTCTCACGATTCACGATGATGTACAGCGACAACGCCGGCCGCAATCCGCCTTCCGCCAGCGTGAACGCTTCCACGACGCTGTCCGGCAGCATCGTGATCTTGTCGCCGGGCATGTAGACGGTGGAAAGCCGGGTGCGCGCGATCGCATCGATCATGTCGCCGCGAGAGATCCCCAGCGCCGGCGCCGCGATGTGAATACCGACTCGCACACGGCCATCGGCGAGATGCTCGACGGAGAACGCGTCATCAATTTCAGTCGTGGTGACATCGTCGATGGAAAACGCTTGCACGTTCGCTTCCGGCAAATCGTCGGGCAGCGGCGGCACTGTGACCGTCGCAAAACCCGTTCCGTGCGGGAAGAATTCGGACAGGAAACGCGCCTCGTGCAGCGCGCGCGCCGACGGAATGCCGCCCACTTCCAGCATCAGCCGCGCTTGCGAAATCCCGCGCGTAGCGGCGGCCCCTTCAAGCGCCTTATATTCGATGGAATTCTTGTCCGGCTTCGTCAGCAACCCGATCGCTTTACCGACCAGCGCTTCAGGCAATTTCCCCGCGACCAGTTCGGCCTCATAACCCGCTTGCACCAGCGCCAGTTGACGCTTTTTCTCCAGACCGGCCAGCGCCATCTGCAACTGTTCCTGCGGCGCGCGCTGATATTGTCCGCGGCCCTTGCGGCGGAAATATACCGGCGAGCCATGCATGCGCAGCACGAGCGCGGCGCGTTCAGTCGCGCCGAATTTATCGCCGAAATAATCCGCGCCCAATTCCGCAAACGGAAATTCGTCTTCGGGCGCGCATTCCCACAGGAAATCGAGGTCGATGTCCTGCGCGATGGCGTCGGCCTGTTGCATCAGATCGGCGGCATTCGGTTTCTCGAATTCGATCAGCACGTCTTTGGCGCGCACCTTCGCGCGCCGTCCGCCCGGCAACTCGACCTGAAACGCGTCGTTCTGTTTAGACAGAACGGCGCCGGCCTTGAAACTACCCGATTCCTCGAAAAAAACGTTCACTCAATACTCTCGAAAGACTGTTGGTCGGCATGGCGTCCGGCCGGGTTTCTATCCCGGACCAAACGCCAAGCCAACGAAAAATGGATGCGCCTGGCGATTCAGGCCGCGGCCGCCGACGGCCGGGCCGCGCAAAACGCGAGCACCTGGTCCAGATAACTGGAAAAGTCGCTGATCGCGTGATCGCTGCCCTGAATCAGCGTGGTTCTTACGTTTGGGTAATGATCGAGCATGGTCCGATAGTCGAGCACTTCGTCGCCGGTCGCCGCGATCAGATAGTAGCGCTCCGGCCGCGTGATGGACTGTACGGAAAGCGCACGCAATTCGTCGATATGGCGCGGCTCGACCACGATACTGCCGCCGCCGTGCCACAACGGCTGCTCGCCGAGATAAGCGCTCAGATCCTCTTGCGGCACGACCGCCGGATTCAGCAAGACGGCGCGCCAGCCGTGCTTTTCGGCGAGCCACGTTGCGTAAAACCCGCCGAGCGAGCTGCCGACGACCGTGATGTCGTCATCGTGGGTTTGCGCCGCCAGCGTTTCAGCCAGCGCGATAGCTTCACTCGGAGACACCGGCAGCGACGGGCAACGCCATTCATCGATCAAACCGAGCTCTTCCAGCCGCGCGCGCATCAATCGAGCCTTGAACGATTGCGGCGATGACCGGAAGCCATGCAGATAGAGAATCACGCACGCTCCTTCGCGGCCGGCCGCGCCGATAGTGCATCGAGCAGTTTCTGATGCACGCCGCCGAAGCCGCCGTTGCTCATCACCAGCACGTGATCGCCAGGCCGCGCGGCGGCGGCGACCGACTTCACCAGCAACGGGAGGTCATCGAAGGCTTGGGCTTTGTCGCCTAAAGGACTCAGCGCCGCGTGCAGATCCCAGCCGAGTTTGTCACGGCCTTCGTGCGCGCCGTAGCCGAAAACGAGGTCGGCATCGGCGAGACTGGCCGGGAGTTGCGCTTTCATGACGCCGAGTTTCATCGTGTTGGAGCGCGGTTCGAGCACGGCCAGAATGCGGCTATTGCTGCCGATGCGCGTGCGCAAGCCTGCAACCGTGGTTTCGATCGCGGTCGGATGATGCGCGAAGTCGTCGTACACCGTGACGCCGTCTACGCTGCCCTTCACTTCCATCCGGCGCTTCACATTTCGGAACGTGCTCAGCGATTGCGTCGCCTGCGCTGGCGGCACGCCCACCGAGCGCGCAGCGGCGATCGCCGCCAACGCATTCATCCGATTGTGCTCACCCTGCACTTGCCAGTCGACAACGCCCTGGCGCTCGCCTTCCCAATACACGGCGAACTGTTCATCGACGAGACCGCCGTCTGCTGCCGGCAGCGCTTCCCAGCCGCCCTGCACGCCAAAGCGCTCCACGCCCGACCAGCATCCGCGCGTCAGCACGCGTTCGAGCGCGGCTTCGCGGCCGTTCGTCACTATCCGTCCGACGCCCGGCACCGTACGCACCAGATGATGGAATTGGGTCTCGATGGCGGCGAGATCCGGGAAGATATCAGCGTGATCGAATTCGAGGTTGTTCAGTAGCGCGGTGCGTGGGCGGTAATGGACGAACTTGGAGCGTTTATCGAAGAAGGCAGTGTCGTATTCGTCTGCTTCGATCACGAAGAAGCTCGAATCCGTGAGCCGCGCTGAAATGCCGAAATTCAACGGCACGCCGCCGATGAGAAAGCCCGGGTTCATGCCTGCGTCTTCCAGCAGCCACGCGAGCATGGAGCTCGTGGTGGTTTTGCCGTGTGTGCCGGCGACGGCGAGCACCCATTTTCCGTTCAGCACGTGTTCACCGAGCCACTGGGGGCCGGAGGTGTATGGCAAGCCACGATCGAGAATGGCTTCCATCAGCGGATTACCGCGCGTAACGACATTGCCGATTACGTACAGGTCCGGTTCGAGCGCGATTTGCTCGACGCCGTAGCCTTCGATGAGTTCAATGCCTTGTGCTTCGAGCTGAGTGCTCATTGGCGGATAGACGCCGGCGTCGCAGCCGGTGACGCGATGACCCGCTTCGCGGGCGAGGACCGCGAGGCCGCCCATGAATGTGCCGCAGATGCCGAGGATGTGAATGTGCATAAAGCGAGTGAGGTATTCCGGCGCCCGGAGCGACACATTGTAACCGTGGTTTTCGCTCGCGCTCGGGGGTGGGGGGTTGGACGAGGGTTTTCGCTCGCGCTCGGGGTGGGGTTTTCGCTCGCGCTCGGGGGTAGGGCTGGTCGGCGATGCGGTCTTTATTTGTTTGCGGTATTTTTTGGCACTTTTTTCCTTTTTCCATTACGCGGGGTATTCGCGTTCGCGGTTGGAGGGTTGTTCGCGTTCGCACTTGGGACTTTTTGGGGGCGTGCTACCAGCCATGGTCGGGGTCGGTGCCGGGTTGGTGCTGCCTACGTTAGCGCGGGTTGCATGTTAGCTATATTTTTTATCGCTATTAGCCACTGTCAGTGGCGGGACTTCATTTCCATGTCCGTGGGACTGGGTTGGTGCCGGGTTGCTGCTGCTTACGTTAGCGCGGGTTGTATGTGAGCTAAATTTTTTATCGCTATTAGCCACTGTGCGTGGCGGCACTTCATTTCTTTGTCCAACGGCGACAAAGAAACGAAGCAAAGAAAACGCCTCCCCACAATCTGTATTAAGTGTCCCCAGCGTGCAGACCACTGCTTTTGGTTCCCGCGTAGAACGGTGCTCGCAAAACCACGGACACTTGAAGCCCTCCTTCTCGCGAATCCCTACATCCCCACGCTTCGCCACCAGTGCTCTCGGGCAAGATCGGTGGACCCCGCGAACTTGTGCGGCCTCACCCGTACTTGTGGTGGCAGCGAAGCTAGTCACGGACACTTGGAACCCCTCCTTCTCGCGAATCCTGACATCCCCACGCTTCGCCGCCAGTACTCTCGGGCAAGATCGGTGGACCCTCGAACTTGTACGGCCTCACCCGTATTTGCGGTGGCAGCGAAGCTAGTCACGGACACTTGGGAACCCTCCTTCTCGCGAATTCTTACATCCCTATGCTTCGCCACCAGTGCTCTCGTGCAAGATCGGTGGGCCCGCGAACTTGTACGGACTCGCCCGTACTTGTGGTGGCAGCGAAGCTAGTCACGGACACTTGGGAACCCTCCTTCTCGCGAATTTTTACATCCCTATGCTTCGCCACCAGTGCTCTCGTGCAAGATCGGTGGGCCCGCGAACTTGTGCGGCCTCACCCGTATTTGAGGTTGGCTGCGAAGCTATTCGGGACGTAGTCATTTCGGGCGCATATATCAAGCGCCACTGTTCGCGCGCCCGGTGGTCTACTCTTTTTATGGTTCCTTGCCGAAACGCATGGCCATAAGTCGTTGACGTTGGAGCTTGCCCGAGAACACTGGTGGCGAAGCGTGGGGATGTCAGGATTCGCGAGAAGGAGGGGTTCAAGTGTCCGTGGTTTTACGAGCACCGTTCTACGCGGGAACCAAAAGCAGTGGCCTGCACGCTGGGGACACTTAATACAGATTGTGGAGAGGCGTTTTCTTTGCTTCGTTTCTTTGTCGCCGTTGGACAAAGAAATGAAGTCCCGCCACGGACAGTGGCTAATAGTGATAAAGAAAAAAGCCAGCATACAACCCGCACTAACGTCAGCAGCAGCAACCCGGCATTGACCCCCGACCACCACCGGTAGCGAGCCCCGCCCCCCAAACCCCGACCGCGTGCGAACGCAAACAATCTGTCTAATAGTGCTAAAAAATGCATACAACATAGAACGCGCGCAAGCGTATGCAGCACCAACCTCCCCCACCCCTCCCGCCCCATCCCAGTGCGAACGAAAACCCCATCAGTTATCATTCCGCCATGATCCGCAAACCACATTTCGATCCGCAACGCGTGCGCGAAGAGATCGCCATCGCAGCAGCGCGGATGATTGCCGAAGACGGTCTCGACTACTCCACCGCCAAGCGCAAAGCAGCACGCCAAGTGATCGGCGAAACCCGCGTAAGCGGCGAATGGCTCCCCGATAACACCCAGATCGAAGACGAAATCCGCGAGTATCAGGCGCTCTTTCAAAGCGAAAGCCAACCCGCCGTGTTGCGCCGGATGCGCGAAGTCGCGCTCGAATGGATGCAACGGCTCCAGCCATTCAACCCCTACCTCACCGGCGCCGTGCTGAACGGCACGGCGGGCGAGCACTCGGACATCCACCTGCAATGTTTCTGCGATAACCCCAAGGAAGTCGCTATCTATCTGCTGAACACGAACGTTCAATACGATGTCTCCGAGACACGGCATTTCGCCGGGCGCGGCTACGTCGAAACCTTGAGCTTTCTGATGCGGCCTTCCCGCGACGAAGAACCGATGGGCATTCACGTCGCGCTCTACGATACCAACGACCTGCGCGGCGCCGTACGCGCGGACGGCCGGGGCAAGCTTGCACGCGCAAGCGCATCCTCCGTTCGCGCGCTGCTCGACGAACCGCCGCCTCCAACACCAGACCCCACTCTATGAATTCCATGCGCATTGTTGCCGCCCTCGTTATCGCCGTTGCGGCGACAGGCGGCGGCTTCTACGCCAGCCACCTGATGATGGGCGGCGAGACCAGCGAAGCGGCACTCACGACATCAGCGAAAAGCAATGCCGTCGATGATCTCTGGAAAGCGCAACTCCAAACGGCCACCGGGACGCAGCAAAGTCTCGCCGCGTTCAAAGGCAAACCCGTCGTGGTGAACTTCTGGGCGTCGTGGTGCGGCCCCTGCGTGAAAGAAATGCCGACGCTCGCCGCCCTGCATCGAGAATACGAAAAGAAAGGCATCACGTTTATTGGACTTGGCGTGGATTCCGAGAAAAACGTGAACGCGTTTCTTCAGAAAGTACCCGTCGATTACCCGATTTACATCGCGGGATTCGGCGGCGCGGATCTCGCCCGCAGCTTCGGTAACAATGCGGGCGCCTTGCCGTTCACGGTCGTGATCGACGCGAAGGGCGTCATTCGGTCCACAAAACTCGGCGAAGTCGATCCAAAAGAGCTGAAAGCGACGCTCGATGCCTTATAACTCTCCGGTTTGATCGTGCGCAAATTGGAACGAATCGCGTAAAGATAGCGACATTTCCGGAAACTTTGCCCGAAAATACGTGCAAAATGCGCTTCTACGCGTCTCCCGGCGCCAACGCCCGGGCGCTGGCGCAATTGTGAAACTAGACAAAATTCTCTAAAGGGCGCTAAAGTGCGGCCAACTCCGCATAAATCAAAGCCTCTATGTCACGACTGCTGGTGCTGCACGGCCCTAATCTCAATCTGCTCGGCACCCGGGAACCGGATGTCTACGGTCGAGTTACGCTCGCGCAAATCGATGAGGCACTAGCAGAAAAGGCACAGGCGGCGGGAGCGGAATTGTCGTCGTTTCAGAGCAATCACGAAGGCGCGATTGTCGACCGCATTCAGCAAGCGCGGACCGAACAAGTCGACTTCGTGCTGATCAATCCGGCGGCGTACACCCACACGAGCGTTGCAATTCGCGACGCGCTTGCAGGCGTCGCGCTGCCGTTCGTCGAAATTCATCTGTCGAACGTGCACAAGCGGGAAGCTTTCCGGCATCACTCCTATTTCTCCGATCTCGCCGAAGCCGTGATTTGCGGCCTGGGCTGGAAAGGCTATTTGTACGCGCTCGATTTCGCCCTCGAGCGTCTTACAGTCAAGACGCGCGATTGAGCCGCGGCCCACTCACAGCGTTTGAACTGCCCGCACACCGTGACGCGGAGCCGGCGTCTGCGGCGCTAGAAGACGCCCCCGTCAGCGGCACCCAAAAACCAAGTCAAGCACCGGGAAAAGCTTCCGGTCATCAAGCATTGAAAGGGGAATTTTCGATGGACCTTCGTAAACTTAAAACTCTCATCGACCTGGTCTCGGAATCCGGCATCTCGGAACTTGAAGTGACCGAGGGCGAAGGCAAGGTTCGCATCGTCAAGAATGCCGCGCCGGTCTACATGCAGGCTCCGCAGTACATGCAGCAAGGCCCGATGCAGCAAGCGCCGCAATACGGCCAGCCAGGCGAAGCCGGCGCCGCGCGCCGCAGCCGGCGCGCCGGCTACGCCGGCCGCCGTCGTGCCGCAAGGTCATGTGGTGACCTCGCCGATGGTCGGTTCGTTCTACCGCGCGCCGTCGCCGGGCGCTGACGCGTTCGTGCAAGTCGGCGATACGGTCAAGGAAGGCCAGACGCTTTGCATCATCGAAGCGATGAAGCTGCTCAATGAAATCGAGTCGGACAAGTCGGGCATCGTGAAGGAAATCCTGGTCGAAAACGGTCAGGCCGTCGAGTACGGTCAGCCGCTGTTCGTGATCGGCGATTGATTTTTCGCGATTCCACCGAGCAGCGCACGCGTTTGAATCGCGCGCGCCGCCGGTGGCCGCAGCACTCGGGCGCTCGCCGTATCTGATCAATATGATCGATCGGCGAGACGCGCCGCCGATCTCCCAGGACCGCCAAGGGAAACCGTCCCGGCGATCCATCGATGAGTCGAAACCTTGCTATGTTTGAAAAAATCCTCATTGCGAACCGTGGTGAAATCGCGCTTCGAATCCAGCGCGCGTGCCGCGAACTAGGCGTCAAGACGGTCATCGTCTATTCGGAAGCCGATAAAGAAGCCAAGTACGTGAAATTGGCCGATGAAGCCGTCTGTATCGGACCGGCGCCGTCGAATCTCAGTTACCTCAACATGCCGGCGCTGATCAGCGCAGCCGAAGTCACCGACGCCGAAGCGATCCATCCCGGCTACGGTTTCTTGTCGGAGAACGCGGATTTCGCGGAGCGTGTCGAGCAATCGGGCTTCACGTTCATCGGACCGCGTCCGGAAACCATCCGCTTGATGGGCGACAAAGTGTCCGCCAAGCAAACGATGATCAAGACCGGCGTGCCGTGCGTGCCAGGTTCTGAAGGCGCGTTGCCCGAAGATCCCAAGGAAATCGTGAAGATTGCGCGCGCAGTCGGTTATCCGGTGATCATCAAGGCAGCAGGCGGCGGCGGTGGCCGCGGCATGCGCGTGGTGCACACGGAAGCGGCGCTGGTGAACGCGGTGAACATGACGCGCGAAGAAGCCGGCCGTGCGTTCGGCAATCCGCAGGTCTACATGGAAAAATTCCTGGAGAACCCGCGGCACATCGAAATCCAGATTCTCGCCGACTCGTTCCGCAACGCAATCTGGCTCGGCGAACGCGATTGCTCGATGCAGCGCCGTCACCAGAAGGTGATTGAAGAAGCGCCGGCGCCGGGTATTGCGCGCCGCCTGATCGAGCGGATTGGCGATCGTTGCGCCGATGCCTGCAAGAAGATGGGTTATCTCGGCGCGGGCACGTTCGAATTCCTGTACGAGAACAACGAGTTCTATTTCATCGAAATGAACACGCGCGTGCAGGTCGAACATCCGGTGACGGAGCTGATTACCGGCGTGGATATCGTGCAGGAACAGATTCGTATTGCTGCCGGCGAAAAGCTCGCGTTCCGCCAGAAGGACATCCAGTTCCGCGGTCACGCGATCGAATGCCGGATCAACGCCGAAGATCCGTTCAAGTTCACGCCGTCGCCGGGACGTTTGACGTCGTGGCATATGCCGGGCGGTCCGGGAATTCGCGTCGATTCGCATGCGTACAACGGCTATTTCGTGCCGCCGAACTACGACTCGATGATCGGCAAGCTGATCTCGTACGGCGCGACGCGCGAGCAGGCGATCAACCGCATGCGCATCGCGTTGTCGGAGATGGTCGTGGAAGGCATCTCGACCAACATCCCGCTGCATCGCGAGATGATGATCGATGCGAAGTTCGTCGAAGGCGGCACGAGCATTCATTACCTCGAAAACAAGCTCGCCGCGCGCAAGGCGGCAGCCGCCGTCGCCGCGGAAGACGCGGCGCAATAAGTAAGGTTTCAAGATGAGCTACCGGGAATTGATCGCCGAGCTGGACCGGGAACACGCGGAAGCGTTGTCGGATGCGCTGCTGGAACTGGGCGCGCTGTCGGTATCGGTGGAAGACGCCGACGCCGATACCCCCGACGAGCAGCCGCTCTTCGGCGAACCCGGCCTCACGCCGGACCAGAAGGCGTGGAACCGCTCGCGGGTCGTCGCCCTTCTGGCCGACGCCGCCGAGCCCGCCGTGTTGCTGGCGGCCGCGGCGAATGAAATCGGCTTGAAGGACACGCCGGCGTTCACGTTGCGCGACGTCGAAGATCAGGACTGGGTGCGCCTCACGCAATCCCAGTTCGATCCTATTCCTATCGGCAAGCGGATCTGGGTCGTGCCGTCCTGGCACGCGGCGCCCGATCCTGACGCGCTCGTGCTCGAACTCGATCCGGGTCTTGCGTTCGGTACCGGCAGCCATCCGACTACACGGCTTTGCATGGAATGGCTCGAGCAATCGGTTGAACGAAAACCAGTCCGTGCTCGATTACGGTTGCGGTTCCGGCATCCTCGCAATCCTGGCGAAGAAATGCGGCGCGAATCCGGTGATTGGTATCGATATCGATCCTCAAGCGGTGGAATCCGCGCGTCAGAATAGCGAGCGCAATCACGCCGACGTCACCTACGGCCTGCCCGCCGATCTCCCCGAAGGGCAATTCGATATCGTCGTCGCGAACATTCTGTCGAACCCGCTGAAGCTGATGGCGTCGATGCTTTCCGCGCGCGTGAAACCGGGCGGACGCATTGCGTTGTCGGGCATTCTTGCGCGGCAGGCCGACGAAGTTGCCGCTGTCTATGCGCGCTGGATCGACATCAGCGTATGGCGGGAACACGAAGGCTGGGTGTGTCTTGCCGGTACCCGCCGCGAAAGCCTTTAGAATAGCGCCATCGTCCATCTACCGGCCTCTGGCCTTCGGCTACCTATGGCGCTGGCTACCCGCTGCCCCCACTGCGAAACAGTTTTCCGACTCGACCCGCATTTGCTCGCGCCGCATGACGGCCGCGTGCGCTGCGGTCATTGCCAGGAAATCTTCGACGCAGCGCATTACCAGTTCGAACGCGACGAAACCGTGATGGCCGCGCTGGCCGCCACCGCGCCGAATTATGGCGCGGACCCGGCAAGCCCGTGGGCTGAGAAGTCGAGCGCGGAAGTGGCCGGCGGCAAGAACGACGCACTCGGGATTCCGCTGCACCCGTTCGTCTCCGATACCGCCCTTGCACCTCACGTCGCAGCCAGAGCCGCTCCGCCGGACTTGCTGCGGAAGAGGCGCTGGCCCGCACGCGCGCGGAGAGCGATTTTCCGGGCGAAGGACGCGCCGAATCGCCGTGGCAGGCGGCCAATCGTGCGGGAGTAGACGCCCAAGCGCAGGTTCAAGCCGAAGCGGATGAGGACGCCACGCACGTTTCACCCATCGGCGCACCTGATCGCACCGAACCGTTTGTGAGCCGTACGGAAGGCGATTCGCTGAAGTCATCGCGTACCGATCCTTTCATGGGCCGCGCCGAAAGCGAAGCGATCAACGAGGCACGCGCCGAGCCGTTTGTCGGACGTACAGCACCTCGCGTGGAACCCGAAGAACCGGCACCGTTCCGCACGGAACCCGCCGCGCCATGGGCCGCTGATCCCGAACCGCGCTTCGGCAGCGCTTCACCATCGTCCGATACTTCCGAGCCCTTCCCCGTCATCCGTGAAACGCGTGCGCCCGCGCGCTCGGGGATCGTGTGGAAAATCATCGGCTCGTTGATCGCGCTCGCCCTGCTTGTCGTGCTGATTGCGCAACTCGCGTGGTGGCAGCGGGAAACCGTGATGGTCTACTGGCCGGCGTCGCAAGCGATCTTCGCGCAAGCGTGCGAGCAGATTGGCTGCGTGGTCGCGCCGCCGCGCGATATCGACGGCTTGCAGATCGAGAATTCCGGCCTGCGCCAGGTGGACGGATCGCACAAGCTCGAACTGAAACTATCGCTGCGCAATCGCTTCGATGTAGCGATTGCCTATCCGGCGCTGGAACTCACCCTCCTCGACGACAAGAACAACGTCGCGATCCGGCGGGTCTTGTGGCCGCAAGACTACGCGCGCCCAGGCACTCAGATCGGCGCTGGCCTGCCCGCGCGCAGCACGCAACCAGTAATCGTCCGGCTAGATACCGGCGATGCGGTCGCGGCGAATTATCGCGTGCAGATTTTCTATCCCTGACACGCTGGCGCCTCTAACGCTGTTCACTTTCACCATTAGCAGTCGTTGTTTCCCGCGCGCGTCTCTCGTCCGTCCCCGGTCAGACGACGCGCGCAATCCCTGAACATCAGACCTATTCTGGAGCAGACAATGAGCCAAGTTACCCTCGGCGGCAACCCGATCGACGTAGCGGGCACGTTCCCCTCCGCCGGTGCGGCAGCAGCGGATTTCACCCTCGTCGGCAAAGACCTCGGCAACCTGACACTGGCGAGCTTCGCCGGCAAGCGCAAGGTCCTGAACATCGTGCCGAGCCTCGATACCCCCACGTGCGCCACCTCCACGCGCAAGTTCAACGTGTCGGCAGCCGGACTCGATAACACCGTGGTCGTCGTCGTTTCCGGCGATCTGCCGTTTGCAGCGACGCGTTTCTGCACGACGGAAGGTATCGAAAACGTGGTGACGGCGTCGACCTTTCGCGGCCATGACTTCGCGAAAGCCTATGGCGTCGATGTCACGAGCGGACCGCTGACGGGCCTGACGGCGCGCGCAGTCGTCGTTATCGATGAAAACGACAAGGTGCTGTATTCGGAACTCGTGTCGGAAATCAAGAACGAGCCGAACTACGACGCAGCGCTGGCCGCGTTGAAGTAATCAACAAGGAAACGCAGGCCGCTTGCGGTCTGCACGTCCACTGCCGGCGAGCCACGTATCGATGCGTTGCTCGCCGCAGCTACATTTAGCACCCGGTGTAAAACATCTACATCTAGCAAGTCCGCGGGCCGTCCACGGCCTGCGCATCCGTGACGTGGAGGAACAGCCGCCGCGTGACGAATGCGCAGCGCCTCATCCGGGCATGCCCGGTGCTCAGGAAATCAAACCTGCGCAACGCTTTTATCACGTATTTTTCTCAGCCACTTTCAGGGATTTCGCTCGTGTCTACGCTCATCTGCGGCTCGCTCGCCTACGACAACATCATGACGTTCCAGGGCCGCTTCGGCGACCACATCCTGCCGGACCAGGTGCATCAGTTGAACATCAGCTTCCTCGTCCCCACGATGCGGCGCAACTTCGGCGGCTGCGCGGGCAACATTGCCTACGCGCTGAAACTGCTCGGCGGCGACGCAAAGATCATGGCGACCCTCGGCGAGCGCCGATGCCCAGCTCTACCTGGACCGCTTCGATGCGCTGGGTTTGTCGAGAGAATATGTGCGCGTGCTGCCCGATCAACACTCGGCGCAATGCTTCATCACCACCGATCTCGCGAACAACCAGATCACCGCATTCCACCCGGGCGCGATGATGGATTCGCACCTGAATCACGCCGGGGAAACCAAGGGCATCACGCTCGGAATCGTCGCCCCGGACGGCGCCGACGGCATGCGCCAGCACGTCGAGGAATTGGCGGCAGCGGGCGTGCCGTTCGTCTTCGATCCGGGCCAGGCGCCTGCCGATTCTTGAAGGTGTGGAACTTCGTCGCATGATTGAACTCGCCACTTACGTGGCAGTCAATGACTACGAAGCGAAACTGCTGAGCAACAAGACCGGCTGGTCGATCGACGAAATACTGAGCCGCGTGGAAGCGCTGGTGATTACGCGCGGTGAGCACGGCGCGCAGATTTTGCACGCTGAAGGTGTGGAGGAAGTTCCGGCGGTGAAGGCGCACAAGGTCGTCGACCCGACCGGTTGCGGCGACGCGTTCCGCGGTGGCTTGCTGTATGGCATCGAGCACAAGCTGGGCTGGGCGAAAACCGGCCGTCTGGCGAGTCTCATGGGTTCGCTGAAAATCGAACATCAGGGACCGCAGACGTATGCGCCTTCGCGTGCCGAGATTGGCGAACGGTTCGAACTGGCTTTTGGTTCGGCGCTCTAAGCTTTTGAAATATCCCGACGTAGTGTGTGATGAAGGGCGTGAAGAGGGTTGAAGCAATCAGGAAATGAGTCATGAAGAAAGTCATGAAGCGGATCCGGGTGCCGCTTCAGCAGTGATGTGGTGCAGCAGGCTGTCGGCCATTCGTGCGGCAGCCTGCCGTTATTTTGTGGAGTGAAGGATGAACATGACAAGTCGTATGGTGCTGGCAGCAGCGCTGGTAAGTTCCGTCGTCATGACGGGTTGCGCGTATAACAGCAGCTCGCCGGACGTGTACACCGCGTCGCAGGCGCAGCGTGAAGAGACGGTCCGCATGGGCACCGTCGACAGCGTGCGCGGCGTGAAGATCAGCTCGAACAACGGCCAGCCGAGCGGCCTTGGCGCCATCGGCGGCGGTGCGTTGGGTGCGGTCGCCGGGAGCGCGCTGGGCGGCGGACGTGGCTCGATCCTGACGGGTATCGTCGGCGGGATCGCGGGTGCGGTGGCGGGCAATGCCGTGGAGAACGGCGTGGCGACGCAGAACGGACTGGAGATCACCGTGCGTCTGGATAACGGCGACATGCGCGCCATCACGCAAACCGCGACCGGCGAAGTGTTCCAGGCCGGCGAGCGAGTTCGCTTGTTGTCGAGCGGCGGCGTGACGCGAGTGACGCACTAACAAATGAGACATTGCCGGTCCGATCGAATAGATCGGGCCGGTGCAGGAGGAAAGCGCATGCGCCTTTGGGCGGTGCGCTTTTTTTCGTCTATAGGGCGCGGAAGTTCGACCGCTTGGCCAAAGCTAATCCGCTCGGCCTCTCGCTTGTCGCCGATAAAAAAACCCGCTGCCGGCATAAGCCGGCAGCGGGTTTGGACCGCGTAGAAATACACGGTCTCGAGACACATTACGTGTGCCCAGGTACTGCGTTACAGCCTGCGCTTACGGACGGCTGCCCGTCGGGAACGGCCATGCGGCAGCCGGGTTCAACGCCGTCTTGACCGTTGCAGCCGGAGCCGGCGCTGCAGGAGTCGTTGCCGTCGTTGCCGGTGCTACAGCAGTCGTCTTCTTCGCAGCGGCAGCCTTCTTGGCCGGAGCTTTTTTTGCAACCGGAGCGGGCGTCGCAGCCGGAGCCGCGGCCGGAGCAGCAGCGACGGCCTTCTTGGCAGCAGGAGCGGCTTTCTTCGCAGCGGGAGCCTTCTTCGCAGCAGGGGCAGCCTTCTTGGCGGGCGCAGCCTTCTTGGCGGCCGCCTTTTTGGCAGGTGCCTTCTTAGCAGGCGCCTTTTTAGCAGCAGCCTTTTTAGCAGGCGCCTTCTTGGCAGCAGCCTTTTTAGCAGGCGCCTTTTTAGCAGCAGCCTTCTTGGCAGGCGCCTTCTTGGCGACGGCCTTCTTGGCCGCTGCCTTCTTCGCCGGAGCCTTCTTGGCTGCAACCTTCTTCACTGCAACTTTCTTGGCTGCAACTTTCTTCGCCGGTGCCTTCTTGGCAGCAACCTTCTTCGCCGCAACCTTCTTCACTGCGACTTTCTTGGCGGCTACTTTCTTCGCTGCTACTTTCTTCGCGGCCGGTGCCTTCTTCGCTACCGTTGCCTTCTTGGCAGCCGTTTTCTTAACAGCCGGTTTCGCTGCAGCCTTCTTTGCGACGGATTTCTTGGCTAATGCCATCATTTTCTCCTTCAGGTTTCAAGATGAGAGTCAGTTCAAACAACACCCTTCGTCAAAACCCGCTTCCCGCGTGGGCTTCTCAGGACGCACGCTGCGAAGCGGATTATTCATCGGCGTACGCTGATGGAGCCTGCTTACGCTAATGAATACGGCAAGGCGCGCGGTGCCACAAGGCACCGCGCGCCAAATTAAGTCAGCACCAGAAGAAGGTGCCGGCAATCGCTTGATCGGGCCGTCGGCACTGCCGACGGCATATTTCGGGGGGAAGTTTGCCCGTCCCACTGAAGGGTCCGCAAAACGCCTGTCATCTTTTTGGGCTGTTAAGCCACAAGGCGCACTTTGCATCAGGCGACCGTTCTCCTAAACCTGTTGGCCGGCGCGCGCGCAATCGTGATCGCACGCGAATGGCGCCGGTTTGCCATTCATCCCGTCTACTCGGCGCTCGCTCTTGCGCGCCCGGTCTGCATCTAATTCGTCGCGGCAATGCGTCCATTGCCGCTGGCTGACGTTGATTCGCTGATCCGTTTATTCCCAGGTCAGCGCGCCGCCGGTTTGATACTCGATCACTCGCGTCTCGAAGAAGTTGCGTTCCTTCTTCAAGTCGATCATCTCGCTCATCCACGGGAACGGGTTTTCTTCGTTCGGGAACAGCGGGTCGAGGCCGATCTGCTGGCATCGACGGTTACAGATGAAACGCAAATAGCTCTTGAACATGGCAGCATTCAGACCGAGCACGCCGCGCGGCATGGTGTCTTCTGCGTACCGGTATTCCAGTTCGACAGCTTCCTGGAAAATCTCGCGGATCTCCGCGCGAAATTCCGGCGTCCACAGTTGCGGCTCTTCCAGCTTGATCTGGTTGATCAGGTCGATGCCGAAGTTGCAGTGCATCGACTCGTCGCGCAGGATGTACTGATACTGCTCGGCCGCGCCCGTCATCTTGTTCTGGCGACCCAGCGCCAGGATCTGCGTAAAGCCGACGTAGAAGAAGAGCCCTTCCATCACGCAAGCAAACACGATCAACGACTTCAGCAATTTCTGGTCCGCTTCCAGCGTGCCGGTGGTGAACGCCGGATCCGTCAGCGTGTTGATGAACGGAATCAGGAACTCGTCCTTCGCGCGGATCGAGTCGACCTCGTGATACGCGTTGAAGATTTCGCTCTCGTCCAGACCCAGCGATTCGACGATGTACTGATACGCGTGCGTGTGGATCGCTTCCTCGAACGCCTGGCGCAGCAGGAACTGGCGGCACTCGGGCGCGGTGATATGGCGATACGTCCCGAGCACGATGTTGTTCGCCGCGAGCGAGTCGGCCGTGACGAAGAAACCGAGGTTGCGCTTCACGATCCGGCGTTCGTCGTCGGAGAGGCCGTTCGGGTCTTTCCACAGCGCGATGTCGCGCGACATGTTCACTTCCTGCGGCATCCAGTGGTTCGCACAACCCGCCAGATACTTTTCCCACGCCCACTTGTACTTGAACGGCACCAACTGATTCACGTCGGTCTTGCCGTTGATGATGCGCTTGTCCGCCACATTCACCCGCTTCGCACTGGCCGCCGCGATGTCGCTGGCGCTGGGTGCTGCGGGAGCAACGAAGTCGCTCGCAAAAATATTCGGTGCCGCTGACGTTTGATGAGCAGCTTGAAGAACGCCATGACCGG
>CAVPTS010000019.1:0-112914 GCA_963708695.1 uncultured beta proteobacterium
GGCCTACAGCAAAGGTAGAGTAACTTTGATGACGCCGGAGCCAGACGCCGGTTTCTACGGAACTCATGGTGTTGAAGCGTTTTTGAGAAAATATGGAAGGGCTCTCTCGGGACGAGATGTGATCTACTTTACGGGCTCTCACAAAGCTAATGTGAAAGCAAAGATGTCCGGACACACCCTAATGATCGAGGGTTTCGACGTCGTATCCCAAAAAATTACGGATGTCACGGGCGGTATTCGGCTAGTGGACGAAGGGGGAAACATCTCTGCAGAGTGGACGTTTTCCGGTCTTGTCGAGCACTGGGGGAGGAAACATGCGGCAGCAGCTTACGTGCGGTACTCGCGTACAAATGTGGTTTCGCCCAAGTATCAAAATGTGATTTCGCCCGAGTATCAATATATGAGCCCCGTACTAATGGGTGAGGGGACCGATTTCTCGCTATTCCTCAAAGCCCTTTCAGATGGCGCCATTATCTACGATCCTGCTCCGAAGCTCGAGCGAGCAAGTGAGCAAAAGTCAAAAACGAAAGCTCGAAGCCAATTTCGAATTCCAATAAAAAATCTCTCAATGCTCTACCGGCAATGGGACGTCGTAGGATTGTGATCGAATATTTCAGTACTAATTGACGGAACCGATGTTTCCATCTTGCGCCACTGCGTTGGCGCCAAGTCGGCGCGCGACCTGCGTTGAGTACAAGTCGAATGTTCGATTTGTACTATTAAAATGACGTCAAACTTATGACAACCCACGTATATCGAGCGATTGCACCTCCGGCTTGTTCAACCAATTTATAATCTCGTCGACAACTGAATCAAACGGTTTTTTGTAACGCCCCTTTAATGAACACTCCCAAACTGTCGCAACACGCCAACCAGCATCGAGAAGTGCATCTCGACTTACAGCATCTCGCGAGACGTTTGTCGCAATCTTCGCCGCCCAAAAATCACTTCGCGTACGCGGCATCCTAAATAAATGACACCCGTGACCATGCCAAAAGCAACCATTCACAAAAACAACCGCCCCAAACTTCCGTAATACTAAGTCCGGTCTTCCCGGAAGGCCAACAGAATGAATCCGAAAACGGAAACCGCGTTTGTGCAAAGCGCTGCGAAGAAGCCTTTCTGGCACAGTGTTTTTACTTTTGACCGCTCGCATGTTTCGCGAGCGGCCCTCCGGGGTGTGAACGTCAATCACAGTTCGAGAGATAACTCTTCGTTCGCGGCGGACGCATGTAAAGATAAAGCCTTTGCCTTGATGATTCGCTGCTTCATCAACTTCGCTACCGCGGCAAAAACGGGTACTACAACCGAGTTTCCAAATTGTTTGTATGCCTGCGTGTCGGATACGGGAATTTTGAAATCTGATTTACCCGCGGCATCATAACCCATAAGTCTCGCGCATTCCCGCGGTGTAAGGCGACGAGGCCGGTTACTCATGTTATCTGGATGAAAAAAATCTTTTCCGGCATCAAAACCGCGATCAATCAGTATTTCTGATCCATCTTTATAATACCGAGCTGAGAGGGTTCGCGTGACATCACTCCCTTTTGTTAAACCGTATCCAAAACCATTCCCTTTCGCCTTGTGTTTGATTGAATAATTAAACAAATATTCCCACAATTTGGGCGTAAGAATGTACTTATTATCAACTTCTGGCTCAAATAGCTCGCTTAGCGAAGGTCGTCGTTTCGGGTACTGCTTATATATATCTTTTAGAGTAAAGTTATTATGAACATTTAAATCCCTTCGAAATCCAACAAGCACAATCCGTTCACGGTGTTGTGGCACAAAATTCGCGCCATCGATAATTTTTGGGTCCTGCGGTCCGAACGCATCGACGTCGGCTACCCAGTAATCGAGCTCGCGAAGTGTGTCGGTGATAATTTTAAATGTACGCCCTTTATCGTGGCTTTTTAAATTCTTGACGTTCTCCAAAACAAATGCGGCTGGACGCTTCGCCGCTAAAATTCGCGCGACATCGAAAAATAATGTCCCTTGCGTTTTGCACTCGAATCCATGGACGCGCCCTAGAGCGTTCTTTTTAGAAACTCCTGCGATTGAGAACGGCTGACACGGAAATCCAGCCAACAACACGTCATGATTTGGGATTTCAATGTCGATGTTTCGATAAGCTTCGGCCTCCGATACATCCTCTCGATCGCTTAACGTGATCTCACGAATATCATGGTTAAATTTATGAAAAGCCGGGTCCGAATAATAATTCGCTTTATAGGTTTTAACAGCTGGCTTGTTCCATTCGCTCGTAAAAACACAGCGGCCGCCAATATCTTCAAACCCACGTCTGATGCCGCCAATTCCCGCAAAAAGATCGATAAAATCAAATTCCGTTTTGACGCGACTGGGCGGCCTTGGCAGCAGAGCGACGAGAGCTTGATACTCCGCGTTACCTAATCGCGGGCACGCTTTTCCCATAAGCCAGCGGTTAATCGTCTCTCGACACCAAGTCTGCCCCGCGACATCGTGCAAGTACGCCGCCACGTTTTTTTGGTCATATATTTCGAGCACTTTTTTGACCAGTGCAAGTTCGTCATCGCGCGGATTCATAGGTGACCAGTAAGGGAAGATTGCGTGATATTTTATCACTCACTTGACCCAGCAAGGGGACTTTCAACGCTTCTTAGCTCTATCGGTTTAAATTGCTAACCAAGCCGACAACCACAGCGTACCTCCTCGACCTTTTTGCCTGTCAAGCGCTTATTTTCGTGCGAGGAGTTTCAGTTCGAGGAGACGGTCGTAGTAGCGACTCCAAAGTAAGCATCGTGGAGATAGCCCGCTTACCTGCTCAAGGCCGAACTCCCACCGCTCGATTAAACGCGCCGGCGTGAGTAACGGTCATCCCATGCGAGGCGCCTTCAATCGTCACTCTCCGCGCTCCTTCAATCCATCCTTCCAACGCCCCCACCGCGTCCCGAAACATCCGCGGACTATTCGCACCATCGATTAGCAGCGTAGGACATTGCACCCTCGCCGCAGTATGCGCATCGTAGGCCGGCAACGGATCGCGAAACTGCAGCGCCAGCGTATTCGCGTTATCCATCGCCATTTCGCGGAAGTCGCGAGGGCTCCTCGCCCAAAACCCCGGCCGGCTTACCGAATCGACAAAAAGCTCCAGCCCCGCATCAACTTCCCCGCCAGCGATCAACTCCGCCGTCTTTGCCCGAAGCGCATTAACCGGCGCGGGCAGCACTGTCCGCGCTCTCTCATCATCACCGGACCTAGCCACCCCTCCCCCCGGATCGGCCAACACCAACGACTTCACCCATTCCGGATATCTCACAGCCAAGTGAAACGCGACACACCCACCTCTCGAATGCCCGACAACATGAACCGGCCCAACGCCCAACCGCTCGATGAATTGCCCCATCTCATCGACATGCGCGTCCCAGCTAAACGCCCGATTCCCAAGCTCCAGCAACGTCGTTGGCCAATAGTGCGAGAGACTCGGCGCCACACATCGATACTGTTTAGATAGCGGGCCCAACTGCGGCTTCCAATATCGAAAATCACAAAGAGAGCCGTGGATGAACACGATCGTCTCGGCGTCGTTATCGCCGGCGTTGGAATAGGGAATTGGAAGACCATCATCGAGCGTGATGCAATCCGGCGTCGGCAACCCGAACAGGTGCGAAGGATCCAACGCCGAAAACTGATTCATCCGATAAAGATCCAGTAGACACACACAAACGAGACCCACACGCGCAACCACCTATCGCGCACGAAGAACGCAAAAACCTCACTCCGGCGCCGTAGCCCTGACAGTCACCATATCGTCGAGACTCCGATCATCGTCGTCATCGAGCGAAGAGGAAGAAGAGGATGAAGAGGATGAAGAAGTAGCAGAACCCGCCGACTTAAACCCCGCCACCCCCATCGAATCAAACGGAATCGCCTCAACCGGAAACCCCATCTTCTCCCAAGCATCCAGCCCGCCCTTCAGCGGCCGCACGTTATGAAACCCTTTCGCCTTCAACTGCCGCACGATCTGCTTCGCCGTCGCCTCATTCGGACACACGCAATACACCACCACCTCGTGTTCCCGAAACATCGCATCCACCTTCCCCGACGACGCCAGATCCAGCGGAATCGCCCCAGCAATCCGATGCGCCTCCTTCCTCCTGACCTCCTCCGGCCGTGCATCGAAAATAACGGGCGGCGCATCAGACCGCATCATTTCATCGAGCTGTTCGGGCGATATCCGATACTTCGCGAGCCATCGACGAAACTGCAAGCGCCGCAGCCATCTGTACGCCAGGAACGCACCGGCAGCCATCCCGAGCACATCGAGCGCGGTCAGCCCATAGTCACGCACGAACATCAGCAAATTCGCGACTTCGGCCTTCAGAATCGCGCCGCCAAGC
This sequence comes from uncultured beta proteobacterium, assembly GCA_963708695.1. Taxonomy (GTDB): domain Bacteria; phylum Pseudomonadota; class Gammaproteobacteria; order Burkholderiales; family Burkholderiaceae; genus Caballeronia. The sequence continues at coordinate 4,380 of CAVPTS010000019.1, forward strand.
ATCCACGCCGAAGCCCAAAGCGCCGCGCCGAGCAGATCCCAGAACACGAACACCCGCACATCGATTTGCGTGGTCCCGAGCAACGGCGACGATACCAATCCCAATCCCGGCACGAACTTCGATAACGCCAGCAAAGGCACGCCAAAGCGCTCGAACCAATGCCGCGCGGTACGCAAAGTGGTATCGAGAGAAAGCGAGAAGCGCACGAGCGAGTTCAGAAACCGTCGGCCATATAACCGCCCGGCGGTGAACCAAAGTAAATCGGCGATGATCACCGCGATAACCGCAGCCGCCAACATATGCCAGAAGGAAGCCAGCCCAGCCGCGACCAAAGTGCCGGCCAGCACGAGCATGGGCGCAGCGGGAATGGGGACGCCGAGCTGGGTGGCGAGGACGCTGACGAACACGGCCCACGCGCCCCAGGTCGACACAAGGGAGATTGGAACGTGCGGCAAATTCGTGCTCCTTGCGAGAGGTGCGAAGCGCCGCGTTCTGAATAATTCCTGATGCACAGCAACAAAACGGCGCCGAGGACGCAACTTTATAACGAAACGGAAATTATCGCCGGACCGAGGCGAGGTTCAGCGCGCGGTCGCAAACGCTGCGCTAACCCTCGATCCGCGCCCGCGTCACGCCGAGCAAACCGCCCATCGCGTAACGCGCGGCGCCGGAATCCCGCGCGACGATGGCATCGAAAACGGCCGTATGTTCCGCCATCGATGCATTGAAAACCTCCGCCCGCCGTGCGTTCAACCGCAACTGCGCTTCAAGCGTGCGCTCGATCAACGTTCCAAGCGGAATCAGCAATTCATTGCTGCACGCGTTCAGCACGCTCAGGTGAAAGCGCAGGTCGGCACGAACCCATTCATCGACATTGCGCGCTTCAAGCATCGCTTGATGTGCCTGGCTTAAATGGGTCAACGCTTCGTCGTCGTGATTCGCGGCGGCCAGTGCGGCGGCATACGGCTCGATCATTTCGCGCATTTCCTGCAGCTTCAACGCGAACTGCAACGGCTTGGCGACGCGCGAATACCACTCGAGAACGTCGGCATCGAGGAGATTCCAGGCATGCCGCGGCCGCACGCGCGTCCCGATCTTCGGCCGCGATTCAATCAATCCCTTCGACGTCAACGTACGCAACGCCTCGCGCAGCACTGTCCGGCTGACGCCGAAGCGCTCCATCAATTCGGCTTCGCGCGGCAACGTGGACGCAGGCGGGAAATCGCCGCGCAATATCTCGGTGCCAAGCTCGTACGCGACGCGTCCGTGCAGATCGTGCTGGATAACTTTCCCCTTTGCTCAGAAGTGACTTTGAAGTAACTCAGAAGGTGACTCAAAAATGAGCGCGATTATACGGATCGTTTCCCATCAAGGCTTTCCGGCCAATAGTACTATTAATATACACATCTCGAAAAAGTTTTGATAGCATAGGAACCCTTGTTCCTCACCCATTCGGAAATCAGGAGACGCCAGCATGAAGATCACCAAACTCGAGACTTTTATCGTTCCGCCGCGCTGGTGTTTCCTGAAGATCACTACCGACGAAGGCATTGTCGGCTGGGGCGAGCCGGTGGTGGAAGGACGTGCGCACACGGTGGCGGCGGCGGTTGATGAACTGTCGGACTATTTGATCGGCAAGGACCCGCTGCTGATCGAGGATCACTGGCAAGTGATGTATCGCGCGGGGTTTTATCGCGGCGGCCCAATCGGCATGAGCGCGATTGCGGGTGTCGACCAGGCGCTGTGGGACATCAAGGGCAAGCATCACGGTGTGCCAATTCACGCGCTGCTCGGCGGCCAGGTTCGCGACCGGATCAAGGTGTATTCGTGGATCGGCGGTGATCGCCCGAGCGATGTCGCGAACAACGCTCGCGCTGTCGTGGATCGCGGTTTCAAGGCGGTGAAGATGAACGGTTCGGAAGAACTTCAGATCATCGATACCTTCGACAAGGTTCAAGCGGTCATCAACAACGTGGCGGCGGTGCGTGAGGCGGTGGGACCGAATATTGGCATCGGCGTGGACTTCCACGGCCGCGTGCACAAGCCGATGGCGAAGGTGCTCGCGAAGGAACTCGACCCGTTCAAGCTGCTGTTTATTGAAGAGCCGGTGTTGTCGGAGAACGTTGAAGCGTTGCGCGACATCGTGAACCAGACGAGCACGCCTATCGCGCTCGGCGAGCGTTTGTACTCGCGCTGGGACTTCAAGCACATTCTGGCCGGCGGTTACGTGGACATCATCCAGCCGGATGCATCGCACGCGGGCGGAATTACGGAGTGCCGCAAGATTGCATCGATGGCCGAAGCCTACGACGTCGCCCTCGCCCTGCATTGCCCGCTCGGCCCGATCGCGCTGGCTACTTGTCTGCAAATCGATGCGGTCAGTTACAACGCGTTCATCCAGGAGCAGAGCCTCGGGATTCACTACAACAAGGGCAACGACCTGCTCGATTACATCAAGAACCCCGAAGTCTTCAAATATGAAGACGGCATGGTGATGATTCCGCAAGGGCCGGGCTTGGGTATCGAAGTGAATGAGGACAAGGTGCGCGAGATGGCGAAGGTTGGGCATCGCTGGCGCAATCCGGTCTGGCGTCACGCGGATGGCAGCGTCGCCGAGTGGTGATCGAAGGGATTTGCGGGGCGGCGCACGATGCGATTGCTGCGGACATCGTAAAATAGGATGATTGGACAAGGCGACGTAGTGACGCACCTCAGTGATTGAGAAACGGGCTGAGAGACGAACGCCTTGCGGCACAAGAATCCGTTGTGTCGCAAGGCTTTGCAGGCTGTATCGACGCTTAGGCCCGCGTCTCGCGTTATCTCGCGTACGTTAGTTTTGTTCCGACCCATGCGCCCTGGAAGAGCGTGACGATCAAGCGAAAGAGCCCTGCATGTATTTCCTTCCCGATGAATATGTCCGCACCCAAATGGCTGTCGGCGCGCTCGTTCTATTCGGCGTGATGCGCGTGGTCTGTGCCGCGATGGGCGCCCAGCACGGCTGGCGTCTGTCGACCGTGACGCGATGCTTTATCGGCGCAGCGGTGCTGTTTTGCCTGCCGCAACTTATCGATGTCTTGATGTCATCGCCCTTGGCGCATACAGCGTTCATCGAAATTCAGGGAAAGGCGATCGGCTGCGCTTTGGCGCTTTTCTGTGCGCCTATCGTGAGTCACAAACTCGGCTACGAATAAACGAAGAATGAGCATCAGCCCATCGATGCGAAACCCGGCACGCTGTGCGACAGCACGGCAGCCGCAACAAAAACTCCCAAAATCAGCAGCGCCTCCACTCGCATCACGCCGTTGAACGTGTGTGCATCGACGGTGGATGCGGTGCGCTTCAATCGGGGCAACACGGACCATCGGTTCATTGCGCCGAGCAGCAGCGCGGTCCCGACCAGCGCGCCCTTCACGACCAACGCGTGACCCCACGCGCTTGTCCCCAGCGCATCCGCCGATCCACCCAGCCCGCGCCACGCGTTGTAAATCCCGGTGAGTATCACCAGCGATACGGCAACGACCGCCACCATCGACATCTTTCCCGCGATGCGAATCAAAAACGCCCGCGCGAGCGATGTCCCTAGCGCCGGCAACACGCGCCACGCGCCGGCGAAAACCACGCCGCCCCATAACGCCGTCGCCAGAAGATGAACGGTCTGCACGCCTTCGGCGAGCGAAAACGAGCCGGCATCGGCGGCATGGCCGATCGACGCCTTGCCCGCCGCAGCGACGATCGCGCCCGCCATGAACAAGCCGAGCCGCGGGCTTCCCTTCGCGTTAGCGGATATCGTCGCAAGAATCAGCAGCACGCTGCCGGCGAACGCTATCGCCCAGCCCATGCCGGCGTGCGTGCCCGTGATCACGGTGCCGATGGCGGCGAAGGCATTGAATAAAGGCGCTCCGCTCATCGATGCCGCCTGCAACCACACCAGCACCATGTCGGCAAAAGCCAGCACCAACGCGCCGCCAATACTCAGCCGCCGCGCCTTAACCCACCCAATACGGGCAGGAGACATGGTCGCCGCCGCCTTCTCCTTCGATAACCACACGCTCAACAATCCCGCGCCGAGCGTGCAGGCGAAGGCGATATCGGCGAGCGCCGCGATGGCGACTTGGGCAAACCAAAGCGGATCGTCGCTCATGCCCGCACCTGAAGAAGTTGATTCACGCTGAAAGCAGACGAAGATTGCATTGAAGGTTCAGTGAAGGATCGAAGAAGAAACGCGCAGCAAGGGCTGGGAACGCGAGTCTAGCGGAACAGGCACATGGAATGCACGATGCCTCGAACCTTGCCGAATCCTGAAAAAACCACAAAACGCGCCGCCCAACCAGTCCGCAACCAGTCGATACTTTGTCGAACACAAAAAGGAGTCGTAATGGTTGCGCACGTTCAAAACTGATGTCGATGAGTCGCGCGGCAAATTGTCGCGTAGACGTTGAAAAGGCCGTGCAACAGGTCGATGCTCAAATAGTCACCATCAGTCAACGATGATAGAATGCCGCGTCGCTTCGGGGGCTCGCTGAGCCGCTGTGGCAATGGTTCACCACATATTCGCACCGGGCCGAACGAAGCTCGGCAGGTCATCGAAATTCATGGAGTGTCGCGTGCCTTCAAGACGCATATTTCGTCCGTTGCTCGCCCCGCTAGTGGCTTTGGCGCTGTTCGGCAGTGCCAGCCTTGCCGGCGCAGCCGAAGCCCCGGCGCCCGCTCAAGCCTCCCAGCCAGTCGCACCGGACACCATGGCGGCACGTGTGCAAGGCTGTACAGCCTGCCACGGCGTGCATGGTGAAGGCACGGACAACGACTATTTCCCGCGCCTTGCAGGCAAACCGGCCGAGTATCTGTACAACCAGTTGACGAACTTCCGCGAAGGCCGCCGGAAGTATCCGCCCATGAACTACCTCGTCACGTATCTCTCCGACGACTACCTTCACCAGATCGCCACGTATTTCTCGCAACAGCGTCCGCCGTATCCGCCGCCGGCTAAGCCGAACGTGTCGGCGTCGACCGTTACGAAGGGCCAGCAGCTTGTGCTGAACGGCGATCCGTCCAGGAAAATCCCCGCTTGCGCGGCGTGCCACGGCGCGACGCTCACAGGTATGGAACCGGCTATTCCGGGTCTCGTGGGACTGCACTCCGACTACATCAGCGCGCAGCTCGGCGCCTGGCGTGCCGGAACGCGTCACGCAATAGCGCCTGACTGCATGCAACAGATCGCTACCCGCCTGACCGACGACGACGTGTCCGCTGTCGCCGCCTGGCTCTCCACGCAAACCGCACCGGCTAATCCGGTACCCGCGCCCGCAGGCTCGCGCAAGATGCCGCTCGCCTGCGGCAGCGAACCGCAATAAGGCGCGAGGAGCGAGAAGAATATGAAACGCAAGTCCCTGTTCGCACTTTCGGCTGTTGTTGTGATTACGGCCGCCGCAGCCGCTGCCGCACTCTGGTCGGGTGGCAACACCTTCCGTTCGGGCGGCGCCGTCGCCGCAGTGCCCGCCGACCAGACCGAATTGATCAAACGCGGTGAATATCTGGCGCGTGCCGGCGACTGTATTGCCTGCCACACGGTTCGTGGCGGCAAGACGTTTGCCGGCGGCCTGCCCATGCTCACGCCGTTCGGCACGCTCTACACGCCGAACATCACGCCGGACGACCAGTACGGTATTGGCAAATGGACGTCGGACGATTTTTACCGTTCGATCCACGTAGGCCGCTCGAAAGATGGCAGCCTGCTGTATCCGGCCATGCCGTTCACGGCTTATACCAAGGTCACACGCGCTGACTCGGACGCCATGTATGCGTACATGCGCTCTGTGCCGCCGGTCAATGTAGCTAGCCGGCCGCACGAACTGCGCTTCCCGTTCAACCAGCGCAACATGCTGATTGGCTGGCGCGTGCTGTTCTTCAGCGAAGGCGAATACAAACCGGATCCCACCAAGTCGGTTGAATGGAACCGTGGTGCTTACCTGATCGAAGGGCTTGGCCATTGCAGCATGTGCCATACATCGATCAACCCGCTCGGCGGCCCGGTAAGCTCGGCGGCGTTCGGTGGTGGCCTGATTCCGCTGCAGAACTGGTATGCGCCGTCGCTGACGTCGAACAAGGAAGCCGGTCTTGGCGACTGGGACCCGAAGGACATTAACGACCTGCTGAAGACGGGTGTATCGCAGCGTGGCGCCGTCTTCGGTCCGATGGCCGAAGTGGTTCACAACAGCCTGCAATACCTGACCGACGCTGACATCAGCGCGATGACGACGTATCTCAAGTCGATCCCGCAAAAGAAGGAAGCGCCGGAAACGATGCAGTTCGAGACGTCGGAGAAATTCGGCTCCGAGTTGCTGGTGCAAGGCAAGAAGATCTACACGGAAAACTGCGCGAAGTGCCACGCGGAAAATGGTCTCGGCAAACCGCCGGCCTACCCGCCGCTCGCTACCAACCAGTCCATCCAGATGCAATCGGCCGTCAACCCGATCCGCATGGTGCTCAATGGCGGTTATCCGCCGAGCACGGAAGGCAACCCGCATCCGTATGGCATGCCGCCGTTCGCACAATCGCTGTCGAATACGGAAGTGGCTGCGGTGGTGACGTACATTCGGATGTCGTGGGGCAACCACGGAACGCCGGTGTCGCCGCAACAAGTCAGCAACCTGCGTTCGGCGCCGCTCGACTGATCGAAGAAGCCGTTTGGCAGGTAGCGTAAAATGCGCTTTAAGGCGCAAGCAGGGCGCAGGCCTCGAAATCGGGGCTGCGCCCTTCGTCTTTTTTTGAGCAGCATTAACGGTGAAATCCGGGCGTAGCCTCCGTGGCTGTAAAATGCACGGGTTTCATCGATTCTTAAGCAGATGCAGCAGCAAAAGCGCGGCGTTGCAGACGGGACCGCAGCGGCGCGATGAGGATGGTCGATGCACTTTGGTGAGCGGTTCAACAGCGTTACCCATCTCGTCGGCACGGTGCTGTCGGTAGCGGGGCTCGCGACGCTCGTCACCATGGGCGCGCTGGAACACGATCCGTACAAGATCGTCAGCTTCGCCGTGTACGGCGCCATGCTGCTCATCCTGTACACCATTTCCACGCTGTATCACTCGGTCCGCAGCCCGCGGCTCAAAGCGGTATTGCAAAAATGCGATCATTCGGCCATTTACTTGCTGATCGCGGGTAGTTACACACCGTTCACACTTGTTACGCTGCGCGGTCCGTGGGGCTGGTCGCTATTCGGCGTAAGCTGGGGGCTTGCCGCTCTCGGCATCGTTCAGGAACTTACGCTCGGGCGTCGAACCCGCAGCGTATCGATGGTGATTTACGTGATGATGGGCTGGCTCGCGCTCGTAGCCATCCGTCCTCTCGTTTCGGCATTACCGCCCGCCGGCACGGCGTGGCTGCTGGCCGGCGGCTTGATCTACAGCGCCGGCATTTACTTTTTCATCAACGACGAGCGCATCCGGCACGGCCATGGCATCTGGCACCTGTTCGTGTTGGGCGGCAGCTTGTGTCAATTCGTCAGCATTGCACGCTATGTTGCGTGAGCTTGCCTTGAAGGCGAGCAATCAATGCCTGGCGCGAAACGCGAAACACATTGCGGCGTTTCAAATGCAACTTAACGCCAGTCAGCGTGTCTTGATAGCGCGCTGATCTTCGCGGCAACTTTCCGGGTGCTTTTGTTTTCTAGCAAGCCCCCGAATGTCATGCCGCCCGATTTCCTCGATCGTCGTACGCACGCACCTCGTTGTGCGGGCCGCCTTTTTTGGGGCTTTTAGCGATAACGCCGGTCGACATACCGAATCTGTGAACACTTATGTCTTTTGATTCCCTCGGCTTGTCCGAACCCTTGCTTCGCGCTGTCAACGAACTCGGCTACACCATTCCTACGCCCATCCAGTTGCAGGCCATTCCGGCTGTGCTGAACGGCGGCGATCTGCTCGCCGGCGCGCAAACCGGCACCGGCAAGACGGCCGGCTTCACGCTGCCCATTTTGCAACGTCTGTCTGAAGCGGCTCCGCCGGCTGCCGGCGCCAAGCGCCCGGTCCGTGCGCTGATTCTCACGCCGACGCGCGAACTCGCCGCCCAGGTGGAAGAAAGCGTGCGCGGCTACGGTAAATATCTGAAGCTGAAATCGACTGTGATGTTCGGCGGCGTCGGCATCAACCCGCAAATCGATGCGTTGCGGCGCGGCGTGGATATCGTCGTGGCGACGCCGGGGCGCTTGCTCGATCACATGCAACAGAAGACCATCGACTTGTCGAAGCTCGAGATTCTCGTGCTCGACGAAGCCGACCGCATGCTCGACATGGGTTTCATCCACGACATCAAGCGCGTGCTGGCCAAGCTGCCGCCCAAGCGCCAGAACCTGCTGTTCTCGGCCACTTTCTCGGAAGAAATCAAGACCCTCGCCGACAACCTGCTCGACCGGCCGGCGCTGATCGAAGTGGCACGCCGCAATTCGACGGTCGAGGCGATCGCACAGAAGATTCACCCCGTCGACCGTGACAAGAAGCGCGAGTTGCTCACGCATTTGATTCGCCAGAACAACTGGTTTCAAGTGCTCGTGTTCACGCGTACGAAGCATGGCGCGAACCGGCTGGCCGAACAGTTGACGAAGGACGGCATCAGCGCGCTCGCCATTCACGGCAACAAGAGCCAGTCGGCGCGTACGCGGGCTCTCGCCGAGTTCAAGGACAACACGCTGCAGGTGCTGGTGGCGACCGATATTGCGGCGCGCGGTATCGATATCGATCAGTTGCCGCACGTGGTCAACTTCGACCTGCCGAACGTGCCTGAGGATTATGTTCACCGCATCGGCCGGACCGGACGTGCGGGCGCGACGGGTGAGGCGCTGTCGCTGGTTTGCGTCGATGAGCATCAGTTGCTTAAAGACATTGAACGCCTGATCAAGCGGCCGATTCCGCAGGAAGTGGTCGCGGGTTTCGAGCCGGACCTGACCCAGAAGCCAGAGCCGATTTTGCGCCGCAGCCAGGGCGGCGGCGGTGGCGGCGCTCGTCAAGGTGCGCCGCGTCAGGGCGCGCCGAAGCAAGGGAATGGCGGCGGCCGCGGGCCGGCCAAACCGGCTCATGGCGGTGGTAACGGGAATGGCGGCGGCGGTTCGCGTCCGCAAGTCGCGGCAAAACCCGGCGGCAATGGCGCTGCACCGCGCAAACCGGACGGCTCACGGCCGGCCGGCGCGTTGCTCGGTGGCAAGCCGCGAGTTGAAGGCGGCGGCGGTGCGGGTCGCCGCGATACGCCGCGCACGGGACAACGCGGGCGTTGAGTTACTGAAGGCGCGGGTTGGATGCCAGCTTGCGCCTTCACTGTGAAATAAGCGGTCGCCTTCATGGCTAAGCCGCTTTACTTCTGCGCATTCATTAAAACAGCGGAGCTTCGGCTCCGCTGTTTTCGTTTCAGGCGGCGGCGCTCGATGCGCGCTTCAAGACATCGACTTGTTGACGCCAGCGTTCCAGCACGGCGCTTTCCTGCCCTTGCGCAAACGCAAATCCAATTCCATGCACGAGTCGCGCATAAGCGACCTTCTGCCACTCGCCCGTCTCGATCGTCGCGATAAAACACGTCACCGGCGAGCTCGCAAGCGGCGCGATCCGGGCCTGAAGCTGCACTTGGTAGAACGCTTCGTTAAAGACGAAGGTCAATGTGGCGCAGCCGGTCTTCGATACCACCCGCGCCGCCCGCGACTGCGGCCACAACGAAAAACACAACGTGGACGGGTCCGGCGCGAACAACTCGCCGACGCTCAATAGCGATGTCCGCACGCGGCCTTCATCGGCGGCGAGCAACGAGGCCGTGAAGCCCGTTTTCGTTTCGATCGACGTGCCGTCGAAGAGCGTGCGCAATTCCGCGGGCCATTCCTCGAACGTGCCGTGCTCAATATTGCGAGGACCCGACGCAAGGGAATCGTTCATACGGAACTCCGGGAAGGACGATGGCCCGCTTTCGCGGGCCATCGAATGATTGCTTAGGCGCAACGATCGGGGCTTTATCGGAAGAAAACGTGCTGTGTGATCTTGGCGAGCGGATAGTGCACGCTGGGCTGAATCCGCGCGGGCAGATCAAGCGGCTTGAGCAACATTTTCACGCACATATCGGCGGATAAGTTGCGCCGCACCAGCGCATTCACCCGCGCCGCCAACTCGCGATTGTGCGCGGTGTCATTCGCCCTTTCCGGATAACGAATGGCAAAAACATGTCGCAGCGCAATCTCGGAATCTTCGTTCTTGATCTCCATCACGCGCCGTAATAACGCGCCCAGCACGGCGAACCGGCCGTTGCCCTCAATCTTGTTGTACTTCTTGAAAAAGCGGAAGAAGTGCTTGTAATGACGGACTTCGTCAATACGGATGTTGTCGGTAATCTGCTTGAGCACGGGTTCGTCCGAGCACTCGTTGATTGCGCGGTACAACGTGGCGGTGCCGGTCTCCACCACGCAACGCGCGACCATCTCAAGCGCGCGGGTCTTCTCGAAATCCTCGACGGAACATGTCAGCCGATACTCAGCGAAAAAATTCTTGAATGCGGTGTCCCAGTCGAACTCGGGCCACACATGATTGATGTAGGTCTTCAGCGCGCGACCATGCTGCATCTCTTCCGGTTCCCACTCTTCGTTGAGCCAGGTGGAAACTTCGGGGTCGTCGTTGAAATAAGTGCTCAGATTGGTCGTATAAAGATCGGTCCCGCTTTCGATAAACGAAGCCGCGCAGAGCAGAAGAAGAAGGTGTTCGTTGGATGCCGCTTTACGCCGGTCGATCCGGGACAGGTCGATGTCTTCGATCCGCCAGGGCATCACATGGGTACTGTCAGTGTGCATAAATATCGCGCTCCCAAAAGCTGTACTGAACGCGCCGTCAGCCAAACCGGCCGAAAATCAGGCAACGCCGTGAGCGTAAAACCACGGCGTCCTCATGTGGTTGAAGTCTTATTGCCTGCATCTTAGCTGGGTTGCTACGAAGCTGCAGGCAGGAAGAGAGACCGTATGAGCCACATGTCAGTTCCGGATGTAATGTAAAAACAGCATAAATCATACCGGCGAGTCGGCACGTTTCAACTAGATCCATGCTCGTGATTCTTGGGGCTTACAGGTGTATTCCGGTGAACTGTCAAAAAGCGTGGCGGTGTTTGATGTCGGCTACTTGCTCCCTTCGATGCGCACGCGCCATAACGATCAACTTTGCCCTCCTGAATGAGTTATAGATCGTGTACAGGGCCTTGTTGTGATCGGCTCGGGCGTGGCTTACGTACGTCAGACCGTACGTCAGTCACGGCAGAAGCCGCCTTCGTAATGCGCCGTCATCTCTTCAGGGCGCCGCGAGTAGCGCATCGTCGATACCCTGACCCTTTCCCTTACAATACGGCCACCTCACGACACTTAAGCGCACTCTAAGACGCCATGACACGAGATCCCCGCATCACCTTGAACGCACGACAGCAAGAGCTGCTCGACTGGGTGCAGCGCGATGGCTTCGTGACTGTCGAGGACCTCGCCACGCATTTTGACGTCACGCCGCAGACTATTCGCCGCGACGTCAACTGGCTCTCCGACATGAACCTGCTGCGCCGCTATCACGGCGGCGCGAGCCTTCCGACCAGCTCGGAAAACGTGTCGTACACGGCGCGTCAGCGCATGTTCCACGATGAAAAGCGCCGCATCGCCACGCTCGTTGCTTCGCACATTCCCGATCAGGCGTCGCTCTTTATCAACCTCGGCACGACCACCGAAGAAGTCGCCCGCGCGCTGAACCGGCATCGCGGCTTGCACGTGATTACGAACAACCTCAACGTGGCGGGCATGATGAGCGGCTACCCGGATTGCGAGGTGCTGATCACCGGCGGCATTGTGCGGCCCTGGGACAAGGGCATTGTGGGCGAGCTCGCTATCGACTTCATCAGCCAGTTCAAAGTGGACTTCGCGATCATCGGCGCGTCGAGCATTGAAACCGACGGCACGCTGCGCGATTTCGATACCCGCGAAGTCCGCGTGGCCGAAGCGATTATCAAACACGCCCGCACCGTTTTCCTTGCCGCCGATCACTCGAAATTCGGCCGCCCGGCGCTGGTCCGCCTCGGCCATCTGAGTCAGATTGATGCGCTTTTCACCGACGCTCCTCCGCCGTCCGAAATGGCTGAAACGCTTACTGCTGCGAATACACAGGTGTTTGTCGCGGATTAAGGGCGCGCCGAAACGCCCGTTATTCCTGTGTGCGCTGCGACACGAACTTCAGGTAATTTCTACGTTTCTTCTTATCAACCGAACCGCTTTCGCGCCTCATAAAAGTCAAACCCAATATTTTCCGCAACCGTTTGGCACTTGTCTGACGCTTGCATACAATCAAATCCCGGCACCACTGAGTCGTCTCTTTCGGTGTCAAAAAGCGGCGCTCCATCACGCGTCCGCTGAATCGAAGTTCCAGCCTCGCGCAACGTTCCGAAGTACGAGCACCGGTCGCCGACCGGTCAAAGTACCGTTCGATCGTCATGGAGAACACGATGCTCAGTCCGCATGAATTTGCTACTCTGCTCCTGCTACAAGAAGCCCCTCATCAAGTTGACATGGTGCGAGATGAACTCGACGCCCTGCTCGAACGCCAGCTCGTGAAGCTGGAAAATCTTGCGTCCGGCCTTCAACTCTGGAGCCTGACCGCGTCCGGCGACTCCACGATGAAGGCAATCAAGCGGTATTCGTAAATCCACGCCGCGTTGAAGCGGCGTCTGGTCAACAACAATCTGCCATTTAGCCGGCGCGCAGCGTCGGGTCCACGGTCGCGCGCCAGCTGATTGCTTGCGCGCGCTGACTGGCGAAGAATGTCGCCCATGCGCTTTGCGCCTGCGCCGTGCGGCTTGCCGATAGCGCCGCGTGCTGATCCGCTATACCCGCCTGAAACGCGCAGAACTGATCCTTTGGTAACTTGCCGCGTTTTTGCGCCACGTAGGCGTCGAAGAAAGCGGAATACACGTTTTGAGCCTCAGTGCCGTAATCCACGGCGGTTGTGCCGCACATGGATTGCAACGCGGCCAGGGACGGCGCACCGGACGATCCAGACATGTCCGGCGTGGACACACACCCTCCCAGCATCAGCGCACCAAGCGCGCCGCCAATCAGCATCTTTCGCATTGCATCGGCTCCTCGTTTTCGGTATCTACAGTATCGGTCGGCAGCCCGCGTCGCGCCACTCGACCTAACGGCCTATGCGCCGAATCCATCCCCGCCAGCAAAGACCCAGAAACGCTGATTTTCGCTAAAAGCAGCGTTGGCCGTTCGGCCGACTTTACATTTTCGTTTTTGTTCGTTAAATTTCGAATTCGAACATAGATGTTCCAGCAGAGTTTACCTGTTGGCGGCCATGAGGCGAATAAGCGATGCAAGGCAATCTTTATGATGTGCTCGTGGTGGGCGGCGGAGTCAATGGCACGGGCATAGCACGCGACGCAGCGGGGCGCGGCCTCACCGTGTTGCTTTGCGAAAAGGACGACCTGGCCTCGCACACTTCGTCGTCGAGTACCAAGCTCATTCACGGCGGCCTGCGCTATCTCGAATACGGCGAATACAGGCTCGTGCGTAAAGCGCTTCAGGAGCGCGAGGTCTTGCTGCGCGCGGCGCCTCACATAATGTGGCCGCTGCGGTTCGTGATGCCCCACATGCCGAACCTGCGTCCCGCGTGGATGATTCGTGCCGGCCTTTTTCTCTACGATCACCTCGCGCGCCGCCAGTTGCTGCCTGGTTCCACGGGTATCGACATGCGTCGTCATCCGGCCGGCGTGCCGCTCATCGATTCAATCAAGCGCGGTTTCGTCTACTCTGACGGTTGGGTCGACGACGCCCGGCTCGTCGTGCTCAATGCTGTCGATGCACAGGAACACGGCGCGGTCATCCAGACGCGCACGCGCCTCGTCAGTTCGCATCGGCAAGATGGTCTTTGGCATGCCACGCTCGCCGACAGTCACGGCGCGACCTTCGATGTAGAAGCGCGCGCCATCGCCAACGCCGCGGGTCCATGGGTCAGCGACTTGCTCAAGGACACGCTCGGCAGCGCCACGCATACGCGCCATACCGTGCGGCTGGTCAAGGGCAGTCACATTGTGACGCGGCGTCTTTTCGAACACGACCACGCGTACATTTTCCAGAACCCGGACAAGCGCATCATCTTCGCGATTCCCTACGAGCGCGATTACACGCTGATCGGGACGACGGACATCGAATATCACGGGGATGCGTCGAAGGTCGCCATCAGCCCGGAAGAAACGGCGTACCTCTGCGACTCCATCAATCGCTATTTCAAGAAGCACATTAGCCCCGATGACGTCTGCTGGACCTATTCCGGCGTGCGCGGTTTGCTCGAGGATGAAAACGCGGAGAACGCGTCGGCGGTCACGCGCGATTACCTGCTCGAACTCGATACCCCCGCGAACGAAGCGCCGCTGCTCTCGGTGTTCGGCGGCAAGATCACCACATTTCGGAAGCTCGCCGAAGAAGCCGTCGACAAACTCGGCGACGCGCTGCAATCGCCGGCTCGGGGTAAGACCTGGACCGAAGGTGCGCCGCTGCCGGGTGGAAATATCGCCGATGCCAACTTCGAGCGCTTCCTTGAGGCTTTCAGGCATGACAACCGCTGGCTGCCGGCTGAACTTGCGCACAGGTACGCGCGGGCTTACGGCACGCGCGCCCAAAAACTGCTGGGCGATGCCGCGTCCCTGGCCGATCTTGGCGAAGCCATCGCCCCCGGCCTGTACGAAGCGGAACTTCGCTATCTGCGAGACCACGAATGGGCAACCTGTGCTGACGACGTGCTGTGGCGCCGCTCGAAACTCGGGCTGCATATGGAGCGCGGAACGCTGGATCAGGTGACTCGCGGTATCGACGAATGGTTTGCCAACGCTCCCGAGCCGTCGTCGTCCTCCTCGCGCGCGGCCGTGTAATTTCCACGAATACCTACCCTGGCGCACCTGATAACGGTGTGACGATATCTTCGTTTGACGCTAGACAGGCCGATGCTAGTCTTGCCTTCACTAATGTCCGCGCTGGTTTGCGCGGCATACTCGACTGGAGGCTCATCATGGTTGCATCGGCTTATTCATCGCTGGAACTCGTGCGCCAGCCGTTCGATGCACGCGCGCCGGCCGAACGCGCCGAGGCAACCCAAGCGGAATCGGCAGAGGCAAGTCGCGCAAATCAACACGCCGGCGCGCAGGAAGCGAACGACGCGCTCGAACATCTTGTCGGCGTGAATCTGGCGCGGCTGCGCGCTGAACGGCAGCTTTCGCTCGATGCGCTTGCCCGTGCGTCCGGCGTATCGCGGGCGATGCTGGCGCAGATCGAATCGGCACGCAGCGTGCCGTCCATCAAGGTGCTGCACAAGATCGCGGGCGCGTTGAAGGTATCGGTGGCAGCGTTTCTCCGGCGCCACGCGACCAACGGCATCGAGTTCTTGCCGGCCGATCAGGCCACGCGTCTGGTGACATCGAATGGACGTTTCTCGGCACGGCCGTTGTTTCCGCTGAGTTCGCCTGCGTCGGCGGAATTTCACGAACTGCGGATTGCACCGCTGCACACGGAGACCGGCAGCCCGCGGCCGCCGGGAACGTCGGTCAATCTGGTCGTGAGCGACGGCACGCTGGAAATCCGCGTGCATGACCGAACGCAGTTGCTGGCGACCGGCGACGCCATCGTTTTCGATGCCGACCAGCCCCACGCGCTGCGTAATCCCGGCAATACGGAGGCGCGCGCGTACCAAGTGACGGTGAGCGCGGAAACGCCGCCGCGCTGGCATGTTCCGGCGGATTCACGTCGTATCGATGACGCCGGGTAGGTTCGTTGGCGAACAAGTCGGGCGCGTGGAGTTCTGCAACATCCGTTTGGCTGTTGTATCCTGAAATTAGTCGCGGGTTTTAAGTGTCCAGCGACAAGTCAGTACGTCTTCAGGGCGGGGCGAAATTCCCCACCGGCGGTATGCGAGCGGCAAAAGCCGTCCGCGAGCCCGCGAGCGCCCGTGAACGTGGGTTTTATGGCACGTTGTAAGCCAAGTTTTAAGCCACGTTCACGGGGTCAGCAGATCTGGTTTGATGCCAGAGCCGACGGTCATAGTCCGGATGAAAGAAGATGTGCAGACGGTCATGTCCGTTTCGCGGGTTTTTCGCGGCGTTTTATACGTTTCGCGTTGAACTGGCGCTGTCGAATCGATGGCGCGAACCCGTGTGCCGTTCTGTCTGTTTGCAATGCCCTGAAACGTTTTTCGCCCATTTTTCTTTTTGCGAGAGCGTTTCACCTATGTCCGACTCTGTTTCCAGCTTCACGGCGTCAGCCTTTGCCGATCTTGCGCAACTTCGCGCAAATGACGCTTCCATCAGCATCCCTCCCCGAATTGCCGCTGCCTTGCAGGCGTTGCGCGAAGGCCGCGCGGTCGCACTGCTCGACGACGACGATCGCGAAAACGAAGCCGACCTGATTTACGCGGCGGAAAAACTCGACGTCGAAGGCATGGCGTTGATGATTCGCGAATGCAGCGGCATTGTGTGCCTCTGCCTTCCTGACGACGCCGTTCGCGCTCTCCACTTGCCGCCGATGGTCGCCGACAACGGCAGCAAATACGGCACCGCATTCACGGTATCGATAGAAGCACGCGAAGGCGTGACCACGGGCGTATCGGCGCTCGACCGGCTGACCACGATCCGCGCCGCCATAGCGGATAACGCGAAAGCGGGTGACATCGTGAGTCCCGGCCATGTGTTTCCGTTGCGGGCGCAACCCGGCGGCGTGCTCACCCGGCGCGGCCATACGGAAGGGACAGTCGATCTCACCATTCTCGCCGGGTTGAAGCCGGCCGGCGTGCTGTGTGAACTGATGAATCCGGACGGGACGATGGCGCGCGGCGCGCAAATCGATGCGTTCGTGAAGGAGCGCAATATTCCGGTGCTGACCATCGCCGAACTCGCCAATTTCCGCATGGCGCTGGCAGCCGCGCGGGAATTGGAGGCGGAAGCGGCTTAACGGCCTGCGAGCCTGAAGCAACGAAAAACGCGGCCCAAGCGGCCGCGTTTTTTCATCTGCACGTTGAGGCGCCGACATCAACAAACAATCACCCCGGCTTCGCCTTCAAAAGCGCCCCGAACCGTCTATACAGCCAAACCGAACACGTAGCGGTCGTGGCCGTATAAAGCAGCGTGACCGCGCTCTGCACAACCAGCAAACCCACCGTCACGCTGCCGATAGAACCCGCCCTCGCCAGCATCTCCGCGATCACCGTGAACACCGTCGCAACGGCCACGACCGGCAGGATGGCGACCACCGCCGTCGTGGCGATCGCCCAGAAATGCCCCCGCGAATCCTCCCAAGCCGCCCGCCACTGCAGGCGCCCGCCCGCCGCGGTGTGCGGAAACAGCAACGCAAGCCGCGCCGACACATAACTCATGCCGCACACGGCGAGTACGCCGAGAGTCGCGGCGGCGGCCATCGATGTGCCGCTCGTCAATCCCGCCAGCCGGAACCCGATCCAGGCGATCATCACCGCGATCGTCGCGCCTATGTAGGCCGCGAACAGCACAACGCAGAGCAGGAAATAGCGCCGGAAACCGGCGTCTAAGAAACGCGTAGCTGGAGCGGAAGACGAATCGGCAGTTGGCTCTGCGCCAAGAGTCATCGCAAAGCGGATCACCTGAACGGCCAATACCGCGATCACCAGCGACTGCAACAACGTGAGCCCGAGCGACTTCATCGAATTGATGAGCGCCGCGCCGCCATTGGCCACCGAACTCACTGCGTTCGCCGGTGCCAACGCCGGCCCCGAAAGCTGCACCTGATACCCGGCGACAGCGGTCGCGAGCACCAGCACGAACGCCAGCAAAAATAGCGTCGGCATGCGTCGCAGGGCGTGGGCGGCGTCGCGCCATGCGCCCTTCAAACATTGGCGCAGCGTGATGTCTTCCATAAAACCTCGGTCGAAAAGCGTGATGAAGCGATAAGCCGCGAATGCGGCTCGCACGACACGCTAGTCGGTTGAGGACGCCGGGTCAACAACTGCCCGGCACAGCAACACAAGAGCAACTGCAGACGATCAGACCGCGTCCACCGCCGCGGCACGCGCCCCTACGCCGCGTCCATCGAGCTTGGCCGCGTACCACGTCACGCCGAGCGCGACGACGGCCACCACGGCTGCGACCCACGGCAGCGAATCGAGCGGATGCCCTTGCTGCAATACCACGCCGCCGAGCCACGCGCCGCCGGCGTTACCCAGGTTGAACGCCCCGATATTCAGCGTAGACGCCAGATTCGGCGCGTGTTTCGCCTTCTCGACCACCCGCGTCTGCAGCGGCGGCACGGTGGCGAACGCAGCGATGCCCCAGATGAAAATCGTGACGGCCGCGAGAATCTGGTTGTGACTGGTCTTCGCGAACACGGCCATGATGATGGCGAGCGCGACGAGAATGCCCATCAGCGAGGGCATCAGCGCCCGGTCGGCGAGCTTGCCGCCGATCGTATTGCCAATGGTCAGGCCAACGCCGAACAGCACCAGCACTAATGTGACGCCGTGCGGCGAGAAACCGCTGACCTGCTCCAGGATCGGCGCAATGTAGGTGAACACCACGAACACGCCGCCGAAACCGAGCACGGTCATCGCCAACGCGAGCCAGACCTGCGGCTCTTTCAGCACGAGCAGTTCGAGCCCAAAGTTTGCTGGTCCGGCATCGTGCTTGTTCGGCACGAGCATGGCCACACCGATCAGCGACAACACCCCGAGCGCCGAGACGACCCAGAAGGTCGCGCGCCAGCCGAACTGCTGGCCGATAAACGTCCCGAACGGCACGCCCAGCACATTGGCGAGCGTGAGGCCGGTGAACATCAGCGCAATCGCGCTTGCCCGTTTTTCAGCGGGAACCAGCGACGCCGCGACCACCGCGCCAATGCCGAAAAACGAGCCGTGCGCGAACGACGTCACGACGCGCGCCACCATGAGCATCGAATAACCAGGTGCGACGGCGCACATCACATTGCCGACGATAAACACGCCCATCAGCAATTGCAGCGAGAGTTTGCGCGGCATTTTCGCGGTGAGCACTGCGAGCAGCGGCGCACCGACGGCCACGCCCAGCGCATAACCGGTGACGAGAAAACCTGCCGACGGAATCGATACGGCCAGATCGCGGGCCACATCGGGCAGCAGGCCCATGATCACGAACTCGGTCGTGCCGATGGCGAACGCGCTGATGGCGAGCGCTAAAAGTGGAATAGGCATCTAGATGTCCTCAGTTTGAAGGGACGGAAAATGTGGAAAGCGCCGTCACGAATTCGACGACCACGCCCGGCGCGAGTTGGACGAACAATTGCCGTTCGCGGGCAACTGGGACTTCGGCTTCGGAGAACGGCACGGCGTGTTCGCGCAGGCGATCGAGCAATGCCTCCCATTCGGCTGCATCACTGACGCGCAACGCGATGTGGTCAATGCGCGTCGCCGGCCGGCCACCGGGAGGTGCAGCCAGCACCGAACCGCTTTCAATCAGATGCACGGCGGGCGCGCCATTGAGATAAAGCCAGTACCCGCCTATGCCGAACGGCGGGCGTGGACCAACCGTCATGCCGGCTATATCGACGAAAAAACGGCGGATCGGCTCGCAATCCGGCGTGACTATCGTGGCGTGATCGAGATTCATCATCTGCCTCCTACGCTGCAATGCACCAAATTCTGCGCGCTTGGAAGCGTTTTGATAATTGGCGTAGCATTTGAACCATTATCAAAAGCAAATTGAGAATAGCAATGGATCGACTCGGCGATATGCGCCTGTTCGTTGAAGCGGCGGCGCTCGGCAGCTTGTCAGCGGCGGGGCGCAAGCTTGGCTTATCGCCGGCGGCAGCCAGTGCCCGCCTGCTCAAGCTCGAAAAATCCCTCACCGCGCGCTTGTTCGAGCGCACCACGCGCCAACTCAGGCTCACCGACGAAGGCCAGCTCTACTTGCGGCATTGTGAAATAGCGCTGCAAGCCATCGACGATGGCGAAGCCGCGCTCCACGCCGGCCAAAATCTCGTGCGGGGCAAGGTGCGCATATCGGCGACATCGGATTTCGGCCGCAATCTGCTGTGCCATTGGCTCGATGAATTTAGCCGCCTTTATCCGGAAGTGAGCTTTGCGCTGACGCTGTCGGATTCGGTGTCGAACCTGCTGCGGGAGGATATTGATCTGGCGATTCGCTTCGGCCTGCCGCCGGATGCCAATCTGGTCGCGCGGCGCCTCGCGCCAAACCGGCGTGTGCTGTGCGCATCGCCGGATTACCTGGCGCGGCGCGGCACGCCGAAAACGCCCGCCGATCTCGTCGGACATTCATTCTCGGTGGTGGTGACGTCGACGGCCACGCTGAACGAAATTCACTTCGTGCGCGGCGATGAGCGTTATTCCCACGTCATCCCTTTGGCCGATGCCTGGGAAACCAACGACGGCGCGCTCTCGCGGGCGTGGGCGCTGGCGGGACAAGGGATTGCGCACAAATCGATCTGGGATATCGCCGCCGATGTCCGCTCCGGCGCGCTGAAAATGCTTTTGGCGGATTGGTGCTCGCACGAGGCGGCGGTTCACGCGCTGTTTCACGCCAACCGCTACATGGCGCCGCGCGTGCGCGTGCTGCTGGATTTCCTGACCGAGCGCTTCGTCCGGGCAACCGCGGAACTGCTCGGCGACCTTGCCTACCCGCCCGGACGGCCGGGTCAGGACATCGAGCGGGCGCTATAATATGCAGTTACGCGGCGTGCAAATTCGGGCCATTTCGAGCCGAATGCGTGCAAAAGCCGACAAACTTATCCCTTCAACGCATCAAAAACCGCGCCCCCAGACTAATCACTGCGACCGGCGAAATTCATGACCAAGAAAGTGTATGTAAAGACGTTCGGCTGCCAGATGAACGAGTACGACTCCGACAAAATGGTCGACGTGCTCGGTGCAGCCCACGGCCTCATCCAGACAAATACCCCGGAAGACGCAGACGTCATCCTCTTCAACACGTGTTCGGTGCGCGAAAAAGCGCAGGAAAAGGTCTTCTCGGATCTCGGCCGCGTGCGTGAATTGAAGGAAGCGAACCCGAACCTGATTATTGGCGTGGGCGGCTGCGTGGCGAGCCAGGAAGGCGCGGCAATCGTTTCACGTGCGCCGTACGTGGATCTTGTCTTTGGCCCGCAAACCTTGCATCGTCTGCCGGACATGATTGCGAAACGCCGTTCCAGCGGCCGCGCGCAAGTCGATATCTCGTTTCCGGAAATCGAAAAATTCGATCATTTGCCGCCGGCGCGCGTCGATGGCCCGAGCGCGTTCGTATCCATCATGGAAGGCTGCAGCAAGTACTGCAGCTATTGCGTCGTGCCCTACACGCGCGGCGAAGAAGTATCGCGGCCGCTGGATGACGTGCTGACCGAGATCGCCGGTCTCGCCGATCAAGGCGTACGCGAAGTCACCATGCTCGGGCAGAACGTGAATGCGTATCGCGGACCGGTGACGCAGCATTCCACTGATATAGCCGATTTCGCCACGCTGATCGAATACGTGGCGGAGATTCCGGGCATCGAGCGGATTCGGTACACCACGTCGCATCCGAAGGAATTCACGCAGCGCCTGATCGATACCTACGCGAAAGTGCCCAAGCTCGTGAGCCACCTTCACTTGCCCGTGCAACACGGTTCCGACCGCATTCTGATGGCGATGAAACGCGGTTACACCGTGCTCGAATACAAGTCGGTGATTCGCAAATTGCGCGCGATCCGGCCGGATTTGTCGCTCTCGACGGACATGATCGTCGGCTTCCCCGGCGAGACGGAAGATGATTTCCAGAAGATGATGAAGCTCATCGACGAAATGAGCTACGACACCAGTTTCTCGTTCATCTACAGCCCGCGTCCCGGTACGCCGGCGGCGAACCTCCACGACGACACCCCGCACGCCGTGAAGCTCAAGCGCCTGCAACATTTGCAGGCCACCATTGAGGCGAACGTGGCGAAGATCAGCAATTCCATGCTGGGTTCGGTGCAGCGCATTCTGGTGGAAGGCCCGTCGCGGAAAGACCCGAGCGAACTGGCCGGACGTACGGAAAACAATCGTGTGGTGAATTTCCCGGCGCCGATCTCGTCGCATAAACGGCTGATTGGCCAGATGGTCGATGTGGAAATCAACGTGGCGTACCCGCATTCGTTGCGCGGCGAGCTGGTATTGACGCCGGCCACCACTCACTAAGCTCACTAAGACCCTTTACAGGACCCCGACCCTCGCCTTGAAGACCGCTCAGCAGCATATGGAATTCACCGCACCGCGCGACGACAACGCGCGGCTCGCCAACCTCTGTGGCCCGCTCGACGAGAACCTGCGGCAAATCGAGCAGGCGCTCGATGTGACGCTCACGCGGCGCGGTCACAAGATCACTATCCGTGGGCGCGGCGCAAAGGTGGCGCTCGCGGCGCTCGAAAACTTCTACAACCGCGCGAAGGACACGTTGTCTATCGACGATATCCAGCTCGCCTTAGTCGAAGCACGCAATGCGGCGCGGCGCGGGTTGAATGCCGGGTCGAATGCCAACAAACCGTCGAACAATCTGAATTCCGACCCCATCGATCCGCGTTTTCGTGGCGACCCCGATCATCCGTTCGATGAACCCAGCGCGACCATTGACCTCGGCGAAGAGGAAGATCCCGGCCCGAAGCTCTACACGCGGCGCGCTGACTTACGCGGCCGCACGCCGATGCAGCGTGAGTATCTGAGGCAGATCATCGCGCACGATGTGACGTTCGGCATCGGCCCGGCCGGTACGGGCAAGACCTATTTGGCGGTGGCGTGCGCGGTCGATTCGCTCGAACGCGACCAGGTGAAGCGCATTGTCCTGACTCGTCCCGCGGTGGAAGCGGGCGAACGGCTCGGTTTTCTGCCGGGCGATCTCGCGCAGAAGGTTGACCCGTATCTGCGCCCGCTGTATGACGCGCTCTAC
The DNA here is from genome assembly GCA_963708695.1 of uncultured beta proteobacterium. GTDB lineage: Bacteria > Pseudomonadota > Gammaproteobacteria > Burkholderiales > Burkholderiaceae > Caballeronia. Next base: position 27,321 of record CAVPTS010000019.1, read on the forward strand.
GACCTCCTCGGCTTCGATAAAACCGCGAAAATGTTCGAGCGCCAGATGATCGAAATCGCGCCGCTCGCGTACATGCGCGGCCGGACGCTGAATCATGCGTTCATCATCCTCGACGAAGCGCAGAACACCACGCCTGAGCAGATGAAGATGTTCCTGACGCGGATTGGTTTCGGGTCGAAGGCCGTTGTCACCGGCGACACCACGCAGGTCGATCTGCCGCGCGGGCACCGAAGCGGGCTGATTGAAGCGCAGCACGTGCTGGCGAACGTGCGCGGCATCGCGATGACGAAGTTCACGAGCGTGGACGTGGTTCGGCATCCGCTGGTGGCGCGCATTGTGGAAGCGTACGACGCGCAATCGGAGCGTGACGCCGCCGCTGCCGCAGCCTCCGCCGGAAAGTAACCATCTGACTTATTCGCCGAACTCCGCATGCCAAAACTTGCGCTGACGCTGCAGTTTCCCGCAGCCAAAACGTTCCCTGAGCACAAGGCGCTGTTGCCGCGCGCAACGGTTGCCGGCTGGATCAAGGCGTCGCTGTTCGCGGACGCCGAGTTGACCGTGCGTTTCGTCGATACCGAGGAAGGCCGGACGCTGAACCGGTCGTATCGGCAAAAGGATTACGCGACCAATGTGCTGACGTTCGCGTACGCCGAGTCGGAAGACGATCCCGTTACCGGCGACCTGATTCTGTGCTGCCCGGTAGTGGAGCGCGAGGCGCGCGAGCAGAACAAGCCGCTCGCCGCGCACTACGCGCATTTGATCGTGCACGGCACGCTGCATGCTCAGGGCTACGATCACGAAGACTCCGAGGAAGCGGAGGAAATGGAGTCCATCGAAACCGGCATCATGCAGACGCTGGGTTTCACCGATCCCTATTTGCCGTTGCCGCCCGATTGAGCCGTGACTGACGATTCCTCTCCCCTTCGCGAACTGCCCGCTCAAATTCCCGACGACTATCCGCCCGTCTTCGCCGAGTCGCGTCTTCTCACCGATGAAGAACTCGCGGCATCGCGTGAAAAAGCGCTTGCACACTGGGATCGGAAGACGGATCTCTGGCTGTTCGGCTATGGCTCGCTGATCTGGAACCCAGGTTTGCCGGCCGTGGAAACGGTGCGCAGCAAGGTTCATGGTTATCATCGCGGGCTGTATTTATGGTCGCGCGTGAATCGCGGGACGCCGGAGCAGCCCGGCCTCGTGCTGGCGCTGGATCGCGGAGGTTCTTGCTCCGGCATGGCGTTCCGGCTCGCCGCCGAGGGCGCGGAGACGCACCTTGAAGTGCTGTGGCGGCGCGAAATGGCGATGAATTCCTACCGCGTGGCGTGGCTGCCCTGCACGCTTGTGGATGGCCGCCGCGTGGCCGCGCTGGCCTTCGTGATGCGCCGCGAAGCGCCTACTTACACCGGCAAGCTGCGCGATCCGATCGTGCGCCACGTGTTCACCTGCGCGACCGGCCGATACGGCACCACGCTCGATTACGTCAGCCGCACGGTGGCTGCGCTGCGCGAATGCGGCATGCCGGATCGCGCGCTGGAAGCGCTTTTGCAGCGCTGCCAAGATGCGGATTCATCGCAGGAATGAGTTCGAACTGGCTTGAGAAACGTGCATGGCTGATCAATCGGCCAACGTAAGACGCTCGACATACTGCGCCCATATTTATCAGTTACGATGTTTGCTCGACTTCGCGCCGGCCCGGATTGGCGCGAAATTTCCATGGTGTATTCTTAACTCTCCGTAATTTCGCGTTCGGAACATTCCGCACGCCCCACTATGAACGACGCCTATCCCAGTCGACGACACACCGACAAACCGCCGGAAAAGCGCACTCTGCTCGAGCGCCTGACCGACTTCATCTCGCACGAACCCGAGTCGCGCGACGAACTGCTGGAAGTCCTTCAGGACGCGCACGAACGCAATCTGCTCGACGCAGATTCGCTCTCCATGATCGAGGGCGTGTTTCAGGTTTCCGAACTCTGCGCCCGCGACATCATGATTCCGCGCGCCCAGATGGACGCAATCAACATCGCCGAAACGCCTGAGCAGTTCATTCCGTTCATGCTCGAAAAGGCGCACTCGCGCTATCCGGTTTTTGAAAGCAATCGCGACAACGTGATCGGCGTGCTGCTTGCAAAAGACTTGCTGCGCTACTACCACGAAGAAGAATTCGATGTCCGCGGCATGCTGCGCCCCGCCGTGTTCATTCCGGAATCGAAGCGTCTGAATGTATTGCTCCACGATTTCCGCGTGAACCGGAATCACATCGCCATCGTCGTCGACGAATACGGCGGCGTGGCCGGACTGATCACGATCGAAGACGTGCTGGAACAGATTGTTGGGGACATTGAAGACGAATACGACTTCGACGAAGAAGCCGGCAACATTATTGCCACGCCGGATGGACGCCATCGCGTGCGTGCGCTGACTGGCATCGAGCAGTTCAACGAAGAGTTCGGCACCCATTATTCCGACGACGAAGTCGACACCATCGGCGGACTGGTTACGCACCGGTTTGGACGCGTGCCGCATCGTGGTGAGAAGGTGCGCATCGACGAGTTCGTGTTCGAGATTCTGCGCGGGGACGCCCGCCAGATCCACGTATTGCGTGTGCGGCGCGCGCCCAACGCGAATCCGCTCGATGGCCGTTCCCACGACAGCGACGACGACCACGATTGAGCGTCTGCGACGCCGCGCAGAACCGCTTGAGCCAGTCGTGCGGCGTGTTCATGCTATTGGCCTATCCGTTCACCTATGACATGACGAGCGACGGTCACGCTTCGTCATCCCTTTACTTTCTGCCGACTCCGTAATCCATGGCCGACTCTTCGTCTCGTTTTACCTTTTGGCGCGGCAATCGGCCGGATTCCGCCGACAATCGCGCCGGCGCGACGCAGTCGCAGCCGTTCTGGCATTACCTTGTCGCGGCCGTCCTTGGTGCGGCGAACACGCTTTCCTTCGCGCCCACGCCGCATGGCGGCTGGCTCGAACTCGTGATCTTCACGCTGTTCTTCGCGTGGCTCACGCGCACCAGCGGCTGGAAAAGCGCGGCGCTGACCGGCTGGGCCTTCGGATTCGGCAACTTCGTGACGGGCGTGTGGTGGCTGTACGTCAGCATGCACGACTACGGCGGCATGGCAGCGCCCCTCGCGGCGGCGGCCGTTGCGTTGTTCTGCATGTATCTCGCGATCTATCCGGCGCTTGCGGGCATCGTCTGGTCGCTGGTTGCGGGCCGTGCGCGCTATGAGGACGATGCCTCGGCCGAGACTGATCTGGACGAACCCCGCTTCGTTCCGACCTGGCACGGCGCGTTCGCATTCGCGAGTGCGTGGGCACTTGGAGAATGGCTGCGCGGTCTTGTCTTCACCGGCTTTCCGTGGCTTGCCAGCGGCTACGCGCAAGTCGATGGCCCGTTGGCGAGCTTCGGGGCTATTGCGGGCGTGTACGGCGTCGGCTGGGTGCTCGGACTTATAGCGGCGTTATTGGTGCAGGGGTTTTATGGCGTTCGCCATGGCTCTGCGGCAATGTCAAAGGGCGCGCGCTTCGCACCGTTTATTACTGCGGTTGTGTTGATTGCCACTGGCATGTTGCTGTCGCTGGCCGAATGGACGATCCCGGCGAACGCGCCGCTCACCGTCCGGTTATTGCAAGGCAATGTGAAGCAGGAGATGAAATTCGAACAGGAAGGCGTGGATCAATCGCTGGCGTTGTATAGGAAGCTGATCACCGAGAAGCCTGCGGATCTCATCGTGACGCCTGAAACCGCGTTCCCGGTCCTTGCCGTGCAAGTGCCGCAAGACCTGGCGCTTGCGCTCCGCAATTTCGCCGATACCACCAACTCGTCCATCCTGTTCGGCGCAATTGGCGTGACCATTACGCCGGAAGGCCGCGCTACCGATTACACCAACAGTTTGTTTGGCATCACGCCGAATCAGCCGGGTGTGTATCGATACGATAAGCATCACCTCGTCCCGTTCGGTGAATTTGTGCCAGCGGGTTTCCACTGGTTCGTCGCGCTCATGGGCATACCGCTTGGTGATCTTGGGCGAGGGCCACCCGTGCAGAAATCGTTCTTCGTTCGCAACCAGCCGATAGCCGTCAATATTTGCTACGAAGACATTTTCGGTGAAGAAATTGCGCGGACGATTCGCGAACAGGAAGCGCCTGCGGGCATTCTGGTGAACTCGACGAATCTCGCGTGGTTTGGTGACACCATCGCGCTGGATCAGCATTTGCAGATGGCGCGCATGCGTTCGATAGAAACCGGGCGTCCGATGTTGCGGGCGACGAACACGGGCACGACGGCGGTGATTGCGGCGGACGGTAAGGTGATTGCCAGATTGCCGACCTTCACGACAGGTTCTCTCGATGCCACCGTGCAGGGAATGTCAGGGCGTACGCCGTATGTCACGAGCGGGAATTTGACGGTGGTTTTGGTTTCGTTGTTGCTGTTGGCGGTGGGGTTTGCGTTCGCACCGGGGAGGAGGAAGTTATAGGGCGTAGGAGTTTCGTTCGCACTTGGGCGGAGATCAGCGTCGGTGTGCTGCATTGGTCTTCGCGCGTGATATGTGAGCCGTATTTTTTGGCACTATTAGCCACTTGCGTGGCGGCAGGTTATTTTCGTTCGCACTCGGTCGGGGTTTTGGGCGCGGCGCAGGTGCAGTGGTAGGGGTCGGTGCCGGGTTGCTGCTGCGTACGTTAGCGCGGGTTTAATGTAGGCTAAATTTTTTATCACTATTGGCCAATGTCCGTGGCGGGACTTCATTTCTATGTCCGTGGCACTGGGTCGGTGCCGGGTTGTTGCTGCTGACGTTAGCGCGAGTTCAATGTGAGCTAAATTTTTTATCGCTATTAGCCACTGTCCGTGGCGGGACTTCATTTCTTTGTCCAACGGCGACAAAGAAACGAAGCAAAGAAAACGCCTCCCAACAATCTGTTTTAAGTGTCCCCAGCGTGCAGACCACTGCTTTTGGTTCCCGCGTAGAACGGTGCTCGCAAAACCACCGACACTTGAAACCCTCCTTCTCGCGAATTCCTACATCCCCACGCTTCGCCACCAGTGCTCTCGGGCAAGATCGGTAGACCTGCGAACTTGCATGGCCTCACCCCTGTTTAAGGTTGACTGATGATATTCGGTCCGTAGTGATTTTCGGCGCGGTTATTCGCGTGTAGCCCGGGGCGTTATATTATTTTTCTGATGTGCTGGCGCCCAAACGTATTGCGCTATGCGCGCCCCTCGGCCCAATTGGTCGCGCGGACCACGCATTCCACCAACCCTAAAGGCGCGTGAGGCCGTATTCGTCAGTGGGCCACCGATGTTGCCCGAGAGCACTGGTGGCGAAGCGTGGGGATGTAAGAATTCGCGAGAAGGAGGGTTTCAAGTGTCCGTGGTTTTGCGAGCACCGTGCTACGCGGGAACCAAAAGCAGTGGTCTGCACGCTGGGGACACTTAATACAGATTGTGGAGAGGCGTTTTCTTTGCTTCGTTTCTTTGTCGCCGTTGGACAAAGAAATGAAGTGCCGCCACGCACAGTGGCTAATAGTGATAAAAAATATAGCCAACATTGAACCCGAGCTAGCGTACGCAGCAACAACCCGGCACTGACCCCGACCACCGATCAGCACCGCGCCCAAAACCCCGCCCGAGTGCGAACGCAAAAGACCCGCGCTAAGGTACGCAGCAACAACCCAGCACCGCCGCCAGGCCCCCGCCCGCCCAATGCCCCCAACCCCAGCCCCATCCTTCCGCAAAGCCACCCGCACCGACGCGCCAACCGCCTGGGCCATCCGCCGCGCGGCCGTGATGAGTGAATGCATCAATGCATATCCAAACGATCAACTAGAAGAATGGACGGGCGGCACGCCATCAAAACCCTTCGCCGATGCCGTCGAAGACCGCTTCCTGCTAGCGACCCTCGACGAGCGCATCGTCGCCACCGGCATGATCGACCTCACCACCGGCAAAATCGACGCCATTTTCGTGCACCCCGCGTACATGAAGCGCGGCATCGGCGCAGCCATGGTCGCCCACCTCGAAACACTCGCCCGCGCGCAAGGTCTCCCCCGGCTCAGCCTCGAATCCACGCTCAACGCCGCGCCGTTCTACCGCGCGCTCGGTTTCGAAGGCGATGAAATCGCGCAATACCACTCCCCCCGCGGCCTCACAATGGATTGCGTGCCAATGACGAAACGGCTCAGCGAATAGAACCCGTTTTCTTCGCCCGAACGGCCTATGAGCCCGCCGTTCACTCCCCAAAAGTCGCACAAGCCCCTCATTCCCGCTAAAATTCAACGTTTTAGCCCTCCGGCCGGCGCAATTTCCGGTTCGCTTCGAAAACACACCGTCACCACGGCCAAGCTTCGAAGGCACGCTTCAAAGGCATTCATGCTCACTTTTCAGCAAATCATCCTGACGCTGCAATCCTATTGGGATAACAAGGGCTGCGCGCTCCTTCAACCGATCGACATGGAAGTCGGCGCTGGTACGTCGCACGTGCACACGTTCCTGCGCGCACTCGGCCCGGAACCGTGGCGCGCAGCGTATGTGCAGCCGTCGCGGCGACCGAAGGACGGGCGTTATGGCGACAACCCGAACCGACTGCAGCATTACTACCAGTATCAAGTGGTGATGAAACCGGCGCCCGAGAACATCCTCGACCTGTACCTCGGTTCGCTCGAAGCGCTCGGCTTCGACCTGAAACAGAACGACGTGCGTTTCGTGGAAGACGACTGGGAGAATCCGACGCTCGGCGCGTGGGGCCTCGGCTGGGAAGTCTGGCTGAACGGCATGGAAGTCACGCAGTTCACGTATTTCCAGCAGGTTGGGGGTATCGACTGCAAGCCGGTGCTGGGTGAGATCACCTACGGGCTCGAACGGCTCGCCATGTATCTGCAGAAGGTGGAGAACGTCTACGACCTCGTGTGGACCGAGTGGGAAGAGAACGGCCCGAACGGCCGCGAACTGCGGCGCCTCACGTACGGCGACGTCTATCACCAGAACGAGGTCGAGCAATCGACCTACAACTTCGAGCACGCGAACGTCGACCTGCTGTTCACGTTCTTCAAAAGCTACGAAGCCGAAGCGAAAAAGATGATCGAAGCGAAGCTCTCGCTGCCCGCTTATGAACTCGTGCTGAAGGCCGGCCACACGTTCAACCTGCTGGACGCGCGTGGCGCGATTTCAGTGACGGAGCGCGCGGCGTATATCGGCCGGATCCGCGATTTGTCGCGTGCGGTCGCGAAGGGCTATTACGAGTCGCGTGAGGCGCTCGGCTTCCCCATGCTGGGAAGCCCGGTGCAAGCAGCCGAAGGGCTTACCACGGACGCGCAAGAGGCCGCCAAGCCCGCGTGGGCACCGGCGCTCAAGATCGAGCGCCATATCGATCAGGCCTGACCAGAGCACCCCATAACAATGACCGAATCCACTCAAGCATCGCTGCTCGTCGAGCTGCTGACCGAAGAATTGCCGCCGAAGGCGCTCGCGCGCCTCGGTACCTCGTTTGCTGAAGGCATCGTGCAACGGCTTGCCGCACGCGATCTGATCCAAGGCGAAGCGCAGTTCGAGAAATACGCCACGCCGCGCCGCCTGGCCGTGCTCATCAAGAATGTCCGCAACGTCGCGCCCGAGCGGCAAGTGCGCGAAAAGGTGTTGCCAGTTTCCGTGGCGCTGGACAAAGACGGCCAGCCCACAGCACCTCTCGCGAAGAAACTCGCGGCGCTGGGCTTCCCCGACTTCCCGCTCGAAGACCTCGAACGCGCGCAGGACGGCAAGGCCGAAGCATTTTTCCTGCATTACGCCGCACCTGGCGCGACGCTGGCCGAAGGCCTGCAAACGGCGCTGCAGGAAACGCTCGGCAAGTTGCCAATCCCGAAGGTGATGACCTATCAGCGGCCCGATGGCACCAGCGTGCAGTTCGTGCGGCCGGTCCATGGACTGATCGCGTTGCATGGTCATAAGGTCGTGCCGGTAAGCGCGCTTGGCATTGATTCCGGCGATATCACGCGGGGTCATCGCTTCATGTCGGATGGGATTGTGGCAATCGGGCACGCCGACGAATACGCCGCCACGCTCCGCTCAAAGGGCAGAGTGGTGGCGCATTTCGACGACCGCCGCGAATCCATCCGCACGCAATTGCAGGCGCTCGCACGCGAAGACCGCGTGGTCATGCCCGAATCGCTGCTGGATGAGGTGAATGCGCTGGTCGAATGGCCGGTGGTGTATGAATGCCGTTTCGACGAGTCGTTCCTGCAAGTGCCCCAGGAATGCCTGATCCTGACCATGCAGACGAACCAGAAGTATTTCGCGCTGACTGACGAGCACGGCAAGCTGCGTTCGCGCTTCCTGATTGTGTCGAACATCGATACGAAAACGCCGGGCGACATTGTGGAAGGCAATGAGCGCGTGGTCCGTCCGCGTCTCGCCGACGCCAAGTTCTTCTTCGAGCAGGACAAGAAGAAACGCCTCGCCGACCGTGTGCCGCTGTTGGCGAACGTGGTCTATCACAACAAGCTCGGCTCGCAATTGCAACGCGTTCAGCGGCTTGAAGCGCTGGCCGGCGAAATCGCGCCAATGATCGGCGTGGACGTCGCCCTGACGAAGCGCGCCGCCCTGCTCGCGAAAGCCGATTTGCTGACCGACATGGTCGGCGAATTCCCGGAACTGCAAGGCACGATGGGCACGTACTACGCGCGCCACGACGGCGAGCCGGAAGAAGTCGCGCTCGCTTGCTCGGAACATTATCAGCCGCGTTTTTCCGGCGATGAAACCCCCGCGACCGGTGTAAGCAGCGCAGTCGCATTGGCCGACAAGCTGGAAACGCTCGTCGGTATCTGGGGCATCGGTTTGCAGCCGACGGGCGAGAAAGATCCGTTCGCACTGCGACGTCATGCGCTGGGCGTGTTGCGCATCCTGCTGGAAAAGCGCCTTGCTATCGACTTGTTCGATTTGCTGCGCACGGCGCAAAAGCAATTTGCCGACATGCCGCAAGTCGTCGATTCGACCGACGCTATCTATGCGTTCTTTCTCGACCGCTTGCGCGGCGTGCTGCGCGAACGTGGTTTCAACGCGGTTGAAATCGACGCGGTGCTGAGCCTGAATCCCACGCGGCTTGATGACATCGTCGCGCGCCTCGACGCCGTGCGCGAATTCGCTTCGTTGCCGGAAGCGGCGTCGCTTGCTGCTGCGAACAAACGCATCTCGAACATCCTGAAGAAGTCGGCGGAAGGCGTGCCGTCCAGCGTGCAGCCCGCGCTGCTTCAGGAAACCGCCGAAAAAGCGCTGCATGCCCAACTCGAACAAGTCGCGCCGCTCGTGCAGAAGCAGCTAGCCGAGCGCAACTACACGGAAGCGCTCTCCGCGTTGTCCGCGCTGCGCGATGCCGTGGATACCTTCTTTAACGACGTGATGGTGAACGCCGAGGATCCCGCGCTGCGAAGCAACCGCCTGGCTCTGCTCGGCGCGTTGCATCAGCAGATGAACTGCGTCGCGGACATTTCGAAGCTTGCCGCCTGATGCGACACACCATGCCGACCAGCGCAAACAAGAAACTGGTGATTCTCGACCGTGATGGCGTGATCAACGTCGACTCGGACGCGTTCATCAAGTCGCCGGACGAATGGGTCGCCATTCCCGGCAGTCTCGAAGCCATCGCACGGCTGAATCAAGCTGGGTATCGCGTGGCGATTGCGTCGAATCAGTCGGGTATCGGGCGCGGCCTGTTCGACATGGCCGCGCTCAACGCCATGCACGAGAAGATGAATCGTGCGGCGGCGGCGGTGGGTGGCCGTATCGACGCGGTGTTTTTCTGTCCGCACACGCAGGAAGACGAGTGCGAGTGCCGCAAGCCCAAGCCCGGCATGTTGAAGCAGATCGTGGAGCGCTTCGAGATCGATCCCGAAGACACACCCATGGTCGGCGACTCGCTGCGCGATCTGCAGGCCGGCGCCGCGCTCGGCTTCGTGCCGCATCTGGTACTGACGGGCAAGGGGAAGAAAACGCTGGCAGCGGGCAATCTGCCGCCGAATACGAAAGTACACGCCGACCTGCGTACCTTCGCGCTCGACTTCCTCGCCGCCCATCACGACTGACGCGCGAGTTGTCCATCGTCCCGCAAAATTCTATGGAACTCACCTAAGCCGATGCGCTTCATTCGTTCGCTGTTGCTGATGGTTTATTTCGTTGTTTATACGGTGCCGTACGCGTGCGTGTGCTTCATCGTCTTCCCCTTTTTGCGCGCCGAAAAGCGCTACTGGATGGCTGCGTTCTGGTGCAAGTCGGGCATTGTGGTGATGCGTTATCTGGTCGGTATCCGCTACAAGATCGAAGGCATGGAGAACTTGCCCGACGGTCCCGCCGTGCTGCTGTCCAAGCACCAGTCCGCGTGGGAAACGCTGGCGTTCCCCGCGTTGATGCCGCGACCGCTCTGCTATGTATTCAAGCGCGAACTGCTGTTCGTGCCGTTCTTCGGCTGGACCATGGGCATGTTGAAGATGGTTCATATCGACAGGCGTCAGGGCAAGGATGCGTTTGCATCGGTGGCGCGGCAAGGACGCGAGCGCATGGCCGAAGGCGCGTGGGTCATCATGTTTCCCGAAGGCACGCGTACGCGCGTGGGCCAGCAGGGCAAGTACAAGTCAGGCGGTGCGCGTTTCGCGGTGGCGGCGGGCGCGCCGGTCGTACCGATTGCCCACAATGCCGGACACGTCTGGCCGCGGAAATCGTTTCTCAAATATGCGGGTATAGTCACAATGTCAATCGGCCGTCCGATCGACACGACAGGCCTCACCGCGGAAGAAGTCAATTCGCGCGTGGAGCGCTGGATTGAAGCAGAAATGCGCCGTATCGATCCTGATTCGTACAGTCCCGACGACAGTTTCGCCACTGAGTCCCGCGGCGCGGCTACCGGCCTGTAGAACCAGGTGCCGTTAGTGTTTCCAAAGTTAGCGTCGTTCTTCCCGTCATTCCTGCGCCGCGTGCGCCAAGCTGAGCCGATGCTGAAGACTCCCACGCGACAGCACCCCGCTGCCGCGCTCGACAACCCGCAACTCGACCTGCCGCTCAATCTGCCGATGGAGCAGACGCCGCCGAGTGTGATGCCCTCGCCTGCCGGTCCTGTGATTGCCGCCATGCCCGCAACATTGCGCGGCGATACCACGCCCGCCGCGCCCGCCGATACCGCCGAAACATCGAGCACGCCTGCGCCGCCGTTGCGTGCGCCGGACGGCACGCGCAACCGGCACCTCATGCTCGGTTCGCAGATGCTCGATTACCGTTTGAAGCGTTCGTCGCGGCGGACGATTGGCTTCACCATCGACGGCACGGGGCTCGCTATTACCGCGCCGCGCTGGGTGACCATCGGTGCTATAGAAAGCGCGATTGTCGAGAAGGAAAAGTGGATCTTCAAGAAGCTCGGCGAATGGCAAACGCGTGTGGAACAGCGCGCGTTGCCGCGCATCGACTGGAAGGATGGCGCGCAGCTTCCTTATCTCGGGCAGACCATCAGCGTCATGATGAGCGCCGCGCCCGGAACAACTGGCAAGAGCGCGACGCAGCCACACTTCGATACCGACGCCGGCGTGCTATGGCTCGGCCTTCCCGCGCTCCCCGACGTGCAGCACATTCGCGAGCGTGTACAACGCTGGCTGCATGCTCAGGCGTTGCAGGTTTTCGGGCAGCGGCTGCCGGTGTATGCGGCCAAGCTCGGCGTTGAGTTCCGGGCGTATGCGTTGTCTTCGGCGGCCACGCGCTGGGGCAGTTGTTCCAGCGACGGCAAGATCCGCCTCAACTGGCGGCTGATTCATTTCCCGTTGCCGATTATCGATTACGTGGTCGCGCACGAACTCGCGCACCTTCGTGAAATGAATCACAGCCCGCGTTTCTGGCACACCGTCGAATCGATTTTTCCGGACTTCCGCGAAGCGCGGCATACGCTTAAGCATCACCCGCCCGAATTGCTGCCTTTGCTTTAGCGGCGCGCGGCTAGCGGCTCGCGGCTCGCGGCTCGCGGCTCGCGGCTCGCGGCTCGCGGCTCGCGGCTCGCAGCGAGCATCCGCCGCGAGCGTTACAATTTTGGACGTGGCTTTTTCATCGTACGCGCCGGTCATTGAGACGCGGTAAAGCGGCCACTCCTGTCAAACGACATTCCCTACAGGAACCCCATCATGCGACTTCTTCACACCATGCTGCGAGTCGGCGACTTGCAACGATCCATCGATTTCTACACACGTATTCTCGGCATGAAAGTGCTGCGTCAGAGCGAAAACACCGAGTACAAATACACGCTGGCGTTCGTCGGTTACGGCGATGAAAGCGAGAACAGCGTGCTCGAATTGACGTACAACTGGGGCGTCGACAAATACGACCTTGGATCGGCCTACGGACACATCGCGCTGGAAGTGGACGACGCGGCGGCGGCCTGCAACCGGATTCGTGAAGCGGGCGGCAAGGTCTCGCGCGAAGCGGGTCCGGTGAAAGGCGGAACGACGGTAATCGCGTTCGTTGAAGACCCGGACGGGTACAAGGTCGAGTTGATCGAGAAACACGCTTGAGACTCGCGCGTGAGATTAACGACTGGCCCCTGACGGGGCCTTCGTCATTTATTGACTTCAATAGCTTTCCTCCTGCATCAGCCTATCAGGCAAACCACAACAAGAATGAGCGCCAGCCGCACTTCTGCGCGCCGCGCTCAAGCTGAGACCTGAGCACCCCATGAGCACCACCCTTCGCCGCGCCCCCGATGCCACTGCCATCCTGCTGATGATCGGTTTGTGCGCCGTGTGGGGATTCCAGCAAGTCGCGATCAAGGGCGCGAACGTCTCGTTTCCGCCAATGCTTCAAGCCGGCATCCGCTCCACCATAGCAACCATCCTGGTGTGGATATGGACGCGATCACGCGGCATCGTGCTGTTTCGCCGCGACAATACTCTCGCGTCCGGCCTGCTTGCGGGCGTGCTGTTCGGCGGTGAATTCGTGTGCATCTTCCTGGGACTTTCGCTGACGAGCGCCACGCGCATGGTCGTCTTTCTCTACACCGCGCCATGTTTCATGGCGCTCGGCCTGCACTTATACGTGCCCGGGGAAAAGCTGCGGCGCGTGCAATGGATGGGAATCGCGCTGGCGTTCGGCGGCATCGCGCTTGCTTTCGCCGATGGCTTCCTGCATCCGAATCCGGACAGCGCATCTACATGGCGAGGCACGGCCGGCGATGCCCTCGGCGTGCTCGGCGGCCTGTTCTGGGCAGCCACGACCGTGGTGATTCGCGCAAGCCCGCTCGCCCGCGCCAGCGCGAGCAAGACGCTGCTGTATCAACTCGGGGTATCGGCAATCGTTCTGCTCGCCCTCGCATTCGCGCTCGGACAAACGCACGTGAATACCGTGACGGTCACCGCCATTGCGAGCCTGGCGTATCAAGTGATCGTCGTGGCGTTCTTGAGTTATCTCACGTGGTTCTGGCTGCTGACGCGCTACATGGCGTCGCGACTTTCTGTGTTCTCGTTTCTGACGCCCATCTTCGGCGTCGCGTTCGGCGTGGTGTTGCTGGGCGAATCGTTGACCACCCGATTCATGATTGCGTCGGCGCTGGTTGTGATCGGCATCGGGCTTGTGAACGCACCGACCGCGCGGGCACGCGCTTAAGCTTAAGCATAAGAAGCCATACCTGCCGCGCCTTTACCTGTTCCGCGCCGCACGGCCTGCGTCGTTCATGATCTGCCCGGCAAGCGTGAGCGCTGCATCCGCCGCAGGCGATTGCGTCCGATCCGCGAGGCAAACCAGCGCGAACTGCAAACCCAGCTTGCGCGGATGAATGATGGAAACACGCTCAAGGCGGCGGGCCTCGGGATCGCGCCGTACTGTTGAACTCGTACAAAACACCACCGCATCCGTGCGCGCGACAACGTCCTTCAACACGGCGACATCGTTACATTCCAGTTGAACCGGAATGGTCTCGTGCGCGCGAAACTTCAACAGCCGCCGCAACGCGTCTTCCATGAACACAGACAGCGGCACGGATACCAAGGGGAACTCCCGCAGCGCCGCAAGCGGCACGGGTGCGCGTGCAAGCAGCGGATGTCCGGAACGCACGTACCAGCCGCCATCGTGACCGGTTAGACGGTGCATGGTGACATCGGGCGCAATAGCCGATTCGCGACGATCCACCACCACAAAATCCGCGCGTTCCGAGCGCAATGTTTCCATCAGCGCACCGGCTTCATTTATTTCTATGGATACCTTGATGGCCGGAAATTGCCGCGCGAATTCCACCAGCAGATCCGGAAATAGAATAGCGGCAGCATAAGGTCCAAGCCCGATTTTCACTTCGCCGAGCGCATCCGCCTTGATCAGGTCGACATCGCGAAAAAGACAACGCGCTTCGAACAGCACACGCCTCGCGCGCTCGACCAGCAGGCGGCCGGCGGGGGTTGTAGAAACGCCGCGAGCCGCGCGATCGAAGAGCTTGATATCGAATTCTTCTTCCAGGGCCTGAATGCTGCGGCTGAACGCCGGCTGACTCAGATGCACTCGTTCCGCCGCTCGCGCAAAACTGCCCTCTTCTGCGAGCGCGACAAGGTGCACCAGGCGACGCGAGTTGATCTCATTCATGATGTGTAACGCAGCCCTAAATGATTTGCGCCCGCTTCAGCGCCGGCTGGTGCTGGGTTATACCATCGACCATCGGCGGCATTCATCCCCGAATGCCGCCGGTTCCAGTTCAGAACTTGTGCCGTATTCCGGTCATCACGCCGACTTGCGTGCTTTTCTGCGCGAGGCCGGGCGCATTCACCCCCTGCAACTGCGCGCCGATCAGATCGCCTTTATAACGGGAATAATCGGTTTCTATATACACATCGGTGCGCTTGGACAAGTCGTAATCCGCGACCAGCTGGAACTGCCACGCCGAGCCGTCCTGCGATTGTTTCTTGCCGTCCTGAAGCGTGCGCCACACGTTCGCGGCGAAATGCCATGCCGGTCCCACGGTCTGCGTGATACCGCCCAGAATCATCCGGCGGCGCTTGAAGTCGGAGTATTTCAGCGCGGCGAGTCCCGGCGCGGCGAACGGTCCGTTGGCGAAGGTCGTGAATCCGGCGTCGTTCTGATTGACGATATAGCCGAGCGCAAAGCGGGTCTTGTCCCACGTATACGAGCCGCCGAAGGTCCACGCTTTAGCGTTGCTGCCGTTGATGGAATCCTTGGTTTCCTTGAACGCGCCGCCAAGCGTGACCGGGCCTTTCGTCGGCGCGTAGGCGGCGGCCACGCCGTACTGGCTGCCGTATGCCATGTGACCAGCGTTGCCGCTGAACGAATAAGCGGTGGAAAGGCGGAAGTCCTTGAACTTGCCGTGATACTGAATCTGGTTACTACTCCAAATGCCGCCGGTCATGGTGACTTCGGGCTGGAAGCTGAAGTCGTAGGGAATCCAAGGATTGCTGGAGTAGCCACCCATGGTGATGCCTTCAATCATCACGTTGTACTGACGGCCCAGGACGACCTGCCCATACGATGACGATTGCAACCCGATCTGCGCTTCGTTGAAGAACGGCATGGTCGGGTCGCTCTGGCCGTTGCTAAGAAAGAAGCGGTTTTCGAGTTTGAAGAAAGTCGACCAGCCGCCACCGAGATCCTCCACGCCCTTTATGCCCCAGCGGCTTTCGCTCATGCCGCCCGGTCCCATCAGGAAGCGGCCATTGCCTTGTGTGTCGGCGTTGGACAGATAGCGCATGCTGATGTCGGCGATTCCGTAGAGCGTGACGCTCGACTGTGCGTAGCTCAATTCGCAGGTGAGCGCGGCCGGCAGCAAGGCGTAACTCAATCTGCGCCATTTGTTGAAGCTGCGTGTTTTCTTGAAAATTCCCGACCTGTCCATACGTCTCCTTTGTCATGTCGTACTGCAAATCAAAGAAGTCGTTTTCTCTCCGATACACACGCGTCTGCCGCTCGAAACGGTTGCCCATTTGGGGGTCTGCCGCGCGTGTGCGTCGCTAATTTGAGGCCAAGGAGGGGATTAGCTCCAGTGCATTCCTTGCATCGAAAGGATGCAGAAGGTGCATGGGATCAAGAGGGGGAAAGCGGAGAAAAGAAAGCGGGGAGTGAAAAGAAAAACAGATGATGCTAAAAAGCGACTACCCGGAATGCGAGTAGCCGCGAGCGTCTAAACAAACGCCCTAGCGAACGCCCTACCGCGCGCCGGCCACCACTTGTGCCAGTTTGACAAACTCGGCCACGGGCACTTCCTCGGCGCGTCGCGAAAGATCGAATCCGAGCGCATCGAAATCGACTCTGTCTCGATAAATTCCCAGCGTATTACGCATCATCTTGCGCCGCTGCGAGAACGCCGCCAACACGACCTCGCCAAGCGTTCGTTCATCGACAACCGGCAATTCATCCGGCGCCAACGGAATCATCCGCACGATTGCGGAATTCACCTTTGGCGGCGGATTGAACGATTCGGGCGGGACATCGATGAGCTTATCGATTGAATACCGATACTGCAGCATCACCGTCAGCCGGCCAAAATCCTTATTGCCCGGCTCGGCAGTCATCCGATCCACCACTTCATCCTGCAGCATGAAATGCTGATCGATGACCTTGGACGCGAACGCGGTCAGATGGAACAGCAGCGGACTGGAAATGTTGTAAGGCAGATTCCCGACAATCCGCAGCGATGGTTTTTCACCTTCGAGCGCGAGGGAGCCGAAATCGAACGCGAGCGCATCGCCGGCATGCAGCGCGAGCAGATCGCCAAAGCGCTTCTCAAGCCGCCCGATCAGATCGCGATCCAGTTCGACCGCGTGCAGCGGCGACTCCGGGGTAGCCAACCGTTCGATCAACGGCGCGGTGAGCGCAGCGAGCCCCGGCCCGATCTCCACCATCCGTTCGCCACGTTTGGGCGCGATGGTGTCGACGATCGAATCGATCACGCCTTGATCAACGAGGAAGTTCTGCCCGAAGCGCTTGCGCGCGAAGTGGCCCTGGTGCTTGATGGACATCGAAGAAACCGGTCAGGAAAGACAAAAAAGAAATCAGGCAGCGCGACGATGCCGCGCCATGGCGACCGCAGTGTCGATAGCAACAATCAGGCTACCCGGATCGGCGCGGCCCGTGCCGGCCAGATCGAGCGCGGTGCCGTGATCGACGGAAGTACGAATGATCGGCAGCCCGAGCGTGATGTTGATGCCTTCGCCGAACGTCGCGAATTTCAGGACCGGCAACCCCTGGTCGTGGAACATGGCGAGCACGCAATCGGCGTCTTTGAGATAACGCGGCTGGAACAAAGTATCCGCCGGATAAGGGCCGGGAGCATCGATACCCAGCGCGCGCGCTTGTTCAAGCGCGGGCGTGATGACATCGATTTCCTCGCGCCCCAGATAACCGTTTTCGCCCGCGTGCGGATTCAGTCCGGTGACGAGAATACGCGGCGCGGCGAGACCAAAAAGCGCTTTCAGGTCACGATCGATAATGCTCAGCGTCTCGACAAGGCCGTCCACCGTTAACGCCGCCGATACGTCCTTCAGCGGCAAATGCGTGGTGGCCAGCGCGACGCGCAGCGGCTTGTCGCCCATGCCCGCGAGCATCATGACCACGCGCGGGGTATGGGTGCGTTCAGCGAGATATTCGGTGTGGCCGGTGAAGGGAACGCCGGCATCGTTGATGGTGCTTTTCTGCAGCGGCGCCGTGACGATGGCGTCGAAACGTCCGCTAACCGCGCCGTCGATGGCGGTATCGAGCAGACTGAGCACATAGCGCCCATTCGCCGCATTGAGCTTGCCCGCAATGACGGGCGCGCTCAGCGCGTGATGCTCGATCTCGATTGAAGCGCCCGTGGAAAGCCATGGCGAGGTTCCAGCGCGTTCGGCCATCAGTGCCCGGTCTCCCAGCACCGAAAACCGCACCGAAGGCCAGCGTTGCGCCGCCTCAGCGAGCGCCGCCACCGTCAATTCCGGCCCAACGCCAGCCGGTTCCCCGGTGGTGATGGCAACTGACAATGGGCGGCTCGCTGGATTCATGGCGTCTAGCCTTACTGGTTCAGCGCCTGCTGAGCGGCCGCACCCTTGTACTGCACGTAGGCGGTGTCGCGCAGTTCGCGCAGCCAGTCGGAATACGCTTGTTCGGCCTTGCGCTGACCAATCGCCTGACGCGCCAGATCCAGTTGCTGCTGCACTGAACCTTCCGCATCACGGCGTGCCAGCACCTGGATCAAGTGATAACCGTACTCGCTGCGTACCGGATCGCTGACCTCGCCGTCTTTCAGGTTGTTCATCGCGCGCTCGAATTCCGGCACGGTTTCACCCGGACTGATCCAGCCGAGATCGCCGCCCTGCGAAGCCGAACCGTCCGACGAGTAAGTCCGCGCGTAGTTGGCGAAGTCGCCGCCCTTCGCTACGTCGGCCTTGATCTCAAGCAGCTTCTGGCGTGCCGCCGGTTCCGATGTGCCATCGGTCACGCGCAGCAAAATGTGCCGGACATGCGTTTGCACGAGCTTGGGGGCATCGGCGGCCTGGCCTTGCCCGCTACGCCGTTCCACCAGCCTGATGATCTCGAAGCCGCCGTCGGTGCGAATCAATTGCGGATTCACGTCGCCCGGACGCAGCGTCGAAACCGCCGTCACAATACCTGCCGGCAACGAAGCCTGCGTGCGAAAACCGAGGTCGCCGCCCTTGGGAGCGTCGGTGTCCTGTGAATTGTTCTTCGCCAGCTTCGTGAAATCCGTCCCGCTCTGCGCGTCTTTCAGCACGCCTTCAGCCTTCGCCTGAATCGCCGCGATGTCCGCCTGCGTCGCATTGTCCGGCACCTTGAACATGATGTGCTGCAGATGCAGGTCGTTGCTGTTCCGGGCGTTCGGCCCGCGCTGGCTCGCGACATAGTTCGCCACTTCCGCGTCGGACACCGTGATCTTGCTATCCACTTCTTTCTCACGCAGTTTCGACAGCGTCAGCTCGGTGCGGGCGTCGCGTTGAAAGGTGGCCCATGGCACGCCTTGCGACTCGATGCGCGCGCGGTACACCTCGAGCGTCATCTGGTTTTGCTGCGCGAGACGCTCGAGCGTGCGCTGCACGGTGGCGTCGTCGATGGTGATGTTGTCGTCCTTCGCCTTTTGCAGCTGAATGCGTTCGAGCACCATCTGGTCGAGCACCTGACGCTGCAACTGCGCGGCAGCCGGCACCGGCGCGTTCTGCTGCTGCAGACGGCGCGTGATGAGACCCGTGCGATCCGCGAGTTCGCGCTCCGTGATGACGTCGTTGTTCACCACCGCGACGACCGAGTCCGCTATCTGCGCGCCGCTCGCCGTCGTGGCCAACGCCTGAGCGTGCGCCATCGGGCCGGTCAGGAAAGCTGCGGCGCATGCGCTTGCCGCGAACGTTGTCCACTTAAACTTGTTCATGTCTGACACAGATACTCCATCGATTGCGGCCGATGACCGGCCCTATTGCCTTCTGCTGCGTGCTTGCTTGTTTCAACCCGCGAATATACGCCCCAGCGCGTACCTTTCGACATTTCTGCCGACGCGCGCCCCACCCTCACGCTCATTCGTAGTTGGTGTAACGCGCGAGCGGCGCGGGCGGCGGCGGCGGCGGCGTATAGCCGTTGACGCCGGCGCGGAACGCCGCGGTCAGACCATTATCGACGTTCGACAGGCCCTTGAACGTCAATTGAGCGAGAACGCGGGTGCCGGCGCTGTTACTTCCCGTGCTATTGACACCGTTTGCGTAACGCTGCACGCCGAAGCCGAGCGTCCAGCAGTCGGCATCGTACTGGAAGCCCAGCAGCCCGTCGACGAGACGATGGCTCGCCAGATCGTAGTTCACCCGGCCGACGCTATAAATGTGCGCCGAGAGCGGCCATTGTGCCGAAATCAGGATCTGGTTGATCGGCTGGGTGGACAGCGTGGTTTCGTTTCCGCGGGTGTACCGGTAGCCGATGTTGATGACCTTGCCTGCCGCCGGGCTGTACCCGAAACCGATGCTCGAGCGCACCAGCTGGTTGTTATCGGCATTATATTGGAACGCCGTTTCCTGCGAATAACCTGCCCCCAGCTTGAACGCCGCGCCCACGATCAGGTCCGAGTGCTTCGACTGATCGGGTTGCTGCGTGTCCGAGATCGTGACGCGCTGCGGCTGGAAATAATATTCCTGCGCGATCACGAAACGCGCGCGTTCGTCGCCCGTTGCCGGGTCGATGAAACGCGTGGTCAGGCCGGCGGTGATCCGGTTCGCATCGGCGATACGGTCGTTACCCGCGAACGTATTCGGCGTGTAGATTTCAGCGAGGCTGAAGTCCGACTGGCCGGTATCGAAGATGGGCGCGAAATTCTGGTTGTGATACGGCGTGTACACGTAGTACAGGCGCGGTTCCAGCGTCTGGATGTAATCCTTGCCGAACACCGTCACCGAGCGGTCGAACACGAGGCCGGTGTCGAACGTGGCGGTGGGGATGGATTCCGTCAGGTTCTTCGGTTGACCCGCAGGCGTGCCATTGGCCGCGCTGCCGATCTGGTTCAGGTCGTAAGACGCCAGGTGATACTGAATCTTCGGCGTGACGAAATAACCCGGCCCAGTGACGCTGTAGCTCAGGTAAGGATTGAAAACGACGCGCTGGCCTTCCGTGGAATCCGCAACGGTGGTCGTAAAGCGCGTGTAATCCGCCTCGGCGCCGTAGTCGAAGCCGCCGACGTTGTACTTGTTGTACAGCACGTTCAACTGCGGCTCGCGCGCATACGGCGCGGTCGCCGGCGGCAATACCTGCCAGCGCTGCTCGTGCGCGAGAATCGACCATGGCCCGTTGTTGTACGTGAGCCCGACTTCCTGCTGATACAGAACCTGCGTACCGTTCAGGAACTGGCTCGTGGCGTTGCCCAGGTCTTCCGGATATTGATTGTCCGAGACCTTGTTGTAGTTGATGTAGCCGCCGAAGCCGCCACCGAAGTTCTGCTGGTGCTGGATGTAGATCGCGTAGCGGTTCGTATGCGTCTGCATGTCCTGCGGCAGGAATTCGCCGGTGATCGTGCCCGAATAAGTAGGCGACAAATACCGGAATGTCGATTGCACCTGAATACCGCGCCGGGTCATCAGCCGCGGCGTGACCAGCAAGTCACGATTGGGCGCGATGTTGAAGTAATACGGCAACGACGCTTCAAAGCCGGTCGTCGAATTCAGCGATACCGTGGGCGGCAGCATGCCGCTGCGGCGTTCGCTCGTCAGCGGAAACGAGAGCCACGGGCTCGCGAACACCGGCACGCCCTGGAAGAACAGCACGCCGTTATGGGCGATGCCTTCGTTCGAACCGGTATCGAAGTCGAACGATGTGCCCTTGATGTACCACGCCGGGTCCGTCTCGCACGAACACGCGGTGTACGTGCCGTGGTCCACGTGGGTCTGTTCGTTGTCGATCAGGTCTGCGCGCTCCGCGCTGCCCGAGCCGTTCGACAGGTTGAAGCGATACTTCGGGTTCGTCATGTAACCCTCGTTCGCCTCCACCTTCAAGTGCGCTTCCGGGCCAATAAACGAATTGCCGTTGCTGAAGATCCTGACATTGCCGTAAGCATCGGCCTTGTCGGTGTCCTGGTCGTAATGCAGCGCATCCGACTTGACCACCGACACATTGCGGCGCAGTTCCGCCGAACCCTTCGCGGCCATGTCCTGGTCGGCCGTGCCCGTGGTGTGATCGCCGAGCACAAAGGTGGCCGGCTGGTCGCCCTGACGCAGCGGACGCTCCTGGAGTTGCGGCGCGAGGCGCAGGCTCCAGGCGTCGCCGAGCGGTTGCGAGTCCGCCGCCGCGCCCGATAGCTGCGCGTGGGCAAGAGCCGGCATGAGGCCAGGCACGGCGATCAGCGCCGCGAACAGCCGCCGTCTGCGTGGCCGCTGTTCGCGCGATGGGCGCAATGGAACTGGTTTGGAAAGCTGTCGTGGCGGCATGTTTGAGTGCTGTTCAATCGCGTCACGCTCGGCGCTCGACGTGAGCGCCCGGGCACAGCCACCGGAACTCGCGCCACCGGAGTTGTCGGTTCGCTGCGAACGAAAGTGAATCGATCGATGGATGATACGGGCGGCTGTCGTGCCACGACGGTCACCAACGGTAGCCGTTGTGGCCCGCCAGAGGCTCCGCGCCGGGCGCAGACGGAATGCTTAAAAAGTCGTGGGGTATTATATGGCAAGACGTTTCGCCTCTCGAGTTTATGACACCCAAAGCCCCTGATTTTCGCCTCACACAGCTTCACGACTGGCTGCAAACCCTCGCCGAGCGGTATCGGCTGGATCTTTCAACGCTTGCGCCCGCTTCCACCGACGCCAGTTTCCGGCGTTATTTCCGGCTTGCTGCTGAAAACGAGTTCGGGAAGACGCTGATCGCAGTCGATGCCCCGCCGCCCGAGAAGTGCCGCGAATTCGTGCAAGTAGCCGGGTTGCTGCGTGACGCCGGCGTGCATGTGCCGCAGATCCTGGAGACGGATTTCGATGCCGGCTTCATGCTGGTGACCGATCTCGGCACGACCACGTATCTTTCCGTACTCGATGAAAAGAATGCCCGGCCGCTGATGCGCTCGGCTATCGATACGTTGATCCGGTTTCAGCTCAGCTCACGCCCGGACGTGCTGCCCGCATTCGATGAAGCGTTCCTGCGCCGCGAAATGGAGTTGATGCCCGAGTGGTTTGTTGGGCGTCATCTCGGTCATACGCTGGACGCGGCTGAACGCAAGGTGCTCGACGACACGTTTTCGGTTTTGGTCCAAAGCGCGCTGGCCCAGTCGCGAGTCTTCATGCTGCGCGATTTCATGCCGCGCAACCTGATGGTCAGCGAGCCGAACCCCGGCGTGCTCGACTTCCAGGATGCGGTTTATGGACCTTTGACTTATGACATCGCGTCGCTGCTGCGCGACGCGTTCGTCAGTTGGGAAGAGGCGTTTGAGCTGGACTGCTTCGTCTACTACTGGGAAGGCGCGCGTAAAGCCGGACTGCCCGTGGATGCCGACTTCGGCGAGTTTTATCGGCAGATCGAGTGGATGGGATTGCAGCGCCATATCAAGGTGCTTGGGCTGTTTGCGCGGATTTATCATCGCGACGGGAAGCCGCAGTATCTGGCTGATTTGCCGCGGTTTATTGGCTATGCACGGAAGGTATCGGAGCGGTACAGGCCATTGCGGCCCTTTGCGCGACTGCTCGATACGCTCGAAGGGCGCGCCGTGGATGTGGGATATACGTTTTGAACGCTTTGAATAATTTGACCACGGCGATGATCTTCGCCGCCGGGCGCGGCGAGCGCATGCGTCCGTTGACGGATTCGTGTCCCAAGCCGCTGCTTAAAGTCGGTGGTAAAGCATTGATCGTTTGGCAGATCGAACGGCTGGCGGCGGCGGGTTTTAAAGTCATCGTGATTAATCACGCGTGGCTCGGGCGCATGCTGCAATCCAAGCTGGGCAACGGTTCGCAGTGGGGCGTGGAAATACGTTACTCGCACGAGATGCACGCGCTCGAAACCGCCGGCGGCATTGCTCACGCGCTGCCTTTGCTTGAATCGGATGGCGAGCCCAAGATTTTCCTGGCCGTCAGCGGCGATGTCTTTTGCGACTTCGACTATGCGAGCCCGAGCTTGCGCCTGCGTTCTGCGCAGATGGCGTCGGCAAGCGATCCCGAGATGCATCTCGTCATGGTGCCCAACCCGCCGTTCCATACGCTCGGCGATTTCGGCTTGAACCCGAACGGCACGCTTTCGATTGATGGCTCGCCGCGCTATACGTTTGGCAATATCGGTTTGTACGACACGCGCATGTTTCGCGATCTCGCGCCGAACACGCGGCGGGCGCTGACGCCGTACTATCGCGAGACGATCGCGGCGGAGCGTGCCACCGGGGAGTTGTACGAGGGACGATGGGAGAACGTGGGGACGGCGGCGCAGTTGGAAGCGCTGGATCGGGTGTTGCGAGGGAAGTGAGCGGGCTTTAGCTACGTAGCGGTCCACGAAGCAATGACAGTGATGTCCTCAATCCGAGCCAGCACAGCCGCCCCGGACAGCCGTTTTTGCCGCGATGGTAAAATCCGCTTCTCCTTTCGTCTCAATCCGCGGCCCCCACCATGTCCGATACCCGTCCCGATACCCTCTTCGCCCTCACCGCGCTGTCGCCGCTCGACGGTCGCTACGCCGCCAAAACCGAAGCGCTCCGGGAATGGTTGTCCGAATACGCGTTCATGAAGCATCGCGTGAAAGTGGAGATTCATTGGCTGATTGCGCTCTCGCAAGCCGGTTTCGATGAAATCAAGCCCTTCTCCGAAGCCGCCGAAAACTTCCTGCTGCAACTCGCCGAACGCTTCACCGCGCACGACGCGGCGCGCATCAAGGACATCGAAAAAGTCACGAATCACGATGTGAAAGCGGTCGAGTACTGGCTCAAGGAATCGGTGAAAGGTCAGGCGGAGCTCGAGCGCGCCAGCGAATTCATCCACTTTGCGTGTACATCGGAAGATATCAACAACACGTCGCACGGCATGATGCTCGACGGCGCGCGCGAACACGTGCTGCTGCCCGCGTTGCGTTCGGTCCACGAACGGCTGGTCAAACTTGCCCATGCGAATGCCGCGCAACCTATGTTGTCGCGCACGCACGGTCAGCCCGCGAGCCCGACCACGCTCGGCAAGGAAATGGCGAATGTGGCGGCGCGGCTGCAAGGCGCGATTGAGCGGATTGCCGAGGTGCCAATTCTCGGCAAGATGAACGGCGCGGTGGGCAATTTCAACGCGCACTTGTCGGCGTATCCGGAATTCGACTGGGAAGAATTCGCGGAAGGCGTGGTGGAAGACCGCCTGAAACTCACGTTCAATCCTTACACGATCCAGATTGAACCGCATGACTATATGGCCGAACTGTTCGATGCCGTTTGCCGCGCCAATACCATCTTGCTGGATCTGGATCGGGACATCTGGGGTTATATATCGGTCGGATATTTCAAGCAGCGGACGAAGGCCGGAGAGATCGGTTCATCGACAATGCCGCACAAGGTCAATCCCATCGACTTTGAAAACTCGGAAGGTAATCTTGGGCTGGCAAATGCCGTGCTCCGCCATCTCGCCGATAAACTTCCCATCTCGCGCTGGCAGCGGGACCTGACGGATTCCACGGTACTGCGTAATATCGGCGTGGGATTGGGCTATTCGCTGCTGTCGTATGACTCGTTGATTCGTGGCTTGGACAAGCTTGAAGTGAATGCGGCGCGGTTAAATGAAGATCTGGATAACTGCTGGGAAGTGCTGGCTGAACCGGTGCAAACCGTTATGCGTCGGTATGGTGTGGAAAATCCCTACGAACAGTTGAAGGAACTGACGCGCGGGAAGGGCATCACGAAAGAAGGTCTGCATGTGTTTATCAACGGGCTGGCTATTCCCGACGACGCGAAAGCATTGCTCTTGGCAATGACGCCGCATTCGTACGTGGGCAAAGCGGTGGAGCTGGCGCAACGGATCAAGTAAGCCGAGCGAGTTTTAAACATAATGCCGTTCGAATCTCGAACGGCATTTTTGTATGTGCGCGCGGGTTTGGTGTGACGCTCAATGCATATCGATTCGCACTGCCTGTTCAATCAACAACTCCGTATTCGCGTTCGAGTGATCGACTACGTGATAAGTCACGCCGCCTAGCTGCGCGGTTCCGTGATGTTGCCAATGGCCATCGGATAAATCATGGGAATGGTCGTTCTCAAGATGCACCGAATCGCCCTCTTTGCCGTGAACGATCAGTTGCTGCTTGCCGTCATCGATAAAAAGATTGTGCTTGCCGAGCTCCATCACGTCCGCGATGGTCACATTGAGCGCGTTATGGTGGCCGCCCAGGTCGAATCCGCCTATTGCCGGTAAATGCGCCGGCGCAATCCGGTCGGAGAAAGCACCGAGATTCAATATCAGATGATCGCCCTGGAAGGCGACGGTTTCGAAAATCTTGCTGGCATCGGCGGATGTTGCAGTTTGCTTGACGTAGGAATGGCGATCGGCGTTCGCCTCTTGCGCTGTTTCGTTAGCGGCCGCGTTATGCGTTTTGAAAAGATTCGCGGGAAAGTATGGAATGCCATTGGCTACGGGGTTTAGAAGCAGGCGTGCGTCATCGGCCGCCAGTGCCCGTTCGTCGCGCATGGATTGCGCGCTTTGTTCCGCATTCACGGTGATTGCGAAATACGTCGATGTACTTCCCGCGCCGTACTCCGTTACTTGTACGGCGGAAAGATCATGAATGCCGTCGTCTAATGGCGAACTAAGCTGCAACGACCAGCCACCCTGTCCATTCGATGAAACCACGCCGAGCAGCGTTGTTCCATCGTAAACATCGATTGTGGTGAAGGGGTCCGCCTTCCCGACTATCAAAGGTCGCTCACTGTCGACTTCACCCCCATTCGCAATGCCGTTCACGTCTGTGATGAACGCCAGTGTGCGTTCCTCGGAATGAGAAGCCATGTCGTAACTCCTTTTTATAATCGACTTGAATGTCATGCTTCATTCGATAGTTCGTGAGATTGCGCTAATCCACTCAGGCGTTGCGCTCCTATTTGTGCAAACAACGGCGCGGCTTTAACTTAACCAAATGCAGGAAGCTGGTCTAGCGGAATACTGAAATGGTGATTTTCGTGCGCATAGCTAACGATACGAGACGAAGCGCGATCAGTTTTCGCTTAATCGATGAGGCGGTGGAAACTTGGTGGCACTTGTACCGGCAAGCGAAAAAAGCCGTTCCGAATACAACCGGAACGGCTTCACTACAACTTTAGTTCAACCCGCGCTCCCTGCCTGGCAAACGCGGGCTTCTACAGCTTTAATGCACCACAATCGTCACACCTTGCTGGACCAGCAACTCGCTATGCGCGCCTGAGTGCTCGTACACGTTGTACGTCACGCCACCCACTTGCGCCGTGCCGTGCTGCTCCCATTCGCCTTCGGCCAGACCCGCAATATGCGAGTTCGACAGATCCACCTTGTCGCCATCCGAGCCGTTTACCATCAACTGCTGTTTGCCGTCGTTCTGGAACAAGTCGGTTTCGCCGAGGTTCAGCACGTCAACCAGCGACAGCTTCAGCGTGTTCGCATGACCGCCCAGGTCAATCACTTCGATACCCGATATCTTCGCCGCTGCTGTCTTACCGGACAGCGAACTCAGATCAAGAATCTGGTGATCCCCCATGAGATGCAGCGTATCAACAGCACCGCCCTTCGCGCCTTCAATGTGAGCGGTGGTTGCCTTGAAATACGTGGACGGATCGGCGTTCAGATCCACTACTTCGTTACCGCCCGCCGTTCCCTTGAACCCGTCATGCTCGCCAACCACCGTGTGATGCGCGCCGGACTGATCCACGTCGCCGTACGGAGTCACTTGAGTGTGGTCATCCGTGACGCCTTGATTGGCCGACAAAAGCATTGATTGCAGGCCCGCGATCTTGATCGTGAAAGGTGCCGAACTCGCGCTGGTATCGCCGGACGGTGTGGTTTGCGAGATGGTCAAGGCGTTCGACCCACTTGAGCTAAACCCGGACAGAAGTGGGAGCCACCATGTTCCGTCCAGCTTGACGACTGTCTGACCCATCAACACGGAGTTGTCATACAGATAGACAGTTGCTCCCGCTAATCCCACGCCCGCAACCTTGACGCCTGAGTCGCGCGCCACGGTAGCGCCGGAGCTCAGGATAACGTTATAGTTTTCCGTATACCGTGGTATTTCATATATCAAAGTGAATGCTGGCGCGCTGACCCCGTTCACATTGAAAGCAAAGTGATCCGATGCCGGGCTGGTCGCGCCCGAGGGCGCCTTCTCGATCACGAAGAGATCGTGCGATCCCATTGAAAGCTGGGTCGGCTGGTATGTCCACTTGCCGTTACTGTCAACCGTCACGGAGGCAATCGGAAGCTTGCCGTCATAGATGGTAATCAGTGAGCCGGCCGTACCTGTTCCGCTGATATGGGGATGAGAATTTCCCGTCGAACTGCTCGCCGCAATGGTCGCGCCATTGTCGTCAGTCAAAACCGGCGTCACCGGTTTGGAGGGCGGATTCGGGCCGTTGGTTTCCGTGAACACGAAAGCGCCGGAAGGCCTCGTGCTAAGCCCCGCCGCATTGGTCTGCACAACAGTCAGCGAATGGGTCCCGTTCACTGGCAAGTCGAGGGAGTAACTCCAGGTACTCCCAGCCGATACCGTTGTGCTCCCTATTGCAACATTGCCGTCATACACGGTAATTACCGTGCCGGATACGGCCTTTCCGCTCAAAGCAAGATGACCGGATGCCGTACTGGCCCCATTGGCCAAGCTTGTCGTGCCGCCTCCGACGTTTGTTGCAACAACACTGTCTATGGTCAGCGTGGCGCCCCAAAAGCTTCCGACTACGAAAGTGAAGGCGGCCGAGCTTGCACTGACGACACCTGAAGTATTTGTCTGCGTGGCGGTAACAACATTGGTCGCGCCCATGCCCCCGATAGACTCATTAAGAACATAACCCGTCCAGGCGCCACTTGCGTTGACCACTGCCGATCCGGCCAGTACCCCGTTATCGTAAAGTTTGACTATTGCACCCACGACTCCTGTGCCTGAAAACCTCACATACGACTGACCGTCAATGACTGCACCGGACGCAATAACAGTCATAGCGTCATAAGCAGGCCTTTCTACCACCTCGGTAAATGCAGGGGCATCCAGCGGACTCACCTGAATACCAATGTGATTTGACGCAGCGCTCGCCGTCCCCGCCACCGACACCTCGATTGCGTACAGATCATGTGCGCCGGCCAAAAGATCAGGCGTCTTGATTGCCCACTTGCCACTGCTGTCAATCCTCGCTGATCCAATGGCATTGCTGCCGTCGTACAGCTTGACGATGTCGCCTGGCTTACCGGTTCCACTGACTATTGGATGCACATCACCCGTTGTACTTCCTGGCGCTATGGCTATGCCGCTATCGTCCGAAAGGGTAATAACCGGCTTGACCGGAATGCTTGTGTCCACCGTGAACGAAAAGTCCGCGGAGCGAGCGCTCGTTCCTGTCGCGTTCGTTTCGGTTGCAGATATCTCATGCGCTCCGTCAGTCAACGCGACCGCCGGCCGGATACTCCACTTGCCAGTCTGGTCCACCACCACTGAACCGATCTGGGTCGAACCGTCAAACAACTTGATTGTGTCTCCAGCCTTGCCCGTGCCGCTGATAGTCGGGCGCGAGTCGTCTGTGACCATGCCAGGCGTGACCGGCCCCGTGATCGTGCCTACGGCGTCCGTAACCAGCGTGATCTTGGGGATATCAGGCACGGATGCTGAAAAGTCGTCGGAGACGGTGTATTGCAACCGGGAATCGGCGCGCGTGGAGGCGGTGCCGGAACCGTTGCCGGCGATCACATCAATAGCGAGAGTGCCTGCGGCCCGATCACCATAACCAAAGATGTCATTTCGGCCGATGGTGCCGCTAAACGTATTCCCATTGATGACAACGTTGCCCAATGACGTGTTGTTCCAGAGCTTTCCATCGACATAGAACCCCATGCTTGTGGCAGCGAATCCCGGATCAATCCAGCCGCTTACCGTCAATCCGCCATGCGCGGTGCCGCCGTTAGGGATCGACGTACCGCCATCCATTACGTTGGTTATATAGATCTGCGTGAAGGTGAACGTATAGGTCGCCGATGCCGCGCTCGTTCCAGTGGCATTGGTTTCGGTTGTGTACAGATTATGCGTACCCGCCGACAAGACCGTCGCCGGCTTGAAGCTCCACACGCCCGCGCCATTCACAATTGCCGTGCCCAGCAGCTTGCCGCCGTCGTACACGTTGATGGTATCGCCTGCCTGGCCCGTGCCCTTTAGTGTTGGCTGGCCGTCCGTTGCCAGACCGCCCGACACCACATTGCCCGCCAGCGGACCCGCTACGTCGGTCAGGCCGGTAATCACCGGTGCACCAGGCACAACGGCGCCCACTGTGACGCCAATGTGATCGGACGCGACGCTGGTATTACCCGCAAGGTTCGTTTCCGTCACGGACAAGTCATGTGATCCTTTCGACAGATCCGGCGTCTTGATGGTCCACTTGCCGTTCTGGTCGATCACGACCGAGCCGATCAACGTCGAACCGTCGTACAGCTTGATGACGTCGCCCGCCTTGCCCGTGCCGCTGACATTCGGATGTACGTCGTTCGTCGTGCTGCCCGCTGCGATCGGGGCGCCTGCGTCGTCGGTCATGACCGGCGTTGAAGGTTTCGCAGGAATGCTCGTGTCCACCGAGAACGAGATGTGCGTGGAACTCCCGCTGGTGCCGATTGCATTGGTTTCCGTGACGGACAGATCGTGTCCGCCGTTGATCAACGCGACCGCAGGCTGCACGCTCCAC
This sequence comes from uncultured beta proteobacterium, assembly GCA_963708695.1. Classification (GTDB taxonomy): domain Bacteria; phylum Pseudomonadota; class Gammaproteobacteria; order Burkholderiales; family Burkholderiaceae; genus Caballeronia. Next base: position 57,629 of record CAVPTS010000019.1, read on the forward strand.
GTGCCGTCGCCCTTGACCGTTGTCGAGCCAACCAGGATGTTGTTGTCGTAAAGCTTGATCACGTCGCCTGCCGTGCCCTTGCCGTTAAGCGTGGGACGGGTGTCGTCCGTGGTCATGCCGTTGGTGATCGCGCCCTTGATGGTGCCTACTGCGTCGATCAGGTCCGTGATCACGGGAATGAGCGGGATGGCGGCGGTGAAGTCGTCGGTGACCTTGACGCCAAGGCGAGCGTCATCAAAGGTACTTACAACGCCGCCTGGAACGGCTAGAGCCTGGGCATTAATGGTGAAAGTGCCGGAGGCCACGTTCTTTGCTGCCGTATTGGAAACCTGCTCAATCGTACCGGTAAATGTGCTGCCGTTGATTGCAACGCCGCCTGCTGACGTGCTGTTCCAAAGTTTTCCGTTGACGAAAATCGACGCGCTTGTGGTGTTTAATGCCGGATCGACCCACCCGGTTACCGTCAACACGCCGTGCGCGATTCCGCCATCAGGGATCGACGTATTACCTTCCATCACGCTGGTGATGTAGATGCGGGTGAACGTGAATGTGTAGGCCGCTGAAGCAGGACTTGTCCCAATAGCATTGGTTTCCGTCGTGGTCAGGCTATGGTCCCCCACCGACAAGACCGTCGCCGGCTTGAAGCTCCACGTCCCCGAACCGTTCACCATGGTGGAACCCAGCAGCGTGCTGCCGTCGTACACCTTGATGATGTCGCCCGCATTGCCCTTGCCTTGCAGCGTCGGCTGGCCATCCGTCGCCAGACCGCCTGACACCACATTGCCGGCCAGCGGACCCTTTTCGTCGAGCAAGCCGGTAATTATCGGGGCAACCGGTGCACCGATCGTGAACCCGATGTGATCGGACGCCGGGCCTGTGTTTCCGGCAGGCGTCGTTTCCTTTACGTACAGGTCATGCGGACCGTTCGACAGATCCGGCGTCTTGATGGTCCACTTGCCGTCCTGATCGATCACGACCGAGCCGATCAGCGTCGAGCCGTCGTACAGCTTGATGATGTCGCCAGGCTTGCCATCCGTGCCGCTGATATTCGGATGAGCGTCAGCCGTCGTGCCGCCCGGAGCAATCACACCGCCCGCGTCGTCGGTCATGACCGGCGTTGAAGGTTTAGCCGGCACATGCGTATCGATAATCACCGCCGTGTGATCCGACTCCGCGCTCGGAACGCCGGCCGGTGACGTTTCCTTCACGTACAGGTCATGCGTACCATCGCCAAGGTCGACCGTCGGCGTAACCGACCACGTGCCATCCGGCTTGACAACGCTCGAACCGATTGCCTTGTCGCCGTCGTATAGCGTGACGGTGTCGCCCGGCTCGCCCGTGCCGCTCATGTTCGGATGCGGGTCGTTCGTCGGGTTCGTCAGCGGGACGCCGTGGTCATCGGTCATGCCATTGATGATCGGCTTGGCCGGAACATGCGTGTCGATAATCACCGCCGTGTGGTCCGACTCCGCGCTCGGAACGCCGGCCGGGGACGTTTCCTTCACGTACAGGTCATGCGTGCCATCGCCGAGGTCGACCGTCGGCGTAACCGACCACGTGCCATCCGGCTTGACGACGGTCGAACCGATTGCCTTGTCACCGTCGTATAGCGTGACGATGTCGCCCGGCTCGCCCGTGCCGTTCATGTTCGGATGCGGGTCGTTCGTCGGGTTCGTCAGCGGGACGCCGTGGTCGTCGGTCATGCCATTGATGACCGGCTTGGCCGGAACGTGCGTGTCAACCGTAATGTCGGTGTGATCCGACGGCTGGCTCGGAACGCCGGCGGGAGTCGTTTCGATTACGTACAGGTCATGCGGGCCATCGGCCAGATCGTGATCCGGCTTGACCGCCCACTTTCCATCCGGACCGATAATTGTTGAACCGATCGGCGTATTGCCGTCGTACATGGTGATGGTGTCGCCCGGCGTACCCGTGCCGCTCATCTGCGGACGCGGGTCATGCGTCGGGTTGGGCAGCGGAATACCGTGGTCGTCCGTTGCGCCGCCATCAATAACGGGCTTGACCGGCCCGACGGCAGCCTGCACCGTCACGGCCACTACGTCAGACGCCACGCCCGCATGGCCCGTGCTGTCCACGGCAATTGCGCTGAACGAATGCTTGCCGCTTTTCAAGTCGGCCGGGGGGGTGAACGACCACGTACCGCCAGCCGATACCGTGGCCGTGCCGAGCAGGCGCGCGCCGTCATAAATATTAACGGTGGTTCCCGCTTCTGCGGTTCCGTTAATGACCGGCTTGGTCGTCAAAATAACGCCGCCGCTCACTGCTGAGTCGACTGACGTAATAACGGCCTTGGAAGATGCCTGAGATTGAAATGCCATTTGTTTTACCCTGTTTTACAAAGAAATCAACGAGGACATGAACCAGCTTTAATGAGACAAATTCACGCGACCCGACCAACCGCCACAAAGAAGTTGCCATTGCGCAAGCTTCGAGCGAGAACCGCGATTCTGACTCGGCATGAAAATGTGCTAAACGGGAGAATTCCTAATTACGTTGGGTATGTTGCATGTCCTTGGGAAAGGGTGATCGGCAGTAGCCCGGACACAGGAGGAACACGGACGAAAAGCGCCAAAGACATCTTTTAGACCTTATTTTCAGAAAATAGCAGGCATTTAGGTCGATATTTACTGTGTCGCCACCTTTTTTCAGTTGAAAACAGCGCAGGACAATTTTTTCTCGACATTGAACGCTTCGTCCGACAGTTTCAATCTAGAACGTAAATCCAAGATAAACGCACATGTCTATTCCCTCCCGAAGTTCAGGTTAAAGAATTGCGCTATCGCTTTACGGTATCGAAAAGCAAAAGACCGGTCCAGCAGAACGCTGAAACGGTCTTTTTACGAGACGGAGATGCTAAATACGAACTGACTTAACGATTATTAACCCGCTTGTCTTTTTAATAAATTTATCGCGAGCAGGTTATTTCGTTTCGTTAATTATAATCAGCGCTCTTTCACTTCCTTCAGCACTGTGTCAACAATCTGCTCCGGACTCAACGCAATATCCACTTCAATTGCCTCGTCCGCGCCCGGCGGCTCGAGCGTATCCAACTGACTCTGCAGCAACGCCGGATCGAAGAAATGGCCCGTGCGCGTCTTGATCCGCTCGCGCAGCAACTCCGGCGTTCCCTTCAGGTAGACAAACGTCACGTCCTTGTCACCACTACGGAGAATGTCGCGATACACGCGCTTGAGCGCCGAACACGCGTACACGTGCGTGGTGCCATCGGCCTGCTTTTCCACAATCGACGCCCGGATTGCATTCAGCCACGGCCAGCGGTCTTCATCAGTCAAGGGAATGCCCTTGTGCATCTTGTCCTTGTTCGCCTGGCTGTGAAAACTGTCGGCATCGGCGAAATCGCACTTCAGCCGTTCGGCCAGCAATTCGCCGATCGTCGTCTTGCCACAGCCGGATACGCCCATCGCGATCAATATCATCTCGCTCTCCTTACACGACCGTCGCGAGCGCGAAGGTCAGTCCCAAACCCATCACCGAAATGATCGTTTCGCACAGCGACCACGTCTTGAACGTCTGGCCCACCGTCATGCCGAAATATTCCTTGACCAGCCAGAAGCCACCGTCGTTCACGTGCGAGAAAATCAACGATCCGCAGCCCGTGGCCAGCACCAGCAATTCGGCGCTGACGGTTCCGCCCGCTGCCGCCGCGATGGGCGCCACGATCCCGCAAGCGGTCGTCATGGCGACAGTCGCGGAACCCGTCGCGAGACGGATCAGCGCAGCGACAAACCAGCCGAGCAACAACGGCGATAAATGCGCCGCCGATGCCGTCTGCACCAGTTGCTGCGAAATGCCGCTCTCGCGCAGCACGTTGCCGAAACCGCCGCCCGCGCCCACGATCAACGTGATCCCCGCAATTGGCGCAAGACACTCGCCGCAGAATTTCTGGATCTGCTCACGGTCGAATCCACGCGATGCACCGAAGCTCCAGAAGCTGAACAACACCGCAATCAGCAACGCAACGTCGGAGTTGCCGACGAAGTGCAGCAAGTTGTTCGGGAGTGTTTTCGGCGTGGTGATCAAGTCGGCCCAACTGCCGATCAGCATCAGGATCACCGGCAGCAAAATGGTGAACAGCGTGATGCCGAATCCGGGCAGCTCGCGCGTTTCCCCTTCCTTCCTCTCTTCAACGAATTGCGCAGCCAGCGGATTATTCTCAGGCAGCTTGATGTACTTGTGGATCAGCAGCGCGAACAGCGGACCGGCGACAATAGCGGTCGGAACGCCGACGATCAATCCGTACATGATCGTGCGGCCAATGTCGGCGTGATACGCCTGCACGGCGAGCAACGCGGCCGGGTGCGGCGGAATCAGGCCATGCACGACGGAGAGTCCGGCGACCATCGGCAAGCCGATCAGCAGCAGCGACTTCTTCGTGCGTTTCGCGACGTTGAACGCAATGGGAATCAGCAGCACGAAACCGACTTCGAAGAACACCGGCAAGCCGACAATAATGGCCACGCACATCATGGCCCAGTGAATATACTTCTCGCCGAACCAGCCAATCAGCGTATTCGCGATGCGTTCCGCGCCGCCCGATTCGGCCATCATCTTGCCGAGCATGGTGCCGAGCCCGACGACAATGGCAATGTGCCCGAGCGTGTTGCCATTGCCCGTTTCGAACGCCTTGACGATCTTGTCCATCGGCATGCCGACAGCCAGGCCCAGCAGCAGCGAAACGATGATCAGGACGAGGAACGGATAAACCTTGTAACGCGTGATCAGCAAGATCAGCAGTGCAATGGCGATGACCGCGTACACCAGCAGCATGCTGCCGTGGACTGGCCTCCATGAAAGCGCCTCCCATGTATTGTAACGTTTTTTATGCTGCGCGTGCGAGAGCTTGTTCGCCCTTGCGCAGGCAGTCGGCGTATGACTCCCGGGATTTTACTTGCAGCGCGGGAAACTCGCGCGCTAAGCTGTGCCCAAATGTGAAAAAGCCTCTGCGGGTTGAGCGCAGAGGCTTTTTAGCAGTGCGATGCCCAATTTAGCTGATGCGGCGGCGCCAGCGAACTTGCCGCGCGTGCCAGACGCGTCACTTCTTCCCAGTTCTGCGCGTTAAGCGCGGCTTTCGGCGTGAGCCACGATCCGCCCACGCACACCACGTTCGGCAGCGCCAGGAAATTCGGCGCGGTTTCGGCGGTGATGCCGCCCGTCGGACAGAACTTCAGGCGTCGGGAACGGGCCGTTGAGCGCTTGCAGCATCGACACGCCGCCCGCCTGTTGCGCCGGGAACAGCTTCACGATCTCGTAGCCGAATTCCATCGCCTGGATGATGTCGGTCGGCGTCATCACGCCGGGCAGCAACGGCAAGCCGCAATCGAGCGCGGCCTGGTGAATGTCCTTCGTCAATCCCGGCGATACCCCGAATTGCGCGCCCGCTTTCTTCGCTTGCGCGCAATGCTCCGGCTTCGTGATCGTGCCGACGCCGACCACGATGTCATCGGCCAGATGGCTGGCTCGCTCGATGGCTTCCAGTCCCGCCGCCGTGCGCAGCGTGATCTCGAGCACCTTCACGCCGCCCGCGTGCAGCGCGCGCGAGACGTTTTCGCCCTGCTCGGCCGACTCGAATGCGAGCACCGGAATCACCGGCCCAAGGCGCACGATTTCGCTTACTGTCTTCATTTGCTGCTCCTTATAGGTGTTCTCTCAGGCTCTGTTTTGCACGCTTATTTTGCTTCGCCGACCATCGGGCCGAATACCGATGCGCCCAGTTCCGCCGGCATGGCCGCGCTGCGGAACACGCCGAACAGTTCGCGACCGAAACCGACTTCGTTTTCGGCCTGATGTTTCGGCTGCTCGACTTCGCGTGCGGCCCATTCCTTGTCGTCAATCTCTACGTCGAGCACGCCCTTGTTTGCATCGATGACAATCATGTCGCCCGTGCGCACCTTGCCGATCGGCCCATGCAGCAACGCTTCCGGCGATAAATGGATCACAGCCGGCACCTTGCCCGACGCGCCCGACATGCGCCCGTCCGTCACCAACGCAACGTGGAAGCCCTGATCCTGCAACACGCCGAGAAGCGGCGTCAACCGGTGCAACTCCGGCATGCCGTTCGCCCGCGCGCCCTGGAACCGCACGATCGCCACGAAATCGCGCTTGAGTTCGCCGTTATCGAAGGCTTCCTGCACTTGCTCCTGCGACTCGAAAACAATCGCCGGCGCTTTCACCATGCCGATGCGCTTCGGCCACCGCCGAGATCTTGATCACGCCGCGGCCGAGCTTTCCCTGCATCAGGCGCAGACCGCCATCGGGCGCGAAGGGTTCCTTGTGGCTGCGCAGCACTTTCGTGTCGTGGCTGGTTTCGGTGCCATCGACCCAGGTGAGTTTTCCATCGATGAGTTTCGGTTCGCGCGTGTAGTGCTTCAGGCCCTCGCCCGCGACGGTTTGCACGTCTTCGTGCAGCAGGCCCGGCTTGCAGCAGGTCGCGCACCAGATACGCAACGCCGCCCGCCGCGTGGAAATGGTTCACGTCGGCCTTGCCGTTCGGATAAATGCGCGCGACGAGCGGCACGGCTTGCGAGAGTTCATCGAAGTCATTCCAGTCGATCACGATCCCCGCCGCACGTGCAATCGCGACCAGATGCAGCGTGTGATTGGTCGATCCGCCCGTAGCCAGCAACGCGACGATGCCGTTCACGATCGCTTTTTCATCGACCACATGGCCGACCGGCGTGTAATGGCCGCGATCCACGGTCAGTTCAAGCACGCGCTTCGCGGCTTCGGCCGTGAGCGCGTCGCGCAACGGCGTATGCGGATGGATAAACGCCGAGCCCGGCAAATGCAGGCCCATCACTTCCATCAGCATCTGGTTGCTGTTCGCCGTGCCGTAGAACGTGCACGTGCCGTGGCCGTGATACGCGGCAGCTTCGGCTTCGAGCAACGCGTCGCGATCACACCCGCCGGTCGCGAATTGCTGGCGGACCTTGGCTTTGTCGTCGTTGCGTGAGGCCGCTCGTCATCGGGCCGGCGGGCACGAAAATGGTCGGCAAATGGCCGAATTGCAACGCGCCGATCAGCAAGCCCGGAACGATCTTGTCGCAGATGCCGAGGCACAACGCGGCATCGAACATGTTGTGGGTCAGCGCGACCGCCGTGCTCATGGCGATCACTTCGCGCGAAAACAGCGACAGTTCCATGCCCGCGTTGCCTTGCGTGACGCCGTCGCACATGGCCGGCACGCCGCCCGCGAATTGCGCCACGCCGCCCGCTTCGCGCGCCGCGTGCTTGATGATGTCCGGATAATTCTTGAACGGCGCGTGGGCGGAAAGCATCTCGTTATAAGACGAAACAATGCCGATGTTCGGCTCGCGAATCGCCTTGATCGAGATCTTTTCCTGACCTTCCAGGCCGGCGAAACCGTGCGCGAGATTCGCGCAGGACAGCGCGCCGCGTGCCGGAAAGTGCCCTTGAGCGCCATCGATACGCGCCAGATACGCCGCGCGCGTCGGCTTGCTGCGCTCGATCACGCGTTGCGTAACTTTGTTCAGATGCGAATGCGGGGAAACCATCGAAACTCCTTCGCCTTGTGCGGCGCGCGACCGGCCAGCGCCGGGTTGTGAGGAACGCTACGGGATGCGTTTCTGCTTTTTTGAGACTCTGCCCGTGCGATGGGTACATATTTTAGTAGAAAAACTACATGAATTGTCCATCTGGAAAACCCTTATTTCGCCGCATGATCTTGAACCGATATGACTGTTATATTGATCCTTTCGTGGCGCGTTGCTTGACTCGAAATCGTAGATTTATCATGTAGTTTTTGTACATTTCAGCCAATCGGCTATAGTCCACGCAATTCCAGCATAGGCGAGATTCCCGATGTTGCTGTCCCAGGTTGAAGCAATGCGCGAGCAGTTGCGCCCGTCCGAGCGCAAGCTCGCCGACTACGTATGGAAGCGCCGCGCGAAGTGCTCGATCTCGCCATGACCGACTTCGCCGCACGCGCCGGCGTGAGCCAGCCGACTATCGCGCGGTTCTGCCAGGCGCTGGGATTCTCGGGATTTCGGGAGTTCAAGATCCGGCTGGCGCAAAGCATCGCCTCCGATGTCCCCGCACCCGCCGTCTTCCGCGATGTCCGCGCCGATGAACCCGCCGCCGGCGTCGCGGCAAAAGTGCTCGACCGGACGATTGGCGCGTTGCTTCAGGTGCGCAACAGTTTGTCATCGGATAGCGTGGCGGCCGCGATTACGTTGCTCGCGCAGGCGCGGCGGATCGAGTTTTACGGCGCGGGCGGTTCGGGCATTGCCGCGCTGGATATCCAGCACAAGTTCTTCCGGCTCGGCGTGCCGAGCGTCGCGTATTCGGATCCGCATACGTACACGACGTCGGCGGCGTTATTGGGCGCGGGCGATGTGGTTGTGGTGATATCGAACACCGGCCGCACGCGCGATATTCTGGACGCCGTGAAGTCGGCGCTGGAAGGCGGCGCGAAGGTGATTGCCATCACGCATGGCAACTCGCCGCTGGCGCGCATGGCGAGCGTCGGGCTTGTTTGCAAACGTAGATGAAGACACGGACATTTTTTCGCCGATGACATCGCGCGTGTCGCATCTGGCTATCGGCGATATTTTGGCGGTGGGCGTGGCATTGGCGCGCGGGCCGGAATTTGCCGAAAGGCTGGCTGAGGCGAAGGGCGTGCTGGATAGAAGGCGCGTGGGGAAATAAGTCTTCGAGTTCGAGAGCTGAGCGCACAAACGAAAAAAGCGGCGTCCTCCGAAGAAGAACCCGCTTTAAGGTACAAACATACAACAATGAACAACTTACAGGTTTAGTCTTTCGGGAAGCCCGGTCTTTCTCGATCCGGGCTTCCTTCAGACTCAAGCTTTGATTACCACTGGTACGAAGCACCAGCACCAACCGTCGTACCCGCTGCCGACCAACCCGCGCCCACGCGCACCTTGATGTTCTGCGTGATACGAGCCGTACCGCCAATGGCCGTTGCTGCATAGCCCTGGAACGTACCGCCACCAATACCGATCGACAACGTCTTGTTAGCATCGACGTCCGGGATCATGGTCAGCGCAGTGGCTGCCGCAATACCGCTGTACGCCTTGCGAGCAATACCGCCCATCGCCGAGTTCATCTGGTTCAGGTTGACTGCGTCCGTTCCCTTCGTGCCAGCTGCCACGTTTGTAACTTGACGCTCTGCACCTTCAGAACCCATCGAGACGGAGTTGTCACGATCGGTCAACCTGGCACAGTTGAACGCGGCCATCTCCGGCCCTAGTTCTACGGAAGGCGTGGTCTATGACACGACGGCTCACGACAAGGTGACCTTCGGCAAGGCGGGCGTGTCCACAACGTTGTCGAACGTTGCAGCAGGCGTGGCCAGCACCGATGCAGTGCAGCAGGCGAGTTGGCAGCAGCAGGCGGCGTTGATGCAGTGAAATACGACAGCTCGGCGCATACCAAGGTCACCCTGGGTGGCACGGGAGCTCCGGTGGTGTTGACCAACGTGGCAGCAGGCACGACGACCAATGACGCAGTGAACTTCGGTCAGCTGACGGCACTGGGCGGCAAGGTTGATTCGAACGGTGTTGCACTGAACTCGTTCGTGGCTTACGACAACAACACGTCCAAAGACACGATCACGTTGCAAGGCGCAACGAGCACGAAGATCACGAAGCTGACCAACGGCACGCTGAGCGCAGCCAGCTCGGACGCGGTCAATGGTTCGCAACTGTTCAACACGGCTTCGTCGGCAGCAGATGCAATCGGCGGCGGATCAACGCTTGATCCGGCTACGGGCAAGATCAGCAAGCCGACGATCAAGGTTGGCACTTCGACGTACGACAACGTAGCAGGTGCAGTTGTTGCAGCGGGTACGGCAGCAACGGACGCCGGCACGGCAGCAGCCGCAGCGCTCGCAGGGTCGATTGATGCAGTGAAATACGACAGCTCGGCGCATACCAAGGTCACCTTGGGCGGCACGGGAGCTCCGGTGGTATTGACCAACGTGGCAGCAGGCACGACGACCAATGACGCAGTGAACTTCGGTCAGCTGACGGCACTGGGCGGCAAGGTTGATTCGAACGGTGTTGCACTGAACTCGTTCGTGGCTTACGACAACAACACGTCCAAAGACACGATCACGTTGCAAGGCGCAACGAGCACGAAGATCACGAAGCTGACCAACGGCACGCTGAGCGCAGCCAGCTCGGACGCGGTCAATGGTTCGCAACTGTTCAACACGGCTTCGTCGGCAGCAGATGCAATCGGCGGCGGATCAACGCTTGATCCGGCTACGGGCAAGATCAGCAAGCCGACGATCAAGGTTGGCACTTCGACGTACGACAACGTAGCAGGTGCAGTTGTTGCAGCGGGTACGGCAGCAACGGACGCCGGCACGGCAGCAGCCGCAGCGCTCGCAGGGTCGATTGATGCAGTGAAATACGACAGCTCGGCGCATACCAAGGTCACCCTGGGCGGCACGGGAGCTCCGGTGGTGTTGACCAACGTGGCAGCAGGCACGACGACCAATGACGCAGTGAACTTCGGTCAGCTGACGGCACTGGGCGGCAAGGTTGATTCGAACGGTGTTGCACTGAACTCGTTCGTGGCTTACGACAACAACACGTCCAAAGACACGATCACGTTGCAAGGCGCAACGAGCACGAAGATCACGAAGCTGACCAACGGCACGCTGAGCGCAGCCAGCTCGGACGCAGTCAACGGTTCGCAACTGTTCGCAGCGGCTTCGTCGGCAGCAGATGCACTCGGCGGCGGTTCAAAGCTCGACGCAGCAACGGGCAAGATCAGCAAGCCGTCATTCACGGTCGGCTCGTCGACGTACGACACGGTTGCAGCGGCTATCGACGCAGCAGCGAAGACGGGTTCGTCAGCCGACAGCGTGAATTATGACGCGCCGGATCACAAGTCGGTCACGTTGGGCAGCGCAGCAACTGGACCGGTTGTATTGTCGAACGTAGCGCAGGGCAAGAAGGGCACGGATGCAGTCAACGTCGATCAATTGACGGCACTCGGTGGCAAGGTCGACTCGAACGGCGTTGCATTGAACTCCTTCGTCGCATACGACAACGCTGCCAAGGGATCGGTAACGCTGAACAACGGCGGCGCTCCGGTGACTGTTGCGAACGTGAAATCGGGCGTAGCGGACAACGACGCAGTGAACGTGGCTCAGTTGAACACCGCCATGTCGAGTAACACTGCACTGGCGGCCTCGTTGAAGTATGTCGCGTTTGGATCGAGCAAGGCATTGATCGCCAACGCTACCGGTACCGATTCAATGGCATTGGGCGGCAATGCGTTTGCGACCGCGAGCGGCGCGTTGGCACTCGGCTTGAACTCACGTGCCGGATTTGCGGATTCTGTCGCACTTGGTAAGGGCTCGACAGTCACGGTGGCTAACACAGTGTCCGTCGGATCGGTGGGTTCGGAACGCCGCATCATGAACGTTGCGATCGGTTTGAAGAACACGGACGCAGTGAACCTTGGGCAGGTCAACAGCTTGATCGCTGGCCTGACAGAAGTTCAATCGCAGCAAGTCTTGAAGTCGCCGGTCGCTATGTCGATGCTGAAGGCTACGGTGGTTGGTGCGACTGCGCAGAACTGGCAAGACATGATGGCATCGGGTGAAACCGACAAGCTGGGTCGTACCTCGGCAACGGGGACCGACGCAACGGCAATCGGCCTGAACTCGCATGCTAACGATGACTTCGCTGTAGCGATCGGTCAGAACACAAACGCAACCGCAATGGGTGCAGTTGCTATCGGCAACGCGGCAATATCTAACGGTATTGAAGCGACAGCAGTTGGCGTGAATGCAAGCGTTACGGCAACGCATGCGCTGGCGGTAGGTTTCTCGTCGGTAGGCGATGCTGAAGATTCAATTGCCATTGGTACGATGGCAACCGTGGGTACAGCTGGGAAGGGAAGCGTAGCAATCGGCAATACAGCTGAAGTAATCGGCGCAGGCTCGTTCTTGTTGGGTAACAACACCCAGGTAACCGGCAAGAATACCTTCGTGCTGGGTAGCAACATTGCCGAAGTCAAGGGTAGTAACAGCGTTGTGCTCGGTTCAGGCAGCGATGGCTCGCAGGACAACGTGGTTTCCGTTGGCGCCAAGGGTACGGAACGCAAGATCGTGAACGTGAAGGCGGGTACCACGACCACCGACGCGGTCAACCTGGGTCAGATGACCAAGGCGATCAGCGACGCTGGTACGGGTACGGGCGGCGGCGGTGACACGCTGGTGACGCAAGCCTCGCCGACAGCCGATGTGCTGGTAGCTTCGGCAACGGGCGGCAAGATGAACTTCGCTGGTAACGGCGTGGATCGTGAGCTGACTGGTGTTGCAGCAGGCACGAAGGCTAACTCAGCGGTAGCGTTGAGCCAGTTGCAACCTGTAGTAGATGCGTTGGGCGGCGGTGCTGCGATTGATAAGACGACGGGTGCCGTTACTGGCCCGACGTACATCATCGGTGGCAAGACAAAGCACAGTGTTGGCGATGCGTTGACTGCAGTTGATGGCAACTTGACCACGGTCAACACCGACATGGGCAAGATGAAGGACGCAATTGCAGCAATCGGCACCGGTACGGGCGATGGTCTGGTTGTTCAGGACACCGCTACCGGCAACATCACCGTCGGCGCATTGACGGATGGTGATACGGTTGACGTGTCGGGTAAGGACGGTGTGCAGCGCAAGATCTCGGGTGTAGCGCCCGGCGTCGTGAGCCGCACGAGCTTCGACGCAATCAACGGCTCGCAACTGGCCAATGTTTCGTCGAGCGTTGCTTCGGCAATCGGTGGCGGTTCGATGATGACCAGCGATGGTTCCATCAGCTCGCCTTCGTTCAAGCTGGAAAACGGCAAGACTTCGGTCTACAACGTCGGTGATGCGATCAGCAACTTGGACGGTCGTGTATCGACTCTGTCGGCAGGTGGTGCAGCAACGCCGAACGCAGTGGCTTACGACTCGGCAAAGAAGGACGTGTTGACGGTGGGTACGTTGGCTGATGCGGACGGTAACAACGGCCAGAAGACGAAGATCACCAACTTGCAAGACGGTGATGTGTCGGCAACCAGCACGGACGCGGTAACCGGCAAGCAGTTGTTCGAGATTCAAGATTCGGTGAAGAACATCGCATCGACGGGCAATTCCAATATCGGCATCAACGGTAAGGACGGTGCGAACGGCATCAATGGTATTAACGGTGCTCCTGGTGTTGCCTCGGCAACCGGCAACGACGCTGTCGCCATGGGTGACAACGCTGCGGCCAAGGGTGACGGCGCTCTCGCAATCGGCGGCAACGCTGGTGCTGACGGCAAGGACGCAATCGCACAAGGTAACAACGCGAACGCTTCGGCTGACGGCGCCATCGCAATCGGCGGCAGCGCTGGTGCTGACGGTAAGAATGCCATCGCAATCGGCGGCAACGCTGGTGCGGCTGGTAAGGACTCGATCGCTATCGGCAACGGTGCTTCGGCTCCGAACACCAACGCAGTCGCACTGGGTGCCAACTCGGTGACTGCGTCGGTTGCCGTGGTACCTGCTGCGACGTTGACGATCTTACGTTCTTTGCCTTTGGCGCCGACCGAGACCACGTTGTTTTGTGAGCCATCGCTGCCGTCACCCAGGACTACGCTGTTCTTACCCGTTGCTTTGACGACATTGCTGCCCAGGACAACCGTGCCGGCACCCGTCACCGAGTTGTTGTTACCGATTGCGATCGAGCCCACAGCGTCAACTTCTGTCGTATTACCAAAAGCCATCGAACCTGCGCCGGTCGCGCTGGCCGCTTGGCCCAACGCAACGGCATTCAAACCAATCGTGGTGGAGGAAGTGCCAATAGAGATGGCGTTGACGCCAACTGCTGTCGATTCCGTACCGATCGCGATCGCGTTGTCTGAATTCTCGTTGACAGTTGCAGTCAAGCCGAGTGCAAGACCACCGTCTGATACCGCGTTTGCACCAACGCCGAACGCTTGTGCCGCTGTGCCGTTAGCAATAGTGCCGTAACCGACTGCTACGCTTTGCGTGCCGACCGAATTAACGTTCGAGCCTACTGCAACCGACATATCGCCGTTGGAATGGGTGTTCAATCCAATCGCAATTGAATCATCGCCCAGCGCCCCAATTGATTGCGCTTTGTCCGTCTTGCCTGAACGGATCAGATCTTCCGGTGCTGCGGACGAGGGAATGCTGTCGGCCGATACGCTGACGCCCGTCACGGTTGCGCCGAGCAGCGACGACTTAAGCGGAGCGTTGGATTTGACGTTCTGCAATGACTGGGCATTCTCAAGGGGAGCTGTTGCTGCAGCGATCAGGCTGTTGACCTGACCCAGGTTCACTGCGTCAGTCTTGCCTGTACCAATTGCAACGTTGACGAGACGACGTTCCGAACCGAGTGAACCGATCGAGAACGTGCTCTCCTTGGTGGCGGTCGAGCCAGTGCCGATTGCTACGGCGTTTTTGGCCGAAGCGCGGGCGTTCGTCCCGAAAGCGAGCGCGCCGTCACCGGTAGCGAACGCGCTGCCGCCAACCGAGAGTGCATCCTTGCCGCTTGCAACTGCTTGCGCGCCCGTCGAGGTGGCGCTGATACCAATGTACTTCAGGTTAGACACTGCGCCGTCAAGGCCGTTTGTAGCGGCGTTCAACTGAGATACGTTGACAGCGTCCGTGTCGGCCGTGCCTTTAGCCAGGTTCGTCATCTTGACCGGCGAGCCGTCCTTACCCAGCTTGACCGATGATTGAGCTGCAGAGTCGTAATGAACTGCGAGGTCATCCGTTCCGCCGCCCGTGCCGCTGCCGCCGATTGACGCTGCCTTGTTGATTGCATCACCTACGTTGTCGAACGTCGAGCCGCCAACCGTGTAGACAGGCTTGCTGATCTTGCCGTCTGCGCCAACCGTAGAGTTGCCGCCGATCGCCGATGCTGCGCTTTGTGCCACGCCCAGCAATTGCGCGCCGTTGATGGCGTCCGTGCTGCCCGCTGCAACATTGCCCGCTGCCACGTTGGTGATCTTCGTGCCGCCAGCGCCGCCGAGCGTAATCAGCGCTTGTGCCTTGTTTGCGTCGTACGCTACGAACGAGTTCGTTACAGCGCCGGCCGAGTCGGTCTTGATACCGATGCTCTTCAACTGATTCAAGGTTACTGCGTCGCTATCTTTCGTAGCGTCGGCCACATTCGTGATCTGACGCTTGACCGTGTCGCTGCCAACCGATACCGAATTAGCACGATCCGTCACCGAACCCTGACCGAGTGCTACCGAATTCGTGAATTCGTTGGTCGTGTTCGCACCAACCGACACGGCGTTTTCAGCCGTCGCGGCGGCGTTGTTACCAATCGCGACCGTATTCTTGTTGAACGAACGGGCATCATTGCCGAGAGCCGTGCTGCCGTTGATTGCCGTAGCGCCTGCGCCCATGGCGAAGCTGTCGGATGAAGCTTCTGCGCCCTGACCGATTGCAACGCCCGAACCCGATGCGTAGGCTCCATCGCCAATTGCGACAGCACCAGTGCGGCCAGCAAACTTGGGATCAGACTCAGCGACTGCTTCTGCGTCCGTACCGATCGCAACACCGTCAGCCACGCTAACTGCAGCGCCCGTACCCATCTTGATGCTTTCGCCGGCCATGACTGCCGATGCGCCTGCCAGGCTCATACCGCCAACAGCGATCTGCGTGAGGATGGCCTTCGAAATTGCCGTCTTTGCGCGCTTGCTCTTGCTGCGGCCCGTTGCGAGTTCCGACACTGCGACCCATGATCCTGTCGATTCATTCCAGACTGACTTGTATGACTTGTTCATTGCTGTTTACCTTTACAAAAATAAGAAAATCGCCTTGCGAATCGGCAGAGACATGGATTTATCTCGATCCGAGATGCAATCCGTAATAAGGACTTCCGCTTTCCGCTCGACGTTCATTGCCTCTTTCAGAGATTTCACACTGAAGCACTGAGACCGGGGTAGCAACTCAGAAAGCCCGGTTTCTGTGACCGCAAACGAACTATAGGTTTGGAATGGAAGCCGCTTAATGCGAAAACTCCTAATTTGGGTATCGCGAAATGAAATTAGTGGTCTCACCTCTCTTAAGCGGCACAAACACACATATCAATTACCCCATCATTCGCCGCTAATCCTTGTCGGGTATGGCTTGACGGCATTTACTCAAACTCGGGCGTAATATTATTGAGATAATAGGATTATTCCTATAAAGATAAACCGTTGTGGAAAAGCGACCCACGCCATTTCCAAACCGCGACAAATCTCTACAAATAATCGATTGCCATATCGATCTGGATCAAATAACTTCACGAAAATACTTGAAAACAAAAAAAGCCATCGGCGCGCAAGACGCCGATGGCTTTGGTTTATCCAATTAAACTTGGTTGTTAGTCTATTAATCAGGAATGACATTTTCAAGAAATTCTTTGAATACTATTTGTCAGGCGCCTCGCAACCACTGCTCCAGCGTTCCATTATTAACGACGGATTTTAAGAATTGCCTGATAGGCATCGAACTGGGTCGTAACCTGACTGACCTGGTTGTTGTAAAAATCGCTTTCTGCACCCAACACGTCCACGAGACTACGGCGATTCAGGTGGTACCACTGCTCGAAGAACTGCTTGCGGACCAGATCGGTTTCGGTCGACAGCTCGCCGTACAGCTTCGACCGGGTCGCCAGCGCAATGGCGTCACGGTGGGCGTCGCGCACCCGGAATTCCGAGTCGAGCTGCAGCTGCTCGCGCTTGTCGCTGCTCGACGAGGCACGCGGCAAGCGCCGCTCGCTCCGCCGCCTGCTGGCTGCCGCCCTGGAACGGCGTCCACGACAACTGAAGCATGGTCGTCCATGGCTGACGCGAGCCATACGAATCGTGAGCGGTCGTCTTGTTGATCACCCAGTTCAATTGCGGCAGCGAGGCCGCGCGGACCGATTTCGCTGTAGCAGAAGCGGCAGCCGCCTCAGCCATCGCCTGCTCAATCGCGGGATTCTGTGCGACAGCGGCAACAGAGTCATCGAGGCCGTCGAGCCGCAACTGCCATCGCGTTCCAAGAGGCATGGGCGTTGGCTCATCGCCGGTCAGCTTGCCCACCGTCAGTTCAAGCGACCGAACCTGCGCCGCGACCACTTCCTGCGATGTCTGCGCCTGAAGCAAGCGCGCCTTCGCCTGGCTCAGCTCACTCAAGCGGCCCGCATCGATCTTGACGATCTCCGCCAGCATCTGCACCAGCGCCTGCATCCGCTTCACGTAGCTCTCGCCAATCACATAAACAGCGCGATTTTTGGTCAGCTCGACCAAATTCGATGACACCTCGTACGCGTTTTGCTGCGCAACCGTCTGGTAATAGAATTCGGCCGCTTGCGCAGTCTTCGTCCTGCTGTCGATATTCTTGCTCGTCTTGCCCCAGTCATAAACCATCGTCGTGACGCTGATGTTCGCAGTCGGCCGGTTGCTGTCGTCGAAACTGTTGTTCGAGCCTCGCAGGGCGGGCGAGTTACCACCCACCTGAACCTGCGGCCAGCGCTGGCCCTTCACCTGGTCGACATCGAACTTGGCCGCTTCCCAGTCATTTCGGGCCTGACGCACGGCGGCGCTGCGCTCGGCGGCGATATCGGCGGCGCTGCTCAGCGCGTTACGCACCGTCTGCTCGGGTACAACCGTGCGATCGGCAAGCGCTTTCGAACCGGCGGTATCGTCGAGCCAGTCCGCATAGCCGTCATCGACGCCGCGAGCGTTGCTGCGGCCTTTTCGCGTCGATGTGTCCGCGCGTTTGACGACAACCGCCGACACGTCGGCATCGACAGGTCGCGCGCTTGGCGGTGCATAGCCGATGGGACCATCCGCCTGGCCCCCGCTCGACGCAGGTGAATCACCGTCGAACCTGTTCACCGCGCCGGTAGCGACCGCTTGACGGACCGCGATCAAATCGGCCTGCATGTTGCGTGCGGGGCGAATTGAGGCAGCAGGGCGCGCGGGCGAATTCGGCAGTCCCAGCAGCGAAGGCGCAGGTGCCTGGGTTGCGGCAGGAGCACGAAGCGAAGGCGCCGGCTCGCTTCGGGCTGGCATAGCAAACTGGGGCACAGCTTCTGCCACCGGCTGAGCCATCGGCTGCTCGTGAGCCAAGCGCACAACTGGCGCTTGTTGCTCCATCGAGACAAGACCGGCCTCGGCAAAGCCTCTTGTGCGGCGCGGCACTTCGACCTGGATCTGTGGCGCGGCTTCGCTCGCCGCAACGTGACTCACGGCGGGCGGCCGCGTTGCGACACGCACGGCCGGCGCCGACGCCGTGTCCGCACGCGGCGCACCGGTTATGGCCGCTTCCGGATACGCGTCCTGTAACGGCACAACAGCTACTGCCCCGGCTTCGAGCGAGGCGATTTTCACGTCCGGGGCAACCCGAGCGTTGTCCTGGATCGCGCGAGCGGATTGCGGAAGCCACGCCATGTCGTCGAGCGCGGATTTGGCCTTGGCTTGCGCCGGCATGGTAGCCAAAGCCACAGCCCCTGTGCCGACCAGCACGCTGAATGCGGAAAACAGCGGCCGGCGGCGAACTGCATCCTTGATGAGTTGCTCTTCGCGACGGTCGACCCGCGCGGTGAAGGTTGAATTGGACATTGTGCTTATCTCTCGCGGAACGCTTCACGCGATTTGAAAATCGGTTTCAGCAAGTACGACAAGATGGTCTTTTCGCCAGTGCGAATCTCGACGTTGCCGGTCATGCCGGGAATGATCGGAAGGCGTTTGCCGGCCGCGACGAGTTCGCTTTTCTCGGTCAGGACCTCGACTCGGTAGTAGATGGCATCGGGCTTTCCTGGCGCAGCTTTTTCGTCGACGAGGGTGTCCGGGCTGATGTTGGTGACGTGGCCTTTCAAGCCCGCCATAGATGCCGAAGTCATACGCAGAGATCTTCACCATGGCCGGCAGGCCCGGCTTGAGGAACGCGACGTCCGAAGGCTTGACGTGCGCTTCCACGATCAACTGGTCTGCGTACGGAACGATGCTCATGATCTGCTGGCCCGGCTGGATCACGCCGCCAACGGTGGTCACCTTGATGTCCTTGATCGTGCCCTTGACCGGCGCGACAACCGTAGTGCGCTTGCAGCACGTCGGCGCGGCCCACGAGGTTTTCCTTCGTTTGCGACAGTTCCAGCTCGAGGCGCGACAGTTCGTCGTTGGCATCGGCCTGATACTTGTTGCGGCGCTCCACGATCTGCGACTGCAAGTCATTGGCGCTGCGTTTCATGCGCAATGACTTCGGTTTCCGAAATCAACCCGCGCTGCGGCGAGCGGCTCGGTCATGTTCAGTTCGTTCATGGCGAGCGTGTAGCTGCGCTGCAGCGACGACACGCTATCTTCCACGTGCCCGGCGACGCGCTTGATAGGCCATCGTTTCGCTTTGCACGACCGTCTTGTCCGTCATGACGTCGGCGGGAAAAACGAGCGGCCGTATGGAACGCTTCGGCTTGCAGGCGCGCTACTTTGCCTCGCAGGCCGATCAGCTTCGACGAGCCTTCCGCGTAGTTCGAATCGGCGCGCTTCGGATCGATATTGAGCAACAGTTGCCCTTTCTCGACCACATCGCCTTCCCGCACATGCATGTCGGCGAGAATGCCGCCTTCCAGCGACTGGATGATCTGCTCACGGCTGACCGGAATGACCTTCCCCTGTCCCTGCGTGATTTCCTCGACGTGGGCGAACTTCGCCCAGACGAGCCCCACGACCATGATGGCGGCGACCAGATAAAGCACGATCAGCGTGCCCGGTATGGATTGCGCAAGCGACGATTCGCGCAGGTCGTTCATGTAAGCGGCGTGGGCCGGGTGAATGCGCGGCGCGGCGTTCTTGCGGCGGCCAGCCGGCGTCAGTCCGCGAATCCAGCGGCCAAGTTTGGTCAGTGATTTCATGCTTGTTCCTTCGTGGCGCGCGGCCGCTTCATCGCCGGGAGGCGTCGTTTGTGTGACAGCCGGCGTACGCAACGCGGCTAGCACAGCTTCCTTGGGACCGTCGGTGACGACTCTGCCGCCATCGACCACGATGATCGCGGTCAACCAGTTGCAGCAGCGAAGGACGGTGCGTGACGACGACCAGCGTCGTGCCGGCGGTGGCTGTCGCCAGATCGCCGGATAAACGCGGCTTCGGTCTGGGTATCCATCGCGCTGGTGGGTTCGTCCATCAGCAGCAGCTTCGGACGGGCGATCAGCGATGCGGGCAAGCGCCACGAGCTGGCGTTGACCGCCGGACAGGCCATCGCCGTTCTCGCCAATCTGCATGTTCCAGCCGTGCGGGCTGCCGGCAGCAATGGCGTCAAGCCCGTGAGCTTCGCCACGCGCAGCAATTCATGAATCGATGCATCCGGACGGCCGATCATCACGTTCTGACGCAGCGAGCCGTAGAACAGGCGGCTGTCCTGCGCGACATAACCTACCGACGCGCGCCAGTCGGACGGATCGATTTGCGAGAGGTCAATGCCGTCGCTGAAAATCTGGCCGCTCGTCGGACGATAAAGATTCGACATCACGCGCAGCAACGACGACTTGCCGCTTCCCACGCGGCCCAGAATCGCTACGCGCTCGCCAGCTTCGATCTTGATGTTGATGTTCTTCAGGAACTCGGGCGGCTTCATGCCGTTCGGCGACGGATAGTGAAAACCAACGCCCTTCAGTTCAATCGCGCCAGTCACCACCGGACCATCGAGGTAATCGACTTCCGGATCGCGTTCGACCGGCTTCTTCATCAGGCTGCTCAACGAATCCATCGCAGCCTTGGATTGCTGGAAGCGCACGGCCAGACCCGTTACCTGAGCAAGCGGCGCAAGCGCGCGGCTCGCGAGAATCACAGAACCGATCAACGCGCCTTGCGTGAGCTTGCCATCGGCGATCAGATACACACCGGCGACCACGATCATCACCGTTTCGAACTGCGTGATCCACGTTACGAAGTTGGTCGCGAGCGCCGAGAGGCGCTTTGACTTCATCGAGGTATCGGAGGCCTTCGCCGAGAACAGTTCCCAGCGCTCCTGCATGTAGCGTTCGCCGCCCGTTGCCTTGAGCGTTTCAATGCCTTCCACCGTTTCGATCAGGACACCTTGCTTCAACGACGATTCGCGCAAGTTTTCCTTCATGGTCTTCTTGAGCGGCCACTGAATGAACAGGCTCACGCCGATAATCACCGGAATCAGCGCCAGCGGAATGAAGCCAAGCGGCCCGGCGATCATGAAGATCACCGCGATGTAAAGGAACGTGAACGGAAGATCGGAAATGGTCGCGAGCGTGGCGGACGCCACGAAGTCGCGCACGGATTCGAATTCGCGCAACTGGTTCGCAAACGATCCCGACGACGCCGGCTTGTGCTCCATGCGGATGGACAGCGCCTGCTTGAACAGCATGGCGCCCATGATCAGGTCGGCCTTCTTGCCCGCGACATCGAGCACGTGTGCCCGGACGTTGCGCGAGATGAATTCGAACAGCATGGCAATCGCCACGCCGATTGCCAGCGACCACAAGTGTGGTGAACGCCTGGTTCGGCACGACGCGGTCATACACGTTCATCGTGAAGAAGGTACCGGCCAGTGCCAGCACGTTGATGAGCAGCGCGCCAAGCGCCGCGCTCCAGTAATAACTTCCGATAACGCCACAGCGTGCTCAGCAGCCAGTGGCCGCTTTCCTTCGCTTCGGGCTTGCCGGCGCGGATATCGACCCGGCCGACTGGCTTGACCAGCATGGCGAAACCGGAGTAATTCGCCTTCAACTGACTTCTGCCGATAGCAACGACCTTCGACCCGGCTTCCGGCAAGACGACGAGATACGCCGCTTCCATCTCGTCTTCTTCGGGCAGCTCGCCTGGCTTGATTTCGGCGGCCGGCTTGATCAGCTTGACGTCGGTCGGTGAACGGCCGATCAGCACCAGCCGCCATGGTCCTTTCGGAACAGCACGACGGGCAGCAGCATGGGCGACACTTCGTGCGGCGCACGTTCGATCACGCCGACGGTGAAGCCGGATTGCTCCATGGCCAGCTGAGCCTGTTTCGGCGAAATAAATCGTCCCGCAGGCTAGTCCCGACAAGCATCGACGCCTCGCTGGTCGGCTTGCCGTGATAGGCGGCCATCCAGACAATGCTTTGCAGCAAGGTATCGTCAACTTTCGTCGATAGCGCCAATGCGTCGCCACCGTCCGGTTGAATGGGCGTTATCGCGCCCGGAACTTCATTTTTCATGGCATTTGACTGTTGAGCGTCCGATGGGGAGATGACTCTCCGGACCGGCCGGGGTGGATACGTCGCTCTGGACGACGCGAAACGATTCGTCGCGGGATGCATTTATTTCAGCGGGTGCATTATCTGCACGGGCTCGGACGTCGAAAATCGGAAACGTCTTAAATACAAACAGGGAAAGGAATCCGTAATTAAAACTCGGCGCACTGGTTTAATGCGATGAGTTGATTCTCGACTCCGAGAACCCAAGAGGACCATGAGAACTGTCCTAATTAAGCAAATGCCAAGCGCAGCAAACATAGAACAAATTTTCTATTTAAATCAATAGCTTGAATTTTATTGACGAGAGCAGCAGGGGGAATTGAGAGGTGAAAAACAGACGCGAAAACGTCACCGTCTCAGGTCAGCGCTTTGGTGATTGCAAGATATCAAAGTGGAATAAAGCCGGCTTGCTTCTGTCAGAAGCGTGCTGAAAAAATGCGCATTGCCCACGTGTTATTGAAGTTCTTGTAACGGGTGTTTTCACTGCGTGTAGAAGGTAATCACGTCTGCGTACCGCAAACTACATCACCGCTCGGGCGACCAACTAAAGCCAGCATGCTTTAAGCTGCCGGTTTCGGTCTCTTAGGGAAACTTGCTCCATGTCCGTGCCCGCTCTACTGCTGGAAATCTGTGCCGGTTCTATTACTTCCTGCCTTGCAGCGCAGGAAGGCGGCGCAAGCCGTGTCGAGTTCTGCGACAACTTGCTGGAAGGGGGCACCACACCGTCTTATGGTGCTATCGCCAGTGCGCGGGAGAAGCTTCAGATAGCGTTGAACGTGATCATCCGTCCACGCGGTGGTGACTTCCTGTATTCCGATATCGAATTTGACGTGATGGAGCGCGACATCCTCGCCTGCAAGACGCTCGGCGTGGACGGCGTGGTGATCGGGCTGCTTACCGCCGATGGGGATATCGACGTGATCCGTACCCGAGCTCTGGTTGAACTGGCCGCGCCCATGCAGGTCACCTTTCACCGCGCGTTCGACGTCGCGCGTGATCCGTTCAAGGCGCTGGAAGACGTTATCGCCACAGGCTGCAACCGCCTCCTCACCTCCGGCCAGGAGGCGAACGCGCTGGAGGGCGCAGCGCTGATCAGCAAGCTGCGCGAGGCGGCACGGGAGCGGCTGGTGGTCATGCCCGGCGCGGGCGTGCGGCTGAACAATATCGCGCAACTGGTTACTGAAACCGGCTGTGTCGAATTCCACACCTCCGGTCGCGCGCCCTTTGCCAGCGGCATGCGTTATCGCAATGAACGGGTGAAGATGGGCGGCCCGGGGCAGGACGAATACGCGCTCGTTGAAACCTCGGCTGAGCTCGTGAAACAGATCGTCGCGAAGGCGAAGGAAAGCTGGGAACGAAATGCGGGAGGACCGGACAATGTCGGCTAGCTCCGGCTAAAAGGTCGGTCCTGACGCAAAAACGCCGGCACTTGAGGCCGGCGTTTCTTTTACTGCAACACGCTGAAGCGACTTAAAACGGTTTGATGACAACCAGAAGCGTCGCGCCGAGCAGCCCGAGAACGGGTAACTCGTTGAACATCCTGTACCACTTATCCGATCGCGTATTCTCCCCGCGCGAGAACCGGCGCAGAAGCACACCGCAATACGCGTGATAAATAATGATCAGCACAACGATGCCCAACTTTGCGTGCATCCATCCCTGCCCCTGGCCGATACCGACCACCAGCAACAGCCACAAGCCGCAAGCCAGCGCCGGCACAGCAATAAACGTCATGAAGCGGAACAGCTTGCGCGCCATGGTCAGCAAGCGGGCCGTGGCGGCCGGCTCGGTTTCCATCGCGAGATTGACGAAAATGCGCGGCAGGTAGAACAGGCCGGCAAACCACGAAGCCACTAGTACTATATGCAGCGATTTGATCCAGAGCATCGGGGAGTTTTTCTCGCTTATTGGCGTGATTTATTGGCGTCGTTTATTGGCGTATCTCGCCGTGGCCCAACACCACGTATTTCAACGATGTCAAACCGTCCAGCCCGACCGGCCCTCGTGCGTGCAGCTTGTCGTTCGAAATGCCGATTTCAGCGCCGAGGCCGAATTCGAAGCCATCGGCGAAACGGGTCGATGCATTCACCATCACGCTCGCCGAATCCACTTCGCGCAGGAAACGCATCGCGCGGTCGTGGTCTTCGGTGACGATGGCGTCAGTGTGATTCGAGCTGTAGGTGTTGATGTGATCGATGGCTTCGTCGAGATCGTTCACCAGCTTGATCGACAAGATGGGCGCGAGATATTCGGTGGACCAGTCGGCTTCGATGGCGTCGGTGAGCGGCCCGTCGTACGCCGGCATCCTTCAGTACGGCCCGCGTAGCCGCGTCGACCCGCAACTCCACGTCTTTCGCCTTGAACGACTCGGCCAGCAACGGCAGCGCTCGTGCCGCAATGCTCTTTGCGACCAGCAGCGTTTCCATCGTGTTGCACGTTCCGTATCTGTGCGTTTTCGCGTTGTCGCACACGTTGAGCGCCTTGGCGAGATCCGCGCGATCGTCCACGTACACGTGGCAGATGCCATCGAGATGCTTGATCATCGGCACGCGTGCTTCGGCCATGAGGCGCGCGATCAGGCCCTTGCCGCCGCGTGGAACGATCACATCGACGAACTCGGTCATCGTGATCAGCTTGCCCACCGCCGCGCGGTCTGCCGTATCCACAACTTGCACGGCTTCGTGCGGCAAGCCAGCCGCTTCCAGCCCTTCACCAATCAGTTTAGCCAGCGCCGTATTGCACTCCAGCGCCTCGGAACCGCCGCGCAGGATGGCCGCGTTGCCGGATTTGAGACAAAGCGCCGCTGCATCGATAGTCACGTTCGGCCGCGATTCGTAGATGATCCCGATAACGCCGAGCGGCACGCGCATCTGGCCGACCTGGATGCCGCTGGGCCGGAATTTCAACCCGCTGATTTCTCCGATAGGATCCGCCAGCGCGGCAACTTGCCGCAATCCTTCGATCATCGTGTTGAGCGCTTTGTCGGAGAGCGTCAGGCGATCGATGAACGCAGCGTCGTAGCCTTTGTCGCGAGCCCGGGCGAGATCCCGCGCGTTCGCCTCCTTCAACGCGGCGCGTTCGCGTTCTATCGCGTCCGCTACTGCATCGAGCGCGGCGTTCTTGACGGCTGTGGAAGCACGCGCCATCTCGCGCGAAGCCCGGCGCGCACGGCGGCCGAGGTCGTTCATGTATTCGTCGATGTTGGTCATCGTCATTCTCTTGGTTCGTTCGACGCTTGGAATTCGGCGGTCTTTTCGCTGCGCTAAAACGCAAAAAGACGGCGATAAACCCGATTTTAAGCTGATGTCAGCCTGGACGCCGGGCCGGCGCGGGCGCAGGCTTCGGCGCGTTGCCTTGCAGAGGATTGCCCGACGACGCGACGGTCATCGCGAGTTCGAACATGCCGTCCCAGACATCGGGCGGTGGATCGCCCGGACCGGCGCTGCCTCTCGGTCCGCTGCCGCCGGACAAGCCTTTCACTTGCCGATCCAGCTTCGCCGCCAGCGACAACGCCCGCTCCAGCGCCGCTTCGCTCACACGCGTGAGCGCAGGCCCGATCAGCCGTTCGCGAGGGCCCCAGACGCGGTTTTCGCGCAGCAGCGTGGCAAGCGGCTTGCCGGCTGTCATGCCGCGTTTCATCCGCAACA
The DNA here is from genome assembly GCA_963708695.1 of uncultured beta proteobacterium. GTDB lineage: Bacteria > Pseudomonadota > Gammaproteobacteria > Burkholderiales > Burkholderiaceae > Caballeronia. The sequence goes on from CAVPTS010000019.1 coordinate 83,537, forward strand.
GCGTGCGGATTTCTTCCACCAGCGCCCAGATCACGAGCGTCCCGGCTTCGCCCTCGCCCTTCAGTCCGTCGAGCATGCGCGTCAACCGGCCGACATCGCCGGTCAGCATGGCTTCGTTCAGCTTGAACACGTCGTAGCGCGCGACGTTGAGCACGGCGTCGTGGATCTGTTCGAACGTCAGCACGCCGGCCGGATACAGAAGTCCGAGCTTCTGAATTTCCTGATGCGCGGCGAGCAGATTGCCCTCCACCCGTTCCGCGATAAACACCAGCGCGCGCCGTCCATCCTCGCCCGGCGCCACGCGCTGGTTCTGCAAGTTCAGGCGCTGGCTGAGCCACATAGGCAACTGCGCGCGCTCGACCGGATCGATCTTCAACGCGACACCCGGCCCGCTCAGCGCCGTGAACCACGCGGACTTTTGCGTGGCGGCATCGAGCCTGGGCAACGTGATGAGCGTGAGGACGTCGGGATTATCGGCGGCGGCCAGGGTTTTCAGCGCTTCCCCGCCTTCCTTGCCGGGCTTGCCGGTGGGAATGCGCAACTCGACCAGTTGGCGATCGCCGAACAGCGACATCGACTGGCTCGCCCCGAGCAGCGAACTCCAGTCGAAATAACGGTCCACCACAAACACCGAGCGGTCCGTGAAACCGTTCGCCCGCGCAGCCGCACGAATCTTGTCGCAGGCTTCCTGCGCGAGCAGATGCTCGTCGCCATAGACAACGTACAGGCCTTTCGGCCCTTTCGTGAGGTGCGCGTCGAGCGCGTCGAGCTTAAGTTGCATGGACTTTACCGGCGGTCCGGCGCTTAGAGCGGCGGCACAGGCAGCGGCGCACGTGGCACGATGCCCGGCAACGCCTCGCTCGGCGCCGGATGCAGCGAACGCACCACGGCAAGCCGGCGCGTCAACTGGTCGACGGCGTCGAACTGCATGTCGCGAAACAGCATCTGCGCTTCGATACCCTTCGCCAACGTGAACTGGTCGCTGTAGGTGAGCGCGCGGTTCAGCGAAATCGTACTCGGCGGAATCAGGATCGTGCCGTCGGCGCCGACCATCGAGTAGCCGAGGTTGTAGTCGAGTTCGTATTCCTGCACAACGCCCTGCGCGTTCAGGCTCAGCGTCTTCATGCCGGTGCCGCCGCTCAGCGAGAGGATGGCGTCGGGCTTTTCGGATGCCTTGACGATCACCGTGTCGCTGCCGCCTTCCACCATGCGCTGGAGGCGTCCGAGCATTTCCGGCGAACCGCCCGCAATCGCAAGCCGCTTGAACGGGTAATCCTGCTGGCCACGCAACTGGAAGCCGCAGGCCGACAGCAACATCGCGCCGCAGGTAAACGCCAGGAACGATCGCCGGCTGATGCCGCTGTGCGTGCTCTTCGTGCTCTTCGCTTTGGCTGGCTTTACGGCTTCCCTGCTCACAACGTCCTCCAGGATTTTCCGGCTCATACGACCACGTTCACCAGACGGCCCGGCACCACGACAACCTTCTTCGCCGTGCGCCCTTCCGAGAATTTCTCGAACATCTCATGCGCCACCGCCGCCTTTTCGATGTCCTCGCGCGACGCGTCCTTCGCCATGGTCAGCGAGCCGCGCACCTTGCCGTTGACCTGCAGCACGAGTTCAATTTCAGCCTGTTCGAGCGCGGCTTCATCCACTTTGGGCCAAGGCGCGTCGAGCAAACCGCCGTACACATCGGCGTAACCGAGTTCCTGCCACAACTGGAACGTGATGTGCGGCACGACCGGATACAGCACGCGCAACAACACGCCGAAGGTTTCGTTGAGAACAGCAGGCGTAGCGTTTTTCGCGGTATCGACGGCGTTCAGCATCTTCATGGCCGCCGAGACAACCGTGTTGTACTGCAAGCGGCCGTAGTCGAAATCGGCTTGCTTCAGGATGGTGTAGATCTCGCGGCGCAACGTGCGGTCGGAGTCATTGAACTTCGATGCATCGAGCTTTGCGTACGTTTTGAGCGCATCGGCGCGGCCATGCGCGAGTTGCCACACGCGACGCAAGAACCGGCTTGCACCTTCCACGCCCGTGCCCGACCACTCGAGCGACTGCTCGGGGGGAGCGGCGAACATGACGAACAGACGCGCGGTGTCGGCGCCGTAGGCATCGATTAGCAATTGCGGATCAACCCCGTTGTTCTTCGACTTCGACATTTTCTCCACGCCGCCGATCACTACCGGCTGTCCATCAGCGTTGAGCACTGCGCCGACCGGACGGCCTTTGTCATCGTGCGACACGGTGACGTCGGCGGGGTTGATCCACGTCTTCTTGCCCGCCGCGTCTTCGCGGAAGTAGGTTTCGTTCAGCACCATGCCCTGCGTGAGCAGGTTCTTCGCCGGCTCGCCGAACTTCACCAAGCCCAGGTCGCGCATGACCTTCGTCCAGAATCGCGAATACAGCAGGTGAAGAATCGCGTGCTCGATTCCGCCGATGTACTGATCCATCGGCATCCAGTAATCGGTACGCTCGTCGACCATCGACGTCGCGTCGGGCGCGGCATAACGCGAGAAATACCAGGCTGAATCGACGAACGTGTCCATGGTGTCCGTCTCGCGTTTCGCCGGCGCGCCGCACTTCGGGCACGTGCAATTGACGAACGCTTCGGATTTGGCGAGCGGGTTACCTGTGCCGTCCGGCACCAGGTCTTCCGGCAGCACTACTGGCAGATCCGCTTCCGGCACCGGCACGTCGCCGCAGGCGGCGCAGTGGATGATCGGGATCGGCGTGCCCCAGTAGCGCTGGCGGGAAATGCCCCAGTCGCGCAGACGCCATGTGATTTTTTTATCGCCGAGATCGAGCGCTTTCAGGTCTGCGGCGATCGCGTTGGTCGCGTCTTCGAAATTAAGGCCATCGTACTTGCCGCTATTGACGAGCGTGCCCACGCCCTTCTCGCCGTACCACTCTTCCCACGCGTCCGTGCTGTAGATCTTGCCTTCCACCGCGACCACTTGCTTGATGGGCAGCGCGTATTTCTTGGCGAATGCGAAGTCGCGCTCGTCGTGCGACGGCACGCCCATGACGGCGCCTTCGCCGTAGCTCATCAGCACGTAATTGCCGATCCACACTTCGACCTTTTCCTGCGTCAGCGGATGCGTGACGAAAAAGCCCGTGGGCATGCCTTTCTTTTCCATCGTCGCGACGTCCGCTTCAGCGACGCCGCCGCGCTTGCATTCTTCGACGAACGCTTGCAAATCAGCGTTATCGCGGGCAAGGCGCGTTGCCAACGGATGTTCCGCGGCGACAGCCGCGAAAGTCACGCCCATGATGGTGTCGGCGCGCGTGGTGAACACGCGCAGCAATTTGCTTTCGCCGTCGATCTCGTACGGGAAGCCGAAATTCACGCCGAAGCTTTTTCCAATCCAGTTCTGCTGCATCACCTTCACGCGCTCGGGCCAGCCGAGACCTTCGAGGTCACCCAGCAGCTGATCGGCGTAATCCGTGATGCGCATGTAGTACATCGGAATCTCGCGCTTTTCAACCAGCGCGCCGGAGCGCCAACCGCGCCCGTCGATCACTTGTTCGTTCGCGAGCACGGTCTGGTCTTCCGGGTCCCAGTTCACCGTCCCGGTCTTTTTATACGCGATGCCCTTTTCCAGCATCTTCAAGAACAGCCACTGGTTCCATTTGTAGTACTCGGGCTTGCACGACGCAATTTCCCGCGACCAGTCGATAGCCAGCCCCATCGACTGCATCTGCTTCTTCATGTAGTCGATGTTGTCATACGTCCACTTCGCCGGCGGCACGTTGTTCGCCATCGCGGCGTTTTCCGCCGGCATGCCGAACGCGTCCCAGCCCATGGGCATCAAGACGTTATGGCCGTTCATGCGCAGGAAGCGGTACATCACGTCGTTGATGGTGTAGTTGCGCACGTGGCCCATGTGCAGCTTCCCGGACGGGTAAGGCAACATGGACACGCAGTAGAACTTGGGCTTGTCGCTGGTTTCGCTCGACCGGTAGACGTCTTTCGCGCGCCAGTCGCTTTGCGCTGCGGATTCGACGTCGGCGGGTACGTATTTATCTTGCATGGTGTGGTTTTGGCTTTTCGGCAATTGCGGGCTAACGGCGTCGGACAGGATGCGCGGGCGCTGGCCTAACCGGTTAATGCTCAGCGCGACGATGGAGATTCAGATCCGGTGGACGCGCCAGACGGGCAAAGCACGATTATACCGGCTGCGAACGCAGGCGCGGCGCGGGGTGGTTGCGGCAACGCCCGCAGGTTTTCCAGCGCGTTGCCTGAGATCAGGTGCGGGGTAAAGCTTGAACCGGGTTTTATCGTCGATGTTGTAGTGCAGGCGACAAGCACGCTGTGTGTTGGCCCGGGTATGAATCTCTCATGTGCGTTGCCAACATCGCGAGTACCCGGCCGCAACGCAAACTGAAACCCACTATTGTCAAGGCCAACGTTGACGCCGAAGGCTAATAAGCTAGATCGTTTGCTCAGACGAGGTGAAGCGTCCAACGACCGTCCATAGGTTCGCACAGGGTGTTTGCTTCGAGATGATCGGCTCGTTCGCCGAATCACTCGCGCGCGACTGCAAATCGTAACCAAAGAATATCGAAATTATTGTGAATGACGATTCACGGGACAAAATGATTTCTTCTGCAACAACGCTGAATACCTATCAACGCCCCTGTTGTGTATTCGGCTGGGAAAGCCGCTTCCACATTCCTGCAAAAGCGGTCCGCGCCTTCTTGTTCGTTTTCGCATTTTTATTGGCCACACCCGTCCAGGCCGACATGGGATGCAACCCGTATGAGATCAGCAAGGTGCTGACGGCGGGCGTCATCGCGATTCCCAAGGGCGCCACGACCGGCCAGACCGTTTCTACGTCGCCGCCGGACGCTTTCAGAACTGGATGCATATTCAGCGGAGCTGTGTTGTCGGGGACAATTATTCACGAGTTGTTCACCGATACCGCCGTTGTCCCCGGTTTCACGGATGTCTACGCGACCGGCATTCCGGGTCTGGGCGTCCGCTATACGATGATCACACCTGCGGGATGCGACAGTAACAACGCCACGATAAGCAACTCGCGCATAGACGTTTCGTGCTTTGTCAGCGGACCTTCGGGTGGCGTCTACACTTACATTACATTGAGTGTCAGGCCCAGCTTCGTCGTGACTGGCACGGTGCAACCCGGCACCTCCAAACTTTCCACCGCGCCCACGATTAAATTCACTTACTTTATTAAAGACGTCTCGGGCTCCTGGCCCAAATCGCCGCTGTACACAGGCGTCGCAACGGGCACGCTCAGCACCGCGACCTGTTCGGTACAAACCGCCGCCAACGCAATAACGCTACCCGCCGTCTCCGTACGCTCGTTTTCAAGCGGCGTGGGTTCAATTGCAGGCAAACAAGGCTTTAACCTGGGTTTTTCCTGTGCAACAGGCGCCCAAGTGTCGATCGTTATTACCGACGTAGTCGATCCATCAAATCGATCCACCGTGCTCAAGCTCGCCCCCGATTCGACTGCGAAAGGAATCGGCATCCAGATATTGAGAGATGCGGCTACGCTCGTTGCGTTCGGCCCGGACGAGGCGGGATCGGGTGTGGCTAACCAGTGGTTGATCGGTGCATCGCCGAACGGGTTGCTTCAATTGCCTTTGACAGCACAATACATTCGCACCGGGGACTTGCGGGCAGGCTCAGTCAAAGCGATGGCGACGTTCACCATAACCTACCAGTAGCAGGCCGATGTCGCGCTCAAGCTTCGCCGTATCCTCTTGAATTTATCGGGCGGGCTTCACCTGATCCGTCACAAAGCCGATCTTGCTTAAACCCGCGCTCTGCGCCGCGCCCATCACCTGCGCAATCACGTCATATCGTGTCGCGCTCGATGCCCGCAGGTGAAGCTCAGGCTGCGTCGTTTTCTTGCCTTCCGCGGCGAATTGCGCCCGCATCTGATCGATCGTAATCGGCTTGTCGTTCCAGTAAAACTTGCCCGCATCGTCGATGGAAAGCGTGATCGTATCCGGCGTCTCACGCGCAACCTGCGAATTGACCTTCGGCAGATCCAGCCGGATAGCATGCGTGAACAACGGCGCCGTGATGATGAAAATCACCAGCAGCACCAGCATGACGTCGATCAACGGCGTCATGTTGATCTCCGCCATTGGGGCGCCATTCGATTTCTTGTCCAGTCCGCCGAATGCCATGGTGTGCCTGGGTTTTTAGGGTCGGTTTAAATAGCGTGATCTTGAACGGGTACGCTCTTTACGCGGCGCGGCGTCACACCGCTGGTATAGGCGTGCAGGTCATGGGCGAAGCCGTCGAGTTCTTCCGATATCTGCCGCACCAGCCGCCCCAGCACGTTATACGCAAGCACTGCCGGAATGGCCACGACCAGTCCAAACGCCGTCATGATCAGCGCCTCGCCAACCGGGCCCGCCACGTTTTCGATCATCGCCTGCCCGCTCGCGGCGATGCTGCCGAGCGCGTGATAAATGCCCCATACGGTACCCAGCAAGCCGACGAACGGCGCCGTACTTCCCACCGACGCCAGCAGAACCTGCCCGAACTCAAGCCTTCTCTGCGACGCCAGCAACGCATGCCGCAACGCGCGCAACACGCGCTCGCCCGGCTCAACATGTGCGATCAACGCACCCGGCATTTCCGCCTCCGACGCCCGCCACGCAGCCACCGCGAGCGGCAGATACACGCGTTCCCGATCGGCTTTTCGCAACGCGGCGATGCCGTCCGCCAGCGTCGCCGCTTGCCAGAAAAGCTGCACGGCACGCGGTCCCTGACGCTTCGCGCGCACCAGAACCCACGCCTTAACGATCAGAAAACACCAGCTCGCCACCGACATAGCCAGAAGCACACCGGCCACGCCATGCGTGATGCCGTCGCTGCTCTGCAAGTAATGGATGATGCCGGTTGTTGCCATCGGATAAAAAGCCTCTCGGTGATAGCTGCGCAGTGAGCGACTCAGCGCAAACCGAGCACGTCTTGCATGTCGAAGAAACCGCGCTCGCGGGTCGCCAGGAAATGCGCGGCGCGCAACGAACCCTGCGCGTAAGACAGCCGGTTGGAGGATTTGTGCGTGATCTCGACCCGCTCGCCGATACCCGCGAACAGCACCGTGTGATCGCCGACAATGTCGCCGCCGCGTATGGCCGCAAAGCCGATGGTCGATGGATCGCGTTCACCCGTCACGCCTTCGCGGCCGTAAACCGCGCAATCCTTCAATTCTCGCCCGAGCGCATGGGCGATAGTCTCTCCCATGGCAAGCGCAGTGCCCGACGGCGCGTCGACCTTATGCCGGTGATGCGCCTCGATAATTTCGATGTCATACCCCTCGGCGAAGTGCCGTGCCGCAAATTCGAGCAGTTTGAGCGTCACGTTCACGCCCACGCTCATGTTGGGCGCGAATACGAGCCCGATCTGCTCGCCGGCGGCATGTAGCCGGGCTTTCTGTTCGTCGTTGAAACCGGTCGTGCCAATAACCAGTTTCACGTTATGCCGCAGCGCCGCTTCCAGATGCGCGAGCGTGCCTTCGGGACGCGTGAAGTCGATCAGCACGTCGATGTTGGCAAATACTCGTTCGATATCGTCCGTCAGAATAACGCCCGTATTTTTCCCGAGAAACGCGCCCGCGTCCTGGCCAAGATGCGGTGACCCGACGCGATCAAGCGCGCCCGCCAGCGTGGCATTGGAGTCGTTGAGAACGGTTTCGATCAGCATGCGGCCCATGCGGCCCGATGCGCCGGCGATGGCGATTTTCATGGCGTGTCTCGCGTGATGCAGCGTGGGTTAGAGCAAGAAAACGAAGGTAAGAAAGTCAGTGCAAGAAAGTCAGAAGCGTCGAAGCGGCGCGACGGCCGCCTGGCGCATGGTGCGAACCGTGCAAAGAGGCGGGCAATTCAAGCCCGCCCGTCTGCTTAGTTGGTTTTCGTCGATGGCACGTAGAACGTAGCCTGACCGTTCGCATTCGCGGGCGTGGGCGACGTGCCCGCGGGACCAACGGCGCCGCTGTCCGGAATCGTCACTGGCTGCGGACGGCGCTGCAACTGGATCTGCGCGTTGCCCGATGCAGCGACATTCGGCGGCAAGCTTGGATTGCCCGGCACGTTCGGCATGGCCGAGGAGCGGATCCGGCCTGTAGGCGCCTGCACGGCCTCCGTTGCGCGATTGGCAGCTTGCGCGGCTTGCTGGTTGGCGTCGCCGGCAAACGCATTCGATGCGTTTGGCTGCGTGCTCGGCTCACCGCCCGGCGCTGTGACGGAAGACGTGGCCGTGCCGCTGGCTGCTGCAGCCGCAGCAGCCGTCGCCGCGCTATCCGCAGCCGGAACGGGCGCAGCAAGAAGCTTGTGGCCCTTGTCTCCATCGATTTCAGCCAGCAACTCGAGATTCGACGGCAGGTTTTCACCGCCCGTCCATCCCGCCACGCGATCACCGGCGAAAGTCACCACGAAATCACGCTGCTGCACGACCGACGTCGAACCGCGCTTGAAATAGAAGATGTAATCCCAGCGATCCGCATGGAACATGTCCGCGAGCAGCGGCGTGCCGAGCAGCGCTTTCACCTGGTCGCGCGACATGCCGATCTTCATCTGGCTTGCCGCTTCCGCCGATACGAAATTCCCCTGTACGACCGTGATCCGATACGGTGTGATGTGCTGCGCAACGCTCTGCGTGACACTGTTGTAAGTGGAACAACCGGCCAGGATGGTCATGGAGGCGGCAGCGATCAACGTTCCGCGCATACGACGGCTCTCCCGGCAATTCAATAAAGATTTTAGAAACATTTCATCCTTCATTTCACCCTTCGCCTGGCCCATTGCCCAGATGGGCGCAAGAAGTTTCGAAGTCTTTCGGAGATCGCGCCATTTCGTTCGGATGGTGACCGGAACGGTAAAAAACGCATTACTATGAGAACCTTGAATTGTACTCTAGGGATGCCTAGCTATGACCAATCCCGCCGATCTGAAAAATATCGGGCTGAAGGCAACCCTGCCCAGGCTCAAGATCCTTGAAATTTTCCAGCATAGTCCAGTGCGTCATCTGACTGCAGAAGACGTGTATCGGAACCTGTTGCACGAAGAACTCGACATCGGACTTGCCACGGTTTACCGCGTGCTTACGCAGTTCGAACAGGCCGGGCTGCTGTCGCGCAGTAATTTCGAATCCGGCAAAGCCGTGTTCGAGCTCAACGAAGGTTCACATCATGACCACCTGGTGTGTCTCGACTGCGGCATGGTGGAGGAATTCTTCGACGCCGAAATTGAAAGCCGTCAGCAAGATATCGCGAAGGAACGCGGTTTCAAGCTGCACGAGCACGCGCTCGCGCTGTATGGCACGTGCACGAAGGAGCATTGCCCCCACAGGAAGAACTGATTTCGATCGATCGTTTGCGCTCAATGTGTGAAAAAAGCCGCCGGTTCTTGCAAACCGGCGGCTTTTTTTCAGACTTGTTTTGCTGCGTTACTTCGCTGCTTTACTTCGCATTAGCCAATGCCACGGCCGTATCCAACATGCGGTTCGAGAAGCCCCACTCGTTGTCGTACCAGCTCGACACCTTCACCAAGCGGCCCGACACCTTCGTCAGCGTGGCGTCGAAGGTGGATGAAGCCGGGTTGTGGTTGAAGTCGATCGACACCAACGGCGCGGTGTTATAGCCCAGAATGCCCTTCAACGAGCCTTCCGATGCTTCCTTCATGATCGAGTTCACTTCATCCACGGTCGTATCGCGTGCAGCAATAAACGTCAGATCCACGATCGACACATTGATGGTCGGCACGCGAATCGCGTAACCGTCCAGCTTGCCGTTCAATTCCGGCAATACAAGACCTACCGCCGATGCCGCACCCGTCTTCGTCGGGATCTGGCTGTGTGTGGCCGAGCGCGCGCGGCGCAGGTCCTCGTGATACACGTCCGTCAGAACCTGGTCGTTCGTGTACGCGTGGATCGTGGTCATCAAACCGTTCACCAGGCCGATCTTGTCGTTGAGCGGCTTGACCAGCGGCGCGAGACAGTTCGTCGTGCACGATGCGTTCGAGATCACCGTATCCGACGCCTTCAGCACGTGATGATTCACGCCATAGACAATAGTCGCATCGACGTCCTTACCACCCGGCGCCGAGATGATGACCTTCTTCGCGCCGCCCTTGATGTGCGCGCTCGCCTTTTCTTTCGTCGTGAAGAAGCCGGTGCATTCCAGCACCACGTCCACCTTCAGCTCGCCCCACGGCAGTTCGGCCGGGTTGCGGTTAGCCAGCACGCGAATCCGGTCGCCGTTCACCACGAGATAGTCGCCATCCACCGATACTTCGCCCGGGAATTTGCCGTGCGCCGTGTCGTACTGCGTCAAGTGCGCGTTCGTGTTGGCGTCGCCCAGGTCGTTGATGGCAACGATCTCGATGTCGTGCTTCTTGCCGTTTTCATAGAGGGCGCGCAGCGTATTGCGGCCGATACGGCCGTAGCCGTTGATTGCAACGCGAATCGTCATGGTCTATCTCCTGATGGCTGAAAAAATGTTTCAGTTCGCCGCTGCCGGGTTGTGCTTCGTATCAAGCGTCCGGTCAGCCCGCGAGTGCGGCTTTCGCCGTTTCCACGACATGCTCGACGGTGAAGCCGAAATACTTGAAAAGTTCGCCGGCGGGCGCGGATTCGCCGAACGAATCGATGCCCACCACGCCGCCTTCGAGACCCACATATTTACGCCAGAAATCCGTCACGCCGGCTTCGATCGCCACGCGCACGACGCCCTTCGGCAACACGCGGTCGCGATACTCGGCGTCTTGCAGATCGAACACATTCGTACACGGCATGGACACGATCCGCGCGCCGATACCTTCCTGCGCCAGCTTTTCGCCCGCCTTCAGCGCGAGTTCGACTTCCGAACCCGTCGCGATCAGGATGATCTTACGCGCGGGAATGTCGTCGTTCCAGTCGCGCAGCACGTAGCCGCCCTTCGAGATGTTCGCGATCTGCACGTCATTACGCGGCGAGAACAGCAGGTTCTGGCGCGTGAAAATCAACGCCGACGGCCCTTTGTGCTCAATAGCAAAAGTCCACGCCACCGCAGTCTCGACGGTATCCGCCGGACGCCACACCTGTAAGTGCGGAATCAGCCGCAAGCTGGACGTTTGCTCCACCGACTGGTGCGTCGGGCCGTCTTCGCCCAGGCCGATGGAATCGTGCGTGAACACGAAGATGGACGGCGCCTTCATCAACGCGGCGACGCGCAGCGCATTGCGGCTGTAGTCCGAGAACGTCAGGAACGTGCCGCCAAACGGCCGGTATCCGCCGTGCAGCACCATGCCGTTGATAGCCGCGCTCATGCCGAACTCGCGGACGCCGTAGTTGATGTGGTTGCCCCACTGGATCTGGTTCGTGCCTTCACCGGCGCGCACTGCTTTCGATGCCTTCCAGTTCGTCAGATTCGAGCCCGTCAGATCGGCCGAACCGCCGAGCAATTCCGGCAGCGCAGCGGCAAGTCCGTCGAGCGTCTGCTGCGACGCCTTGCGCGTGGCAATGGTTTCGCCCTTCTGATTCGCCGCCTCAATAATGTTCTTCGCGTCCTCTGCCCACTTGGCCGGCAGTTCGCCGTTCATCCGACGCACGAATTCGGCGGCTTCGGCCGAATGCTTGGCGCGGTATGCATCGAATTGTTTGTTCCACTCCGCTTCCGCGCGCGCGCCCGCTTCCTTCGCATCCCACGCGGCATAGACTTCCTGCGGAATCACGAACGGCTCCCAAGTCCAGCCCAGGCCGGCGCGGGCATCCGCGATTTCCTTGAGGCCGAGCGGCGCGCCGTGCGAATCGTGGCTGCCTTGCTTGGTCGGCGCACCCTTGCCGATAGTCGTACGGCAGCAGATCAGCGTGGGTTTATCCGAGTTCTTGGCTTGCGAGATGGCCGCGTCCACCGCGTCCACGTTGTGGCCGTCGACCGCGCGGATCACGTTCCAGCCGTAAGCTTCGAAGCGCTTCGGGGTGTCGTCGTGGAACCAGTGCTCGACGTGGCCGTCGATGGAGATACCGTTGTCGTCGTAGAGCGCGATCAGCTTGTTCAGCTTGAGCGTGCCGGCGAACGAAGAGGCTTCGTGCGAGATGCCTTCCATCATGCAGCCGTCGCCAAGGAACACGTAGGTGTGGTGATCGACGATCTTCGCGCCGTCCTTGTTGAACTCCGCCGCGAGCAGCGCTTCAGCCAGCGCCATGCCGACCGCGTTCGCGAGACCTTGGCCGAGCGGACCGGTCGTCGTTTCGACGCCAGCCGTGATGCCGTACTCCGGGTGACCCGGCGTCTTCGAATGCAGTTGGCGGAAATTCTTGAGTTCGCTGATCGGCAGGTCGTAGCCGGTCAGGTGCAGCAACGAGTAGAGCAGCATGGAGCCATGACCGTTCGACAGAACAAAACGGTCGCGGTCAGCCCAATGCGGGTTACTCGGGTTGTGCTTCAGGTGACGCGACCAGAGTGCGACACCAATTTCCGCCATGCCCATTGGCATGCCCGGATGGCCGGAGTTGGCTTGTTGAACGGCGTCCATTGCCAGCGCACGGATTGCGTTGGCCATCAGGGTGGTCTGGCTGGAAGTCGGTGATGTCATGTCGAGTCCGGTAGGTCCTGAAAAGATCCTCGGAGGATTCTTGCTGACACGCCGGGCGAACGATAAGACCGCGTTCCAGTACCCGGAGCGACGAGAAACGAAGAGGATCGGAAGCCACTTATTCTAGCAGACGACTTTACGACGCTGGCGGGACGGGGGCGCCAACTGGGCGGCAAAAACGGACGGTTAGCCCATGGAAGCGCTCGTTATTCGGAAGTTGCGTCCTGATGCAAAAGTAGGGGCCGGCTTCGGGCACGCTCCCTGCATTGTCCTCGTGGCGCAGCAGCAAAGACCGCCATGGCACAATGCGCGAAACCAAGCGAGTCCCGAGGAGACTTTCAACATGACCGACCCCCGCCCTGCCGATGTGCCCTGGCTGACGCCCTATCTGACCGTTCGCGATGCTCGCGTCAGCACGGGGTTCTACGAACAGGCGCTGGGCTTCGCGGTACGTGACAGCGTCAACGACGACGGCGCCGTGATTCACGTCGAGATGACGTATCGCGGACAGTTGATCCTGATGTTCGCGCCTGAAGGTGCCTACGGCTCGCACGCGAAAACCCCGAAAAGCACAGGCCTGATGGCGCCGCAGTCGTTCTATCTTTACGTCGACGATGTAGACGCCGTGTTTGCGCGCGCAATTGCGGTCGGCGCTAAGGGGCTGATCGAACCGCAGGACCAGTATTGGGGCGACCGTTTTGCGCAGTTCGAAGACCCGGATGGGTATCGATGGGCGATCGCCCGGCATTTGAGCTAGCCTTTCTTTCTACCCAACAGCCCGCACGTCAGCGCGTCCGGGCGAGCCACTTCATGCCACGTTTCTTCGTTACCGGTCCGCTTGTCGCGGGTGAAATTGCATCGCTGCCGGACGACGTCGTCCGCCACGTTCAGGTTCTGCGCCTGCAAGCCAACGACGCCGTCACGCTCTTCGACGGCTCCGGCGGCGAGTACAACGCGCGTCTGCTCGAGATCGGCAAGCGCACGGCGACCGTGAAGCTCGATGAATTCATCGACCGCGAGGCCGAGCCGCCTTATCGCGTGACGCTGGCGCAGGGCGTCGCGGGCGGCGACAAGATGGACTGGCTGATTGAGAAAGCGGTGGAACTCGGCATCTCGTCGATGACCCCGCTTACCGCCGAACGCGGCGTGGTCCGGCTTTCCGGTGAGCGGGCGTTGCGTCGCCAAGCGCATTGGCAGGCGTTGGCACGTGCCGCGTGCGAGCAATGCGGGCGCAATCGCGTACCGGACGTCGCGTCGCCGCAGGATCTCGATAAATGGCTAAACGGACTGCCGCCCGCTCAAAACGGCGAGTTGCGGCTGTTGCTGTCGCCGCGGGCAGAGCTTGGCTTTACGTCCTTACCCGCGATGGCGCCCGCCGCGCACGTCACCATCGCGATTGGTCCGGAAGCGGGATTTTCTCCGGCGGAAGAAGCGGCTATTGTCAGCGCCGGCTTTTCCACGCTCAGCCTCGGACCACGCGTGTTGCGTACGGAAACTGCGGGAATCGCGCTGCTGGCTGCACTCGCCGCGCGCTGGGGCGGGTGGTGACCTCGGGGGGTCGCCTACGAAACGCAAAAAAGCCGGTCGGCGCCTGTTTAACAGACGCCAACCGGCTTTTTTTCACTTTTCCGCAACGCCTCCGTGAAGGCGCAACGTTCAGGCAAACGAGTAAAACACCCTGAACGCAACGCGCCGTTCCGCCCAGAATTCCGACGCTTCACGAAACACGTCCAGCAGGGTCTCACGCCCTTCCTTGTCGAATTTCTGCGCGACCGGCAGTGCTTCAAGCACGATCACGAAACCCGGTTGCGAACCGGCCTTGTGCACGAGGTCGGTCAGACTGTCATACAACGCGTCGTAGTTTTTGCCGAAGTGCTTCGGAAACAAAAACGACGTGGCGATGGTTTCGAGCACTTCCTGCTTGCTCTGGGCCTGACCGCAATACGCGTAGAGAAAATGCTGACCAAGCTTGCTCGCTTCGTCGGCGAGATCCTGAACCCGAAAAGCGCGGATCGACTGCACGATATTTGATCGTACCGTCGCGAAAAGACTCATAGACCCCTCGTTCAATGATGCCAGCGCCGCGCTCGATTCGTCGTCGGGTCGGTCTTGGTCTGTCGTGCGGAGTCGCAAAACCCGCTGGAACATGTTGCCATCGCCGGCGAAAAGATCACCCGCGACACCGTTGTCGTGCGCGTAGATGTTGTCGCTCATGCCATTCATCCCGAAGTTGTTCCCGCAATGCGTTTAAAACTCACGTAATGGTCGTCGGTGTAGTAGCAGTTGTCGATCTGCCTACGGGGCCCGCCACATACGATCCGACGTGCGCCGCGATCGCGGGCGCGCGGCGTAGGGACCGTATATTCGTGGTAAAAGCCGCGCGGATGCGGCGGCAGCAAACGCTCGCGATTGCCGAACACGATGCCGTCCTTCTCAAACGGGAAAGGTCCGCCAGCCTCGATCCGCCGCAGCGTCACAATGGCCTGTTTCGGCAATTGCGCGGCCTCGACGGTTGCCTGTGCCGTACCTGTTCCCGCTGAGGCGGCATCGCGCGAGATATCTGCGCGCGGATCGCTTTGCGGCTTGTCCTTGTCTTGCAACGCTTGCGGCGACTGGGTTTGCGACGCTGCAGCAGGGGCGTTGACGGCTGGACTCTGCGAGTCCGGCCCGCTTTTCCCGCAGCCGCTCAGCACCATGAAAAGCGCCACGATGAACCCACAAACGCATGCGCGCTTCACAAAACCCTTCCCCGCTTTGAACCCGAAAAATGACGACCATGTAGGGTAGCCCCCTATCCTCACGGATAAGGGGCCCCCTAAGAACTGTACGTGCGAGTTTCCCCGCATACAGCTCAAGCCTACAATCAAAGCCCTGTTTTACGACAGAACCGGCTTCGTCACAACAAGTTTACCAGCGTGCACTCGCTGATGACAGTGGGGGTGAAGTAACACTCTGTTAGACAACGCATCGGTACCTCCATGCATCCGGTACTCCAGATGATGTTCGTGCCAACCCGTTTCATCCGTCAGATCGCAGCCACAATGAGCACACAAGCCGCCTTGCGACATGTACAAGGTAGCCCATTGTTTGCGATATCGCATCGATTCCCACATGCGATCCTGCCGCAACTGCTCACCATACTGCTCCCACGTCGGATCAAAGGGATTGAAATCCCCCTTGATCTTCTTGTGTCGCTTGATAGGCGTGTCGCTGAGCTGACACAACTCAAACAACCACTTGCTTCCATCGTCGCGCGTCATGGGAACGCCGAATACCCACCGTCGATCGCCAATGGTGCGAAAATACTTAGTCCGCACCCAATCGGCATTCTTCTGCGGATGTCGCCGCTTTGACCACCGCCAGAGTCTCTGAAAAACCAGATGCTCCATACGGGTATACGCCTGCTTGGCTACCACGGGACTGTGATACTGCGCCCAGCCCCGTAGCATCGGATTCAGAAGTCGGATCAGCCCTTCTTGCCGAATCGATTTGTTGCTATTGACCGTATCCGCCACCTTGCGAAAGAACGTCTGCACATTCTTCCGGCTAGGCTTGATGAGCAGTTTCCCCGAATATTTCCGGAAATTCCACCCGAGGAAATCGAAGCCGTCATCAATGTGGGTTATCCGCGTTTTCTCCTCTGATAGTTGCAAACCTCGAACCGCAAGGAATGCCTCCACCCAAGGCCGGACTTCATTTGCCAGCACCTCTTGCGAGTCACCGGTAATAACGAAATCGTCCGCGTACCGCACCACATTAATTTTCAGCTTCTTGGCCTTTACGATGCCAAACCGAGCACCTAAGTGCGCAGTCAGTTCCCGTTCCAGCCCGTTCAACGTCACATTCGCCAACGTCGGGGAGATGATCCCTCCCTGCGGCGTACCAGCCTCCGTCGCCTGTAACTGACCTTGGTAAATCAAGCCAGCCTTCAACCACTTCCGGAGAATCGCCGTGTCCATTGGGACATTGCGCTCCAGCCAGTCATGATCGATGTGGTCAAAGCAGCCCTTGATATCCGCCTCCAGCACCCATTGAGCCGAAACTCGATGACACATGGTCTTGAATATCTGAGACATGGCGTCGGCCGTTGAGCGATGACGCCTGAACCCGTAAGAGTTCGGATCGCTCGTTGACTCTGCCACTGGCTCCAAGGCCAGCAAGTACAGAGCTTGCATCGCTCTGTCATGCATGGTCGGAATGCCCAAAGGACGTTCCTTCCCATTGGCCTTGGGGATAAAGACCCTCCGTAAAGGCAGGGGCCTGTATCCGCGCTGCTTCAACCGGTCGACAGCAAGCCGCCGACTTTCAGGCGAATCCCATAGCTCGCGATCGACTCCCGCCGTTCGCGCACCCTGGTTCTGCGTAACACGTCGTACCGCATACAGCTTTGCGGACAACGTGCGGGTCAACATCCGTTGCAGAGCTTTCACTCTGCGCCATTTGCCTTCCCGCGTCGCCTTCGCAATTCGAATCTGCATCCCCCTCACGTTCCGTTCAACCCGACGCCAATCGATGGCGTACCAGTCATCCGGCGCGTGGGAAAGCGCAGATCCGGTCTTTCGACCAGATACTTTCATGCTGCTCTCCTACTTGGAAAAGTCCCCAAGCAGAAGACGCATCTCCCCCAGCGGGGCAGATACGCCCCGCTGGGGAACAAAAATTACTCTAAGTACGAACGCATGCATCCGTACCTAACCAAGTTACTAAGGGTCAGTCAGCCATCTTGCGACGGTAGACCAGACGGAAGTCTGCCCGCTTTCGCGTGAGGTAATGTCTCAACCCCTATCCGGACCATTACAGCCCGGCATTCGCTTTTTCCGTCCTCCCATACCCGCACAATCAACAGCGTTCCTTGCGGTCCGCCTGCCAGCCAAACAGCGCCGGCAACCATACGGGCTTGCCACGTTCCCGACATGTCACACGACTGACTTAGGTTCCACCTATTCCCCGACGGTCCAATGACGACGTAACCCGACCTTTCAACGAGTTATCCGACCGCACACCATTTTGGTCGATGCCTAACAGCAGCTTTGGCATACATCCTTATCACGAGGTTTATCAGCAGTTCACTTACATTAACCATATCAGCCAGCCTAGCTCCTCGACCCCATTGCTGCTAGGAGTCTCCAGATGCACGCCTCACAGCGCACATCTGCCCGAACATCCGGGGGCTACGTTGTTGGAGAAGCTTCACACCCCACCGTTACCAGTGACGCATGTCCTCCTAGGCTACTGCTAGTCGTATAGCAGGTTCACTACTCGCGCCGGAAATCTGGAACGAGTCGAACAATGACACATCGAGCTTTTCGCTCGTATCGCGTAGCGAATCCGTTGCTAAAAGCGCGGGAATTGCAAACATCAATCCGCCCGGTCGGCGGAGATGAAGCCGCTGACTGGGCGGGTCCTGACGGAAATCAGGCCATTGCAATGCGATCCTCGGTACTGGACGACATACCGAAATCTCGCCTATGGCGAAACCCAATATGCCCTACCGGGTCTCGCTTCTCTACAAGTTGTTGGCCACAAGGTGCCAACCAATGGTCAGCTTTCGCCGACGAGTCGATGCCCCGTAGCGTGGGGCTGACGGACACGAGCATGCGTGTCGCACGAAAGACGTAAGGGTATCGCTAATGACAGTTGGAATCAACGTTGGTTCGGAAAATGCAAACGTTTTGGTCCAGTCTTTACAACCAATGCGACCAATACAGGCGGCTTGCCGACGCTTTTTTTACAATACGCAAACAAAACGGGCCGGAACAAGATTAGGATAAAACTGAGATATTTTTATCTCGAACACGTTAATAATAGCTTCATGCGTAGTTTGGGGAGTGGAGCCAGCGTCGCCTCTCTCGCGAAGCTCCCACGGTGCAACGCCGGCGCTACTGCTGTTTGGAGGACAAAGCAAATCCCCTTGCGTGCCTCGAAGCGTGCCGGATCATCCGGCACGCTTTTTTTCGTTTTCGATGGGAATTGTGGGTCATCGCCCAAATGAAAAGAGGGATTGCGATGAACCACCGCAATCCCTCTTTCTTATCTTCACCCGCAAGTCCTTCGCGGGGTTGAACTCTCGACTTATCGCACGATGGCCGTAGCGTCCGCCACCAGCAACGCCGTCATGTTGACGATTCGCCGCACCGTAGCCGAAGCCGTCAGCACATGCACCGGTTGGGCCGCGCCCAACAGCATCGGCCCGATGGCGATGTTGTTGCCGGCCGCCACTTTCAGCAGGTTGTACGAGATGTTCGCGGCGTCGATGTTCGGCAGGATCAGCAGGTTCGCGTCACCTTCCAGCGTCGATTCCGGCAGAATCTCACGGCGCAGACGCGCATCCAGCGCTACGTCGCCGTGCATTTCGCCGTCCACGTCCAGTTCGGGCGCACGCTCCTTCAACAACGCCAGCGTGTCGCGCATCTTGATTGCCGTCGGCGCATTGCTCGTACCAAAGTTCGAATGCGAGAGCAGCGCGATCTTCGGCACGATGCCAAAGCGGCGCACTTCTTCCGCCGCCATGATCGTGATTTCGCAAAGCTGCTCGGGCGTGGGGTCGACGTTCACGTGCGTGTCGACGATGAAAATCTGTCGCCCCGGCAGCACCAGCGCATTCATGGCGGCGTAGACCTTGGCGCCTTCCTTCTTGCCAATCACCTGATCGATGAAATGCAGGTGACGATGCGTCGTCGAAACGGTGCCGCAAATCATGCCGTCGGCTTCGCCCTTCTTGACCATCATGGAGCCGATCAGCGTAGTACGGCGGCGCATTTCCAGCTTCGCCATCTGCTCGCTGATACCCTTGCGGGCCATCATCTTGTGATACGTCTGCCAGAAGTCGCGGTAACGCGAGTCGTGATCGGTATCGACCACGGTGAAATCCACATCCTGCGTCAAGCGCAAACCGAATTTCGTGATGCGCTGCGCTATCACGGCCGGTCGTCCGATCAGGATTGGCTTCGCGATCTTCTCGTCCACCGCGATCTGCACTGCGCGCAGCACGCGCTCCTCTTCACCTTCGGCGAACACAATGCGCTTCTTGTCCGGGTCGACACTGCGCGCGAGCTGGAACACGGGCTTCATGGTCGTGCCGCTGTGATAGACGAACTGCTGCAAATGCTGTTCGTACGCATCCATGTCTTCAATAGGACGCGTGGCCACGCCTGAATCCATCGCCGCCTTCGCCACCGCCGGCGCGATCTTCACGATCAGGCGCGGGTCGAACGGCTTCGGGATCAGGTACTCGGGACCGAACGACAAATCCTGAATACCGTAAGCCGTCGCGACAATATCGCTTTGTTCCTGCCGCGCCAGTTCCGCAATCGCGTTCACTGCCGCGATTTCCATCTCGCGCGTGATCGTGCTCGCGCCTGCGTCGAGTGCGCCACGGAAGATGAACGGAAAGCACAAGACGTTGTTCACCTGATTCGGGTAGTCCGTGCGGCCGGTGGCAAGCACCGCGTCCGGGCGCACTTCCAGCGCGAGTTCAGGCAGGATTTCCGGCGTCGGATTGGCAAGCGCCAGGATCAGCGGCTTCGGCCCCATGACCTTGACCATGTCCTGCTTCAGCACGCCGCCGGCGGACAAGCCGAGGAATACGTCGGCGCCTTCCATGACTTCGGCAAGCGTTCGCGCCGAGGTTTCGCGCGCAAACCGTTCCTTGTCCGGGTCCATCAATTCCACGC
Source organism: uncultured beta proteobacterium (assembly GCA_963708695.1). Taxonomy (GTDB): domain Bacteria; phylum Pseudomonadota; class Gammaproteobacteria; order Burkholderiales; family Burkholderiaceae; genus Caballeronia. The sequence continues at coordinate 103,771 of CAVPTS010000019.1, forward strand.
GGCCCTTGTAAACCACGCCGGCCAGATCCGTCACGAAGATGTTCTCCAGCTTCATGCCGAGTTCGACCAGCAAGTCCAGACAAGCCAGCGCCGCCGCGCCCGCGCCCGAGGCCACCAGCTTCACCTCTTCAATCTTCTTGCCGACCACGACCAGGCCGTTGGTAATAGCCGCCGCGACCACGATGGCCGTGCCGTGCTGGTCGTCGTGGAACACCGGGATCTTCATGCGCTTGCGGCATTCCCGCTCCACGATGAAGCAGTCCGGCGCCTTGATGTCTTCCAGGTTGATGCCGCCGAACGTGGGTTCCAACGCGCAGATCACGTCGACGAGCTTCATGGGGTCCATCTCGTTCAACTCGATGTCGAACACGTCGATGCCCGCGAACTTCTTGAACAGCACCGCCTTGCCTTCCATGACCGGCTTCGATGCGAGCGGACCGATATTGCCAAGCCCCAGCACCGCAGTGCCGTTTGTCACCACGCCGACCAGGTTGCTGCGCGCGGTAAAACGCGCGGCGTTCAGCGGGTCCGCGACGATTTCCTCGCACGCGAACGCGACACCCGGTGAATACGCCAGCGCGAGATCGCGCTGGTTGATCATTTGCTTGGTAGGAGCAATCGCGATTTTGCCGGGGGTGGGAAACTCGTGGTAATCGAGCGCGGCTTCGCGGAGTTTGGCTTTGGCGCTATCAGCAGGAGTAGTCATGAGGAGGCGGCAGGCTTTGGCAAGATTAGAATAGAAGTTCGATCGCATTGTAGCGCCATTCAAACGCCTCTCCGGATGGCAATACCGGCAATTCGGGGCTCATAGGCCATTTGGACAAGGCCCCGAAAAGCACTGGAAACAGCAGGTCAATACCCGGTTCACGCCCCTAAATTCCCTTATTGAGATGAAACGCGCGTCATCGCGAGCGCATCGTCCCCAACTCTCTCTCGACATTGCCGGACTGCCGATGCTCTCAGAGTTTTCCCTGATCGAACGATATTTTTCCCAGCCTGCCGCAGCGTTTGAAGCGCGGCCGGCACACGCTTCGGGTGAAGAGCCGAAGGCGACGCTTGGTATCGGCGATGACTGTGCGCTGCTCGCCCCGAAGCGCGGTCAGCAACTCGCGATCTCCACCGACATGCTGGTCTCGGGCCGCCATTTTTTCCCCGAAATCTCTCCTTGGGCGCTAGGTTACAAAGCGCTCGCCGTGAACCTGTCGGACCTCGCGGCCATGGGCGCGAAGCCTCGCGCGTTCACGCTCGCGTTGTCCATGCCGAAAGCCGATGAAACCTGGCTCCAGGCATTCAGCGACGGCCTCTTTCATATAGCCAATGCACACGGCTGCGAGCTGATTGGCGGCGATACAACCGGCGGTCCCCACGTCACCATCAGCATTACCGTGTTCGGCGACGTGCCTGCCGCGCGTGCCTTGCGTCGCGACGCCGCGCGCCCCGGCGATGACATCTGGGTGTCCGGCACGCTCGGCAACGCCCGCGCGGGACTCGGCATCCGGCGCGGCGAATGGTCGATGAAAGATCCCGCCGACGAAGCCCTCGCCATCAAGGCGCTCGAACAGCCGCAACCTCGCGTGGAACTTGGCATCGCGTTGCGCGGCGTCGCGCACGCCGCGCTTGATATATCGGATGGCCTTGCCGGCGACCTGCTCCATATATTGAAGCGCTCGAAAGTGCGTGCAACGGTGAATATCGACCAGATTCCGCGCTCGTCCATGATCGCCGCCATGCTCGCGCCTGCACAGTTGCAGTGCATTCTCGCGGGCGGCGACGACTACGAACTCTGCTTCACCGCGCCCACGCACGCACGCGCCAAAATCGAGCGCACGGCCGAGCGCCAGGAAATCTTGCTGACGCGTATCGGTACAATCGAGGGTCTTGTTGGCTCCAATGACTTACCCGCCATCGACTGGTGCAACAACGCCGGTCCGGTTTCCTTTACGGATACGGGTTTCGACCACTTCCATGCAGACTGACCCGACCATCGACACTATCGACGACAAGCCGTCAGCCCGACCGCCACGCCGGGCCAGCGCGCGCTTCATGCTCTCGCACCCGCTGCATATTCTGTCGCTGGGCTTCGGCAGCGGCTTGTCGCCCGTTGCGCCCGGCACCGTCGGCACGTTGTTCGCTTGGGTGTCGTTCGTGGTGTTCAACCCGTATCTGACCGTGGCCGAATGGGCCGTGTTGATTGGCGTGGGGTTCGTGGCCGGCTGCTGGTTCTGCGGTTTCACGGCGAAGAAAATGGGCATTGCCGATCCGTCGCCGGTCGTGTGGGACGAGATCATCGCGTTTTGGCTGGTACTGCTGCTCGTCACGCCCGCCACGTTCACCGGGCAGTTGTGGGCGTTCATCGTGTTCCGTTTCTTCGATATGGTGAAACCGCCGCCCATCAGTTATTTCGACCGTCAGTTGAAAGGCGGATTCGGCATCATGTTCGACGATATCGCGGCAGCGTTTTTCACGTTGCTCGTGATTGCGTTGTGGCGCATGGCTCCCTGATGCCCGGCGACCAAGCCACGCTTATCCACCTCACCGACCAGCCCAACCCGAGTCTCCACCATGGCCACCGATAAAGTCGTCCACCAGCTCGCCATCCGTGCCGGCAACAAACTGCGTGACGAGCGGCTGATGCTCGCGACAGCGGAATCGTGCACGGGCGGTATGGTCGCCGCCGCCATGACCGATATTTCCGGCAGCAGCGCGTGGTTCGAGCGCGGCTTCGTCACCTATTCGAATCTGGCGAAGACCGAGATGATCGGCGTCCCGGCCGACATGATCGAGCGCCACGGCGCGGTGAGCGAACCCGTCGCCCGCGCAATGGCCGAAGGCGCGCTGAGAAACAGCCGCGCGCAGGTGTCGCTGTCGATTACCGGCGTGGCGGGGCCGGGCGGCGGCACGGAAACCAAGCCGGTCGGGATGGTGTCGTTTGCTTGGAGCAACCGGCTGCATACATCGGTGGAAACGCAGCAATTCAAAGGGGACCGCGAGCAGATTCGCACCCAGGCTGCCACGCATGCGTTGCGCGGTTTGCTCGAACTATTGGAACGCAGGGAACGGTGACCGGACGGTGAAGAAGCAGATGGCGGCAAGACAAGCTGAGGCGGGAACAAGCATGCACGGGCGGATTTGCTGATGCCGGCGTTTTCGTACGACACGGCTCAGGTCATCAAGTGGCTCGGCTCGCAAACCGTGGCCAAGGCGCGCTTGTACGTCGACGAAGTCACACGCCTGCATTGGGATGAAGACGTGTTGCGCGCGAATGTGCAAGGAACGCAGCGCCAGCCTTACACCGTCGAAGTGATGTTTCAGGACCACCACGGCGCGCTTTCCGCGAAGGGCCATTGTTCGTGTCCGGTCGCGTTCGGCTGCAAGCACGCGGCCGCTGTGTTGCTGGCAAGCGCCGCAGACAAGCCGCACGAGCCGGAGGACGTCCGCCCCGAAGTAGCGGGCTGGCTCGAAGGATTCCGATCGCGCTTTGCGTCCACGCGCAGCGCATCGGCTAAAAAACCCGGTGAGTCCAATGGCGCGCTCGGGCTCGCCTACGTTCTTGGCTCGTCGCACATCATGCGCGCGCCCGAAGTGGCGTTGCACAAGGTGCGCTTGAGTCAGGACGGTTCGTTCCAGACGCTCGACCGGCCGTGGACCAATCTCGACGCAGCGCTCGTCAAGCAGCCGAAGTTCGTCAGCGACGACGACCTCAGCATTCTGCGGGCGCTGATTATCGGGCGCACTCGCAATGATTTCGGCGGGTTCCTGCTGCATGGCGAAGAAGGCGCGGATCTGCTGCAGCGGATGCTCGCTACAGGACGATTATTCACGGCGATGCCTGCATCGCATGACATCGGGGAGCCGCGTCGGCCGCTGCGTGAAGGGACCTCGCGCAAAGGGACGATCGAGTGGACGCCCGATCCTGATGACCGCGTGCGGCCCGTGCTGCAAACCGAGCCGGCGGCCACGCTCGTCATCCCGACCGAACCGCTCTGGTTCGCCGACGCCGAGACGCGTGAAGCCGGCATCGTCGACATGCCGCAACCGGCGCGGCAACTGGTCGATTATTTAGCGATGCCACCCATCTCGCTGGCCGAAGCGCCGCTCGTCAGCGCGATGCTGCGTGAGGTCGCGTCCGATCTGCCGCCGCCGCCCGAGCCGGAAGCGCTGAACCTTCGTATCGTCGATGTCGATCCGGTGCCCGTCCTCATGCTCGACACGCAGCCCATCAACGGCACTTGGCGGCCGCGTGAGGAGCGTACGTCCTCGAGCGTGCTCGATTTTGCCGTGCTGAGTTTCGATTACGACGGCTTCAGCATCGACCCCACGCGCGCCACCACGGTCTTGCGCGGCGCCTCCGGCGAGATGGTTCAGGTGAAGCGTCGCCACGACGTGGAAACCCGTTGTTCGACCGAGCTTTACGAACTCGGCTTCCGCAAGATTCCGTCGCATCAGCGCTTCGGTCCCAAGGCGATTCCTGTCGGCGTGCTTGGCTTGCCGGCGTCGGCCGCCTGGGCCGTATTCACCAGCGAAGTCATGCCCGAGCTGCGCGAGCAGGGCTGGCGCGTGACGATGTCACCGGAATTCCGCTTCGATTTCATCGAGATCGACGACATCCAAGGCACCGCGCGCCACGGCACCGATGGCTGGTTCGACCTCGAACTCGGCATTACCGTGGGCGAGCGGACGGTGCGCCTCGAACCGCTTCTCGCCGATCTATTCCAGCGCGATCGGCGGTGGCTGGCGGGCGCCATCGATTCCATTCCCGACGACGAAGGCATCGAGCTCAAGAGCGATCTTGGCGAGCGGCTGCGTCTGCGGGCGTCGCGGATCAAGCCCGTGGTGCGCGTCCTGATCGATCTCTTCGATACCCTCGGTTCGCATCCGCTGCGTGTCTCCGAAAAGGACGCTGGCCGGCTGGAAGCGCTCAGCGACACCGGGCGCTGGCAGTTTCACGGTGATGTCTCCATTCGCGAACTTGCACAGCGTTTGCAGGAAGGGCCGGGGCTGCGGGAAGTGCCCGTCCCGCGCGGCTTGCACGCGGAGCTTCGCGCGTATCAGCGCGAAGGGCTTAACTGGATGCAGTATTTGCGCGAGCGCAATCTGTCGGGCGTTCTCGCCGATGACATGGGTCTTGGCAAAACCGTGCAGACGCTGGCGCATATCCTGGTGGAAAAGGAATCGGGACGCCTCGACCGTCCGGCGCTGGTCGTGCTGCCCACCACGCTGGTTCACAACTGGCGAGAAGAAGCGCGAAAGTTCGCGCCTGAGCTTCGGGTGCTGGATCTGCATGGTCCGCAACGCAAGGAACGCTTCGATCAGATTGGCGAGCACGATCTCGTGCTGACCACCTATCCGCTGCTTTGGCGCGATCAGGCGATGCTCGCGCTGCACGAGTACCACCTGTTGATCCTTGATGAAGCGCAGATTGTGAAGAACGTCGCGACCAAGGCCGCGAAGGGCATTCGGGATTTGCGGGCGCGGCATCGGCTGTGTCTGACCGGCACGCCGCTGGAAAATCACTTGGGCGAGTTGTGGGCGCAATTCGACTTCTTGCTGCCCGGATTTCTTGGTTCGCAGAAAGATTTCACGAAGCGCTGGCGCACGCCTATCGAAAAATACAACGACCCTGTGCGGCGCGATTTGCTGGTGCGGCGGATTCGGCCGTTCATGTTGCGTCGGCGCAAGGACGAGGTTGCGAAGGAATTGCCGCCGAAGACGACCATCGTGCGCACGGTTGCGCTTGAAGGAGCGCAGCGCGACTTGTACGAAACCGTGCGGACCGCGATGCAGGAAAAAGTACGCATGGCGGTGGCGGAACAGGGTTTGGCGCGCAGCCATATTGTCGTGCTCGAGGCGTTGCTCAAGCTGCGTCAGGTTTGCTGCGATCCGGCGCTGGTGAAGCTCACGCGGGCTGGGCGTGTGGAGGAATCGGCGAAGCTCGATTTACTGCTCGATATGTTGCCCGAGTTGCTTGAAGAAGGGCGTCGGGTGCTGCTGTTTTCCCAGTTCACCGGGATGCTGGCGATCATTGCCACGGCGCTCGATAAGGCAGGTCTTCCGTACGTCACGCTCACGGGCGACACCACTGATCGCGTCACGCCGGTCAAGCGGTTTCAGGATGGTGAAGTGCCGTTGTTCCTGATCAGTTTGAAGGCGGGCGGTGTGGGATTGAATCTGACTGCTGCGGACACGGTGATTCATTACGATCCGTGGTGGAATCCGGCGGCTGAGAATCAGGCGACGGATCGGGCGCATCGGTTGGGGCAGTTGAAGCCGGTGTTTGTGTACAAGCTGATTGTGGCGGGGAGCATTGAAGAGCGCATTGTCGCGATGCAGGGCCGTAAAGCCGCCCTCGCCGATAGTATTTTGCGTGAGGACGCTGCTGGGGCCGTGAAGTTTTCTGCCGAAGATATTGAGGCTTTGTTGGCCCCAATGCCAGAGATGCTCGCTACGCTCGCTGGATGAGGGGGCGGGGGCTGGCGGTCGGTGGCGGGGGTTGATGCCGGGTTGCTGCTGCGTACGTTGGCGCGGGTTATATCTTGGCTAAATTTCTTACCACTATTAACCACTGTGCGTGGCGGCAGGTTGTTAGCGTTCGCACTCGGGGGGTTTTGCGGGCAGGTTACCGGCGGTGGTCAGGGTCAATACCGGGTAGCTGCTGCGTACGTTAGCGCGGGTTGTATGTGATCTGTATTTTTTAGCTCTATTAGCCAGGTTATTTTCGTTCGCACTCGGGGTTTTGGGCGCGGGGCTCACGCAGTGGTCGGGGGTCGGCGCCGGGTTGCTGCTGCGTACGTTAGCGCGGGTTCAATGTTGGCTCAATTTTTTATCACTGTTAGCCACTGTGCGTGGCGGCACTTCATTTCTTTGTCCAACGCCCCCCATGTCAGGCTAGTTGTCGCGTCACCCGATTTTACTTTTAATGCAAAACTGGGGGGCGGTAAGCGAATGGAAGATGAAGCGTTACACCGCGGAATTCAAAGAGTGGGCGATGCGTCAAATGATGCCGCCTTTAAACCGGGCTGTGATAGAAATGTCAGGCGCCACGGGCGTGACGACGGTGACGCTGCACACGTGGCGGCGCCAGGCGCGAAACATACGTAATTCAGGGGAGTACATGCCGGGCAATGGCAAGACGAGCGACCAGTGGTCCAGCGCCGATAAGTTCAGGGTGGTGCTGGAGACCGCGTTGTTAAGCGAAACTGAGATCGCCTATTACGGCCGTGCGAATGGCATTTATCCGGAGCAGATCCGCGAATGGCGCGGCGCCTGCGAGCAGGCCAACGTGCCGCTCGTGCCGAAGCTGAGTGCGGCTGAGCGTGCCCAGGCCAAGCTTGCAGCCAAGCGTATTCGTGAATTGGAACGTCAGCTCAAGCGCAGCGAAGCGGCGCGTGCGGAGGCGGCAGCATTGGTCACGATGTTAAAAAAAGTCGATGCGATCTGGGCCAAAAAAGAGGAAGAGTGATCAGCGCCCCGGATCGCAGTGAAACCATGCAGTTGATCGATGAAGCAGTCCAAGCCGGCGCTCGCCGTGCGACCGCGAGCGCGCATGCGGGGGTGAGTGTGCGCAGCGTCAGCGCTGGCTGCACCAGCCTGTAGACGCGCGGGCGCTGAGTGTCCGCCCGCCGCCGCCCAACAAGTTCAGCGGCGTTGAACGTCAGGCGCTGCTGGATGCCGCCTGCAGCGCGGAGTTTGCCAGTCTCACGCCGCACCAGATCGTGCCGAAGCTGGCCGATGAGGGAATCTACCTGGGTTCGGAGTCGACGTTCTACCGGGTCTTAAAGGCTGAGAACCTTAGCCGGCGACGTGGGCGCGCCAGCGTGGCGCGACGGCGTATGCCCACCACGCATCGTGCCGATGCGCCCAATCAGCTCTGGTGCTGGGATATCACGTGGATGCCCACCACGATCCGTGGGCGTTATTTTTACTGGTACATGATGAAGGATGTCTACAGCCGCAAGCTGGTGGCCAACGAGGTGTGGGAGGCCGAATCGGGTGAGCACGCGAGCGCGTTGCTGACCAAAGCATGTCTGATTGAAGGCACGGCGGGTCATCCGCTCGTGCTGCATTCGGACAACGGCAGCGTGATGAAGGGCGCGTTGATGCACGCAGCCATGACCACGTTGAAGGTCGATTCGTCGTTCAGCCGGCCGCGGGTGAGCAACGACAACGCGTACGCCGAGGCGCTGTTCCGCACGGCCAAGTACTGTCCGATGTGGCCCGAACGCCCGTTTGACACGGTCGAGGAGGCGCGTGTCTGGGTGGAGACGTTTGTGGCTTGGTACAACGATGAGCATTGTCACAGCGGCTTGAAATACCTGACGCCGAACCAGCGCCACAACGGACACGCCGATGAGTTGCTGGTCAAACGGCGTGCAGTGTACGAGCAAGCCAAGGCGCAAAATCCTGCCCGCTGGAGTCGCAAGACCCGCAACTGGGATCTTGCAGAAGCGGTTTATTTAAACCCTGAAAAAACGGACGACTCGGCGGTGCAATACAAAGAAGCTGCGTAGCGGTGCACGCGACAACTACCTTGACACACGCAACGGCGACAAAGAAACGAAGCAAAGAAAACGCCTCTCCACAATCTGTATTAAAGGTCCCCAGCGTGCATACCATGCTTTTGGTTCCCGCGTAGAACGGTGCTCGCTAGAACCACGGATGTTTGAGAGCCTCCTTTTCTCGCGAATTCTTGCATCCCCACGCTTCGCCACCAGTGCTCTCGGGCAAGAACGGTGGCCCACGGACCAATACGACCTCACGCGTCTCTACGGTTAGGGTGGACTGCGTGATCCACGCTACCGTTTAGGGGTGAGGCGCGCAACTAGCGCGCAATTATGGTTGGGCACGAGCACACCGAAAAATCGCTGGCGTTTTTTGCCTGACGCGCGAGGCGCGAACAAGCGCGTCTGAAAAATTACTACGCACCGAGTAACTTCAGTCAACTTCAAACAGGGGTGAGGCCGTACCGGTTTGTGGACGTCTCGAACTTGCCCGAGAGCACTGGTGGCGAAGCGTGGGGATGTAGGAATTCGCGAGAAGGAGGGTTTCAAGTGTCCGTCGCTCTAGCAAGCACCGTGCTACGTGGGAACCAAAAGCATTGGTCTGCACGCTGGGGGACACTTAATAGAGATTGTGGGAAGGCGTTTT
>CAVPTS010000020.1:0-46189 GCA_963708695.1 uncultured beta proteobacterium
TCTTGTCACCCATTCAAGTGAGCTGTCCCTTGATAGTCGTTATTTGTGTATCTGACCGCTTCTGTAGCCCAAGTATTACCCCTTGCGGATCAAATCATCCTCATCGATCGTGATGGAGAGGTCCAAAGCAAAATACCAGAAGTCGCTGGTCAACGTGGACTTGAGTTCAGCAAGTTCTCTGACTTCGGCGACAGTGAAAATTCAAGACTTCAGGGGAAAGAGGAAGAGCTCGAGCCAGATACATCCCGAGCGGAAGCTGAAGTCGAAGCCCGAGACCTCAAGCGGCGGACCGGAGACTTAGCAGTATATAAATACTACCTCAAGTCCATTGGATCCAGAAATCTCATCGTCTTTGTTCTTTTTGTTGTGTTAAGTGTTTTCTCCAGCAGCTTTAGTCGTGAGTTCTTAGCTGCCCTTTTCCAGGCTTCGAAATGGAGGTTGGATCATGGTCTCGCTGCAATTGCTGCTCGTCTTTATCGGGGCCCTCGCGGTCGTATATGCGCTCCCCGGCCCGGACATGGCGCTCATCCTGCAGACCAGTTCATCGCATGGCCTGAAGCACGGACTTTCGACCGCTGCCGGCCTGGCAATTGCCCGCAGTCTGCATGTCACGTTGTCGGCGCTTGGCGTCGCTGCGCTGCTGCGCAGTGCGCCGTGGCTATACGACGGTGTGCGTATTGCGGGAGCGTTGTATCTCGCCTACGTGGCGATCCAGATTTTCCGCTCGCCGGCGTTCGGTCTCGATGACAACAACACGACATCGAGAATACGTCCGCCATTGCGCGCCGCCTTGTCGAAGGGCGTGCTGAGCAGTCTGCTCAATCCGAAAGCGCTGCTGTTCTGTTCGGTCTTGCTGCCGCAATTCGTGCATCCGGAAGCGGGCGCGGTCTGGTCGCAGGTTCTTGAGCTCGGCGTGGTGCTGGTCGTGATCGGCGCGGCGTTCGACACAACACTGGCGTTTTCCGCCGTGCGGTTATCGCGCTGGCTGCGCAGTCATCCGCGCGCTCAGGTCGTGCAGCGCTGGACGTTCTCGGCCGCCTTGCTGGCGTTTGCGCTGAGGTTGTCGATTGAGTGAAACGGTGTCGGCCCGCTTGATTAAACCAGCGGGCCGTCGGCTTGCTTGCTCCTGATCGCCACCAGTATTGAACTGCCCACAATCAGCAGGATACCCAGCAGCGACACCATGCCGACCGTCTCGCCCCAGACCACATAACCCAAAGATCGCGGCCCACACAATGCTCGTGTAGTTATACGGCGCGAGTGCGCTGGCATCGGCTTGTCGAAACGCCATGGTCAACAGCAGTTGCCCGGTGCCGGCCAGGACGCCGAGCAAGGCCATGAGGGCGAGGAAATCCAGCGTCGGCGTTTGCCACGCGAAAAAGAGCGAGAGCCCGCTGACGAGCGCACCGATCAGCGGTGAAGTAAAGCACGGTGACACTCGAATCATTCGATGCGCGGATTCGCTTGATTTGCAGAATCGATAACGCTCCGAAAATCGCGCTTGCGATAAGAAGTACCGGGACCGAGCCAACTCGTCTGATCGCTGCTTGGACGCACAACCAGCAGCACGCCCATAAAGCCGATCGCAGCCGCGCCGGCATCACGACGTCTTAGCGTTTCCTTGAGAAGCAAGGGCGCCAGCACGATCACGAAAATGGTTTCCGAATAGACGATAGCAACCGCTTCGCTCAATGGCACGTAAGGCAATCCTGCGAAGAACAGTCCGAGTGCGCACAGCAAGGTAATCGCGCGTAGTGTCTGCGCCCGAAAATCCAGGGTCCTTAGCCGCTCGCTTAAGGGTTTGCCTTGCAGGCACATCGCAAACGCGGGCAACAAGCCGAAGATCATTCGAAAGAACGTGATCTCGTTAGCGGGGTATTTCAGGCTGACCGATTTTGCCAGGGCATCGACCACTGCAAAGCAAAACATTGCCGCGAGGATTTGCGTGATGCTGCGCAGCGGCACCGCTCTGCTTTGGGCAATGGTTGCAGGCATAGTGATTCACGATGGAAGAAAACGCGGCGCGGTTCCTGGCAAGGTCCGATGCTAGACGGGTTAAGTCGAGCGAACCGATGCGAGAACCGACTTGTCTGGACATCGCGTAGCTTATACCGGATGACCGGGCATCAGATGATGCTTTTGCTCACGATATTGATCAAATGCGACGCGGTGTTTTTGCGCGGTGACGGATTAAATCACCTTGTTGGCGGCTTAAGACATTCCTCTGGAACGGGAACGTGCTTAGCGCTATGGGTGAAGAAAAGACGTCCGGCAAACCGGACGTCTTTTCAAACATTGACTCAGGTCGTTACATCACTGGAAATAATGGCGCCTTCTTCTTTTAGCGCGTGAATACGTTCATCGGAAAAGCCGTATTCACGCAGTACTTCCGCCGTATGTTGACCTAGCAACGGCGCGGGCAATGGCGACTCAGTACGCCCGTCAGAGAAATGGATCGGCAAGCCCAGACCGCGCATGCGCCCCGCTACCGGATGCGTCGTCTCGACAATCATCCCGCGCGCCAGCGCTTGTTCATGCGCCGCCGCTTCGGGCACGCCGAGCACTGGCCCCTGACGGCAGGCCGATTGCATCGAAAGCGGCAAGCCATTCGTTCGTCGTCCGCTCGACCAGGCGCGCTGTCAGGATGTCGACCAGCGCTCCGCGATATTTCAAGCGCCCGGCATTGGTCTTGAATCGCTCATCTTCGGCAAGACCCGGAATATCCAGCACGCCGACCAGCCGCTCGTAATTGCTCTGATTCGCCCCGCCGATATTCACCCAGCCGTCACGCGTCCGGAACGCCTGATACGGCGCGCTGGTCGGATTCGCCGAGCCTGCCTTGGGCAACACCGTGCCGTCGGCGAAGTAGTTGGCGAAGGCCCAGTACATCTGCTGCAAACCCGCTTCGAATAGCGAGGTATCGACCATCTGGCCCAGCCCGGTCTTTTGCTTGCCCGAGTACGCCGCGCAAATTCCAAGCGCGGCGAGAATGCCCGCGTTGATATCGGTGACTGGCGAGCCCGCCTTGATCGGCGCCTGACCCGGGTTCGCCGGTCATGCTCATGAGACCGCTCATGCCCTGCGCGATCAGGTCGAAACCGCCCTTGTCGGCCATGGGTCCGCTGCGGCCAAAACCCGAGATCGCGCAATAGATCAGGCCGGGATTTTCCGCCTTGAGCGCTTCATAACCCATGCCGAGTTTTTCCATCGTGCCGCGACGATAGTTCTCGGTGACTACGTCGGCAGTGGCGAGCATCTTGCGCAGCACTTCACGGCCGCCGTCGGTCTTGAGGTTGATCGCGACGCCGCGTTTATTGCGGTTCACGATCATGAACGACGCCGATTCCCCGCCTTCCAGAATGGGAGCGAAGCGGCGGCAATCGTCGCCGCCGGGAATTTTCTCGACCTTGATGACATCGGCGCCCATGTCGGCAAGCATCATTCCGCAGATGGGTCCCGGACATGATGTGAGCCAGTTCGATCACGCGCATCCCGCTAAGCGGGCCCTTGCTGCCTGTTTCTGTTTCGAGCATTTCAACGCCCCTTGAATTCGGGTTTGACCTTGTCGAGGAAGGCTTGATAACCCGTGCGAAAGTCCTCCGTGCCAAAGCACGCGAAACCTTCGTCACGTTCCTCGGGCGTGAGCGGCGCAGGGTTCATCGCGCGCTTGACGAACTGCTTGTGCCAGCGTGCGACCAACGGCGCGCCATCGGCAATCCGGCGCGCCGTTGCAAGCGTTTCGGCGGTGACCTGATCGTCGGCGACGACTCGCGTAACGAGTCCTTTGGCGAACGCCTCTTGCGCCCCGAAAATGCGCCCTTCCAGCAGGATTTCGAGCGCGACGGCGGGTCCCGCAAGCTGCACGAGCGCATCGAGTTCCGCATGCGCCATCACGAGGCCGAGGTTCTTGATCGGCACGCCAAAGCGGCTGGATTCCCCGCAGATGCGCAGATCGCACATGGCGGCAATCTCGAGTCCGCCGCCCACGCAAATGCCGTGAATCATCGCGACAATCGGATGCCTGCATGCACCCAGCGCTCTCAACGTGCGATGCATGATCGCCCCATACGCGCGGGCTTGTTCGACGTTGGAGCGATCGGTCTGGAACTCGGCTATGTCGTTGCCCGGCGAGAAGGCTTTCTCGCCGGCGCCGCGCAGGATGATGCAGCGGATGGTGTCATCGGCGGAGAGCGCATCAATAGTTTCGCCCAGCGACTGCCAAAGCGGTTTGGTCATCGCGTTGAGCTTCGCGGGCCGGTCGATGACAACCGTCGCGATGAACCCCTCGCGTTCGATCAAGATGGATGGTTCAGCCACATCGTCTCCTGGAGAAAGAAATAACAGCTTCCGGCGCGCGCACTAATAGACGAATCTAGACGAATTTCCTCGCTGGCTCAGCGCCTTCCTTTCCTTCAGCGCCCGCAGCAACGTCGTCTAGCGCGCGGTCCGGCCGCATGGTGAACGAGAGCACAATGCCGACGGCCATCAGGATCATGGAAACCGTGAATGGCAGGTTCCAGTTCCCGGTCTTGTCGATCAGGAAACCGCCCACAACCGGACTGATGATCGCGGCCAGCGCGGAACCCGAATTCATGATGCCGCTCGCGGTGCCGGCGTGCTTCGGCGCGATGTCCATCGGCACGGCCCACATGGGTCCGATCGTCATCTCGTTGAAGAAGAACCCGCCGCTCAGGCAAACCGCAGCCAACGTGATCGACATATTGGACACCAGCATGATGGGCGCGAGCGAAAGCAGCGTCAGCAACATGCAGACACCGACCATCACGTTGCGGGCCATGCGAAGATTTCCGCTGCGCCGCAGGATGCGATCCGTGACCGAGCCGCCAAGCCAGTCGCCAAGCACGCCAGCGAAAGAACACGCCCGAAGCGAACAGCGCCGACTTCCCCAACTCCATGTGATAGTTGTGGAGAAAGTACTGCGGAATCCAGCCGAGGAAGAGCCACAACACCCAGCCGTAGCAGAAGTACACGGCGGTCACCGGCGCCATCCGTCCAAGCAATGCACGCCATGGAACAGGCACGCGCTGCTTGACGCCGGAGAACGATGAAAGCGTGGCGCACTCGTCGGCGGTAATGCTCTTGTGGTCACGGGGGTTATCGCGGAAATAGAAGATCCAGACAATCGCCCACAGAAAACTCACGACCCCCGTCACAATGAACGCGCCGCGCCAGCTCGTCGCGATCATCAACCAGACGATCAACGGCGGCGCCACCGCATTGCCAATGCGCGACGCGGCATGCGTGGTGCCTTGCGCGAAGCCGCGTTTGATCGGCAGGCATCCAGTTCGACATGGCGCGGGTAGCGGTAGGGAACGTTGCGCCCTTCGCCCAGCCCGAGCAACAAGCGCGCAACGATCAGCGATACAAACCCGCCAGCCAGCCCGGTCATGACCGTGGCGCCCGCCCAGATCACGGCGCAGACGGCAAGCGTCCGACGCGGCCCGAAACGGTCCCCCACCCATCCGCCAATAATCTGGAACACGAGATACGGATAGGCAAATGCGGAAAATACAAAGCCGATCTGAACATGCGACAAGTGCAGTTCCGCGCCGAATTGCGAGGCGGCGGTACTGACGTTGACACGGTCAACATAGGTAATGAAATACATGGCGCACAGCAACAACAGAACGCGCGTCGTAGCTCGACGGAACATCATCGTCTCCTTGAGTAGTGCGTGCTTCATCAAGGCGCCCACGGGCGCCCGAAGCGAACTGCATCCGGAACTTCTATAAGGCTTTATTGAATGGGCGTTAAAGCGAGGGTGCGAATCCTGGGTTTGCGCGGTCGTGCCATGCTGGTCTCCAATGCGCGGAACATGACGCCGTCCGCTGTTTATGTGAACCCGTGCTGATTCAATAATCCCTTAGCGCCGCGGCCAGTACCTGGGCGACATGCAACGCCTTCGCATCCGTGCCGTCCGCTATCTGGTGACGGCAACTGGTGCCGTCGGCGACGATCACGGCGTCCTGTGCCTTGCGTGCTTTCGCACGGCGGGCAGCAGCGACAACTCCGCCATCGCCTTCGATGCTTCGTAGTGCTCGGCTTCGTAACCAAAACTCCCGGCCATGCCGCAACACGACGATTCGACCACCGATACCTCCAGCTGAGGAATCCAGCCGAGCACGGCCTGCACGGGACGAAATACATCGAAGGCCTTTTGATGGCAATGGCCATGCACCAGCGCCTTCGGCTGAGCGAGGGGTTTCAGCGAAAGCCGCAGGCGTCCGGCCTCTTTCTCGCGGACCAGGAACTCTTCGAACAGAAACGATGACTGCGAAAGCTTGCGCGCTTCATCGCCATAACCGTAGTCGAGGAATTCATCGCGGAAGGAAAGCAGGCACGACGGTTCAAGGCCGACGACCGGCACGCCGCGTTCTATATACGGCCGCAATGTGTCCAGCGTGCGGCGCGCTTCCGCCTTCGCTTCATCGACCCGCCCCGCCGAGAGGAACGTGCGTCCGCAACACAGCGGCCGCTCGCCCGCCTTGACGTTCAGGTGAACCGTGTAGCCCGCCGCCTCGAGCACGCGCTTCGCGGCGCGCGCGTTGTCGGGTTCCATGTAGTTGTTGAAGGTATCGACGAAAAGCAGCACTTCCTTGTCGCCCTGCGCGGGTGGCAAGGGCTGCACAGCCGTCGATAAAAACGATTTCACGAAATGCGGAAACGCGCGTTGCGGCGCAAGGCCCAAGGCGCGTCTTCAACCAGCCTGCAAAACGCGGCAAACGCTTCGACCGATCCGAACAACGACGGCATGCGGCTCGCATACGGCGCGTAGCGCGGCAGGAAGGCCACCAGCCGGTCGCGCATGCGCAATCCGTTCGCCGACGTCCACGCGGCGCGCGCTTCAATCTTGATCTTCGCCATGTCGACGCCCGTCGGGCAATCGCGCTTGCAGCCCTTGCACGATACGCACAGGTCCAGCACATCCTTCACGTCCTGGCTTGCAAGCCCGCCCTCGCCGAGTTGCCCGCTGATCGCGAGCCGCAGCGTGTTCGCGCGGCCTCGCGTGACATGCTGTTCGTCCTTGGTGATGCGATAGCTCGGGCACATGGTGCCTGCGTCGAACTTGCGGCAATGGCCGTTGTTGTTGCACATCTCGACGGCCTTCGCGAGGCCGCCGGTGCGATCGTCGCCCGTTCCCGGCGCGGTCTCCACACCCGTCAACGGATCGCGCGTCACGTTCCATTGCGACCAGTCGAGCTGCGTCTCGATGCTCACGTTCGCGATAGCGTCGGCGGGAAGCGGAAGTTCGTCGCGTCGTCCATTTTCGGCGGATTCACGATGCTTGTCCGGACTCAAGCGATTCTCGGGATCGAAGAGCGTCTTGATCTCGCGGAACGCCTCGTTCAGTCGCGGTCCGTATTGCCACGCGACCCATTCGCCGCGGCACAAACCGTCGCCGTGTTCGCCCGAATACGCGCCCTTGTACTCGCGCACCAGCGCCGACGCTTCTTCGGCGATCGCCCGCATCTTCTGCGCGCCGTCGCGGCGCATGTCGAGAATCGGCCGCACGTGCAGCGTGCCGACGCTCGCATGCGCGTACCAGGTGCCTTCGGTGTCGTGCTTGATGGAACACTTCGGTGAGACGGCTGGTGTACTCGCGCGAGATGTTCGAGCGGCACCGCGCAATCTTCGATGAACGACACCGGCTTGCCGTCGCCCTTCATGCTCATCATGATGTTGAGGCCGGCCTTGCGTACTTCCCACAAGGCCTTTTGTTCGCGCGGCGTCGGGCATCTCGACCACCGAGCCCGGCAAGCCGAGATCGCCCATCAGTTCCACGAGCTGCGCAAGCTTCGCGAGTTGCACGGCCTTGTCCGCGCCGGCGAATTCGACCAGCAACACGGCTTGCGGCTGGCCGACCAGCGCCCGCTCGATCACCGGACGGAACGCCGGATTGGACATCGACAGGTCGATCATCGTGCGGTCGACCAGTTCCACCGCGACCGGCCCCAGCTTGACGATGTGCTGCGTCATGTCCATCGCGTCGTAGAACGTCGGGAAGTTCACGACGCCAAGCGTCTTGTGCTCGGGCAGCGGCCACAGTTTCAACGTGAGTTGCCGGCTGAACGCGAGCGTGCCTTCGGAGCCCACCAGCAACTGCGCGAGATTCGGCTCGCCGTCGGCGCTGAAGGGCAAGGGGCTCTGGCAATCGAAGAGATCGATGTTGTAGCCCGCTACGCGCCGCAATACCTTCGGCACCTGCTCGCGGATTTCATCGCGTTCGCGTTGCGCTATGCGCTGCACGCCTTCGACCAGCGAACGCGTGCGAGCGTCGGATGACATGGCATGCAATGCCGCGAACGTGGCTTGGTGACCATCGGCCAGCACGGCGTCGATAGCCGCCACGTTGTGCACCATGATCCCGTATTCCATCGACCGCGAGCCGCACGAGTTGTTGCCCGCCATGCCGCCGATCGTGCATTGCGCGCTGGTCGATACATCGACGGGAAACCACAGGCCGTGCGGCTTCAGCCACGCGTTCAGATGATCGAGCACCACGCCCGGCTCCACCGTTACCGTGCGCGCTTCAGGGTCGAAGTGGACAATATTGTTGAGCCACTTGCTTGTATCGATCACCAGCGCTTCGCCAATCGTCTGGCCGCACTGGCTCGTTCCCGCGCCGCGCGCGAGCACGGGGACATGTGCGTCGCGTGCAATCTCCAAAGCGAGCAGCAGGTCGGCCTGATCTTTCGGCACGACCGCGCCGAGCGGCATGATCTGATAGATCGATGCATCCGTCGCGTAGCGTCCGCGCGCCGCCCGGTCGAACAGCACATCGCCCTTCAACTCTTTGACGCAGGCGCATGGCCAGCGGCGACAGCGTGGCGCGCGCCGAGGCCGGCATCAGGTGAATCGGCTGGACGAGCGCTTCGGAAGATTTAGTCAGCATCGGCGTCTACGCGCGGTTAATAGATGGGGAGTCTCTGATGGGAAGCCGGTCATGCGTCTCCGGCTCGTCTTCGTGACTCGTGCTTCGTGTTAAGCCGCCGCCTTCAATGCCGGTGCTGCGGTGTGGCTCGTCAGGTAGTCCATTGCCGCCAGGACGCCGCTGCCCGCCAGCTTCACGCCGGACAACTTGAGGCCCATTTCACAGCCTGTGAGCGTGGCCATCAGCGTGAGGTCGTTGCAGTCGCCCAGATGCCCGATGCGGAACATGCGGCCCTTCAGCTTGCCGAGGCCCGTGCCGAGCGACATGTCGAAGTGCTCGTAGATGGTCTTGCGGATAGCGTCCGCGTCGACGCCTTCGGGCGTCATCACGCCGGTCAGCACCGGCGAATAAACGGCTGGGTCCGCGCACTGGATCTCGAGTCCCCATGCGTTGACCGCAGCGCGGCAAGCCGCGGCCAGTCGCTCGATGCCGCGCGAAGACGTTGTCGAGTCCTTCGTCGCCGATCATCTCGAGCGCTTCCGACAAGCCGTACAGCAAATTGGTGTTCGGCGTGTACGGCCAGTACCCGCTCTTGTTCATCTCGATGATCTCGTCCCACGCCCAGAACGCGCGCGGCAACTTCGCGTCCTTGCTCGCCTTGATCGCCTTCGGCGAGACCGCGTTGAAGCTGATCCCCGGCGGCAGCATCAAGCCTTTTTGCGAACCGGACACGGTGACGTCCACGCCCCATTCGTCATGCCGATAATCCGCGGACGCAAGACCCGAAATCGTATCGACGAGAAACAGCGCCGGATGTCCGGCCGCGTCGATCGCGCGCCGCACGGCTGCGATGTCCGACGTGACGCCCGTCGAGGTTTCGTTATGCACGACGCAAACCGCCTTGATCGTGTGCTGCGTGTCTTCGCGCAAACGCGCTTCGATCATGTCCGCCTGCACGCCGCGCCGCCATCCCTCGATGCCGGGCAGCCCCAGGAATTCCGGCTTCAGCCCGAGGTTTTCGGCCATCTTTTTCCAGAGCGTCGCGAAGTGGCCGGTCTCGAACATCAGCACGGTGTCGCCGGGGCTGAGCGTGTTGCAGAGCGCCGCTTCCCATGCGCCCGTGCCCGATGCCGGATAGATCACGACCGGTTGCGCGGTCTTGAAGATTGCCTTGATGCCTTCCAGGACTTTCAGGCCCAACGCGCCGAATTCCGGTCCGCGATGGTCGATCGTCGGATAACTCATTGCCCGCAGGATGCGGTCGGGAACCGGGCTCGGACCCGGAATCTGCAGGAAATGGCGACCAGCGGGATGGAAATCGAGCTTTAACATGATGCGTCCTTTGAATTTTGCATGCAAAATACTTTAGCGCACCGCTGCGGCGATCGGAAGCGAAAAATGCCTGTTTTTCTTAGGTGGAAACCCGCCCCTCCAAATTTACCGGCGCCGTACGGTAAAATCGCGTCAACAGAATGGGTTGAGGTATTGAATGCAAAATGATCATTTGGCGGATTCGCAGATCGCGCAGATTGCGCAGATCGCGACCACGCTTCCAAAAGTTGAGCGGCAGCGGCTGCACGACACGGTGGTCGAGCACCTGCGCAATTTCATCGTCGAGGGCTTGCTCGCGCCGGGCGTGAAGCTCAACGAACGCACGTTGTGCGAGACGCTGGGCATTTCGCGCACGCCGTTGCGTGAGGCGCTGAAGGTGCTGGCGTCCGAGGGGCTGATCGACATCCTGCCGAACCGGGGCGCGTCGGTGTCGCAGATGAGCGAGGCGGAGATTCGCGAGACCTTCGAACTGATGAGCGGGCTGGAAGCGTTCTCGGGCGAACTCGCGTGCGAGCGGATAACGCCTGCCGAACTGAGCGAAATCAAGGCGCTGCATTACGCCATGCTGGCGTGCCGGGAGCAGAACGACCTGTCGGGGTACTACAGCCGCAATCAGGCCATTCACGACAAGATCAACGACGCCGCGCGCAATTCGGCGTTGCGGCAGACCTATATATCGGTGAACCGGCGGCTGCAGGCGTTGCGGTTCCGGTCCAACTTCCAGACGGTGAAGTGGGACAGCGCGATCCGCGATCATGAAGCGATGATCGAGGCGCTGGAAGCACGCGACGGCAAGCGCATGGCGTCTATTCTGCGCGGCCATTTGCTGGCCAAGCGCGATGCGGTTCTGGCCGAGAGAACCATGACGACGGTGCGCACGCGCTCGGAAGGCGGCACGCTGCCTGACGCGCCGCCGGGTTGAACCGCGCCGGGGTTCGAAACAGCCAAAAGCTGATTTCGCAACCGGCGTCTGCGAAATCGGGCCTGCCTTGTTCCGCTGACAGTCCTGCGATCGCGCCGGCAAATAACAACGCCCGGCACCGCTCTAATCCTTCGCTCCCTCGCATTTCCCCGCAGGGCCTTTTGTACAAATGCATTTTGGATTATCGCGAGAACGACGGGTCGCCGGCGGCACATGCAACCCACAGCGGCGACTTCGCTTCAAGCACGAGTATTCCGATTGCCTTATCATTCCCCGGGCTTCGCCCCAAGCCGAAAGAATAGCAATCCATGCATATTGGCACAGCCGCCTTTTCCCCCAGACCGCGCCCATGCACCCCGCAGCAGACCACCTGATTCACGCCCCGAAAGCAAGGCCCGCCCGTATCGTCCTGGCTACCATCATCGGTAACGCGTTTGTCGCGTACGACTTCACGGTCTACAGCTTCTCCGCCGTCATCATCGGCAAACTTTTCTTCCCGTCGCACAACCCGCTGTCTTCGCTGCTGCTGTCGCTGGCTACCTTCGGCGCGGGCTTCGTCATGCGCCCGCTCGGAGCAGTCATCATCGGGCAGATCAGCCAACAGCCGGGGCCGCAAAGCCGGCATGGCGTGGTCGCTTGCGTTCATGACGCTCGGCACATGGCTGATCGCCTGCTTGCCGACGGTTGCCTCCATCGGCCCGGCTGCAACCGTGCTGATGGTTCTCGCGCGACTCATGCAGGGGCTCGCGGCAGGAGGCGAGATCGGGCCGGCGTCGGCCGTGCTGATGGAATCGGTCCCGCGCAACCGCCGCTGTTATCTCACCAGCTGGCGTGGCGCGAGCCAGGGCGCGGCCGCATTTGCCGCCGCGATGGTCGGTGCAATCACGACCGCCGTGGCTCTCGCCGGCCGACATGCACGAATGGGGATGGCGGATTCCGTTCGTGCTCGGCGGGTTGATCGGCCCCGTCGGCTGGTATCTGCGCCGGCGCATGCCTTCGGTCGTCATCGAGGCTACCCAAGCGACCCCGGCTCGCGAGCATGTTCGCGCAGCACGCACGCACGCTCGATATACGGAACATTGATGATGGCCGCGCCGTCGATCGGCATCTACATCACCGTGTTCTACATGCCGAGCTATCTGGTGCGGACGTTGCATCGCCCCCCGGCCATCAGCCTGCTGACCGCCAGCCTGTCCGGTCTCGTGATCCTGGTGGTGAACCCGCTGGTGGCCCGGATCGCCGACCGGCAAAAGCGGCGCAAGCCCATCCAGTACCTGGCGCTCCTGATCTGTCTTGTGCTGACTTATCCGGCCTTCCTGGCTTGAGAATGGGCGTGGGCAATGTCACCGCGCTACTGATCATCCTCGGGTATGTGGCAGTCGCGCTCAGCAATGCCGGCGCGAGCACGGTGATCATGCTGGAGGCCTTTCCGCCGCAACACCGCGCGGCCGCGCTGTCCATCATGTACAGCTTCGGCGTGGCGATTTTCGGCGGTTTTTCGCCGCTCATCGTCACGTGGCTGATCGCCAGGACCGGCAATCCGATGATGCCCGCGTGGTATCTGATCGCCGCCACCTGCATCACCCTGTTTGCCCTGCACCGCTTCCCCGAAAGGACGCTCGACTGAGGCGGTTATGGGGCAATCGGGCTATCCGCGGCGCTATTTGCCGCCGGGCCCGTACGATGACAGCAGATTCCAGCTTGCTCGCCCGCTGCAGCTCGAGCGCGCGAGCGCGCGCATCTTGCGGGCTCATGCCGTAAGCGCGGCGAAACGCGCGCGTGAAATCCGACGCGCTGTTAAAACCCAGCCCGTACGCAATATCGATAACGTGAAGGTGCGGGAAGCGGACCAGCTCGTCGGCCGCCTCGCGCAAACGGCGATTGCGGATATACGCGCCCAGTCCGCCCTCATGCTCGAACCAGCGGTAGATCGTGGCGCGCTTCAATTGCAGCGCATCCACCACGCTCGAAGGCGAAAGACTCCGGCTGGTTGAGATTCGCTTCAACATACCGCCGCACCTGGCTCATCACGGCCGCCTGCACGGCTGCGCGGCCGTCGCCGGTCAGACTCGCCTGCTTGCGGAAAGCCGCGAGCAGCAGTTGCGCGCCGGCATCCAGTTCATGCGCCGCCTGCGCCGCGCTCATTCCTGGCAGATCGCGGCTCAGGGCCAACGCGTGATTCATGACGAGCTGGGTCAGCGGCGCTCCGTGCTCGACCACGCGGCCATGAATAGCATCGGCGTCCGGGCAACGTGGCCTCCACGACCGCTCTTGGCACGAACATCGTCAACACGTGGCACTCGGAACGCTCGGTGGCGAAATGGCTGGTCCATGTCGAAAACGACTATTCCCTGCACCGAATTCGCGGCGCTGCGCTTTTGCTGCATGCCCATTTCCGTGCTGAGCTTCCCCTGCGCGAAAACGTGGAAAACGTAGTTGCGCCGCACGTCGGTGGAGACTCTTGCGACCGAACGTTCAAGCGACATGGCGTCGGTGACGGCATCGGTGAAGACAAGATCGCCCACCGAATACCGGTCGATACGGCCGCTGAAAGCCGCTTGGTGAGCTGCTCCTTCGAAGGCAGGACATCCACGACATGCCCCACCCGATCGCGCCAGGCGAGGATCTGCTGGTCCGCCTCCGAGGCGTACGTGCTGAAGCTGCTGTGGACAATGCCAGCGTCCGGCACTGCAATTTCGAGCGAGCCCGTCTCGACGGGTATTCGAAGACATGTTTGTACCTGATAGCGCCCCAAAAAAGCCAATCTATCCGGCGCGGGTCGCGGTGATCAATTTAATTCGAGAATTGAGACATACGGTCAAGAGCCTGTCAAAACAGTGCGATATCTTCACATCAATAACTTCGCCGTCCATTTCGCATGTGAAAGGAATGCCTGGTTTACGGCATTGCAAGAAGGAAATTGCAGGCTCTTTCCATCAAAAGGTGGCGGCAACGGAAACGTCTGCACGCTCTCATCGCCATCGGCATCTGTATTGGCGAGACGAGCGGCTTGATCGGCGATGTCCGGACGAATTGAACGCAGCACCCTTCCTGAGAAGCTCAGCGAAGCACGACGAGATATCAGCAAATGAGCGCTTTAAAGAAAGCACCGTCGCCTAATCCCGGCAACTTGATGCCCGCAAGTTTAGCCGATCGCCAGCTCGACCATATTGAGCGCATGGTCAGGTCCGTCGCGCGGGCCTATCCGGCCGGACCGGTCCACGGGATGGACCAGGAGTACTGGGAAAGCCGGCTTCGCGCCCTGATGAATGAGAGCGATCTTGTGGCCGTGCAACAACACCGGGCGCAACGGTTATTACAGGATCTGGCCAAGCGCGCACGGCCGAACGCACTGAAACAGACGGCGGCGTGAGCCGCGAGGCACGAGCGGGTCTGATAAATGCTTCTGTACTGGTCCGTGCGCAGACTCATTCCGCGGGCTTCGGCTGTAGCCCGACATAACGCGCGCGAGGCCGGATCAGGCGGCCCGTTTGCGCTTGCTCCAGCGCGTGAGCGAGCCAGCCCGCACAGCGTGCAAGCGCGAAGAGCGACAGCGGCGCATGCGTCGGCAAATCGAAAGCAGCGGCAAGAACCGCCAGCGCGAAATCCACGTTCGGCCGCTCGCCAACCGCCCTCTCCACGCACGCGGCAAGTTCTGCATAAAGCGGCGGCACGCTCATCTTGCTGAGCAGAGCGCTCGCCCTGGGGTCTCCATCGGCGTATAGCGGATGACCGAATGCCGGAAACGCGCGGCCTTGCGCCAGCCAGTTACGCACGGCCGCTTCCGGGCCGGATATTGTTGCCAACTCGATCAGCCCGCGAACCGACGACGACGCGCCGCCATGCAACGGTCCGGTGAGCGTAGCAAGACCGCCAACACGCCCGCCGATAACGACGCGCCCGTGGAGACGGTGACGCGCGTAGCGAAGGTCGATGCATTCAGTTCATGATCGGCGAGTAAAACGAGGGCGCGCCGGATCGCGTCTTCCGCCTCGCTGCATCCCCACGATACCGCCAGCCGCTCGCTAACGTGCGTCCCGCGCGCGAAGAAGCTGTAGCGCCAAGAATGGCTTGTGCGAGCGTCGAAAGCACGCTGGCGGCCTCGTCGCGCAACACGGCAGGAGTGCGTCCACTCGATGGCAAATCACGCGCGCTACGCCTGCGCCAATGCGACAAGACTCGCGGTCAAAGGATCGTCGGCGCTGGCAGCCTTGCGCTTGATTGATGGCTCAATGGAGACCGCATCGGTCTCCCACAACAGCCCGGTCGACCTCCTCAAACGACGCCGTGTTCGCAAGCTCGATGGCATCCCGCCCGCGATACCAAAGCTTTCCATTCGACACCGTCGAGATAGCGGAAAGCAAAACAGGATCACCCCAGTCGATAGTCTGCGCCGCGACCTTCTCGACCTTGCGCTGTCCGCTACGGCGCTCCGCCATGCGCACTACATCGTCCCGGTGATAAAGGCTGCGGCGAGGGTCCGTCTTATCGGGCTTCGCGCGGATTTTTCCGCGACTCACGTTCGCATACAGCGTCTGCGCGCGGACGTTCAATACGCTCAAGGCCTCGGCCGCTGTCATCCATGCCATGGGATCTCACATTGATGAATTGAATCAAGATTGACGTCAACTTTATCAATATTAATATCCGTACGGTACGAACGTTTTAGAGCCGTAAGGAGGACGACATGCAGGGCCTGCTCAAACAGCACTTCGATACATTCGCACGCTACAACGCGTGGGCAAACACCCGGCTCTTCGATGCCGCCGCCCGCCTGAGCGACGCCGATTATCGAGCGGATCGTGGTGCGTTTTTCAGGTCGGTACACGGCACACTCAATCACTTGCTCGTGACCGACCGCGTATGGATGTTTCGTTTCACCGGCGAAGGCGATTCACCCGACCGGCTCGATGCGATCCTGTTCGAGCAGCTTGAGTCGCTGCGCCATGCGCGTGAAACGGAGGATGCGCGGATCGTGCGGTACGTAACGGGACTTGACGATGCGTCGCTGGAAGGTTCGATCACGTACCGGCGCGTCTCCACGCCGGAAGCGATCACGCAACCTCTCGCGCCTGCACTCGCGCATTGGTTCAATCACCAGACGCATCATCGTGGCCAGGTGCATGCGCTGCTGACCGGTCTGGCGGGACGAGCGCCGGAACTTGACTTGCTTTTTTACCAGCGTCTCGCGGAGAAGGGGCTTGCTTGAGCGACAGCGGGCTTCATAGCGGCTTACGATAGACCACGGACCCTTGCTTCTCGGCGACCTTGTCGTAGAGTTGCATTGCCGTGATGTTGGTCTCTCGCGTGTGCCAATACACGCGTTCAACGCCTGATGTCTGCGCGTGCCGATACACCTCCTGGATCAGCTTGCGGCCAACCCCTTTTCCTCTGGCGCCCTCCGCAGTAAACAGGTCCTGCAGATAACAACTCGGACCCAGCTGGATCGTGCTTCGATGAAAAAGAAAATGCGTCAAGCCGACTAGCTCTCCCGCGCTTTCCGCGACCAGCGCATGCATGGGCTCGTAGACATCGAAGAAACGGGACCACGTCGTCCGGGTGATTTCAAGCGGTAATGCCGTGTCGCCGTGGCGGTCATAAAAGGCGTTATAGCCATCCCAGAGAAGCTTCCATGCGGGGAAATCGGAGGGCACAACGGGGCGTACGTGAATGGCTTCGGTCATATCGGGTGCGTGGTGTGGTTGAGGTTGCCGGGGGGGCGCGCTTCAGTCGCGGCAAGTTTCATGGAGAAGCAGCGCAATCACCGAGCCGGGCATAACGATCGGCGGGTGTCTGTTTTCCTTGCGCATCGGCATTGCGGCTCGCCACGCAAGAATCGAAATTTCTTTTCGATGCGTCAGCGACGCGGCGAATGGGATAAGCCAACATGAGCGCCACAATAAGCACCGTGGCAAGTCAACAACCGGATCACACTTCACGCGAAAGCACGTGCTTCAAACTGCCGTGTAGCCGTTCGCATGCGTCTGCCCGGGCTCGTGAGGTCAGCGACAAGAATAAAAGCGTGCTGGCACCATTCATAGATCCATTAAAGATCATTAAACCTGGAGCCACGGCCGGACGTTGCGCATGGCTCGCGATGCCATCAGCAAGCTGGGCGAGATCGAGCGCTCCATGCTGAGCTCAACGGGCAAACCGTCAAAAACAACGTCTAAAGTCTGAGTGCCATCTGCCGATAACGGGGTAAACACCTATCCCACGAACTCGACCATTCATATAAACATATATATGTTTTAACGATTGGTTGACCATTCATTCGTCAATCTCGGCTCGCCTCATTCATTCAAGCAAGACAAAAGACGCACGGAGACTCGATGTTTTCCTGGTACCGGCAGGTTTCTAAAGGTGAGCGATACACGTTCTGGGCGTGTTTCGGCGGTTGGGCGCTCGACGCTCTCGACGTCCAGATGTTCAGTCTCGTCATCCCCGCGATCATTGCGGAATGGGGCATCAGCAAAACGCAGGCAGGTCTGGTCAGCGGCGTCACGCTGGTGGCGTCGGCACTGGGCGGATGGATTTGCGGCGCAGCAGCGGACCGTTACGGCCGCGTGAAAACCCTGCAGGTCACCGTCGTCTTTTTCTCCGTCTTCACGTTGCTGTCGGCGTTCGCGCAGAACTATCCGCAGTTCATCGTGCTGAAGGCGCTGCAGGGCTTTGGCTTCGGCGGCGAATGGGCAGCGGGCGCGGTGCTGATGGCCGAGACTATCCGCAACGAGCATCGCGGCAAGGCAATGGGCGCCGTACAAAGCGCATGGGCCGTCGGCTGGGCCGCGGCCGTGCTGCTCTACGCGACCGTGTTTTCGTTCATGTCGCCCGATATCGGCTGGCGGGTGATGTTCGGCATCGGCATCTTGCCCGCGCTCCTGATCATCTACATTCGCCGCAATGTGAAGGAACCCGGTTGCGCCCGCGCGCAAGGAGGCGGTACTGAAGGACGCGAAGGAACGCACGCCGCTCCTGTCGATCTTCGCGCCCGACGTAATACGCATGACGCTGATCGGCGGCCTGCTGGGCGTGGGCGCACACGGCGGCTACTCGGCGCTGACCACCTGGCTGCCGACCTATCTGAAGACCGAGCGTCATCTTTCAGTGCTGAGCACCGGCGGTTATCTGGCGGTGATCATCGCGGCATTTTTCTTCGGCTGCCTGGCCGCGTCGCAGTTGCTGGACCGCATCGGGCGACGCCAGACCATCCTGCTGTTCTCCGTGTGTTGCGTGGGCGACGGTGATCGTGTACCTGTTCGTGCCGCTCTCCAATCACGCCATGCTCGCGCTCGGCTTCCCGCTCGGTTTCTTCGCCGCCGGCATTCCGGCCAGCATGGGCGCGCTGTTCAACGAACTCTATCCACGCGGCACGCGCGGTACGGGCGTGGGCTTTTGCTACAACTTCGGACGCGTCGTATCCGCGGGATTCCCCGTGATGGTCGGACATCTGGCCGCGAAGTATTCGCTCGGATTCGCGATCGGCGTGGACGCGGCTTTCGCTTATGCGATCGTCGCCGTCAGCGTGATGATGCTGCCGGAAACGCGCGGGCGCACGCTAGCCGAAGACGTCCCGGCATAGATCGCTTATGACTGATGAGTCTCGTCACCGGCATAGATTCGCACGCCCACGTCTTCACGCGGGACCTGCCGCTTGCTCCAGGCCGGCGTTATGCGCCGGCCTACGACGCCACGCTCGAGCATTACCGCGCCATGCTCGCCAGCATCGGGATGTCGCATGGCGTGCTGATCCAGCCCAGCTTCCTCGGCTTCGACAACAGCTATCTGCTCGCCTGTCTCGACGCGTACCCGCAGCAGTTGCGCGGCGTCGTCATGGCTGATCCGGTCAATGCGCTTGGTTATATCGACGACTGGCATGCGCGGGGTGTCGTGGGAATCCGCGCGAACCTGATCGGCGCCCAACTGCCCGATTTCACCGATCAACACTGGAGCGCGCTGCTGTCGCGCATGGCCGCGCTCGACTGGCACCTTGAAATGCAGATCGACGCAGGCCGCCTGCATCAAGTGGCGCCCGCGTTGCTGGCAAGCGGCGTGCGGATCGTGATCGATCATTTCGGGCGTTTCGATCCCGCGCTCGGCATCAGCGACCCCGGCTTCGCTTACCTGCTCTCGCTGGGCCAGACACGGCGCGTGTGGGTCAAGGTATCGGCGGGGTATCGAGTGAGCGCGAAACCCGGCGAATCCCGAAGCGACCTTCGCCACGAGCGCGAACGCCTGGTCCGAATTGCTGCCCGCGTTCGGCGTCGACCGCTTGCTCTGGGGCACCGACTGGCCACATACCCAGTTCGAACACGTCTGCAATCCACGGCACGCGCTGCACGACCTATATCGGCTTGTCACCGATGAGTCACATCGACAGGCCGTGTTGATCGATACGCCAGCAGAGCTGTTCCACTTTCGCTAAGCCAATCATCAGAAATAGGAAAAAACCCTCAAGTCTTCCGTGTTCGGTCCGTTAAACATATATATGTTCATATCAATGAGGCCGACGGACAGTGTTTAAGAATCTTTCAATCAAGACAGGCTTGACCCTTGCGACAAGCGTGTTTGTCTTGTTGGTACTCGTTGTCGGAACCTGTGCTTTTGTTTCGCTGGGCCGCGCCAACCACGCGTTAAGCGGCATGTACGAGCACGATCTGGCGGGAAGCACCGCGCTGACCCGCAGTTCCGAATTGCTGTTGCGTTGCCGCTCCGCGAAGAACCGGTATGAATCGCTGACTGAGGACAACAAGGCCGACGCCGCCGCAAAACAACTGGCCACGGCTCACGAATACTGCAATGAGTCGCAAAAGCAGTGGGATGCGTTCGCTGCGTTGCCGGTCTCGGGTGACGCGCAGGCGCTCATTACCGACGCCGCCGCCAAGCACGCCGCGATGATGCAAAAAGGCATCATGCCGGAGTTCGACGCGCTCGAAGCAAAAGACTTCGATGCGTACAAACGTATACAGATGCAGTTCAGCAGTCCGCTCTACAACCAGTTCGATCAGCTTTCGCAGCCGTTGCTCGGTTATGTGTCGTCGCGTGCCCAGCAGCGTTTCGAAGCAGCGGAAACGACCGCGAACATCGTGAATACGGTACTGGTCGCCTGCGCGCTGCTGGCGCTGGTGATCGGCGTCACCGTGAGGGTTGCATTGACGCGACTGGTCGTGAAGCCGATCACGGCAATGGCCGCCGACTTCGAGCGCATCGCCGGCGGCGATCTGCGTACACCGATCATCGTGGAAAGCGACAACGAAATCGGCCAGTTGCAAGGCGCGTTGCGCCGCATGCAGACGGAACTGGCGACAACCGTGCGGCACATCCGCCATTCAGCGGAATCCATTACCGTCGCGGCCGGCGAGATTGCTTCGGGCAACACCGACCTGTCGTCGCGCACCGAGCAGCAAGCGGCGTCGCTGCAGGAAACGGCGGCGAGCATGGAAGAGCTCACCGCCACCGTGAAGCAGAACGCCGACAACGCCAGCAGGCGAGCACGCTTGCCGCGAACGCATCGGACAATCGCGAGTCAAGGGCAACGCGGTGGTGAACAACGTGATCGTCGACCATGGCCGATATCAGCACAGAGCTCGGCGAAGATCGCGGACATCATACGATCATCGAAGGGATCGCGTTCCAGACCAACATCCTGGCGCTCAACGCGGCGGTGGAAGCGGCGCGCGCCGGTGAGCAGGGCCGCGGCTTCGCGGTCGTGGCCAGCGAAGTGCGCAGCCTCGCGCAGCGTTCGTCGAGCGCGGCGAAGGAGATCAAGGATCTGATCGACACATCGGTCGGAACGGGTGCACGACGGCTCGGCGCTGGTCGGAGAGGCGGGCACGACGATGACGCGAGATCACGCAGGCCGTGCAGCGCGTGACCGACATCATGGGCGAGATCGCGGCGGCATCCGGCGAGCAGAGCCGGGGCATCGAGCAGGTCAATCACGCGGTCACGCAGATGGACGAGGTCACGCAGCAGAACGCCGCGCTGGTGGAAGAGGCCGCGGCGGCCGCGCAATCGCTGGAAGATCAGGCGAAGTCGCTGAAAGACGCACTCGCGATTTTCAGCGTGAGCCAGTAAGCAGCACGGAAGGCTTGAACAGCCTTCCTCGCGCGTGGCTCAGCGGATTTCCGACTGATACAGGAACTGGCTCGCCGGGCCGCGCGAGCGACGCCATTCAAGCGGATGGCGGTCGTATCCATAGGCCAGCCGTTCGATCACCACGATCGGCGTGCCCTTCTCTATGCCGAGCAGCTTTGCGTGCTTCACGCTTGCCGCTTCGACCGTCAGGGTTTCCGTAGCCGATGCCACCACCTGATTGCATTTCGCTTCGTACACCGGATAAAGCAGGTCGCCGATAGAGTCGAGCGGCAGGTCGGCAAACGCCGCGAAACGGTCGAGCGGCAGCCAGATGTCCTCGGTCAGCACCGGCGCGTCCTCGATCAAGCGCAACCGCGCCATCTGGATCACGTTGGCGCCCGGCGCGATCTGCAGCGTGGCGGCGACGGCGGCCGGCGCCTCCACCACGCTGCGTTTCAGGATCTGGCTCTTTGGAATCCGCCGTTCGCCGGACTTGCTCTGAAAGCGGAAGAACCGGAACAGCGAACCGTCGAAACTCGCGCGCCGGACAAACGTGCCGCGTCCCTGGTAACGTTCGAGCAGTCCTTCGGCGACCAGCAGGTCGATCGCCTTGCGCACGGTTCCAACCGCGAGATCAAAGCTCTGGGCAAGTTCCTGTTCGGTGGGAATGGCGTCGCCGGGTTGCCAGCGGCGCGCGGCTATCTTCGACGCAAGCTCGTCGCGCAGGCGTTGGTATCGGGGGAGTCGGTTATCGGCTTGCATGCGTGATCTTCAGTGTAATACATGCACAGGATTGTATGACTTCCCCGTCGGCTTTGTTGCGTCAAATTGCGTTGCTGTGGGACGTAGGCTTTGTCCTCTTGCTTGCTTTAGTTGAGGGATCTGCTGCCCGCGCTTGCCTTGCGATGAACGGTTACTCAGGTCGTGCTGAGAGCGCAACAGTATCGAAGCTCGGTCAACCACTTGCCGCCGAGTTGAACGCCTCTGCTCGAGTTATCGCAGACAAAGCCGCTTCGTTTGTAAAAGGCACGCGCGCGACGATTGTCCAGCAAGACCCATAGGGCGACGTCCGTGTATCCGGCGGACTGCAGCGCGTGTCGTGCAGCATCGATCAATCGTCTGCCGATGCCTTTGCGCCAGAAAGCCGGCGCGATGTAAAGCGTCTCCACTTCGGCCCAGCGATGATCCTTGTCCCCGTCCCGTGAGTCCCCGAATGCGACCCAGCCGAGAATGGTTGCGTCGGCGTGATCATCGGCGTCGGCGTCGGCATGAGCGACCAGCACCCGGGGCCTTCCCGCGACGATGGACTTACGCCATGCCTCCGCTCCGCTGCGTCACGGCCAGATTGGCCAGATAGGCCTCGGGCAAGATTCCCCGATACGCCGCCTGCCATGAGTCCACGTGGATCGTGGCGATAGCCTGCGCATCTTCGACCGTGGCCTCGCGTATTCCAACAAGCATGCAATGTCCCGGTTGAGGTTGGTTGCAGACTGGGCAAGCAGCGATCAGGGCTGCGCAGTCGGCGATCAGCGCAGCGTGGCCGCCGTGTGCAAACACTTCCACCTTACGAAGGCAGCGCCGACAATGCGTGTAATCCACATGTCAGGTGTCGTCGCCGCGTGTGCGGCAGCGCTCGTCTGATTCAGCGCCCGCACCGCAGATCTTTAACGACCTTATGCGCGCGCGTCCGAAAGGTTCAAGTTTATCCAAATTTCCTGTCCGGCAGGTTTCACCCGCATAGACTCCATGGAGCGTGAACTCCATACTTGCTTAATCCGTCCGCTTCGGGATTTCGGGTCGAAGACCGCTGTTGCAGGGACGGTTACCGATAAGCATCGGAAGTCGCACTCCCACGACGAGAGGCCATATGCGAAAACAATTGCTTCAATGGGGTTGTATTGGATTTGCAGGGTTGCTGGCGCTGCCCGGCGTGACGTTCGCGCAGCAGCAGGCGTACACGAATAGCCCGGTCAACATGCGTGCCGGACCCGCGGGCGACTATCCGATCGTGACTCAGTTGCCGGGCGGCGTGCCCGTCACGGTCATGGGTTGCATCAGCGGCTACACATGGTGCGACGTCGTGGTGCCCAACTTGCGCGGCTGGGTCTACGCGGGGCGTCTCAGCTATCCGTATCAGGGCGGCAATGTGCCGATCCTGACTTACGGAACCACGATCGGCTTGCCTATCGTGACGTTTTCCATCGGTTCGTATTGGGGCAGTTATTACCGCGGCCGCCCTTGGTATAACCAGCAATCACGCTGGGCGAATCGTCCGCCTCCCGGGCCCGGTCCCGGCCGTCCGCCCGGTTATGGCGGACGGCCTCCGCCAGGACCGCAGCCCGGTCACGGCGGTGGCGCGTCCTCCCGGACCACCGCCGGGCCAAGGTGCGGGCGGGCGTCCTCCGGGACCACCG
The DNA here is from genome assembly GCA_963708695.1 of uncultured beta proteobacterium. GTDB lineage: Bacteria > Pseudomonadota > Gammaproteobacteria > Burkholderiales > Burkholderiaceae > Caballeronia. Next base: position 23,639 of record CAVPTS010000020.1, read on the forward strand.
CCGGGCCAAGGTGCGGGTGGCCGTCCTCCTGGGCCACCGCCAGGTCAAGGTGCGGGTGGACGTCCTCGGCCGCGCCGGGTCAAGGCGCAGGTGGCCGTCCTCCGGGCAGCCAGGCGGCGGTGGGCGCCCTTCGGGACCACCACCCGGTCATGGCGGCGGCGGAGGAAATGGTGGTGGCGGTCACGGCGGTGGTGGACAAGGCGGTGGCGACGGCGGCGGCCGCGGCGGCGAAGCAACAACCAGCAGCAGCACGGTTAACCGCTATCTTTCGCCGATCGCGGGCAGCGGCACGGATCTGCGCTGCAGCAACGCGCAAGCGACGACCGAAACATCACGGGTTTCGCGTCGCTTGCGCCCGCGCCACCCGCTTCGAAAATTCACCTTCCCGACCAAGCGCCCGTTTTCGCGGGCGCTTGGAGCATCGATAAAAAAACGATACCCGTGCAACGCGGGATCGCAGAACACTCGAGCCAGGAACAATGCTGCAAGCCAATGCTTCAACGCCACATGCCAGCCTAAGACTTTCGCCGCCAAGATGGCTTTTGTCCTGCTCTGGTCGGGCGGCTTTCCGATAGCGAAGATGGCGGTCGGATATGCGCCGCCGCTGACCTTGCTGGCGCTGCGCTATGGATGCACCGTTTGCCTGCTTATCCCGCTGTTCATCATCACCAAACCCGCGTTGCCGAAGAGCCGAGCTGCCTGGGGACATGCGTGCGTGGTCGGATTCCTCGTGCAGGTCGTCTACTTCGGCCTGAGTTACCTCGCCTTCAAAGCGGGAGCGTCGGCAGGCGTGGTGGCGGTCATCGTGTCGCTGCAGCCTGTGCTTGTGGCTGCGCTGGCGCCGCGACTCGTCGGCGAACGCGTGGGCGCCCGGCAATGGCTGGGGCTGGCGCTTGGGCTTGATTGGCGCAACCGGCGTGATTGTTGCCCGATCGAGTCTGTCGGTGCATTCGGTCTCGGGTCTGCTGCTTGCAATAGGCGCATTGATTGGAATGACATCTGCGTTGCTCTATGAAAAGCGCTTCGGTGTGGGGCAACATCCGGTGACGGCAAACCTGATCCAGTATTCAATTGGCCTTGTGTTCTGCGCGCCGTTGGCGCTGCTGCTGGAAGACGTTCATGTGCAATGGACCGGGACGTTTATTGCTGCGCTGGGTTATCTCGTGATTGGCAACTCGCTGATTGCGATCACCTTGCTGCTGGCGTTGGTTCGCGCGGGGCAGGCGTCGAAGATCGCGTCCTTGTTCTTCTTCATTCCACCGGTGGCCGCAGTGCTCTCGTCGTTGTTATTGAAGGAAGTCATGCCGCCGCTGGCATGGGGAGCAATGGTGTTTGCGGTGGCCGGCGTGGCGCTTGCCACCTGGTCGACATCCGGCGTGAAACCGAAAAAGGCGTGCAGATAAACCGGTAAGCAGACCTTGAAGCTGAGACCGCCACATGGCGCGCCAGAGCCCAGCGCTGAAACATCCGCCGTCGAACGAGTCCCCAAGCGCGAGCGAAACACCTTCTACTAGGTGTTTAACCCGACGAAACTCCCGCCGCCGTAATAACCCGCTATTACCCTCTTTTGTGTCAACGTTGCATACTGAAGCGACGCTATGACACGAGTTCCGCATGACCAAATTCCTTCATCTCATGATTCGCGTTGAATCGCTGGATCGCTTCCATCGCGTTCTATCAAGACGCGTTCGGCATGCGCGAGTCGCATCGCCTTGACTTCGATACCTTCACGCTCGTTTATCTCCGCGATCCCGAGACCGGCGCCGAGATCGAACTCACGTTGAACAAAGGCACGACCACGCCCTACACGCACGGCACGGGCTACGGCCACGTGGCATTCGCCGTCGACGACATCGAAGCATTCCGCGACCGTCTGCTAAGCCAGGGCATGCAACCCGGCGACCTGAAATCGCTGACGCCACAACGGCGCCATCGCCGCGCGCTTTTTCTTCATCACCGATCCCGATGGCTACAAGATCGAGGTCCTATCCAGGGAGGGTCACTACGTATGAACTGACGTTGGCGCCGTACACAATATAAAAGGAGACAAATCATGCCCAAGGCAATCCCCATTGCCATAGTCCGCCGAGACCGCAGGACCGGCGATGCGATCCCCGCTCGTATCGTCTGCGCGCGTGAGCCGCAGGCACTTCCTCCAAGGTTCCGTCGTGCTGACTGGTTTGCTGGTGGCCGGCACGCCGATCGCCCTGCTCGCGCCAAGCCGCGCGTGGGCGGTGGAACTCAGCCATATCGATCAGAACCAGGCCGACGCCATCATGGTGCTCGCGCGCACCCTCTACCCGCACAAGACGTTGCCGGACGCGGTCTACGCGCTCGCGGTCAAGGACGTGGATGCAAAAGCCACGGACCCGAAGACCATCGATGTCATCAAGACCGGCGTGGCGAAACTGAACGATGCCGCGTCCGGTAAATGGAACGACACAGCAAGCCTCTCGGACGCGCAGCGAACCGCCATTGTCGAAGCCAACCAGACCGATCCGTTCGTCCTGCTCGTGCGCGGCCAGTGCGTCACCTCGCTCTACAACAACGAGATGGCGTTTGCCCATTTCGGCTACGAAGGTGAAGCGTTCAGCAAGGGTGGCTACGTGTATCGCGGCTTCAACGACCTGACCTGGTTGCCCAATCCGCCCGCCGACGCAAGTCCGCCGGTCGCCTGATAGTCGGGATAAGCAGGGCGCACATCTGATACCTGCCGAGGAGGCAAGCATGGCTAAGTTCGACTACAACGACGACTCCGTTGTCGTGATCGTCGGTTCGGGCGCGGGCGGCGGGACGCTGGCGAACGAGTTATGTCAGAAAGGGGTGAAAGTGGTCGTGCTGGAGGCGGGCAAGCGCCAGTCGTCAGCCACCTTCATCAACGACGAATGGAAGTCCTTCGGGCAACTCGCCTGGACCGACAAACGCACCACGTCAGGCACCTGGCGCGTCGCCAAGGACTTCCCGGAACTGCCCGCGTGGATCTGCAAGACAGTGGGCGGCACGACCACGCACTGGGCGGGCGCGTCGCTGCGTTTTCATGAGCACGAGTTCAAGGCGCGTACGACCTATGGTTCCATCGATCAGGCGAACCTGCTCGACTGGCCGATCACGCTCGCCGATCTCGAACCCTACTACGCACGCGCCGAAGACAAGATGGGCGTCACGCGCACGAACGGCATTCCGGGTTTGCCGGGCAACAACAACTTCAAGATCCTGTACGACGGCGCGACGAAGGTCGGCTACAAGAACTGCAGTACCGGCCACATGGCGATCAACAGCCGGCCGCGCGCCGGGCGTGGCCGCTGCATGCAGCTCGGCTTCTGTTTCCAGGGCTGCAAGTCGGGCGCGAAATGGTCGACGCTCTATACCGAGATTCCCGCGGCCGAAGCCACGGGCAGGCTCGACTTGCGGCCGGAATCGCATGTGATGCGCATCGAGACGAACGCCGCCGGCAAGGCCAGCAGCGTGGTCTACATGGATGCCGACGGCAAACAGCAGCGTCAGCGCGCACGCGTGGTCTGCGTCGCGGGAAACTCGATAGAAACACCGCGCCTGTTATTGCTCTCGGAATCATCGAAGCATCCTGACGGCCTCGCGAACAGCTCGGGCCAGGTGGGCCGCAATTACATGCGGCATACCACGGGCTCGGTGTTCGGCGTGTTCAAGGAACCCGTGCATTTTTATCGTGGCACGGTGATGGCGGGCATTGTCACGGACGAAGCCGAGTTCAATCCGAAGCGCGGTTTTGCGGGCGGCTATGAAATGGAAACCATCTCGCTCGGTTTGCCGTTCGCCGCCGCGTTCTTCGATCCGGGTGCATGGGGATCGGACTTTACCTACTATATGGATAACTACGCAAATACCGCCGGCATGTGGATTGTCGGCGAGGACATGCCGCGCGAGACCAACCGCGTCACGCTGAATCATGACGTGAAGGATCAGGTCGGATTGCCGGTGGCGAACGTCCATTACGACGATCATCCGAATGACATCGCCATGCGCGATCATGCGTTCAAGCAAGGTGAGGCAATCTACGTGGCAGCGGGGGCGGTGAAGACGCTGCGCACGCCGCCCTACCCGTCCACGCATAATCTGGGCACCTGCCGGATGAGCGCGAAAGCGAGTGACGGCGTCTGCAACAAACACGGCCAGACCTTCGACGTGCCGAACCTGTTCATCTCCGACGGCAGTCAGTTCACGACCAGCGCGGCCGAAAATCCGACGCTGACTATCGTGACGCTGGCGATCCGGCAATCGGATTACATCGCGGACCAGATGAAACGGCGTAGCATTTAGAGGTTGGAAAGAAGCAGCCGCAGGAGCCGCCGCCCGGCGGTTCCTTCTTCATTGTGAGGAGCTGTCCATGTGCAGGATCTACGCTCAAACCGATCCAATTCTGTATGAATGCCGCGCGCGCTCGGTGCGCATCAGCGGCGTGACAACAACCATCCGGCTGGAAAACCTGTTCTGGCAGACCCTGTCCGAACTCGCCGCCGACAACGACATGACGACCAACCAGCTCATCGCGAAGTTGCACGAGGAGGTCACGCAGCATCTGGGCGAAACGACGAATTTTGCGTCGTTCCTGCGCGTCACCTGTCTTCGATATCAAGGGCTGAGGGCGAATGCATCGATGGATTTTCGCAGCCACGTGGCAGCGACGGCGACTGACAAGGTGGTGGGCTGACCGATGATAAAACCGATGACTGGACGTGCATGGGCAACATGGTCTTGCGGCGCGCTGTTAGCGGCATGCGTGTTGCCGGCGAAGAATGGCGCAGGCGGCGCCGGACGCGGCCGCCGCTTTGTCGATCGTGCAGAAGAACAACTGTCTCTCCTGTCATGCCGTGGATTCGCAGGTCGTCGGGCCGGCGTATCGGGAGATCGCGAAGAAGTATCACGGGGATGCCACGGCGCCCGACAAGCTGTTCGCCAAAGTCCGCAATGGCGGGGCGTTCGTTTGGGGAGAAGTCCCCATGCCGCCGAACCCCAATATTAGCGACGCCGACCTGCGTACGGTCATTGCGTGGATTCTCGCCGGAGCGCCGGATCGTTGATGCTCGCGCCGGTGGACGGGTTGGGGTGGTGGTACGGGTTAGCGGTTAGTGGTCGGGGTCAATGCCGGGTTGCTGCTTTCGGCGTTAGTGGTCGGGGTCAGTGCCGGGTTGGTGCTTTCGGCGTTAGTGGTCTGCTTAGGTTAGCTGATTTCTTTATCACTATTAGCCACTGCGCGTGGCGGCGCGTCATTTCTTTGTCCAAAGCGACAAAGAAACGAAGCAAAGAAAACGCTTTCAACCACGCTACCCTAAGTGTCCACAGCGTGCAGTTTCTATTCATGGGTGCCCCAAAAGCACGGTGCTCGCCAGAGCCACGGATGTGTGAACCCCTCCTTCTCGCGAATCCTGACACGAACACGCTTCGCCCCGTACGCTCTCGGGCAAGCACCCTTGCCAAGGAAACCCGCACGGCCCTACGCGTATCTGACTACTCCGTTTCTTCGCGTGGATTAGCTGCTCGGTCATGCGTGCGCTTGAGAATGCGTGGCTATCTAGTTTGCGTTGGTTACGGCCTCACGTCATTTTCGCGGCCTTACGATTGGAGGCGGGTTGGCGACGTGGTTCGGCATGCGTACAAATTCGGAGGGAGGTTGTCCGCGGATAGCGCGGGGTGTACCTTGGGCAGGTTCAGTCACTGGTGGCGAAGCGTGTGGGTATCCGTGTTCGGAGAAGGAGGGTTTCACACATCCTTCGCTCTGGCGAGCACCGTGCTTTTGGGGCACCTATGAATGAAAACTGCACGCTGTGGACACTTAGGGTAGAGCGGTTGAAAGCGTTTTCTTTGCTTCGTTTCTTTGTCGCTTTGGACAAATGAAATGAACGTCCCCATCCACCGAGGCACATAGGACGTAAGTGGACCCTCACGGGCCTACGGCATCAGAGTGCCCAAGGTGGAAGAATTAGATTCTTCACAGGCAAACCGGAGGGTCCAAAATGAATCATACGACGGTCGGTGTCGATCTTGCAAAGAGCGTATTTCAACTTCACTGGGTCGATCCGGTGAGCGGCGAGATCATCAACAAACAGATCAAACGCGCGGTATTTCTGGAGCACTTTGCCAATCGGGAGCGATGCTTGATCGGCATGGAAGCGTGCGGAGGCGCTCAGCATTGGGCTCGCCGACTCATTGAAATGGGCCATCAGGTCAGGTTAATGAGTGCCAAATCCGTCAAGGCCTTTGTGACTGGCAACAAAAACGACGCCGCAGATGCTCGCGCAATCTGGAGCGCAACGCAGGTGCGCGCGGGTAAGCAAGTGGCGGTTAAAACTGAGGAGCAGCAAGCGATTCTGGCACTGCACCGGATGCGTGCGCAGCAGGTCAAGTTCCGCACGGCACAGATGAACAGCTTGCGCGGCTTGCTTGCCGAATATGGTGAGGTGGCGGGCCGTGGCCGCGCCGCGCTGGATCGAGCCATGCCGGGCATCCTGGAGCGCCTCGCGCAGCGTCTGTATGCAGGCGTGGTCGATACAATGCGCGAACAGTGGAATTACCTGCGCGCACTGGATGCGCAAATTGCGCAAATCGAACTGCGTTTGCAGATCTGTATGACAGAGAATGCAGCATGTCGCGCTGTGGCTGACATCCCGGGCGTGGGTGTACTCACAGCAACAGCGGCGGTTGCCACAATGGGCGACCCCAAGACGTTCAAGTCAGGCCGCGAGTTTGCCGCCTGGCTCGGCCTGGTGCCTGCACAAACGGGCACCGGCGGCAGGGTCAAATTGTTAGGCATCAGCAAGCGCGGGGACGTCTACTTACGCACCTTGTTGATCCACGGCGCGCGCAGCGTGCTGTCTCACGCCAAGGCGCCGGGGCCATGGATTGAACAGATCCGCGAGCGCAAGCCCGCTAACGTGGCAGCTGTCGCACTAGCCAACAAGATGGCCCGAATGATCTGGGCGGTTCTGGCTCACGAACGGCCATATCAGAAGGACTACATCAGCGTTAAACGAGCTTAGTGGGGCCATGCCCTGCATCATCGAATGACCGCAGTACAAGCAATAAAAGGTTGCGTTGGCAATTGAGCGTGGTGACAAAACAGGTCGGACCGGGACTCGCCAAACCTGAATTTCTTGGTGGGCACTCAAGCCCGCTGGACAAATGAGGCGTGAGTCAGCGGATTTCATCGGGGCCCGCAGCCTAACCGGCTGCAACAAGGCCGGATATAAAGCTGCAACCTCCTGTCCGTTACATGCTCGAAACCCTGGCGCAAACGGGGACGTTCATATAAAAGAAATGACGCGCCGCCACGCGCAGTGGCTAATAGTGATAAAGAAATCAGCTAACTCAAGCAGACCACTAAGGCCAAAAGCAGCAACCCGGCATTGACCCCGACCGCTAACCCCGGAACCTAGCAACCCGACCCAGCCCCAGCCCCGACCCGGCGCCCCAGACCAAACCAAACCCCACCCCGTCCACCGGTGCGAACGAAATTAAAACGGATCTCCTACCCGCACAATCTTCATCGCGTTAGTCCCGCCGGCCTGCCCCATCGGCTCGCCAACAGTCAACACGACCATATCGCCGCGAGCGGCATACCCCTTCGACACCACCACTTCCAGCGCCTGCTGAAGCGCGATATCCCGGTCCGAATTCGTATCGAGGTGCAACGAAGTCACATTCCGATAAAGCGCCATCGTCCGCTCACTCCCCACCCGCGGTGTCAACGCAAAAATGGGCACATGCGACCAATGCCGCGACATCCACAACGCCGTCGCCCCCGACTCGGTCAAAGCCACAATCGCCTTCGCACCCAAGTGGTAAGCCGTGAACAACGCACCCATCGCAATGGATTGATCAATCCGCGTGAACGTGCGATCAAGGAAATCCTTGTCCAACTCGCTCTGCTCAGACTTCTCAGCCTCCAGGCAAATGGCCGCCATTGTCTCGATAGTCGTCACCGGATACTTACCCGCCGCCGTCTCCGCCGACAACATCACCGCATCGGTCCCGTCCAGCACCGCATTCGCCACATCCGACACTTCAGCACGCGTGGGCACAGGTGCATGGATCATCGACTCCATCATCTGGGTCGCCGTAATCACGAACTTGTTCGACTCGCGCGCCATGCGGATCATGCGCTTCTGCAACGCCGGCACAGCCGCATTACCCACTTCCACCGCCAGATCACCACGCGCGACCATGATGCCGTCCGAAGCATCAAGAATGCCCTGCAACGCCGGAATGGCTTCCGCACGCTCAATCTTCGCAATCATCTTCGGCTTGATGCCATACGGCGCGCCCGCAATGTTCGCCAGTTGCCGCGCCATCTCCATGTCGGTCGCGTTCTTCGGAAACGATACCGCCACAAAGTCCGCACCAATCGACATCGCGGTCTTGATGTCCTCCATGTCCTTCTCGGTCAACGCCGGCGCCGTCAGGCCGCCACCCTGACGGTTAATGCCCTTGTTGTTCGACAGTTCACCGCCCACTTTCACCGTGGTATGGATCTCTTCGCCAATCACGCGGACAACATCAAGCACGATCAAGCCGTCGTTCAACAACAGCACGTCGTTCGAGCGCAAGTCGCGCGGCAGATCCGGATAATCCAGGCCAACGCGTTCGTCATTGCCCAGTTCACAACGAGCATCGAGGATGAACGAATTACCCGCGATCAACGTGACCTTGCCGTTTTCGAACTTGCCTACGCGAATCTTCGGGCCTTGCAAATCGGCCATCAACGCAACTTCACGGCCGCATTGCCTGGCGGCGTCGCGAACGTATTGCGCGCGCTGACGATGGTCGTCGGCAGTGCCGTGCGAGAAGTTGAAGCGGACCACGTCGAGACCCGCCTGCATCATTTGCAGCAGGATCTCAGGGGTGCTGGAAGCGGGGCCGATAGTGGCGACAATCTTTGTAGCGCGATGCATGGAACTCCTCGTCTGGGTGGTATCGCCTGGGACAGCGCTGCGAGTACGGTGTGCCGACGGGGATGAAGATGTCTCCGCCTGCGAACGCGCGCCGGCTCGGGCCGGCGTCGCTTTGTGATGACTATTCGATATCTGTCCGGCGACCGGAATCAGCGACGCGACTCGAGCCGCCAATCATGACCACCGTTTCCTGCTTGAGGCTGGCGCCACGGCGCGTAGACGCCGTCGCGCCACGCTGGGGCTTGCCCACAGCGCGCGCCGGGTCGGGCTTCGCGCCGGCCATCGCGCCGGCCCCAACCTGCGCAGAAGCTTGTGCAACAGCATCGGTGGCGGAAGGCTCCGAATGACGGTCAGCGTCACCGGAACCAGTCGCGGCACGCACCTCGGATTTAACCTCAGCCGCCCACTCTTTGATGTCGGCGGCAAGTATGGATACAGGACGATCGCTCTTCGACGTGGCTCGTTTCATGGGCTCAGGCCCGCGATTCGAGCACTTCCACCGCCGGCAACGTCTTGCCTTCCAAAAACTCCAGGAACGCCCCGCCGCCTGTCGATATATAAGAGATCTTGTCGTGGATGCCGTACTTCTGGATGGCCGCGAGCGTGTCGCCGCCCCCTGCAATCGAAAACGCCGATGAGTTCGCGATCGCGTCCGCCAACGTCTTCGTACCGTTACCGAACTGGTCGAATTCGAACACGCCAACCGGCCCGTTCCACACGATCGTGCCCGCTTTCTCCAACTGCGCAGCAAGCGCCTTCGCGGTGTCCGGACCGATATCGAGGATCAGATCGTCATCCTGCACCTGATCCACGGCTTTCGTTTCCGCCTTGGCGGTCGCGGCAAATTCCTTCGCAGTCACAACGTCGCTCGGAATGGGTACCGACGCCCCGCGCGCCCGCGCTTCGCTGATGATGGTCTTGGCTTCATCGATAAGATCCTTCTCCGCCAGCGACTTGCCGATCTTCAACCCCGACGCGAGCATGAACGTATTGGCAATCCCGCCGCCCACGATCAACTGGTCCACTTTCTCCGCCAGCGACTTCAGGATGGTGAGTTTCGTCGATACCTTCGATCCCGCCACAATGGCAACCAGCGGCCGCTTCGGCTCGCCAAGCGCCTTGCCCAATGCATCGAGTTCGGCGGCAAGCAGCGGACCGGCGCACGCCACGGGCGCGTATTTCGCGATGCCGTGCGTAGTCGCTTCGGCACGATGCGCGGTGCCGAACGCGTCGTTCACATAGATATCGCAGAGTTTGGCGAGCTTCTGTGACAGCGCGTCGTCGTTCTTCTTCTCACCCTTGTTGCAGCGGCAGTTTTCAAGCAGCACGACCTGACCCGGCTGCACCTGCACACCGTCGACCCAATCGGCGATCAGCGGCACATCGCGGCCGAGCAATTCGCCAAGACGCTTGGCCACCGGCGCCAGCGAATCTTCAGGCTTGAACTGCGCCTTCCGTCGGGCGGCCGAGATGGGACGTGACCATCACGGCGGCGCCCGCTGCGAGCGCTTGCTGAATGGCCGGCACCGAGGCGCGCACGCGCGTGTCTTCGGTGATGTTGCCCTGGTCGTCTTGCGGCACGTTGAGGTCGGCACGGATGAAAACACGTTTGCCGGACACTTTGCCTTCGGCGATCAGATCGGTGAAACGCAATACTTTCGTCATGGGAGTCAGCGGGTGAGCGGTAATTGGAAAGCGGTTCGGGCGAGTTGAATCTGCGCGCCGTGGATTTATGCCAGCGGGCTCACAAAGGTCGCTACGGGGAAATCGAAGTGCTCGGGACCATCCCGGTGGTAAGCCGACGTGCGCGCAATATCGCAAGGCGGCCAGCGCCAAGCAGACGATTCGAACAAGCAAGGGACAACGAAACAAGACGTGCCGCGCCTTTCGCCGACGACCTGGAGGCCCGGGCGACGAGGCGTTGCAGCGAAGAATGGAGCGAGTGAAGCTGGTGTGCGGTGACTGCCGGATACACGTTTCGACCTCATTCGATACGACAGCGAGAGCGCCATTTTAACCGATACCCATGCCCGTCCGACGCAGGAAACGCAAATCCCCGGGATTCGGGATTGGCGAGTTTCCGATGACTTACGAGACCCGCCACATGACGCGCCGCAGCAAAACCAGCGTCAGGCGAACAGCCGCAATACCGTGAAGACAATCATGCCGACGACGATTGTCCCCAGCATGCCGCGGCGCCAGAGAAACCAGGCGAGACCGCACAGGGAAGCATAGAGCGCGTGATTCGAGAAAGCGATCGACAGGCCGGTCGGCGTAGCCAGAAGATCAGGCACGACAACCGCGACCAGCGCCGCGGCCGGCGCGTAGCGCAGCGCGCGCTGCACACGCTCGGGCAGGATCATGCGCTCGCCGCCCATCAGGAACAGCGCGCGCGTGATGCCCGTGATCAGCCCCATGCCTGCGATGGCCAGCCAGACTTGCGCGGCGCTCATCGGGCGCTCCGGGTGCTTTTGGGGCTGACCGGCGATTTGTCGAGACCGGATGGGTTGATATCGAATGAGAATCGAATGAAGGATTCAGCGGCTCGGCGTCGGTGAGACGCGGCGCGGGATTTTCCACACGCCCTGGCGCGCCGCTGGTTTTGCGCCCTGCGCCCAGCTTCTCCGCCATGACATCGACGAACGTTCCGGCGAGCAGCGCCGCCGCTACGGCCAGCGGCAATGAAAGCCGATACGGCAGGTCCAGCGCAATCAGCGCGATCACGCTCGCCACGCCGACGGCCGCCAGCGTGGAGCGCGTCGCGATGGCCGAGACGATCAGCGGAATCAGCGCAAGCGTACCGGCGAGCTCGAGGCCCCAGTTATCGGGGAAAATGCTCGCGAGCAGGATGCCCGCGATGGACGACACTTGCCACGAGGACCAGCTCGTCGCCGCCATCCCCCAGAAGAACGCCTCCTTGCCGGGCTGATAGCCGGTCGGGAAATTGCGCTTCTGGAACATCAGGTAAATGATGTCGCCATTGAAATAACCGAGCACCAGCCGGCGGCGCAACGGCAGATAGGCGAAATGCGGCGCGAGCCCAGCGCTGAAAATGACGAACCGCAAGTTGACCATGGCGGCAGTCAGCAGGATGGTCCAGAGCGGCAATTTGGCGGCGAACAACGGCAGCACGGCCAGTTGCGACGATCCCGCGTAGGCCGCGAGCGACATGCCGAGCGCCTGCGGCACGGTCAGCACGGACTTGGCCATCGCGATGCCGGTGACGAGACCCCACGAGAACGTGGCCGGAACCGCCGGGGAGAGGGTTTTGACGCCATCGAGGAACGCGCGTCGGTTGATATCTGACAGCCGGTCGAACATGGAGATTGGTGCGAGTCGCGGTGTGCTTGTGCGGTTGAGCGGCGGGTCTGAGTGATTCGACTGATCCGGCGAAGAACAGGCCAGCGGCCGGACGAATTGGCGCGGCCACGGCGCGAATCGAGCCTGAATCGCTGACCAAGACAACCCGAAACCGCCGCGCCGAGCCTTGAATCACGCCTTACAGCCCGGCCGAATCAGGACGGTCGATCAGGATGGCGGCATTTCGGAAGTCCCTCACGGTTTGCTTTCGAACCGCAACTTTGACCGCACTCTGAGACCATCGCGTGACGGCGAAAGGCGAATTATAGCGTCGTGAAAGGCGCCAAATGGCCGACAGCGCCCATTTTTTAATCGAAAAGACGCTAAAATGACGGTCTTTGGCCGCCCGGCCGTTTGCCGGTTTTGCGCTGAAATTCCATGCCCGCGCGCTGTCTCCGGACAGGCGCCACGGCTCGGAACAAGGCGCATCAGGCCCGTCGTCATCGTCATGCTGGTTAAGTGGCGAAATAAGCGGGCGAAATGAACGGGCGAACGGCACGCAACAAGCTGGCACAACCCGGCGGCCTACTCATTATCTGCACACAACTCGCCAGGAGAAATCGTATGTCAATGGCCGACCGCGACGGCAAGATCTGGATGGATGGCAAGCTGATCGACTGGCGCGACGCCAACATCCACGTGCTCACCCATACGCTGCACTACGGCATGGGCGTTTTTGAAGGCGTGCGCGCCTACAAGACCGGCAACGGCACGTCGATCTTCCGCCTGAAAGACCACACCAAGCGCCTGCTCAACTCCGCCAAGATCTTCCAGATGGAAGTGCCGTTCGACCGCGCAACGCTCGAAGCCGCGCAACTCGAAGTGGTCAGCGTGAACAAGCTGGAATCCTGCTACATCCGGCCGATCATCTGGGTGGGATCGGAGAAACTGGGGGTATCGGCGAAAGGCAACACCATTCACGTCGCGATCGCCGCGTGGCCGTGGGGCGCCTATCTCGGCGACGACGGCATTGCGAAGGGCATCCGCGTGAAGACGTCGTCGTTCACGCGCCATCATGTGAACGTCTCCATGGTCCGCGCGAAGGCGTCGGGCTGGTACGTGAACTCGATCCTGGCCAACCAGGAAGCCATCACCGACGGTTACGACGAAGCGCTGCTGCTCGACGTCGACGGCTACGTGTCCGAAGGCTCCGGCGAAAACTTCTTCCTGGTGAACAACGGCAAGCTGTACACGCCGGACCTGGCTTCGTGCCTGGACGGCATCACGCGCGACACGGTCATCACGCTCGCACGCGACTTCGGCATTCCGGTGATCGAAAAGCGCATCACCCGCGACGAGGTCTACACCTGCGACGAAGCGTTTTTCACCGGCACGGCCGCTGAAGTCACGCCGATCCGCGAGTTGGACAATCGCACCATCGGCGAAGGCAAGCGTGGTCCGATCACGGAAAAGCTGCAAAGCGCTTTCTTCGATATCGTGAGCGGCAAGAACGAAAAGTACGCCGATTGGCTTGCGCAGGTTAAGTAACTCTAGCGCGCAATCCGACGCATGACGTACGGCGGTGAGCCGGGTTTTTCGGGTCTTGGGGTTTGAATACCGGACTCGAAACACCCGGCTCACCGCGTCCCCAGACTAGAACGAACGAGATTCCTCATGAGCGAACTGAAGGAAATGCCGCTGGTCCAGTTGTCGGCGAAAGATGTGCCGGCGTTCTGCCCGAACCCCAACATGCCGCGCTGGAGCACGCATCCGCGCGTTTTCCTCGATATTTCCCACGGCGAAGCGCGTTGCCCGTATTGCGGCACGCGCTACAAGCTGAAAGACGGCGAACACATCAAGGGTCATTGAATCTTCGAATCTTCGCGGGGAAAGCGGTATGCGGCTTGAACCACGCCGCCCGCTTGGTCTTCGCGGCCACTAGCGATGCTGTGCTGTCAATCATGTAACCGTTGATGCCGCCGATCCCGTAGAACGCTACGCCCCGGCCGCGTTCGGTAGTGTTGACAGCACAACACCTCGCGCCTCGACGCCGGACACCCTGGGCGCCGGGCGCCCTCACCCCCAATTGCAACAACGCGCCCGCCCACATGGTGCGAGCTGCGTTATTTTTGAGACTGGAACTTACATAGATGCGTCGCGCGTTGGTTATCGCACCGAACTGGATTGGTGACGCATTGATGGCGCAGCCGCTGTTTTCGCTGCTGAAGAAGCTGCATCCGCGCATTGTCATCGATGCTGTCGCGCCCGCCTGGGTCGCGCCCGTGCTGGAACGCATGCCCGAGATCCACGACGTCTACGCCACCGATCTCGCCCACGGCAAGCTGCAAATGCTGCGTCGATGGCAACTCGCGAGCGATCTGCGCGACGTGGGTTACGACGCCGCGTACGTGCTGCCGAACTCGTTCAAATCGGCGCTGATTCCGTGGATGGCGGGGATCAACCTGCGGGTCGGCTATACGGGCGAAAGCCGTTATGGCCTGCTCAACGTGCGGCACGCGAATCCGGCCAAGGGTCAACGCCCGCCCATGGTGGGCCAGTACGCCGCCCTCGCTTACGCGCCGGGCGCAAAGCTGCCGTGGCTGCAGGAAAACGCCACGGTTCCCATGCCGGTGCCGCGACTCGATACCGACCTGAACGAAGCGGCGCGCGTCTCCGCGCGCTTTAATCTGGATACGCGCGCGCCGCTCGTCGTGTTTTGTCCGGGCGCGGAATACGGTCCGGCAAAGCGCTGGCCGCCGGAGCATTTCGCGGCGCTCGCGCAGTTCATCGCGCAGTCGTTCCCGTATGCACGGATCGTCGCGCTCGGGTCGCCGAAAGATTCGCCCATCGCCCAGGCCATTGCCGATCGCGCGCCGAACGTGCGCAACCTGTGCGGGCAGACGTCGCTGGGCGAAGCCTGCGCACTGATCTCGCGCGCGAGCGCCGTGGTGACCAACGATTCCGGCCTGATGCACGTTGCCGCCGCGCTGCGCCGCCCGCTGGTGGCCGTGTTCGGCTCGACCGACCCGCGCCACACACCGCCCCTCTCCGATCTCGCAAAGGTACAATGGCTGCACCTCGAATGCAGTCCGTGCTTTGCCCGCGAGTGTCCGCTGGGTCATTTGAACTGTTTGCGTGAACTCGGCGCCGAGCAGGTTTTCGGCGATTTACGCGGCATGTTGATGATGCAGCGTCATTAAAGCGGGTTGGGCTGAAGCGGCTTCGGCGCCACGGCTCATGCTGATTGAGCCAGCCTGGCCGAGCCGCGTCAAAGATTGCTTCACGACTTCGTCAGGGCTGCGTCTGCCACGCCAGGTTCCCCGGTGCTCGTGTCCGCGTCCTCCCCAAGTTCTCATCGGCGGCGCGTTTGCGGTTACCACGCGGTTACCAGCAAGTCCTGACATGCCAATGTCCCTAAGCCGGGGCATGCTTTTGAAACTTGACCGAACCGTGGCGCTTACTGTCCGAGAACATCAGGCGCCATGCATCGACTGTTAGAGACCCACTAGCCATGCCACGTTTTGCCCGCCTCTTCGAAGCCGCCGCAGATACCCTCAACGCCTATTACCAGGCTGTCGCGGAGGGCAATATCGACAGCGTCATGGCGCTCTGGATCGACGAGGAATTCGCCACTTTCATCTGTGCGGACGGCTCGCATCTGAGCGGCCTGGACAGTATTCGCGCGGGCCTTGCGGCGCAACTGGGGAACCGGCCGGTCACGGTCGAGCCGCTCGATATCCGCGTCTACGACAGTCTCGGCACCGTGGTCTACGCCATCGCCGAAGCGCATCAGCCCGCCGAACCGGGCAGCTCGCCCATCATGGTGTTCAGCACCTATGTAATGGTCCACGAGCGTGGTGAATGGCGCATTGCACATATCCACGCTAGTGCGATGCCAGACGAAGCCGCAGGCCAAGTTGCGGCGAAAATGCGACATGGACAAGGTCCGCTGCATTGACATCGGTTTTGCGGGTACGCTGGGCAGGGTAGCTGGCGTCCGCGGCTCGACGATTGTTTTGCCAGAGGTGGTTGATCGGCACACTGGCCTGGCGAAGCAGCCTGCATCCGTTCGCATCCTGCATCCTGTTCGAAGACGCGCCATGAAACGCGATCACGCTCATCTCCTTCCCGCCGCTCCTGCGCTGGATACCCGCTCTACGCTTGAGCAAACCGCTTCCGCCCCTCTCGACGCGGTGAGTGAACCCCTTGAACCGCTTGAACCCCTGACCGAATGGCTGTATCGAGCGCCTCGATGGTTGCCCACCGCGCACGCGCAGACCATTGTGCCGGCGTTGTTCGCACAGCGGCCGGCGGTGAAATACCGGCGGGAACGATGGACCACCCCGGACGGCGATTTCATCGATCTCGACTGGCTGGCTTATGACGCCGATGCTGAGAACAAGGCCCGCGCTCATTCCAATGCCGCCACCGCGAACGCCTCGCACCCTGCGTCGTGCGAGCTGCTTCGAAACGGCGTCGCAACATCGTTCGATGAAGCCGCGACCTTGCGCGATGGCATTGGCCGCGACACGGCGGCGGAAGGCACGAATCCGTCTCCCGACCCG
The DNA here is from genome assembly GCA_963708695.1 of uncultured beta proteobacterium. Taxonomy (GTDB): domain Bacteria; phylum Pseudomonadota; class Gammaproteobacteria; order Burkholderiales; family Burkholderiaceae; genus Caballeronia. Next base: position 40,428 of record CAVPTS010000020.1, read on the forward strand.
GCCGCACCGCTCTTTGTGCTCTTCCACGGACTTGAAGGCAGCTCGGACTCGCACTATGCACGCGTGCTGATGGCCGAAGCGAAGGCGCGCGGCTGGTTTGGCGTCGTGCCGCATTTCCGCAGCTGCGGCGGCTCGATGAATCTCCTGCCGCGCTTCTACCATCTCGCCGATAGCGCCGAAGTCGACTGGGTCCTGCGTCGATTGAAGGCGCAACATCCCGGGCCGGTCATCGCGGCGGGGGTATCGCTGGGTGGCAACGTGCTGTTGCGCTGGCTGTGCGAGCAGGAACAGGACGCCGCCGCCATTCTGGACGCGGCCGCCGCGATCTCCGCACCGCTCGATGTCCACGCCGGTGGCCACGCGATATCGCAGGGTTTCGGCATGGTCTACACGCGCAGCTTTCTCAAGACGCTCAAGCACAAGGCGCTCGCGAAACTCGACCAGTATCCCGGCCTGTTCGACCGCGACGCCATGCTCGCGGCCCGTACCATGCACGCCTTCGATAACGCCGTGACCGCGCCGTTGCACGGTTTCCGCGATACCGACGACTACTGGACCCGCGCCACCACGCGGCCCTTTTTGCCGCGCATCGCCATTCCAACGCTGCTGCTGAACGCCCGCAACGATCCGTTCCTGCCGGGGCGCGTGTTGCCGTCGGCGGCGGAAGTTTCAGCGGCGGTGACGCTCGATCAACCCGCGCATGGCGGCCACGTCGGTTTTATGACCGGGCCGTTTCCAGGGCGGATCGACTGGTTGTCGCAGCGGGTGTTCGGCTATTTGCAGACCCATGTGCATCACGTGTCATCACGTCGCACACCAAACGGATTCCGAGCATGGATGAGATCGTCAAACAGGCGCTGGCCAAATGGCCCAACGTCCCGCATTGCACCGGCTGGCTGCTGCTCGACCGGCGCGGCCAGTGGCGCATGCGCGACGACGCCACGCAGGCGGCAGGTCTTCCCGGCGATATCATCCGCCACGAGGCGTTGCTGGGTTTCATCAACCGCAACTACGCCGCCGATGCCGACGGTCAGTGGTTCTTCCAAAACGGCCCGCAGCGCGTGTATGTGGAGCTGGGTTACACGCCGTGGATCGTGCGGCTGAGTGAAATGGACGACGCGACGGATGTGGCGACGGACAGCGCGACGGCCGGCTCGCTGCTGCTCACCGATCACGCCGGCGGGCGGTTCGAGCCGACGGCGGTTTGGCTCGACGATGAAGGCGGTGTGCTGTTCTCGGACGGCTCCGATGCGTCTTCTGAAGCTCCGCGCGTTGCCGCGTTGCACGATCACGATCTCGATCTGTTTTCCACGCACGCCGATCTCGACGATAACGGCGGCGTGTTTCATTTCGCGGCGGGCGTGGACCTGGCGTTGCAGCGTATCGAACGAGCCGATGTGCCGGGCAAGTTTGGATTTGTCACGAGCCCGGCGGCGAAAGCGGCGGCGTCCTGAAGCGAAAGCAAAAACGGCTTGAAAGGCTTATCGTAGCGGCTTGTGCGCGCCTGGACCACCCGCGCGCCGCTGTTATGATGAGCGCCCGTTGCAAGGAGAGCTTATGTCCGGACTTACACATTTCGATGCTTCTGGCGAAGCGCACATGGTCGATGTCGGCGACAAAAGCGAGACGCGTCGCGTAGCCATCGCGCGCGGTTCAATCGTCATGCTGCCTGCCACGCTCGCGCTGATCCGCGACGGCAAGGCTAAAAAAGGCGATGTGCTCGGCGTCGCGCGAATCGCAGCGATTCAGGGCGCGAAACGCACCTCCGATCTGATCCCGCTATGCCATCCGCTGGCGTTGACGCGGGTGGCGGTGGATTTTTCCATCGATGAAAACCTGCCCGGCGTGTTTTGCGAAGTACGCGTGGAAACGTTCGGACGCACGGGCGTGGAGATGGAAGCGCTGACCGCCGTGCAGGTGGGACTGCTGACGGTGTACGACATGTGCAAGGCGGTGGATCGCGGAATGACGATCACCGATGTGAAAGTGCTGGAGAAGCACGGCGGGAAATCGGGGGATTGGGTGGCGGGGAGTTGATCGCGGGGCGCCTCAATATTGCCGCGCGCACAGATCGCTGTGGCTAAATCAGTGACGCTGACTTAATAACCGACAATGTTCAGCTGAGAAAAAAGGCAGTTCCAACGCAAGTCGGAACTGCCTTTGTTTTTAGCCGCGATCGATCTCTTCGACTTCAAGACTTTCAGTCTACATCGAGGCCATCGATCAAGCCGCTTTCTCAATCGTCCCATCGTCACTATCGTCGTCAGTAGTCGACGGCGCGGGCACGCCATACATCTTCACCAGCTCGGCCTTGAACCCGGCCAGCGGCTTACCCTGATCGTCCAATAACTGATAAACATCCGCCAGTTGTTGCGGCCAGTCGTGCAGCTCCGGTGGAGAAAATCTTCAGCCGGGCGACGGTATCGAGCGCGTCCTGCGACTGTCCGGCCAGCGCCTGCAACACCGCATAACGCCTCAACACCGTTTCCCCCGGCAACAACGCCAGCGCCTGACGATGCATCACGAGCTTCGTGGCAAGATCCTGGCTGTTCATCGGCAGCAACGTCGCGGCACCATACTCGCCCCAGGCGCCGAACAAAAACGACGGATCCGCACGATATTGCTCAGCCGGCTGCGAGCCGTAATAGAGCACTTCCGACGCGGTTGTAGTCGCGCAAGATGGGATACAGCGAAGCCAGTCCAAGCACCACCAGCACAACGTACAAACCATACGAAAACGACCGCGACACCCACCGCAACGGACGGGTTTCCAGCAAGCCGAAGATCAGCATCGCGGGCATCAGGAAGAACATGTACTGCTGCGGATACTCGACCAGCGCGTGCATCATCAGCACGCCCAGCAGCGACAGCGCGAAAATCCGCGCAGGCGTATGCGGCGCACGCAGCACGCGCACGAGCCAGCAGACCACGCTGAACAACACGATCGCCATGCCGAGCAGACCGGTTTTCGCCAGCAAGTCGATGAAGATATCGTGCGAATTGTTGGCGATCTCCACACCGCCAAGCTCCCGCACGAACTCGAACTGATGCAGCGGAAACTCGCCCCAGCCGACACCCAGCAACGGATGCGTCAGGAACATGGTCCAGCCGTACTTCCAGAGCGCAAGCCGCGGCGCGATCTGGTTCGCGTCCTGCATCCGCTCCGCCGCCGATTGACCGAGTTCAAGCTGAAAACGCAAGTTCGCCCAGCGAATCGCCGCATTCACGGCGAAGAACAACACGAGCAAGCACGATCGGAATCAGCCACGCGCGCGTTTTGCTGCGAGCGGCATGGCTAGCGGGACCATCCGGATCATCCGCCACGGTCGAGCGGCCCTGAATGAAGGCCATCCAGAATCCCCCGACCACGATCACGCCCATCTGCAACCACGGTCCGCGCGATACGGTCAGCGCGAGGCCCGCCGAAAATATCGCGGACAAGACGAGCCAGATGATCACCGGCAGGCGTCGCGTTTGCACCAGATACAGCGCACCCGCCGTCGCGAACGCAATGTAGGTGGCAAGGTGATTCGCCTGCGCCATGTTGCCGAACGGCCGCCGTTCGATCGCAACGTTGTAGGCCACCACGAACGGCGAAAACTTCGCCTCCATATGGAACAACTGCACGACCTGGCAGAACACGGCGAACAGGCCACCGACAATCAACGCCGCCGCGCCCCAGCGCAACGCCTTCTCGGCCAGACCCGCGCGCACGAAGCCATAACCGGTATGCACCGCGATAAACGATGCCAGCAAATAGCCGCCGCCGAGCCAGTTCATCGACGGCTGCGACACCGGCAAAACCACCGTCTGCGCCACGAGCAGCAAGCCCGAGCACAAGCGGCATCAACGCGATGACCGGCGTCGCGAACGGCACGCGCGGCTCGGACAAACGCACGATCAGCGCCATTCCCCCGCCAAGCATCAGGAACAGTCCAAGCGCGCTGAACTCGGCGTAGAAGGTCGGAATGGGATAGGTATGGTTGACGACCGCGAACGGGATCGTCAGCGCCAGACAGAGGACAGCAAAAGAAAGGTAGCGCGCGATGTTTGAAGGCATGTGGGGTCGGGAACGTCGGCAACCGGCGCACTATACAAAAAATTACTCATGCTGTGCGGCGCCTGGCATGAAATGCGCCGAAATCGCCGTCATTCGCTGAAAATTCCGTGGTGGTTTCGGCGAAACACCGAGGCTGTCCGCAATCCGCGTGCTCGCTCACAAGCGCCATGACGACGATTCACCGCGATTACGGTTTCATGCGGCCAGCCTTTCAGCTCTTTTATTAGCGCGTTAAGTCCTGCATTCCGGCGGTGCGAGATTAGGCGGTAATGTTGGTGCTTCCGAAGGTGACGGACCCGCGCCCGGCGCCGGCAAGGAAGACGCCGTTTTCGTGGCGGCGAAACATTCCCACGTGATCGATCCGGCCTGAACCGAACCCTTCGTCAGAACGGTACGTGCAGTCGGCGTCTCGGCGTTGTCCGGCGTTGACGGCACGAGCACCAGCGTATTCGATCCAGCCGGCGCCACACGCGTGGAAAACGCGATGGTGACTTGCCCGTTGGTATCGTCGACGTGAATCGACTCCACGTTCCGGGTTCCCGGCGGCGACGAATATCCCCCACCCAGGTCAGAGCCGCTCGCGGCATTTTCCGCCACCGCCAACCGTGCCGACGATGCCAGCGACAAGCCCTCGCCCACCCGGCTACGCGCCAGATAATCCTGATAAGCCGGAATGGCGTACGCCGCGACCACGCCGACAATCGCCAGCACGATCATCAACTCGATCAACGTGAAGCCCATCCCGAAGCGCTTTATCTTGCCGCGCGTAATCAGCCTTCGAAACCACGCGTTACTGCTACCCGCTTTATCTGACCTGCACACCGCTGCTGTTATTGCTGCTGCCATTGCTGAACTCCCAAAAAGACGAAGCGCCTGGTTGCGTAATGCAATCCAGACGCTTCGATCTTATTGAGCGCTACCCGGTCTCAACAGTCAGCCAGACGGCCTATGGCTTGACCGAAAATCAGTGCGCGACTTTCGCTTCCTTCGCCAGCACACGCCGGCGAAAGTACCAGCCGAAGGCCAGCACCAGCACCGCGCCGGCCACGTGCGCGGTGTACTCGGCGCCCAGCACGTTCAATGCGGGCCAGCGGTCGAAGAACGGATCGTCGATCATCAATCCGCCTGCGATCCACCCGAGCAAACCAGCGCCGAGCGCAATCACGATCGGGAATTTATCGAGCAGCTTGAGTACCAGCGTGCTGCCCCACACGATCAACGGGATACTCACCAGCAAGCCAAAGATAACCAGCGCCAACCGATGCTGCGGATCGGCCGCTTCGGCAGCACCGGCCACGGCGATCACGTTGTCGAGGCTCATCACGGCATCGGCCACGATGATCGTCTTGATCGCGGCCCAAAGCTGGTCGGTCGGCTTGATATTCGGGTCGCTGTGATCCGGCATCATCAGCTTCACGCCGATCCACAACAACATCAGCCCGCCGACGAACTTGAGGAATGGGACATCGAGCAGCACCACGGCGAACGCGATCAACGCGACCCGCAGCACGATGGCGCCGAGCGTACCGAGCAGCACGCCGCGCGTGCGTTGCTGCGCCGGCAAGTTCCTGCAGGCGAGCGCGATGACGACGGCGTTATCGCCGCCAAGGAGGATATCGATAACGATGATTTGCAGAACAGCGCCCCAATGGAGCGTGGCGAAAAATTCGAGCATGAAAAAACCGGTGAACGACAGCGACAG
>CAVPTS010000021.1:0-185984 GCA_963708695.1 uncultured beta proteobacterium
GTTTCTTTGTCGCCGAAGGACCAAGAAATGAAGTCCCGCCACGGACAGTGGCTAATAGTGATAAAAAATTTAGCTTACATTGAACCCGCGCTAACGTAAGCAGCAGCAACCCAGCACCGAACCCGACCACTGTGTAAGCCCCGCGCCCGAACCCCGCCCGAGTGCGAACGCAAATAACCTGCCGCCACGCACAGTGGCTAGCTCAAATAAAACCCGCGCTAACGTACGCAGCAGGAACCCAGCACCAACCCCGCCCGCCCCAACACCCAAAACCCTCAAGCGAGCCCCGCGAGCGCCCTCCGAACCCGTGCTTCGTCCAACCGGTAATGACACAACCTGACGCCGTCCAAGACCAAAACCGGCACGAGTTCGTCGTACAACGCCTCAAGCGCAGCATCCCCCTCGATATCGATCCAATCGATTGCCAGCCCAAATTCAGCCGCAATCGGCTCGAGCTCAGCGCGCAAGTCCTCGCAAAGATGACACCACGCGCGCCCATAGAGCTTGAACGCGCGCATCGTGCTTAACTTCACTTCTGCACTGGCGCACGCGGGCGCAGCGGCACGAACTGCGTGTTATCGCCACGACGTACAAGCACCGCGACCATCTTGCTCGGATCGACATTCTGAGCGACGGCATCGAATTGCTTCGCGCTCGTAATGTCGGTATCGCCGATACGCAAAATGATGTCGCCCTTCTGGAAGCCAGCACGCGCCGCCGGACCTTCCACGGCATCCACCACCACGCCATTGGTTACCTTCAGCGACTTCTTCTGGTCAGCCGGAATATCGCTCACCGCAATACCAAGCGTGTTGCTAGCACGCTCCTTCGGCGCCGGCGTCTTCTTGGCTTCGGCCTTCGTGACCTTGTCCGGCTGCATTTCCGCAATGGTGATCGGCAAGTCGCGCGACTGGCCCTTGCGCCACACCGTAATAGTGGCCTTCGTGCCCGGCTTCGTATCGCCGACCATGCGCGGCAGATCGGTCGCGGTGGAAACGTCGTGACCGTTGTACTTCAGGATGATGTCGCCCGGCTGGATGCCTGCCTGGTCAGCCGGCCCGCCCGCTTCCACGCTGCTCACCAGCGCGCCTTGCGCCTTCGGCAACCCAAGCGAATCCGCCACTTCCTTCGTCACTTCACCAATCGCCACCGCGATGCGCCCGCGCACCACCTTGCCGCCAGTCTTCAGCTGATCCGCGACACGCATGGCTTCGTCGATAGGAATCGCGAACGAAATGCCCATGAAACCGCCAGTGCGGCTGTAAATCTGCGAATTGATGCCGATCACCTCGCCAGCCATGTTGATCAACGGCCCGCCCGAATTGCCCGGATTCACCGCCACGTCAGTCTGGATGAACGGCAGATAATCGCCGGTGTCTCGCCCCTTCGCGCTGACAATACCGGCTGTCACGGTGTTGTCGAGTCCGAACGGCGAGCCGATCGCCAGCACCCATTCGCCAACACGCACCTTGTTCGAATCGCCGATGGTGATCGCCGGCAAGCTCGTCGCCTGGATCTTCACGACCGCGACGTCGGTGCGTTCATCGACACCGACGAGCTTCGCCTTGAATTCGCGTTTGTCGGTAAGCGTGACGTAGATGGTGTCGGCGTCATCGACTACGTGGGCGTTCGTCATCACGTAGCCATCCGCCGACATGATGAAACCCGAGCCCACACCGCTGCTCTGCTCGGTGTTGTCCTGATTGTCCGGGCTGTCCTGCGGCGCGCTGCGATTACCCCGGCCGCTGTCGCCGCCTTGATCGCCGCCATTGCCGTTGCCACCACTACCACCGCCGCCGCGAGGTGAACCGGGCGAACCCGGCGTGCCGGGCATCGGAATACCGAAGAAACGCCGGAAAAATTCCGACATGTCGCCGTTGTCCATACCAGGCGGCAAGCCGCGCAAATCGTTGCTGCTGCTCACGCGCGAGGTCGTGCGGATATTGACGACCGACGGCCCGACTCTATCGACGAGCGTGGTGAAGTCGGGCAAATTCACTCCCGGCACTGCGCCCGGCGCGGCGGCCAGCGTGGCAGCCGGTGCAGATGCGGTTGCCGCGAAGGTCGTCAGCGGCAGGCATGCGGCAAGCGCCGCGGCCGCGATTAAGGTGCGCAGCGAGAGGTTGCTCATATCGTTGTAGGCCGAGGAATTACTTGGAAGGCTTGTATTCTATGGCAGAAGCAAATTGCTGCAACGTGGCTTGGGGCACTTCGCCAAGCAAGGTGATCCAGAAATCGCCGCGGCGCTTGACCAGCACGTGCGTCGCGCCGCTATCGCCGGCTCCTTCCTTACGCGAATTTTTTTCCACTGGCTCGACAAAAATGGAGATTGCGGCAAGGCCGTCGGAGAAAACGGCTTGATCGACAGGAATGGGCGGCTGACCTTCCTCACGCGATGCCATCGGCCGGCGCAACTCGCGAATCTCGCGAAAACCGGGCACGTTGGGCACAATCTTCCAGCCTTGCGCTTCCATATCGACGGGCTGAACCGGCGGCCGCACGACCGTCCATCCGGCTATGTTCTTGATCCCGTTCGCAATGGCCGCCCGATCCACCGTGCCGCCAATCCGTACTTGCGAAAATGAAAGCTGTTCGAGCACCTGGCCGTCGGGCCCGAGCGTCTGCGCGCGCAGCAACAGACCGGTTTTCGAATCGGCCCAAAGCTTGTAGGCGAAGCGCCAGGCATCTTTGGGATCGAGCTCGATCACCTGGCTATCGATGCCCGCAACACGATCCGCCCCCAGCATTTTCGGCTCATAGACACTCAGAACCTGCTCGCCGCTAGTCGCTAGCAGCGACGGAAACGAATCCTTGTTCTGGCGTTTCTCGACGATCAGCAAATGACGTTCGGGCACGAACGTGTACATGTCTTCGTCGTGCCGAAGCATCTTGCGGGGCTTGCCATCCAGACTTTCCAGCGACTCGAACTCGCCGCCGTCGCCGCGCGCCGCCGAGTGCGTGATCCGCGACGATTGCACCGTCGTCCCGCGCTGATAAACGAAGGTGCCTTCGTAGTTCTGCTGCTGTGCGGCTTCGTGAATCCGGTTGAGCAGGTCCGCAGCCGTCTTGCGCGCGGCGGCAGAGTCGTCGCCTTGCGCAGAGCCACCCTGCGCGAAGGCGCCCGATGCTGCGGATAACAATGCGGCTGCACAGAACATCAATGCCGGCAGCCGCCCCCAATGAGACGTTTTCTTCAACCGCACACGTTGCATCAGTTATTGGCCTTGGCTAGTAGCCGCCGTGCGGATCAAAGGCATCGAGCCCGGCATGACGGGCTGTTGGGAGAATTGCTGATGCGCTTCCAGATACTGGTCGAGGCTGGCGTCGCGAATGATGTTCGCTTCGACAACCGGCGAACGCAGCGTGGCGGCAGGCACGGAAGCCATTGCGACGCGTTGCACGTGATCCGACGATTGCGACGACAAGCTCGCCATCTGCACGCCGTTGTGGCTATCGACACCTTGCAACTGCGGCACGACGATCCACGTCAGCGTAGCCGCGGCAGCCGCGACTGCGAAGGCCGGCATCACGCGGCGGCGGAACATCCGCGAACGCGATAGTTCAGCTGTTGCGGCAGGAATGGCTGCTGGCGCGAATACGTGCGCCTCGGCCTCGAAACGCGCCGAAAACGCGTTCATGAACGCGCTGCTGGTCACCGGACTGGCCGCGAGATCGTCGGAACGCAAGGCGTCGCCGATCAGGTGGTAATCCGACCACGCGGCGCGGTCCTTCTGCGTAAAGCCCGAAAGAAACTGGCTGATATCGCCCGAACCGTCGAAGGACTCTCCATCGACAAATGCGGACACGCGCTCGCCTCGCGAGCTAGCTTGCGATTGCACCGAAACCGACCCCATGATGCTCCCCATCTTGACTACACCCCTAGTGACACTACCTGACCCAGATACCGCGTCCCTGCCCCGCGCACCACACTGCTACCAGCGCTTGCCTTCGGGAGTGTCCAGCAACGGACGCAATTTTGCCGCAATGGCTTCGCGAGCACGAAAAATTCTTGATCTGACTGTTCCAATCGGGCAACTCATCATCTCGGCAATTTCCTCGTAGCTCAGACCTTCAATCTCACGAAGAGTAATGGCGGTGCGCAACTCTTCCGGTAAAACCGCCATTGCAGCATTGACCGTCTGTGCGATCTGCTTGCTCATCAACATCGACTCAGGCGTGTTGATATCCCTTAGTTGGTCTGCGTCGGAGAAAGTTTCAGCTTCTTCTGCATCAGCTTCGGTAGAAGTTGGAGCGCGGCGGCTTTGGGTGGCAAGATAATTCTTTGCGGTGTTCACCGCAATCCGGTAAAGCCACGTGTAAAACGCCGATTCTCCACGAAATTGCGGCAACGCGCGGTAAGCCTTGATGAAAGCGTCTTGTGCGACGTCCTCAACCTCGGCGGGATCGCGTACGAGACGCGAGATAAGCCGGATAATCTTGCGCTGATATTTGGCGACCAGAAGCTCGAACGCTGCTTTATCGCCCTTTTGCACGCGTTCGACCAGTATCTGATCGATTTCTTTTTCGCTCACCTGGGAAATCCGTTAAACTTTTGGGATGCTATGCGGAGGGCTATTGTAGCGTTACGCCGCCGGGAGACGCCGGATGCTCATCGGCGGTTACATGCTTTACAGGTGTTCCTGGGCGCAGCGGCGGGCGCGCACGGCCAATTCGCGGAACGCGGCGCTGCCTGCAAGGGCGTCGGCAGCGACGAGAAGGGGCGTGGAACGTCCCTCCGGCGAAATGAGGATGAGGGCAAGCAGACGGTCGCTCCACTGAGCGCAACCCGCGATCTGCCGATATTGCACATGACCCGCGCGATCCCAGGTAGTCAATCCGTCCTGGCCAATTTCGAATGCGACCGGGCGGCGCCGTTCGCCGTTGAAAGCCGCGGCGGCAAGCGCGACCGTCACCGTCAGCGCAGCGACACAGCCATCGAAAGGTCCCGAATACGCCGTCATGACCTGGAACACCGATCCGGCAGCCACGGCCATGAACGCGGCCGTGGCGCCCCACAACAATCGAGAGGGACGGATTGTCTGTCGGCGCGGGAAGTCGGCGGATACTTCAGCGGATATTCCCGTTGAATCGGCTAAATCCGCCGAACCTTGCCGCAACGGGCTATGCGCGCTTGTCACTCGCCAATCCTCCGCGACCGCTCAAGCGCGCGCCGCTAATGTCGCTTAATGCCGCTTGAAAACGAGCGTGCCGTTCGTGCCACCGAAGCCAAACGAGTTCTTCAGCGCCACGTCGATCTTCATCTGCCGCGCTTCGTTCGCGCAGTAGTCCAGGTCGCACTGCGGGTCCTGGTTGAAGATGTTGATGGTGGGCGGCGAGATCTGGTGATGCAGCGCCAGCACCGTGAACACCGATTCCAGTCCGCCGGCGCCGCCAAGCAGATGGCCCGTCATCGACTTGGTGGAATTGACCACGATCTTCTTCGAATGGTCGCCGAAGGTGTTCTTGATGCCGATGGTCTCAGCCAGATCGCCCAGCGGCGTGGACGTGCCGTGCGCGTTCAAATAGTGCACTTCGTCCGGGTTGACCTGGGCGTTTTTCAACGCATTGCGCATGCTGCGCCGTGCGCCGTCGCCATCTTCCGGGGGCGCGGTCATGTGATAAGCGTCGCCGCTCATGCCGTAGCCGCTGACCTCGGCGTAGATCTTCGCGCCGCGTGTCTTCGCGTGTTCGTACTCTTCCAGCACCATGACGCCGGCGCCTTCGCCCAGCACAAACCCGTCGCGATCCTTGTCCCACGGACGGCTGGCGGTAGCCGGGTCGTCATTGCGTTGCGACAAGGCGCGCGCCGCCGCGAAACCACCGACGCCCAAGGGCGACACAGTCGCTTCCGACCCGCCGCAGATCATCACGTCGGCGTCGCCGTATTCGATCAGACGCGAACCCTCGCCGATGCAATGCAACCCCGTCGTACACGCAGTCACAATCGCGAGATTCGGCCCTTTCAATCCAAAGCGGATAGAGAGGTGCCCAGAAATCATGTTGATGATGGACGCCGGCACGAAGAACGGCGAAATCCGGCGCGGGCCGCGATTCAGCAATTCCGTTTGCGTGACTTCGATCATCGGCAAGCCGCCGATTCCCGAGCCGACCACCACACCCACGCGCTCCGAGTTTTCCTCGGTGATTTCCAGCCCGCTGTCCTGCATTGCCTGCACGCCGGCCGCAATGCCGTAATGGATAAAGGTATCCATGTGGCGCGCTTCCTTGGCCGGCATGTAGTCTTCTACATTGAAGCCTTTGACTTCACCGGCAAAGCGCGTGGAGAAGTTCGTCGCATCGAACTTCGTGATCTCACCAATGCCAGACTTGCCGGCGACCAGATTGGCCCAGCCGTCGGCAACGGTATTGCCGACAGGCGAAATCAGCCCAAGGCCTGTAACAACAACACGACGACGGCTCACGGTAACCCCTTATCCATAAATGACAAAAAGCAAAAGCCACAAGATCCACAGGAAATTGCCCTGTGAGCCCTGTGGCTGTTAAATCGGTTCGAATCGCGACAGAGCGTCAACCCCGAATATCGTAGTAGCTGCCCGTCTGGCCTTAAGCCTTGACGTTGGCGCGAGCGTAGTCGATCGCTTGCTGAACCGTCGTGATCTTCTCGGCTTCTTCGTCAGGAATTTCCATGCCGAATTCGTCTTCGAGAGCCATTACCAGTTCGACGGTGTCGAGCGAGTCAGCGCCCAGATCGTTGACGAACGAAGCTTCGTTCTTGATTTCGGCTTCGGCGACGCCCAGTTGTTCGGCGACGATCTTCTTCACGCGCTGTTCGATATTGTCCATGCAGCCCTCCGAGGGAAATGTAGTTCAAAACACAAGTGCGCGCATTTTATCAGGTTTGCACCCGTAAATAACCCGCGCACGGATTCAGGTTTACTTCATGTATGACGGACTATTGATACTCGTCACGCTCTTTCCAAGACACCAACTTCTGACACCGCAGTTCGCATCTGGCGCACTTTGCTTTCAAACAGCATTTTGCGCACCCGCCAAGGCGCGGATATTAACGAAATGCCTGTCACATGTACATGCCGCCGTTCACATGAAGCGTCGTGCCCGTGATGTAACCCGCGTGCGGCGAAGCAAGGAAAGCCACAGCATGAGCGATATCCTCGGGGCTGCCCAGTCGGCCGAGTGGTATCTGTGCTGTGAGCGCCGTACGCTGCGCTTCGGGCAAAACCTTGGTCATGTCGGTATCGATAAAACCCGGCGCGATGCAATTCACCGTGATCCCGCGACTGCCGATTTCACGGGCCAGCGCGCGCGTCATGCCCGCCACGCCGGCCTTCGCGGCCGCGTAGTTGGCCTGCCCCGGGTTGCCCGACGACGCCACCACCGACGTGATATTGATGATCCGCCCGCCGCGCGCCTTCATCATCGGGCGCAGCACCGCGCGTGAGAGGCGGAAGACGGCGCGCAGATTCGTATCGATCACGGCGTCGAATTCTTCGTCCTTCATGCGCATCGCCAGTTGATCTTTCGTGATCCCGGCGTTGTTCACCAGTACGTTGAGACCGCCGAACTCCTTGACCACGCCATCTATAAACGCCTCGCTCGCGGCCGCGTCAGTCACATTCAGCACGGCGCCGCGGCCTTGTCCGCCAACCTCTTTAAGCGCTTCGGAGATGGCTTCAGCACCGCTTTCGCTAGTCGCCGTGCCAATTACGGTCGCGCCCTGACGCGCCAGTTCGAGCGCGATCGAGCGGCCGATACCCCGCGATGCACCCGTCACGACCGCAATGTGCTTGTCCAGAATCATGTTCATCGGTTCCTTGTGTTGTTTCAGCCGGCCAGCAGCTTGCGAACTTCTTCGAGCGAAGCTGGATCGAAGATCGACGCGCCGATCAGCGTGCCGTCGATACGCTTCGTCAGCCCATTCAGCACCTTGCCCGGACCGCATTCGATCACGTGCGTGACGCCTTCATGCGCCATCTTTTGCACGGTTTCCACCCAGCGCACGGGACCGGCGGCCTGGCGCACGAGCGCGTCCTTGATCGCGGCCGGTTCGGCGACGCTCGATACATCGATGTTATTGATCAGCGGAATCTGCGGCACGCCGATATCGACGCTCGCCAGATATACGCGCAATTGATCCGACGCCGGCTTGAGCAGCGACGAATGGAACGGCGCCGACACGGGCAGCGGCAACGCGCGTTTCGCGCCCTTGGCCTTGGCGATTTCGCAGGCTTTTTCAACGCCCGCTTTCGAACCCGCGATTACGACTTGAGACGGCGCGTTGAAGTTGACCGCTTCCACAATCCCCGCCGCCGATGCTTCGGCGCAGACGGCGCGCACGGCGTCGTCATCGAGACCGAGAATTGCCGCCATCCCGCCCTCGCCCACGGGAACGGCGCTTTGCATCGCTTGCGCGCGAAACCGCACGAGCGGCACGGCAGCAGAAAACGGCAGCGCGCCGGCAACCACCAGCGCCGTATATTCCCCAAGGCTATGCCCGGCGACAATCGCCGGTTTAATCCCGGTTTCCTTTTCCCACACACGATAAATCGCGTAAGCAGCCGTCAGCATCACAGGCTGCGTATTCGTAGTAAGACCCAGATCTTCAGCCGGACCTTCGGCAATCAGTTTGCCCAGATCCTGGCCGAGTGCATCGGATGCCTGCTGTACGGTTTCACGTACGATGGCGTGATCGGCGAATGCGTTAAGCATGCCGACCGACTGGGAACCCTGTCCCGGAAAAACGAACGCGAATTTCATGACGTCATTGCTCGATTGGATTGTCGAATGGCGGATGCGGCGCGGAGACGCTGGCGTCGAGACTGCACTTAATAGCGGATAACCGAAGCGCCCCACGTAAAGCCGCCGCCGACGCCTTCTAACAGCAGATGCTGGCCGCGCTTGATGCGGCCGTCGCGCACGGCGACGTCGAACGCGAGCGGAATCGATGCCGCCGATGTATTGCCGTGTTCGCCAACGGTCACGACCATGCGCTCCAGCGGCACATGAAGCTTACGCGCGGTGCTTTCCATGATGCGGATATTGGCTTGATGGGGAATAAGCCAGTCGATGTCGCCTGGGGTCAACTGCGCCTTTTCCAGCGCTTCCACGGCTACTTTCTCCAGCACTTTCACCGCGAGCTTGAACACGGCCTGCCCGTCCATATGCAGGAACGCGCTGCCTTCGATTACGCCCTTGTTCACATTGCCGGGCGTACACAGGATGTTCGCGTAACTGCCGTCGGCGTGAAGCGCGCTTGAAAGCACGCCGGGTTCTTCGGAGGCTTGCAAAATCACCGCGCCCGCGCCGTCGCCGAACAGCACGCAGGTGGTGCGGTCGTTGAAATCGAGAATGCGGGAGAAGGTTTCAGCGCCGACAACCAGCGCCGTTCGATTGGCGCCGCTGCGGATAAAACTGTCTGCCGTGGCCACTGCATAAGCGAAGCCCGAGCAGACAGCCTGGACATCGAACGCGGCGCCGCCGTTCCTGATGCCGAGCTTGTTTTGCAGCAGGCAAGCCGTGCTGGGGAAAACGAAGTCGGGCGTAGATGTGGCGACGATGATCAGATCGATCGATTGCGGATCGATACCCGCCGCTTCAATGGCGTGACGCGATGCTTCAAGCGCGAGTTCGCTCGTCGTCTCGTCGGGTGCGGCGAAATGCCGGGCATGGATACCGGTGCGTGCGACGATCCACTCATCGCTCGTTTCGACGCCTTGTTTCGCCAGACGGTCGGCCAGATCCTGATTCGTGACGCGATCCGACGGCAGGTAACTGCCCGTTCCGATCACGCGGGAGTAGAGATTCGATTGAGCCATTATGCCTTCGAGGGTAGCGCGGCGCCCGGTTCGCCCGGCTGCACTAGCGGGCGGGAAGCGGCGGGGTCGTCGCTCGGGGCGGCGGGTCCGGCCGGGTCCGGGATCGCGGTTCCAGCAGTGTCAGCGGAAGTGCCGAGCGCCGCTTGTTGCACGGGTGCAGCGTTTTCTTCCATGGCGCGCACAAGACGTTCCAGCACGCCATTTTTGACCGCATCATACCCGCGTTTGATAGCCCACTCAAACCCGTAGGCTTCGGCCGACCCGTGGCTCTTGATAACAAGCCCGCGCAATCCAAGCAGCGCGGCGCCGTTGTATTGCGCCGGATCGACGCGCCGTTTGAAGCGCTTAAGAACGGGCAGCGCGACCAGTGCCATCAGCTTGGTGGCAAATGACCGGCTGAACTCCTCGCGGATCATGTCGGTCAGCATCTGCGCCAGGCCTTCCGAGGTTTTCAGCGCTACGTTGCCAACGAATCCGTCGCACACGACCACGTCGGTCGTGCCTTTATAGATGTCGTTGCCTTCCACGTTACCGTAAAAATTGAGCGTGCTCGCGCGCAGCAATTCGCCGGCGCGTTTGATGGTGTCGTTGCCCTTGATGACTTCTTCGCCAATGTTGAGCAGGCCGATGGTCGGGCGCTCTTTATCGCCGATTGCAGCGACGAGCGCATGGCCCATTTCGGCGAATTGCAGCAAATGCTGCGGCTCGCAGTCCACGTTCGCGCCCAGATCGAGCACGGTGGTGAAGCCTTTTTGACTTGGCATGGCAAACGCGATAGCCGGGCGTTCGATGCCCGGCAGCGTCTTGAGGACGTAGCGGGACACGGCCATCAATGCGCCGGTGTTACCCGCGGAGATGCAGGTCTGCGCCTGACCTTCCTTGACGAGATTGAGCGCCACGCGCATCGATGAATCTTTTTTCCGCCGCAGCGCGACTTCTACCGGATCGTCCATTTCGACCACTTCCGTGGCGGCAACGACCGTCAACCGGGTTTCGTCGGTGGCTTTGCACTTTTTGAGCTGCGCACGGATGGCCGACTCGATGCCGACAAGCAACAGATGTGCATCGGGATGCGAACGCACGAAACTGACGGCAGCAGGAACGGTCACGGCCGGGCCGTGGTCGCCTCCCATGCAGTCGATGGTGATCTTTACGGTCATGGAGTGCGACGATTTTCAGGCACAAAAAAGCGGCAGTGAAATGCCGCCTTCTTGTCGAACCAGGAAGATGTCAAGCGCGAACGACCGTAGCTCAATTCATGATTTCGACGATAAGCCAGACCATGAGTCAAGACGGCGGCGCGAGACGCAACAAGCGCCGTACGCTTAGTCGTTCTTCGTCTTGATGACTTTCTTGCCACGATAGTAGCCGTTCGGGCTCACGTGGTGACGCAGATGGACTTCACCCGTGCCCGGCTCGACAGCCAGCGCAGGTGCGGTGAGGAAGTCGTGCGAACGATGCATGCCGCGCTTGGACGGCGATTTCTTGTTTTGCTGAACTGCCATGATGACTCCAGAAAAATTTTGCGAATTCTAACACAGCTCGACACACCGGCGACCCTGACCTGAGGCCAGTGAGTCTTTCCGGACGCTTCGCGCCGCCTGATGATTCGATGCCCGGCGTGGCGCCGGGCATCAATACTCTTTAATGCGTGTTGTCGTCTGAACCGCCCTGCTTGAGCTTGCCGAGCGCGGCGAACGGATTGGGTCTGCCCGAGCCGCCTTCCGGCTGCGCGCCTGCATCGCCATTCAGACCACCTTCGTCCAGCTCGCCCTCGGTGCCGTCGAGACCGGAAACCAGGCTCTCGTGCACTTCAGGACACACGTCGTGCTTCGGCACGAGCGGCAGGCACAACAACAACTCCTCTTCGATCAAGTCGACGAGATCGAACTGGCGTGAGCCAACGATCACCTCGACTTCATCGTTGTCTAGCGGAAACTCGTCTGCTTCCTCTTCCGTCGTGACAATGCGGTACGTTGCATCGACATCCAGGTGCTGCGAATACGGCGACAGGCAACGCTGGCATTCGATCCAGACCGACCCGTGCACCGCGAGCCGCAAATAAGGCTGCGGCGCTTCCGTGCCGTCGTCCTGCAACTCGGGCTGCATGGAACCTTCGGCTTGCCATGAAAATACGGTATCGCGGTCCGGTGCGTCCGCCGGCACTTCGTTCAGCATGCGCGGCAATTGCGAGACTCGTACACCGCCTGCTGCCTGGCGACGGCTCTGGGCGAATTCGAACAGGTCGAGTGCGCGCAAGTCGGCCGGACATGCAGGTTTGCCAGGATTCTGTGTCATGTGCGCTCCTGCAGTGGTCGTTGCCGTGACGGCTGGATGCAAGTCCACGGAGGACGACCGGGGTGAAGCTGCAGTATGCACCGCACGGGACCTGTCCGGCTGGTGTGGTTTATCCCGATTTTCCGCGTCGACCTGGCTATCTGGTCCTCTGCCCGGGGGACATCTCGGTACAGTTCCAGCCGCTGCTTTTCGCTTGCTCACCGGAGTTTGCGTGAACGCTTTTGCCTGAACTAGGCAAAAAGACTTCGCATACCGATGAAAAGCCCAAAATCATAGCGGCTTTGTCTTTTCGAGTCAAACACTTATGCTCCGGTGTGCGGTACGGCTTTTTCAACCCGCTTACAACCCTTAATCCCCATTGTTCATAGCTAATCCCTTTCATGCCCGACGTCTTAAATAAGCCGCGCCTTATCCTCGCATCGAGTTCGCGTTACCGGCGAGAATTGCTCGAGCGCTTGCGCATTCCGTTCGATGTGATCGCGCCCGATATCGACGAAACGCCGCTCGACGGCGAAGCGCCGGAAGTTACAGCTGTCCGGCTGTCGATTGCCAAGGCACGTGCGGCCGCGGTCCGCGTGACCGATGCAATTGGCGCACTCGTGATCGGGTCGGATCAGGTTGCGACCTGCGACGGCCGCCAGATTGGCAAGCCCGGCACGCACGAAAATGCGCGCACCCAGCTTCAGTCGATGCGCGGGAAAAGCGTCGAGTTCCACAGCGCACTTTGTCTCTTCGATAGCCGCACGGGCCACGTCCAGTCCGCCGACATTGTCACGCGAGTGCAGTTCCGCGATCTGCCCGATGCGGAAATCGAAGCTTATTTGCTCGCCGAAACGCCTTACGACGTGGCGGGCAGCGCGAAATCGGAGGGATTGGGAATTACGCTCGTCGATGCCATTCATTCCGACGATCCCACCGCGCTGGTGGGCTTGCCGCTGATTGCGTTGTCGCGGATGTTGCGCGTGGCCGGATATCCATTGTTGGGGGCAGCATGAGCGGCGTCCTGTATCTGATCCCAAATACGCTCGGCGATGGCGACAGCGCCGCGCTCGACGACGTCCTGCCCGCACCCGTGCGCGCTCGTGCCGCCGCGTTGCAGTATTACATCGGCGAAAACGCGAAAACCACGCGGGCATTCCTGAAGAGAGTCGGAACCGAGCGGCCGATCCAGGAAATCGAGATCCGCGAACTCAACGTCAATACCCGCCCGGGTGAAGTGGAAAAGCTGCTCGCGCCGATCCTGGCCGGCACCGACGCCGGGCTCGTCTCCGAAGCCGGCTGCCCTGCGGTCGCCGATCCGGGCGCTCTGCTCGTGCGCCGCGCCCATGAGCGCGGGGTGAAAGTCGTGCCGTTCGTCGGTCCCAGTTCGATTCTGCTGGCGTTGATGGCATCGGGCATGAACGGGCAGAGCTTTGCGTTCAACGGCTATCTTCCCGTCGATGCCGCCGAGCGCGGCAAGCGGTTGCGCGAGCTCGAAGCGTTGTCGCGCAAGGCGAATCAGACGCAGATATTTATCGAGACGCCGTACCGGAATCGCGCGCTGCTGGATACCTTGCTCGCGACCTGCGCGCCGTCCACGCTGGTGTGCGTCGCGGTCGACCTGACGCTGCCGGAGGAGACAATCGTGACGCGCACGGTGTCGGACTGGAAAAAGAAGGCCGCGCCAGAGTTGCATAAACGGCCGGCAATTTTTCTGTTATTGGGCGCCTGAGGCTTAGGGCTTCGCTCAAGAAAAACCGCTCGCCTGAAAACTCAAGGCGAGCGGTTTTACCTGCGGAAAGATTCGGCAAGAATTACTTCAACTGCATCTTCCCGCCCATCATCAGCGCGTGCATGGACGCACTACCGACCGCCGCGCCAAACTTGCGCGCCACCCGCTCGCCAATGCTCTCCTTCTGCGTGTAATCGACAATATCCGGCTGCTTGACCACCTCACGCGCGACATAATCGGCGTCGCCGAAACCATCGGCGAGACCGAGTTCCACGCTCTTCTGGCCCGTCCAGAACATGCCCGAGAACAGATCAGGCGTTTCTTTCAGGCGCGTGCCGCGGCCCTGTTTGACGGCATCGATGAATTGCTGGTGAATCTGGTCGAGCATTTCCTGCGCGTGGGCGTTCATGACCGGCGTTTCAGGCGAGAACGGATCAAATGCGCCCTTGTTCGCACCCGATGTATGCAGCCGGCGCTGCACGCCGAGCTTGTCCATCAGGCCCGTAAAGCCGAAACCGTCCATCAGGACGCCAATCGAGCCGACGATGCTCGCCTTGTCCACGTAGATCTTGTCCGCTGCCGCAGCGGCGTAGTAGCCACCGGACGCGCACATGTCACCAACGACCACGTACAGCGGCTTTGATGGGTATTTCGCCCGCAAGCGCGTGATCTCGCGGTTGATGATGCCGGCTTGCACCGGGCTGCCGCCCGGGCTGTTGCAACTGAGAATGACTGCCGCCGTTCCTTCGTCTTCGAACGCGCTGTCGAGCGCGGCGTTGACGTTTTCCGCGCTGGCGTCGCTATTGGCGGCAATTTCACCTTCCAGTTCGACGAGGGCCGTATGACGCGCGGTCTTCGCCACCTTTCCGGTAGTGAAATCGAACGCACTCCACACCGCGACCGCCAGAACGGCAAGGAACACGAAGCGGAAAAAGATCCGCCAGCGGCGGGCGGCGCGTTGTTCAGTAATGGCCGCGAGCGCGATGCGCTCAAGCGCGGCGCGCTCCCAGTTGTCGCCGGCGGGCACGGAACGCGCCCTATCTGCGGGTTCGGCGGGATCGGTGGGAATGTGATCGGACATGCGTCGCCTGGTTGACTGATTAAAAATGAAAGAGGGGTTGTCTTGAACCGCTGAAACGCGTCAAGCCGGACGGATATCGTCGTCGGGAAGCCAGAAGACAGCGCGGCCTTCGGGCGTGTCGCGCTCTTCGGTCGCAACCCGCCGCAAACGCGCGCCGCGACACGGTCCGCCGACGCATTTCCCGGTATCCGGCTCGTAAATCGCGCCGTGGGTTGCGCACATCAAGTATAAGCCGGAGCTCTCGAAGAACTTGCCTTCGGACCAGTCCAGCTCCGACGGCACGTGCGCGCAGCGGTTGAGGTAGCCGAACGGCTTGCCGTCGTAGCGCACGAAAAACACGGTGGCTTCGCCGCTTTTATCGACGGCTTGATGGCGAACGCCGTCACCGCCGTCGACCAGTTCCTCCGACGCGCAGATTCTTACCGGCTCAGGTGGCGTTCCCGTCATGCATTCTCCCGCAGCCAGTCGCCCAGCGACGTCACGTTTTCGGCCACAAAAAGCGGCTCGAGCGCGTGTAGCGACTTCGCCGGATGCGCGCCATACGTCACGCCGATAGCCGCCGCGCCGGCATTCTTGGCCATCTGGAGGTCGTGGGTCGTATCGCCGACCATCACCGTGCGGCTCACGTCCTGGCCAAGCTCGCGCGTCAGTTCGTGCAGCATGGCCGGATGGGGTTTCGAGAAGGTTTCATCGGCGCAGCGGGTGCCGTCGAAAAGACTCGTCAGGCGCGACTGATCCAGCGCGCGGTTCAAGCCCACGCGGCTTTTGCCGGTGGCGACCGCCAGCAGATAACCCTCGTCGCGAAGATTTTGCAGCATGACGCGCACGCCGTCGAAAAGCTCAGTTTGCTCGCCCTTGATCAAATAATGAAATCGATACCGTTCGGCAAGCTTCGGGTAATCGACGGGGTCCAATGTGGGCGCGGCAATCTGCAGCGCGTCGCGCAGCCCCAGGCCGATCACATAGCTTGCGGCTTCATCGGCGGGAACGGGCAGCGCCAGATCGCGGCACGCCGCCTGAATGCTGCGCGTGATGTGCGCCGTGGAGTCCATCAAGGTGCCGTCCCAGTCGAAGACAATCAGATCGAATTGCTGCCGGGCCATTTATTGGGTCTCTCTAGAATTTTGTTTGAGTTGTTCGATGAAACGCCGGCATTCAGCCGGTAGCGGCGCCTCGACCTGAAGCGTTTCGCCAGTCGCCGGATGCACGAGCTTTAGCCGGAAAGCGTGCAAAAACATTCGTTTTAGCGACGGATCGGCGTTGGGGCGAACCAAATTCTTGTTCAGCGCGAAGTCGCCGTATTTGGTGTCGCCGGCAATCGGCAGGCCAATATGCGCCATGTGCACGCGAATCTGGTGCGTCCGGCCGGTTTTCAACTCCGCCTCGACCCACGCGTATTCGCTGAAACGCTCGATCAGGTTGAACACGGTATGCGACGCCAAACCGTCGTCCTGAACCCGTACGCGACGCTCGCCCTCGGGCGTCAGATATTTGTGCAAGGGTTCCTTCACGATCCGGCGGCGCCCCCAGCCTGCCAACCAGTCACCGTGCCCGACCGCCTGATAACGCTTGTCGATACGGTTTTCGCGCATCTGTTCGTGCAAATTGATGAGCGCCGAGCGTTTTTTCGCGAGCATCAGCACGCCGGACGTCTCGCGATCCAGCCGATGCACCAATTCGAGGAATTTCGCCTGCGGGCGCGCATTGCGCAATTGTTCGATCACGCCGAAGGCCACGCCGCTGCCGCCATGGACGGCGACGCCGGCGGGTTTATCGATAACGATCAAATGATCGTCTTCAAATAGTATGGGGAATTCAGCGGCGGGCGCATTCGATGAAAGCGGCGTTTCATCCAGTTGCGCCGTGCGAATGGGCGGAACGCGGACGAGATCGCCCATTTCCAGCCGATATGCGGCGTCGATGCGCCCCTTGTTCACGCGCACTTCCCCGCTGCGCAAAATGCGGTAAATGTGACTTTTGGGCACGCCTTTACAGACGCGAAGTAAAAAATTGTCGATGCGCTGACCCGCCGCATTCTCGTCGATCTCGATCATCGAGACCTGTTCGCTCGCGACCTTTTTATGGGATGTTTTGCCTAACTCATTCATTCTGAATATAATTTGCGGACAGTCTGGAAAAAGCCACTAAGCTGGCCGGATGTTGTCAGACTGTACAGGTGCAAGCAGTAAACCGTTATTTTACTTGCGCCCAGGGCCAGTTGCTCACCCGGAAAACGGAGTAACGAGTTGCACGCACGACGATATCGCACGGCAGGGACGGTGCCCACAGGCGCGTTCGGTCGAGTCGATCGTCGACACGGTAACGGATTTTTGGCGATCAAGAATTTTAACGGCGAGAGTCGATGAGGGCCGGACTTTAAACCGGACCGCTTTCGGATTTGACCCGGATATCAGGCAGGTATCGAAAAGATATTGGGCGGGTATCGGGAATTGGTTGAACGGAACATCGTCGCTTGGCCGTTGCGAAGAAAACGACTGTCCGCTGCAAGCTGCGCTGAAACGGGCGAAGCGTGGCGGATGTCGCAACAAGACGAGACACCCAACGCGGTTATCGGGCGCTTGAGCACCTGAAAAACCGCAACGGCACTGCGGCAAGTTTGAAAGACGCCGGTCGGTTTGTTTGACGCTTTGCGCGAAAACCGTCCACGCGTCCCGAGACTGCTGCAGGACGCATCCGGCTGCTGCTGGCTGCGCTGCCGGCTCCTCGAAGTCGTTTGAAGGACGTCGAGCC
Source organism: uncultured beta proteobacterium (assembly GCA_963708695.1). Classification (GTDB taxonomy): domain Bacteria; phylum Pseudomonadota; class Gammaproteobacteria; order Burkholderiales; family Burkholderiaceae; genus Caballeronia. The sequence goes on from CAVPTS010000021.1 coordinate 17,636, forward strand.
GGAGTGCTGTGCCGCTTAAGCCGCCAGCCGTCGATTCACGGCGTGTCTTTAGTCTGTTCGCATGTGCCCAGGGCTTTTCACCCGTCGCGACGTGTTTCGTCGCACGCCGGTGCCAAGTCCCGCTTCAGGCAATTCTCCCCGCCAGAACTCCCGCTCCAGCGTGCTTTGTGACAACACACACAAAAAAGCGCGGCGCGCCCGCCCTCCTGCTTCACGCGACTGACAACCGCGCGAATTCGCTCGACGGGGGCCGGTAGAGCCGCTCTGGAGCCGTCCAATGAAACGCATGCTGTTTAACGCGACGCAGCAAGAAGAATTGCGCGTCGCCATCGTCGATGGGCAAAAACTCATCGACATCGACATCGAAACCGCCGGGCGCGAACAGCGCAAAGGCAATATCTATAAGGGAGTCATTACCCGCATCGAGCCCTCGCTCGAAGCCTGCTTCGTGAACTATGGCGAAGATCGCCACGGTTTTCTGCCGTTCAAGGAAGTCGCCCGCCAGTATTTCAAGGACGGCGTCGACATGCGCTCCGCGCGCATTCAGGACGCGCTGCGCGAAGGCCAGGAACTGATCATTCAGGTCGAAAAGGAAGAGCGCGGCAACAAGGGCGCGGCCCTGACCACGTTTATCTCGCTCGCCGGACGCTACCTCGTCCTGATGCCGAACAACCCGCGTGGCGGTGGCGTATCGCGCCGGATTGAAGGCGACGAGCGCCAGGAATTGCGCGAAACGATGGCGCAGCTCGATTTGCCGGAAGGCATGAGCATCATCGCGCGCACGGCAGGGATCGGCCGCTCGGCTGAAGAACTGCAGTGGGATTTGAACTACCTGATGCAATTGTGGCGCGCGGTGGAAGCAGCGTCGCAGAGCGGCGTAGCCGGCAAGCCGATGCTGATTTATCTCGAATCGAGCCTCGTGATCCGGGCAATTCGCGATTATTTCCAGCCCGATATCGGCGAAATTCTCATCGATACCACCGAGATCCATGACCAGGCCAGCGCCTTCATGGACATCGTGATGCCGGATAACTTGAGCAAAGTTAAGCGCTATCACGACGACGTTCCCCTCTTCTCCCGTTTCCAGATCGAACACCAGATTGAAACCGCGTATTCGCGCACGGTGCCGTTGCCTTCGGGCGGCGCGATCGTGATCGACCACACGGAAGCGCTGGTGGCTATCGACGTGAACTCGGCCCGTTCGACGAAGGGCGCGGATATCGAGGAAACGGCGACCCGCACGAACCTCGAAGCCGCTGATGAAGTCGCCCGCCAGTTGCGTTTGCGCGATCTGGGCGGCTTGATCGTGATCGACTTTATCGATATGGAGTCGGCCAAGAGCCAGCGCGAAGTCGAGCAGCGCCTGAAAGACGCGTTGAAGCACGATCGTGCGCGCGTACAAATGGGCAAGATTTCGCGCTTCGGTTTGATGGAACTGTCGCGTCAGCGGCTGCGTCCGGCGCTCTCCGAAGGCAGCCATGTGACGTGCCCGCGCTGTAACGGCACAGGCCATATTCGCGATACCGAATCGTCCGCGCTGCAAGTGTTGCGGATCATTCAGGAAGAAGCGATGAAGGAAAACACCGCGGCGATCCATTGCCAGGTGCCGGTCGAAGTGACCGCCTTTTTGCTGAACGAAAAGCGTTCGGAAATCAACAAGATCGAGTCGCGGTTCAAGGTCAACGTCGTGTTGATCCCGAACAAGCATCTCGAAACGCCGCATTACAAGCTGGAACGCCTGCGTCACGACGATACGCGTCTCGACGAGCCGCGCGCGTCGTGGAAGATGGCCGAAGAAGCGGCGCACGAACTGGAATCCGAAACGGGTTACAGCAAGCGCACCGAAGAAATCAAGCCGAAGCAGGAAGCGATGGTCAAGGGCATCACGCCGGCATCGCCTGCGCCTAGCGCACCCGTCAAGGTGGTCGCTCCGGTTGCAGCGCCTGCGCCGGTGGTGGCGGCTTCAACGGGTGGGTTTATCGGCTGGCTGAAGAATCTGTTCGGCGTCCAGCCGGAAGTGAAACCGGCTCCGGCGCCAGTCGTAGCGCCCGTACCGGCACGTCCGGCTCGTGGCGAACGGCCCGAGCGTTCGGGCGCGGGTGGAGACCGCAACCGTAATCGCCGCGGCGGCGCCGCTTCACGCGACAGCGCAGCAGCGGCTACGCCGGGTACACCGGCTACGGCGGGCGGCCGTCAAGGCGCGCGCCGCGAGGAACGGGAACCGAAGGAAGCACGCGAACCGCGGGAAACCCGTGAACCGCGTGAGCCACGTGAAGCGCGTGAACCGCGCGGCGGCCGTGAAGGCCGTGAGCCACGTGAAGCGCGTGAACCGCGCGGCGGCCGTGAAGGCCGTGAGCCGCGTGAAGCACGCGAAGGCCGCGAACCGCGTGAAGCGCGGGAAGTCCGCGAACCCCGCGAGCCGCGTGAAGTGCGCGAGCCACGGGAGCCGCGTGAACCGCGCGAGAATCGTGAACGCGCACCGGAACGCGCTGAAGCCGCCGATCGCGGTGAACGTCGCGAACGTGGCGAACGCCCGGAACGCGGAGAACGCCGCAAGCCGCAGCCGGAAGCTGCCGTCGAAGCACTGACGCAAGGCGAAACGGTGGCGTCGGAGTTGGTCGAAACTACGCAGCCGGCTCTGGAATCGCAGCAAAACAGCACCGCCGATGCACTGCAGGCCGATCAGGCCAGCGCAGCGCGTGAAGGTGAAGAGCGTCGTCGTCGCCGTCGGGGTCGTCGTGGTGGACGCCGTGATCGCGAGGAAGATGGCGCGACGGTCAACCAGGCGGCAGACAGTGCGGAAGGCGAAGGCATGGCCGATAGCGAGCGCGCTCAAGCGGGCGTGTTCGATACCGATTCGTCGAATGAAGCCGACGAAAGCCGCGATTTCGCGCCTGTAGCAGCTAAGCCTGTCGAGACGGCACCGGTTGCTCACGCACCTGTGTACGCCCCGGAGCACCCTGCTGTCACGGTTGAGCCGGTTGCGGCCGCCGCGATCAGCGTGACGGAGTTGCCGGAGCCGGTTCGTGTTGCACCGGTTTCACCGGTTGAGACAGCTGCGCCGGTCGAAGCGAAACGCGTCGAAGCTGAAAGTGTTGCCGTACTGCATGAAGCGCATGAGGCCCAAGCAACGCACGCTGAAGCTCCGGCGTTCGACGTCTTCGAAAAGCCGGCAGCACCGCGGCCGATCGAAAACCCGTTTGGATCGACGCCCAAGGTAGCGGAAGAAAAGCCTGTCAGTCCTTTCATCCATGTGCCGGAAGCAGCGGAACCTGTGGTCGCTCACGCAGCGCCGCAGGTGAGTGAAGCTCCTGTTCACATCGCTGAGCCGGTGGAAACGGTGCCTGCGGCTGCTGCGCCAGAGCCGGAAGCGGTTTATTCCGTCGCCCCGTCTGCGCCTGTTGTAGCGCAAGCGCCGACGCCGGTCGAATCCGAACCGGTGAAGACCTTCGAACCGGTAGCAGTTCAGCCGGTGGAAACCGTTGCGCCAGTTGCGGTTGCACCTGTCGCGGTGGCTCCGGTTGCTCCCATCGCGCCGGTTGCCTTGAAGGAAGAAGCGCTCAAGCCGATGCTGGATACGGCGGGCCTCGTCTGGGTGAACACCGACGCCGACAAGCTGCGCGCCGCACGCGACGCCGCGGCTCAGGCGGAAGCGCCGAAGCGCGTGGTGCGTGAACGCAAGCGCCTCCCACCGCTCGACGCTGCGCCAATGCAGCAAGTAGAAACGGGTAAAGACGCGCAATAACACGTCTGATGCTTCGAAAAGCGCCATGTGACTTCGGTCCGTGGCGCTTTTTTATTGGCACCGCAAAAATGCCCCGAAAAAGGACACGGCAGACTGCCTTTAAATTGCCCGTCCGCTAAAATGAGTGTTCGAACTTCATGGTGGTCACCTCACCGCCGCTGCTCGCGAGAAATAAAACGATCATGTCCCGACGCATCATCCCCGTTACCGATGTCAGCGCGATTCCGGATTTTTCCGGTGCCGCCGCGACGCCGAACGGATTGCTCACTGATCAGCTGTCGCGTGAATTGCGCGATTTGCGGATATCGGTGACTGATCGCTGTAATTTCCGCTGCGTCTACTGCATGCCGCGTGAAGTCTTCGATAAAAACTACGCATTCCTGCCGCACAGCGCCCTGCTGTCGTTCGAGGAAATCGAGCGCCTGGCGCGGCTATTCGTTGAACACGGGGTCGAAAAAATTCGGCTTACCGGCGGCGAACCGCTGCTGCGCAAGAACATCGAATTCCTGATCGAGCGGCTTGCGCTGTTGCGCACCCCTGCTGGCCGGCCGCTCGATATCACGCTCACCACCAACGGTTCAATCCTTGCCCGCAAGGCGCGCTCGCTGAAAGACGCGGGGTTGTCGCGGGTGACCGTGAGCCTCGACGCACTGGACGATGCATTATTTCGTCGTATGAACGACGCCGATTTCGCCGTCGCCGATGTGCTCGAAGGCATCGACGCCGCGCACGCCGCCGGTCTGGCGCCACTGAAGGTCAATATGGTCGTCAAGCGCGGGACGAACGACGCCGAAATCGTCCCGATGGCGCGCCATTTCAAAGGCAGCGGCACGGTGTTGCGCTTTATCGAATATATGGACGTGGGCGCGTCGAACGGCTGGAACATGAGCGAAGTGCTGCCATCGGCGGATGTGGTCGCGCGCATTGCCGAGCACTTCCCGTTGCGGCCACTCGAAGCCCACAACGACGCCGAAACCGCGCAACGCTGGGGTTATCAGGACGGCAGCGGCGAAATCGGTGTTATTTCGAGCGTTACGCGTGCGTTCTGCAGCTCCTGCACGCGCGCGCGCCTTTCCACCGAAGGCAAATTGTATTTGTGCCTCTTCGCCACGTCCGGACACGACTTGCGCGCGCTGATCCGCAGCGGCGCGAGCGATGCAACCATCGCCACGGCTATCGCGCGGATCTGGGGAGCACGCACCGACCGGTACTCGGAGCTTCGCGGCAGCAACGCATTGCCGATGCCCGACCCGGACGCGCCGCGCGTCGAAATGTCCTACATCGGCGGCTGACATGGACGTGCCTGAAAGGTCTATTTCGAAGCAGGACCTAACCGGCGTGGTGCTCGCGGGCGGCCGCGGGACGCGAATGGGCGGCATCGATAAAGGCTTGCAGCCGCTCAACCTCGAACCGCTTGCGCTCCACGCGCTGCGCCGGCTCACGCCGCAGTGCGGCGCCATGCTGATCAGCGCGAATCGCAGCCTCGAGATTTATGCGCAACTTGGCATGCCGTTCCGGGCAAAAGTTATTGTCGATACATTTCCTGATTTTCCCGGCCCGCTCGCCGGAATTTCAGCCGCGTTGCATGCGGCGCAGACCGAGTTCGTACTGTTCGCGCCCTGCGACGCGCCTTTCATCGATCCCCATCTGGCTCAAAGGCTGGCCGAAGGTTTGTTGGCCGAACATGCGGATATCGCGATAGCAGCCGTAACCGATGCCGCCGGCGAACGTCATCTGCATCCGGTTTTCGCGTTGCTGCGCGCGTCGCTGGCGGACGATCTCGATACGTTCATTCGTGCCGGTGAACGGAAGGTTCGCGCGTGGTACGCGCGCCACAAGGCGGTAGAAGTGACCTTCCCCGACGAGCGTGCGTTTTACAATGTCAACGATTTGCAGCAACTAGCCGATCTCGAACGCAACTAAGCACCGGTTCGTTTCAGGTTTCGGTGTGCTCTGAGCCTTCGGGTTTCCAAAGCGCTGCCTGACACATTCGCGCAGCCGCGCCCTTTTTCACCCGTCCGCCTGCGGGCTTTGCGCCGCGAATCCGCTCCGTTTCTATCCACTGATGAACACACCCAAGCACTTTTCGAGCTGCGTCGCTGAGTATGATCCGAACGCGCTGCCCGTCAGCGCGGCGCAGGAAATCGTGCGTCAGTGGGCGTTGCCGCGTGGTCGCGTCGAGGTGGGACGCGTACGTCTCTTCGACGCATTGGATCGCGTGCTGGCCGAGGACGTGATCTCGCCAATCAACGTCCCTTCCCACGATAACTCCGCCATGGACGGCTACGCGTTCGACGGCGCGGCGCTGTTGGAGACAACGGATGGAGAGAAATCGCTGCACCTGACAGTCGCCGGCACCGCGCTCGCGGGACAACCGTTCGAAGGTCGGCCGCTCATCTCGCAATGCGTACGCATCATGACCGGCGCGCTCATTCCGCCCGGCTGCGACACGGTCGTGCCCCAGGAACTCGTACAACGTACAGGCGACTCGGTCACGTTCACTGCGGCGGGCATCGCGCGCGGCGTGAACCGGCGGCTCGCGGGCGAAGATCTCGCGCAAGGGCAGGCGGCGTTGCGCAAAGGCCGGATCGTGCGCGCGTCGGATCTTGGCTTGCTGGCGTCGCTGGGCTTTGGCGATGTAGCGGTGCAGCGGCGTTTGCGCGTCGCGTTTTTTTCGACCGGCGACGAATTGCGTTCCGTCGGCGAGGCGCTCGCGCCGGGTTGCATCTACGACAGCAACCGCTATACGCTTTTCGCGATGCTGCGCCGGATGAACGTGGAGCCTGTGGACCTGGGTATTGTCCGCGACGACCGCGCATCGCTTGAACGGGCATTGCGTCAGGCCACGCAGGACGCCGACGTTGTGATCAGTTCGGGCGGCGTTTCAGTTGGCGACGCCGATTTCACCCGCGACCTGATGAACGCGCTCGGCGACGTGGCGTTCTGGAAGATCGCGATGCGCCCGGGCCGCCCGCTCGCATTCGGCCGCTTGTGGTCGGGCAAGCGTCCGGGCGAAGGCGAATCGGCATTGTTCTTCGGCTTGCCCGGCAATCCGGTCGCGGTAATGGCGACGTTTTATTTCATCGTGCGCGAGGCGTTGCTCGCCATGTCGGGCGCGACGCCGCATGCGTTACCGTTGATATCGGCCGTGAGTTCGCAGCCGATATCCAAGCGCGCCGGACGCACGGAATTTCAGCGCGGTATTGCACGCCGCGATGCCGCCGGGCGCTGGCAAGTGGTGACAACTGGCCCGCAAGGCTCGGGCGTGCTGAGCTCAATGAGCGAGGCTAATTGCTTCATTGTCTTGAAGCACGACGCGGGGAATATCGACGCGGGAGACAGCGTGGACATCCTGCCGTTCGACGGCCTGATCTAGTTTCAACAGGCTCTTCAATTACCTGGCTTCAATTACCTGGCTTCAAGGACCTGAACCGCAACGCCGTAATCACGCAAGCGGCCAAAGCGGAAGGTTCGAACGCATTGCACTATGACTGACGGGGCTTTTCCTTCATGAAAAAACAGATTTCGTTCATCGCGCCGGGACAAACGGCCAAAGCGCTGATTCTCGTGTACCTCACGTTCAGCGTACCTATCGTGTTGCTTGGCGTGCTGGTCGCATTCTTCCGATACGGCTCGGTCGAACTGAGCACCGTGACGAGCGCGCTGCTGCTCAACGCCATCCTCGGCTTCATTTTGTTGTGGATTGCATGCCACGCGTACAACTGGGTGGCATCGCGCTTCGGCGGCATTGAGATCGTGTTGTCCGACGCACCGGAAGAAGCCTGATGAGCGCCGCAATCCGACCAGCCGCCCCCGCCGATGTCAGCGCAATCCTGGCCCTTATGCTCGAATTGGCCGAGTTTGAGAAGCTGACGCATTTGTTTATTGCGACCGAATCCGGCCTGCTCGACGCGCTGTTCGGCGCGCGTCCATCCGCCGAAGCAATGGTGGCCGAAGAGAACGGGCAGATAGTGGGCTACGCCCTGTTCTTCCAGAACTATTCGACCTTCCTCGGCAAGCGCGGACTTTATCTTGAAGACTTGTACGTGAAGCCGGCCACGCGCGGCAGCGGACTCGGTACGAAGATGCTGCGCGCGCTTGCGGCGCTGGCTGTGGAACGTCAGTGCGGCCGTTTCGAATGGTCGGTGCTCGACTGGAATCAAAACGCCATCGGCTTCTACGAGAAGATGGGCGCGACCGTGCTGCCCGACTGGCGCATCGTGCGCATCACCGGCGACGCGCTGGCCACACTGGCTTCGCCTGCTGCCGATTAAGCTTCAGGTTCGGTTTGCTCTTCATCTTCGCTCCCGAGCAGGTTGGCCACCTGCTCGCCCGGCAGCGCTTCCACGTCGCGTAACTTTTTGCTCATCTGACGCGTGCGCGTTTCCGCCGACTCGATCGACCGCGTCACCGCCTCAAGCTGCGAGCGCGTCTTCGACAGCACTTCCCCGAACTTCCTGAACTCCGTTTTCACTGCGCCCAGCACTTGCCAGACTTCACTGGAACGCTGCTCGATGGCAAGCGTCCTGAAGCCCATTTGCAGGCTGTTGAGCAACGCCGTCAGCGTGGTCGGGCCGGTCACACTCACGCGATATTCACGCTGCAGGAAATCGGTCAACCCCGGCCGGCGCAGGATTTCCGCATACAAACCTTCAGTGGGCAGGAACAGCAACGCGAAGTCGGTGGTATGCGGCGGCGCGACGTACTTTTGCGCGATGGCCTTCGCCTCCGCGCGAATCCGCCCTTCCAGCGCGCGCGACGCTTCCTCTACCGCGACCACGTCGGCGCGATCCTGCGCATCGATCAGACGCTCGTAGTCCTCGCGCGGAAACTTGGCATCGATAGGCAGCCATACCGGTGTCGCCACCGCATTCGCTCCGCTCTGGCCGGGCGCGTCGTGCCGGCCCGGCAGCTTGATCGCGAACTCCACGCGATCGTTGCTCTTCGGAATGGTCGCGACATTCTTCGCGTACTGGTCCGGCGTCAGCAATTGTTCGAGCAGCGATTCGAGCTGCACTTCGCCCCACGTCCCGCGCGTCTTGACGTTGGTCAGCACCTTCTTCAGGTCGCCGACGCCCGCCGCCAGCGTCTGCATTTCCCCCAGCCCGCGATGCACCTGCTCCAGCCGGTCCGACACCAGCTTGAACGATTCGCCAAGCCGCTGTTCGAGCGTGGCGTGCAGCTTTTCGTCGACGGTGCGGCGCATTTCTTCGAGCTTCGCCGCGTTGTTCGCCTCGATGTCCTTCAGCCGCGCTTCGAGCGTCGCGCGCACTTCGCCCAAACGCCGGTCGTTCGATTCCGACAGTTGCGCGAGCTGCAGCGTGAGCGCGTCGCCGAAACGCTTGAGCGCCTGACTTTGTTCGTCGCGTGCGTGCTGGCTCTGCTGAACGTTGCTTTCCGTTAATGCGCAGCAATTGCCTGCGAGAACGCCTCAAGCTGCGCGTTCTGCACGTTCGCCATGCTCGCGAGTTGCGTCGCGAGCGTCTGCTGGAATTGCGCGAACGCGCCGCCTGCTTCCGTGCGCGACGCGCGGGACGTCTCGACCACTTCGCCCCGCACGTTGCGTTCGAGCCGCTCCTGGGCGCGCGCGTGCGCTTCGCCCATATCGATGACCCGATCGGTCGAGCGCGTCGAACTGTTCTTCGATATCGGCCTCGCGCTTGCGGCCGCAGCAGCAGGATCAACGCGATCACCAGCGTGACCGCCAGGACCGCGACCGCCGCGCTCAACAGCAACAACATGCTCATTTCTTCAGGACTTCCGGGTTGATCGGGTTCGGCGGATTGCCGGCGCGCGGACCTTCGCCCAGCGCCGCGATCAGGTTGTCGGCCGCGAGATTCGCCATGGCGCGCCGCGTGGATTCGGTCGCGCTCGCGATATGCGGCGTCAGCACGACGTTCGGCACAGTGCAGGAAATCGCGGATTGAAATTCGGCTCGCCTTCGAACACATCGAGCCCCGCCGCCGCGATGGTCTTGTCGCGCAGCGCCGCGATCAGCGCCGCGTCGTCGACGATGCCGCCGCGCGCGATGTTGGTCAGCGTCGCCGTCGGCTTCATGCAGCGCGAGTTCGGCCGCGCCGATGGTGTGATGGTTTTCCGCGGTGTACGGCAGCACCAGCACGACGTGATCGGCCTGCTTCAGCAGGTCTTCCTTCGACGACATACTCGGCGTTCAGTTCCGCCTCGATCGCCGGCGCGACGCGCGAGCGGTTGTGATAGATCACGCGCATGTTGAAGCCGCGCGCGCGCCGCGCAAGCGCCTGGCCGATGCGGCCCATGCCGATCACGCCGAGCGTCGAGCCGTAGACGTCGGCGCCGAGAAACGCGTCGTATGACCACTGCTGCCATTTGCCCGCGCGCAGGAAATGCTCGGATTCGGCGATGCGGCGCGCCGCCGCCATCATCAGCGCCCAGCCGAAGTCGGCGGTGGTTTCGTTCAGCACGTCCGGCGTGTTGGTGCCGAGCACGCCGTGCGCGTTGAGCGCCTCCATGTCGAAGTTGTTGTAGCCGACCGCCATGTTCGACACCACCTTCAGATTCGGCGCGCCTTCCAGCACCTTGGCGGCGACCGGATCGCCCGCGAGTAACGCGCCGTCCTTGATCGGCCATGCGGCGCGCGAATTCGTCGGCGGAGAGCGACGTCGCCCGGATTGGCATCGACTTCGAAATACTGCTTGCAGACGTTCGATCACGTCCGGGAAGATGGGGCGGGCAACCAGCACTTTCTTCATCGTCATTCTCCTTAAAAGAACAGCCATCCGGTGAGCAGGAACAAGGGCAGCAGGATGACCGTCGACCAGCCCAGATACGCGAAGAATCCCGGCATGCGCAACGCCGCGCGATTCGGCGATCGCCTTGACCATGAAATTGGGCGCATTGCCGATATAACTGTTCGCGCCCATGAAGACGGCGCCCGCCGAGATCGCGGCGAGCGTGGTGGCGCCGGTCGTCATCAGCGTCTGCGCGTCGCCGCCGGCGAGATTGAAGAACACGAGATAGGTCGGCGCGTTGTCAAGAAACGACGACAGCAAGCCTGTCGCCCAGAAGTATGCGATGTCGATCGGCTTGCCGCTTGCATCGGTCACCAGATGCACGATGCCGGCGAACGCACCGCCCGCGCCGGCGCGCAGAATCATGATCACCGGCGCGATGGTGATGAAGATGCCGGCGAACAGCTTCGCGACCTCTTCGATGGGCGCCCAGTTGAACGCGTTGCCGGCCCGCGCGCTTTTGGGCGTGAGCATCAGCGACAACAGCGTCACGACAATCAGCAGCACGTCGCGCACGAGATTCTGCAACGCGACGTGCGTGCCGAAGACATCGAACTCGATGCCCGGTTTCCACAAGCCGCTCATCAGCACCAGCGCAACGACTCCCGCAAGCAGCAAGAAATTGATCTTGCCGTCGATGCTCAACGGCGTTTTCACCGCGCTTTCAGGTACGACGTTCTTCCTTCGCAAAGTAATAGCGGTCGAGCGCGTAGAAGAGCACCAGCAGCACGACGCAGATGAACAGCGTCGGCCGCGCGAGATGCACCGTGGTCCAGAAGAAACTGACGCCATTCAGGAAGCCGAGGAACAACGGCGGATCGCCGAGCGGCGAAAGCGAACCGCCGGCATTGGCCACGAGAAAGATGAAGAACACCACTACGTGCACGACATGCTTGCGCTGCTCGTTGGCGCGCAGCAGCGGGCGGATCAGCAGCATGGCCGCGCCGGTCGTGCCCATGATGCTGGCGAGCGCGGTGCCGAGCGCGAGCAGGCCTGTATTCAGACGCGGCGAGCCGTGCAGATTGCCGCGCAGGCAGATTCCGCCCGCCACAGTGTAGAGCGCGGTCAGCAAGACGATGAACGGCACATATTCTTCGAGCATCGCATGGACGAAGGTGGCGAATGCAGTCTGAGTACCAAACGCCAAGCGCGAACGGCACCAGAAACGCGAGCGCCCATGCCGCCGAGATCTTGCCGAAATGGTGATGCCAGAACGTGCGGCGCGATCAGCGGAAACATGGCGATCGACAGCAGGATGCCGGCGAACGGAAGCGCCCACAGCGGCGAAAGCGTGGCGCCGTCAAGCGTTGCCGCCGACGCGCTCACCGGCAACGCGGCAAGCGCCAGGCCGACCCACCAAGGTCGCATGCTCATGGATGTTTTCATGCGCAAGCTTCGCCCGCAGCCGAAGCGCGCGTCAGGCCGCTCTGCCCTATTACATTCCGGCGTGCGGCCGATTTGTCCATGATGCTGTCCTCGTTGGCCAGTGCGTCAATCAAGGACTTGATTATAACGAGCGCTCCCGCTCGATTACCCTCGACCGAACGGCTAACGCTGCACAGCAGCGCGCCCAAAAGCTTCCACTCCGGGCTACTGTTCTTCCACGAGCTTGGCGATGTCGAACACCTGGCGCAGGTAGGCGAGATAGGCCTGGTCCTCGCACATGTTCTTGCCGGGGGAATCGGAGAGTTTGGCGACGGGCTGACCGTTGCAGCGAACCATCTTGATCACGATCTGCAGCGGTTGATAACCCAGGTCGTTGGTGAGGTTGGTGCCCACGCCGAAAGCGAGCTGGCAGCGGCCGCGGAACCGTTCGTAGAGCCGCAGGACCTTGGGGATGTCGAGTGCATCGGAGAACACGAGCACCTTGGTGCGCGGGTCGCAGCGGTTCTGCTCGTAATGGCGGATGAGGCGCTCGCCCCAGTCGAACGGGTCGCCGGAGTCGTGGCGCGCGCCGTCGAAGAGCTTGCAGAAGTACATGTCGAAGTCGTTCAGGAACGCCTTCATGCCGTATACATCGGAGAGCGCAATACCGAGGTCGCCGCGATACTCCTTCGCCCACATCTCGAAGCCGAAGATCTGGGAATCCCGCAGGCGCGGACCGAGCGCCTGGCAAGCCTGCAAGTACTCGTGCGCCATGGTGCCCAGCGGACGCAGGCCATGCTTCATCGCGTAATGGACGTTGCTGGTGCCCGTGAACTGCGCGCCCAGTCCTTCTTTCAGCTTGAGGATGACCTCTTCGTGCCACTCCTTGGAAAAACGGCGGCGGGTACCGTAGTCGGCAATCTTGCAGTCCGAGACTTCCGGACGTCCGCCAAGCAACTGGATCTTGTCGCGCAAACGGTCGCGGCCCGTGTCGAAAGTCGGGTCGCGTTGTGTGTTGCGGAAATAGACTTCGTTGACGATCGCGAGGACCGGGATCTCGAACAGGATGGTATGCAGCCAGGGGCCGACAATATCAATGTCGATCTCGCCGTTCTGCTTCGCCGATGGCTTGATGGTGATGTACTTCTCGTTCAGATGAAAGAGCGCGAGGAAGTCGATGAAATCGCTCTTGATGAAGCGCATCCGGCGAAGGTATTCAAGCTCGTCATCCGTAAAACGCAGGTCGCAGAGCTTGCGCACTTCGTCGCGTATTTCGTCTATGTACGGCACGAGATCGACCCCTTGCGTACGGCACCGGAACTTGTATTCCGCGTGCGCCGCCGGGAAGTGATGCAGCACGACCTGCATCATCGTGAACTTGTAGAGATCGGTATCGAGCAGCGAATGGATAATCATGGTTCCAGACGAACGGCTAGTACAAAGGGTAAAACCACGGCTAGAACCGCGGATGACACCGCAAACGGGCCCGGCACGCCCCGGTGCACTGGAAACTTTGCCCCGGCGGCCTCTAGCGCATGTTACCCGAAGTGCTTTGGCGCGACGGCGCCCGAAGTCTGCCGCGGCAAGCCTGGTAAAGACGGACAAAGACGCTCGCGCTGGCCCCATAAACAAATCACTAAACGATATAAGGCCTTCAGGAACCGGGTCGCGCTCAAATATACCGGTACGCTACAATATTGGTTTTGGCGCGCAGATTGTGCACAACCGGGCTTGAACCCGGACAGAGACTCGCGGTTCACGACCGAACCCAGAGTCCATGTAGCCCTCGCCGCCCCCACGAATTGCCACGAATTGCGCATGCAGGAGCCTGAATGACTCACGTTGTGACCGAAAGCTGCATCAAGTGCCGCTACACCGATTGTGTGGACGTGTGCCCGGTGGATTGCTTCCGCGAAGGTCCCAATTTCCTATCGATCGATCCGGATGAGTGCATCGATTGCGCCGTCTGTGTTGCCGAATGCCCGGTCAACGCAATCTATGCGGAAGAAGATGTGCCCGGCGATCAACAGCACTTCATCGAACTGAATGCCGAACTCTCGCGCGGCTGGCCGAGCATCACCAAAACCAAGGCGCCGCTGCCCGAAGCTGATGAGTTCAAGGACGTGAAAGAGAAGCTCGAACTGCTGGCGCGTTGATTCAAAATGGGTTGCATCGTTGTGAACTATTTGCGCGTTTGTGACTTTTTGAATCAGGATGAACGCAGGGTGTTGACAGGCTAGATTCCCCTCCATATAATTTCGTTTCTCTGCTGCAGATGTTCCCCGATAGCTCAGTTGGTAGAGCGCCGGACTGTTAATCCGTAGGTCCTTGGTTCGAGTCCAAGTCGGGGAGCCAAAAAGTTCCAAAGCAAAAAGCCCAATCGAAAGATTGGGCTTTTTGCTTTTCTGCGTAGTGATTCTTGCTGCTTGAATCCAGGCTCCGTCGCTATCGCCTTCGATCAATCAGGACGATTGAACATCGAAAAACGGATTCGAATACTGCCCCGCTTCAAACCATCCATTGCATGCCGTCTTACGCTCACAAACACCGCTTGAATCTTTAAATCGATAGTCGTCAGACAACGGTATAATCTTGACACAATGTCACCGCCGAACGGTTGACCCCAAGGAGCGTTTCTGATGGCCGATTCCCTCACATCCGTCTTGACACCCCGGCGCGCCCGCAATCTGGCGGAGAGCGTGTTCGACTACGTGATCGAACAGATCGAGTCGGCCGCATTGAAACCGGGCGATAAGCTGCCGACCGAAGCCAAGCTCATGGCGACGCTTGGCGTGAGCCGCACCGTCGTGCGCGAAGGTATCTCGCGGCTGCAGGCCAATGAAGTGATCGAAACTCGTCACGGCATTGGCAGCTTCGTGCTGGAACCGCGACGCGAGAAACTGGGCATCGACATGGTGCCGGCCACCACGCTGCGCGATGTGCTGTCCGTGCTCGAGTTGCGCATCAGCCTGGAAACAGAATGCGCCGGCCTGGCCGCGCAACGTGCGCAACCGGAAGATCTGCTGCGCATGCGCACGGCGCTCGACGCGATAGAAGCCACCAGCCGCGACGGCAGCGACAGCGTTGCGGCGGATCTCCAGTTCCACATCGCGCTCGCGCGGGCGACCGGCAATCGTTATTTCGTCGATATCCTCACGCAGATGGGCGCGGCGTTGATTCCACGCAACCGCATCGATTCGGCGGGTATCGCGAAGGCCGATCCCAAGGCGTACGTATCGCTAGTGAACCTCGAACACGAGAGCATTTTCGAAGCCATCACGCGACGCGATGCGGAAAGCGCTCGCGCCGCCATGCGCATGCATTTATCGAATAGCCGGGAACGGTTGCGGCGCGCGAATCAATCGGTTGATGTGAACGGCTGATAGCGCGCATCTCACTCGTGCGTCGTTGGCGGCTGGGCCGATAGCAGCGACATAAAAAGCAAACGCGCAATTCAAGGCAGTAGCCACACCAGCGCCTTGTTCAATTGATCCAAGGCAAACACAGAAAACGGTCCCCAGCGCCGCTCGAGCCAACTCAGCGATCGTCGACCTTCGACGACTCCGGTGGATCTCCTCCCCGAGCTTAGCCAACTTTCTTTCAACCTCGTCTGACGTCCTACTTTGCAGATAAAACTCTCTGCAATGAATTCGACTTACCGCAACCCTTCCACTTTGTAATAACCAAAGGACGAAGCATGTTCGGGGTTAACACTCATTCTATCGATTATCGTACAAATCTAGAATGTCATCAGACAACGTATCACAGCTAGAAGCGCGCAAATCTCCCTCTGTCCAAACTAAGCGCCGCCCGCCCGCGTGCAAAAGACTCATCGACGGTAAGTATCAAAGCACACACGCCCTGAGCGCGTGCCGACGCACCGATCAACCCACATCGACCACGCCCATGTCCACGAATCCGAGCGCATCAAACGCTACGCCCACCGTCACAGAACTGCGCGTGATCCCGGTTGCCGGCCGCGACAGCATGTTGCTGAACCTGAGCGGCGCGCACGGCCCGTTTTTCACGCGCAACATCGTGATCCTGCGTGACAGCGCGGGGCATATCGGCGTGGGTGAAGTGCCGGGCGGCGAGAATATCCGCAAGACTATCGATGACGCGCGTCCGCTCGTCGTCGGCCAGTCGATCGGCAATCTGCACGCGGTGCTCAACACCACGCGCAAGCAATTCGCCGATCGCGACGCGGGTGGGCGCGGCACGCAGACCTTCGACTTGCGCACGACCATCCACGCGGTAACGGCGCTCGAAGCCGCGTTGCTCGATCTGCTCGGCCAGCATCTGGGCGTGCCGGTCGCCGCGTTGCTCGGTGAAGGCCAGCAGCGCGATGAAGTGGACATGCTCGGCTACCTGTTTTATATCGGCGATAAAACCAGGACCGATCTCCCCTACGCCGCCGGCACGGACGCAACCGACGACTGGACCCGCCTGCGACACGAAGAAGCGATGACACCCGAAGCCGTCGTCCGGCTCGCGGAAGCCGCGCACGCGCGCTATGGCTTCAACGACTTCAAGCTGAAAGGCGGCGTGCTTTCCGGCGATGAAGAAATCGAAGCAGTCACCGCGCTCGCCGAACGCTTCCCGAAAGCCCGCGTGACACTCGACCCGAACGGCGCATGGTCGCTGTCCGAAGCCGTGCGCCTGTGCCGCGACCAGCACCACGTGCTCGCCTACGCCGAAGACCCGTGCGGTGCTGAAAACGGTTATTCCGGCCGCGAAGTGATGACTGAATTTCGCCGCGCGACCGGCTTGCCGACCGCCACCAACATGATCGCGACCGACTGGCGCCAGATGGGCCATGCGATCCAGTTGCAATCGGTGGACATTCCCCTCGCCGATCCGCATTTCTGGACCATGCAGGGCTCCGTGCGCGTGGCGCAGATGTGCAACGAGTGGGGCCTGACGTGGGGCTCGCACTCGAACAATCACTTCGATATCTCGCTCGCCATGTTCACGCACGTCGCGGCGGCGGCGCCCGGCAAGATCACTGCCATCGATACCCACTGGATCTGGCAGGACGGCCAGCGTCTCACGCGCGAGCCGCTGCAGATCGTGGGCGGCAAGGTGAAGGTGCCGGCGCGGCCGGGACTGGGCGTGGATATCGATATGGACGAACTCGATAAAGCCCATGCGCTGTATCAGCAGCACGGTCTCGGCGCTCGCGACGACGCCATCGCGATGCAGTACCTGATTCCCAACTGGACTTTCGATAACAAGCGCCCGTGCCTCGTGCGCTGATTTCCTTGGCTATACGGCTCACCACGCTGCTGATTCAAAAACCAACTCACGACCGAACATGACGACACCTCAAGAACTCAAGCAAATCGTTTCCGAAGGGCTGCTGTCCTTCCCGCTGACCGACTTCGACGAACAAGGCGACTTCCGCGCCGATACCTATGCCGAACGTCTCGAATGGCTTGCGCCCTACGGCGCGACGGCGCTTTTCGCAGCCGGCGGCACGGGTGAATTCTTCTCGCTGACGCACAGCGAATATTCGAACGTCATTCGCACAGCGACGGAAACCTGCAAGGGCAAGGTGCCGATCCTCGCGGGTGCGGGCGGTCCGACGCGTGTCGCCATTGCCTTTGCGCAGGAGGCCGAACGGCTGGGCGCGAACGGCATTCTGCTGATGCCGCATTACCTGACCGAAGCGAGTCAGGAAGGGATTGCCGCGCACGTCGAACAGGTGTGCAAAGCGGTGAAGAATATCGGCGTGATTGTGTATAACCGCGCGAATTCGAAGCTCAACGCCGATATGCTCGAACGGCTCGCCGATACCTGCCCGAACCTGATCGGCTTCAAGGACGGCGTGGGCGAGATTGAAAACATGGTGACGATTCGCCGCCGGCTGGGCGACCGGTTCTCGTATCTCGGCGGTTTGCCGACGGCCGAGGTCTATGCAGAAGCGTATAAGGCGCTGGGCGTGCCGGTGTATTCATCGGCGGTATTCAACTTCATTCCGAAGACCGCGATGGAGTTTTATCGCGCGGTCGCGTCACAGGATCGCGCGACGACGGGCCGCCTGCTCGACGAATTCTTCATGCCGTATCTGGCAATTCGTAACCGGAAAGCGGGTTATGCGGTGAGTATCGTGAAGGCGGGTGCGAAGCTGGTCGGCCGCAGCGCCGGTCCGGTGCGCGCGCCGCTGACGGATCTGACCGAAGATGAAATGGCGCAACTCGATGTGCTGATCAAGAAGCTCGGCGCGCAGTAACCCGCAGTAACCCTCAAGCGCGAAGAAAAGGCCGTTCCAGCTGACACTGGAACGGCCTTTTGCATTTTCGTGTTTTGCATTTTCGTGGCGCGCCGCTGATCAACCCGCGAGCAACACCACCGTCAGCGACCTCACGCCTTGCGCGCCGCGAATCAGCACGCCTTCAATATCCGCTGTCGCCGAAGGCCCCGTCACCAACACCGCATATCGCGCAGCCTTGAAGTCATCCCGCCGATACACATCCTGCAACCCGTCAACAATCTGCGCGGGATCGAGCAGCACGATGAGATGCTGCACGAGATAGCCAATCGAGTTGACGATATATTCGTCCTCGCTGAACCACACCGAGCCAGTCTCCGCCACGCCGAAGCGGGCGCGCACGACACCCGCATCGACATCCTGCAGCAACGCCGGCGACATGTCGGCCTCAAGCGCACGGTTTCCATCGATACCGGGTACGGCCGACGCGACAATCGCATCGGTTCCGAAACGCTCGGCAAGCAGCGCACGAACAGTGTCAAGCGATTCACCTTCGACCACCGTCCCGCCCATCGCAGCCAGGGCCGAACGGAAGCGTTCGAGGCGTTCGCCGGGCGGGGTATCGAAGAGAGGCACTTCCGGGCGCGGCCTCCCGGCCGGTTGCGCCGCGCGGATCTTGGCGAGAAAAGCGTCGCGCGTGGTCATCGTCATTTGGCCGCCTTGCGATTTTTCTTGTACCACTCGTGGAAGGTTTCGGCGGGCGTATCGGGCAGGTCGCGCTGCCGGCCCCAGATGTTCAGCGGGTTATAGAGCACGAAGTTCGGCAGCCGCTTGAGCGCGCCGCCCAGCGACGCCACCGTGCCGCGATATAAGGTCGGACTCGCAAGCAGGCGCCCCGCCATCTTCAACACTTCCTGCTTCACGAACGGCACTTCATGATTCGCCGCGATCACCTCGCGCCACTTGTAGATCTGCTCGTGAATGTTGACCTTGGTAGGACAGACGTTCGTGCAGCTGCCATTGAGCGTCGATGCAAACGGCAGGCTGCTGAAGCGTTTCATATCGTAAGTAGGATTGATGATCGCGCCGATCGGCCCCGAGTACGTGAAGCCATACGACAAGCCGCCGCTGCGCCGATACACCGGGCACGTATTCATGCACGCGCCGCAGCGGATGCATTTGAGCGAATACCAGAAATCCTCCATCGCAAGGCGCTCGGAGCGACCGTGATCGACGAGGATGTAATGCATCTCCGAGCCCGGCCGTGGCGCGCGAAAATGCGATGTGTATTGCGTGATCGGCGAGCCGAGCGCGCTACGCGACAACATGCGAATGAACACGCCGAGATCCGAGATTTTCGGAATCAGCTTTTCGATGCCAATGGATGCAATGTGCAGCGGCGGCACATTCGCCGATAAATCCGCGTTGCCCTCGTTCGTGCACACCACGACCGTTCCCGTCTCCGCCACCGCGAAATTGCAGCCCGTCATGCCGGCGGTTTTTTCGCGCACGAAGTACGGGCGCGTGTTCATACGCTGGCTTTCGGCGAGATAGTGGATATCGCTATTTTTTGGATCGGTGCCGATCGTGCGGCCGAACAACTCGGCGACATCCGCTCGAAGCTTGTGTACAGCCGGCACGACCATGTGGCTCGGGTCCTGATGGTCCAGTTGCTGGATGCGCTCGCCCAGGTCCGTTTCCATCACCGTGATGCCGCGCGGTTCGATGTATTCGCGCATCTTGCATTCATCGGTGAGCATGGATTTGCTTTTGACGAGCGTGGTCATGCCGCGCTCGGACATCAGCTTATAGACGATCTCGTTGTGTTCCTCAGCCGTCGCCGCAAAATGCACGACCACGCCGTGCGACTCGGCTTGTGTGATGAACTGATCGAGGTAATCGGCGAGATTCGAGAGCGTGTGCTCCTTGATCCCCGATGCCAGGTCGCGCAGCGTCTCCCACTCCGGCATGCCGTGCGCTTGCGCATCGCGTTTGCTGCGCAGGTCCCACAGGCGTTTATCGTGGAAAGCGACGTGATCCGTCTTGGCGATAAACGCGCCTGCCGCTTTCGCGTGATCGAGACGCTTGGTCATGCGCGTGCTCCGTTCAGAACCTGGGCGATGTGAATGAAGCGGGCATCGAGTTTCAGGCGTTCGGCGCAGCCTTGCTGATGCATGAGACACGACATATCGCCGGAGACGATGTATTGCGCGCCCGCGCCCAGATGATCGCGGACCTTGTCCTGCCCCATCCTCACCGATACCGCCTCTTCCGTCACTGAAAACGTGCCACCGAAGCCGCAACATTCGTCGGGCCGCGTGGGCGTGACGAACTCGATGCCCTTCACGCCTTCCAGCAAGGCGCGCGGTTTGGAGAACGGCGGGCCGCCAATCTCCGATGACGACACTTCGCGTAAGTGCCGGATCGCGCTGCAGCTATTGTGCAAACCCACTCGATGCGGGAATTCTGCCCATGGGAACTCGCGCACTTTCATGACATCGTGGAGAAATTCGACGAGTTCGTAGGCGCTTGTTCGGACCTTGCGCACGGACGCCGTTTGCTCGATAGCCGTCAGGTGTTCGCGCACGTGATGGATACAACTCGCCGATGGGCCGACCACGTAGTCGTAGTCAGCGAAATTGCGCGCGAATACGCGCTCGGCGCCGGCTGCTTCTTTTTGCGCGCCGCTGTTGGCCATCGGTTGACCGCAGCAGGTTTGCTCTTGGGGGTAATCGACTTCCACGCCGAGGCGTTCGAGCAGCTCAAGTGTCGCGATGCCGACTTCGGGATAGAACGCATCGATGAAACAGGGCACGAACAAGGCAATTTTCATTTCGCTGGCATGGAAGGGGGGTCGCTGGCGCTTGGGGGGCTTTTTTTAGATGCTGGTCAGCGTGGTCTGACCAAGACTTTAAAGTTTATGAGATTTCATGTCAAACTGGGGGTGCTCGCGCCGGTGGACGGAGGGGTTGGGGTTGGGGCTGGCGGTGGCGGGTGGGGATGGCGGGGGTGGGGGCCGGGTTGGTGCTGCTTACGTTAGCGCGGTTTGTATGTTGGCGATACTTTTGAGCACTAGCAGCCACTTTGCGTGGCGGCAGGTTGGTTCACGGCCGTGGGGCTGGGTTGGTGCCGGGTTGGTGCTGCTTTCGTTAGTGCGGGTTGTATGTTGGCTAATTTTTTTATCACTATTAGCCACTGTCCGTGGTGGGACTTCATTTCCATGTCGGTGGGGCTGGGTCGGCGCCGGGTTGTTGCTGCTTACCTTAGCGCGGGTTTAATGTTGGCTATATTTTTTATCACTATTAGCCACTGTGCGTGGCGGCACTTCATTTCTTTGTCCAACGGCGACAAAGAAACGAAGCAAAGAAAACGCCTCTCCACAATCTGTATTAAGTGTCCCCAGCGTGCAGACCACTGCTTTTGGTTCCCGCGTAGCACGGTGCTCGCAAAACCACGGACACTTGAACCCCTCCTTCTCGCGAATCCTGACATCCCCACGCTTCGCCACCAGTGCTCTCGGGCAAGATCAGTGGACCCCAGAACCTGTACGGCCTCACGCGTATTTGCGGGTACCGGTGAGCTATACGGCGTGCCGTGACTTCAGGCACAGAGTTCAGCGCGGTGGTTCGCGTGTAGCGCGGTGGTTCGCGTGTAGCGCGGTGGTTCGCGTGTAGCGCGGTGGTTCGCGTGTAGCGCGGTGGTTCGCGTGTAGCGCGGTGGTTCGCGTAGCGCGAGGTGTTCTAATAATTGGGTGTCTCATGGATATTTTGGTGCCTGTTGTCGAAACTTATGGCCGTGCCGGTTTCTGAGCCCTTGTTCTTGCCCGAGAGCACTGGTGGCGAAGCGTGGGGATGTAAGAATTCGCGAGAAGGAGGGGTTCAAGTGTCCGTTGTTTTGCGAGCACCGTGCTACGCGGGAACCAAAAGCAGTGGTCTGCACGCTGGGGACACTTAATACAGATTGTGGAAAGGCGTTTTCTTTGCTTCGTTTCTTTGTCGCCGTTGGACAAAGAAATGAAGTCCCGCCACGGACAGTGGCTAATAGTGATAAAAAATTTAGCCAACATGGAACCCGAGCTAACGTACGCAGCAGCAACCCAGCACCGACCCCAACCACCGAGCACCGACCATCAGCCATGCGCCCAAAACCCTGACCGAGTGCGAACGAAAATACCCTGGCTAATAGTGATAAAAAATTTAGCCAACATTAAACCCGCGCTAACGTACGCAGCAGCAACCCAGCACCGACCCCGACCACCGAGCACCGACCATCAGCCCCGCGCCCAAAACCCTGACCAAGTGCGAACGAAAAAAACCCCACCGTGCCATTTCAGCCCGTCCACTCCTACACCCGCGTGCGCATCGCCGATGTCGTCTCCGACCAGATCCGAGCCCTGATCACAAGCGGTGCGCTCGCCCCCGGCCAACGCCTCCCCGCCGAACGCGATCTCGCGGAACAACTCAAGGTCTCACGTCCATCGCTGCGTGAAGCGCTGATCCGCCTCGAATCGGATGGATTCATTCAGGCCGTTGCGCGCGGCGGCTTCGTGGTGTCCGACGTGACCGCGCCGCTCGTCTCCGCGCCCCTCGCCGCGTTGCTGAGCCAGCACCCGACCGCCAGCGCCGATGTGCTCGAACTGCGCCACGGACTCGAATCCCTGGCAACAGCCTACGCCGCCGAACGCGCAACCGACGCCGATCTCGCCCGCATCACCGAAGCTTTTCACACGCTGAAAACCGCAGCCATCGCGCCGAAACGCACGCGTATCGCCGAGCACGACGCGGCGTTCCACCTTGCTATCGCCGATGCCGCGCACAACCTCGCGCTCGCCCATGTGATGCACGGCCTGCACGAACTCGTACGCGAATCCATGCTGACATCGCACCGTCTGGTCGATTACGACGATGAGGTCGAGGCGAATTTGCTGGCCCAGCATCAAGCCATCTTCGATGCGATTCTCGCCCGCGATCCACAACGCGCCCGCGACGCCGCCGGCGCGCATCTCGACTATGTGCGCACGCTTTACCATGACCGTTGGCCGTTGCCGGAAGCGGACCGCCACCCATCCACCCAACCCATTAAAACCACACCATGAATATTTCCAGCGCCCACTGGGGCGATCTTCCGGACGGCACGCCCGTAGAACTTCACACGCTGAGCCACGACAACGGCTTGCGGGTATCGGTGACGAATCTGGGCGCGACCCTCGTCTCATGGTTCGCGCCGGATCGCGACGGCCGTCTCGCCGATATCCTCCTCGGCCACGACACGCCCGCCGCGTACACCACGACCCCGGGCTACATGGGCGCGACCGTCGGCCGCTGGGCGAACCGCATCGCGGGCGCGCGTTTTTCGCTCGATGGCGTGGAGTACAAGCTCGAAGCCAATCAGCCGCCCAATTCGCTGCACGGCGGTACCCACGGTTTCAGCTACAAGCTCTGGCAAGCGCGCCATACGGAGGACGCGCTGGTGCTCAGGCTGGAGTCGCCCGCCGGTGACAATGGTTTTCCCGGCGCGCTCACCGTCCAGGTGACGTACACATTCAGCGCCACGGGCGAATTGACCATCGCCTACGACGCCTTCACGGACGCGCCCACGCCGCTCAACCTGACGAACCACGCGTACTTCAACTTGTCGGGCGCGACATCGACAATTGGCGATCACGAGATCGAGCTCGCGGCCGACCAGTTTTTCGCCATCGATGAAAATACGATTCCGACCACGCTCGAAAACGTCGCCGATACCCCATTCGATTTCCGTAAGGCGGCGGCTATCGGACCTCGGCTGGATGATCGTGACAATGCGCAAGTTGCGCTCGCTAGCGGCGGTATCGACCATTGTTTTGTGTTGCGCACCTCGTCGCCCGTCACCGAACTGCCGGAAATGCGGCAAGTGGCGACCGTTTATCACCCCGCGAGCGGCCGCGAACTGATCATGTCGACTACCGAGCGCGGGGTGGTGTTCTACACGGGTAACAAGCTGGAAGGCGTGTCGGGCAAACAGGGGGCGGTGTATTCGAAACACGGCGGGCTTTGTCTCGAAGCGGGTGGGTTTCCGAACCAGATCAACATGGACGATGCCGAAGCGGTGGTTCTGCGTCCGAACGAGCGTTATCGGCAGGTCACGCGGTATGCCGCGCGGGTCAGGTAAGACGATTCGCCGATAGGACCCCGCCTACACGCGAATCGGACGGGCTCGGCTACCGGCGCGTCGTCCTCTCATCGATACTGAATTCATCAAATCAGATATTGAAGGGGAGGATCAAAATGCCTTATCTACTCGGTTGGCTGCTTGGTGTGCCGGTGATCGTGCTGGTGATTTTGTATCTGATCTTTCATTGAGCACGAATGCGCGGTTTCACCTGGACTGAACGAGGGCGTCGTTACAATACGACGCCTTTTTCAATTTTCCTCACGTCCTGAAGGATTCCGATGAAACGCGCTCTCTTCATCTTTACGTCGGTCGCGGCGCTGCTTGCCGGGCCTGGTGCCGTTTCCACGCTTCACGCCGAGGAAATCGGCAGTGTGAATACGAATTTCCGGTTCACCGGATCTGATCGAGTATCGGTCGAGGCGTATGACGATCCGGCCGTCGCGGGCGTCACGTGTTATGTCTCGCGTGCGCGAACTGGCGGTGTCAAGGGGACACTTGGGATTGCAGAGGATCCGTCGGAGGCATCGATTGCGTGTCGCCAGGTTGGCCCGATTAAAATCGATACGCCGCTCAAGCAGAAATCCGATGTGTTCTCGGAGCGGATGTCGTTTATCTTCAAGACGTTGCACGTAGTGCGCATCGTCGATGCGAAGCGTAATACGCTGGTTTATCTGACGTATAGCGATCGGATTGCGACCGGCAGCGCGAAGAATAGTGTGACGGCAGTGCCGATGCCGGCGGGGACTACGATTCCGGTTAAGTGAGAGGGGTCGTTCGCACTTGGGCGGGGTTTTGGGTGCTGGCGCAGTGGTCGGGTTCATTCTGAGTTGGTGCTGCTGACGTTAGCGCAGGTTGTTTTTTGGCTAAATTTTTTAGCACTATTAGCCACTGCGCGAGTTGTTTACGTTCGCACTCGGCGGTTCTTTTGGGGCGGGCTACCGGCGGTGGTCAGGGTTGATGCCGGGTTGCTGCTGCGTACGTTAGCTCGGGTTCAATGTTGGCTATATTTTTTATCACTATTAGCCACTGTCCGTGGCGGGACTTCATTTCTTGGTCCTTCGGCGACAAAGAAACGAAGCAAAGAAAACGCCTTTCCACAATCTGTATTAAGTGTCCCCAGCGTGCAGACCAATGCTTTTGGTTCCCGCGTAGCACGGTGCTCGCAAAACCACGGACACTTGAAACCCTCCTTCTCGCGAATCCCTACATCCCCACGCTTCGCCACCAGTGCTCTCGGGCAAGATCGACAGCCCATGAACTTGTGCGGCCTCAACAATTATTTCCGGTTGGCTACGAAGCTATTCGGTGCGTCGTAATTTCCGGCGCAGATTGCAAACGAGGTTGTTCGCGCGTCGCGCGGGGTGGTCGACCATGTTCCTGGTGCCTGGTCCGTGGTGCCCTAGTACCTTGGTGCCTTGGTGCCTTGGTGCCTTGGTGCCTTGGTGCCTTGGTTCCTTGGTTCCTTGGTTCCTTGGTTCCTTGGTTCCTTGGTTCCTTGGTTCCTTGGTTCCTTGGTTCCTTGGTTCCTTGGTTCCTTGATTCCTTGATTCCTTGATTCCTTGGTGTCCAAGCGTATGGCCGTGCTGGTCCGTGGGCCACCGATCTTGCCCGAGACCACTGGTGGCGAAGCGTGGGGATGTAGGGATTCGCGAGAAGGAGGGTTTCAAGTGTCCGTGGTTTTGCGAGCACCGTGCTACGCGGGAACCAAAAGCAGTGGTCTGCACGCTGGGGACACTTAATACAGATTGTGGAAAGGCGTTTTCTTTGCTTCGTTTCTTTGTCGCCGAAGGACCAAGAAATGAAGTCCCGCCACGGACAGTGGCTAATAGTGATAAAAAATACAGCCAATATTGAACCCGAGCTAACGTAAGCAGCAGCAACCCGGCGCCGACCCAGTCCCACGGGCATGAACCAACTTGCCGCCACGCACAGTGGCTAATAGTGATAAAAAATACTGCAACATACAACTCGCGCTAACGTACGCAGCAGCAACCGTGCACCCACCCCGACCACAGACCCCAGAACGACCAACCCGCCCCCACCTCGCCCCTCCCCCAGTGCGAACGAAAACCAACCCAAACTCTAAAGTTTCCCGCCCCCCCGCCGATATAAAGTCGAATGGCCATTCGCTCTCCGGCGACGCCGACTGTCCTCCCGCGCCAGTTCAAAAATACCGTCGCGGGACTGTGAACCGGGAAACATCATGGGTCAGATCACCCTTTCATTCAAAGACGAAACGCTCGCAGCGCTCCATCGCGACTTCGATGCGTTTCTTCGTCTGTCACTCAAGTTCGATCCGCAATTCGTCACGCCATCGTTCGAAGACTTCCTGCGCGCAAAACTCCTCGACAACCCGACGCCGCTCACCGAACAAGCCGTCCAGCGCATGCTGCAGAACGGCCAGTACGCGTGGGCAAAACGCGCGCTCGATAAAGAATTCCCGGATGTCGTCGAAATGATGATGCGCCAGGCCGCGGAACACGGCTTCGGCTTCGCGGTGCGCTCGGACTGGACGCCCGAGGACCTCCTGAAGGCATCGCGCGCGTGGGCAACCGCGATCGTGACCGAGGCGAACGGCGATGCCGCGCAAATCGACCCGCTCGCCGCACAGATCAAGGCGGCAGCATCGGATATTCAGGAACTCGAGCAGAAAATGCTGACGCCCGCGTGGCGTCTCGCCGATTCACTGCGCCAACGCGTGTACGAAACGAAGATCGCAACCGAGCACAGCGTGGGATCGACGGCGCGAGAAAAGCTAGGCGAATTGCGCTGCCTGCTGCGCCTCGGCATGTTCCACGGCTCCATCTCGAAGCAGGAAGCGCAGCAAGTGCTGGAGCAATTACGCTCGGTCAAACCAGAGATTTTCATCGACGAACCATATGACGGCTTCACCCGCTTCGGCAACTGGCTGCGCGCCATCTTCGCGCCGGAACGCAAAACGCTGAAACCAACCCGCGCACAACGGTAAGCGCTAAGCGCTAAGCGCTAAGCGGTAAGCGGTAAGCGAACGGTGGGGGCGAACGGCGGGAAGCGTGAGGCGTGAGGCGGGAGACGGGAGGCAGTAGGCGGGAGGCAGGCGGCGAAAGGCTGCTGCTGCTGCCGCTGCGGCAGCGGCAGCGGCAGCGGCAGCGGCAGCGGCAGCGAACAGCTTATCGGCCCCGTCGTCAGAGACCGAACCATAAGGCGGCCCACTGGCGTCATTGCCGCGCCGGTTGTGGCGCTACCAATGGCGGCGCAATCTTGGCGGCGAATGAGAAGCCGCTCGCCCTTCACTCCCACATCTTCTTGAGCCGCGCGGCAATATCCACTTTGGCCTTCGCCGCCGCGGCCAGCCCCGCCTCTGTGGGAGCGACAGGTTCGGGCGCCGGCGGCCACGCTTGCGCTTCAAAATGCGGCATCAGATGCGCCGGGATAAACCGCGTGCGCGCCGCCCAGACGTGCCGGTCGCCCATGTGCGTCTGGTTGTGAACGTAAAACCGCTGCGGCGTGACGATGTGCAGATCCTCTTTCGCTCGCGTCATGGCGACGTACAACAGCCGCCGTTCCTCATCGATTTCCTCTTCGCTGCCCGTGCCCATATCCGACGGTATGCAGCCGTCCACGCCATTCAGCACGAACACGTTCTTCCACTCCTGGCCCTTGGCCGAATGGATGGTGGAGAGAATCAGATAATCCTCGTCGATGAGCGGCACGCCCGATTCGTCGCTGGTGGCATCGGGTGGGTCGAGCGTCAGTTCGGTGAGAAAGCGCTCGCGCGTGGGATAAGTGGACGCGATGCTTTCCATCTGCAGTACATCGCCATGACGAATCGCCGCGTCTTCGTGATTGCGCTCCAGATGCGGTTCGTACCAGCGCCGGATCATCTCGAATTCCGCGGGCCAGCCGCTTTCACGCGCGCACACCTTCGACATCATCGCGATAAACGCCGGCCAGTCCTCGCTCGCGCGCAACGGCGCGACGAACGCCCCGAGCGCTTCGGGCGTGTTGCCGCGCTCGGCGACCTGATCGAGCACGCGCCCCGCAATCGCCGGCCCGATACCCGGCAGCAACTGCACCACGCGAAACCCGGCCACGCGATCGCGCGGATTCTCGCGCCCAACGCAACACGGCGAGCACGTCCTTGACGTGGACGGAATCAAGGAATTTCAACCCGCCGAACTTCACGAACGGAATGTTGCGCCGGGTGAGTTCGATTTCGAGCGCGGCACTGTGATGCGCGGCGCGAAACAGCACCGCCTGCTGCTTGAGCGTCATGCCGCCTTCACGCGCCTCCAGAACCTGTTCGACGATGTAGCGCGCCTGATCGGCTTCATCGGCGACGGAGACAATGCGCGGCCGTTGCGCCGATGCCTTGTCCGTCCACAGAATCTTTCGTATAACGCTCGGTCGCCAAACCGATCACCGCATTCGATGCCGCGAGAATCGGCTGCGTCGAACGGTAATTGCGCTCAAGCGTCACGCACTTCGCGGGCGGGATGAAGTGGTTCGGGAAGTCCAGGATGTTGCGCACCGTCGCGCCGCGAAACGAATAGATGGACTGGGCGTCATCGCCTACCACGGTCAGGCCGCGACCATCGGGTTTCATCGACAGCAGGATGGACGCCTGCAGCTTGTTCGTGTCCTGGTATTCATCAACGAGTACATGGTCGAATCGGCTCGATAAATCGGCGGCAATGGTCGGCTCGGCAGCAAGATGCGACCAGTAGAGCAGCAGGTCGTCGTAGTCGAGCACGCTTTGCTGCTGCTTCGCGTGGACGTACGCGGCGAACAGCCGGCGCAGGTCGTCTTCCCATTCGCGGCACCACGGAAACGCCTGATCGAGCACGGTGGCAAGCGAGACGCCGGTGTTGACCACGCGCGAGTAGATGGCGAAGCACGTGGACTTCGCTGGAAAGCGCTTTTCTTTCGCCGATAACCCGAGCTCATGCCGCACGAGGTTCATGAGATCGGCGGAATCCTCGCGGTCGTTGATGGTGAACGACGGCGATAAACCCACGAGATCCGCGTAGTCGCGCAGCAAGCGAGCCCCGACGCTGTGAAACGTGCCCGACCACGTGAGGCCTTGCGCCATGCCGCTGCGGTTGCCAAGCGCATTCACGGCGATGCGCGTCACGCGACGCGTCATCTCATTGGCGGCGCGGCGCGAGAAGGTCAGCAGCAGGATGCGGCGCGGATCGGCGCCGTTCACAAGCAAATGCGCGACGCGATGCGCAAGCGTATTCGTCTTGCCCGATCCCGCGCCCGCGATCACGAGAAGCGCACCGGCCGGGTTGTCGGCCGGGTTGTCGGCCGGGTTGTCGATACGCGGCGCCTGAATGCCGTACTCGACCGCTTCGCGCTGCGCATCGTTCAGTTTGGTCAGATACGACGCGACTTGCTCACGCTCGGGTTCGGAGCCCGGTTCAGGCTCGGGCGAGAGATTGTCGGCAATGGCGGGAATGGGCGAAAGCACGTCGCGTGGGCTTTAAAAACGGGTGACGCACACTGTATATCCATACAACCCACGTACGCAAGCGCATGATGCAGAAGGCTTTTGGCCCCAAAAAAGGAAACGGCCCGGAGCATGCCGGGCCGTTATGGCCGTTGAGGCCGTTGCTACGGCGTTGAAGAAAATCAGTCCGCTTTCTTCGCGTTCTTCAGGTTCGCATCGGCGGCGGCTTCGTTCGCCTTTGACTGCGATTCTGTCTTTTTCTTGTCGGCCTTCGCCTGTGCGACGGCCGCGTCCTTATTCGCTTCGTCCTGCTTCTTCGCCGCTTTCTTGTCGGCGTGTGTAGGTTCAGCCGTGGTTTGCGCGATCGACACAGTTGCTGCCGTCGCGAACACGCCCGCGAGCAACGCGGCAAACAAACGATTGGTGGTCCTCGTCATGATGTTCTCCTTCTCTCTGCATCTACGCGGCCCTTTCCAAGCGGCCGCATTCGATGATTTATCGAGTTCCGGGCTTAGTGCTGCAGGCCCGTGTCCTTCGGCGTGTTCGGCTCGGCGGCCCTGAGGTCATCGTTGGCCGTTTGCTTGTCGGCCTTCTTGTTGATCTTCGCGTTGCGCACTTGCTCCTTGTACTGCGCCTTGGCTTCCTTGCTCGTCGCCTGCATCTCCTGCTTCGACGCCTTCTTCGATGCCTTGTATTCCGCGTTCGCCTGAGCGTTGGCATTACGCTTCTGGACTAGCGGATCGGTCGACGTCGGAGCGACGAGGTTCTGCGGCGCAGGTGCGGCTTGTGCGGGAATCTGGCCGGTTGCATCGGCGGCGGACGGTTGCGGAGTCTGCGCGAACGCAGAGCTTGCAACAGCGGCGAAAGCGGCGAATGTGGTACCGAGCAACATCTTCCTGACTTGCGACATATTTGTATTCCTCTCTGGCGATTGTTATTCCGGGTTATCGATTGCAGCGCCGAGCGGTGTATTTCATGTCCTTACCCCACTTGAGTACCGTACGCCGCGATCGCCCGTCTAAACTACTTTTGATCGACACGACAGCCTGAACCTAGATCAATCCTCGATCAATCACGCGTCGATCACTAAGACTGACCCGGCTTCGGAAGCTCGGGTTCGCCAAAATCCGTCACTGTTACCGACGGTTTCATTTGCTGACAGGTTGCAAAGGGCCGAACGACCGGAAATCCGGGGGTCCGGGCTGAGTACGCACAGCGCGTGCCTGGGCGATCGCACACAGGACTTCGCGCAGCGCACGCCCCAGGCCGCTGGTTTATCATGGGCGCCCTTTCCGACCGCCACCTGCGAAGACGCTCCTATGCCGCGACTCGAATTCACGCTCACGGGCGATTACGTTGAACTACACAACCTGCTCAAGCTGATGGGCCTCGCCGATAGCGGCGGCTCCGCGAAAATGCGCGTCGCCGAGGGCGAGGTGAAAGTGGACGGCAAGATCGAGCTGCGCAAGACCTGCAAGATCAGGGCGGGTCAGACGGTTTTTATCGATGACACTACAATCAAGGTTCGCAAGCCGGCATGAACGCGGCGCTTGCTGCAGCAAAACCCGACTGCGTCAAAGTTTTACGTTGGCATGGAGTAGAAGCGTGATAATCGCCGGGCCGGATTGGCGGAGCCACTGTTGGCGGCCATTCAATCCATGCATTGGTTTCGATACTTGCCGCTAGTTCAGTAGCACCCGGATACGGCCCACCCAACCGATCCACCATTTGCAACGCGTAGGCGCTCGCTCAAGTCCCCGCACCGCATTAGCTCATCACCCCTAGCGATCCCGCCCGGTTTCCACGCACGAGCGCAGTCATCGCCTGGTTCACTCGTCGGAACACGAAACACCGAACACCGCGTCCAGGCGGACACATCGCCCGACGCCCCTCAAGCTGCACTCATCAAGCCTCATTCAGGAGCAACTCCATGTACAAGGCCAATGGTTATGCCGCGCATTCCGCCACCACGCCGCTTTGCCCTTTCGAGTTCGAGCGCCGCGATCCCGGCCCGCACGATGTCCGCATCGACATCCTGTATTGCGGCGTCTGCCATTCGGACCTGCACACCGCGCGCGGCGAATGGGCCGGCACGGTGTACCCGAACGTGCCGGGCCACGAAATTGTCGGCCGCGTGGCCGAGGTCGGCTCGGAAGTCACGAAGTTCAAGGTCGGCGAGCTGGCGGGCGTCGGCTGCATGGTCGATTCGTGCCGCACTTGCCCGAGCTGCCAGGAAGGCCTCGAGCAGTATTGCGAAGGCCCAGACGGCTTCATCGGCACCTACAACGCGCCCGACAAACACACGGGCGGCGTCACCTACGGCGGTTATTCGACGCAGATCGTCGTCGACGAAGCCTTCACGCTGCGCGTTCCCGAGAACCTCGAACTCGCCGCCGTCGCGCCGCTGCTGTGCGCCGGCATCACCACCTACTCGCCGCTGCGCCACTGGAACGTGCAGCCGGGGCAGAAGGTCGGCATCGTCGGGCTGGGCGGGCTCGGCCACATGGGCGTGAAGCTCGCGGCTGCGTTCGGCGCGCACGTGGTGCTGTTCACGACGTCGGCAAGCAAGGTCGAGGACGCGAAGCGTCTCGGCGCGCACGAAGTGGTGATTTCGAAGGACCCGGACGCAGATGGCGAAGCACGTCAACAGCTTCGATTTCATCCTGAACACGGTCGCGGCCTCGCATGATCTCGACGCAGTTCATCGCGCTGCTCAAGCGCGATGGCACCATGACGCTGGTCGGCGTGCCGGAGCATCCGCATCCGTCGCCGTCTGTCGGCAACCTGATTTTCAAGCGCCGTACGCTGGCCGGTTCGCTGATCGGCGGCATCGCAGAAACGCAGGAAATGCTCGATTTCTGCGGCAAGCACGGCATCACGTCGGATATCGAAATGATCCGCATGGACGAGATCAACAAGGCCTATGAGCGCATGGTCAAGAGCGACGTGAAATATCGCTTCGTGATCGACATGAGCTCGATCAAGCAATAAGCTAGAAGGCTTTCGTTCTCTTTCGCCGCTTTCAGGTTTTTTCAGTTGTTGAGTTGAAACGCTGAAGCGCGGCCGGAACGAACGGGCGATGCTGAACCGGCAACGGTTTTGGCATCGCCCGTTGCGGTTTTTGCACCGTTTTACCGTGCAGCAAGCATCCAGTTAATCCGTCATGCCATCCAGATTGAATCGCGCGAACGCGCCGCCAAGCCTTTCCCGTCATGCCGTCGATACCGCCAGGCTCGCCGCGCCGCTCGCCATCTCGCAACTGTCGCAAATGGCGATGGGCGTCACCGATACCATCCTGCTCGGCTCACTCGGCCCCGATTCACTCGCGGCCGGCGGCCTGGGCGCGAACCTGTTTTTTGTCGTGGTCGTGCTGCTGCAGGGCGTGCTGACGTCCGTGAGCGTGTCGGTCGCGCATGCGCGCGGCGCAAATAACGATGACCTCGTGCCGAACATCTACTGGACCGGGCTCGTGTTGGCGCTGCTGCTCGCCATTCCGGCGTTCACGCTGCTGAGCTTCGCCGAGCCGATCCTGCTCTGGTTCCACGAACCCGCCATGCTGGCTAAAAACGTCGGCGAATACTGCGCGGTGCTGCGCTGGGGCGCGCCGGGCAGCCTGATCGGGATCGGCATGATGCGCGCGTTCCTGCCGGCTATCGGCGCGGCGAAGCGGCTGCTGTGGGTTTCGATTGGCGGCGTGTTCGTGAACGCGTTTCTTAACTACGGCCTGATTCATGGCGCGTACGGCCTGCCCGAACTGGGCTTTCTCGGCTCGGCCGTCGCCACCACGTTCACCGTCTGGGCAACGGCGCTCGTGCTGATCGCTTTCCTGCACTTGCGCCCGCGTTACAAGCATTTTGTCGTTGCCTCCCGCCCGCGCCTGCCGTTGATGGGCGAACTGTTCGGCATCGGCTGGCCGGTTGCGATCACGTATGGCGTCGAGTCCACTCTGTTTCTCGCGACCGGCATGACCATCGGCACGCTCGGCGAAGCGCCGCTCGCCGCGCACCAGATCGCGCTGAACGTGGCGTCGGTGGCGTTCATGGTGCCGCTGGCTATCGGCCAGGCGGCGAATGTGCGCGTGGGTTACTGGATCGGCGCAGGACAGCCGCTGGCCGCGCGCCACGCGGGGTTCGTCGCAATCGGGCTCGGCGTGGCGTTCATGGCAATGTCCGGCTGCGTGCTGGTACTGGCGCCGCATGCGATTGTCGGGCTGTATCTTCATCTCGACGACCCGAAGAACGCCCAGACAGTCGCGCTCGCGGCGTCGCTGCTGGGGGTGGCGGCCGTGTTCCAGATCGTGGACGGCATGCAGACGGTCGCCTCGGGGGTTCTGCGCGGGCTCAAGGACACACGCGTGCCGATGCTGGCAGCCGCGCTGGGTTACTGGGGCATCGGCTTTCCGACGGGCTACATGCTGGCATTTCACTTCGATGGCGGCACGAAAGGCCTGTGGTGGGGACTTGCCGCGGGACTGGCAAGCGTCGCGGCGCTGATGACCTTCCGATTCGACCGCATGAGCCGCCGGCTGGTCACGCGCGGCACGCTCGACGCTGAGAAATCGGGGCAGGAGTCGGTGCAGAAATCGGGGCAGAAATCGCGAAATACGGCGTAAAGCCGGCGGCTGCGGCATAAGTTAAGCAGACATTGTTGGTTGGAATCGCAGCAGCGCGCGGATACGATCACGCTGTCTCGTCTCCTCGAGACTCATCCAGTAACAGGGGTATTGGGCCCGCTTCTTCGAAGCGGGCTTTTTTTCGTGCGCGGTTTTTATCGTGCGCGTTTTGATCGGGTGATTTTGCCGCCCGGCTGGTCGTCAGCGCTACGTCGCCGCTCATCCCGGACAGTTCGCTTTTCCGCAAATCGAATCGTCCGACCTATCCGTTCACAATTTCCCATAAAATATCCGCGCATGATCCTTGTGCGTTCCCGCGAGATCCAGCGCCGCGCACGGCCACAACCGTGCGTCACAACCGCCAGCAGCCAATAAAAATCGCTTGGACAAACAAGAGGAATGGACGTGTCGGAAAGCAGCAGGCAGTCATTGATCACCCAAGCCACGGCAGCCAGCACCGCCGGTCCACGCAAGCGCATCGCAAAGAAGATCCCCACGCGCACACTCGCGCTTTCACGCTGTCTCGCGCTCACCGCCGCCGCGTTCACGGCACTGACGCTCGCTGCTTGCGCCACGCGCCCGCCCGCCACCGCGTTCGATCACCCCGTCACGCATGCGCTCCCCGCCACCGCCGATACCCCCTTGCGCACCGCCATCGCGCCGAAGGAAGCCGAGCACCCCGGCGAATCCGGCGTGCGCTTGCTGCCGACCGGCACCGAGGCATTGCAGGCGCGTATTGCGCTGGCACGCGCCGCGACCAAGACGCTCGACATGCAGTACTACATCGCGGAAGAGGACAGCACCGGCAAGCTTTTGCTCGGCGCGGCGCTTTACGCGGCGGATCGCGGGGTCAAGGTGCGCATGCTCGTCGATGACCTGAATTTCAAGGACATCGACCAGATCATGGCGGCGCTGAATTCTCACGACAACATCGATATCCGCGTGTTCAATCCGTTCGGCAGCGCGACCCGAAGTTTCCGCGAACGCACGCGCAACCTGTTCACGAACATCGATCATTTCACGCGCCGGATGCACAACAAGGCGATGATCGCGGACAACCAGATCGCTATTGTGGGCGGGCGCAATCTCGGCGACGAATACTTCAGCGCGAGCCCGACCATCCAGTTCCGCGATCTCGACGCGTTCGTCGCGGGGCCGGTGACGCAGCAGATATCGGCGAGTTTCGACGAGTATTGGAACAGCCCGATTGCTTACCCGCTGCGCGCGCTGAACAAGCAAAAATTCGATCCCGCCGACCTCGATAAAACCCGCGCAGACTTGCGTCAGCACTGGAAGGACGAAGCCGATCCGCTGAACGCCAAGCCGCTCAACGCCACGCCGCTCGCCCAGCAGATCGCGCAGGACAGTCTTGACCTGACCTGGTCGCGCACGGAATTCGAAGCCGATTCGCCTATCAAGATCGAGCATCCCGACAAGGACTACAAAAGCCCGCCGATGCAGCGTCTCATCGAACTGGCGAACCAGGCGCGCAGCGATTTCCTGATCGTATCGCCGTATTTCGTGCCGCATGACACGGGCGTGAAGACGCTGGCGGAGATCACCGGGCGCGGCGTGAAAGTCGATGTGCTGACCAATTCGCTGGCGGCCACTGACGCCGTCGCGGTGCAGGCGGGTTACGCGCCGTACCGGGTGCCGCTGCTGAAAGCCGGCGTGAACTTGTATGAATTGAAACCGGTGGTGGTCGAAGGCGATGCCCCCCCGAGCGCCGGCTTGTTCGGCTCGCAGTCGCGCGCAAGCCTGCACGCGAAGGCATATGTCATCGATCGCAGTATCCTCGTAATCGGATCGATGAATCTGGACCCGCGCTCGGCGTCGCTCAACACGGAACTCGCGCTGGTGGTCTACAACAAGAAAATCGCGAGCGAGGCGGCTGACCTGTTCGAGCATGGCACCCGGCCGGCGACGGCGTATCGTGTGGAACTCGCTTCGCCCGCGGTGCTGGACGGCCTGAGGCGCACCGGCTCGCCCATGTCGCCGCTCATCTGGACCACCGAGGACAACGGCCGCGTGCGCACCTACAATTTCGATCCGCAAGCGGGGCTTTATCGGAACGTGCTGACGGGTGTGTTCATGTTGCTGCCCGTCGATTCACAGCTTTGAGTTTTTTGGATTTGGAATCTGCTGAGGAATTGGATTACAAGCCGAATTCAGATCGTCATCAATGATCGGAATTCAAACCCGAACCTGAAGGAGCAAGAAGTCATGACGGACAACGTGAGACTCGAGAAGGATACTTTCGGCGAAATCGCCGTGCCGAACGCAAAACTCTGGGGCGCGCAGACGCAGCGCTCCTTGCAGAACTTCAAGATTTCAAGCGAAAAACAGTCGCCGGAACTGATCGATGCACTCGCGATCGTGAAGCGGGCATCGGCGGAAGTAAACGCGGAACTCAAGGTGCTCGCCGCCGATAAAGCGCAGGCCATCATCGCCGCCGCCGATGAAATTCTCGCCGGCAAGCATCCCGATGAATTCCCGCTCGCCGTCTGGCAAACGGGTTCGGGCACGCAAACCAACATGAACCTCAACGAGGTGATTGCGAACCGCGCGAGCGAGTTGATGGGCGGCGAGCGCGGCGAAGCACGCAAGGTGCATCCGAACGACGATGTGAACCGCGGGCAATCATCGAACGATGTATTCCCGACCGCCATGCACATTGCCGCGGCAGTGGCGATCGTCAAGCACCTGGTGCCTGCGCTCAAGACTCTGCGCGAAACGCTCGATAAAAAATCCAAAGCCTTCGATTCGATCGTGAAAATCGGCCGCACGCACTTGCAGGACGCGACGCCGCTCACGCTCGGACAAGAGTTCTCGGGCTATGTCGCGCAACTGGATCAGGGCATTCGGCACGTCGAGTCGACCTTGCCGCATCTGTATCAGCTGGCGCTGGGCGGCACGGCGGTCGGCACGGGCCTGAACGCGCATCCCGAGTTCGCGGTGAAGGTGGCCGGCGTGATCGGCAAGCTCACCGGCTTGCCGTTCGAAACCGCGCCGAACAAGTTCGAAGTGATGGCCGCCGCCGACGCCCTCGTGTTCGCGCACGGCGCGCTGAAAACCATCGCGGCGGGTTTGATGAAGATCGCCAACGACATCCGCTGGCTCGCTAGCGGACCCCGTTGCGGGTTGGGAGAGTTATCGATTCCCGAGAACGAACCGGGTAGTTCGATCATGCCGGGCAAGGTCAATCCGACCCAGTCCGAAGCCGTTACCATGCTGTGCTGCCAGGTGTTCGGCAATGACGTCGCGGTGAATATCGGCGGGGCGAGCGGCAATTTCGAACTCAACGTGTTCCGCCCGATGATCGCGCACAACGTGTTGCAATCAGTCCGGCTTCTGGCCGACGGCGCGCACAGTTTCAACGATAACTGCGCGGTCGGGATCGAACCGAACGAGTCGCGTATCGACAGTTTGCTTAACGAATCGCTGATGCTGGTGACGGCGCTGAATCCGCATATCGGCTATGACAAGGCCGCGAAGATCGCGAAGAAGGCGCACAAGGAAGGCACGACGCTGAAAGCGTCCGCGCTCGCGCTCGGGTACGTGACCGATTCGGAATTCGACGAATGGGTGAAGCCCGAAGAGATGGTCGGGAAGAAGTAGCGCGAAGTTTTTGTGTTCAGCGGTTGATAAGTCGCAAGATAAGTCGCATGTCTTATCAACCGCTGCGGCGCGTTATTTTGATTCTCGCGATTCTCGCGATTCTCGTGCTGCCGTTTTCTGCGCCGACCAGAAGCCGAGTTCGACCGCATGCGCAATGAGCTTCTTACCCGAATCCGTGAATAAGTGGCCCACGCGTTTCATCAACTCGTCCGGCGGCACGTCGGCATCGCCTACCTGCAGCCGTAGGCCCGTGGCGGCAAGCGAGCGCGTGACGCGCGCACTCAGTTCATCGATATCCTTGCTCAGCGCCTTCGTCCGGTCCGTCTTCTCGTGCAGTGACGCCATCATCAACTGATCCAGCGTACTGACTCCGGTGCCGCCGCCCAGCCGTGGCGACGCCAGCGAGCTCCAGACCTCACCACGCTCCACTCGCGACAGCAGCACTGCATTCAGGCGGTCAGCCGACGCATGCGGCGGGATGTCGCCGTAACGCATCAACGTTTCACCGGCGGCCATCGACAAGCGCAAGATCTTCAATACGCCGTCCATGTCCAGGGAGGCGAATTCGCGGGCATTGAAGAGGTCGGCCAGCGTTGTTTCCGAGCGGCGCAAAAGGTCGAAAAGCGGTTTATGGAAGGCGTCACTGCGTGTAACCGTGGCGTGCTCCAACTCGACCATCTGTTTGAACTCGCTCCCCGAATTGCTCCACAGATGGATATGTGCCGCCTGTTCGCGCAGGCGGATATCGCTGAGGGCGGCTTTGCCGCGCACGAAAATATCCGAGCGAAACGAGCGGTTGCAGAAGTAATCGCGGAGTTCCTCCGCCTCGATCGGGTCCGTGATGGTGTCCATCAGTTTGCGCTGGTCGTCCGTTAGCCATCCAACCGGCGCCATGTGCGGGATACGCGCGCTGCCGGCAAAAGTAAGCTTCGCGGCCGACATTTCGCGGGCGATATCCGCGAAGTAGAACGGCGTCCATTTTTCGTGCAGATACTCGTGGACGAGGTAGCGCGCGTCGAGCTTGGGGAAGCTCTGGATACGCGCCAACGCATCCGGATTGCGCTTGAAGAAGAGGGCTTCGGAGCCAGCGATTTTGTTCGCGAGTTCCGATGCGTTCGTCCATGCGTCGCCGTCTTTTGCGGCTCCTCGCATGAGCAGGCGTTGCAGCGGCAGCACCTGCGCGCAGCCGGGCATGGCGTTATAGCTAACCTGAACCACGCCACCCGGTTTCAAATAACGCGTCAGGAACTGCACGATCTGGGCGCGCGTTTCATCTGATACCCACGAGATGATGCCGTGCATCGTGATGTAGTCGAACATGGGGAGTTCGACCTTGCCTTGCGCAAGTTCTCCGAAGCCGTTTTCCAGCAGTGTCAGATTTGTCAGTTTGGCTTCATCGCGAATGGATGCTGCCGCCAGCACGTGCAGCGGGTTGAAGTCGCATGCATAGAAATCGCCCTGGGGATGCGTCGCAGCAAGGATCAGCGATGTCAGGCCCTGGCCGAAGCCCAACTCGCAATACGTGAATTTTTCAATCGATGGCGGCAATACGCGCTGCATTGCAAGGCATGCGTTCAGGAAACTCGGGCTTTGTTCCTGGTAGTAGCCGGTCGTGTAGGCAACCGAATTGTTGTAGCCCGCGGTCCAGTTCATCTCGTTTCCTCATTTCATGTTTGGTGTTCGCGCTTCGGACCTGCTCAGTAGTCTTTTGCGCGCGGTGCGCCGAACTATGCCGATAGGAGGCTTTTTCATGAATGAGAAACGTCCTATTTGTTTGGTTTGTTTTTGGAATAGGGAGGTTTTTGTGGCGCGGGGCTGTGGGGGGGGGTCGGGGTCGGGTTGTTGCTGCCGACGTTGGCGCGGGTTCAATGTCGGCAGTGTTTTTTGCGTTCGCACTCGGGGGTTTTTGGAGGCGTGCTACTGGCAGGGGTCGGGGGTCGGGGGTCGGGGGTCGGGGGTCGGTACTGGGTTGCTGCTGCTGACGTTAGCGCGGGTTTAATGTTTGCTAAATTTTTTATCACTATTAGCCACTGTCCGTGGCGGGACTTCATTTCTTGGTCCTTCGGCGACAAAGAAACGAAGCAAAGAAAACGCCTTTCCACAATCTGTATTAAGTGTCCCCAGCGTGCAAACCACTGCCGCCACGCACAGTGGCTAATAGTGATAAAAAATACTGCCAACATTGAACCCGCGCTAACGTACGCAGCAGCAACCCAGCACTGGCCCTCGACCGCTGCACCAGTCCCGCGCCCAAAACCCCGACCGAGTGCGAACGCAAAAACACGACCAACATTGAACCCGCGCTAACGTCGGCAGCATCAACCCGGCACCAACTCCCACCACAAGCGCCGAAATCACCCGCCCCGCCCGGCTCGCCCCTCCCGTCCACCGGCGCGAGCGAATGCCTTAGACCTTCCCCTTCGCCACCTCCTCCGGCTTCAACTCAACAATAGCGTCCAGCGCATCCTTCACGTCCATTGCGTACTTCGCCAACCGCTTCTGCTCGTCCGTCACCGGCACAAACGACGGCACCGGCACCGGCTTGCCCGTCTCATCGACGGCGACGAACACCATCAGGCAATCCGTCGTCTGCTGTAGCACGCCACTCTTCGGATCCCCCGCGTGCACCGAGATATGCAAGTGCATACTCGTGCGCCCCGTCGCGACCACGCGCGCCCGCAACTCCACCAAATTGCCCACCAGAATCGGCCGGCGAAACCGGATATTGCCCACGCTGACAGTCACACAATAACGCCCCGACCAGACCGCCGCACACGCGTAAGCCGTCTCGTCCATCCACTTCATCAACGCCCCGCCGTGAACCTTGCCACCGAAATTAACGGAGGTCGGCTCGGCAAGAAAACGAAACGTGGTTTCGGACCGGTCGGCAATCGGGGTATCGGTGGATTCGGGGGCGAGCGCTGCATTCGGCGCGGCTGGTGTAGTCATGTAGTTTGAGGCGAACCCGAAAAGGCGCCGTAGAAGTGGGATTGCCGAATTATACGAGTCTCAAAAAAATTCTCTTGCCGGCCTCTTCGCCTATTCATTCACCTACTTGCGCACGGAAATACCCTGATCGATCACCCCGTACATCGAGATACCGCTCGACCCGCCCGCAGACGACGACCCGTCCGATGTCCCCGCACACCCGGCGCACGCTGCAGCAAGCAGCGCCGCCACCAATAATTTCACCATGAGAATCTCCGGCACAACGGCGCTTCCACGCGAATCCTCATTCTAGCGCGACGCCTCCCGTGCCTTCTCTGCGCGTTCCGGCGCTACACGCATACTTCACGTTTCGATGAAACATCGCGTGCAGCAAGCCGCTAAAGTAGAGTTCGTTCAGGGAGGTTTTCATGACGCTCAATCACGACGACGCACGCCCCTTTCCCGGCTTGTCGCGTATCGGCGCACTGCTCGCGGACCCGGGGCGCGCCGCGATGCTCTGGTCGCTGATGGACGGCACCGCCCGCCCCGCCGGAGAGCTCACGATGATCGCCGGCATCTCGCCATCGGCGGCCAGCGGTCACTTCGCCCGGCTTATCGAGGCCGGCTTGCTCGCGCTCGAGGTCAGTGGACGACATCGCTATTACCGCATCGCAACACCCGACATCGCGATGGCCATCGAAGCGCTCGCGAATCTGGCGCAGGCCAGCGCGCCGCTGCGGGAGCCGGCCGAAGCGCATCGCCAAGCGCCGCGGCGTGCCACCGCCGTGCCGCTCGACATGCGCTACGCCCGAACCTGCTACGACCATCTGGCGGGCGAACTGGCCGTTCGGCTATTCGACCGGATGCTGACGTCGAACTGGCTGGAGATCGTGCCGGGCGCGCCGTCCGCGTCGCAGCGGCCCGGCCCCACAGCGCTGGACGCCACACCGCAAGGATTCGATGAATTCGCAAAACTCGGAATCGATCTCACGGCGCAGAAAGCGCGGCGGCGCCGCTTCGCGTGCACCTGCATCGACTGGAGCGAACGGCGGCCGCATCTTGGCGGCGCGCTAGGTGCGGCATTTCTCGACGCCTGCACGCAACACGGCTGGCTGGAAACCACTACCAAACGCCGCATTCTGCGTGTCACACCGGGCGGTGAGCAGCACTTTGCCGCCGTTCTCGCAGGTGCGTAAGGGGGCTTTAATACGGTGGCAATGTGGGACGCCTTCCCCGCGAAGTCCGGCCTAATGCGCCTATCGCCGTAAAGCAATCTGGTGCCCTGAATGCGAGAAATCGATGAGTCAGAAAATCATCCAAAAGACTCGGATAGTCATTCAATAACTAAGTTACATCCGCTCTCGCCCTTTCGATTCGGAAAATGCAACGAACTTTCGAGAATATCGCACGGCAATACACGCATACTCGTCCGCCTCCCAATAAGTAACCACCCGCGAATTTAGGAGTATAAAAATAAGCTTTCGATTTACTTTAAAAACCAACCCATTGAAACCCTTCGTCTTGCGAAACGATCTCGTTAATTACAATCAAAATTAACGAATAAAACATCAAAATTCAGATCGTATCGATTATCTCAAAAAAAATAACCTTGGCATCGTCTTGAACGTTTGCTAGCATCCGAGCAAACGCCGATGATTCTTCGCGCACCTTGTTCGCCAACCCATATTCATTGCCAGACGTGCCTTGCCACGCATGCCTTGTGATAGCGGGCCTTGCAGGGGACCCCGCTACGCAATGACTTCTTCTTATTAAACATTTTTTAACATCGATTCAAAACAGATTTTGCGAAGGCTTTATCCAAGAGACAAAGCGATCAATGCAATTCCCCTTCCTGCATGTCGGCCGCCTATCTTCCCTGCAACCGACAAACGAAACGGTAGTAAGGCAGTCGAATTTCGGAAACGAAGAACGAAATTTTAAATGAAGCTGATATATCCGCATCTTATTTGTAACACGAACGCACTCATTATCCATGGCGGCGTGCCCACTTATGCCAGCGCAAGCAGCCGCCAATTAAACTCGCGTACTTATTCAATGTTCGAAATCATTTCACGCACGGCATATTCGACGGGACATTAAATGCCTCGGGACATGCACCGCGAGTGACAGCAACGTATTTCGAGAGCATGAATCTGTTCAACCTCCTCCGGAGCGGCAATTACGCGGCGCCTTAACAAAAATCGCGCGCACGGCCATCCGCAATCAGCCAATCCAACAGGAAACTTAATGAGCCCCAGCCCCCTTCTCATCGATTCGAGTGCAAGGCAGACGCGCGCGAAACGGCGCACGGTGTCCCGGTTCATGGCTTTCGCCGCAACGACATTCGGCCTCGCCGCCCCGCTGCTGTGTCATGCAACGGAAAGTGGTATCGGACGGCCGATCACGGGGATGCAGATCGCGCCGTATGCGGGTATCGTGCCGCCGACTTCTGACTGGATTGTGTCGATCACCTCGATCTACTACGAAGGGTCGCTCGGCAAGAGCAAGACGATCCCGATAGCGAATACGATCTCGGCGGGCCTCGACTATCGCATTTCATACACCTTGCTCAATGCCATCAAGACGTGGGGCATCACGGCGAACGGCTGGAACTTTGCGTCGTCGTTTGGCGTGCCGGTTCAGTACACGTCCGTCTCGTCGTTTCACGGAATTCTGCCCAACGACAGCGCCACCCAGTTCGCCGACCTCTTTTTCACGCCGGTTATCGCCGGGTATCACCTGACGAAGACAGACCATATTGCGCTCAGCGTGCAGATGTACGCACCCACGGGCCCCTACAGCACGAGCCGCCTCGCGAACTCGGGCCAAAACACGTGGACCTTCGTTCCCACCCTGGCCTATACGAAGCTCTTTCCCGCACAAGAGGTGGAACTGTCGGCGAATTACGGCGTGGAGTTCTACACCACGAACAGCGCCAGCCACTATCACAATGCGCCGGTCAGCGTGCTTGACCTGCTTGCGCTAAAGCGCTTCAAAGGCGGCTGGGGCGTGGGCGTCGCCGGCGGCTGGATCCAGCAAATCGGCAACGATTCAGGCGGCCTCGCCGATGTCACCGGCGGCGCGAGCGGACACGCCGTCGGCATAGGACCGATTGCTACGTGGTCCGGAAAGCTCAGCAAGACGCCGGTATCGGCATCGCTGCGCTGGATCAATGAGTTCGAGGTGCGCAACCGCCCGAAAGGCAACGCATTCCAACTCTCGGTCAACGCGACGTTCGAATAGAAGGGCAGCGCGTCCGGGCGCTTATTGTCCGGTGACGTCGCTTTTCATCCCTTGCCGGAATGCACGCGCGGTCAAACGTCGAGATTCTGGGCGCGTGGGCCGATCGGTTCAGACCTGGAAAGACGATGCGTTCGTCCGCCGCAACACGCTTTCCGGGCTGTCGTTAATCAAGCGTTTTATCTGCTTCGACACCACGCCCACCGCGCTTTCGCAACGCGATGCCAAGGCAAAAGCCGTCAGTTGCCGCCGGGAATCATCGGCAGCGTCAGGACAACCGACGCCTACAAAATATGCCAATTCCAGAATCGGTTCGCCTGTAAAGTTTTCGGTTCACTTGTATCTTCATTCGCATGCTGAATCTCCAAGCGGCCAGCTGATTGGATGACAAGCCG
The DNA here is from genome assembly GCA_963708695.1 of uncultured beta proteobacterium. Taxonomy (GTDB): domain Bacteria; phylum Pseudomonadota; class Gammaproteobacteria; order Burkholderiales; family Burkholderiaceae; genus Caballeronia. The sequence continues at coordinate 62,104 of CAVPTS010000021.1, forward strand.
GCAAGTCCACCTCCGTTGAGACGACTGGGATTTCGAGATAGCGCTGCGGCACCGAAGACACTCAGGAATGCAAAATTATTGGACGAAGCCAACGCACAACATCCTGAAGCTCGACACAAGAACAAATTTACGAAGCACTGCCCATCAAAGGAGAATCAATGACCGCAACAACCCACCGGCTCAAGCTCACCGCGCTGGCCTCCCTCGCCCTGCTCGCTGCGCCCTTCGCGCTCGCTCAGCAACAGGCCGCTCCCGCCAAGGACGCCACCGCCATCACGCGGCAAGATAACCTCGCCGTCTACAAACAACTCCCCTTCGCCGATAAAACCGACTTTGAAGACGCGCAGCGCGGCTACACGTTCAAGGCGGACGACGGCCGCACGAGCTGGAACCTGAACAGATACGACTTCCTGAAGGGCGAGGCACCGGACACCGTTAATCCGAGCCTGTGGCGTATCGCGCAGTTGAACATGTTCAACGGCCTCTTCAAGGTGACAGACCGCGTGTATCAGGTGCGTGGACTGGATCTCGCCAACATGACGGTAGTCGAAGGCGACACGGGCATCATCCTGATCGACGTGATGGTGACGCGCGAAGCCGCCCGCGCCGCACTGGAGCTCTACTTCCAGCACAGGCCGACGAAACCCGTGGTCGCCGTGATCTACACCCATAGCCACGCGGACCACTACGGCGGCGTGAGAGGCGTGATCGACGAAGCCGATGTCAAGAGCGGCAAGGTCAAGGTGCTCGCGCCCGCCGGCTTTCTGCAAGAAGCCGTGGCCGAGAACATTTTCGCCGGCAACGCCATGGGCCGCCGCTCGCTGTACCAATACGGCGCACTGCTGCCGCCGAGCCCGCGAGGCCAGGTCGATGCCGGACTCGGCAAGACCACCTCGGCCGGTAATCTCGGCCTGATTCCCCCCAGCGACACGGTGGAAAAAACCGGCGATACCCGCACTATCGATGGCGTCCAGTTCGAATTTCAGATGGCTCCGGGAACGGAAGCGCCTTCCGAGATGTTGATCTACATGCCGCAGTTCAAGGTGCTCGACACCGCCGAGGACACCACCCACACGCTGCACAATCTGTACACGCTGCGCGGCGCGCAGGTACGCGATGCAGCCAACTGGTGGAAGACGCTCAACGAGGCGATCCTTCGCTACGGCGACCGCACGGACGTGGTGATCGCGCAGCATCACTGGCCGACCTGGGGTCAGCAAAAGATCGTGAGCTACATGGCCGATCAGCGCGACATGTTCAAGTATCTCCACGATCAATCGCTGCGGCTTGCCAACTCCGGCTACACCATGACGGAGATTGCGGAGCAGCTCCAGTTGCCCGACAGTATCGGCAAGAAGTGGTACAACCGCGGCTATTACGGCTCGGTCAATCACAACGCCAAGGCGGTCTATCAGCGCTATCTCGGCTGGTACGACTCGAACCCCGCCAACCTGCATCCGCTGCCGCCGGAAGAGGAATCGAAGCGTTTCGTCGAATTCATGGGCGGCGCCGACGCAGTGATGGCGAAGGCGAAGCAATCCTTCGACAAGGGCGATTACCGGTGGGTGGCGACCGTGATGAACAAGGTCGTGTTCGCGGACCCGTCGAACAAGGCGGCCCGCGATTTCGAGGCGGACGCGCTCGAGCAACTCGGCTATCAGACCGAAAACCCGACCTGGCGCAACGAGTACCTGATGGGCGCTTACGAACTTCGCAACGGGGTACCGAAAGTGAAGGGGGTCAATACGGTGACGCCGGACGCAATCGCCGCGATGAGCCCTGACTTGCTGCTCGATTTCATGGGCATCCGGCTCAACGGCCCGAAGGCCGAAGGCAAGCACACGGTCATCAACTGGGATCTGGGCAACGGCAAGAAATACGGCATCGAATTGCGCAATTCGGTGCTGATCTACACCGAGGGCGTCACGCTGGCGAACCCGGATGCCACCCTCTCCATGAGCAAGGACGACTTCGCCGGCCTGCGGATGAGGGGTCAGACCGTCGACCAGGATTTGCAGTCGGGCAAGGGCCAAGTCAGCGGCAACAGTGCAAAGGTGAGCGAACTGTTCAGCCTGCTCGACAAATTCGACCCGATGTTCAACATCGTCACGCCTTGATGGTGTAACGAGGCGCGCATCCCGGCTGGTGGAAGCCGGGATGCGCGAAGCCTTTTTAGACCGCGATGGGCGCCTTGATGCCCGGATGATATTGATACCCTTCGATCACGAAGTCGTCGTACTGGTAATCGAAGACGGACGCGGGTTTTCTCGCCAGTTTCAGCGACGGCAGCGGATGGGGTTCGCGGCTCAACTGCAGGTCCACCTGTTCCAGATGATTCAGATAGATATGGCAGTCGCCACCCGTCCAGACGAGTTCGCCCACGTCCAGATCGCATTGCTGCGCGAGCATGTGTGTCAGCAGCGCATAACTCGCGATGTTGAACGGCGTGCCCAGAAACACATCCTGGCTCCGGCAATACAGCAGGCAACTCAGCTTGCCCTCATTCACATAGAACTGCGCGAGGCAATGGCACGGCGCCAGCGCCATTTTGCCGGCGCGGGCGTTATCGACCGGAGACATGGACTCGTCGGGAAAATCCGCTACGTTCAATGCCGTCAGCATCAGCCGCCGTGAATTCGGCCGCGTCTTGATCTGATGCACGAGCGCGCTCACCTGGTCGACCACGGTGCCGTCACTTTTCGGCCAAAAACGCCATTGATGACCGTACACCGGACCGAGGTTGCCGTTTTCATCGGCCCATTCGTCCCAGATCGTCACGCCGTTATCGTTCAGGTACTTGATGTTGGTGTCGCCGTTCAGGAACCACAGCAGTTCATACACCACGCTCTTCATGTGAATGCGCTTGGTCGTGACGATGGGAAATCCCGCCGCCAGATCGAAACGCAATTGACGGCCGAACGTGCTGATCGTGCCGGTGCCGGTCCGGTCCATTTTGCGAGCGCCGCGCTCGAGAATGTCTTTGAGCAGTTCTTGATACTGGATCATGGGAAGGGTCGTTCGTAAAAAGGTGGTGTATCGCTATTTTGGCAGAACAATTGACCGCGCTCACGAAGCGCACGGCGCTGGGCATCGGAAGCCGCGAGGACAGGAATACCCGCAGCAATCGACAAAAATCAAAACGCGATTTTACCAAGCAGCCCGGGGACGCGGCGCAAGAAGGGGTTGTGCGGGAGGAAAATACGAGAGATTCGCGGCCGTTCGGGCGAACGCCGGGCATGAAAAACAAGAGAGTCAAGCCGACGCCACGGCATTCACCGCGCGTCGCCTAACCAGTTCACCCGGCCATTCAGCCGCGCGTTACGTGTTCCGTCGGTGCATCGACTTCAATGTGCCGCATGCCATGCGCGCTCAGCAACCGATACAGCGTGACCCGCGAAATCCCGAGTTCCTGCGCGGCATCGCCAAGACGGCCACGGTGGCGCAGCAAAGCGAGTTCGATAGCCTGTCGCTCCGCAGCCTCGCGAGCCTGCGCGAGCGAAACCGGCGCAACTTCGACGTACTCGCCGAGTTCGAGATCACGTGCGCTGATCTGGCGCCCTTCCGACATCACAATGGCACGCCGCACGCGGTTGATCAGCTCGCGCACATTGCCCGGCCAACCGTAGTTGTGAATTGCGGCAATAGCATCGGGCGCGAAACCGCGCAGACGCCGGCTCGCATCCTTCTTGAAACGGTCGAGCATGTGCTTGGCCAGCAATTCGATGTCCTTGCCGCGCGCCCGCAGCGGCGGTTCGTCGATCTGCAGCACGCACAACCGGTGATACAGGTCGGCACGGAACCGCCCTTCGATCATGGCCGTCTGCATGTCAACGTGCGTCGCTGAAATGATGCGCACGTCCACCGGGGTGGAACCATGACCGCCGAGCCGTTCGACCTTGCGTTCCTGCAGGAAGCGCAACAGGCTGGCCTGGCTTTCGAGCGGCAAGTCGCCGATTTCATCGAGAAACAGCGTTCCGCCATTGGCCGCTTCCACGCGGCCGATCTTGCGCTGATTTGCACCGGTAAACGCGCCGCGTTCGTAACCGAACAATTCCGATTGCAACAGATGCGCAGGAATCGCCCCGCAATTGATGGCGACGAACGGCTGTTCGCGCCGCACCGAGCGTTCGTGAATGGCGACCGCGGTGAGTTCCTTGCCCGTGCCCGATTCGCCCGAGATGAATACAGGCGCGTCGGTCATTGCGACCTTGCGGATGGAACGGAACAACGCGAGCATCGCGTCGCACGAGCCGACCATTTCGCCTTCGGCGCGGCCGTCGCGCGCATCGTTCGATGCATTTTCGTGCAGCGCCACCATCCCATAAGCATGGCCGACGGCGTCCACGACCCGATCTGTCGATGTAGGCAGGGTGACATAGTCAAAGCAGTAGTCGCGAATCAGCCGGCGCACGGCCGCGTCTTCGAGCTGGCCCGTCACGGTTGCGGCTACCCAGCCGACATTGGTCAGCGTCAGCGACGCTTCGAGCGCCGCAAGTTCGTGCGCTTCAAAGCTGCTTGAAAGATCCAGCAGTCCACCCGTTGCCAGATCGCTGCGCAGCCATCGCCGCGCGTCTTTGGCACTCGATACCACCTCGATGTGCCAGCCCCTCTCCTCGAACCGGGCACACAACGGTGCACTCGGGTCGCGAGTCACGTAGATTAGTTGCCGCCGAGCGACTTCCATTATTCTGATCCTCTCGTCAACGGTCGTTGAAAAGGTCGCGCCGGTTATTGCCCTCAACCACGCTGCAGACGTCGAAGACTCGCATGCCCCAAGCGAACGGTCATTCGGAAAACTGCAAACGGTGAAACCCCGGAAGCGACTACTGCTGTCGCGCAGTTCATAAACGAACGTGTTTTGTTTCTGATGCTGTTTTTGAGAGACTACTATAAAGCGAATACTTCGAAAACAAATATCCGCAACAATGTCCTTCGCTCTCTCCAGAAGCACAGCCACTGTGCGTTTCAAGAACGTCAATGCTTTTAATAAGCGTTCTGCAAATAGTTTAAATAAGACAATATCATTTACGCATTTTCCGATAAAAATCGGCGTTAACGGCGTCTCGTTTCAATGGTGAAACGTTTTCGCCATTTTTTTGATTCAATTCTTCAGCGAATCTGCACTGTGCCCAACAGCACCAACGGAAGGCGGACGGTGGCATATGTTTCGCTAAATGACATTGAATCAGGGAGATCGCCATGGAAATCACCGACCGGGCCGTAAGACGGGATAAAAATGCAACCAAGCACCGGTTTACTGGCACCGCGATCCTATGGTTTCTCCTGAGCAATTCGGCCGCGAACGTTTGCGCACAGAGTATTGCGAGCGGGGATCGCGTAATTGCTCCCGCTTTGCATCCGGCAGTGTCCAAATCTGAAACATCTACCGTACGCCAGAATCCGCCAGCCGGATTTATTGAAAGAACCATTGGAAACACTTCCCCAAGCGAACTTGAATCGAATGGGCGAATTATTGTCAATTCTGCAACGACGCAGGGTGATCCGACATTCGTTCGGCCCGTTCACACTCCGCAATTCGCGGACCAGAGCAATGGCGGCCTGGAAAAGGTCACGGCAACCAGCGCAGAGAAACCCATCGGCATGCACATGTCGACAAGCGTCACTCTCTGGGATGAAATCGCGCCGCCTCTGCCGGCGCCCGTTCCAGTCGATGCCGCAGCGCGTGCCGCGCCCAATGACGAGGCGAATTCGGGCGCACGAAGAACGCAGTAGCCCGCCCCGGCAGTCCGCTACCAACGCAGTGCAAGCAGGTCGTTTGAAGAGCGCACAAGACACTCGATGCAGCCGCGCAACAACGCACGCAACAGGATTTGAACAACACGCCGGACGGTAGGACACTAAGCAGATTGTGTCGCGAGGAATGAACCACGCGGGCCTTGGGTGCTTTAAGCGCTTTCGTCACACGCATCAAGCGTACGGGCATCGCGTGAAAATCAAGGGTTCAGTCCAGACGAACTTGATCCTGCTCGACGGCCAGATGATCGACAGCGCACGGCGCCGCGGTGCTGGCCACGACAACGTTTCGCGCCCGTTGCAAAAGGAGGTCGCTCGTGCACGATTCAGCTCCTGCATCCCCCGGTGGGTCCGCCATCAGCACGCTCGCTTCAATGCCCGCGATGCCGCCCATGGCACCCATTTCTTCCATTTCTTCCATTTCTCCCATGCCTCAGATGGCCGGCGTGCCCGACGCTACCGCCATCGTCTCCACTCTCCCGATCGTCCCCGCCCCGCGCCCGGCGCCTGCCGTTCGCCAATTGCTGTATATCGCGCAAACGCCGAACCAGTCGCTGGTCGCTTATCTGAAGAGCCGCGGCTGGAAGGTATTGGCGGGCACACTTGCCGCGAACGCCTGCGTGCTGAGAACTGATAAGCCCATCGCCGGCATTGTCGATATGGCGGGCTTTTCCGCCCGGGAACTGTCCGCGCTGGAACCCGCCTTGCGCCATCAGAAAGCCGGCTGGATCGCCCTCACCGACGACACGCGCCTCGCCGACCCCGTCGTATGCCACATGATCCGGCACTACTGCTTCGACTTCGTGAAAGGCCCGGTCGCGCCCGCGACCATCGGCTATCTCGTGGATCATGCTTACGGCATGGTGAGTCTCGGCGACATCGATCTGTCGGAAACCCCCACCGTATTCGGCGACGAACAGATGGTCGGCACCTGCGACGCCATGCAACAACTCTTTCGCACCATCCGCAAGGTCGCAAATACCGACGCGAACGTGTTCATCTCCGGCGAATCGGGCACCGGCAAGGAATTGACGGCCGTTGCCATCCATGAACGCTCGCCGCGCCGCAAAGAACCGTTCGTCGCGATCAATTGCGGCGCGATCGGCAATCACCTGATTCAGTCGGAGCTGTTCGGCTACGAGCGCGGCGCGTTCACCGGTGCGAACCAGCGCAAGATCGGCCGCGTGGAAGAAGCCGATGGCGGCACGCTCTTCCTCGATGAAATCGGCGATCTCTCGCTCGAAAGCCAGGTTCACTTGCTGCGTTTCCTGCAAGAACGCAAGATCGACCGGTTGGGCGGCCACGAGTCGATTCCCGTCGATGTACGCATCATCTCCGCGACCCACGTCGATCTCGACGCGGCCATGTGCGACGGCCGTTTTCGCACCGACTTGTTTCATCGGCTCTGCGTGCTGCGCGTGGACGAACCGCCGCTGCGCGCGCGCGGCAAGGACATCGAAATTCTCGCGCTGCACGTCCTGCACAAGTTCAAGAGCGACGGCAAACGCAAGATCCGCGGCTTCGCGCCATCGGCTATTGAGGCGATGTACAGCTACGCCTGGACCGGCAACGTGCGCGAGATGATCAACCGCGTGCGGCGCGCGATCGTGATGGCCGAGAACAAGCTGATTACCGCCGATGACCTCGGGCTTGGCCATTGCACCGGGATGGAATCGACGACGCTCGCCGCCGCCCGCGACGCCGCCGAGAAACGCGCGATCGAGCTGACGCTGCTGCGGCATCGGCACAAGCTCAGCGAGGCGGCGGCGGAGCTGGGGATCTCGCGGGTGACGCTGTATCGGCTGATGGTCGCGCATGGGTTGCGAGGCGCGGCGGTGGCGAGTGGCGGGGACGTGGAGTGAACAAGGTGGTGCTGGGTGGCCGTATCGGGCGTCGGGGTAGAATCTGCGGCTCGGACAACTATCCACACCATGACGACACTGACCCTGATAGTCGCCCGCGCGCGTAATGGCGTGATCGGCCGCGACAACCAATTGCCCTGGCGCTTGCCGGAAGACCTCGCGTTCTTCAAACGCACGACGATGGGCGCGCCTATCGTGATGGGGCGCAAGACGCATGAGTCCATCGGACGCGTGTTGCCGGGGCGGCGCAACATTGTGGTGACGCGCGACGCTCAACGCCGCTTCGATGGCTGCGATACCGTGACCGCTTTGGACGGCGCGCTGGCGCTTGCCGAACGCGACGGCGCGAGCGAAGTGTTTCTGATCGGCGGCGCCGAGTTGTTCCGCGAGGGCTGGCCGCTGGCGCGCAAGCTGATCGTGACCGAGATCGATGCCGATTTTCCCGGCGATATCTCGATCGATGCACCCGATGCGGCCATCTGGACGGAGGTTTCGCGCGAGACGCATCGCGCGGCGGCGCCAAATGATTTCAGCTATTCGTTTGTGGTCTACGAGCGGCGCGCGTCGTAGCGTTCATCTCGGGACTGCGGTCCACTTGCAAAAAAGCCCGGGACGGCCAACGCCGTCCCGGGCTTTTTTGATCCTGCCGTTACTCGAAACGCCTACTGTCCGGCGATCGTCATCTTCTCGATCAGCACGGAGCCAATTTCCTTGTTGCCTCGTACGACCGTATCCGAGCCGATTGCCTCGATGTGCCGGAACATCTCCTGCAGCGTGCTCGCCACCGTGATCTCCTCGACCGGATACTGGATCTTGCCGTTCTCCACCCAGAATCCCGATGCGCCCCGCGAATAATCGCCGGTCACATAGTTCACGCCCTGCCCCATCAGTTCCGTCAGCAGCAAGCCCGTGCCCAGCTTATTCAGCATTTCCTCGAAGTCGTCGCTCGGCTTCGTCCGCGAACTGCGCAGCGACAGATTGTGCGAACCGCCCGCGTTGCCCGTCGTCTTCATGCCGAGCTTGCGGGCCGAATACGTCGAGAGGAAATAGCCCTGCACCACGCCGTCTTCCACCACATTGCGGCGTTGCGTGCGCACGCCTTCCTCGTCGAACGGCGCGCTGCCCATGCCGCCCTTCACGTGCGGATCTTCCAGCACCTGAATGTGCGGCGCAAACACGGGTTTGCCGAGGCTATCGACGAGAAACGTCGTCTTTCTATAAAGCGCACCGCCGCTCACCGCCTGCACGAACGCGCCCAGGATACCGGCTGCCAGCGGCGCCTCGAACATCACGCGGCATTTACGCGTGTCGAGTCCGCGTGCACCCAGGCGCGCCAGCGCGCGATGCGCCGCGTATCGGCCGATTGCTTCCGGTTCGGCGAGATCCGCTGCATTTCGCTTCGATGTGTACCAGTCGTCGCGCTGCATGTCGCGCCCGGTTCCCGCGATGGGCGCGCAAGCCACGTAATGCCGCGAGAACGGATAACCGCCGATGAAACCGCGTGAGGTGGCGAGCACGAACTGCGAATGTTGCGCCGATACGCTTGCGCCTTCCGAGTTCTGAATGCGTTTGTCGACAGCGAAGGCGGCATCTTCGGCGCGGCGCGCGAGCTCGGCTGCTTCTTCAGCGTCGATGTCCCACGGGTGATAGAGATCCAGATCCTGTGGTGCCGTTTCCAGCAATTCCGCTTCGGCGAGACCTGCGGCGCTGTCCTCGGCCGTGAAGCGCGCGATGTTGTAGGCAGCAGCGACCGTGTCTTTCAGCGCGGCGCGCGTGAAATCCGAGGTACTTGCGTTACCGCGCTTATTGCCGATAAACACTGTCACGCCGACCATCTTGTCGCGATTGTGCTCGATGGTTTCGACTTCGCCGCGGCGCACGCTTACCGAGAGGCCATCGCCTTCGGAAATCTCGGTGGCTGAGTCGGTCGCGCCGAGTTCCTTTGCGTGCCGCAGGATGTCGGACGCGATTTCCTTCAGCTCGTCCTGGGTGTGCGGGAAAAAGCGTTGCCTCACGTCCATGTCTGCTGCCATTTTTTGTCTGCCTGTGGGGGCTCGAGGTGTCGAGCGTTCACTTTATCGTGGTCGAGGGGGCGCGTCGGCGCACGCTTTTTGTGCGCTTGAATGCGCGGGCGCGCGTGGCCTTTGTCACCGATTCGTACGTCGCACGATGATAGCAAGTCCCGGGCGGTTTGGTTTCGTTCGCACTCGATAGGGTGGGGCTGGTGGTGCTTTGGCTTGCGCGCAGTCTATGTTTTCTGCGTTTCGCAGCACTATTGGGCGCTCATTCGCGTTCGCACTCGGTCGGGGGTTTTGAGGGCGGGCGGAGGGTCGTGCTGGGTTCCTGCTGCTTACGTTAGCGTGGGTTGTATGTTGGCTGTATTTTTTATCACTATTAGTCAGGTTATTTTCGTTCGCACTCGGGGGTTCTTTGGGGCGGGCTATCGGCAGTGGTCGGGGTCTATGCCGGGTTGCTGCTGCTTACGTTAGCGCGGGTTGTATGTTGGCTAAATTTTTTATCACTATTAGCCACTGTCCGTGGCGGGACTTCATTTCTTTGTCCAACGGCGACAAAGAAACGAAGCAAAGAAAACGCCTCCCCACAATCTGTTTTAAATGTCCCCAGCGTGCAGACCACTGCTTTTGGTTCCCGCGTAGCACGGTGCTCGCTAGAACCACGCTGCGTTGAAACCCTCCTTCTCGCGAATCCCTACATCCCCACGCTTCGCCACCAGTGCTCTCGGGCAAGATCAACGACCCACGGAGCATTACGGCCTCAGCCGTATTTGCGGTTAATGGACTGCGTGAGCCGCGTGACCATTTAGACCAAGAGCGCGTAGCGCGCAATACGTTTGGGCACGCGCACACCAGAAAAATCGCGGAATGCCCTGCGCCAGACGCGAATAACCGCGCCAGAAATTACTACGCACCGAAAACTTCAGTCAACCTTAAACAGGGGTGAGGCCGTACCGGTCTTTGAACGTCTCGATCTTGCCCGAGAGCACTGGTGGCGAAGCGTGGGGATGTAGGGATTCGCGAGAAGGAGGGTTTCAAGTGTCCGTGGTTTTGCGAGCACCGTGCTACGTGGGAACCAAAAGCAGTGGTCTGCACGCTGGGGACACTTAATACAGATTGTGGAGAGGCGTTTTCTTTGCTTCGTTTCTTTGTCGCCGTTGGACAAAGAAATGAAGTCCCGCCACGGACAGTGGCTAATAGTGATAAAAAATTTAGCCAACATATAACCCACGCTAACGTGAGCAGCAGCAACCCAGCACTGACCCAGTCCCACGGACATAGAAATCACCGACCTGCCGCGCCCAATCCTCCCCACCCCGGGCCTCCCGAGCGGCCCCCCGCTCAAGTTACAATACCGCGATGAACCGCAAAACCCGCACACAGCCGATAAACCCGGCGACCACCCCGCCCGAGGCCTCCCAACCGGATGGCAGCGAGCACGGCTACGACCGCCCCAGCAAGTCCCAGCTCAAACGCGACATGCTCGCACTGCAAGTGCTAGGCGTGACGCTAATCGAGTTGCCAAAAGACGCACTCAAACGCATGCCAATGCCAGAAAAGCTCGACGATGCCGTGCGCGCCGCCCGTCGAATCACCGACCACGAAGGCAAACGCCGGCAACTGCAGTACGTTGGGCGCGTAATGCGCTCCCTGACCGACGAGGAAACGGCAGCAATTCGCACAGCGCTAGACTCGTATCGCGGCGTGAATCGCGCCGAAACTGCCAAGCTGCACTGGATTGAACGCACGCGCGAAAAGCTGCTCGCCGACGACGCCGCCCTCACCGATTTCATCCGCCAGCATCCCGGCGTCGACCCGCAAGAAGGCCGCACGCTGATCCGCAACGCACGCAAGGAACGCGAGCAAGCCAAGCCGCCGCGCTATTTCCGTGAACTGTTTCAGTGGATCAAGACCGCGGCAGGCGTGGAAGACGAAGAAGACGAGAGCCAGAACGAAGGCGAAGACGGGGACGACGATGAAGCCATCGAATTCCCGCAGAGAGAAGACGACGATGGCTACAAAGCGTAATCATCCGGACGAATTGCTGATCGGCCTGGTGTCGGTGAGCGACCGGGCTTCACAGGGCGTGTACGAGGACAAAGGCATTCCGTCGCTGCAGGAGTGGCTCGCGAGCGCCCTGAGTTCGCCATGGCGCGCGGAAACCCGCTTGATTCACGACGATGCCGCGACCATCTCGGCCACGCTGATCGAACTCGTCGATGAAACCGGCTGCGACCTGATTCTGACCACGGGCGGCACGGGCCCGTCGCGCCGCGACGTGACGCCTGAGGCCACGCTCGCTGTCGCGACAAAACCAATGCCCGGCTTCGGCGAACAAATGCGCCAGATCAGCCTGAACTTCGTGCCGACCGCTATTTTGTCGCGCCAGGTGGCGGTGATTCGCGAGACGGCGGATCACGCGGCACTGATCGTGAACCTGCCCGGTCAGCCAAAATCGATTCGGGAAACGCTGGAAGGACTACGCGACACCGACGGCAAGCCCAAAGTGCCAGGCATTTTTGCCGCGGTGCCTTATTGCATCGATTTGATCGGCGGCCCGTACATAGAAACGCGATCCGAGGTGGTGGCCGCGTTCAGGCCGAAAAACGCCATTCGGCCGCCGAAGGTCTGAGCGGCCAGCCGGTCAAGCCGGCGCGACGTTGCCCGCTGCCGACGGAATCAGGAAATGCTCGCGGTAATACTTGAGTTCGTCGATGGATTCGTGGATATCGGCGAGCGCCGTGTGCATCGCGCGCTTCTGGAAGCCCTTGTAGATGGCCGGCTGCCAGCGGCGGCACAATTCCTTCAGCGTGCTGACGTCGAGATTCCGATAGTGGAAGAACGTTTCCAGTTCAGGCATCCACCGGGCCATGAAACGCCGGTCCTGACAGATGGAATTGCCGCACATCGGCGACTTGCCCGGCGGGACGTATTGGCCGAGGAATTCGCGGATTTGCCGCGTGGCTTCAGCTTCGTCAACCGTCGATGCTCGCACGCGTTCCGTCAGCCCCGACCGGCCGTGCGTGTTGCGGTTCCATTCATCCATTTTGCCGAGCGCCGTTTCGTCCTGATGAATCGCGAGCACCGGCCCTTCCACGAGTTTATCGAGCGTGGAATTCGTCACCACCACCGCAATTTCGATAATGCGGTCGGTGTCGGGTTCGAGACCCGTCATTTCCATGTCGAGCCAGACAAGGTTCATGTCACTACGGACGAGGTCGGACGAGCTGGCGGAAGAAGCGGGATCGAGCACGGAATCGGCCATATGAGGGCAACCTGGATGGGTTTGACGCCTTGAACGGCGCGGTTTGATTGGCAGGACCAGGCCGTTCGCCACGACAACCAAGAACCCATGCGCGCGGCGACGGCCAAGAACCTATAATTCTCGCATAATTCAATCGGATTCCCGCTGATGTCCAATATCAATCTCGCCTTCTCGGTCGTGTTTGTCGTAGCGCTGGTCGGCATGGTCGGCACCAAGCTGTGGCTGGCTTCGCGTCAGATCCGGCATGTCGCCGCGCATCGTAAGGATGTGCCGGTGCAGTTCCTGCAAACCATTCCGCTCGCCGCGCACCAGCGAGCCGCCGATTACACCGTCGAGCGCACCCGCCTCACCATGGTCGAGGTCGTGGTCAGCGCCTCCTTGCTGATCGCGCTGACGCTGCTGGGCGGCGTGCAGCAGATCGAGCTCGCCGTGAGTGACTGGCTCGGCCGCGGTTATGTGGGACAAATGGCGCTGGTGGCCATCGTGGTGGCGATCACCGGCGTTGTCGACCTGCCGTTCGACTACATCCGGCATTTTGTGATTGAAGAGAAATTCGGCTTCAACCGGATGACGAAGAAACTCTTCTTCCTCGATCTGGTGAAAGGCATCGTGCTGGGCGCGGCAATCGGCTTGCCGGTGCTGTTCGTGACCTTGTGGCTGATGAATCAGGCCGGCGCGCTGTGGTGGCTGTGGGCGTGGGTGCTGCTGGTCGCATTCCAGATGCTCGTCCTGATCCTGTACCCGACGTTTATCGCGCCGCTTTTCAACAAGTTCGAACCGCTGAAAGATGAAGCATTGCGGGCGCGCATCGAGAACCTGATGTCGCGTACCGGTTTCGCTGCGAAAGGTTTGTTCGTCATGGACGGCAGCCGCCGTTCGGCGCATGGCAACGCGTATTTCACCGGTTTCGGCGCGGCGAAGCGGATCGTCTTCTTCGATACCCTCCTCGCCCGGCTCTCCGGCAACGAGATCGAAGCGGTGCTGGCGCATGAGCTTGGTCACTTCAAGCGGCGTCACGTGCTCAAGCGGTTGATCGTCACGTTCGTGCTCAGCCTCGTAATGCTCGCGCTGCTCGGCTGGCTGGCGCAATGCGTGTGGTTCTATGAAGGGCTCGGCGTGCGGCCATCGCTGCTGGGAAACAACAACGGTCTGGCGCTTGTGTTGTTCATGCTGGCGTTGCCCGTTTTCATGTTCTTTGTGACGCCGCTGGGGAGCCTCAGTTCGCGTAAGCATGAATTCGAAGCCGATGCTTTCGCCGCGAGCCAGACCGATCCACGCGACCTCGTCAATGCGTTGGTGAAACTCTACGAGGACAACGCGTCCACGCTCACGCCCGATCCGCTTTACACCGCGTTTTACGCGTCGCATCCGCCGGCATCGCAGCGCATCGAGCGCTTGATGCAGTTCGCCGCATGAGGCCGCGTGACGCGAAGAAAAGTGCGAACGCGCGCATAGAAGGAAGAGTCATTGCCGCGCACGGGCGGCACTACCTGGTCGCCCCCGCCGATGGCAGCGCAATGCTCCAATGTTTCCCGCGCGGGAAACGCAGCGAAATTGCCGTTGGCGACCGGGTGAATTACGAGCAGTCATCGGCGGATCAGGGGGTGATCGTCGAGATTGGCGAGCGGCGAAACCTGCTGTACCGATCCGACCAGTTCAAGTCGAAGCTGTTTGCCGCCAACCTCGATCAATTGATGATCGTGCTCGGCACGGAGCCGCATTTCAGCGAGGACTTGCTCGGGCGCGCCCTGATTGCCGCGGAGGCGCATGGCCTCGAGCCGTTGATCGTATTGAACAAGATCGATATGGAAGGTCCGCTGGCGGTCGCACGCAAGCGGCTGGCGCTGTATCGGGAGCTTGGGTACACGGTGGTGGAGTTATCGGCGAAAGCGGCGCCTGCGCACGTCCATGAAGAACTCGATGCACGGCTTGCGAACCGCTCCACCTTGTTGCTCGGACAATCGGGCATGGGCAAGTCGACGCTGGTGAACATCCTTGTGCCGAACGCCGAGGTGGCGACGCGGGAGATATCGAAGGCATTGAACAGCGGCCGGCACACGACTACGTTCACGCGTTTGTATCCGTTGCCGGGCGGGGGATCGCTGATCGATTCGCCGGGGTTTCAGGAGTTTGGGCTGCATCATTTATCGGAGGGGCAACTGGAGCGTTCGTTCGCGGACTTCCGGCCGTTCCTCGGGAAATGCCGCTTCTATAACTGCCGGCATCTTCATGAACCGGGCTGTGCGATTCTTGAAGCGATAGCGGAGAAGAAGATCAGGCCGGCGCGTCATCAGTTGTATGCGCAACTGGTGCATGAAGCCAGCCAGATTGTTCGATGAATTCAGTGGATATGGGCGACGTCATCTGAGACAGATTGCGACGAGATGAAGAAACTGACGCGGGCTCCGAATTTGATTACGGCGCATCACTGGGTGAATGTGCTGGTGACGGCGGGGATAGGGTGCGAGTTACACAACCGTTATTTGAGCGGTGCGATGGGCGAGATTCCGGCCGACCAGTGCGCGCCGGAGATATGGATATTGGACGACCGCGACGAGGTGCTGGCGACAGGTATTTTGGACCGTGCGAGGAACGGTCCGGCGACGAATGCAATTGGATGGCAGTGTCAGCAGTGCGGTGAATCGCTGGAAGCACAATTCACGGTGTGCTGGCAATGCGGCACAGCCAGGGATTAGCGTTCGCACTCGGTCGGGGTTTTGGGTGGGGCTGATGGTCGGCGGTCGGAGTCGGTGCCGGGTTGCTGCTGCGTACGTTAGTTCGGGTTCAATGTTGGCTAAATTTTTTATCACTATTAGCCACTGTCCGTGGCGGCACTTCATTTCTTGGTCCTTCGGCGACAAAGAAACGAAGCAAAGAAAACGCCTCCCCACAATCTGTATTAAGTGTCCCCAGCGTGCAGACCACTGCTTTTGGTTCCCGCGTAGCACGGTGCTCGCAAAACCACGGACATTTGAACCCCTCCTTCTCGCGAATCCTTACATCCCCACGCTTCGCCACCAGTGCTCTCGGGCAAGATCGATGGCCCACGGACCATTACGGCCTCACGCGTCTTTAGGGTTTCGTGGACTGCGTGATCCGTGCGACCTTTTAGGCGTAGCTGCGCGCAGCGTGAATAGGTTTGGGCACCGGCACGCCAGAAGAATAGTGGAATGCCCCTCGCGCTACGCGCGAACAACCGCCCCTGAAATCACGACGCACCGAATAGCTTGCGGCAACCGCAAATACGGGTGAGGCCGAACAAGTCCCAAGCCATATGGAACTTGCCCGAGAGCACTGGTGGCGAAGCGTGGGGATGTAAGGATTCGCGAGAAGGAGGGTTTCAACGCAGCGTGGTTTTGCGAGCACCGTTCTACGCGGGAACCAAAAGCAGTGGCCTGCACGCTGGGGACACTTAGTACAGATTGTGGGGAGGCGTTTTCTTTGCTTCGTTTCTTTGTCGCCGAAGGACCAAGAAATGAAGTCCCGCCACGGACAGTGGCTAATAGTGATAAAAAATACTGCCAACATACAACCCGAGCTAACGTAAGCAGCAACAACCCGGCATTGACCCCGACCACCGCCGGTAGCGCGCCCCCAAGAACACCTCGAGTGCGAACGCTAACAACCTGCCGCCACGCATAGTGGCAATAGCGATAAAAAATATCGCCCACATATAACCCGCGCTAACGTCACCACCACCACCACCCCGGCACCGGCCCCCGGCCGCTCAAGAAACCTTCGCCGACTCGGAAGGCACCGAGCCCCCCCTCGAATACGTCCAAACCAGCAACCCAATCCCCGCGATGATCATCGGCAGCGAAAGCCATTGCCCCATCGACAGATTCATTGCGAGCAACCCAAGATAATCGTCCGGTTCGCGAGCGAACTCCACGGTAAACCGCGCGATCCCATAACCGATCAAAAACACCGCCGAAATCGCGCCCACCGGGCGCTGCTTCCGCGACATCAGCCACATCACGATAAACAACGCAAAACCCTCCAACGCAATCTCATACAACTGCGATGGATGCCGCGGCAACATCTGGTAACGCTCGAAAATTTCGCGCAAATGCCATTGCGCATCGAGTTGCGGATGCTGCTGAAGCCAGATGGCGTCATCGGCGGAGGCGTTCTGGAACAGCATGGCCCACGGCGCGCTCGGGTTGGTCACGCGGCCCCACAACTCACCATTGATGAAGTTGCCGAAACGCCCCGCCGCGAGCCCGAGCGGCACCAGCGGCGCGACGAAATCGGTGACTTGCAGCCACGTCCGCTTTCGCTGCCACGCGAACAACACCATCGCAAGCGTCACGCCGATCATGCCGCCGTGAAACGACATGCCTCCTTCCCACACCTTGAAGATATCGAGCGGATGAGCGAGATAGAAACCCGACTTGTAAAACACCACGTAACCCAGCCGGCCGCCCAGGATCGTACCGAGCACGCCGTAGAACAGGATGTCGTCGATATCTTTTGTCGTCCATCCCTGAGCCGCGACGTAAGGCAAGCGCAGCCTGATCCGTCCGACAACAATGCACTGGACGAACGCCAGCAAATACATCAGACCGTACCAGCGCACAGCAAGCGGACCGAGATGAAGCGCGATGGGATCGAAATTGGGGTGAATGAGCATGTTTCTATTTACGTGTTGGAGTCACAGCAACGCTGGCAAGGTTGCCGCATGAGCGCGCACTATATCGATAAAACCAGCGAGGACCGGACTGACCTCCGTCGCACGCCACACGAGTCCGGTCTCAACCACCGGCCCGGATTCGAGCAACGGACGATACACCACTCCGGTTCTGCGCAGATGTCGCAGGGACTGCGGCACGAGCGCGACACCCATGCCAGCCGACACAAGGCTGACAATGGTCTGCATCTGAATGGCTTCCTGCCCGATACGCGGCATCAGGCCGGCCGCGCCGTAGCAACCCATAATCATGTCATAGAAACCAGGCGCGAGACGCCGCGGAAAGACGACAAGCGGGGCATCGGCGAGATGGTGAAGGCTCACCGGCGCATCCGACCACTCCTCGGCGCCCTGCCCGAGTTGGGCCGCCGTATCGCTCGACATGGCAATGACCAACGGCTCGCGCGCGATCGGCAGATAAGACAACGCAACGGCGTGGCGCGGCGGCAGCGGCGGAATAAACAGCCCGGCATCGATACGCCCCGCCACCAGTTCTTCCACCTGCACGTCGCTGGTCGCTTCGACGAGCTGCAGCCGCACGCCCGGATAACGCGCGCCGAAATCGCGCAGCAGCAACGGCAGCAGGCCGTAATCGGCGGTGGAAACAAACGCCAGCGACAACACGCCCGCCTCGCCACGCGCAAGCGATTGAGCAAGCGGGCGCAGGCTGTCGGCGCCGGCCAGCAGGCGACGCACCTCCGGCAGCAAATCTTTCCCCACAGGCGTCAATTCGACGGAGCGCTTCGTGCGCACGAACAGCGCGACGCCCAGCATGTCCTCCAGCGCCCGGATGGCCTGCGACAACGGCGGCTGGGTCATCGCGAGCCGCGCCGCCGCACGCCCGAAGTGCATTTCCTCGGCAACCGTCACAAAATAACGCATCAACCTGAGTTCAATATTTCGCGCTTCCATTGATATGTTCCACGACCTAATAGACCCTGAATAATATATTGGACACGCGTCGCGCCAAGCTTCATCCTTGCGCGACCAGACAAAAAAATCTTCAAGGAGCCCCCACATGGCCTTCAATCGCCGCTCGAAAAACATCACGCAAGGCATCGCGCGTTCCCCGAATCGCTCGATGTATTACGCCCTCGGTTACAAGGAAGAAGACTTCGACAAGCCGATGATCGGCATCGCCAACGGTCATTCCACCATCACGCCGTGCAACTCGGGCCTGCAAAAGCTCGCCGATGCCGCCGTCGAATCGATCCGCAAATCGGACGCGAATCCGCAGACTTTTGGCACGCCGACCATCTCGGACGGCATGTCGATGGGCACCGAAGGCATGAAGTACTCGCTGGTCTCGCGCGAAGTGATCGCGGACTGTATTGAAACGGCCGTGCAAGGCCAGTGGATGGACGGCGTGGTCGTGATCGGCGGCTGCGACAAGAACATGCCGGGCGGCATGATCGGCCTGGCGCGCATGAACGTGCCGGGCATCTACGTGTACGGCGGCACCATTCGTCCGGGCAACTGGAAGGGCGTGGATTTGACCATCGTGTCGTCGTTCGAAGCCGTGGGTGAGTTCTCGGCCGGGCGCATGTCGAAGGAAGATTTCGACGGCATCGAGAAAAACGCCTGCCCGTCGAGCGGTTCGTGCGGCGGCATGTACACAGCCAACACCATGAGCTCGTCGTTTGAGGCGCTCGGTATGTCGCTGATGTATTCATCGACAATGGCGAATCCCGACGAAGAGAAGGTCACGTCCGCGGCGGAATCGGCGCGCGTGCTGGTCGAAGCCGTGAAGGCCGATCTCAAGCCGCGCGACATCATCACGAAGAAATCGATCGAAAACGCCGTTGCGCTGATCATGGCGACGGGCGGCTCGACCAATGCCGTGCTGCATTACCTCGCCATCGCGCACGCGGCGGAAGTGGAATGGAGCATCGACGACTTCGAGCGCATGCGCAAGAAAGTGCCGGTGATCTGCAACCTGAAGCCGTCGGGCCAGTACGTGGCAACCGATCTCCATAAGGCTGGCGGTATTCCGCAAGTGCTGAAGATCTTGCTCGACGCAGGCATGCTGCACGGCGATTGCATCACGATCACGGGCAAGACCATCGCGGAAGAATTGAAGGACGTGCCGTCGAAGCCGCGCGCGGATCAGGACGTGATTTTCCCTATCGACAAAGCGCTCTACGACGAAGGCCACCTGGCGATCCTGAAGGGCAACCTCGCGCCGGACGGCGCCGTGGCGAAGATCACCGGCCTGAAGAACCCGGTCATCACGGGCCCGGCGCGGGTATTCGAGGACGAGCAAAGCGCGATGACCGCGATTGTCGCGGGGCAGATCAAGGCGGGCGATATTGTCGTGCTGCGTTATCTTGGCCCGAAGGGCGGTCCGGGCATGCCGGAAATGCTGGCGCCCACTTCAGCGATCATCGGCCAGGGGCTGGGTGAATCCGTGGGTCTGATCACCGATGGCCGTTTCTCCGGCGGCACGTGGGGCATGGTGGTCGGCCACGTCGCGCCGGAAGCGTTCGCGGGCGGCACGATTGCGTTCATCAAGGAAGGCGATTCGATCACCATCGACGCCCACAAGCTGCTGCTGCAACTGAACGTGGACGACGCCGAGATCGAGCGTCGCCGTGGCGAATGGACCCAGCCCGCACCGCGTTACACGCGCGGCGTGCTGGCTAAATACGCAGCGCTCGCGCAGCCGGCCAACAAGGGCGCGGTAACGGGCTAACGGTCGCCGTCAGGCCAGAAAGCAAAAGGGGCACACGATTTATTCGTGCGCCCCTTTTATCTTTCATAGCCGGCCCGATCAGGCAAGCGCCTTGTGATCTGCAAGGCGGACGCTACACGCGCCCGCGCCGTTCCAGTTCGTCCGCCACCGCCTCACGCACCCATTGCGTCAGCTCCGTCTCCAGCGCCAGCGCGACTTCGCGCGTGATCTGGCTGACGAGCCACGTGGAATGCTCTTGCAACGACTCGCGGCACCGCTGTTCGATCAACGCCCGGCCATCGCCGGTCAGAAAATGCGTGAAGCGCCCGCGCAGCCGGTCCGCGATCATATCGGCGTCGCGATCCGTGCCGTGGGCGTGTTCATCGCGCGGCGGCGCGAGCCGCGGGCGACAATCACCGGCTCCGGTGCACGCGGCGCAGTCCGGGCGCGATCCGGCCGACCTGGCACGATGACATCGGTGAGAACGGGAATGGAGGAATCGAAGTTATCGGGTGTTTCAGCCGTATCGGGCTCGGTGGTGATGGGCACGAGTGGACTCCGTCTTTTAATGGCAGGCTGACTGAGGGCTAACGGCGACGTTTGGGGCGATCATACCCCCTAAGCCGCCGCACCCCTGATTGACTTGGTGCGCGAGTGTGCGCTCAGGCACCCTGCTTGTAGTTGTTGAGCACATAACCCCGATCGCGATAAAACCGATACCGCTCGCGGCCCGCCACGAGTTCATGCTCTTCGTTGCCGACCACTTCCAGCAAGCGTTCGAAGCGCGCGAACTGCGACGGCACCGCTGCGCCGAGGTTCAGCAGGATCTGATGCTGCTGCGTAACCGTTTCAAGCGACGCCGTCAGCAACACCGGCGTTTCCGCCGCCAGCGCGCTGTCCGCCATGCAATGCGGCACGAACTCGAGCGGCTTGAACGTCCACAATTGTTCATCGAATTGTTTCAGCCGCTCGGGTTCGGCCAGCACGATCAACGGCTGGCCGCTCAGATAAGCCTTGCGCGCGAGACGGCAGGCATACGCGATCGAATCACCCACATTCGAATGAAAGTCGATACGCGTCATGCCGGCACCTCTGCGCTTGTGCTGCTTACGCTGCTTGTGCTGCTTACGTCAGCCAAACTCATTGCCCCGCACGGTCGACGAGGAACTGCGTGAGCAACGGCACAGGACGTCCGGTCGCGCCCTTCGCAGCGCCGCTTTTCCACGCCGTGCCCGCGATATCGAGGTGAGCCCACGGATAGTTCTGCGTAAAACGCGACAGGAAACACGCCGCGGTAATTGCGCCGCCCGGCCGTCCGCCGATATTCGCGACATCGGCGAAATTCGACTTCAGCAGTTCCTGATATTCGTCGTCGAGCGGCATGCGCCAAGTCGGATCGATGGCTTCCTTCGATGCATCCAGCAACTCGCCCGCAAGCGCGTCGTCCTTCGAGAACAAACCGGTGTTGTGATGGCCGAGCGCGACCACGCAAGCGCCCGTGAGCGTGGCGATGTCGATCACGGCAGCGGGCTTGAACCGCTCCACGTAGGTCAGCGCGTCGCAGAGAATCAGGCGGCCTTCCGCGTCCGTATTCAACACTTCGATAGTCGTGCCCGACATGGACGTGACAATGTCACCCGGCTTCACTGCGTTTCCGGCCGGCATGTTCTCGCAAGTCGGAATCACACCGATCACGTTGAGCTTCAGCCCCATTTCCGCGATGGCGCGCATCGTGCCGAACACGGAACCGGCGCCGAGCATGTCGTACTTCATCTCGTCCATGCCTTCGCCCGGCTTGATGGAGATGCCGCCGGTGTCGAACGTGATGCCCTTGCCGACCAGCACGACGGGAGCGGCCTTGGCCCCTGCGCCCTGATGATGGATCACGATGAACGCAGGCGGTTCGACCGAGCCTTTCGCCACTGAGAGGAACGACCCCATGCCAAGCGCTTCGATCTGCTTTTGACCGAGCACTTCCACCTTCAGCTTGAATTCCTTGCCGAGCTTCTTCGCGGTCTGGCCGAGGTACGTCGGCGTGCAGACGTTCGGCGGCAGGTTGCCGAGATCGCGCGTCAGGTCCATGCCGTTGGCGAGCGCCGTCGCGTGCTTGAGCGCGAGCTTCGCGGCTTTTTCATCGGCGGCGTCGATGCTGAACACCACTTTCTTTAACGCGCGATCGCCGTTTTCCGGCTTGCTCTTCATCTGCGTAAACTTGTAGGTCAGTTCGCGCAGCGCGAGGATGGCGCAGCGCACACCCCAGTCGCTCGTACGCTCGGGCACCGGCAATTGCGCGAGCGTGAACGCCACGTTCGCGATCTTGGTCGCAAGCAGCGCGCGCCATGCAGTGCGTGCTGCTTCCGCGTAAGCCTTCTGATTGAAAGCATCCTGCTTGCCCAGGCCGACCAGCAAGATCCGCGATGCGCCGAGACCGGTCACTTCGGTCAGCATCAACGTGGAACCAGCCTTGCCGCTCATGTCGCCGGCCTTCACCGTGCGCGTGAGCAGACCCTTGGTCGCCAAATCCAACTCGCGGGCAGCGCCCGTCAACGTCTGCGCTTCGAACACTCCGAGCACCACTACATCGGCCTTTCCATTAAGGAAACCATTTGCCGAGCCTTTGCTCCAATCACAGGCTTTTATGCTAAAGTCCATCGCGCTTATCCTCGGATAAAATCTGGGCTGAAGGATGAAAGCCGCAATTATCCGCTATTTTTTCCGAGGCGGTCACAGGCGCATGCCCGGATCGAATATCTTTACTCATGACTTCGGTCGTGTCTTCGTTCTATTCGTACGTTTGGCACGTTTGTCGTGGCATGTGGTCCAAATGCGGGTCGCACATCGTCCAACCGTCCGTCGCCGCCGGCTTCCAGCTATCAATCAATGATCTTCGAACGCTCCCTTCAGCGTGAACTCGCGTATACGGCTGGCGCCGTATTCATGGTGCTGCTCACGATCATGCTGACCACCATGATGATTCGCATCGTGGGCTTTGCAGCGTCAGGACAAGTCGATCCACGCGACGTCGTCGTGCTCATCGGCCTCACCGTGATCGGCTATCTCGCCGTGATGCTGATCGTCACGCTGTTCGTGTCCATCCTCTTCGTGCTGACGCGCTGGTATCGCGACTCGGAGATGGTCGTGTGGCTCGCCTCGGGCGTGAGCCAGATGCGCCTGATCAAACCTGTCGCCCTCTTCTCCGCGCCTATCATTGTGCTGATCGTGTTCTTCGCGTTCGTCGGATGGCCGTGGTCGAATCAGCAAAGCAAGCTCATCAAGGCACGCTTCCAGCAACGTGATGAAGTCTCGCTGCTCGCGCCGGGCCAGTTCCGCGAATCGCCTACCAGCCACCGCGTGTTTTTTGTCGAGCAGATGTCGTCGGATCAGGGGCATGTGCAAAACGTGTTCGTGACCAGCACCGAAGGCGGCAAGGTGAACGTGGTGGTATCGAAGAATGGTCATACCGAAACGCACGCCAACGGCGACCGCTTCGTCGTGCTGGAGAACGGCCGGCGCTATGACGGCATTCCAGGCCAGCCGAACTTCCGCATCATGGAATTCGAGCGATACGGCGTGAAAATCCAGAGCCAGCAATTCGTGAACACGCCGTCCACTACCGGCATGTACACGAATGAACTGCTGGCGGATCCGAGCCGCACCAATCTCGCCGAAATCGCGTGGCGCGCGGGGTTGCCGCTCATCGCGATCAATCTGATGCTGCTGGCCATTCCACTCTCGTATCAGAACCCGCGGCGCAGCCGCACGATCAATCTCGTGATGGCGGTGCTCATCTATCTGACGTATTCGAACCTGCTGAACGTGGTGCAGTCGTGGATCGAGCAAGGGCGGGTATCGTTTGTCGTCGGGCTGGTCGGGCTGCACATACTCGTTTCGGTGCTGGTCGCGGTCATCTTCTGGATGCGCATACGTAATCGGCCGCTGCTCCGGTGGTCGATGTTTACGCGCTCGAAAGGGGCCTGACGCATGCGCATTTACGAACGGTACTTCGCGCGCCAGATCTATCTCGCGTTCATCTTCATCCTGTTTGCGTTCTCGGGCCTGTTCTTCTTCTTCGATCTGATCAATGAGCTGAACACGGTCGGCCACGGTAATTACAAGTTTGGGCTGGCGGTGCTGCGCGTGGCGCTGCAAACGCCGTCGCGGTTCTACGAAATCATCCCCGTCGCCGCGCTGATCAGCGCGATCTACGTGTTCGCGCAAATGGCCGCGGCGTCTGAATTCACCATCTTCCGCGTGTCGGGACTGTCCACGGGCAAGGCGTTGCGCTCGCTGCTCAAGATCGGCATTCCCATGGTGCTGCTCACGTACGTGATCGGCGAAGTGGTCGGCCCCTACTCCGATCAACTTTCGGAGAAGGTGCGGCTCGAAGCGCTGGGTTCGTCGGTATCGATGAACTTCGAATCGGGCGTCTGGGTGAAAGACACGCTGACCGCGCGCGCGAACGGCGAGCAAGTGACGCGCTTCGTGAACGTGGGCACGCTGAATCCGGATACCACCATTGCGGATGTGCGCATCTACGAATTCGACTCGCTGTTCCGACTGACCAACGTGCGGATTGCGAAGAGCGGCGTGTATCAGCCGCCGGGCCACTGGAAGCTCACCGATGTGACGGACACGGAACTCATCGATGCCCCGGCGCAAGCCGTGAATCCCGGCGACGCGCTGAATCCCGTTTATCGCGCGCATCAGACTACGCTGCCCGAATTCTCGTTGCGCTCCGAACTCACTCCGCAGATTTTGTCGGTGCTGCTGGTGTCGCCGGACCGGATGTCGATGTTCAACCTGTTCCGCTATATCCAGCATTTGACGGAGAATCACCAGGATACGCAGCGTTATCAGATCGCGTTCTGGCGCAAGATTCTGTATCCGCTCGCGGTGCTGGTGATGCTGGTGTTGTCGCTGCCGTTCGCGTATCTGCATACGCGGGCCGGCGTGGTGGGCGTGAAGGTGTTCGGCGGGATCATGATCGGCATGAGCTTTCAGTTGATCAACACGCTGTTTTCGCACATCGGCACGTTGAACACATGGCCGGCTCCCGTGACCGCTGCGGCGCCGGCGCTGGTGTATCTGGTGGTGGGATTGATCGGCTTGCGATGGGTCGATCGACATTAGGTCCTTGCATCTGCGGAGCCAGGCGATGAGCAAGCACGGAATGATTTTGTTCGGCCACGGCGCGCGCGATCCGCGTTGGGCCGAGCCGTTCGAGCGGCTGGCGACGAAGCTTCGCGCTCGGCGCAGCGAACCGGTGGCACTCGCGTTTCTCGAACTGATGACGCCTGATTTGCCTACGGCTATCGAGCGGTTGGGATCGGATGGGTGCGATGCCATTACCGTCGTACCGGTGTTTTTCGGTCAGGGTGGACACATTCGGCGCGATCTGCCCGAATTGCTCGATCGATGCCGCGCGATGTTCCCCTCACTGGCAATCAAATGCGCGACTGCGGTGGGCGAAGACGACTCGGTGCTGGATGCGGTTGCCGAGTATTGCGTCCGGCAGGTTGGCTAGGTTTGCGGCTTGATCTTCGATGCGTTTGACGAGTGCACCGCCCTATCTCTGACGAGTTGACGAAGCCACCTTAATTTTTCCCTCAATGCCCCGTGAGTCATAGACTCCCGGGGCATTGTCTTGTCCGGGGCATTGTCTTGTCCGGGGCATTGTCTTGTCCGGGGCATTGTCTTGTCCGGGGCATTGTCTTGGCCGGGGCATTGTCTTGGCCGGGGCATTGTCTTGGCCGGGGAATTTTCCGGCTGGCGCGACTGCGGCCCCGCTCCACTGTGCACACCCCCGCATAGTGCAATCCGACGCCATCGACGAGCTCGGCTTTCGGATGAGTTTAAGCAAGCGTCCGTGGCTGTATTTCGGGAAACTACCCTTACCGACATCAACAAAAATAGTCTTATCTGACCAATTAACCGAGTTATTTATTCAGATATGACTACTACAGCCATCCCAAGCTATTGAAGCTTCGCGAATATTGTCTATACTGACCAATTAAGTGGGTTTATATGTCAGATACGACCAAATGAAGCGCAAAAACCAGGATTTTTCCTCTCCGGAACTCGCTCACCAGGCGACTCTCCTGGGACGTGCCGTGGCGGCTGCCCGCATCGCGCGCAACATGACCCGGCAGGACTTTTCGGAACGAGCCAACATCAGCCCGAGCACCCTGATACGCATTGAGAAGGGCGATGTTTCAGTCAGTTTCTCGTCGTGGCTGCACGCATTCGAACGCGCCGGCCTTCTGGGGCTGCTCCAGCCGCTCAGCAATCCGCAAAACGACTTGATAGGCGAGGCGCGGCGCAAGACAGAGTCTCGGCTGCGTCCACGCAAGACCGCTTCGAAGACAGGTGAGTATGATTTTTAATACAGCGACATGGAGCAAATACGTCTTCATCGCTCTCGAGGGAGCGGTCGAAGCGGTGCCCGCCGGCAAGCTCGAACTCCTTGAAGAAGGAATCAAGCCGGTCGGGTCGACCTTCGTCTACGGCAACAAGTACTTGCAACGGGCAAACGCCGCAGCCGTGGACCCCGTCAGCATGCCGCTGGACGAGGCGAAAAAATCAAAAGAACTCGTATTCCAGCCGCCTGCGGGACTGGCGCTGTTCGGCGCGATTCGTGACGCTGCCCCGGATTCGTGGGGACGCCGCGTCATCGAGAATATGTTGAGGGCGGCGCCCGACGGCTTGCCGGAAACCGAGTATCTGGCTCACGCCGGTCCGCACCGCACGGGCGCGCTGGATTTCAGGGACTCCCCAACCGCACCCGCGGAACCCGGCAAGCTGCCCGATGCGAAAGAACTGTCCTATCTCCTGGACGCGGCAGCAATGATCCAGGCCGGCAAGCCGGTTCCTAAAAAATTGCAATTGCTCTTTAGCGTGGGCGCGACCTTCGGCGGTGCGCGGCCCAAAGCCGTGCTGCTGGACGATGGACGGCAGTGGGTTGCCAAATTCCCCGTCGCCCGGGACGGTTTCAATGTTCCTGTGGTGGAGCGCGCAACGCTCGAGCTCGCGCGCAAGTGCGGTATGCGCGTTCCCGCGACCAAGCCTATCCACCTTGCCGACGGGCGGGATGTCATGCTGATCGAGCGCTTTGACCGCGTGCCGCTACCCGCAAGCGCGTTCGGCAAGCGGCATGTCGTGAGCGCCCTGACAATGCTCAAGATGCATGAAAGCGATACAGCGTCGGCCAATTACACGGACCTGGCTGACATGATCGGTAAACGCGGCGCCACGGGCTTTGTCGCGGCCGACAAGGTCGAGTTGTTCAAACGCATGGTTTTCAACATCCTCGTGACGAACAACGATGACCATCTTCGCAATCATGCGTTCGTGTGGGACGGCGCGAACAAGGGCTGGCGCCTGAGCGAGCTGTACGACGTTGTCCCGAAACCTCAGGTTGGCTCCGAGCGCTTCCTGGTGCTGGGCGTAGGTCCGGCGATGGGCCGGCTGGCGACGCTCGACAACGCGCTGTCCGCGGCAGGGCGGTTCGGCCTGTTAAAACACGCAGCGGTTGAAATCATCCAGCACTTGTCGGCTGTCGTGAGGGAGTGGCGGAATTACTTCGAAGAGTTTGGCGTGCCTCGGGCAGAGTGCGACAAGATCGCTTCGGCGTTCCGCAAGCCGCAGGCTATCGGGCTGCGTGAAGTGGAGAAGGCGTAGTTCCTTCGTGTCTGCGCATCGGTCAACGCCGGGTTTGCTGTCTTGGAAGATATAAAAAAAACCCTTGTGGGTCATTGACCGACAAGGGTTTTTTTAAAAAATCGCCGTGCGCTTCAATTCAAGCCGCAACCTGCAGCGCCGCCTCCACGAGCCCGGTCGATGCCCCCAGCGCCCGCTCCGCAAACGCCTCGCCGATCATCAGCAAACTCGGCTGCGATGCATCCAGCCAATCCTGCGCGTCACCCAGCGCCATTTCACCCAGCGTCAGCGTCAACGAGCGTTCGCGCTCCGTACTGCAAGCCTCCACGATAGCAACCGGCGTCGACCCTGGCCGTCCGGCATCAATCAGCTGCTGCGCAATCTCCGGCGCGCTATCGCGGCCCATGTAGAACACGAGCGAGTCCGCGCTCGCCTGCTCGCGGATTTCATCGCTGTCCGGGGCACGGCTGTAGGTAGCCAGCGCCACACTCCGCGATACCCCGCGCAAGGTCAGCGAACGCTTCAAAGTCGCGGCGCTCGCCAATGCTGCCGTGATCCCCGGCACCACTTCGTACTCGATACCCGCAGCTTCCAGCGCCCGCATTTCTTCGTCGGCGCGACCGAACAGCATGGGGTCGCCGCCCTTCAGACGCACCACTACTTCATGCTCGCGAGCGGCATCGACGATCTGCTTGTTGATTAAATGCTGCGCCGTTGAACGCTGTCCGCAGCGCTTGCCCACCGCAATCTTGCGCGCGTCCGGCGCATAGTCGAGCATGGCCGGCTCAATCAACGCGTCGTGCAAAACCACTTGCGCGCGACTCAGCAAGCGCGCGCCGCGAACCGTAATCAGGTCCGCAGCCCCCGGCCCTGCACCGATCAAATACACCTTACCCATAGCAAATACTCAAGCTGAATAGGCGCGAATCATCCCGGCCGCAACCGTGTGATGCGTCGCTTCGTCGATGAGAACAAACGCGCCGGTGCCCTGATGCGTGTCATAGGAATCGCAGACGATCGGCTTTTGCAGCGTCAGCGCCACGCGGCCGATGTCGTTCATCGTGAGGTCGTGACGGTCCACGGCGTGCAACAGCGTATGGACATCGAGCACTTCCTTGATTGCACCAATGCGCGCAAACACCGTGTTCGTGGTCTGCTTCAGCAAATACTTGCGCTGCGGCGAGAGCGGCTCTTCGTCGAACCAGCAGAGGTCCGCGTCCAGCTTCTTCGCCGGCTCGATCTTCTGCCCGCTTGTGTTACGCGGCACGAAGGTATCGCCGCGCGAGACGTCGACATGTTCCGCGAGGCGAATGGTGACCGTCTGACCGGCGAATGCACGATCCACTTGCGCCACGCCGCCAGGAACCGGTGCAATGATCTCCGAAACGGTCGCATCGCGATTAGCCGGCAATATGGTGATCGTGTCGCCCAGTTTCACTTCGCCCGATTCAACCCGGCCCATGTAGCCGCGGAAATCATCGGCCTGGCTGCCGTCCTGACGCGCGACCCATTGCACCGGGAAACGCAGCGCCTGATCAACAGGCTGCGCAACCGGCAGCGCTTCAAGCAGGTCGAGCAGCGGTTCGCCCGCGTACCACGGCATGCGCTCGCTGGCCGTCACGATGTTGTCGCCCTTGAGCGCCGACACCGGCACGAAGCGCACATCTGCAATGCCGAGGCGGCGCGCGAGTTCGACATACGCATCGCGAATCTCGTTGAAACGCGACTCGCTGAACTCGATCAGGTCCATCTTGTTGATCGCGACAATGACGTGCTGCAGCCCAAGCAACTTGACGATCGCGCTGTGACGCACCGTCTGCGGCAGCAATTGCGCAACGCCGTCCTTGAGCGTCACGCGCGTGGCATCGACCAGAATAATGGCGGCGTGTGCCGTCGATGCGCCCGTCACCATGTTGCGTGTGTACTGCTCGTGGCCAGGGGTGTCGGCGATGATGAACTTGCGTTTCGCGGTCGCGAAATACCGGTACGCCACGTCGATCGTGATGCCCTGCTCGCGTTCGGCTTCAAGGCCATCGGTCAGCAGCGACAAATCGATTTCATCGCCGACGGTGCGCTTGTTCTTCGCCCGCGACAACGCCGACAACTGATCCGACAACACCGCCTTGCTATCGAACAGCAGGCGGCCGATCAGCGTGCTCTTGCCGTCGTCGACACTGCCTGCCGTGATGAAACGCAACACGCCGAGGTCTTCGGGTTGATGAATGCTCATGATGTTTCCCTGTTCCTTGTTTGCGGCGTGATGCTTAGAAGTAGCCTTGTTTCTTGCGGGTTTCCATTGCGGCTTCGGACGCTTGATCGTCCATGCGCGTGGCGCCGCGTTCCGTGATTTCCGTCACGGCCGTTTCCGCGATGATCTTCTCGACGTCGTCGGCATCGCTTGCTACCGGGCACGTGCAGCTGATGTCGCCAACGGTCCGAAAACGCACTTGCGCGACTTCGGACACTTCGCCTTCCAGCAGCGGTGTGATCGGCGTCAGCGGCACGAGCAGGCCGTTGCGGCGAATGATCTCGCGATCGTGCGCATAGTAGATGGACGGCAGCTCGAGCTTCTCGCGGCCGATGTATTGCCAGATATCCAGTTCGGTCCAATTCGAGATCGGGAACACGCGCAGGTGTTCGCCGTTGTGCAGGCGCGCGTTATAGATGCTCCACAATTCCGGGCGTTGCGCTTTCGGATCCCACTGGCCGAACTCATCGCGGAAAGAGAAGATGCGCTCTTTCGCACGGGCCTTTTCTTCGTCGCGACGCGCGCCGCCGATCAACGCCGTATAACCATATTCCTCGATGGTTTCGAGCAACGTCACCGCTTGCGCCGCGTTACGCGAATCCGTTTCGCGACGCAGCCGCACGGTGCCTTTCTTGATCGAGTCCTCGACATGGCCGACCACCAGTTCCGCACCAATTTCAGCGGCGCGGCGATCGCGGAAGTCGATGACTTCATCGAAATTATGACCGGTATCGATATGGACCAGCGGGAACGGCAGCACGGTCTTGCGTCCCGCGCCCAGGCCGAACGCCTTCAACGCGAGATGCAGCACCACGACCGAATCCTTGCCGCCGGAGAACAGCAAAGCGGGCTTGCTGCATTCGGCGACGAGTTCGCGCAGGATGTGAATTGACTCAGCTTCGAGCCAGTCGAGATGGTCCATCCGGGTCTCGCGATTCGCGATGGGAGCGTTCACTGTTGAATCGAGCGTGCTGCTCATATGCGTCGGTCCTTGGTTGCTTTGCATAACACCGAGTTGATGGCGCCATGCGTCAATATCAATATGTTCAGAGCGCCGAACTCGGCGCTGCGCTGCGATCTTCCACGATCTTGATGTTCGTGATGTGCAAGCCGCATTCCTTCGTGTCCCGCGATTCCCACCACCAGCGTCCTGCCCGGCTGTCTTCGCCCGGACGGATGGCGCGCGTGCACGGTTCACAGCCAATGCTCGGATAACCGCGCGCATGCAGCGGATTGACGGGCACGTCAAAGGCTTTCAAATACGCCCAGACATCGGCTTCAGTCCAGTCCGCGAGGGGATTGAACTTGGCGATATTTCGCGGTGCGTCGTGCTCTTCCTCATGCAACTCTACGCGCGTTACCGATTGCTCGCGACGCTGTCCCGTGACCCACGCGCTCACGTCCTTCAGCGCGCGATTCAGCGGCTCGACCTTGCGAATGCCGCAGCAGCTTTTACGCAGATCGACACTTTCATAGAACGCGTTCAGGCCGTGATCGCGGACATATTCTTCAACCGCTTCGGGTAGCGGATGAAACTGTTCGATGTCGTAGCCATAGCGCTCTTTCACGCGATCCAGCATGCCCAGGGTTTCAGCATGCAGACGGCCCGTGTTCAGCGAGAAGATGCCGATCTTCACGTCGCGCGAAAGGATGGCGTGCGTGAGCAACATGTCTTCGGCGGCGAGACTGCTGGCTAGTTTGACGTTCGCGTGACGATGCGCGATGGAATCGAGCAGCGCGTCAAGACGATCGACTTTGGCTTGCAGTTCGGCATTCATGCAGACGCTCCAGCGGCGGCGCCACGACGGCGGAACAGCGGTTCCGGATTGTCGACCGCGCCTTGGTACGGAATGCTCAGTTCAGCGAACGCGTTCAGTGCGTCGTGAATGTCTTTATCGGCGCGAACGGCGAAGGCGTCGAAACCGCAACGCGCGTGGAAGCGCAACTGGTCGCGCAGCACGTCGCCAATAGCGCGCAACTCACCCTTCCACTGATAACGCTCGCGCAGCAAACGGCCGATGCTGAAACCGCGGCCATCGCTGAACTTCGGGAAATCGACGGCGATCAGCGCGATCTTGTCGAAGTCTTCGACCAGTTCCGCGGGTTCATCGTCGGGTGCGAGCCAGATGCCGATAGGTTCTTTCTTGTGCGCCGAGGTCAGCGACCGCTTGTGCTGCTTCCACCACGTGAACGGCACGATCACCTTGCCGGGCAAGAGTGCATCGACTGCGGGCAGCGTGCCGTCTTCACCGGCACGTACCACGTGCCAGTCGTCTTCAACCACTTCGCGATTCTTGATAATCAAAGCCATGTGCTTATTCCTTAGCGTTTCAACGTGGCGAATCAGGCATGCGCCGGCTGGCGCGACGCGTACACGCGTTCCTTGAACGGCGCGATGCCGATACGGCCATACGTCTCGATGAAACGCTCGCCTTCGATGCGGTTCTCAACAAACGTATCGATCACTTGCGACACCACGTCGGGCATCTCTTCCGCCGAGAACGACGGGCCGATCACGCGGCCGAGATGCGCGCCCGTTGCGCCCGAGCTTTGCTCGCCGCCGAGCGTGACCTGATACCACTCCGAGCCATCTTTATCGACACCCAGCACGCCGATGTTGCCAATGTGATGATGACCGCAAGCGTTGATACAGCCCGAGATGTTGAGCGTCAGGTCGCCGAGGTCGTACACATAGTCGAGGTCGCTGAAACGCTCTTGAATAGCTTGCGCAATCGGAATGGACTTGGCGTTGGCGAGCGAGCAGAAATCGCCGCCCGGGCACGCAATGATGTCGGTCAGCAATCCAATATTCGATGTCGCAAAACCCAACGCCTTCGCACGTTCCCACACGGTATGCAGATCGCGCTTCTTCACGTTCGCGAGAATCAGGTTCTGCTCGTGCGAGACGCGGATTTCACCGAACGAGAATTCATCGGCGAGATCGGCGACGGCTTCCATCTGCTTGTCTGTTGCGTCGCCCGGCGCAATGCCCGTGGGCTTGAGCGACAACGTCACCGACGCATAACCCGGCACCTTGTGCGGCCGCACGTTGCGTTCGATCCAGCGCGCGAAAGGCTTGCTGTCGATGAGATGCTTTTCATACGATGCATCCGTGTCCGGCAGCTTTTCATATGCGGGCGGTGCGAAAAACTGTGAGACGCGGTCGAGTTCTTCCTGCGTGAGCGTGGAAGGACCGTCCTTCAAGTGCGCCCATTCTTCTTCCACTTGCTGCGCGAATTTCGCGGGGCTCAGCGCCTTCACGAGAATCTTGATCCGCGCCTTATACATATTGTCGCGACGGCCGTAGCGGTTATACACACGCAACACGGCTTCGCAATACGTCAGCAGATGCTGCCACGGCAGATCTTCCTTGATCACCGCACCAACGATAGGCGTGCGGCCCAGGCCGCCGCCCGCGAGAATGCTCGCGACCACTTCACCCGCCTCGTTCTTCTTCAGATAAACGCCCAGGTCGTGCACTTGCACCGCTGCGCGATCTTCCACCGAACCGTTGACCGCGATCTTGAACTTGCGCGGCAGCCACGCGAATTCGGGGTGAAAGGTCGACCATTGACGCAGGATTTCGGCCCACGGACGCGGATCGACGATTTCATCAGGCGCCACGCCCGCGAACTGGTCAGCGGTGATGTTGCGGATGCAATTGCCCGACGTCTGAATGCCGTGCATTTGCACCGACGCCAGCTTGCGCAGGATCTCAGGCGTTTCTTCGAGCTCGATCCAGTTGAACTGGATGTTGGTACGCGTCGAAAAGTGGCCATAACCGCGGTCGTGTTCACGCGCGATGGTGCCGAGCATGCGCATCTGGTCGCTGCGCAGGTTGCCGTAAGGAATCGCGATGCG
Source organism: uncultured beta proteobacterium (assembly GCA_963708695.1). Classification (GTDB taxonomy): domain Bacteria; phylum Pseudomonadota; class Gammaproteobacteria; order Burkholderiales; family Burkholderiaceae; genus Caballeronia. Next base: position 96,126 of record CAVPTS010000021.1, read on the forward strand.
GTGCATGTACGCGTGGCGCTGCAAATACAGGCCGTTTTGCAGGCGCAGCGGCCGGAATTCTTCTTCGCTCAACTCGCCCGACAAGCGGCGGCGCACTTGGTCGCTGTATTGAGCGACGCGTTCGTCGACGATTTTCTGGTCGATCTGATCGTATTGATACATTCGGGGGCCCCAGTTTTAGGTGTTCCGCAGGTACGGCGTCCTAGCCACGCCGCACATCGGTATGAGTAGAGTCATCGGGCGGAACGACGTTCAGACCCTGCGTTCATTTGCTTATGACAAATACAGATATCGATATTGGAAAAATTGGCTCGATGGTAATAAACTTCCTATATATTGCAAACGACTGATAAATTACTTTGATATGCGGATGGGTTATATATGAATCTGCACCAGTTCCGCTTCGTGCGCGAAGCCGTCCGGCAGAACTACAACCTCACCGAAGCCGCCAAGGCCCTGTTTACGTCGCAGCCGGGGGTGTCGAAGGCGATCATCGAGCTGGAAGATGAACTCGGCGTCGAGATCTTCACGCGCCACGGTAAAAGGGTGCGATCGCTGACCGAACCGGGACGGATCATCCTGGCATCGGTGGAAAAAATCTTGCAGGAAGTGGAAAGCCTGAAGCGCGTCGGTAAAGATTACGCGGCGCAGGATCAGGGCAATCTTGTGATCGCCGCCACGCACACTCAGGCGCGTTATTCGCTGCCGACGGCCATCGCGGAGTTCAAGAAGCGCTTCCCGAAGGTCCATTTGTCCATTTTGCAAGGCAGCCCGACGCAAGTTGCCGAAATGGTCATCCACGATCAGGCGGATATTGCCATCGCCACCGAAGCGATCGCCAACTATAAGGAACTGGTGTCGCTGCCCTGCTTCCAGTGGCATCACGTGGCCGTCACGCTGCCGGATCATCCGCTGCTCGAGCGCAAGCTGCTGACACTCGACGACCTGGCGCAATACCCGATCATTACCTACGACAACGCCTTCGCCGGCCGCTCGAAAATCAACCAGGCGTTCGCGCTGCGCAATCTGACGCCCGATATCGTACTGGAAGCCATCGACGCCGATGTGATCAAGACCTACGTCGAACTGGGTCTGGGCGTGGGCATTCTCGCCGATATCGCGTTCAACCCCGAACGCGATAAACACCTTCGCGCGATGCCCGTCGGTCATCTGTTCGGCACGAATGTCACGCGGCTCGCGCTCAAGCAGGGTGCGTATCTGCGCAGTTATGTATACACGCTGGTCGAACTGCTCTCGCCTTCAATGAACCGCAAGCTGATCGAGCAGGCGCTTTCAGGCGAGCACGAAAGCTACGAGCTTTGATTAAGTAGATATCCGGGAAGCGCGGGCGATGCTCGCGATTCGCCAGATCACGCGTTTTTTGTCAGCCCCACATTTTTAAACCACACCTCTTCGCGGAGACCATCCAATGAAGTTGTCGAAGTTCATGCGCCCGGCGCTGATGTTCAGCGCGCTCGTGTTGTTCAGTGCGGCGGCCAGCGCGCAACTGAAAGTCGGTATCGATTTGTCGAGTACCGGTCCGGCGGCGGCCATCGGCATCACGAGCAAGAACGCCATGCTGATGTGGCCGAAGACCATCGCGGGCCAGCAGGCCGAGTACATCATCCTCGACGATGGCTCCGATCCGGGCGCGGCTGTGCGCAATATCCGCAAGCTGATTACAGAAGACAAGGTCGATGTGATCGTCGGGCCGAACATCACGCCGGCTGCGCTCGCGGCGCTGGATCCGGTTGCTGAATACCAGACGCCGATGATCACGCTGATCGGCTCGGCGTCAGTGGTGGAACCGCAGGAAGGCAAGAAGGTGTGGGCGTTCAAGATGGCCCAGACCGATCGCGCAATGGCCGATGTCATGACCCGCACGATGGTCAGCCGGAACGTGAAGACGGTTGGTTTTATCGGTTTCGCCGATAGTTACGGCGATAGCTGGTTCAACGAGTTTTCCAAGTTCGCCGAGTTGCGGCATATCAAGGTCATCGCGAGCGAGCGTTTCAATCGCACCGATGCGAGCGTGACCGGGCAGATTCTCAAGCTGATGGCGGCGAAACCCGATGCGGTGCTGATCGCCGGCGCGGGTACGCCGACCGTGTTGCCGCAGCGCACGCTGGTCGAGCGCGGTTACAAGGGCGCGATTTATCAGACGCATGGCATTGCGACGCCGGAGTTCATCAAGCTCGGCGGTAAGGACGTGGAAGGCACGCTGTTCCCGACGCAGCCGGTTGTGGTCGCGCGGACGCTGCCGGCGGATCATCCGTCGAAAAAGGCGGCGCTCGCTTTCGTCGATGCTTACGAGGCCAAGTACGGCAAGGGCACGGTGACGCAATTTGCCGGCGATGCAGCCGGGGTTTATCCGCGGCTGCAGGATGCGGTTGCGCGTGCACTGAAGGCCGGGCAGCCGGGGACGGTGGCGTTTCGCGTGGCCTTGCGGACTGAACTGGAGCACGCGCACGAGCTGGTTGTGCCGAACGGCGTGGTTAATACCAGCGCCACGGATCACGTCGGGTTGGATCAACGGGCAAGCGTGATGGGGATCATCAAGAATGGCCAGTTCACGTATTTGAGCCAGTGAGTGGACCAGTGAAAGCGGTTGTTTGCTGTGGGCCTGCAAAGGCTTGCCGCCGGAAACGAATTTCGGCATAATCGCTGACTTGCCGGTTGACGTCGGATTTCTTCCACTTCAGCAGGCAAGTTCAAATGCTGTTTGCCCGGGTGGTGAAATTGGTAGACGCAGGGGACTCAAAATCCCCCGCCGCAAGGCGTGCCGGTTCGATTCCGGCCCCGGGCACCATCTCCGAAAAGCCGTTTTTGCTATACGCAGAGACGGCTTTTTTGCGTTTGGTCTGGGTGCGATCGACGATACGGGTTCGCACAGAAACAATCGTTCAGCGTAGCGGCCTACGCACCGATTCTTTATCGGGAATGTCTCGCAGGAATTCGGTCGCGAGCGCGACGGCATAGTCGAAGGTGGGCGTGTAGTTCAACGTCTGAATGTCTGCGAATCGCTGCCGGATGAACGCGCCGTGTGTCATCAACTGTTCGAGAAACGTGTCGCGGTGCCGGATCAGGAATTCGCCAGCAGCCAGTAATGAAGCCGGGTCACGTTCAATCACGAGGCTGAGATCAAACAGGTCACGCGCTGTCGCACGATCACCTCGATGCCACATTTTCTTGGCTACGATCTCAACCCTTACCGCGCGATCAAGAAGGGTCCATTGATCGTATCCGGGGTCGGTCAGATTGTGCGAAACGACGAAATCGATCTCGCCTTCCGGCAACAGCAACTTTACGAATTGCGCGTGCTCTTCATACTCGGTTGTGATGTCGGCGGCGGCATCGCTGATTCGCGGATTCACGAAACCGAGGTATTGCGGATCAGGCACAAAAATATCGATGTCCTTGCTGAGCCGATGGCCGTATCGCAGCATGAGTACGGTGCCACCGCCGAACGTCCAGAATGGATTCGCCCGACCGTGTTCGGCAATTTCGTCGACCAGCGTTAGCGCGTGGCCAAGCAAGCTTTCCCACGGCCCGTCCGGTAGTGGATGAAGCGTCGTCACTCCCATACTCTCCGGTACAGATGCAGGTCTCTAGACCACGTCGCGAGGTTTTTCCAGATCTTCTTTGGCGCGGTGCCGGATGACTTGGCCGCTTCCTCGACGGCTTTGACGACGACCGGCAAAGGCACTTCGTCCAGAATGACGGAAACCTGCGATTCATAGCCAGGGGGAATCGTGCCCGTCGCGAACGCGCGAGCGAGCTGGGCTTCCGTCAGCGTCCCCTTGTAGCTCACGTTGGCGCTCACGGATGCCTTGAACAGCCCCTTCTGATCTGGCCTCGGCTTCGCCGTCAATTCGATGCCAAGGACGCTGAGAAGCGGAATGAGCTTGTTGATTCCCAGATCCTTCACCTTACCGGTTTCAAGCTGGTTGACCGTGAACCTTGACAGCCCGCTTAGCTTGGCAAGCTGCGCCTGCGTAAGGTCGAGTTCAGCCCGCCGTTTTGCGACAGCCTGCCCGATTTCATAGAGTTGCATGGCTACCTCCCGCAGGGCACCGAAAAAGAAGCGGCGCCTCCCATGTAAAGTATATCCTACATATTTATGCTGCATATCCTCAGCTCGACAGAAGGTGCGGCCTGCTCGAACCTGTCGTTTTCATCTGCTGCGACGCTGTGCGAAATCGCGATGTCTCTGCAAAATCGCACTCCGCTCGTGCATCTCACGTGTGTGATCCCTATTTAATATCTACACGCCCTACCCCCCATTGTTTCCTTCCCCTCAAACCCCGCCGCACAAACAGATATCATGTGCGCTCGTTAATACTGCCGTGCACACCCGGCATTCCTGCTGGAGCATCTATGGCCTCATTCCCTGAAAGCGTCAGCATGGCGTTGTTTTGCGACTTCGAAAACGTCGCCCTCGGCGTGCGCGACGCGAAATACGACAAGTTCGACATCATGCCGGTGCTCGAACGGCTGCTGCTCAAAGGCAGCATCGTGGTGAAAAAGGCTTATTGCGACTGGGATCGCTACAAAGGTTTTAAAGCGGCCATGCACGAAGCCAGTTTCGAGCTGATCGAAATCCCCCATGTGCGTCAGTCAGGCAAGAATTCGGCGGACATCCGGCTTGTCGTCGATGCGCTCGATCTCTGCTATACGAAGTCGCACGTCGATACCTTCGTCATCATCAGCGGCGATTCCGACTTCTCCCCGCTCGTCTCCAAGTTGCGTGAGAACGCGAAGAAAGTGATCGGCGTCGGCGTGAAAAATTCGACCTCCGACCTGCTCGTCGCAAACTGCGATGAATTCATTTTCTACGATGACCTCGTGCGCGAGCAGCAACGCTCAATCGCAAAACGTGAAGCGCGCGAGGCCCGTGAAGCACGCGATGCACGTGATGCGAACGCAAGCGCATCGTCGTCGAAGCGCTCGGCCGACGACGACCGCCAGCCCAAGCAGGAACTCGAAGCACGCAAGGCGAAGGCCATCGCGATTGCGGTGGAAACGTTCGATGACCTCGCCTCCGAGCGCGGCGAGAGCGGGAAGATCTGGGCATCGGTGCTCAAGAGCGCGATCAAGCGGCGCAAGCCTGATTTCAACGAGTCGTACTACGGCTTTCGCGCGTTCGGCAATCTGCTGGAGGAAGCGCAGTTGCGCGGCTTGCTCGAAGTGGGACGGGACGAGAAATCGGGTGCGTTTGTGTTTCGCGCGCAGTCAGTGGTCGCAGCGGAGCCGGTAAGAGAATTCGAGGCGCCCGTCGCGCAGAAGGAAAGCCGGCAGGCGGGTGGCTCGGGTAATGACCGGAATCGGAGAAAAGGCCGCAATCCGCGTCCGCAAGCGTCCGAACCTCTCTTCGATGAACCGCGCGAAGCGCAACCCGGAACGCATGAAGAAACGCGCTCCGAATTGGGTGGCGAGCGTGATCGGGGAGACGAACCGAACTCTCGACCGCAAGTCGTGGAGCCGCTTTTCGATGAGCCGCAAGATGCGCAACCTGAGACCCGTGCCGAAACACGGCCCAGGCAGGGCCGCGATCGCAATCGCAGAAACAACCGGAATCCAAGGCCGCAGGTTCACGAACCGCTGTTCGACATAGCACAGGAACAGCAACCGGAAGTTCATGCGGATACAGTACATGAACAGCAGCCCGAAGCTTACGTCGAAGCCGCTGACGAGCGACCTTTCTTTACGCTACCGCCGAAGGCTAAGGAAGAATTCGTGTTCGTGGAACGCACAGAAGAAACACTTGCGCCGCCCAGTGAAGTAAGTGAAACGCCGTCACCCAAACGCGGCGTGGCGCGGCGTGGACGTCAGGCGGCAGCGAAGAAAGTCGTGGTCAAGACGCAGCCGGAAGCGCCGGTTGAGGTTGCAGCGGCAGTTGAAACCACTGACAGCACAGACAAGCCTGCTGCAAAGAAAACGGCGGCAAAAAAGACGCCGCGTAAGACGGCGCCCGCAAGCCGGCGTCCTCGAAAGACAGCGGCCGCAACGGGTGAAGAGTGAACGTTTGAGGACCGGTCATCGTCGTGACGTCGTTGTCATGGCGATGCCGATTTATTAAAAAATTGCTTGCGGTTAAAGACTGGAACGCTCTCGCGACAGCCAGCGCGTTGAGAGCCAACACAGAACACTCGGTTAGCCACAGTCGGCATCATCCATCGCCGCGCTCAACTCAACGCCTTAAGGCTCGGCAATCTCCAGATCCATCAATGCCGAGCTCAGCGATTTCCCGTGCGCATCGAGTGCGAGCGAGCGCGTCACGCCGCCGCCCAGCGCGCGCCCAAGTACAAAATTCATCGCCGATATTCCCGGTAGTTCGAAGCGTGTCACATCGCCTTTCACGACATCACTTAGATGCGCCTTCACGCGCTCCGGCGTGACATGCGCGAGCAGATGATCGTAATGCCGCGCGTCGTAACAAATCACCGATACATTCAGCGTGTTGCCCTTATCGCCGGTTCGGGAATGGGCAAGTTCACGTAGTTTCATCTCAAGCCTCCACCATCTCAAACGACGGCCGCACCAACTCGCGCGGCAACAAAACCGATTGCACCGCGATCACCTCGCGCACCGTTTTCGTCACGCCGCCGCCACCCGCCGGACCATTCGTATAAAGCGTTTCGACTTCATTGCCGATGCGAACCGCCTCCTCCATAGAATCCGTGCGGCCAGACACGCGCACCCGGACCTCATACGGTTCAGCATTACGCTCACCCAGCGTCGCGCCATACAGTGAATCGATACCGATCAGATCGAAGCGCAGTTCGCTCGTCGCAACGCCGGTTATCTCCAACCGTTCACGCACAATCTCAAGCGCCAGCTTCGCGCGCGCGACCGCGCCCGGCCCGCCATAAGAAATCTGCCCCTCGCCGATAAACCCATCCACGTAAGCCACGGTCACCTTCAACGTGCCGGTCCGCGATGTCCCGCGCCCGCCACTCACGCGCACGCGATCCGCCGCCTCTTCCACGACGCGAACCTGCGTGAAATCGGCGACTACATCGGGTTGAAGATATCGGCTGGGATCGTGGATTTCGTACAGGAGTTGCTCCTTGCACGTCGCCTCCGTCACACGGCCGCCGGCGTGCGCGACCTTGGTGATCGTGATGGAACCGTCGGCATCGACTTCGCCTATTGGAAAGCCGAGGCGAGCGAGCATCGGCACGTCCTTGAAGCCGGGATCGGCGAAATAACCACCCGTGATCTGCCCCGCGCATTCGAGCAGATGACCGACCACCGTCGCTTGCCCGAGCGCGTTCCAATCGTCCATCGCCCAGCCGAACGCGTGGATCAGCGGCGCGGTGAAAAGCGATGGATCGGCCGCGCGCCCGGTGAGCACGATGTCGGCGCCAGCCTGCAACGCCTCGACAATCGGCGCCGCGCCAAGATACGCATTCGCGGAGACGAGCCTGCTGTCGTAGTCGGCCACGCTATCGCCTGATTCTTCGAATCGGTAGTTTCCTTGCCTGACGATATCGAGCACATCGTCGCCACTGACCGCGGCGATTTTCAGGCCGCCCAACCCAAGCTCGCTCGCAACGGATGCCGTCTTGCGCGCCGCCGCCAGCGGGTTCGCCGCGCCCATGTTCGAGATGATCCGCACGCGATTACGCACAGCGGCCGGCAGCACCGCGCGCATTCTGGCTTCGAGCAGCGGGTCGTAACCCAACGCCGGATCACGCCGCCGCGCCTGTTGCGCAAGCGCGATGGTGCGCTCGGCCAGGCACTCGAACACGAGATAGTCGAGCGCGCCATGCTCGGCCAGTTCGACCGCGGGCTCGATGCGATCGCCAGAGTAACCCGCGCCCGCCCCGATCCGCACGCGAGCGGTTTTAGTTGCAGCAGTCATATCCATTCCTTGCGTTTAAAACGCGCTCAAAGAGGGAAGATGCCGAACACGACGCACGCGATCGTCATCACAATCGATGCGCCGAACAGCAGCGGAAACGTAAATTTCTGGTGATCGGCAAGATCGATTCCGGTCAGCCCGACGACAAGAAACGTCGCGGGCGTGAGCGGGCTCACCGGGAAGCCTGTCGTCATCTGGCCGAGCAGCGCGGCCTGGCCGACGTGGACTGCGGGCACGCCAAGCTGCCCCGCCACTTCGGCAATCACCGGCAGCACGCCGAAGTAAAACGAGTCGGGATCGAAGAGCATGCTGAGCGGCATCGAGACGAGGCCGAGCAACACGGGAATGTGCGAGGCCATCGATGGCGGCACGAAGCCGACCGCGGCCTGCGCCATCGCCTTGAGCATGCCGCTGCCCTGCATGACGCCCGTGAACACGCCGGCCGCGAGCAGGATGCCGGCCATCATCAGCGCGGCGCGTGCGTGTGCATCAATGCGCTGGCGCTGCATGTCCACGTTCGGATAGTTGACCAGCAAAGCGATGCACAACCCGACCATGAACATGATCGCGGGGGGAATCTTCTCGCCCATCACGACCATCGTGCCGAGCACGACCAGCGTCAGCACAATGTTGAACCAGAAATTCCTGGGCCGGCGCAGCGCCTTTTGTTCATCGGACATCTCGCGTTGCGGCATGGGGATCGCGCCATCGGCGCCTGTGTATCCCAGCCGTTTTTCCTCGCGCCGTCCAAGCCACCACGCCATGCCGAACACAAATACGAGGCCCACGATCTGCACCGGAATCAACGGATTAAATAGCGCCGATATAGGCAGGTGCAGCGACGCCGATGCCCGGATCATCGGCCCGGTCCATGGCAGGAAATTGATCCCGGCGGCCATCGACGCAGCCGCAGCCAGCACGCGCCGATCCATCTTGAGACGGTCGTAAAGCGGCAGCATCGCGGGAATGGTGACGAGAAAGCAGACAGCGCCGGAACCATCGAGGTGAATCAGGAGCGCGAGCAACGTCGTGCCCATCACGATGCGCGTGGGCCGCGTACCGACCGTGCGCAGAATCCGGTCGATGATCGGATCGAGCGTGCCGGCGTCGGTGATCGTGCCGAAATACAGAATCGCGAACACGAACATGCCGACGACGGGCGCGAGGTTTTTGAGTCCGTCGATGACGAATTTGCTCGTCTGCAGCCCGAAGCCGCCGATCAGCGATGCCGCTATCGGCACGATGATCAGCGCAACCAGCGGCGACATTCGTTTGGAAAGGATCGCCGCGAGCAGGACGACGATGGTGGCAAGGCCCAGTAGTGGCAACACGTGTTTGTCTCCGATCTTGTTTTTTGATAGCTCAAAGAGTAGTTTCAAGCCGTCGATAGAACAATTGAAATGATTTGATCGCAGCAATCATGCTTTGTAATAGACCAATAGCCGGAAGCCATGGATCTGAATCTCCGCGATATCCGCGCGTTTATCGCCGTGGCGCAGGCGGGCAGCTTTACGCGCGCCGCCGTCCGGCTTCATCTGTCGCAGCCCGCATTGACCGTGCAGATCCGGCGTCTCGAAGAAACGGTTGGCGCGCGCCTGTTCGATCGCAATAGCCGCAGCGTCGCGTTGACGCCGCTCGGGCGCGACTTGCTGCCCGTGCTGCAAAAGTCACTGGGCGATATGGAGCAGGTTCTTCACGACGCCCGCGCGCTCAGCGACGGTTCCACAGGCACGGTGCGGCTCGCGTGCCTGCCTTCGTTTGCGGCAAGCTTGCTGCCCGACCTGATCCAGGAATTCAGGCGCGACCTGCCCGACGTGTCGTTCCAACTGCGCGATGTGGTCGCGAGCGTGGTCAATGCACTGGTGCGTAATGAGGATGTGGACGTGGGCCTGACCGGGGGCGAACTTACCGATGCATCGCTGGAAGTGCTGTATGCGGGCGAGGACCGGTTGTGCGTCGTGTGTCCGGACGGGCATCCGCTGATGTCCGAGCGGCGGATTGGCCTGGGCGAAATCGTCCGCTATCCGCTCGTGCTGACCGCTGCGGGAACCAGCGTGCGAGCGGTCGTCGATGCCGCGTTCGAACGCGCCGGCTGTGCGCCGTCGCCAACTTGCGAGCCGACCTACATGATGACCGCCGTCGCCATGGTGCGAGCGGGACTTGGCGTGACCATCCTGCCGGGTTCGGCGCGGGAAGTGCGCGCGGAGCCGAGCCTGGTGGCGCGGGGTATCGATGAACCGAGTTTCGTGCGTCCCATCGCGCTCGTGAAAAAACGCGGACGAACTTTACCGCCCGTAACGCAGGCGTTTGTGAGCGTGATGGTGAAAGGACTCGGGCAACGCGGCGCTTAAAAAAACAATGCGGCGGCACGCTCACGCATGTCGCCGCATTTCACGTATAAAGCGTCCGTCCGAAAACGTCCTGCCCCACGCGCCTTGCACATCCAGGGCCGCTTATTGCGGTGCGCCCTTGTCGTTCGTACCCAGGGCCGATGCCGCAGCAGCAGCCGAAGCACCCTTCAGGTGCGATGCCTTGTCTTGCTGATGCAACGTCGTGCCGCCGGTTTCCGATGCTGCTTTCTTGTGATGTTTGAAGTGCGGCAAGTGCGGCTTGGGTTCTTTCGGGCTGACTGCTGGCTTGCTTTCGTCCGTCTTCGAACCACCGCCACCACTTTGAGCCATTGCTGCGCCTGCGAACGCGAATGCGAGCGCGCCAATCATTGCAATTTGCGAGAACTTCTTCATGTGCCAAATCTCCCTGGAGTGTTAAATCAATTGCTGCACCGCATTGTTGTTCGAAATGTAAAGAATTTCAACGGATTCAGAATATTCCTAGCGAAAATTGGTCTTGGCCAGTTCCACGATTTCGTCGCCGCGGCCGTTCAAAATCGCGCGCAGCATGTAGAGGCTGAATCCCTTGGCCTGCGCCAATTCCACTTTTGGCGGCATCGCGAGTTCGTGTTTTGACGTCACCACGTCCACGAGCGCCGGCCCCGAATGCGCGAAAGCCTTTTCCAGCGCCTCGGCGATGTCCTCGGACTCTTCCACGCGGATGCTGAAAATGCCCGCGCCCTGCGCGATCGCCGCGAAGTTCGTTTTGGCGAGATCGACATTGGTATCGAGGTAACCGCCCGCCTTCAACTCCATTGAAACGAAGCCGAGCAGACTGTTGTTATAAACCACCACTTTTATCGGCAATTCGAGTTGACGAGCGCTAAGCAAGTCGCCGAGCAGCATCGATAAACCGCCGTCCCCCGACAGCGAAATCACCTGGCGCCCCGGATGCGCGCCCTGCGCGCCGAGCGCTTGCGGCATCGCGTTCGCCATGGAGCCGTGGTTGAACGAGCCGTGAAGCTGGCGCTTGCCGTTCATCGTGAGGTAGCGTGCCGCCCAGACAGTCGGCGTGCCGACATCGGCGGTGAAAATGGCGTCTTTGTCGGCGGCTTCGTCGATGAGCTTCGTCAGATATTGCGGGTGAATCGGCCTGCCCGGACCAGACGGCGTGGCGAGCTCATCGAGCCCTTTTCTCGCCGATGCATAGTGCTTGCGGGCGTTATCGATGAACTTGCGGTCCGGTTTGCGCGTGAGTTTCGGCAAGACCGCCGCGACTGTTTCCTTCACCGTGCCGACCAGCCCCAGCGCGAGCGGCGCGCGGGCGCCGAGCTTGGCGCCGCGCCAGTCGACCTGGATGATCTTGGCATCGGTGGGATAGAACGGCCGGTAGGGGAAATCGCAGCCGAGCAGCAGCAGCGTGTCGCACGACATCATCGCGTGATAGCCGGAGCTGAAACCGATCAGGCCCGTCATGCCGACGTCGTACGGGTTGTCCCACTCGATGAACTGCTTGCCGCGCATGGCGTGGACAACCGGCGCGCCGAGCAGGTCCGCGAGCGCCACGACTTCGTCGTGCGCGCCCGCCGTGCCGCTGCCGCACATCAGCGTCACCGCTTCCGACTCGTTCAGCATGGCCGCGAGCCGGTCGATATCAGCGTCCGACGGCAGGATGGTCGACGGCCCCGTGGCCGACCATCCCGGCGTTTCCGCCGGCGCTTCGCTCAACGCGACATCGCCGGGTAGCACGATTACCGCCACGCCGCGCTCTTCGATTGCCGTGCGCATGGCCCGGGCGAGCACGCGGGGAAACTGCGCGGCATTTGAAACCAGTTCCACGTAATGGCTGCATTCCTTGAAGAGCGACGTCGGATGCGTCTCCTGAAAGTAGCCGAGCCCGATCTCCGACGACGGAATGTGCGCCGCGATTGCCAGCACCGGCTGCTGGTTCCTGTGGCAGTCGAACAGCCCGTTGATGAGGTGCAGGTTGCCCGGACCGCAACTGCCGGCGCAGACAGCGAGTTTTCCCGTCGATGCCGCGTCGGCGCCCGCCGCGAACGCAGCCACTTCCTCGTGGCGCGTGTGCATCCATCGGATCGAGCCGACTTGATCGAGGCTGTAGGCAAGGCCGTTCAGACTGTCGCCGGTGACGCCCCAGATACGCTCGACACCCGCTGCCGCCAGTGTTTTAGCCAGAAAGTCCGCAATCGTATTCTTTGCCATGTCCTGCTCCTTGAGGGGAAAGAGTGGTCGACCGGTTTCAGCTGCTTCTTTCGCCATGCACATGCCATGCGCATGCCGTGGCTCAAAGCAAAAAGGATAGACGTCATGGCGTTGCGTATCCATGAAAAATCCTTGGCTTGGCCTTGCTTTACGAATGGCCGACGAAGTTGCGCTCTTCACTCCGTGGCAATGGCGCCTGCATACGCATTGCTAGAATGTCCGGCCGTTTCTCTCCTCTTTCATTGACCCCAAACCCGTCCCGATGGATCTTGAACGCATTCTTTTCACTCAGGGCTTCGGCTCACGCCGCCAATGCCGCGCGCTTATAGCCGATGGCCGCGTGTCTATCGCCGGAATGTTGTGCACCGATCCCGCCGCTGAAATCGCACTGGATGCGCTCGCCTCGTTCGAATTCAATGTCGATGGCGCGAACTGGCGGTATCGGGAAAAAGCGTATCTGGTGCTCAACAAGCCGCCGGGGTACGAATGTTCGCGCGATCCGCAGCACCACTTGAGCGTCTTTCATCTGCTGCCGCCGCAGTTGAGCGAGCGCGGCGTGCAATGCGTGGGCCGGCTCGATCAGGACACAACGGGACTTCTGCTTCTGTCCGACGACGGCGCGTTCGTCCACGCGAATACATCGCCGAAACGTAAAGTGCCGAAGGTCTATCTCGCCACCACGCGCCATCCGCTCGACGATACGCAACTCGCCGCCCTTCGCGAGGGCGTCTTGCTGCATGGTGAATCGCAGGCGATCGCGGCCGTTGCCGCCGGGCAACGCGGCGAGCGTTTGCTCGAACTATCGGTGCTCGAGGGCAAGTATCACCAGGTGAAAAGGATGGTTGCGGCAGCGGGAAACCGCGTGGAGAAACTGCATCGTGAGCGCATTGGCGGTTTTGCCTTGCCTGACGATCTGGCTGAAGGCCAATGGCGCTGGCTCAATGACGCCGATCTTTCGATGCTCAGGCAGAACTGATTGTCTTCCACGTTCGTACGACAGCGCGCTGAACGGCAGGCGACCGCGGTTTATGTTCTTTTTTAAAACCAGACGAGGCGCAACGCATCCATCCAGGCGCGCCAGGCGTAAAACGTGGCATCTTCCCTCTTTCCAAACTCAATGCCCACACAAGAAAAACGCCGCACCTTGAGGTTCGGTCTTGCCGGCCTCGGCGCAGCGGCGCTCGCCGCCTGCAGTCCGGTCAATCTGCTGAATGCGGCTATTCCATCGGGTGGTTATCGAAAGACTTCGGGTCTTGCGTATGGCTCGGATCCGCAACAGGAACTCGATGTCTACGTGCCTGCTGAAGCCGGCGCGACGCGGCCGGTCGTGGTTTTCTTCTACGGCGGTAGCTGGCAGACCGGTGCTCGCGGGAATTATTTGTTCGTCGCGCAGGCGCTGACGTCGCGCGGTTACGTCGCGGTGCTGCCCGATTACCGGAAGTATCCGGAAACGGCGTTCCCGGGTTTTGTCGATGACGCCGCTGCCGCCGTGCGCTGGACGCGCGATCACGCGCATGAATTCGGCGGCGATCCGACCCGGATTTTCGTGATGGGCCATTCGGCGGGCGCGCATCTCGCCGCGTTGATCGCGACCGATCCGCATTACCTCGCGGCGCAATCGATGTCGAAAGCCGATCTGCGCGGCATGATCGGTCTGGCAGGACCCTACGATTTCCTGCCGATCCACGATCGCAAGCTGCTCGATGTTTTCCCTGCCAGCACACGCCCTGAAAGCCAGCCGATCAATTTCGTCACCGGCCACGAACCGCCGATGTTCCTCGCCGCCGGCACCGACGACACCACAGTCGATCCCGGCAACACCGACCGGCTCGCGGCGGCGCTGCGCAAACACGGCGATTCAGTGGAAGTGAAACACTACGATGGCTTCAGCCATGTCCGGATTGTTTCCGCGCTGGCGTTGCCTTTGCGCGGACATTCGACAGTGCTTGCCGACGTGTCCGCTTTCATCGATTCCCATTAGGCGCGTGTCAGCTCGTATTCAAGTCCGTTTCATAGTCGTAAACACCCTGACACCGCACTGCAGCATGCCTTTGCTCTGACCTAAAACTATACTGATTACACGATTATTAAAAGAAAGCGGAGGGCCACCATGGCCGCTCACATGACCATCGCAATGGTTGCATTCGTGGCGATCAGCGTGCTGTTTATCGTCGGATTGCTGGTGACGATGCATCTGCGCCACCAATATCAGCCCAACCTGATCGGGGCGCTCATCGGCGCATTGCTGTGCTTCATCCTGCTGGAGACCCTGCCGGTACTGATGTGACGGCCAGGAACGCGTCGATGCTCGGATAACGCAGCGTGTAACGCATTTCGTCGCGCAGACGGGAGTTCTGCAGACGTCGCGATTCGCGCATGAACGAAAGCATCATCGGCTCGAGCTGCGCTTCTGCTTCCTCGCGCGACACGCGAGGAGCGCGCGGCAGGCCGAACGCATCGGCGATGCGGTCGAAATAGTCGCCCATGCGCAACTCGCTATCGTCCGATGCATGCACCACGCGCTGCGGCCGCAGGCGTCTGATCGCGAGCACGAGAATCGCCGCGAGATCGTCGGCGTGGATATGGTTGGTGTAGACATCGTCCTCGCTTGCCAGAGCGGGCGTGCCCTTTTGCAGCCGTGCCAGCGGCAGGCGATTGCCGGCGTAGATACCGGGAATCCTCACAATCGACGCGCTCAGCACGCCGCGTCGCGTGGCGCGGCGCAACTGCGCTTCCGCCGATACCCGCCGTTTCGCGCGGGCGTTATCCGGCCGCACTGGCTGCGTTTCATCGATCCACGCGCCGCCGCAATCGCCATAAACCCCGGACGTGCTCGCGTAAACCACGCGTATCGGCCGCCTGCTCGCGGCGGCGCTCGAAACCCGGTCGGGTACAATAGACGCTCTTTTTACGGCTTTAGCGCGCGGATTTACGCCTGCATACGGTCTGCTTTTGAAGGTTGCGCGAAACCATCCGCGCCAGGCCCGCTGACGGGCCACTGCGCTGGTCGCGACGCGTGCAACGGAACGTCGCGGCGCGCTCAGCGCGGCAATCAGCGCGCGGGTTCTGGTGTCGTCGTCGCCGGTTTTCTGGGGCGGCGCGAGATGCAGCACGGTGGACGCGAGACCGGCCAGCCGTCGCAAGCTGCGGCGCTTGTCCAGGTCTCCGAGCAACGGCGTCGTGCCGGCCGCACGGAGTTCGGCGAGGCGAGCGGGCTGGCTTGAAAGCGCGATTACGCGCGGCGCGGCGGCACGATCGGCCAGAAGCGGCGCGCAGCGCAGGCCGACATCGCCGCAACCGGCAATCAGCACACGCGCCCGGCGTAGTTTTCGAGTAGCAATCATGCTGTCAATTGTAGCCGCGACAGCTTTGGCATTTGTTTCACCCAACTCATCAGGATCTATGGCTTTCAACGTTACGCTCCGGCAAAGCGGCCGGCAGTTTCAGGTAGAACCCGACGAAGCAGTGCTGCTCGCAGCGCTGCGCCAGGGCATCGGACTTCCCTACGGCTGCAAGAACGGAGCCTGCGGTTCATGCAAAGGCACCATCGTCTCCGGCGAAGTCGAGCAGGCGCTGCATTCGTCGTCGGCATTGTCGAACGACGAAAAGACCCGCGGCATGGCGCTGCTGTGCTGCGCGACGGCTAAAGGCGATCTCGTGGTCGATGTGCGCGAAGTGGCGGGTATCGGCGACTTCCAGGTCAAGAAGCTGCCGTGCCGCGTGAACGCGCTGGAACGCAAAGGGTCGGACGTCGTGGAGCTGAAGCTGCAGTTGCCGGCCAACGAAAGGCTGCAGTATCTGGCCGGGCAGTACATCGAATTCATCCTGAAAGACGGCAAACGCCGCAGCTATTCGATGGCAAGCCCGCCGCATCACGAAGGCCCGATCGAATTGCACATTCGTCACATGCCCGGCGGCACCTTCACCGACCACGTGTTCGGTGCCATGAAAGAGCGCGACATCCTGCGCTTCGAAGGCCCGCTCGGCACGTTCTTCCTGCGCGAAGATTCAGAAAAGCCCATTGTGCTGCTCGCGTCCGGCACCGGCTTCGCGCCTATCAAGGCGATCATTGAGCATGCGGTGTTCAAGAACCTGAACCGGCCGATGACGCTCTACTGGGGCGGCCGCCGCAAGCAGGATCTGTACATGATGGACATGGCCGAACAATGGGCCCGCGATGTGCCGAACTTTTCGTTCGTGCCGGTGCTGTCGGAACCCGATGCAAGCGATGCATGGACCGGACGCACGGGCTTTGTTCATCGTGCTGTCATTGAAGATCTGCCAGACTTGAGCCCGTATCAGGTATATGCGTGTGGCGCGCCGGTGATGGTGGAATCGGCGCAACGCGACTTCTCGAGTCATCATCGTTTGCCGGAGGATGAGTTCTTCGCTGACTCGTTCACCAGCGCGGCGGATCTCGCGAATCCGGTTTAATGAAAGTCGTGACGGTTCGATAAAAATCGGCCGTCATGGTTTACACGTGGCAACTTCCTATCGTATTCTTCGCAAATGCTCAGCCTTCAGACCAATCTTCGACGCCGCTCACCGCTCCCTTAGGGATGCCGTCGGCTCGTCACGGATTGGCGCTTGAGTCTCAAATCAGCGCGCATTTCGACTACATGAAGCCACGGAATTCCGTGGCTTTTTGCATTGGTGATCTGGTTGTCTCGTGTTTTCCCTGGGTCTTATTTCGCCGCTTTTTTCCTTGTTGTTTTTGTGGAGCCCGTCGTCATGAATTTCCAAGAGTATCCCGTCGAATCGTTGATGTTCATCACGAACCGTCCCGAGATCGTGTTCACGCACGGCAAGGGTTCCTGGCTCTACGACAACAACGAGAAGCGATACCTGGATTTCATCCAGGGCTGGGCGGTGAACAGTCTCGGCCATTGCAACGACGGCATGATCGAAGCCATGGACAAACAGGCCCGCACGCTCATCAACCCGTCGCCGGCTTTCTACAACGCACCGATGGCCCAGCTCGCCGGCCTGCTCACGGCGAATAGCTGCTTCGACAAGGTGTTCTTCGCCAACAGCGGCGCCGAAGCCAACGAAGGCGCGATCAAGCTTGCGCGCAAGTGGGGCAAGAAGTTCAAGGGCGGCGCGTACGAGATCATCACGTTCGATCACAGCTTCCACGGCCGCACGCTGGCGACCATGTCGGCGAGCGGCAAGCCGGGCTGGGACACCATCTACGCACCGCAAGTGCCGGGCTTTCCGAAGGCCGACCTGAACGACATCACATCGGTGGAAAAGCTCATCACCGATAAAACCGTCGGCGTCATGCTCGAGCCCATTCAAGGCGAAGGCGGCGTGATCCCGGCGACGCGCGAGTTCATGCAGGCGTTGCGCGCGCTGACGAAAAAGCACAACCTGCTGATGATCGTCGATGAAGTGCAAAGCGGCTGTGGCCGTGCCGGGACGTTGTTCGCGTACGAGTTGTCGGGCGTGGAACCGGACATCATGACGCTCGGCAAGGGCATTGGCGGCGGGGTGCCGTTGGCGGCGCTGCTGTCGACCAAGGAAGTAGCGTGCTTCGAACCCGGCGACCAGGGCGGCACGTATAACGGCAATCCGCTGATGACCGCGGCCGGTTTTTCGGTGATTTCGCAACTGACTGCGCCGGGCTTTCTCGAAGGTGTGCGTAAGCGTGGCGAGTATCTGAAGGCGCAGCTATTGCAGCTTTCGGAAGAGCGCGGGTTTAACGGCGAACGAGGCGAAGGCTTGCTGCGCGCCCTGCTGCTCAACAACGACAACGGCCCGAAGATCGTGGAAATGGCGCGTGACATGGGACCGGACGGGCTGCTGTTGAATGCCGCGCGGCCAAATCTGCTGCGCTTCATGCCTGCGCTGAATGTGACGAAGGGCGAGATCGACCAGATGATGTCGATGCTGCGGTCCGTGCTCAATTCGCTGTGATCATTCGCACTTTTAACGAGCGCGACACGGACGCCGTGCTCGCGCTCTGGTCTCAGGCGTTTCCCGAATACGCTGCGACTGGCAAACCACATCGCGATCCGCGTTTATCGATTCGAAACAAGCTTGCGATGCAGCCGGAGTTTTTCTTCGTCGGCGTGCTGGAGGAACGCGTGATCGGGTCGGTGATGACGGGTTACGACGGGCATCGCGGATGGCTGTATTCGCTCGCAGTAGCCGAGGATGCGCGTGGCAACGGCTACGGGCGCGCGCTGGTTGAACATGCGGAACGCGCGCTTGCGGCTGTTGGATGTCCCAAGCTCAATTTGCAGATCATGGCGAACAAGCCCGAGGCTCGCGAGTTTTACGCCAGGCTCGGGTATCAGACGGACGAAGTGATCAGCCTCGGTAAGCGGCTTTAGTCTTAGTCACACGCAACAAAAAAAGCCGCATGCCCGTCGAAGGCATGCGGCTTTTTCTTTTAACAACGGATCATCATTCGCCGAGGTACGCCGCCCGGACCTTCGGATCATCCAGCATGGTCTTCGCGTCGCCCGACATGGTGACCAGACCCGAATCCATCACGTACCCGCGATTCGCCGCCTGCAACGCCAGTCGCGCGTTCTGCTCCACCAGCAACACCGTCAGCCCTTCGCTCGAAATCTCACGCACGACTTCGAAGATTTTCTCGACCATGATCGGCGAGAGACCCATCGACGGTTCATCGAGCAACAACAGCTTCGGCCGCGACAACAATGCCCGCGCCATCGCCAGCATCTGCTGTTCACCGCCCGACAACGTGCCCGCATACTGCGCCGCCCGCTCTTTCAGCCGCGGGAAGAAACCGAACATGCGATCCGTGTCCTTCTGGATTTCGTCCTTGTCGTTGCGCAAGTACGCGCCCATCTGCATGTTTTCCAGAATCGACATGCGCGCGAAAATGCCCCGGCCTTCCGGCACCATCGCCAAACCGCGCTTGAGCAGTTCATGCGAGGGGACGCCCTTGATCGACTGGCCCATGTATTCGATATCGCCGGCCGAATACGGCTTCAGGCCCGTGATGGCTTTCATCGTGGTCGTCTTGCCCGCGCCGTTCGCGCCGATCAGCGTCACAAGTTCGCCCTGCCCGACTTCCAGATCCACGCCCTTTACTGCGTGAATCCCGCCGTAGCTGACCTGCAGCCCCTTGATCTTCAGCATCGCCGTGCCGCTTGCCATACCATTTGTCGTTGCCATCAGTGAACCCCTGCCCCGAGATAAGCCTCGATCACCTTCGGATCCTTCTGCACGTCCTGCGGCAGACCCTCGGCGATCACCTTGCCGTAATCGAGCACCGTCATCCGGTTGCACAATCCCATCACCAGTTTCACATCGTGTTCGATCAACAGAATCGTGCGGCCGTCGCTGCGGATCTTGTCGAGCAGACGCGTGAGCTCGACCTTCTCCGTCGCGTTCATGCCGGCGGCGGGTTCATCGAGTGCGAGCAGCTTCGGATCGGTCGCCAAAGCACGCGCGATCTCCAGACGGCGCTGGTGCCCGTACGACAGATTGCGCGACGTGTAATCCGCGTATTGCAGCACGCCGACGTACTCCAGCAATTCGAGCGCGCGCTCCTTGATGCCCTTTTCTTCCCGACGCTCCGACGGCGTCTGCAACACCGCGCCGACGAGCCCGTGCTTGGTCCGCACATGGCGCCCGACCATCACGTTCTCGAGCGCCGTCATGCCGCCGAACAAACGGATGTTCTGGAACGTACGCGCAATGCCCGCCTTCGCCACCTGATGCACGGCGGTCGGCGTATAAGGCGTGCCGTCGAGCACGAACTGGCCCGAATCCGGCGTGTACAAGCCCGTGATCACGTTAAAGAACGTCGTTTTCCCCGCACCGTTCGGGCCGATCAAACCATAGATCTCGCCTTCCCTGATTTCCAGGCCGACTTCGGCCAGCGCCTGCAGGCCGCCGAAGCGCTTGTTCACGCCCTTCACTGACAGTCGAATGGGTTTATCGCTCATTGTGTTTTCTCCGCTGCTTGTGGCGTCAGGCGCGTGCCGGCTTCTTGCCAGCGCGCTTTGCGATCTTCGCGATCTTGTCTTCGTGTTTCGGCGACGGCCACAGGCCTTCGGAGCGATACAGCATGATCAGCACCATCGCGAGGCCGTACAGCAACTGGCGAATGACTTCCGTATCGACGATTTCATGGCCGAAGATGAAGTTCTGCAACGGACCCATGGTCGAGCGCAGGAATTCGGGGAACACAGCCAGCAGCACCGCGCCCAGAATCACGCCCGGAATGTGGCCCATGCCGCCCAGCACCACGCACGCCAGCACCACGACTGATTCCCAGAACGTGAAGGATTCCGGCGATACGAACCCCTGGAACGCACCGAACATCGCGCCCGACAAACCGCCGAACGAGGCGCCCATCGCGAATGCCAGCAACTTCACGTTACGGGTGTTGATGCCCATCGCCTTCGCGGCGATTTCGTCTTCGCGGATCGCAGCCCACGCCCGGCCAATGCGCGAATGCTGCAAGCGCACGCACACGAAGATCACGAACAGCGAACACAGCACGAACAGGTAGTAATACAGGTACACGGATGGAAACTTCAACCCGAGGAATTCGTGCGTCTGCGCGAGACTGAAGCCGCCGACATTCACGGGATCGACGCCGGTAATCCCCTTCGGTCCGTTCGTGATGTTAACCGGACGATCCAGGTTGTTCATGAAGATCCGGACGATTTCCCCGAAGCCCAAGGTCACGATAGCGAGGTAGTCACCACGCAAACGCAGCGTCGGTGCACCGAGCAGCACGCCGAAGGTGGCCGCCAGCGCCATCGCGCAGGGCACGATCACCCAGATCGGCGTGTGCAGGCCGTTGGGGAACAGATGCGCGATCCATTCGAATTGCGTGGTCAGTTGCGGCGACGACAACAGCGCAGCCACATAAGCGCCCACCGCGTAGAACGCGATGTAGCCCAAGTCCAGCAGCCCGGCAAACCCCACCACCACATTCAGGCCGAGTGCCAGCATCACGTACAGCATCGCGAAGTCGAGCACGCGGACCCAGTAGTTGCCGCCTGCCGCGCCGATCAGCATCGGCGCGAGCACCACGAGCGCTGCTACCAGCACGGTGACCGCATAGTTCTTGGCGGTTTTTTTATGAGGGATGAGCGTGGTCGACGGCTCGATCGGTTGAATTGAAGTCATGCTTTTGTCTCCCCTTTAAGCGCGATCTGCGACACGTTCGCCGAGCAGGCCGGACGGCCGGAACACCAGCACGATAATCAGCACGATGAACGCGAACACGTCCTGGTAGTTGCTGCCGAACACGCCGCCTGTCAGATTGCCGATATACCCGGCGCCGAGCTGTTCGATCAGGCCGAGCAGCACGCCGCCCACCATTGCGCCGCCCAGATTGCCGATACCCCCGAGCACTGCGGCCGTGAAGGCCTTCAACCCCGGGATGAAGCCCATGTAGAAGTGCGCGTTGCCGTATTCAGAGGCAATCATCACGCCGGCCAGTGCGGCAAGCGCCGAGCCGATCATGAAGGTCGCGGAGATCACGAAGTTCGGGTTCACCCCCATCAAGCTGGCGACGCCCGGATTCTCGGCAATGGCGCGCATGGCGCGGCCGAGACGGGTCTTGTGAACGAGCAGCAGCAAGCCGCCCATCACGATGACCGCAGTCACGATGATCACGATTTCCGTCATCGAGATCACGGCGCCCGGACGATCGGCGGTCGCGGTGATGATGTTGATCGGATCAGTGGGCAAGAGCTGCGGGAAGGCCAGTGGATTGCGGCCCCAGATCATCATGGCAAGCGTCTGAAGCAGGATCGAGACGCCGATAGCCGTGATCAGCGGCGCCAGACGCGGCGCCCTTCTCAGCGGCCGGTAAGCCACCCGTTCGATCGTATAACCGACCACCGCGCAGACGAATGCGGCGACCAATAGCGCAATGACCAGCATCAGCGCGTGGGGCATGCCGGGAAAATGATTACTCATGACGCCGATAGCGGACAGCGCGACCATTGCGCCGACCATCAGCACATCGCCGTGAGCAAAGTTGATGATGCCGAGAATCCCGTACACCATCGTGTAACCCAACGCGATGATGGCGTAGACGCTGCCTAGCACCAGCCCGTTGATAATCTGCTGGATGAAGATATCCATTGAAGGCTCCTTAGCCCGTGCGACTAGATTTACGCTTTATCGCTGGCCGATAAACCGAAGGGAAGAAAAAAACGCAACGGCACTGCGCGAACTTGAAAAAAAACTCTAAAACGTCTGAAACTGACTATGTATCGACAGCTTGCTCAACCGGGTGCGCATCCGCCGTGCGGCTTTGCAGCACAGGATTTACGGCGTGATGACGTCAATGACGTTCTTCTTGTTATCCTTGAAATCGATTAGCGTGATCGCGCCACCGCCTTTCAGATCGCCTTTGTCATCGAATGCAATATGGCCGGTCAGGCCATTGAAATCCGTCAATGCAATTGCCGCGAGCACCTTGGGCGCATCAATTGAGTTCGCCCGCTTCATGGCGTCGACGATCACGTACACGGCGTCATAGGTGAACTGCGCATAGCTCTGGACCGGCGAGTGAAAACGCGCCTCATAGCGCTGCGCGAAATCCGCGCCCTTGTCCAGCTTCGGCAGCCCGACACCTAGCTCCGAGCACACCAGGTTCGGCGTTGCGTTGCCCGCGAGGCTTGCCACATCGGCCGAGCAGACGCCATCGCCACCAAGAATCTTCGCCTTGATGCCAAGCGCCGCCGCCTGTTTCGCGAACGGTCCGCCGGTCACATCCATGCCGCTGAACATCACTACGTCGGGTTGAACACGCTTGATCTTGTTCAGTATTGCTTTGAAATCCTTGGCTTTCTCAGTCGTCGCTTCGTGACCCGCGATCCGGCCGCCGCCCGCCACTACCGCCTTCGCAAACTCGTTCGCGAGGCCCCGGCCGTAAATGGTGGCATCGTCGACCACCACGATCCGCTTTCCGTGCAGTGTTTTCAACGCGTAATTCGCAAGTACCGTTCCCTGCCGCACGTCCGTCGGGATCACGCGGAACGTCGTCTTGTAACCTTGCTGGGTGAATGCGGGGTTCGTCGTGGCACCTGAGATCTGCGCCACGTTCGCGTCGCTATAGATCTTCGATGCCGGGATCGATACGCCCGAATTCAAATGCCCGACGACGGCCACCACGTGATCCGCCACCAGTTGCTGCGCCGCTGCAATCCCCTTGTTGGGATCGGCGGCGTCATCTTGTGCGTCCAGATCGAGATGAATCGCGTGACCGTCGATAGTCAGTCCCTGCGCGCTGATTTCCTCGATGGCCAGTCGCGCGCCGTTTTCATTGTCTTGCCCGAGATGAGCCAGCGGTCCGCTAAGTGGCGCCACGTGCCCTATCTTGACGACGATCGCGTTGCTGGCCGGCGCGGGAGCGGACGCCGCGGCCATTGATGCAGCCGGCGCGCTTGCTGCTGCGCTTGCCTCGCTTACCGCAACGCTCGCCGATGCCACCGGCACCGCCGATGCCCCCGCGGCCTGCTCGGTATCACTCTTTTTGCCGCACGCCGTTGCCATCGCAACCGCGGCCGCGATGGTCACGGCGTAAGCAAACTTAATTCGCATTCAATAGGTCTCCGGCGCTTGAAAAGCTGGTGTTTCCAGCCCTTCCGGCTTGGAACGCGCGCATTGTAACTCGGTTTTTGAGACGTGCAATATTGTTGAGCGACAGGGGTTTTCCTCCATTGCAACCATGTTTTAGCCGCAGATGGCCGCAGAAGCGCAACCGGGTTGCGCTTCGCGTCGGTGCGCAAGTTGCACCATGGTTTGGCATTGTGGGTATACACCGATGCGTCGCGCTGGTTTTATCGCTGGCGACGATTGTCTATAGCGCACCTTAATGGTGCAATTACGGAGTTGATGCGAGGAGTCGATCGCGTCGCGTGAACCGTTCGATGGATAAACGGCCATTCGCGGGTCGCACAAATAACAAGGCCGCGCCAACGCGAGTTGGAACGGCCTATTAATATGCTTTCAAATTTCTATATCGGCTACCAGGGGCGCTTCCCTGAAAAGCCGGTCACTCCGGCAACGTCAATCCACGCGGCAACGGGAATGACACTTTCTCCTCGATCCCTTCGAGCGGCCGCACATTGCGCACGCCCAGTTCACGCAATCGCGCGATAACCGCTTGCGCCAGCACTTCCGGCGCCGACGCGCCCGCGGTCACGCCGATGCGCTTTTTCCCTTCCACCCATTTCGGATCGATCTGCGTAGGCGAATCCACCATATAGGCGGGGATGCCGCGTTTCTCGGCCACTTCACGCAAGCGGCTTGAATTCGAACTGTTGGGACTGCCCACCACGATCACCACGTCGCACTGTGGCGCGAGAAATTTCACCGCGTCCTGGCGATTCTGCGTCGCGTAGCAAATGTCCTGTTTCTTCGGCTCTTTCACCAACGGATACTTCAACTTCAGCGCGTTGATGATGGCCGATGCATCGTCCACGGACAGCGTGGTCTGCGTCACGTACGCAATGCGGTCCGGGTCAGCGAGCGCGAGCGCTTGCACGTCCTCGATATCCTCCACCAGGTGCATGCCTTCACCGCTCTGCCCCATGGTGCCTTCCACTTCCGGATGGCCCTTATGCCCGATCATCACGATATCGAAGCCGTCCTGGCGCATCTTCGCCACTTCCATATGCACTTTGGTCACCAGCGGACAGGTGGCGTCGAACACTCGCAAGCCGCGCGTACTGGCTTCCGCGCGCACCGCCTTCGACACCCCGTGCGCGCTGAAAATCAGCGTACTGCCTTCCGGCGCGTCCGCCAGATCCTCGATGAACACCGCGCCTTTCTTGCGCAAATCCTCGACCACGTATGCGTTGTGCACGATTTCGTGGCGCACGTAGATGGGCGCGCCGAACAGCGCGATCGCCCGCTCCACTATTTCGATTGCGCGATCGACGCCCGCACAAAAACCCCGCGGCTGGGCGAGAAGAATTTCGACATCGAGAAGGGTGTCAGTGGAGCTCATGGCTACAGAATTCCGATGATTTTCACTTCGAACGCCAGCGGCTGGCCAGCGAGCGGATGGTTGAAATCGAACAGTGCCGAGGTCTCGCCGACCTCCTTGAGCACGCCGGCGTAGCGGCCGCCGCCGGGCGCGTTGAATTCGACGAGATCGCCGGGAGAAAAATTCTCGCCGATCATCGCGTTCTCACGGAGCGTCGCAAGAGAGACCCACTGCAGCATGTCCGGATTGCGCGGGCCGAACGCCTGATCGGGCATCAGCCGAAAGGTCGAGTGGTGGCCCACCTTGAGACCCAGCAGAATGTCTTCGAGCGGCGGGGCAAGATGACCCGCGCCTAATAACAATGTGGCGGGTTTGTCGGCGAAGGTGCTGACAATGTCCGCACCATCCGCAAGCGCAAGCCGGTAATGAAGCGTGACGTGCGAACCGGGTTTCACCTCGGAGATATCAATGATGCTCATGTTTGATCGTGGTAGCCGTAAAAGCCGCAATAACCCTGTCAGCGGGCTCCGCCGCCCAATAAAAGACCGTGCGTCCAGACAGGACACAGTCATGGCGGAAGCTTGGCTGACGCCCGGGCGCCGCGCCGCTGAAGGCTTCGTGTTAGTCGGACAAGCTGTCAGGCAGGCGCTCGGGGAGGCGCGAAACCTCCATTGTAAGCCACAGTGCCATGGCCTCGCCTCAGACTCGGTGACACCGTGGCAGGGCGCCGGACGGCCCGGCCGCAGAGCCGTTGCAACCCGGTTCGGCGTTGACGGAAGCGTGCCATGAACGCCCGTCTTGAATTAGTGGAGAACAATGCCCCCTATCTCGCCGACGCTCTCCTCGCCGCGAAGCCTCAAGCAGGAAACGCACCTGCCGTCAGCCGCATCCTCGACTGGCCTGAGCACGACCGCCCGCGGGAGCGTCTGTTGAAACTGGGCGCACAAGCTTTGTCGGACGCCGAGCTTCTCGCCTTGTTCCTGAATACGGGACGTCCGGGCGTGACCTCCGTCGACGTAGCGCGCGATCTGCTAACTCGGTTCGAATCCATCCGAGGCGTGCTCGGCTCGACCGCGACGGAATTGCGCAGGTTCGCCGGTATCGGGCCGGCAAAGGCGGCGCTGCTGCTGGCGGTGTCGGAACTGTGCCAGCGTTCATTGGCGGAGAAAACCCGCGATCGGCCGTTGCTCGACGCCCCGCAAGCCGTGGAAGACTATTTGAAGTGGCTCATCGGCACGCGGCCCAATGAAGTATTCGTCACCCTGTTTCTGGACATCAAGCATTGCCTGATCGCGGTGGACGAATCGGCGAAGGGTTCACTGTCGCGCGTGGCTGTCTATCCGAGGGAAATCGTGCGCCGGGCGCTGACACTGAATGCGGCGAGCCTGATCGTTGCGCACAATCACCCTTCGGGCGGTGTCGCGCCGAGCGCAAGTGACCGGCGCCTGACGCGCGTGCTGCAGGACTCGCTCGCGCTGATCGACATCCGGCTGTTGGACCACCTGGTAGTGGCGTCGAACGAGATCTTTTCTTTTTCGCGACAGGGATGGATGTCGGCTTGATGCATCGCTTGATCATCGCTTGGTGCTGGATTAATGGCTGTCCAGTGGCAAAATGACGGCCAAACACAGCCCGAACGGCTTGATTCGGGATGAAAAGCCTGTGAAACCAGTCGTGTACGCAAAAGCCGGATACCTTGTTCAATACCAAAAAGAGTTGATTTTGCTGCTTTTTTGCGGTTAGAATCTCGGTTTGCTTCTTTCAACCAACCTGTTCCGAGCCGAGCAAACGTGTCGGTCATTTCGGGCAAGCCTCTCCGGTAGCCCGAAGCGGTCCAAAATGCATCTAGCGTTCGAACTCAGAATTAAAGCGTATTAGGAGTGCTCTCATGGCACGTGTATGCCAAGTAACCGGGAAGGGGCCGATGAGCGGCAACAACGTTTCCCATGCGAACAACCGCACCAAGCGTCGTTTCCTGCCCAATCTGCAAAACCGTCGCTTCTTCGTTGAAAGCGAAAACCGTTGGGTTCGTCTGCGTCTCTCGAACGCCGGCCTTCGCCTGATTGACAAGAACGGCATCGACTCCGTGCTCGCAGATTTGCGCGCACGTGGCGAAGTCTAAGGAGCACGAACATGGCCAAGGGCGCACGCGACAAGATCAAGTTGGAATCGACTGCAGGCACGGGTCACTTCTATACGACCACGAAGAACAAGCGCAACATGCCGGAAAAGATGTTGATCAAGAAGTTCGATCCCGTCGTCCGGAAGCACGTTGACTATAAAGAAACCAAGATCAAATAAGATCTTCGTTTCCTTCGGTACAGCTTCACAAAAAACCTCGCTCACGCGAGGTTTTTTGCTTTGTGCCTTCGTTATGCCTTCGTTTTCGCATGGTTGCGGGCAATTCGTTCGCCCTACTGGCCAAAAGGCCGATTGGCCGCGCGGCGTAGCACGCGTTATCCTTGCCGACCAGGCTTGGCACATGCCACCGGCGCGAGTCCCGAAAGTCGCGGCGGACAAAATTGACGGAGACGTGGCAGCATGAATTTCGACGTGGCAATTATCGGCAGCGGGCTGGCGGGCCTGAGCGTGGCGCTGAATCTGGCGGACACGCGACGCGTCGCAATCCTCGCCAAGCGCAGTGTGAGTGAAGGCGCAAGCGACTGGGCTCAGGGCGGCATAGCGGCCGTGCTCGACTCGGCGGACAGCACGGACAATCACGTCGGCGACACGCTGATTGCCGGCGGCGGCTTGTGTGACGAGGCGGCCACGCGATTTATCGTGGAGAACGGGCGGGCGGCTATCGAATGGCTGATTGGCGAGGGCGTGCCGTTCACCAAGGATCTTTCCGCCGAACTCGGCTTTCATCTGACGCGCGAAGGCGGTCATAGCCATCGGCGGATCATTCATGCCGCCGACGCAACCGGTCACGCCGTCGTCACCACGCTCAACGAGCGCGTGCGCAATCATCCGAACATCACGGTTCTCGAAGATCACTACGCCATCGACTTGATTACGTCCGAGCGGCTTGGGCTGCCCGGGCATCGGTGTCATGGGCTGTATGCGCTCGATCTCGCGAGCGGACGCACCGTCACCATCGAGGCGCCGCATACCGTGCTTGCGACCGGTGGCGCCGGCAAGGTCTATCTGTACACCACGAATCCGGATACAGCGACCGGCGACGGCATTGCCATGGCGTGGCGCGCCGGCTGCCGCGTATCGAACATGGAATTTATCCAGTTCCACCCCACGTGCTTGTTCCATCCGTATGCGAAGTCGTTTCTGATTTCCGAAGCCGTGCGCGGCGAAGGCGGTATCTTGCGCCTGCCCGACGGCACGCGTTTCATGCCCGCTCACGACGAACGCGCCGAACTCGCACCACGCGATATCGTCGCCCGGGCAATCGACTTCGAGATCAAGAAGCGTGGCATCGACTGCGTGTATCTCGACATTAGCCATCAGCCGGAAGCGTTCCTTCTGGAGCACTTCCCTACCATCCTCGCGCGCTGCCGTGAGTTCGGCATCGATATCACGAAGCAACCTATTCCCGTCGTGCCCGCCGCGCATTACACCTGCGGCGGCGTGGTCACCGATCTGGCAGGCCGCACCGACCGCGCAGGCCTTTATGCCGTCGGCGAAACGTCATGCACGGGTTTGCACGGCGCGAACCGGCTGGCAAGCAATTCGCTGCTCGAATGCCTGGTGGTCGGGCGTGCTGCGGCGCAAGCCATGGAAGCGGAGGGTTTTGCGGCAAGCGGCCATGCGCCGCTGCCGGCCTGGGATGAAAGCCGCGTCTCCGATCCGGACGAGGAAGTCGTGGTCGCGCACAACTGGGACGAATTGCGGCGGCTGATGTGGAACTACGTGGGTATCGTGCGTACCGATAAACGCCTTGCACGCGCCCAGCATCGGATTGCGCTGCTGCGCGACGAGATCCACGAGTACTACGCGAACTTCAAGGTGAGCCGCGATCTGCTGGAACTGCGAAATCTCGTCGATGTGGCTTCGCTGATTGTAGAAAGCGCGTGTTCACGGCGTGAGAGCCGCGGTTTGCATTTCAGCCGCGACTGGCCGGAGACTTTGCCCAAGGCGCTGCCGACCGTGTTGACGCCGCCGGCGGTGCGGCAGCGGGATATTTGAGGATCGTGGAAGCAGTTCGCAGGTTGGCCGCCATGCCCCACGGCTGCACTAATATTCCGAGTTGCTCAATGGCCGGGCTGCCGGACGTGCGGCAGCGGGATATTTGAGATTCATGGACGCGGCACGCATGCTGGCCGCCAGTAATATCGCGCGCTACCGGCGCGAAGAAGAGCATGGCACCCCATCACGCCGAACGCGCCACATCCAGCGCGCACTGCACCAGGTCACGCATCAACGGTGCGACCCGCGCGGCGCGCGGTTCGTCGTATTCATACGGCCGCGTCTCTTCCATATAAGTCGCTTGCGACAATTCCAGTTGCACCGCGTGAATACCATCCTGCGGCTTTCCGTAATGACGCGTGATGTAACCGCCCTTGAACCGCCCGTTCGCCACGGCGGTGAAACCGCCCTGCTCGATCACCGTCGCTTCGAGCTTTTCAGCCAGGCCCGCCACCGCGCTTTCGCCGCTCGCCGTCCCCAAGTTAAAGTCGGCGAGCTTGCCGTCGAAGAAACGCGGAACGTGCGAACGGATGGAATGCGCTTCCCACAGCAGCACTTTGCCGTGCGCGGCTTTCAAACGGGCGAGTTCACCCGCCAGCGCATCGTGATAAGGCCGCCAATACTTTTCGCGACGCTCGGCAATCTGCGCTTCCGTGGGAGCACCGCCCTCGGGATACAGCGGCTCGCTGTTGAAGGTATCGACGGGACACAGGCCCGTGGTATCGCGTCCGGGGTAGAGATTTGCGCCGTCGGGCGGGCGATTCAGGTCGATCACGTAGCGCGAGTTGGCCGGCACGAGGATCGACGCGCCCATCTCCACGGCGAACGCGTAGAGGCGTTCCAGATGCCAGTCGGTGTCGTCGACATGGCGCGCGACCGGTGTCATGGACGCGGCGATATCGGCGGGAATTTGCGTGCCGGCGTGCGGGATGGAAATCAGCAGCGGCGCGGTGCCGCGCTTCAAAGTAAAAACTTGATCGGTCACAGGCTGTGTCCTTTATTTGAGCAATTCGGCCAGCGTCTTTCGATACTCCCCGAACGCCTCTTCTTCATCGCGATGCCGGCGCGCCTCGACCACGACCTTGCCGCCGACGCTGACATCGAGCACCGGCGTTTCGCCGTGTTCGCAGAACACCACGCCCGATAACCACGCGTCCGGCGCATGCCCGGCAATAGCCGGATGATCCGGATCGAGCACGATGAAATCCGCGCGGCACCCCACTTCCAGCGCACCAACCGCGCGTCCGGTTGCGCTCGCGCCGCCTTGTACGGAGGCATCGAAGAGACGATCGGCCACGTGCGTCTGCTCGCTCGATGCCAGCACATTACGCTCGCGCCGTGACAGGCGTTGTCCATATTCGAGCAAACGCAATTCGGAGCGCCAGTCGACCGCGATATGGCTGTCCGAGCCGAGGCCAATTCGCCCGCCATCGTTCAGATACGCGTGTGCGGGGAAAATGCCATCGCCGAGATTGGCTTCGGTCGTCAGGCACAAGCCCGCGATCGCGCGGCTTGCGGCCATCGCGTGGACTTCGTTTTCATCGACGTGCGTAGCGTGCACCAAGCACCAGCGCTCGTTCACGTCGAAGTTATCGAGCAGCCAGCGCACCGGCCGCGCGTTCAGCGTTTCGAGACAGGCATCGACTTCGGCAGTCTGCTCGGCGATATGAATATGCACCGGCGCGCCCGGAAATGCGCTGTCGAGTCCATTGAGGAGCCGTCCCAGCGATTCCTTCGATACCGCCCGCAACGAGTGCGGCGCAACGCCGTATCGCAGGTTGCCGTTTTCTGGCTGCGTCGCGCGCAATGAACTCAGCGCATCGAGCAAGCTTTCCGGCGTGTGGACGAAGCGCGCCTGACCGGGCGTCGGTTCGCGTGCGCCGAAGCCGCTGTATTGGTAAAGCACTGGCAGCATCGTCATGCCGATGCCGGTTTGCGCGGCGGCATCGACCACGCGTGCGGCCATTTCGGCGGGATTCGCATAGCGCTCGCCGTCCGGCGCGTTGTGCACGTAGTGGAATTCGCAGACGGACGTATAGCCGGCCTTCAGCATTTCCACGTAAAGCCAGCGGGCGATAACCCCGAGACTGTCCGGCGAAATGCGCGCGGCGAAGCGGTACATCAGGTCGCGCCAACTCCAGAAGCTGTCCGTGGGATTAGCGCGATATTCGGTGAGTCCCGCCATCGCGCGTTGAAATGCGTGCGAGTGCAGATTCGGCATGCCGGCGAGCACCGGACCTTTTGCCCGTTCGATGTCACCCTCCGGCTGCGTGCAATCCGGCGTCACGGCGACCAGCGTGCCGTGATCGTCCCATTCCAGCAGCACGTTGCGACGCCAGCCGTCGTGCAAACGCGCGTGTTCGGCAAACAAGCTGTTTCGTGTCATGGGGTGTTCCACTGATTCCGCTGATTCCGTTTATCCACAGTCACGGCGCCGTGCCGCACGACCAGCGCGCAGCGGTCAAGGCCGGTCCAGTACGCCAGTTCCGCAAGCGAATCGATATCCCACGCGACAAAATCCGCCTTCGCGCCGATGGCGATCTCGCCGCTGACATCCGCGTGGCCCAGCGCCTTCGCGCCGTGGCGCGTGACGCCCGCAAGCACTTCCGCCACCGATAAACGGAACAACGTGCATCCCATGTTGAGCATCAACAACAGCGATGTACTCGGCGATGTGCCCGGATTGCTGTCGGTGGCGAGCGCTATCGGCACGCCGTGGCGGCGTAGCAGATCGACAGGCGGCAACTGCTTTTCACGGATGAAGTAGAACGCGCCGGGCAAAAGCACGGCGACCGTGCCGGCTTCGCGCATCGCGATGGCGCCGGCTTCGTCGAGGAATTCGAGGTGATCGGCGGATAACGCGTGGTGCTTCGCCGCGAGCGCAGCGCCGCCCATCAGCGACAACTGCTCCGCGTGCATTTTCACGGGGAGCTTCAGCTTCGATGCCGCGTCGAACACGCGTTCCGCCTGCTCGAGCGTGAACGCAATGCGCTCGCAGAACACATCGACGGCATCGACCAGTCCTTCTGCCGCGAGCGTCGGCAGCATCTCGTTGCAGACGTGACCAATGTAGTCATCGGCGCGGCCTGCGTATTCCGGCGGCAACGCGTGCGCGCCGAGGAACGTCGTAGCGATGGTCACCGGCCGGGTAGCCGCCAGCCGCCGCGCGACGCGCAGCATCTTGCGTTCGGTCGGAAGATCGAGCCCATAGCCCGATTTGATTTCCAGCGCCGTCACGCCTTCGGCGAGCAAGCGCGTCGAGCCGGCGCAGCGATTGCGCGAACAGTTCGTCCTCGCTTGCGGCGCGCGTGTTGCGCACCGTCGAGACGATGCCGCCGCCGCGTTTCGCGATGTCTTCGTAACTCGCGCCTTCGAGCCGCATCGCGAATTCTTCCGCGCGGTTGCCCGCGTAGACGAGATGCGTGTGGCAATCGACGAGACCGGGAGTGACCATCCGGGCTTGCAGATCGTGGCTCGCAGCCCCGGCAAACTCGGAAGGCAGTTCAGCTTGCGCACCGAACCATGCAATCCGCCCATTGCGCGCGACAATCGCCGCGTTTTCCAGTACGTCTGCCGGATCGGCGCGAGGCGCGAGACGCGCGTTGCGCCAGATTTGCAGGCTGTTATCGGTCATGTCCACGATCCTTTGAAACAATACGGGCGTCGATAAGAACCGCGTCTTTCGACAGCGGCTCGACGTTGAAGGCGACAGTTTCGCCGACCTCGACAACAAGCGCATCGCCTTGGGACAGACGCTCGTCGTTCACCGCGAACTCGCCCGCCGCGCAGACCAGCACGACGCTGCCCTGCGCGATATCCATGCGCTGCGCTTCACGCCGCACCGTCACATTCCCCGCCACGCGATCCCGCCTCAACATCAGGTTGAAATCGCGTGTCGGGCCATGCGGCAACTCGGCGCCAATCCGCGCTTCGCCCGCGAACGCCAGCGAATCCCAGCGTGCGAGAACATGCCGTGGACCGGTTTCATCGACGAGAACCATTTCCGCGCCTTCGATCAACGTCAGCACGCGATCAATGCCCTCGAACACCGAAAACGGCCCCGCCTCCGATACATCCGCGATGCTCACGCGCCAGTCGAAGGCATCGAAAGCCGCGCCTTTCGGCGACGCGGCGACCTCGCGCGTCGCGCCGCCGCCGTTCTTCCACGGCACGGCCTTCAACTCGGCCGCGCGAATAATGCTGAAGGCTGCCGCCATGATCAGGTCGTGATGAACGGCAGATCGAGGCCGAAGTTCTTCGCGCATTCAATGGCTTGCTCGTAACCGGCGTCGCCATGACGCATCACGCCCGACGCGCAGTCGTTCACCAGCACGCGCGCAAGACGCTTTTGGGCTTCATCGGTGCCGTCGGCGACGATCACCATGCCCGCGTGCTGCGAATAGCCCATGCCGACGCCGCCGCCATGATGCAGGCTGACCCACGTCGCGCCGCCGGCTGTGTTCAGCAGCGCGTTGAGCAGCGGCCAGTCGGACACGGCGTCCGTGCCGTCCTTCATGCTTTCCGTCTCGCGATTCGGGCTGGCGACGGAACCGGTATCCAGGTGATCGCGGCCGATCACGATCGGCGCTTTCAACTCGCCGCTCTTGACCATTTCATTGAACGCGAGGCCGGCGACATGGCGTTCGCCCAGACCCAGCCAGCAAATCCGCGCCGGCAGACCCTGGAACGCGATGCGATCGCGCGCCATGTCGAGCCAGCGGTTCATCCCGGCGTTGTGCGGGAATAGCTCTTTGAGCTTGGCGTCGGTCTTGTAGATGTCTTCCGGATCGCCGGACAGCGCGACCCAGCGGAACGGGCCTTTGCCTTCGCAGAACAGCGGGCGGATGTACGCGGGCACGAAGCCGGGGAAATCGAAGGCGTTCTTCACGCCGTCGTCGAAGGCGACCTGGCGCAGGTTGTTGCCGTAATCGACGGCATGGATGCCCATGGCGTGGAAGTCGAGCATCGCCTGCACGTGCTGGGCGCAGGAGCGTTGCGCGGCGGCCTTCAATTCAGCGTGCTGCGACGGATCGAGCGATGCCGCGCGCCACTTTTCGAGGCTCCAGCCCGCCGGCAGATAACCGTTGATCAGATCGTGCGACGAGGTTTGGTCGGTGACGAGATCCGGCTTGATTCCGCCCGCCTTGGCGCGGCGCACGAGTTCCGGCAGCACTTCGGCGGCATTGCCCAGCAACGCGATGGACACAGCGTCGCCGGCGGCGGTGTGCTGCTTGATCAGCTCGATAGCGTGATCGATGTCCTTCGCTTGTTTATCGACGTAACGCGTGCGCAGACGGAAGTCGATACGCGTCTGGTCGCACTCGATATTCAGCGATACCGCACCCGCCAGCGTCGCCGCGAGCGGTTGCGCGCCGCCCATGCCGCCCAGGCCCGCGGTCAGGATCCAGCGGCCTTTCCAGTCGCCGTCGAAATGCTGACGCGCCGCTTCGACGAAGGTTTCGTACGTGCCCTGCACGATCCCCTGGCTGCCGATGTAAATCCAGCTGCCGGCCGTCATCTGGCCGTACATGAAGAGACCTTTGCGGTCGAGTTCGTTGAAGTGTTCCCACGTGGCCCATTTCGGCACGAGATTGGAGTTTGCGATCAACACGCGCGGTGCATCGGAATGCGTCTTGAACACGCCGACCGGCTTGCCGGATTGCACCAGCAGCGATTCGTCGTTTTCCAGGCGCTGGAGCGTTTCCAGGATCTTGTCGAGGCATTCCCAGTTGCGCGCAGCGCGGCCTATACCGCCATAGACCACGAGCTTGTCCGGGTTCTCGGCGACTTCGGGATCGAGGTTGTTCAGCAGCATCCGATAAGGCGCTTCGGTCAGCCAGCTCTTGCACGTGAGTTCGGTGCCGCGCGGTGCGCGCAGGGGACGCGGGTTGTGGTTTTTCATCAAAGCACTCCTCGGACGGGATAGGAAAATTCGGTGTCTTGCGACCGGTGCCGTGAGCTGTCAGGCAGCCATCACATCTCAGTCGCCAAGTTGTATAGACAAGTCTGAATTAAAATAAATGAGAGTGCAAGCGGTTGCCAGTTGATTATGGGTAGGGGTTTACTTGAATAAACTTGATCTACCGGCATAAATGGCTGCACGTAGCGCTGAATGCATGAAAAAAATGCGCTGGGTCGCAGCGCATTTGTCTATACAACATCCAGTTTAAGACTCGGGATTCGCCTCGGTCACGAAGGCCCATGCCGCGGCGATATCGCCTGCCAACGGCCGGTCGTCCCGGTATTGTGAAATGACGGCGCGAATACTTCGATAAACCGCGTCGGTCTTCGGCGCGCGGCGCAGATCGGCGGGTTGCAAGTCATACGCCTGAGCCGCAGCCAGCAATTCGATAGCAAAGATGCGCTCAGCATTGGCGATGATTTCCAGCGCCTTCAACGCAGCCGGCGTGGCGTGACACAGATGATCCTCCTGCAGACCGGAAGTAATCCCGCCGTCCAGACTTGCCGGCATCGCGAGGCGGCGGTTGTGAGCAACCAGCGAAGCCGCCGTGTACTGCGCAATCATGAAGCCGGAACACGTCCCGCCGCTATCGGCGAGAAATGCGGGCAAGCCGCTGACCAGCGGATTCACCAGCCGGTCGATACGCCGCTCGGCCATCGCGGCGACTTCCGCCACGGCGGTACTCAGGCTGTCCATCGCTAAACCGATGGACGCGCCCACCGCATGCGCCTGCGAAAACACCCGCGGCGACGCGAGCGTGCCGGAAACCACGGGGTTATCGGTGACTGAAGCAAGCTCGCGGTTCACCACTTCCGCTGTCGTCGCGAACACGTCGCGCGCCGCGCCGTGCACGTGGGGAACGGTCCGCAAGCTCAAGGGGTCCTGCGTCTTGCGCCCGAATGACGCCGCGATGATGCCGCTATCGGCGAGAAGACTGCGCAAGCGCGCGCCCACCACCGACAATCCCGGCGATATCCGCAGCGCGAGCGAATCGGCATCGAAGGCGGCGGCTTGCCCGCGCAGGTTTTCGAAGGTCATCGCCGAAATGGTGTCGGCCCATTCCAGCAGCCGCTCGGTGCGAGCCAGCGCCAGTGACGCCAGTCCGGTCACGCACGGCGTGCCGTTGACGACGCTCAAGCCCTCTTTCGCCTCGAGCACGAGCGGTTCGCGCTTCAGCCGCTGCAACGCAAGCGCGGCGCTTATGCGGCCGGTGTCGTCGCGGACAAAACCTTCGCCGATCAACACCAGCGCAATATGCGCCATATGGCTCAGATACCCGACCGATCCGAACGCCGGAACCTCGGGAATCGCGCCGCTGTCGAGCAGCGTGACCAGCAGTTCCACCAGTTGCAGGCGCACGCCGGAATGCCCGTGCGCGAAGTTGTTCACGGCGGCAGCAATGATCGCCCGTGTCTCTTCGCGCCGCAGCGGTTCGCCCACGCCGACCGCGTGGCTCATCAAGATGTTGCGCGAAAGCGTGCGCTGATCCGATGGCGACACGATCACATCGCACAGCGCGCCCACGCCGGTATTCACGCCATAAGCGCGAATCCGGCGCTCGACAATCTGTTCGACCAGCGCCCGCGCATGCTCGATCCGCGAGCGCACCCCGGGCGATAAAACCAGCTTCGCACCATTGGCGATCTGCGCGATGCCACGCCAGTCGAGCGGCTTGTCGATACACACCGACGCCGGTGCTCGCCCCTCGCGGGAACCATCACTCAAAGCCGCGCCGATGACGATAGGATCAATCGATGGCGTCGGTAAAAAAGAGCTTGCCAGCACATCAACCTCAATTAGTTAGCGGTACGGGAATGATGACTCGACACGAACTGCTGGAAACGCTCCGAGCAGCGGCCGTTAAACAAGTCGTCGGGCGCGCCCTGGGCATCGACTTGTCCTTGATGCAGGAACATCACCCGATTCGATACATGGCGCGCAAAGCCCATTTCGTGCGTGACGACCAGCATCGTCCGGCCTTCCTCGGCGAGCGCGCGCATCACGCGCAACACTTCACCGACGAGTTCCGGATCGAGCGCGGACGTGGGTTCATCGAAGAGCATGACTTTGGGATGCATGGCCAACGCGCGCGCAATCGCGACACGCTGTTGCTGGCCGCCTGAAAGATGCGCGGGGTACGCATCGCGCTTTTCGTAAAGACCGACCTTTTTCAGCAACTGCTCGGCCTCTTCAACGCACTCAGCGCGCGTGCGTTTCTGCACGCGCAACGGCCCTTCAATCACGTTCTGCATCACGGTCATGTGCGACCAGAGATTGAAACTCTGGAACACCATGCCGAGTTGCGAGCGAATCCGGTCGACCTGTTTGCGGTTGCCCGGATGCAGGCGTCCGTCGCGGCCCCGTTTCATTTCGATCGCTTCGCCCGCGAGTTTCACTTCGCCGTCGTCGGGCGTTTCAAGCATGTTGATACAGCGCAGGAACGTGCTTTTACCGGACCCGCTCGCGCCGAGAATCGAGATCACATCGCCTTCGTGCGCATCGAGGGAAATGCCCTTGAGCACGTGGGCATCGCCGAAAGACTTGTGAATGTTGGTCGCGGACAACGCAATGGAGCTGCTTACGTTCATGAGATTCTCCCTTTGATTCAGGAATCGATGTGCTGGCTATCGGGGACGGTTGCCGTTTTCAGCGAGGCGCGCGATGAGTCGCGGGATGACTCGCGCGATGACTTCCTGGGCGCGGCATCGTTACGGTCGCGCAAGTGCGGCGAGAGCTTCTTTTCGAGCATCCCGAGCGCACGCACAATGATGAAATTCAGTACGAGGTAGATAGCGGCTGCGCAGATGAAGACTTCCATCGTCCGGTAGGTCCGCTGGATGATCTGCTGCGCGACGCCCGTCACATCCCACACCGTCACGAGACTGGCAAGCGCCGTCGATTTGACGAGCAGCACGGCCTCGGTCGAGTACGCGGGCAAGGCATAACGCAGCGTGATCGGCGCGATGATCCGGCGCAATACCGTCCACCGCGACATGCCGCACGCGAGCGCCGCTTCAATCTGCCCGTGCGGCACCGATTGCAAGCCGCCGCGAATGATTTCAGCGGTATATCCGGCGGTGCACAACGCGAGCGAGACGATCGCGCACGCATACGGCGCGCGCAGGATCGGCCAGAGGAAGCTTTCGCGACACGGCCGGGAACTGGCCCAGCCCGTAGTACACGAGGAACATCTGGATCAGCAGCGGCGAGCCGCGAAATACCAGAATGTAGCCGCGCGCAAAACGGTTCAGCGCCCAGTTCGGACTCACCCGCATGGCCACGATCACCAGCGAGAGCAGCCCGCCCACGATCAGCGAGGCGAAGAACAGCCCGAGCGTGGTGGGGACGGCGGCGAATAGTTTCGACAACGTATCGCCGAGAAATTCGAAATCGATGTTCATGGTCGGATTCGCTTGGGGAACGTCTGTCTTAGTGGCGCGCGAGCGTGCTGCGGAACGAACGGCTGACGCGCGCTTCGGCGTGGTCGAAAACGCGGTTCGACAGGCTCGTGAGGATCAGGTATAGCGCCCCGCCGACCACATAAAACGTGAAATATTGGTGGGTCGATCCGGCCGCGATCTGGCTTGTGCGCATGAGTTCGGCGAGCCCGGTCACGGCAATCAGCGCCGAATCCTTGAGGCTCAACTGCCACACATTGCCGATACCCGGCAGCGCAAAGCGCACGACTTGCGGAATCAGCACGCGCCGCCATAACGTCGTCGTCGACATGCCGATGGCCCGGGCCGCCTCGATCTCGCCGCGCGACACCGCCAGCACCGCAGAGCGATACACCTCGGCTTGATACGATCCGGAAATCAGGCCGATAGCGAGCGCGCCGACCACGAAAGGCGGCACGCCGATAAAGCCTTCGGCGCCGAAATAGTGGCCGACGGCGGTCATCACCGACGAGCCGCCGAAGTAGAAGAGATAGATGATCAGCAGTTCAGGGATGCCGCGAAACAGCGTGGTGTAGGCATCGCCGATAATTCTCAGCGTGCGGCTGCGCGACAGTTTCGCTGCGGCGACCATTGCGCCGAATACGGCACCCACGCCAAGCGCGGCGATGGTGAGCACCACGGTCATGAGCAATGCGAGCAGCAACGCACTGCCCCACCCTTGCTCGCCGAAGCCGAGTAGTTGAACCAGACTCATCATTTATCTCCAACGGTGACAAATCGTCGAGCGCGCTTTTCTACAGGCGCGCTCGCCAGACTGGGGGCTTTGCTTAGCAGCGCTTCAAGGCGTAGCGTCGACCTTCAGCCACTTCAGCGAGAGCCGCTTGACCGTGCCATCGGCGAGTGCCGCGGCAATACCTTCGTCGAATTTGGCCTTCAGGTCTTTGTCGGACTGACGGAACGCCAGTGCTTCGCCCGGGCCCCAGACCGGTCCGGCGATCTTCGGACCCGTGAACGCCAGGCCCTTGTTTTCCGGCTTGCTGAACGCGGATGCCCAGTAGGTGCTGTCGTCAAACGCAACGTCGATACGGCCTGCTACGAGGTCGAGGTCATGCTCCGGCGCGGTTTTGTATTCGCGGATAGTCGCGACGTCCTTGAAGTTCGTATCGATGAACTTCGTGTAGACCGTGCCCGACTGAATGCCGATGGTCTTGCCCTTCAGCGCGACGCGCAGTGCGTCGACGGTGGCTTTATCGTGTGCTGGGTCGCCCGTCAGCTTGACGATCTGACCCGCACCCGGTTGCTTCGCCAGCGCGGCGGGTGCTTCACCGGACGAGACGAATGCTGCCGGCGTCGAGGCGTAGGGCTTTGAGAAAGCGATGATTTTTTCGCGTTCCGGCGTGACCGAGATAGCGTCCATGAGCACGTCGAACTTGCCTGCCTGGAGGCCTGCGATCATGCCGTCCCAGTCTTGCGTGACCAGGTTGCACTTGATTTTGATGCGGTCGCAGACGTTCTGGATCAGCTCCGGCTCGAAGCCGCCGAGTTTTCCGCCGGGAAGCGTGAGGTTCCACGGTTCGTAGGCGCCCTCGGTCGCGATCGTTACGGACTTCCACTCTTTTGCCTGGGCGCTGGCTGCGCCGAAAGCGATGACACCGACGGCCACCGATGCCGCCAGTCGAGCGAGCAATTTCATTTTGCCTGTCATAGTTGAGCCACTTTCCAGAATGATTGTTGAACCGATTGGCGAAACGCCAACTTGTATAGACAAGCATGCAGCGAATAAAAAGTGATGGCAACGTTTTTTGTTGCAGATTCGGGTAACTTAGGGAAAGTACTGACAGGCTTGATGGGTAACGCTTACAGCGGCCTTCGATTGTGGCACGCGAGAAATTCTTGGTCAGGCGGATTTGGTTTGCGGGGGTGATTTCGAAGTTGTCTAGACACGACGCGAAGCGTCGAGGGGTGGCTGGCGCCGGGGGTGGGGGCGAGGTGGGTTGCTGCTGGGGTTGGTGGGTGGCTTAAGTTGGCTGTATTTCTTGGCGCTTTTAGCCACTGTGCGTAGTAGCAAGTTTTTTGCGTTCGCACTCGGTCGGGGTTAGTTTTGGGCGCGGGGCTGGTCGGTACTGGGTTGCTGCTGCGTACGTTGGCGCGGGTTTTATGTGAGCTATATTTTTTATCACTATTAGCGACTGTGCGTGGCGGCAGGTTTTTTGCGTTCGCACTCGATTTTTGGGGAGCGGGCTACCGGCGGTGGTCAAGGGTCCGTGCTGGGTTGTTGCTGCTTACGTTAGCTCGGGTTGTGCGTTGACTAAATTTTTTATCACTATTAGCCACTGTCCGTGGCGGGACTTCATTTCTTGGTCCTTCGGCGACAAAGAAACGAAGCAAAGAAAACGCCTCCCCACAATCTGTATTAAGTGTCCCCAGCGTGCAGACCACTGCTTTTGGTTCCCACGTAGAACGGTGCTCGCAAAACCACGGACACTTGAAACCCTCCTTCTCGCGAATCCTTACATCCCCACGCTTCGCCACCAGTGCTCTCGGGCAAGCTCG
Organism: uncultured beta proteobacterium; assembly: GCA_963708695.1. Lineage (GTDB taxonomy): Bacteria > Pseudomonadota > Gammaproteobacteria > Burkholderiales > Burkholderiaceae > Caballeronia. The sequence goes on from CAVPTS010000021.1 coordinate 137,539, forward strand.
ACGCGCCCACGGACCGGTACGGCCTCACCTTTGTTTGAGGTTGACCGAAGCCATTCGGCGCGCGGTGATTTCAGACGCGGTTGTTCACGCTAGCGCGGCGCGCTCCATTATTTTTTCTGGTGTGTTGGTGCCAACGATTGCGCGCGCTTCGGGCTCTCTTACTTATCTCGGGCAAGCTCGGCTCGCCTTCGGACCAGTAAGGCCTCACCTTTGTTTGAGGTTGATCGAAGCCATTCGGCGCGCGGTGATTTCAGACGCGGTTATTCACGCCTGGCGCGGCGCGCTCCATTATTTCTTCTGATGTGCTGGTACCAACGATTGCGCGCCACGCGCTCCCTTACTTAAACGATCATGGGGAGCACACAGTCCACCAACCATAAAGACCTGTGGAGCCGAATTGGTCCGTGAGCCATCGAACTTGCCCGAGAGCACTGGTGGCGAAGCGTGGGGATGTAGGGATTCGCGAGAAGGAGGGTTTCAAGTGCCCGTGGTTTTGCGAGCACCGTTCTACGCGGGAACCAAAAGCAGTGGTCTGCACGCTGGGGACACTTAATACAGATTGTGGAAAGGCGTTTTCTTTGCTTCGTTTCTTTGTCGCCGAAGGACCAAGAAATGAAGTCCCGCCACGGACAGTGGCTAATAGTGATAAAAAATTTAGCTCACATAAAACCCGCGCTAACGTGAGCAGCAGCAACCCGGCACCAACCCCGACCACCGCCGGCAGCCAGCCCCCCAAAAACCCCGAGTGCGAACGCAAACACCCGCGCTAACGTAAGCAGCCCCAACCCCCGCCCCGCAGACCGCCCCGCCCCCAAAACCCCTCGAGTGCGAACGTCAAACCACCCGCATCGAGTAATCCGTAGCCCGCACATCCTTCGTCAGCGCTCCGATGGAAATCCGGTCCACTCCAGTCTCGGCAATAGTGCGAACGGTATCGAAATTCACCCCGCCCGACACTTCCAGCACCGCCCGCCCCCCCGTAATCCGCACAGCGTCACGCATATCGCCGAAACTGAAGTTATCGAGCAGAATCGATTCCGCCCGATGCGCCAGCGCCGTTTCAAGTTGTTCGAGCGTCTCCACTTCAATCTGAATCGGCACGCCAACATTCAACGCGAGCGCCGCGTCCATCGCAGCGCCCACGCCGCCAGCCGCCGCAATGTGGTTTTCCTTGATCAAAATGCCGTCGTAAAGCGCCAGCCGCTGGTTCGCGCCACCACCCACACGAACCGCGTACTTCTGCGCGAGACGCAAGCCAGGCAAGGTCTTGCGGGTATCGAGAATACGCGCGTGCGTCCCTTCGATAGCATCGACATAACGCCGCGTCGCACTCGCCACGCCGGACAACAATTGCAGAAAATTCAGCCCGTTGCGCTCGGCGGTCAGCAATGCGCGCGCCGGCCCGTGCAGCAAGACCACGGGCGTATCGGCGCTCATCCGCGCCCCTTCGCGATACAACCATTCCACGCGAATCGATTCATCCACACGCCGCATCACGGCTTCGAACCACGGCACGCCGCACAGCACCGCTTCCTCGCGAACGGTGACGCGCGCCGTGCGCAGCACGCGGGCCGGGACGAGAAGCCCGGTCCGGTCGCCATCGCCGATGTCTTCCGCCAGCGCATCGGTCACGTTGCGCTCAAGCGCGTGATCGAACGCCTCGCCGTATTGGGCGCGGATTTGATCGAATAAAGGGGAAACCAACTGACTCGCCGCCATTTACGCCGCTCCAACATTTGAAAACAACGAAGCATCCTTCGCCAAGTCGCCGCTCGCCTGGACACGCTTCTTGTGACGCGCGGCGAAATCGAGCATCCGGTCGATAGGCACACGCGCACGCGCCGCAATATTCGCATCGACGAAAATCTCGTTGTGACCGCGCTCCAAGACCGCCGCGAGATTCGCGAGCCCGTTCATGGCCATCCACGGGCAATGCGCGCAGCTCTTGCATGTGGCGCTGTTCCCGGCCGTCGGCGCTTCGATGAACTCCTTGCCCGGCGCGGCAAGCCGCATCTTGTGCAGAATCCCGAGGTCGGTCGCGACAATGAAGCGCTTCGCGTCGAGCCGCACGGCGGCGTCGATGAGTTGTGTCGTCGAGCCAACCACGTCGGCCAACGCAACAACCGCTTCCGGCGATTCCGGGTGAACGAGGATCTTGGCATCAGGATATTCGGCGCGCAGCAGATCGAGTTCGATACCCTTGAATTCGTCGTGAACGAGACACGAGCCCTGCCACGACAACATGTCGGCGCCGGTTTTCTTCTGGATATAACCGCCCAGATGCCGATCCGGCGCCCAGAGGATCTTTTCACCGCGCGCATGCAGATCCGCGACAATTTCCAGCCCGATTGACGATGTCACCATCCAGTCCGCCCGCGCCTTCACCGCCGCGCTGGTATTCGCGTACACAACGACCGTGCGGTCGGGATGGGCATCGCAAAAAGCAGAAAACTCGTCGGCTGGACAGCCGAGATCGAGCGAGCAGGTGGCGTCGAGGTCGGGCATCAGCACGCGTTTCTCGGGGCTGAGAATCTTCGCGGTCTCACCCATAAAACGCACCCCGGCCACAATCAGCGTCTGTGCTGCGTGGTCGCGCCCGAAACGCGCCATTTCGAGCGAATCCGCTACACAACCGCCGGTTTCATCGGCGAGTTCCTGCAGTTCGGCATCGACATAATAGTGCGCGACCAGCACCGCTTTCTCGCGCACGAGCAACCCGCGAATGCGCTCCTTCAACTCGCGCTTTTCCTCGCGCGACGGGGCATCCGGCACTTTCGCCCATGCCTGCCCGGTGCCGCACACCAGACCCTGCGGCCGGTCGTACTCGACGCTCTTGATCACCTGCTCCATCGCTTCCTCGTCTCCGATTCGTGATTACGTCGTCCAAAAACGAAAAACCCCGCCAGAGCGGGGTCTTATGACGTCACGAAATTTTAACGGATATCGATGACGAAAGTCGAAGTGCTGTCAGGCGTAACGGCGCAGACGAGACGCGAAATCCTGCAACGCCTTGATGCCGCTTTGCTCCGCACGATGACACCAGTCCTGCAGCTGCGCGAGCAGTTGTTCGCGCGACGCGTTGGAACGGTCCCACATGGCAGCCAGATCCTGACGCAGCTCGATGTATGTGCGCAGCTTGTGGTTGTCGGAGAACAGCGCCGGCAACTGCTGGCGTTGCGGCTCGTCGAGGCCCGCCTCTTCCTTGTGCGCCCATTTGCGCGCACCGCGCATCAATTGATATTTATCGCGGGAACCGGCTTCCTTCAACTTCGACAATTCCTGCCGATACGCACGCTTGAGCGCCTTGCCGTAACGCGCCATCACTTCATAGCGGTTCGAGAGCACAGCCTGCAGCGTGTCGTGATCGAGCACCGGCTTGGACGCCATCAGACGCGGCGTGGGCGCAATCTTCTTGACCTTGGCCAGCTTGAACGCCGACATGATGCGGATATACATCCAGCCGATATCGAACTCGTACCACTTGTTCGACAGCTTGGCCGACGTAGCAAACGTATGATGATTGTTGTGCAGTTCTTCGCCGCCGATCAGGATGCCGAGCGGGAAGATGTTCGTGCTGGCGTCGGCGGAATTGAAGTTCCGGTAGCCCCACCAGTGCGCGAGTCCGTTGACCACGCCGGCTGCCCAGAACGGAATCCAGATCATCTGCACGGCCCACACCGACAGCCCGACAAAGCCGAACAGCGCAACGTCGATCACCATCATGATGCTGATGCCGAGAATGGGGTAACGCGTGTAGACATTGCGTTCCATCCAGTCGTTCGGCGTGCCGTGACTGAATTTGCGCATGGTTTCTTCGTTCTTGGCTTCCGAACGATAAAGTTCGGCGCCTTCGAGCAACACCTTCCAGATGCCACGCGTTTGCGGGCTGTGCGGATCTTCTTCGGTCTCGCACTTGGCGTGATGTTTACGGTGAATCGCGGCCCATTGACCGGTCAACATGCCGGTGGTCATCCAGAGCCAGAAACGGAAAAAGTGGCTGACGACCGGATGCAGCTCCAGCGCGCGATGCGCCTGGCAGCGATGCAAATAGACGGTCACACCGATGATCGTGATGTGCGTCATCACGAGAGTGAACAGCAAGATCTGCCACCACGAAAGGTCCAGCAATCCGTTGGCGAGAAATTCAAGCGATGAATTCAGCAAGGCAATTTACCTGAGAGGCGGAGAAAAAAGCCGAACGAAAACAGAAACGAACGGCTGTTGGGTGCATGAAAGGATTATGCACGTGGTTCGATGGCATTTTACGTCATGCGTTCCAAGTCTTTGTGTCGATTAGGGAAAATTTTGATTTCGCGCAGGACCAACCGCACATTTAACCGCTAAATCGCGTTGCTGTTTAGTGCGGTAAACACGAATTTTCCGCTTTTGAAGGCTCAGGCCGGGGGATCGATTCCGAATCCACCGGCCTCACCGAACAGAATTGCCTATTCCTTGACTGCTTCCTCAACCGGCGTTTCTTTTGCAACATTTGGCAACCGTTCGAGCACGGCGGCGAAAAATCCGTCGGTGCCGTGCTTGTGCGGCCACAGTTGCAAATAGTCTCCGGTATCCAGATCGATGCGCTGTTCAGCCAGAACATCGCGTGCCGGAACCAGTTTGAAGCCCGGATGCGTCGCCAGGAACTGGTTCACCACGCCCTCGTTTTCCGCTTCCAGCATGCTGCACGTTGCGTAGACGAGACGGCCGCCCACTTTCACGAGCCGCGCTGCGCTCGTCAGGATGGAAAGCTGCTTCGGCGTCAATTCCGCGACCGATTCCGGCGACTGGCGCCATTTCAGGTCCGGATTGCGTCGCAGCGTGCCCAGGCCGGAACACGGCGCATCGACAAGAACGCGGTCGATCTTGCCCGCCAGACGCTTGATCTTGGCGTCGTGTTCGCTGTCGATCAGCACCGGATTCACGTTCGACAAACCGCTGCGAGCGAGCCGCGGCTTGAGTTTCGCGAGCCGGCGGTCCGAGACGTCGAAGGCGTAGAGACGGCCCGACGAGCGCATCATCGCGCCCAGCGCCAGCGTCTTGCCGCCTGCGCCGGCGCAAAAATCGACGATCATTTCACCGCGCCGGGGCGCCACCAACGAGCATAAAAGCTGGCTGCCTTCGTCCTGCACCTCGATCCAGCCGTCCTGGAACGGTTGCAGGCGCGTGAGCGCCGGCTTGCCGTCCACCCGCACGCCGTAGGGCGCGAACGGCATTTCGCCTGCATCGATACCTGCTTCGGTCAGCGTCTTGATGACCACTTCGCGCGTGGCCTTGATCGGATTTGCGCGCAGATCCAGCGGCGCCGGGTAATTTAGCGCGGCGGCAAGCAGGGCCAGTTCGTCGGTATCGAAGCGCTTGGACATGGCGTCGTAGATCCACTGCGGCAAATTCGTCCGCACGCGCACCGGCAAACTGGCCGGATCGATCTTCGATACCTGATTGAGCCATTGGTATTCATCTGCGGAAATGAACGGCTTCAGCGCCGATAACCCCGCCGTCTGCATCAATCCCAGCAATGCGAGACGCCGTGCGAGGTTGCCGCTGCCGCTTTCGGCGAGATGCGAGAACTCCATCTTGCGGCGCAGAACCGCGAACACCGCTTCGGCGATCAAGCCGCGTTCGTTGTGGCCGAGCTTCGGATGCGCACGGAAAAAACGGCTGGTGGCGGCATCGGCGGGACCGCTGAAGCGCAATACATCCGCTAGCAGCGTCTCTGTTTGTCCTATCAAAAATCCATGAAGCCTCATACGCCCTCCCCGGCAATGTCGGCAAAGAGCCATTGCGGCTCTGGTGGCGTGAGCACGACACGCTCGCCGTCGATGGCAAGACGCCCTTCGACGAACCAGCGCACCGCGCGTGGGTAAATAATGTGTTCAACGGCCAGCACTCGCGAAGCAAGTACTGCCGTGTCGTCGCCGGCCATGACCGGCACCGCCGCCTGCGCGACGATTGGCCCGTGATCCAGCGTGGGCGTAACAAAATGGACGCTCGCGCCGTGCACGCGCACGCCGGCATCGAGGGCTTGCTGATGCGTTTTAAGCCCTGGAAAGCACGGCAGGAGCGACGGATGAATGTTGATCATCCGGCCCGCGTAGCGTTCGACGAAGGCATCGGTCAGTACGCGCATGAAGCCTGCGAGCACTATGAGATCCGGTTCGAAGCCGTCGATAGTGCGAGCAAGCGCCTGATCGAAGGCTTCGCGCGTGGCGAAATCACGGTGATCGACCGTGCATGCCGAAATGTCATTTTTTGCCGCAAACGCAAGCCCGGCGGCATCGGGGCGATTCGATATGACAGCTGATATCCGAGCCGGCCAGCCTTCGCGCGCGCAAGCCCGCACGACGGCTTCCATGTTGGTTCCCCGCCCGGAAATCAGGATGACGATTTTTTTCATCCGCGGATTTTAACATTGCAGGGGGGGGCGTTAGCACTCGGTCGAGCGGGTGGGCGGGTGGTGCTGCTTACGTTAGTGCGGGTTGTACCTTGGCTGTATTTTTTAGCACTATTAGCCACTGGGCGTGGCGGCACGTCATTGCTACGTCCGTGGGACTGGGTCAGTGCTGGGTTGCTGCTGCTTACGTTAGCGCGGATTGTATGTGAGCTAAATTTTTTATCGCTGTTAGCCACTGTGCGTGGCGGCACTTCATTTCTATGTCCGGGGTACTGGGTCGGCGCCGGGTTGCTGCTGCATACCTTAGCGCGGGTTCAATGTAGGCTAAATTTTTTATCACTATTAGCCACTGTCCGTGGCGGGACTTCATTTCTTGGTCCTTCGGCGACAAAGAAACGAAGCAAAGAAAACGCCTTCCCACAATCTGTATTAAGTGTCCCCAGCGTGCAGACCACTGCTTTTGGTTCCCGCGTAGAACGGTGCTCGCAAAACCACGGACACTTGAAACCCTCCTTCTCGCGAATCCTTACATCCCCACGCTTCGCCACCAGTGCTCTCGGGCAAGAACGGTGCGCCTACAGACTCGTTCGGCCTCACGCGTAATTGCGGTGGCTTCAGACTTTCCCAGGCGATTAGGCCTCACCCGTAATTGCGGCGGCCTTCAGACTTTCCCGGGCGTAGTGATTTCAGGCGCGGTTGTTCGCGCCGGGCCCGGAACGGTCCACGGTTTCTCTGGTGAAATGGCGCCCAAATGTGTTGCGCGCCATGCGCGCCCCCGGCTCACCTAAATGGTCACGCGGAATGCGCAGTCCACCAACCGTAAAGACGCGTGAGGCCCTATTGGTCCGTGGGCCATCGATCTTGCCCGAGAGCACGGGTGGCGAAGCGGGGGGATGTAGGGATTCGCGAGAAGGAGGGGTTCAAGTGTCTGTGGTTCTAGCGAGCACCGTGCTACGCGGGAACCAAAAGCAGTGGTCTGCACGCTGGGGACACTTAATACAGATTGTGGAAAGGCGTTTTCTTTGCTTCGTTTCTTTGTCGCCGAAGGACCAAGAAATGAAGTCCCGCCACGGACAGTGGCTAATAGCGATAAAAAATATAGCTCAAATACAACCCGCGCTAACGTAAGCAGCAGCAAGCCAGCACCGACCCACACAAACCCCAGAACCACCAACAACCAAACCCCGCCCGAGTGCGAACGCAAATACCTCGCCGAGGAAACCCGCCAACATCTACCCCGCGCTAACGCAAGCAGCACCCCACCCGCCCCCCAACCCCCGAGCTAGTGCGAACGAATCCCCCACACCCGTTTATAATCGAACGCTTTGCGGCTTCGCGCTGCACGCGCAGTGCCCCTGCCCACTTAACCGCCAACCGCCGACCCAACCGATATCGTGAGAGTCTTTCGCGGCCTACCCAATGCCGAAAGCCGAGCGCCCTGCGCGCTGACCATCGGCAATTTCGACGGTGTCCACCGCGGCCACCAGGCGCTGCTCGCCCACGTGCGCGCGGCCGCTAACGCCCGCGGACTGCCGGTCTGCGTGATGACCTTCGAGCCGCATCCCCGCGAATTCTTCAATCCCGCCGGCGCGCCACCCCGCATCGCCATGCTGCGCGACAAACTCGAAGCGCTACGCACGAACGGCGTGGATCGCGTGGTGGTCGAGCACTTCAATCACACCTTCGCCAGCCAGCCACCGGATACGTTCGTCGAAAATGTGATCGTGAACGGGCTGCACGCACGCTGGGTCATGATCGGCGACGACTTCCGCTACGGCGCGAAACGCGCGGGCGACTTCGGGTCGCTGGAAGCTGCGGGCGAGAAGTACGGCTTCGAAGTGGAACAAATGGCGACCGTCGCGGATCTGAACGGCGCACGCATTTCAAGTTCGGGCGTGCGGACGTCTCTGGTGGCAGGCGATCTCGAGGCTGCCCGCATCGCCCTTGGCCGTCCGTATGTGATCAGCGGCCACGTGGTGCACGGGCAAAAACTCGGCCGCGATCTAGGCTTCCCGACGCTCAACATGCCGATCGCGCATAAGCGGCCGGCGCTCGCGGGTATCTTCGTCGTGCGCGTGCATGGGCTCGGACCGATGCCGCTGCCCGCTGTGGCAAGCCTCGGACTGCGGCCGACCGTGGATGATTCCGGCCGCGTGCTGCTGGAAACCTTCGTGCTCGACTGGCATGGTGACGCCTACGGCAAGCTTGTGCGTATCGAGTTCCTGCAAAAGCTGCGCGACGAGGAAAAGTACGTGGACCTCGAAACCCTGACGGCGGCCATCGCCCGCGACGTGACGAACGCCCGCGCGTATTTCGCCTCCGACGTCAACTCCAGTGGCCGCGACAGCGGTTTCGCCACCTCGGCCACCGACCGAATTAGGTGAGCGCGTGGCGCCGGGCGCTATAAGCCCGACGCGCTGCCCGCTGCCTCGATCAACACACACCTTCGAGCCCGTTCCCGAATACGCCGATTCGGAACCGCCGCTTCATCGCCGCCTCACGAACAGATATCGAGTCATCCATGAGCAACAAGAAAGAATCCAAGCCCCAGTCGAAATATCCGGTCAATCTGCTGGATACGCCGTTCCCCATGCGTGGCGACTTGCCCAAGCGCGAGCCGCAATGGGTCAAGGAATGGCAGGACAACAAGATCTACGAAAAAATCCGCGCAGCGAGCAAGGGCCGCAAGAAGTTCATCCTGCACGACGGGCCGCCGTATGCGAACGGTGACATCCACCTCGGCCACGCGGTGAACAAGATCCTGAAGGACATGATCGTGAAGGCGCGCAATCTGGCGGGCTTCGACGCGGTCTATGTGCCGGGCTGGGATTGCCACGGCATGCCGATCGAGATCCAGATCGAAAAGCAGTTCGGCAAGTCGCTGCCGGCGCGCGAAGTGATGGAAAAAGCTCGCAAGTATGCAAGCGAGCAGATCGAGAAGCAGAAGCTCGGGTTTCGTCGGCTGGGTGTGCTCGGTGACTGGGACAATCCTTACAAGACAATGAATTTCGCCAACGAAGCCGGCGAAATCCGCGCGTTGGGCAAGATTCTCGAAAAAGGTTACGTGTTTCGCGGGTTGAAGCCGGTGAACTGGTGTTTCGACTGCGGCTCGGCTCTGGCTGAAGCTGAGGTGGAATACAAGGACAAGACCGATCCGACTATCGACGTGCTGTTTGCTTTCGCCGAACCGGAGAAAACCGCGCAGGCGTTCGGTTTGAGCGCGTTGCCGAAGCAGGAAGGCGGCGTGGTGATCTGGACGACCACGCCGTGGACCATCCCGGCAAATCAGGCGCTGAACGTGCATCCGGAAATTGTCTACAGCCTCGTCGATACCGAAAAGGGCCTGCTGATCCTCGCCGAAGATCGCGTTGAGGAATGCCTGAAGCAGTACGGCGCGACAGGTCGCACCATCGCGAGCGCGCCGGGTGAAAAATTGAGCGGACTGCGCTTTCATCATCCGTTGAGCGCGGCCCATCCCGGCTACAAGCGCACCGCGCCGGTCTATCTCGGCGAGTATGTGACGACCGAAAGCGGCACGGGAATCGTGCATTCCTCGCCGGCGTATGGCGTGGAAGACTTCGTGTCGTGCAAGGCGCATGGCATGACCGACTCGGACATCATCAACCCGGTCATGGGCGATGGGCGGTATATCGAATCGTTGCCGCTGTTTGGCGGGCTCTCCATCTGGGAAGCGAACGACCAGATCGTGGACGCGTTGCTCCACGCGAAGTCCCTGCTGAAAACCGAGAAGTACACGCATAGCTACATGCACTGCTGGCGCCACAAGACGCCGATCATCTATCGGGCGACGTCGCAGTGGTTTGCCGGCATGGACGTGAAGCCCAACGATACGTCGCGCACGCTGCGTGAAACCGCGCTGGAAGGCATCGAGAACACGGCGTTCTTTCCGTCGTGGGGCAAGCAGCGGCTTTACAGCATGATCGCGAACCGGCCGGATTGGACGCTGTCGCGCCAACGCCAGTGGGGCGTGCCGATGGCGTTCTTCGTCCACAAGGAAACCGGCGAGCTGCATCCGCGGACGCTGGAATTGCTCGAGGAAGTGGCGAAGCGCGTGGAGGTGAGCGGGATTGAAGCGTGGCAAACGCTCGACCCGCAAGAACTGCTCGGCGATGAAGCCAATATCTACGAAAAGAATCGCGACACGCTCGACGTCTGGTTCGATTCCGGCACGACGCACTGGCACGTGCTGCGCGGCTCGCGCATGGATTCGCTGCAATTCCCGGCTGACTTGTATCTGGAAGGTTCGGACCAGCATCGCGGATGGTTCCATTCGTCATTGCTGACCGCTTCCATGCTCGATGGCCGCCCGCCGTACAACGCGCTGCTCACGCACGGTTTCACGGTCGATGGCGAAGGCCGCAAGATGTCGAAGTCGCTCGGCAACGGCATCGATCCGCACGAAGTGTCGAACCGGCTGGGCGCGGAAATCATCCGCTTGTGGATTGCATCGACGGATTATTCAGGCGAGCTCGCCATCTCCGAAGAGATCTTGAAGCGCGTGACGGAAACGTACAGGCGGATTCGCAATACCTTGCGATTCCTGTTGTCCAATCTGTCGGACTTCGATTTCGAGAAGAACGCGCGTCCGGTGGAAGACTGGCTCGAAATGGATAAGTACGCCGTCGCCCTCGCGCAAAACCTGCAGGACGATGTGCTCGCGCACTACGAGAAATTCGAGTTTCACCCGGTTGTATCGAAGCTCGCGACGTTCTGCTCGGAAGACCTCGGCGGGTTCTATCTGGATGTGCTGAAGGATCGGCTCTACACCATGAAGCCGGATTCGCACGAACGCCGCGCGGCGCAAACGGTGCTGCATCACATCGCGCATGGTTTGCTGCGTCTGGTCGCGCCGTATCTGTCGTTCACGGCGGAAGAGGCGTACAAGGTGCTGCAACCAGGACGCGATACGATTTTCACCGAGGTGTACCACGCGTATCCGCAAGTTCCAGACGCCGGCGAATTGCTCGACAAGTGGACGCTGATCCGCTCCGCCCGCAGCGATGTCACGAAGGCGCTGGAAGAAGCGCGCACGGCCAATATGATCGGTTCGTCGCTGCAGGCCGAAGTGGAAGTGCGTGCGAGCGGCGCGCGCTACAACGCGTTGAAGAGTCTCGGCGATGACCTCAGGTTCGTGCTGATTACATCGGCGGCGGAGTTGGTCGAAGTGGCAAGCGAAGCGGACGAAGGCGTCGACGTAATTGCATCGACGTATCTGAAATGCGAGCGCTGCTGGCATTACCGCGCGGACGTGGGGGCATCGGAGGAACATCCTGGCTTGTGCGGGCGCTGCTTCACCAACCTCTTCGGCAACGGCGAAAAGCGGAGCGCAGCATAATGGCAAGAACGATGTCGAAACAAAGCAGCGGTTCGCTCGCACCTTGGCTAGGCGTGGCACTGATCGTGATTCTCTTCGACCAGTTGTCGAAGATCGCCGTCGCCCGGGTGTTCGCTTATGGCGAGCCGCACGCGCTCACGCCCTTCTTCAACCTGTTCCTGATCTACAACCGCGGCGCGGCGTTCAGCTTTCTCGCCACCGCCGGCGGCTGGCAGCGTTGGGGTTTCACGGCGCTCGGCGTGGTCGCGGCTATCGTGATCTGCTATTTGCTGAAGCGCCACGGTACCCAGAAGCTTTTCTGCACCGCATTGGCGTTGATCATGGGCGGCGCTATCGGCAATGTGATCGACCGGATTGCCTACGGCCACGTGATCGACTTCCTGGATTTTCACGTCAACACGTGGCACTGGCCGGCGTTCAATCTCGCCGACAGCGCCATCACCATCGGCGCCGTGCTGCTCGTCTTCGATGAATTGCGGCGCGTGCGCGGAGCGAAGTAGTTTTTTGCGTCATGAGTGCGGAGGCAGGATTGGATAACGCAGAACTCGCAGGAAAGCACCTCGTACTGGGTCTGTCGGGGGGTATCGCGTGCTACAAGATCGCCGAACTCACGCGTCTCCTGGTGAAAGCCGGTGCGACCGTGCAGATCGTCATGACCGACGCCGCCACGCAATTCATCACGCCTGTCACCATGCAGGCGCTGTCCGGACGTCCCGTGTACACGTCGCAATGGGACGCGCGGATTGACAACAACATGGCGCATATCGATTTGTCGCGTGAAGCAGATGCCATCGTGATCGCGCCCGCGTCCACCGACTTTATCGCCAAGCTCGCGCATGGCAACTGCGACGATTTGCTGTCCACGCTCTGCGTGGCGCGCGATTGCCCGCTGCTTGTCGTGCCCGCCATGAACCGGCAAATGTGGCAGAACCCGGCGACGCAACGCAACGTCGCGCAACTGCGTGCCGACGGCGTACAAGTGCTTGGACCGGATTCCGGCGCGCAAGCGTGCGGTGAAGTCGGCGATGGCCGGATGCTCGAACCATCGGCAACATTCGAAGCAATCTGCGCGTTCTTCCAGCCGAAGATCTTGCAAGGGCATCGCGTATTGATTACGGCCGGTCCGACCTTCGAACCGCTCGATCCCGTGCGCGGCATTACGAATCGATCCTCCGGCAAGATGGGTTTCGCTCTCGCACGCGCGGCAGCTCAGGCCGGCGCAGATGTGCATCTCGTGGCCGGCCCGGTCGCGCTGGAAACGCCCTGGGGTGTTTATCGTGAAGATGTGCAGACCGCGCAGCAAATGTACGACGCCGTGATGCACGCCACGCCGGACGCGGACATTTTCATCGCGGTGGCGGCGGTCGCGGACTGGCGCGCGGATCACTTGAGCGAGCACAAGATCAAAAAGACCGCCGATCAGGCGATACCGACCTTCACGTTCGTCGAAAATCCGGACATTCTCGCGACGGTCGCGGGCTTGCCGAACCCGCCGTATTGCGTGGGCTTCGCGGCGGAAAGCGGCGATCTCGATGTGCATGGCGAAGAGAAACGCGCGCGCAAGAATGTGCCGCTGCTGATCGGCAATCTCGGGCCGCTGACCTTCGGCCTCGACGACAACGAAGTCGTGCTCTTCGAAGCATCGGGCATCACGCGCCTGCCACGCGCCGATAAAAAACTGCTGGCGCGCGTGTTGATCGGCGAGATTGCGAAGCGGGCTCCGCGCGGCGGTTCCCTGCTGTCTTAGCTTGCCTGCAAAAAAGACCATGACGACGAAACTCTCCGTACTCGATCAAACCCCGGTCATCCACGGCCATAGCACCGCCGACGCCATCGCGGCCACGCTGGATCTCGCGCGTCTCACCGATGACCTCGGCTATACGCGCTATTGGTGTGCCGAACATCACGGTTTGCGCGGGGTGTCAAATCCTTGTCCGGAAGTGTTGCTCGCGCGAATCGGCAGTATTACGAAGCAAATCCGGATTGGTTCAGGCGGCGTCATGCTGCCCTACTACAGCTCGTTCAAGGTCGCCGAGCAATTCCTGATGCTCGAAGCGCTGTTTCCGAATCGCGTGGATCTGGGTGTGGGCCGCGCGCCCGGCGGCGATATGCGCACGGCGCAAGCGGTGGCTGCGGGCGACTACAATCGCGGCGATATTTTTCGGCAGCAAGTGGGCGAACTCGTTGGTTTGTTCGATGGCACGCTGCCCGAGGATCACCTCGCGCACGGCGTGTTGCTGCAGCCGGAAATTGCCACGCGCCCCGAGTTGTGGATGCTCGGCTCCAGCGATTTCGGCGGCCTGCTCGCGGCGCAACTCGGCATTCGCTTCGCGTTCGCGCACTTTATCAACGCGCAGTATGGGCACGCGGTGGCGCAGGCGTATCGCGAGCGGTTTGTATCGCGGAATGGCTCGACGCCTTATCTCGCCGCCGCCGTGTTCGTCATTTGCGCCGATACCGAAGCGGAAGCCGCGGCGCTGGAACGCGCTGTCGATCTACGTCGCGTGCAGATGGCGTACGGGCTGAACATGCCGATTCCATCGATTGCCCAGGGCGCGGGGCAGGCGTTCGGCGAACGCGAGTTGAGCGTGATCGCGCGGGAAAAGAACCGCAGCATTATTGGTACGCCGGAACGCGTGACCGAACAATTGCATCAACTTCAACAGCGCTTCGACGCCGACGAACTGATCGTGCTGACCGTCGCGGGAAGTTACCCCGCGCGCTTGCGCTCGTACGAACTGCTGGCTGAAGCCTTCGAACTCAACAAACAGACCTCATGAAACTCGACATCAAGATCCTCGATGCGCGCATGCGCGACTACCTGCCCGCCTACGCTACGACGGGAAGCGCTGGCCTCGACCTGCGTGCGTGCCTGGACGAGGCCATCACGCTCGAACCCGGTCAGACGACGCTGGTGCCCACGGGCTTGGCGATTCATATCGAAGATCCGGGTTTTGCGGCGATGATCCTTCCGCGTTCAGGTCTGGGCCATAAGCACGGCGTGGTGCTGGGAAATCTGGTGGGTTTGATCGACTCGGATTACCAGGGCCAGTTGATGATTTCAACGTGGAATCGCGGCGCGACCGCGTTCACGCTGAACCCGTTTGAACGCCTCGCGCAAATGGTGATCGTGCCGGTGGTTCAGGCGACGTTCAATATTGTCGATGACTTCGCCCAGAGCGAGCGCGGCGCCGGCGGGTTCGGCAGCACGGGCAAGCACTGAGCGAGTTCATGCGCGGCACGCCGCCGCGTAAGTCCTGATTACTTGCCGCACGCGATCCTGCACTAATGCGAGCGGCTCGTTTTTCAGTTGGCCGCGCCGCACCGCCCAATATTGCTCGGGCAAGAACTGGCTGAGCAGGTTCTCTGGAATCGTTAAGGCGCTGAGGTTGTCGAGCAGCTTTTGCGCCGCCTCGCCAACCTCGGCATCGGCCCAGTAATAGCGCACACGGTCGCTGTAACTGTAGGTCCTTAACACGCGTTGCTGTTCAGCATCGCCGTGATAATACTTTTCCCAATAAACAGGCTTGGCGAGCATCACGCGCTCAACCACGTCACGTAGATTCGATCGTTTGCTCGCGCCGATCAATTGCGTTTCGATATCGGCCAATGCGTACAGCGCCTCGCGCAGTGCGAACGTTACGCCCGGGCCAACCTTGAGAATGCGAAAGCCGTCGCGGACCAGAGCGCTCAGCGCTTCGGGCGTCTGGTAATCGGTGGAATGCGCCTCGAAGACCATGCCGTGCAGATCGTCCAGCGCGCTCTTCAACGACTCGGCGCGCGCCGGCACATAGTCGATCACCTTCGTGTGATCGAACTCCACGCCCGGTTGCACAACGAGCGCGATCACGCGCGGCCACGCAGCTTGCACACCTTGTTCCTGCCACGCTTTTTTGTGGACCAAGGCCGTTTGGATCGCAGCTTCACGCGACGTCGGTTCGACTATCTCCAGATCCTCCGCCGCGCCGCCCGGAACGGGTACTTCGGTGCCGATCACGTACACCGGGCTCACGCTCAACCCCGCGCGTTTTACAGCCGCCTCAGCGACCGCACACAGGCGCGCCGCCCTCAAAGCGACCACTGCGTCCGATAACCGCTCGGGATCATCAGCGCAAGCCATGCTGGTATCGAGGTGAATTTTCGTGAATCCCGCCGATGCATACGCGTCGATCAAAGCATCCGCGCGTTGCATGGCCTCCTCAGCGGGCAGATGGCGCCACGCGTTCGGCCCGAGATGATCGCCGCCTAGAATCAGGTGCTCATGCGGAAAGCCGACGCGCTCGGCAATCGAACGCACGAAATCGACGAAATCCGCCGGCTTCATGCCCGTATAACCGCCGTACTGATCGACCTGATTCGATGTCGATTCGATCAGCAGCGGCGTCTCGTCTTCCAGCGCCTGCCGCATGGCCGCTTCCAGCACCCACGGATGCGCCGAGCAGATCGAATAGATGCCGGCCAGCCACGCCGACGCGGGATGCGCATTGCTCAACCGCGAAACGATGGAATTCATGACTTACTCCGTGGCCGATTGCAGGAAAACATCGAGTTCGGCGAAAGTGGCCGTGCCTTCCATCGGGCCCTTCACGCCCACTGCCCGCGCGCCGCTTGCGCACGCGTACTTCAACGCGGCGTCCACGTCCATGCCCTGAGCTCGGCAACTGATATACGTCGCGCCGAAGCAATCTCCTGCGCCCGTCGGATCGAGTTCCTGCACCTTGAACGCCGGCCGATGCGTCTCGCCGTTGGTATCGAAGAAACTGCAGCCATCCGCGCCGCGCTTCACGATCACTTCCTTCACGCCGCGTTTCAGCAATTCATCGATCGCACCACGCTCCGATGTCGCGCTCGCCAGCAAGGTCACTTCATGGCCGCTTGGCAGGAACACATCGGTGTAGTCGAGGATGAAATCGAGCGCGTCGCGCATCTCCGGAATCCGCAGCATTTCCTTGCGGATGTTCGGATCGAAACTCACCGTGCCTCCGTGCGTCTTCACCGTTTCGATAGCCTGCTTCATCGCTTCGATAATCCGGAACGAAAACAGCGACGACCCCATCACGTGGAAATTGCCGCACTTGGCGAGCAGATCGTCACGCAAGTTAGCCACCGACAACTGCGCCGACGCGCTATTCGTAATGTTGTAGATGAAGTCGCGGTCGCCGTCCTCGCGATACGTCACGAACGCGCTGCCGGTGGTCGCGTCTTTCAACACCGCAATGCCCGAAACATCCACGCCATCGCCGCGCAGCCGTTCGACATTGAGCACGCCGAAATCGTCGTCGCCGACGCAGCCGATCATTGCGCAAGGACTGCCGAGCTTCGCGACCTGATCGATGAAAATGGCTGGCGCGCCGCTCGCAAACGGGCCGATGAGTGTGCCCGGTTCGCGAAAGCTCTGGCCGACGCGTGTCGCCATGATCTCGACGAGGATCTCGCCCATCGCGACGATGGTGCCGGGTTTGGAAATAACACCGTTTGAATTAGCCATGACGTTTCTTCGTTTGAACATCGATACTGAATTGATGACGTCGATAATCAAGGCGCCATCCCAATTTGATCAGGATCCCTGATTACGGAATTCGATAATCCCTTCTTCCCGTCTGTGCACTTCCAGTCCGGCTTTGAGAATCAGATCGAATGTGGGCGGGTCGATGGCGTCATCGAGCACGAGTCCGTCCAGCCGGCCCATGTGGCAAAAAACCTCGCCCTCGCCTTGCAGCGCGGGTTGGTAAGCCAGCACAACGCTGCGTTTGGCGTTCTTCAGCGCAGCTTTGAACACCTCGGCCAGACGCGGATCGGCGCAAAGCAGATTGCCCTCGCGATCCATTCCGCTTGCCTCGACCACCACCAGATCCAGCGATAAAGCAGAGAGCGAACGTTCCGCATCCGGCCCGAGCAGCACGGTGGAATCGTCGTCCAGCGAACCGCCGGTCAGGCGCAACTCGCAGCGCAGGAAGCGCTGAACGGTTGCCACCATAGCGATGTCGTTGATCGTCAGCGCGAGATTGGCGCGATCGGCGAGCAGCGGCAACAACTTGTGCGTAATCACCCCGGCGCCGATAAACACAGAAGCGTGGTCATCGATAAAATCCGCCGCCAGACGCGCGATGGCCATGTCCGCAGCCTGCCGCGTCGCGCTTGCGGGGACTGCGGCGAGCAGGTTTTCGCCAGGGCGTTGCGCGACGTAGCGCGCCTTTCCAAACGCACGAATCAGATAACGCTGCTGCTCCAGATAATTCAGATCGGAGCGAATCGTGACGCTGGAGACGTCGAACGCCGACGCGAGCTCATCGACCGATACTTCCCCGCGCTTGCGGACAAGTTCGACGATACGCAAACGTCGATGAAGCGAATTCTTGTTAGCCAACACGGGCAACACCGCCTTTGTACTTTCGTTTCGAAGGATTTTAGTTTCGAAACGAAAGTCATGCAAAGGACTTCTGACCCGTGTTTACCCGCGTTTTCGATATCAGATCAAGTAAACGGCAATGAGAATCACCATGAACGCGAGGCCGTAGACGAGCGTCATGCGGAATTCGCGCGTGAAGGCGGTGGTGATCATGATTGCTGCCATCAGTCCCGCGCCGGCCAGGCTGCCGAACGGATGCAGCACCATCCGGAACGAGAGCGGCGGTCCGTCATAACGGGCGCGGAAAAAGAGGTGCGTGACGAAGATCATCAGCCAGGCGAACATCGCGCCGAAAATCGCCAGCGACATCATCAGGCCGAACGCCATTGCCGGCCAGAACGCGGTCAGCACGGTTGCCAGCGCAATGCCAATCGTCGACAGCGAGAGCGCGGCCGTCGGCACGCCGTTCGCGCTGAGACGCCCGAACCGCGCCGGCGCATAACCGCCGCGCGACAGGCTGAACATCATGCGCGTGGTGATGTATAGCTGACTGTTCATCGCGGAAAGCGCCGCGACAAGCACCACGAAGTTGATCACGCCCGCGGCGAACGGAACGTGCGTCGCGGCCATGACTTTGACGAACGGGCTTTCGTCGGTGCTCGCCTGCGTCCACGGAACGATGGCGAGCATCAGCGCCAGCGTGAGCAGGTAAAAGAGCACAAGACGAAACACGGTTGAGCGAAAGGCTTTGGCCACAGCGCGTTGTGGATCACGCGCTTCGCCGGCCGCAACGGCAATTGTCTCGATGTTCAGGTAACTGAAAATGGACACGATGACCGCGAACCACATGCCCTTCACGCCGTGCGGGAAAAAACCGCCGTGCGCCGTGAAGTTATTCAGCCCGACACCCGACGACACCGGCGCGCCATATACGAAGACCGCGCCGAGCAGAATAAACGCGACGATCGCCACGATCTTCAGCATCGAAAACGTGTATTCGATCACGCCGTACACCTTGACGCTCGCGGCATTGACGACAATCAGCGCAGCGGAAAACCCGACGATCCAGTACCAGCCCGGCACGTTCGCAAACCAGTACTTCATGAACACGGCGACCGCGCTAACCTCGGTGCCGACTGCGAAGACCACGGCGGACCAGTACGCGTATCGCACGAGAAATCCGGCGAGCGGTCCGATATAAAACTCGGCATACGCACCGAACGACCCGGATGTGGGATGCGCGACCGTCATCTCGGCAAGCGCCCCCATCAACAGCAGCGCGATCAATGCGCCGATTGCATAACTCACCAGCACGCTCGGCCCGGCGAAGCTGATTGCAAAACCGCTGCCTAAAAAAAGCCCCGTTCCTATCGCTCCACCGATAGCGATCATCGACATCTGCCCGGCGGTCAAACTCCGGTGCAGCCCCTTCTCCCGTTCGACGATGGTGTCGAACGACCCGCGTTCAAAGCTCAAATCCACCTCTTGAAGTCAATATCCGCCACGAAAGCGGACGCAAAAAAGCGAGGCGGCGCGGGAAACTTCCCCGCGCCGCCTCGCCGATGATGACACACCTTGACCGTGTGTTATCTGACTTCAGCCATCGCTTTTTAGCCGATCACTCGACCTCAGTACTCAACCTCATTACTCCACTTCAACCGCCTCCGGATTCGGATTGCGCGGCACCGGACTCTCGTCGAACGTTAGCGCAACCTTGTCGCTGTCGTCCACGTCCACTGTCACGCGACCGCCCGTCATCAGCTTGCCGAACAGCAGCTCGTCTGCCAGAGCACGACGGATTGTGTCCTGAATCAAACGCTGCATTGGACGCGCGCCCATCAGCGGATCGAAACCGTGCTTCGCCAAGTGCTTGCGCAACGCGTCGGTGAAGATTGCATCGACTTTTTTCTCGTGCAGCTGATCTTCCAGTTGCATAAGGAACTTGTCGACCACGCGCATGATGATTTCTTCATCCAGCGAGCGGAAGCTGATGATTTGATCCAGCCGATTCCGGAACTCAGGCGTGAACATCCGCTTGATATCAGCCATTTCGTCGCCGGTTTCCCGACGATTCGTGAAGCCGATCGCCGACTTCTGCATGGCTTCGGCACCCGCATTCGTCGTCATGATAATGATGACGTTGCGGAAATCCGCCTTGCGGCCGTTGTTGTCCGTCAGCGTGCCGTGGTCCATCACCTGCAGCAGCACGTTGTAGATGTCCGGATGCGCTTTTTCGATTTCATCGAGCAACAGCACGCAATGCGGCTTCTTCGTGACGGCTTCAGTCAGCAAACCGCCTTGATCGAAACCAACATATCCCGGCGGCGCGCCAATCAGCCGGCTCACCGCGTGACGTTCCATGTACTCGGACATGTCGAAGCGCAGCAATTCGATACCCAGCGTGAACGCCAGTTGCTTCGCGACTTCCGTCTTGCCGACGCCCGTCGGACCCGAGAACAGGAACGCACCGATCGGCTTGTCCGTCTTGCCGAGACCTGCACGCGCCATCTTGATGGCGGCGGCAAGCGCATCGATAGACTGATCCTGACCGAACACCACGCTCTTCAGGTCACGATCCAGCGTTTGCAACTTGCTGCGATCGTCCTGCGACACGCTTTGCGGCGGAACACGCGCGATCTTCGAGATGATTTCTTCGATCTCGTTCTTGCCGATAGTCTTCTTCTGCTTCGACTTCGGCAGGATGCGTTGCGCGGCGCCCGCTTCATCGATTACGTCGATGGCCTTGTCCGGCAGATGACGATCCGTAATGAAGCGCGCCGACAATTCAGCCGCCGCGGACAGCGCACCCGACGAGTACTTTACGCCGTGATGCTCTTCAAAACGCGACTTGAGGCCGCGCAGGATCGCGATGGTCTGCTCGACGGTCGGCTCGGCGACATCGACCTTCTGGAAACGACGCGACAACGCCGCGTCCTTTTCGAAGATGCCGCGATATTCCGTGAACGTGGTTGCGCCAATGCACTTCAACTGACCCGACGACAACGCCGGCTTCAGCAAATTCGATGCATCCAGCGTGCCGCCCGAAGCCGCACCTGCACCAATCAACGTGTGAATTTCGTCGATGAACAACACCGCGTGCGGGCGTTCCTTCAACTCTTTCAGCACGGTCTTGAGACGCTGCTCGAAATCGCCGCGGTATTTAGTACCGGCCAGCAACGCGCCCATATCGAGCGAGTACACCTGGGCGTCCGCGAGAATATCCGGCACTTCGCCGCGCGTGATGCGCCAGGCAAGCCCTTCGGCAATGGCGGTCTTACCCACGCCGGCCTCACCGACCAGCAGCGGATTGTTCTTTCTCCGACGGCACAGCACTTGCACCACACGCTCGACTTCCAGTTCGCGGCCGATCAGCGGATCGATCTTGCCGTCCTTCGCGAGCTGGTTCAGGTTCTGCGTGAATTGCGCAAGCGGAGTTTCCTTCTGCGCGGCCGCATCTTCCGCTTCAGGGTTCACGTCGCTGCTGGCCTTCGCTGCGTCGCCGGAATTCGTCTTCGCGATGCCGTGCGAGATGAAATTGACGACGTCGAGGCGCGTCACGCCCTGCTGTTGCAGGTAGTAGACGGCATGCGAATCCTTTTCGCCGAAGATAGCGACAAGCACGTTCGCGCCCGTCACTTCCTTCTTGCCATTCGATGTCGATTGCACGTGCATGATCGCGCGCTGAATCACGCGCTGAAAACCAAGCGTCGGCTGAGTATCGACGTCGTCCGTGCCAGGCACGGTCGGCGTGTTGTCGTGAATGAAATTGCGCAGGTTTTGCCGCAAATCTTCAATGTTTGCTGCGCATGCGCGCAACACTTCAGCCGCGGTCGGGTTGTCCAACAAGGCCAGTAAAAGATGCTCGACCGTAATGAACTCGTGCCGCGCCTGACGTGCTTCCATAAACGCCATGTGCAGACTGACTTCCAGTTCCTGGGCAATCATGCTTCCTCCATCACACACTGCAGCGGATGACCCGCTTGCCTCGCGTGGCTAACGACTTGCTCAACTTTGGTCGACGCGATGTCCCGCGTATAGACCCCACAAACTCCCCTGCCTTCGCGATGAACCTTCAGCATGATCTGCGTCGCAGTCTCACGATCCTTATTGAAATGTTCCTGCACAACGAACACGACGAATTCCATCGGCGTGAAGTCGTCATTCAACAGCACCACTTTGTACATGGACGGCTGTTTCAGCTTCTGTTCCTGCCGCTCCAGTACGGTGCCATCCTGCTTGTTGGGATTGATCGCCATACGCCCATTCTAAACAACTCGGACAGGCTCGCCATCTCGCCAAAACTCCGTTCGCCATGAGAGCCGAAACAAAGTCGCCGCACACTTCGCGCAACCTGTCGCTTGCTGAATTCCGCTGGCCCTCGCAAGCTGGGCCAGCCCTCTTGAAACATCGTTGAATCCAGTATCGCACAGCTCTCAAAAAAACGAATTGTTCACCCTGATGCAGCCGGCCCCGGGCACTTCGCGCTGTTACTCACTACTTGACTCATTAGTGCTGCTCACTGCGGCTGCAGGTTTGTAGCCGCTTACTGCCTGTACTGCCCATGTGCGTCGATTATGCGACTTTTCAAGATGGCGTGCTTGTGCGGCGGGATACGCGCAAAGCGGGAAAAACCCTACAAATGAGGTCTTTACAACGTCTTTACGACCATCTCAAAATTTTCTTGACACTTGATTTAAGAGATTAAACAATCAAATTGGCACTTTTTTCCGAATGCCAATCAGGCAAAGGAAGGCCGAGGTGAGCTTGTGAGGAGGGGGCGATTCACATTGTGGGTCGCCAAGCTTTTCGAGCGTGCTCGTGGTAGCGACGAGAGTGAGAGGGAAAGTGATGTCAACAGGTACGGTCAAATGGTTCAACGACGCGAAAGGCTACGGATTCATCACGCCCGATGAAGGCGGCGAGGATCTATTTGCCCATTTCTCGGCGATACAGATGAATGGTTTCAAGACGCTCAAGGAAGGCCAGAAGGTCAGCTTTGAGATTGTCCAGGGACCAAAGGGAAAACAGGCATCGAACATCCAGGAATCTGCCTGACCGTTCGACAGCGCGCTGTCCTCGAAACCCGGCCATGTGCCGGGTTTTTTTGACGCCATTGTTTCCCTTTCCGCGTACAACAAATAAGCCCGAACGCACGGCTTTTTCTGCTTATACGCGTTTGCCTATTCCAACGTTTCTCAGCCGGAATTCCATCGCGGGATGGGAAACGCGAAACTGGGTGGCCATCACATCAATAAAACGCGTCACCGGCATTTTTTCGGTGTTGTGTTCCGCCTTGTATGCATCGATTACCCGCCTTCCCACTGTTTCAATGAGTTGTTGCGGCATCAACAATTCAGCCGCAAACCGGTTGGCCTCGGACTCATAACTATTCCAATAAGATTCACTGCGGTTCATCGTGCTCTTGTCGTCGATAAATTCGTGACGGTCGGTGGACCTGTGCATGCAAAAGTGCGCGATCTCGTGAGCTAGAGTAAACCGACGCCTCGGAAGATACGCATTTTCCGCCGGGTTGATCCAGACCTCTGCAGGCCCCTCAGGGCTAAGCGTTATCTTGCCGATCGTCTTGCCTGCGCTCGTATCTGGATGCTCCGTCACCTTGATCTGCAGCAGCCGCGCTATTTCATCGACATCAACAGGCGGTGCGAACTCGACCATGTCGTAATTGCGCTCGGCGATCAAAAATGCCGCCAGCGCGCTCGTAGTCCGCAAGACAGGTATTGTGGAAATAATCGTCATATTCTCCCCTTCCAAACAGCCTAAGCATTCTCTAAATCACTCGCGATGCGCGATAGCGCGTCGTGTTCGCTCCGTGCCCGCGCCTCGCGTTGGTCCGCATTGTCCAGTTGCGCGCGCATCACCTCTCTAAGCTTTTCTCTTACTTGATCCTCGAAATGCTGGATCACCTCGGTGTTTTTCATTACCTCTTTCACGATTTCGACGGCGCGCCCGTTAGCGCTGGCCATTTCGCCGACCAAAGCTGCAAAGGCGTCCGCGACGTGGCGTTCTTTCTCCATCGCGAAATGCTGCGTGAATATCAGCCCCGCCACGGTCAGGAAGACGGCAACCGCTGCGATCAGGAAAGTCGAATAAACGATGTACGTATTAGCGATGGAGATTGCGTCAGCACCGCTCACCCGGCTTGCCGAGCTGAAACGGTTTATCAGCGAAAACGCCGCAACGCCCCCGATTACGCCACCCACGCAGCCGCCGAGCAAGCCGCGAGTTTCTTTCGCTAGCCAGCGTCCCGTCAAAACCTTCAGATGCGAGTCTTTGTGGTGCATCGGCGCTTCCCACTTGGTAGGGCTGTATAAAAACACAGGGGTTGTTAGTGGATCGAGACTATCACTTCTCGAGCGAAAACAGCCACTTACGACAAGTTTTGACAAATCCGAACACTACGGCCAGAGCGCTTTCACGCCGACTTGCAAAGCACGTAAAAAAGCCCCGGAGCGAGTTGGTCGCAGCGGGGCTTTTTCTGAAGCTATTCGAACTTACATATTTTCTATCAGTACCTGACCGAAGCCCGAGCAGGAAACCTGCGTCGCGCCTTCCATCAAGCGCGCGAAGTCATACGTCACGCGCTTTTGCTGGATCGACTTTTCCATCGACTTGATGATCACGTCCGCTGCTTCGGTCCATCCGAGGTGGCGCAGCATCATTTCCGCGGACAGGATTTCCGAACCCGGATTCACATAGTCCTTGCCCGCGTACTTCGGCGCCGTGCCGTGCGTGGCTTCGAACATGGCCACCGAATCCGACATGTTCGCGCCCGGAGCAATGCCGATACCGCCGACCTGCGCCGCCAAAGCGTCGGAAACATAATCGCCGTTCAGGTTCAGCGTGGCGATCACGTCGTACTCTGCCGGACGCAGCAGAATCTGCTGAAGGAACGCATCGGCAATTACGTCCTTCAGCACAATGTCGCCGCCCTTCGGGTTCTTGATCTTCATCCACGGGCCACCGTCGATGAGTTCAGCAGCGAACTCTTTCTGCGCCAGCGCGTACCCGAAGTCACGGAATGCACCTTCCGTGTATTTCATGATGTTGCCCTTGTGCACGAGCGTCACCGTGTTGCGATTGTGGTCGATGGCGTACTGGATCGCCTTGCGAACCAGGCGCTCCGTGCCTTCGCGCGACACCGGCTTGATACCGATACCCGATGTTTCCGGGAAACGGATCTTCGTCACGCCCATTTCTTCCCGCAGGAACTTGATGACTTTCTTCGCCTCTTCCGACTCGGCCGCCCATTCAATGCCGGCGTAGATGTCTTCCGAGTTCTCGCGGAAGATGACCATGTTGACCTTTTCCGGCTCGCGCACCGGAGACGGCACGCCCTTGAAGTACTGCACCGGGCGCAGGCAGACGTAGAGGTCGAGTTGCTGGCGCAGCGCGACATTGAGCGAACGGATCCCGCCGCCGACCGGCGTGGTAAGCGGTCCTTTGATCGAGACGACATATTCCTTCAGCACGTCCAGCGTTTCGTCGGGCAGCCACACGTCCGGGCCATATACCTTGGTGGCCTTCTCGCCCGCGAAGATTTCCA
The DNA here is from genome assembly GCA_963708695.1 of uncultured beta proteobacterium. Taxonomy (GTDB): domain Bacteria; phylum Pseudomonadota; class Gammaproteobacteria; order Burkholderiales; family Burkholderiaceae; genus Caballeronia. The sequence goes on from CAVPTS010000021.1 coordinate 163,199, forward strand.
TCCAGTGGATCTTCTTCTTGCCCGCATAGGCTTTTGCCACGGCCGCATCGACGACTTTGATCATCACCGGCGTGATGTCCAGACCTGTCCCGTCGCCTTCAATGAACGGAATGATCGGCTGGTCGGTAACGTTGAGCGAGTAATCCGCGTTCACGGTGATCTTGTCACCGCCCGTCGGAACCTTGATGTGCTGATACGGCATGGTCGACTCCAAAGATGGCTGGGCTATTTAGTACTGAAATGCGCAGAATGCGTTCGGAAATGCGGCAAAAAAGCGGGTAATGGACCGATGGCTCAGGCCGCTGACGGTCAGGGCCGGCGCGCGCTCGAGGCAGCTAGAAATCTATTCTAGCCCACCGCGCGGCGCGGCTGCGCGGGCCGGACTATGCGGCATCGCAGCAGACAACTGCTGTTCGAAACGATGCAGCACCGCGACGCCAACCGCAGCCAAGCGATCCGCTCAACTCTTATGTCTTATATAAGACATGCTGATTGGCGTTGCAGATTATGCATTAATATCCCGCCATCCGCCATAGCTGCGCGCCGGCCGCACAGCCGGGGAGCAGCGTTCTGCGCCCGGCCTTATTCACTTATCGATTTCCTTTCATGCCGCTGATTGCCCTCAACAAACCGTTCGGCACGATCTGTCAATTCTCGCCGCACGAGAAGCATCCTTCGCTCGGCGAATGGGTAACGACGCCTGACGTTTATCCGGCCGGCCGGCTCGATACGGACAGCGAAGGCCTGCTGCTCTTGACCGACGACGGCGCGCTTCAGGCGCGCATCGCGGAGCCTCGTCACAAATTGGTCAAACGGTATTGGGCGCAAGTTGAAGGCGTGCCCGATCCAGCGGACCTCGAGCGGCTGGCCGCCGGTGTCGATCTTGGCGATTTCGTCACGCGACCGTGCGGCGTGAAACCCGTTGATTCAGCGGAAGCGCTATGGTCACGCAATCCACCTATCCGATATCGCGCCGCCATCCCGACCACGTGGATCGAATTGTCGATTACTGAGGGACGCAATCGCCAGGTGCGTCGAATGACTGCGGCGATTGGATATCCGACGCTGCGGCTGGTACGTGTGGGTATCGGCGTACTCGATGTTTTCAGTCTCGGGCTGGCGCCCGGTGCGTCGATGAATCTGCCGCCGCGCGCGCCATGGAACGGCATCGTTTAGATGCTGCGAGTCTTCGATATCGTATATTACAAATTTATTTCGTTTTCCAAACAATTTCCTCGACACGAGACATCGCAGATTCACGTCAACCGACTTCCGCCTTGCAGCGTTATTCGCGGCAGATGCCTTAAAACGCCATCCGGCATTAGCGAAGAACCGTAACGAACAGCCAGTTTGTGAAGGCTTTATGTAAGGTTCAAGCGCTCGCAGAGGGATCGAAGTTTTTGTTCGCGTCCCCTGTCAACCAAAAGGTGGATGGCTCGTTTACCGTGATGACTCCATCGACCGGGTCACAAGGTTAAATCAAACTAAAGCTGAGGATTCACAACATGAACAAACTGATCGCTGCTCTCGTCGCTGGCCTGTTCGCAACGGCTGCATTTGCACAGGCTTCGGCCCCGGAAGCATCGGCTCCTGCAGCTGCTTCGACGGCTCACAAGTCGGCACACAAGAAGTCGACCCACAAGAAGGCCACGCACAAGAAGGCAGCTACGGCTGCTGCTGCTTCGGCCGCGTCGGAGTAAGTCGCAAACAGGTAATAGATCGCGGCAACGCGACACTAAAACCAAGCAGTGCTGCCGCGCAAGCGGCATTCAAAGGCAGACACCGTGAAGGTTTCTGCCTTTTTCTTTGGGCGGGTTTGATAGGTGAGATGCAGGCGCTCAAGCTAACGAGCTCCACGCGCTGTTTTTTCTTTTCGCGCTCGCTCAAGTAATATGCGCCAGTCTTTCCGGATTATTCAGCCCACCGGCTTCATCCCATGAGGAGTTTCGCCGTGCGTCTTTCGTGGTTCTTGCCCCGTTCAATTTCATCGTTTGCCCTTGGTCGTCTGGTGCGTCGTACGCTTGTTGCGCTTGCCGTTCCGCTTGTCTCGCTCGTTGTCGTGGCGCCGCTCGCTGCGCACGCCCAGCAAATGCCGCCGGGCGCCAAGCAACCCGCCGATTTCCCGCACACGAAACTGACCGCGGGCATGTTCGTGATCGACGCTGCCGTTGCCGCTAACGATGCTGATCGCGAGCAGGGCTTGATGTATCGCACGAAGCTCGCGCCGAACGAAGGCATGCTGTTCGTGTTCAACGAAACGGCCGTGCACTGCTTTTGGATGAAGAACACGTTGATCCCGCTATCGATTGCGTTTATGCGCGCGGACGGGACGGTGACGGACATCGATGAAATGCAGGCTGAGACGGAAAATAACCACTGCCCGAGGAATAATGGGGTGTTTGCACTGGAAATGAGCAAGGGCTGGTTTACGGCAAAGGGAATAAAGCCAGGGATGAAGATCGAGGGTCTACCGAAGTAGGTTTGCTCGCGCCGGTGGACGGGGGATGGTCGGGGTTTGGTGCCGGGGGATGGTTGGGGCGGGTTGTTGCTGCTTGAGCATTCGCGCGGTCTATGTTGGGTGAATTTTTTGGCGCTATTAGCCAGTTATTTTCGTTCGCACTCGGTCAGGGTTTTGGGCGCGGGGCTGATGGTCGGTGGTCGGGGTCAGTGCTGGGTTGCTGCTGCGTACGTTAGCGCGGGTTTTATGTGAGCTAAATTTTTTATCACTATTAGCCCGGCTATTTTCGTTCGCACTCGGGACTGTTGAGGGCCGGCTACCGGCTGTGGTCGAGGGTCAGTGCTGGGTTGGTGCTGCTTACGTTAGCGCGGGTTTTATATTGGCAGTATTTTTTATCACTATTAGCCACTGTGCGTGGCGGCACTTCATTTCTTTGTCCAACGGCGACAAAGAAACGAAGCAAAGAAAACGCCTTTCCACAATCTGCTTTAAGTGTCCCCAGCGTGCAGACCACTGCTTTTGGTTCCCGCGTAGCACGGTGCTCGCAAAACCACGGACACTTGAAACCCTCCTTCTCGCGAATCCCTACATCCCCACGCTTCGCCACCAGTGCTCTCGGGCTAGATCAACGACCCACGGACCATTTCGGCCTCACCCGTATTCGCGGTTAATGGACTGCGTGATCCGCGCGACCATTTCGGCGAGAGCGCGCGTAGCACGCGATATATTTGGGCACGGGTACGCCGAGAGATCTTGGAATCGCCTCGCGCCAGGCGCGAATGACCGCGCCTGAAATCGCTACGCGCCGGGTAGCTTCAGTCAACCTTTAACATGGGTGAGGCGGTACCCGTTTATGGGCATACCGATCTTGCCCGAGAGCACTGGTGGCGAAGCGTGGGGATGTAGGGATTCGCGAGAAGGAGGGTTCCAAGTGTCCGTGGTTCTAGCACCGTGCTACGCGGGAACCAAAAGCAGTGGTCTGCACGCTAGGGACACTTAATACAGTTTGTGGAAAGGCGTTTTCTTTGCTTCGTTTCTTTGTCGCCGAAGGACCAAGAAATGAAGTCCCGCCACGGACAGTGGCTAACAGTGATAAAAAATATTGCTCACATACAACCCGCGCTAACGTGCGCAGCAACAACCCGGCACCGACCCTCGCCACCGCCGGTAGCCCGCCCCCCCAAACCCCGAGTGCGAACGAAAATAACCTGGCTAATAGCGATAAAAATTTAGCCAAAATACAACCCGCGCTAACCTACGCAGCAGCAACCCGGCACTGACCCCGACCACCGACCATCAGCCCCGCGCCCAAAACCCTGACCGAGTGCGAACGAACCCCACCCTCCTTATCCCCGCATCAACCCGCCCAATACCTCAACCGTCCTCCCCGTCGCCCCGCGATGCTTCGCGGCAAACGCCGCCGCCGCGGCGCTCATAGCCATCCGGCGAGGTTTATCGGTGAAAAGATCCCGCAGGCCGCGCGCCAGCGCAGCAGGATCACTCACGCGCAACGCCGCACCCTCCGCGATCGCGTCGTTAGTCGCTTGCGTGAAATTGAACGTATGCGGCCCGATCAGCACCGGGACACCAGCCGCACAAGCCTCAATCAGATTCTGCCCGCCCAGCGGCAGCAAACTCCCGCCGATAAACGCTAGATCCGACGCTGCGTAATATGCACTGAGCTCGCCCATCGAATCGCCAAGCAAGACATTGACGCTCAATGGCAAAGCCGGCGCAGCATTGACGCCCGAGCCGGCCGCCGCCGCGCGCCCCGCCCACACCGAGCGCCTAACACAGGTCAGCGCGGCGGCATCGACCAGTCCGGCCACTTCATCGAAACGCTGCGGATGACGCGGCACAAGGATCAGCAGCGCGTCAGATACGCGCGTTCGCAACGACGTGAACGCCTGCAACACCAGCGCTTCCTCACCCTCGCGCGTGCTCGCCGCCACCCACACCGGCCGATCCCCAATCGCCGCGCGCCACGCGTGGCCGCGCGCATCGAGTTCGGGCGGCGCGGTCATGTCGAATTTCAGGTTGCCAAGGACCGCGACATTGCGCGCGCCCAGCGCGCTCAAGCGCTCGGCATCCGATGACGTCTGCGCCAGCACGCGCGTAAAACCACCGAACACTTCGCGCGTCGCGTTGCCGAACTTCGCGGCGCGCTTGAATGAACGCGCCGACATCCGCGCATTCGTCAGCACGAGCGGGATACGGGCGCGCTTGCATTCGTCGATGAGCGTCGGCCACACCTCCGTCTCCATCACAATGCCCAGCGACGGCCGCCACGCGCGCAGGAAGCGCCGCACAAGCGACGGCGAATCGTAGGGAAGATAACTGCGCGAAACTCGATCGCCGTATAGCTGCACGCCGGTCGCGCGGCCGCTTGGCGTCATGTGCGTGAGCAGAATGCGGGCGTCGGGATGCGCGCGCTGCAACGCTTCGATGAGCGGCTGCGCCGCCCGCGTCTCTCCTACGGACACGGCGTGAACCCAGATCAACGGCGCGAGGTCGTCGGCACGGCGAACGGGACCAAAGCCAAACCGTTCGCCGATATGTTCGCGATACCCACGCTCCCGCCGCGAGCGGATCAGGAGACGTAACACCGCGAGCGGCGCGACGATCCACCACAACGCGCGATACACGAGCCTCAGCATCGACCTTCCTCACGAAGGACGACCGGCAGCGAGCGTTCGCTGCAAAAACAAAAACACGAGCACGCGAGACGGGGCACGCAGCGCAACTCGAAACAATCCGACCAGCCGGCGGCCCTCAAACCAGCGCCCTTCCCTTCAGGCGCTGCAGGATCCCGAGGGGCGCGCAGTCTGGCTGGGCCATGGCGCTGACGGGAAGGAAGAATGTTTGCTCCAGCATGTACTGGCCCGCCATGACGGCGTGCGAGGTTTGATCCGAGAAACATACCCATACACAGCCCGGCGGGAATGGCATTTCCTGTTGCGGCGATTTCGCTTGGTAGTCGAGATCGGCTTTCATGGCGTCGTGTAGATGGAGCATCAAGTGGTCGTATTCGCTGCGCGGCGTCTTGGTGATGTGCAACAGGTTCATGAGCCACGCAGAGCCGGGAACCGGCGCCTTGATGGCAGGCAGAAAACGCTTCGCCATGTCTTCGAACGGCTCGCCGACCCGCCACACGCGCGGTGCGCCATCGGGGTTGACGTTGGTGAACACACGCAGAATGCGCTCGCCGTAATTCGGCCGCGATGGAAATGCATCGACGTGCAGGCGGCTGTCGTCCTTGCGCCACGAAGTCTCGCGCGTTTCCACCCGATGCAGTCGCAGACTCGTCGGCGCAACCCGCAATTTCCCGCGATATTCAGGAAAGAGCCCGTCGACCAGCGAGAGCGCGTTCGCCTGATAACGCGCGATCAGTGCGCGCACGGCGGATTGCGTGACGGCGTCGCCCAGTACGCCCACGAGCGCGCCGCCATTGGGCGCGAGACTGATGTTCTTGCGCTCGGGATCGGCGACTTTCGGGTCGAGCAGCGCTCGCTCGCCCCCTTCGACAGCAAACGCAAGACGCGGAAAATACAGCACCTTGCCGCGTTCGACGCCAGCCAGCAACGCCTCGCGTGGAACGGAGAGCTGCTGGCCCTGCCAGTCGGCGGAGGCGACTTCAATGATTTGAGATTCGGTCATGAGCCTTCGATTATTTGGGTGAGCGAGTGAACGAGTGGACGATGGGCGGGCCCTGACCTGCCTCGCTCCACGTCTAGTGCCTCGTTGGCCTCATCGGACGGCGTAGCTGCCCAAAATTGCTGGCTAAAATTGCCGCCTGAATTTGCTGCTCAAAATGGGAGCCCAACGGCCGAGCTGCATTTTCGCTCAAACCAACCGCAAAATTCGCTGCTTGCAAGGCGAGGTTTTGATGGACCTCAACCTGCCGCGCTGCATGAACGCGGTATCGGTTCATCGCGGCGAATTTTGCCGCCCGCGTCACCTTTTGTCATGCATTTGCGCGGAGCCGCCGTCGTTCACGTCCAACGTTCAGGTCCGACGCCCTCGTCCGACGTCCCTGTTCAAAGTAGCCCAAAACCTGCCAGCGTCGCCTTCACTTGCTGCAATGTCGGATGCTGGTTGGCGCTGCCGAGATTCACCACGCGCGCAGACCAGTAGCCGCCGGTGCGCCAGGCAGTCGAGAAATTGTACAACTCGACTGTCGGCCGCTTCAGCGCCGCCGCGATGTGCACGAGCCCCGTGTCGACGCCCACCGTCGCCGCCGCGCCGTCGATCAAGCCGACCACCGCCGGCAGCGACAGCTTCGGCGGGACGACCGCAGCCGCGCCGAACTCTTTCGCGAGTTTGTCGCTGGTTTCGCGCTCGGCGTCGCTGCCCCATGGCAGCACGATCGACACCCCGCGTCGGATCAGCGTCTGGCCGAGTTCGATCCACGCGGTGTCGGGCCATTGTTTATCGGCGCGGGATGTGGCGTGGACAAACACCACGTATGGCACAGGCAGGTTCAGCCCGGTCTGCGATAACGCCATCGCGGCGCGGCGGGTATCGATACCGAATTCGATTGCGTCTGTTGTTTCCGGGCGCGGATCGCCGAGCGCCGCCGCCACCAGTTGCCGGGTGCGCTCGACCACGTGCGTGCGCGCTTCGATGGGAACGCGTTTGTCGTAGAAAAAGCGTACTGGCCATTCGTAGCCGGCGCCGTCGGTGCGGTTACCCAGCCCGACTAGCGCGCCGCGCGCCCAGCTCGCGACCCATGCGGTTTTGATGAGGCCTTGGCAATCGATGACGAGATCGTATTTCTCGGCCGCGAGAGCGCGCCGGAAGCGTCGGATTTCCCGCCAGTTCTCGAGGGAGAAGAAGCCTTTGCGCCATCGACGCAGTGAAAACGGGATCGCGCGGCGCACGCCATGGACGAGTTCGACGAGGTTCGCGAAGCTCTCTTCGACTAGCCAGTCGATTTGCGCATCGGGATGGAGACGGCGGATATCGGCGATGGCCGGCATGTTGTGGACGACATCGCCGAGGGATGACACCCGGATTATCAAGATCTTTTTCACGCTGGATACGGTGGGCACCGTCGGATGCCGGCGGCGCGTGGACAATTTAGAGATGGGGCGGAGTTTACCGCTGGCGCTTGGGTTTGGGGGTGGAGTTTACCGCTGGCGCTTGGGTCGGGGGTTGGTCGGGGTGTTGCTGCCGGGGTTAGTGGACGTTATATGTTGGCTGCTCTCTTTAGCACTTTTGGCCACTGCGCGTGGCGGCAGGTTGATTGCGCTCGCACTCGGTCAGGGTTTTGGGCGCGGGGCTGACGGTCGGTGGTCGGGGTCGGTGCCGGGTTGTTGCTGCGTACGTTAGTGCGAGTTCATTGTTGGCTATATTTTTTATCACTATTAGCCACTGTCCGTGGCGGGACTTCATTTCTTTGTCCGTAGGGATGGGGCGGCGCCGAGTTGCTGCTGCTTAAGCGTTCGCGGGTTGAATGTTGGCTAAACTTTTTAGCCAACATACAACCCGCGCTAAGGTACGCAGCACCAACCCAGCATCGACCCCGACCCCTGCACCGGTCCCGCGCCAAAAACCCCGACCGAGTGCGAACGCAAACAACCTGCTGCCACGCACAGTGGCTAATGGCGATAAAAATTTAGCCAACATGCAACCCGCGCTAACGTACGCAGCAGCAACCCAGCACCAACCCCGACCACCACACCAGACCCGCGCCTAAAACCCCGACCAAGTGCGAACGAAAACAAAACCCCGCCCCAGTGCGAACGAAAACCACCGTCCACCGGCGCGAGCAACCGAACTCTGGCGCGAGCAACCGAACTCTGGCGCGAGCGAACTTAGAACGGCAGCTGCGCGTCAGCCTTCTCCGCCAAAATCACCCGACGAAAATCTTCCTGAATACGTTTCAGCGCGTCCTCGCTGTCAGCCTCAAACCGCATGACAACCACCGGCGTGGTATTCGATGAACGCGCAAGCCCGAACCCATCCGGGTACTCCACCCGCAATCCATCGATAGTCAGCACATCGTCCGCACCGGTGAACTTCGCGTTCTTCTGCATCTTCGCGATCAGCTCGAAATTCTCCCCTTCATTCAACTTCAGCTGCAACTCGGGCGTCGACAACGAGTTCGGCAAAGCGTTGAGCAGCTTGCTCGGATCGGCCACCCGCGACAGGATTTCCAACATCCGTGCGCCGGTGTAAAGACCGTCATCGAAGCCGTACCAGCGATCCTTGAAAAACACGTGACCGCTCATTTCGCCCGCCAACGGCGCGCCAGTTTCCCGCAACTTCGCCTTCACCAACGAGTGGCCGGTCTTCCACATCACCGGTTCACCACCCTGGTCCCGTACCCACTTGGCGAGATTACGCGTGCATTTCACGTCGTAAATGATCTGGCCACCCTTGTTACGCGACAACACTTCCTGCGCAAACAACATCAACTGCCGATCCGGGTAAATGATTTGCCCGTCTTTCGTGACCACACCAAGCCGGTCGCCGTCGCCATCGAAGGCAAAACCGATTTCCGCGTCCGTTTCCTTCAACGCCTTGATCACGTCCTGCAGGTTTTCAGGGTGCGCCGGGTCCGGATGGTGATTAGGGAACGTTCCGTCAATGTCGGTAAACAGCTCAACCAGCTCGCAACCCAACGCCTTGAACAATCGCGGCGCGAGATCGCCAGCTACGCCGTTGCCGGCATCGACAACAATCTTCATCGGCCGCGCGGGCTTGATGTCGCTGACAATGCGGTCAAGGTAGACCTGCTGGATGTCGTACTCGGTGTAAGTGCCGGCGCCGCTCGTGAAGTCGTTGTTAATAATGCGCTGGTACAAGGCCTGGATCTGCTCGCCGTAGATTGCGGCGCCGCGCAGGACCATCTTGAAGCCGTTGTAATCGGGCGGGTTGTGGCTGCCGGTCACGACCATGCACGAATCCACGCTGCGCTCGCCCGCAGGCAGCGCCAGCGGCACGCTGGCCGCGAAGTAGCCCACGGGCGTGGGCACCATGCCGATATCGACGACGTCCACGCCGGCTTCACGCAAGCCGTCAGCAAGCGCGCCAACGAGTTCCGGACCCGACAAGCGGCCATCGCGGGCCACGACGACGGAGTCGCCGCCCTGCTTGCGGATCTCGCTGCCGAACGCGCGGCCGATACTGCGAGCGACGTCGGTATCGACGGTCTTGCCCACAATGCCGCGAATGTCGTAAGCCTTGAAAATGGACTGGGTAACTGATGCTTGCGGTGACTGGCTCATGGAATGGCTACCTGACTAATAATTTAAATGGTTCCGGGGCAGCCCGAAGCGTCCCGGGTCATGGAGACCCCTTGATGCAGAACTGATGCTGGCGCGCTGGAACAACTTCGGCGCAACGCCGGCCAGCGCTTGATCAACGCGCTAGCGGCCAGAAACGATACCGGACGAAGCGCGAAAAAATAACGAAAGAAAATCCCTCGACCACGGTCTTGAGGCCGGCGGAGTATCTCAAACCCGCGCCCAACTCCCGCCCAACTCCGTTAAAGCGCTTCGAACCACGCGGTTGCACCCACTGTTCGCACCTATAATCGCAGTCTTTCCGCGCGGACCGGTCGCCGGGACAGGCTCGCCCGGACAGGCTCACGCGGACCAGCGCAAATATTCTAATCCAATGCTCCGACGCTTTTTCACCGTAAAGCACAAACGTGACACGCGATGGCGGGAAACCGCACATTGGCTGACCCACCACGGCATGCAAGCAGCCTTAGCCGGTCGGACCTCAGCAGCAAGCGGCATGCCTGTTTTCGAAGAAATCCCGAAGACAACATCGAGCGCCGGCCACGCATGCTGAAACGGATCACGAACCCCGATGTCGCCCGCGCGCTGGCCAACATCGTCTGGCTCGGTCTCGAGCGGCTCACGCAAATTGCCGTCGCAATCGGCATCAGCGGCCTGCTCGCGCGCTATTTCGGCCCCGATGTCTTCGGCAAATGGCAATACGCAAACACGCTCCTGCTCGTGATCGCGCCCATCACCTGGGTCTGCGGCGCGGAGATCCTCGTGCCGACCATCGTGCATCGCGATCCAGCGCAGATCGGCACGGTGCTCGGCAGCGCGTTCGTGCTGCGCATCGCCATCTCGGCGGCGGCGTTGCTCGTGACGTGGATCGGCATTGCGGCAGGCCTGACCGATCCGCTGGTCGGCACGATGCTGGCGGGGCTCGCCGTGACCATGCTGTTCCGCGAGCCGTTCATCGGCGTGATCAACGCGTGGCTGCAGAGCATGACGTACAGCAAGCCGCAGTTGCTCGCGAGCATGGTCACAGCGGTTCTCAAGGCGGCGCTGGTGTTCCTGCTGGTGCGCGTGGCCGCCAGTCCGGCGCATTTCGGCTGGCTCTGGGCGCTGGAAGCGGCGGCTATTGGCGGGGCGTTGCTGCTGTATTACATGCGCCGTCACGGCGGCAAGCTCGGCTGGCACGTCGACCGCTCGCTGTTTCGCCACTTCGCGAGCGCGGGCACGGTGTTCTGGCTCGGACTGATCTGCATGTCCGTGTTCATGAAGCTCGACCGGCTGATGCTCGAACGCCATATCTCCTTCTCCGACCTCGGCCGCTATTCCGCCGCGCAGCAACTCAACGAAAACTGGATCGCGCTCGCGCTGATGCTTTCGCAGACCATCGCGCCGGCGTTCGTGTATCGGATACATGATGTTGGGCAGCTCAGGCGCAATATCGTCCGGCTCCTCGCGATGACCGCCGTCCTCATGATCGGCGGCGCACTGGTGCTCGACCTGCTCGCGGCCTTCATCATTTCGCACGTGTTCGGGCCGGCTTATACGGAATCCATCGATATCTTCCGTTGGGCCGTGTGGCTCTCGGTGCCGGCCGGCATTGAAGCAATCGGTAATCTGGTCGTGCTGAAATATCAGGCGAAGTTCGTATTGCTCTCGAAGTGGCTGCTGGCGCTGGTGGTCGCGGCCATCGTGAACCTGATCGCGATTCCGCGAATGGGCAGTTACGGCGCGCTGGTCGGCCTGGCTGCGGGTTATTTCGCGGCGGCGTCAGTGAATCTCTACTACATCCGTTTCAGGCTGCAGGCATGAGCGCTTTTTCGTTAGACGACGTCGCCGTGCTGATCCCGGCATTCAACGCGCGACGCGACCTTGAGCGCACGCTCGCATCGTTTTCCGAGCGCGCGCCGGTGCGCGTGCTGATTGTCGACGATGGCAGCCTGCCGCCCATCGCCGTGCCCTCCTTCGGGAATATGGATATAGAAGTGCTGCGGATGCCGCGCAATGGCGGTATCGAACGCGCGTTGCAGGCGGGCATGGCGGCGCTGGCCGAACGCGGTTTCAAGTACGTGGCGCGCATTGATGCGGGAGATCTGGCGACGCCGTATCGGCTGGAAAAGCAGCGTGAATATATGCAGGCGCATCCGGAAACCGCGGTGCTCGGCATGTGGACGCATGTGGTGAACATGGAAGGCGCGCCGCTCTTCGATCTTCGTCCGCCGACCGAGACGGCCGCGATTCGCCGCGTCATGCTGATGCGCTCGTGCTTCACGCACCCCTCGCTCATGCTGCGCGTGGCCGATGTGATCGAGGCGGGCAACTATCGGGCGGACTATCGCGCGGCCGAAGATCTCGACCTGACTTTGCGCCTGATGCAGCGTCACGATGTCGCGAACCTGCCGGAGTTCGGCGTGTATTACGAGCTCAACGAACACGGGATCAGCGCGACGAAACGGCGCTCGCAAGTGTGGTCGACGTTGCGGCTGCAGGTGAAATACCTGCGTGTTGCGAACCTGCCCGACTGGATCGGCATAGCGAAAAATATCGCGCATCTGATGCTGCCTTACCGCACGCTGCGCGCCTTGAAAACACGGCTCTTTCGCGCTTGAGCACGAACCTGAAGCAAGAACCTGAAGCACCACCTTCATTTTTAAAACGGATCGAATGAACGCAGAGAATTCCCGCCTTCGCATTGCTCTCGTCTGCAACACCGCTTGGGCGATCTACACCTACCGGCGCGGCTTGCTGCGGATGCTGGCCGAACGCGGCGCGCAAGTGACGATCATCGCGCCGCGCGACCGCACGTTTGCGCCGCTGGAAGAAATGGGCTGCCGCTGCGTCGAGTTGCCGGTGGCGTCGAAGGGCACGAATCCTCGCGATGACCTCAAGACGCTCGCCGTGCTCTACCGCGAGTACCGCGCGACGCGGCCGCACATCGTCTTTCACTACACGATCAAGCCGAATATCTACGGCACGATAGCGGCAAAACTCGCAGGCGTTCCGTCGATAGCCGTCACCACCGGCCTCGGTTACGTGTTCATCCAGCACAGTCGAACGGCGAACATCGCGAAGCAGCTTTATCGGTTTGCGTTCCGGTTTCCGCGTGAAGTGTGGTTCCTGAACAAGGACGACCGTCAGGCGTTCGTCGACCAGAACTTGCTGGTTCATCCCGAGCGCGCGCACTTGCTGCATGGCGAAGGCGTCGATCTCGATGAATACGCGTTCACGCCGCTACCGCGTGACAACCCGCAGACGGAAGGCTTTTTTTTCATTTTAATCGGCCGTCTGCTGTGGGATAAAGGCGTCGCGGAATACGTCGAAGCAGCCCGCCGGATCCGCGCGAAATATCCGTACGCCCGGTTCCGGCTTCTGGGTCCGGCCGGCGTCGATAACCCCAGCGCCATTACGCTCGACGAAGTGCAGGCATGGCAGCGCGAAGGCGTCATCGATTACCTCGGCGAAGCGAACGATGTCCGCGCCTATATCGACAATGCGGATTGCGTGGTGTTGCCGTCGTATCGCGAAGGCGTGCCGCGGACCTTGATGGAGGCATCGGCGATGGGACGCCCGATTGTCGCCACCGATGTCCCCGGCTGCCGCGAAGTCGTGGAAGACGGCGTCACCGGCTTTCTGTGCGAGGCAAAAAACGCGGACAGCCTGACGCAGCAAATCGAGCGCATGCTGCTCTTGAGCCACGCGGCGCGCGTTGAAATGGGCGCGGCAGGCAGAGCCAAGGTCTTGCGGGAATTCGACGAAAACGCGGTTGTCGAGCGTTATAAAGGCACAATACGCGCGGTTACCGGCGTTTCACTCTAAAACACCCTCCGGGAGCGTTACTCATGACTGACCACACAAGTGCGAAGGGCACGATCCTCGTCACGGGCGGCGCCGGTTTTATCGGCTCGCATACCTGCGTTGAATTGCTCAACGAGGGATACGGCGTTGTCGTGATCGATAACCTCGTGAACAGCAATGCGGAATCGCTGAAACGCGTCGAGCAGATTTCCGGCAAGAAGCTGGCGTTCTATGAAGCCGATGCCCGCGATGAAACCGCCCTCGCCCGCATTTTCGATAACCACCCGATCACCGGCGCAATCCATTTCGCCGCGTTGAAGTCGGTGGGTGAATCGGTGGCGAAACCGATCGAGTATTACCGCAACAACATGGATAGCCTGCTCGTGCTGCTCGACACCATGCGCGCGCGAAACGTGAAGAAGATCGTGTTCAGTTCGTCGGCGACGGTGTATGGCGTGCCGAAGAGCGTGCCTATCGACGAATCGTTTCCGCTGTCGGCGACGAACCCCTATGGTCAATCGAAGCTTATCGCCGAGCAGGTTTTGCGCGATCTGGAAATCTCCGATCCGGCGTGGCGCATTGCGACGTTGCGGTATTTCAACCCGGTCGGCGCGCATGAGAGCGGCTTGATCGGCGAGGATCCGGCGGGCGTGCCGAACAACTTGATGCCGTATGTGGCGCAGGTTGCCGTGGGCAAGCTGGAACGCCTGCGTATTTTTGGCAGCGATTACGCGACCCCCGACGGTACCGGCGTGCGCGATTACATTCACGTGGTCGATCTGGCGCGCGGTCATATTGCGGCTATCGATGCACTGGAGTCTCTCGACAGCAGCTTCGTCGTGAACCTGGGTACGGGTCAGGGTTATAGCGTGCTGGACGTGGTGAAGGCGTTCGAAGCGGCGTCGGGCAAGCCCGTGCCGTATGAACTCGTGGCTCGCCGTCCGGGCGATATCGCCGAGTGTTTCGCCGATCCGGCCGCCGCCGCGAAGCTGCTCGGCTGGCAGGCGGAGCATGGTATCGAGCGGATGTGCGCCGATCACTGGCGCTGGCAGTCGCAGAATCCGCGGGGTTTTGCGTGATCGTTTGTGGCTCAGGCCCGGCCTGACGCGTTCTTTTTCAGTGGTTATTTTTCATGCTCAGTTTTGCGCTCGGTTTTCTCGTTTCGCTATTCGTCACGCTGTTGATCGTGCGGTTTGCCCATTTGCACGAAGGGCTTTCCGGCGATAGCGATTTTGCCGGCGTGCAAAAGTTTCATGCGCGGTCCGTGCCGCGCATCGGCGGGGTCGGGATCCTGATCGGGCTGGCGGTGTCCGCCGTGCAGATCCGATGGAGTTATCCAGTCGTATCGAGCGGGATTCTTGCGGTGGTTGCCTGCGGCTTGCCGGCGTTCTTTTCCGGTCTTATCGAAGATTTGACGAAACGGGTGACGCCGGTCATTCGGCTCGTCTGCACGATGGCCGCAGCCGCGCTTGCTTATTTCGTGCTCGGGATCGCGGTGACGCGGATCAGCGTTCCGCCTTTGGACTTCCTGCTGACCTACGGCATTATTTCCTGTCTCGTGACCGTGATCGCGGTGGCGGCTTTAGCTAACGCAATCAATATCATCGATGGCTTCAATGGGCTCGCGTCCATGGTCGCGTTCATGATGTTCGCGTCGCTGGCGTATGTCGCGTTCCAGGTTCACGATCCGATCGTGTTGTCTGCATCGCTGATCATGATGGGCGCCGTGATGGGGTTCTTCATCTGGAATTTCCCCGCCGGACTGATCTTTCTCGGCGATGGCGGCGCTTATTTCATCGGCTTCATGCTTGCCGAGCTGTCCATCATGCTGGTCATGCGCAACCGCGATGTGTCCGCGTGGTTTCCGGTTCTGCTGTTCATGTATCCCATCTTCGAGACCTGCTTCTCGATCTATCGGAAGAAGTTTATTCGCGGGATATCGCCGGGCATTCCGGATGGCGTGCATCTGCATATGCTGGTCTATAAACGGCTCATGCGATGGGCCGTCGGCGCACAAAACGCGCGAGAACTGACGCGGCGCAATTCGCTGACTTCGCCGTATCTCTGGTTGCTGTGCCTGGTTGCCGTGATTCCCGCTACGCTTTTCTGGCGGCATACGGTGCATCTGTTCTGCTTTGTCGTGGTCTTTGCGTTCACCTATGTCTGGCTTTACGTGAGCATCGTCAGGTTTAAATCGCCGCGATGGATGGTGTTTCGACGCGCTCGTGCGGTCAAGAAGTAAGTAGGTTCTCGCTTGCGCGCCGGCCTTTCAGCCGGCGCGGCCAGTTCTTGTTCTCTTAGCTCGACGCAAACGCCAGCAAGTCCGCGTTCACCTTATCCGCTTCGACCACGCACATGCCGTGGGCGCCGCCCGGATAAACCTTGAACGTCGCATTCTTGACCAGCTTCGACGACAACCTTCCCGCTGCGTCTATCGGCACGATCTGATCGTCATCGCCATGCAGTATCAAGGTCGGGACGTCGAACTTCTTCAGGTCTTCCGTGTAATCGACTTCCGAAAACTCCTTGACGCACGCGTACTGCCCCAGCACGCCGCCCAACATTCCCTGAGCCCAGAACGTATCGATCACACCCTGTGATTTCTTGGCGTTGTCGCGGTTGTACCCGAAGAACGGCAGCGCCAGATCCTTGTAGAACTGCGAGCGGTCGCCTGCCACGCCGGCGCGGATTCCATCGAATACCTCTATGGGCAAACCGCCCGGATTAGCTTCCGTCTTCAACATCAGCGGCGGCACGGCCCCGATCAATACCGCCTTCGATACCCGCCCCGTGCCGTGACGCCCGATATAGCGCGCGACCTCGCCACCACCCGTGGAATGGCCGACCAGCATCGCGTCTTTCACGTCCAGAGCGTCCAGCACGGTGGCCAGATCGTCCGCGTAGGTGTCCATGTCGTTGCCCTGCCCCGGCTGGCCAGAACGCCCATGCCCGCGCCGGTCATGGGCTATAACGCGGTATCCCTTCTGGACCAGGAACAGCATCTGCGCATCCCATGCATCTGCGTCCAGGGGCCAGCCATGCGAAAACACCACCGTCTTTCCCGTCCCCCAATCCTTGTAGAAAATCTGCGTGCCGTCCTTCGTCTTGATCGTGTCCATTGAACGTGCTCCTTGAGGGTAGATTGCGCGCTGCGTCAGCCACCCGGCATGACTACGGTGGCCGCAACGCGTGGGACCTGCAAAAGCCATTGGTACGCCCCGCCATGCGACAAGCCTGCGCCGTTCATGCGGCGTCTTGATGGCCACTCGCATCCGGAATTACGCCCTCGCCGAGCGCATCCATGCAGCAGAGTACGGCAGGAAAGTGTCGCCGAAAAGAACTCCTAAAATCATATAAATGCTGGGATATCGCCCGGATCATCCATGAACCTTTGAACGATATCTAAAGTCTTACGAAAAAATGCCGAATAATCCGTTGAACCAGCGGTTCAATCAGCGGTTAATTCCACGAATGAATCAGCTGCTGTATTCAGCCCGGAAAATCATTCTCTTCAAAGTGTCATTGAGCCGTTCTTACCGGTGGTCTATCTGAAAACCCTAACGCACTTTTATCCGGAAACCCAAAAATCTACCCGAATCAGGGTCGTCCTGTCAGTACAAACACTTATGTCTGAAGATATCCTATTGCAATGATTCCGGGGCTTAACTAAGGTGATAGGAATGCACGATTGTGTAAACATTATGAAGACGAATGCCCTATTTCCCTTCCGATTTACGCCCTCTCCCAGCATAAACGGCCACCCGGCGATTGACCTGCATTTCGACAGCGCTGACGAAATGCAGGTGAAGTCTCGCTATAAAAAAGCAAACGATAAACAGCGCAATAAACCAGATTGGAGACACCAAAAATGAGCTCTCACAGCGACGGCGCAATTACCCATTCGCCCGGATTTTTTTCTAAAGAAGCAACCATCGCAAAACCCGGATTTTCACGCTGGATGGTGCCCCCGCCGCCCTTGCCGTGCATCTGTGTATTGGTCAGGCGTACGCGTTTTCCGTGTTTAACGCGCCGCTCACGCGCGTGATCGGCATCACGGAATCCGCGCCGGACGACTGGTCGCTGACCACGCTCGGCTGGATCTTCTCGCTGGCCATCGTGTTTCTCGGGTTTGTCGGCGGCGTTCGCAGGCAAATGGCTCGAGAAGGTCGGCCCGCGCCGCACCATGTTCACGGCGGCCTGCTGCTTCGGCGGCGGTTTTCTGGTCGCGGCGCTCGGCGTGCATCTGCATCAGATCGTGCTGGTCTATCTCGGCTATGGCGTGATCGGCGGGATCGGGCTCGGGCTCGGTTATGTCTCGCCGGTCTCCACGCTGATCCGCTGGTTCCCGGACCGGCGCGGCATGGCGACCGGCATGGCGATCATGGGCTTCGGCGGCGGCGCGATGATCGCGGCGCCCGCTTCGGTCGCGCTGATGAACCACTTCAAGAGCGCGACGAGCAACGGCGTGACCGAGACCTTCGTGGTGCTGGGCATTGTCTACTTCATCTCGATGACGATCGGCGCGCTCGCCATCCGCGTGCCGCGCGCGAACTGGACGCCGGCAGGCTGGACGCCGCCGGCGGCCAACGGCAACAAGATGATCACGCGCAATCACGTGCATATCGACCAGGCGTTGAAGACGCCGCAGTTCTATCTGATCTGGCTCGTGCTGTTCCTCAACGTGACGGCCGGGATCGGCGTGCTCGGGCCAAGCGTCGGTGATGATCCAGGAGAGCTTCAAGGCGACCATCACGGCAGGCGCCGCGGCCGGTTTCGTCGGCCTGCTGTCGCTCTTCAACATGGGCGGACGTTTCGTGTGGGCATCGGCGTCGGACTGGCTCGGCCGCAAGAACACCTACTTCGTGTTCTTCGCGCTCGGCGCCGTGCTGTACTGGCTCGTGCCGCAGTTCGCGCAGAGCGGCAACGTCGCGCTCTTCGTGCTCTCGTATTGCGTGATCCTGTCCATGTACGGCGGCGGTTTCGCGACCGTCCCCGCCTATCTCGCCGATATGTTCGGCACGAGATTCGTGGGCGGCATTCATGGCCGTCTGCTGACTGCATGGGCGGCGGCCGGTATCGCGGGTCCGGTGCTGGTGAACTACATTCGCGCGTATCGAAGTGGCGCATGGCGTGGAGAAGGCGGAGGCCTACACCACGACGCTGCACATCATGGCGGGACTGCTGGTGGTTGGCTTCATCTGCAATTTGCTGGTGAAGCACGTGAACGAGAAACATCACATGAGCGCGTCCGCACTCGCGGCAGATTGAAACCACTGAACTTGAACGCGGAGAACTCAAGATACACCGGAGAACGCGATGAACGCTCGACTCGACCAAAGTCCGCCAACGAACAAGCTGCTGCTCGGCGTGTTCTGGATCTATGTGCTCGTGCCGCTGGCATGGGGCGTGATCAACACCCTGCATCCAGGCGACGAAGCTGTTTCACTGAAGCAGAAGGTATCGGCGCGGGTCATTGCGTCGATAAAACGAAAACGCCGGCTTTTTATAGCCGGCGTCTTTCGTTTGGGCGCTCAACTCCAACGTTTAAATCACGCCGCCGCCCCCGCCATGCCATCCGTGACCTGCCGAGCGACTGCCAGGTAGCGTTCGGCGGTATCGGCCAGCGTAAGGCCGCCTAACGGCCGCTGCGCCCGCCCTTCGCCCAGCGCGATCACGAGCGCATGCGCATAGGCGGCGGTGTCTTCGGGATCGAGCAGACGCACCGCCGGGAAATCCGCCGCGAAACTGAACGGCCGGATATCGCTGGCGACAATCGGCACGCCCGATGCAAGCGCTTCCAGGAACGCGATGCTATGGCCTTCGGAGCGCGAGGGCATCGCGAATACGCTGGCCTTGAAGAGAATGTCGGAGACGTCCGATCGCGGGCCTTCGACCGTGACGTGCTGCTCGAGACCGAGCTTCGCCACGAGATCGTTCACCGCCGTGAAGTAGGCAGGATCTTCGATCACGCCGACCAGCAGCAAGCGCGCGAGCGGCACCTGCCGTACCACTTCATTGAACGCGTGCACCGTCTGCAACTGGTTCTTGACCGACGTATAGCGCCCGATCTGCACGATCTGCGCGTGGTCATCGGCGGGATCGGCGTTCAGTCCTTTGCGAGAAGCGCGCCATGTCCACGCCGTTCGGAATGAGCTGCATCGACGGATGCCGGCCGACCGCCGCCACATAGTCGTCGATATTCGCAGGTGACACCGCAATCACCGCCCGCGCACGCCGCGACAATACCCGTTCAATACGCCTGAACAAACCGCGCTCGAAGTCGTTGGTCGCGGAATGCATCACGTAGACGACCGGTGCGGCGATAGGCAACGCCCGTGCATAAAAAGCGGGGATGGTCGCGTGGGCGAACACCACATCGGGGCGGTAGTGATTGACCGACTGGTACAAATGCCACAGCTTGCCGAGCGTGCCGTGCAAGCCGCTGGGGAACATGCATTCCACGCCGTTGGCATCGAGTTCGCCGCGCAGCGTGGCGAAGTCGTCATGTTGCGGCCGCAGCGATGTCATGCCGACGGTTTCACCACTGTTCTGCTGATGAATCGCAAGATCCTTGGCCAGCACTTCCGCGCCCGAAAGACGCGGTGCAAGAACAAGATGAAGGATGCGCATCACGCCTCCCTGACGATTCGGAACAGCATCCAGCCGGCGGCCGCGCGCGAGGCCGACGGTCATCGCCCAGGCAATGCCGGTCACGCCCCACAAGTGCGTCGCGACCGGCACCGTGACGAGCAGCACCACGGCCTGGATGATGGATGCGTGCGTCGCGACTTTCGGCAGACCCACCGCACGCAAATACGACACCAGCACCGCGATCACCGCGCCTATCGCCATGTTGACCACGAAGATCCTGAAGAGCGGCACAGCGGGCAGCCACGCGGTTCCCAGCACGATCTGGAACAGCGGCTCGGCGGCGAAACGCAGGATGACGACGAGCACCACGAGGCCGGCTGCGATCAGGCCGAGATAGCGGCGAAACAGCCGCGCGGCGAAATCGGCATCTTTACGATGATGCGCCGAAAACGTCGGAAACAGGTACTGCGACATCGCGATAGCCGCATCCGCCAGCAGCATTTGCGCGAGCTTCGACGACATCTGGTACGCGCCCAATTGCGCCGGCCCGAGCAGCTTCGCCACGATCACCTTATCGAACTGATTCAGCAGCAGATTAACCACGCTGCCCGCCCAGATCCAGCGGCTGAAATTCACGTAATGGCCAATGCCCTTCCACGAAAGCCGCAGCGGCGGACGCGGCGACATGGTCGTCCACGTCAGCGCCGTCTTCAAGCGACTCGCCCGCCACCATGCCGAGCAACACCGAATAAGCGCCCGCGCCGCCAAGCGCGAACGCCAGGCCGATCGCGCAATCGAGAAACGCCGACGACATCTCCACGCCCGCAATGCGCATGAAGCCGCGCTCGCGCGTGACGATGTAATACGCCGGCGACGCCACGCCGCGAATCAGCGGCAACAGCGCGGCGAGTTGCAGCAACAGCAGCGAGCCGCCGAGATGAAACTGCTGGTCCAT
The DNA here is from genome assembly GCA_963708695.1 of uncultured beta proteobacterium. GTDB lineage: Bacteria > Pseudomonadota > Gammaproteobacteria > Burkholderiales > Burkholderiaceae > Caballeronia. Next base: position 184,239 of record CAVPTS010000021.1, read on the forward strand.
GAACGGCGCGGCGCAGACGATCAGCAACGCGATCAGCGCCCCGCGCGACGCCAGCGTGGTCCACACCGCGCCGAGTTGCGAGCGGTTCGGCGTTTCGCGGCCCTGCACGACCGCTTGCGCGAGGCCCGTATCGCTGAGCGCTTCCGCGATAGCCACCGCGAGCAGCGCCACGCTGACGCTGCCGATTGCCGCGGGTCCGAGAATCCGGCCGATCGCCAGGAACTTGACCGCGACGAAGCCCCGCACCACGATTTGCTGCAGCAGGACCCAGATGGCGGCGTCCTGATCGAAACGCACGCTCGCGGTTGAAAATGGTAACGCGAACAGCTCTCACAGACATTCCTCGCGTCGGGTCGATTTTTTGTATTTGGAGCAAGGCAAACTTGATTGCCTGCCGAGACTTGACTTTGCATGAGCGATGTTTGCCCAAGGTTTCCGCAAAGGTAACGTGCCGCGCCCTGTGCCGTGCGCCATCTCGTAGTTGATATCGGCCCTCGTGTGTGCTGGCTCACTGTCTTTTTTCGCCAGAGGAATACCCTGACTTTTGGCGGTTGCATAACGCGCGGCAATGCTAGTGTTGCACGTTATCGACTGGTGTTTCGGTCTGCGCGCCTGATCAATCTGCCCGCTTCGACCGCGCTGTACGCGACGTTCTGCGCTTACCGCCCGTACCACGCCTTTTTGTACGCTTTCCAAAAAAACAATGACCATGGCCAATGACACGCTCGACACCGTGCTGATTGTCGAACCGAATTTCACCGGGCATCGCTGGCGTTATGCCGAGTGGGCTGCAGCAGCTTATGTGGAAGCGGGGTATCGGTGCGTGATAGTGACCGACCCCACCAACGCGGAACATGCGCTGGCGAGCAATATGGTTATGTCCCTGTTCCTTCGACCAGTTTTACGTATTGCTGATCGCCGAGGGGGTGGCTCGGCGCGAAGGGCCGGGCCCCGGTGGAACGGACGATCGAGCGATTCGCGGCCGTGTACACGCCGGCCGTCCTGATTGTGGCGATGGCGGTGATGCTCGGGTTCCCCCTGCTCGGGGCGTCGGGGGGCTGGCGGGAGTGGTTCCTCCGGGGGTTGGTGGTCCTGGTGATCGCCTGCCCGTGCGCCTGGTGATCGCCACCCCGGTGGCGGTCGTGGGCGGCCCTGGCGGCGGCGGCGAGGCGGGAGATTACGTGGAGAAAGGGCGGGCAGTTCCTCGAAGAGGTCGGCCGGCTCCGCGTGCTCGCCTTCGACAAGACCGGGACGCTGACCCGGGGCGAACCCTCGGTGGTGGAGGTCGTCCCGGAGGAGGGTCGGCCCGGGGATGATCTCCTGAAGATCGCCGCGGCGCTCGGCGACCTCGGCGGCCACGTCCTGGGCCGCGGGATCGCCCGCCACGCCCGGGAGCATTCGCTGGCGATCCCCGAGGCCGGCGACTACCGGGCCGTCCCGGGCCTGGGGGCGACGGCGACCGTCGGATTTCATCGCGTTACCACGTCGGCAGTCACCGATTTCTCGATGAATCCGGCCTCTGCCCGCCCGAGTTCCACGCCCGGTTGGTTGGCCGGAGAATGACCTCGGGGACGGCCGTGGCGGTGGCCGGGGAGGCTGGCGCACTGGGGCTGGATTCGCCTGGCCGACCGGCCGAGGCCCGAGGCCGCGAAGGTCCTGGCCGACCTGGCGGCCCTGGGGATCGAGGCCGTGATGCTCACCGGCGACAACGCCCCGACCGCCGCCGCCGTGGCCGAGGAACTCGGC